>JAHJCT010000011.1 GCA_018812715.1 Microcaldota archaeon | reverse complement strand
CTCTTTTATAGAATTTTTCTCCTTCTAGATTTTTAGCATCATAATCGACTATAACTCTCTTTATCTTTCGTCGTTTGAACCATTTCATAGTTTGTTTTAAGAGTTGCCTTCCTCCACCTCTACCTCTGCAGCCAGTATCTATATAGATTTCTGCAAAATTTCCTTTTTTTGGCTCAGCTAGAATCGGGGGGTCCTTTTCTATCTTTGCAATTGAATATCCGACAACCTTTCCATTATCTTCTAAAACCAGAAAAAGTGAGTTTCTTTTGTTTAATTGATCACTAAAATATTTTTTCTGGATTTTTTTTCTTTTTTTGGAATTTGAAATTGGTGTGTAATATTTTCTAAACTGACAATGGCATTTCAAAAGCTTATAACCAAGTTCGCAAATTGCACCAATATCATCTTTTTTTGCTTTTCTGATTTTCATGAACCTAATTTTCTGCTAAAATATTAAATTTTATTTTTTGTAAGTTTGTTTTACGTCGATAAATTTTGTCAATTCGCATTCTTTTGCCATATTTATTATGCGAAAGCTACCTTTTCGTAATAAATATGTAAAGTTAATTTGTTACTAAAAATGGAAAAGCGGAAGCTTTAAATATTAGAACTGTTATAATATATTGTTCTACTTCCTCAAAACAAACCACTGGTCAGCCCACCTAAAAGTGGTGGGCTGCCTATGTTTGTACTATATATCTTATTGGTAAACCATTTCTAATTATTAAAACCATATAAGTAAACCATACAAAATTTAATTTTAGCATTTTTTGTACTATGGTTTATTGATATGATGTGGATTGCGAAATGTTGATTGTGAAATAGGGCTTACACGGGTAAAATAGGTAAAAAGATTGAAATTACCATGTTTTGGGGTATTTTCAGTTTACTGTAGCGATGTGGAAGGTCATTCTGGTTTACTTAAACGATGTTTACAACTTTAATGTTTGCGTGATCGAAAAAATGGCAAGCACTACAGTAGCAGCTGTTAGAACAGCATTAAAAAATTGCTGTTGATTCTGTTGTTTCAGATTAAAGTATAACTGAACACCACTAGGAGTAAGATGCCATTTGTGATTAACATGCGTTGCAAAGTTTGGACTAAAAGTTATGATGAATTTATCAAAGTCATTCTTTGTTATTTTGAGATTATTTATTATCTCATTTTCAGTAAGCTTACAATGATTTTCAAAAATAAATCCAGCAATTTTCACTATTTTTTTATCCATTTTTTTTACCATTCCAACATTCTTTTAGTATTTCTTAAAATCTTTTAGAGAAGAGTATCGCCCCTAAGAATGGCAGAATGAACATAAAGAAAAAGCTATCACAAAGTGCCGGATCAGGGGCAACATTCTCAAGTTCTCCGGGCGGGTCTTCATTGCAGTTTTTCACAGCGTAGGCTATGCAGGTGTCCGCGCTTCGGAAGCACTTGCTTATGGTGCCTGTCGAGCAGTCGAACTGATCATTGCCGTTTGAATATATGGCCTTGCAGGTTTCGAGGCGGTCCTTGCACACATCCACCGCCGGGCAGTTTCCTGCCTGGTAGGATAGGGTCTCCAGAGGATATGCGGTAAAGAGACACGCAATTCCGCTGCCCTGCTCTGCTTCGAAACATTCCAGGTCCATCTTTCCGCTTGAATCAAAGGCGCATTTGGTGCATGAAGCGCCGTAAGCTTTTGAAGCGCACGTGATAGCCGAGACAAGGTTTGTCAGCACCAGAAGGCATACTAGGAAAAGGAAGATGCTAAAAATAGCTTTCATATTTGGATTCCTAAAAATGACTTTATAATCTTATGTATGTCGAATATATCTCCATTTTTCCACTTCTCCAATATTCTTTTAGTATTAATACTTTTATGAATATGATTAGTGCTGTGGCTAACGTTTTGCAAGCTCCTTCAGAACTGCCTCTTTTGATTTCATAATTTCCTTTATGACCTTAGGATCAACGGAAACCTTTTCTTCTTTTTTGATGGTCTCATTTGTCATTTCAGCCACTAATCTCTTTTTGTAAAAACTTCTTAATAAGCTTTCTGACCTCTTTTGGGTCTTTTCCTCCCTCTGCAAGTTTTACTATTTCTTCAGCTTCATGAGATGGGGATCCAGATTTTATTGGTTCATCCTTTGAAAGATTGACATGAAGCAACAAAAGAGAACAAACATATCCCGTGCTTTTATTTGCTTCTATAAAAGGATGTTCACATGCTATAAAATAGAAAGTTTCTGTAGCAACATATAATGCATCTTCACTAACATTTCCTGAATATTTATGGGGCCGATCAATAAGAGTGTCGCATAAATGTTTGATTAAGCCCTGATCACGAATTGAGATAGGATCATTTTTTCCAAGTAATTTTCTATCTTCGATTATTATATCATGAACTGATATGATGACTTCCTCTGTTGGTATTATGATCCCGTTTGACAATTTTTTTAATTCTAGAAGTTTTTTGACTTTTCTATCTTTCATTTTAATTCTCCAATGTTAATTTAATATATAAATCCAAAAATTCAATATACTTGCGAAACTGACCCATAAAAGATACGGGATAAGTATGAGCCCAGCTCTTTTATCTATCTCATGAAATTTAACAATAGTAGCAATAATTGACAGCCAAAGCAGAATAATTATAATAAGCCCGTATAAGGAAGATTGCAATCCGAAGAAAACAACCGACCAAAGTGTATTCAGTATGAGCTGGCAAGCAAAAATATAAAGTGCCATCTTCTGTTTTTTATTCTTGGACGAAAAGATCCAAAATGCTGATACCCCCATTAATGTATAAAGAGTAATCCAAACCGGGCCAAAAACCCAATTCGGTGGTGTGAAAGAAGGTTTAGCGAGTGATGTATACCACGTAGGAATTGATTGAAGTGTGAAAAATGAACCTATGATTCCTGCAAGTTGACAAATAACTATTGCAATGATCAATTCTTTCCATCTCATTTTTGCACCATGTTTACTCGTTAATTACACTTTCTAGTTCCTCAAAAGTATATGTTTCAAATCCTTTTTCTGAAGCAACAGTACATTCATTTTTTAGTTTGTAACAATGGACTATTACTTTTCTTGCTGGGTTTATGACGTCTATAGTATTTACGTCACAATCAAAGCTTTTCAAGAGTTTTGTTTCTAGCCCAACACAACCACAATTTAGTACAAAAAGCTCATCATAACCCTCATCTGTAGCAAATCTTTTCGCCTGGTCTAAACAGTTCTCTTCTACAAGTTGGGTATTCAGATTATCCCAAGCATCATTTTTTGTTTGGCCAAGGAAAAAGAAATCCTCATAGTTAGATAAACGCCATAACGAGAGTAATAATAATATCAACAGAATAATCATTATCACTAAATATTTCTTATCTAATGAACGTTCTTGTATTTCCATCAAAAGAATAATTATAAAAAAATTAATAAAGAGCCTTGTCTTTGGTTGCTTCGTCTATTCTGCCTAAAGCCAAAACATAAGCAGCTGTTCTCATATCTACTTTTTTCTCATTGTGAATGTCGAATGTGGCATTGAACTCCTTAATCATTTTTTCTTCAAGTTTGGCATTAACCTCATCTTCTTTCCAGTAATAACCCTGCTTGTTTTGGACCCATTCGAAGTAGGATACACAAACGCCACCTGAATTAGCTAAAATATCTGGGATAAGGAATTTGCCATTTTTATGCAAAATGTCGTCTGCTTCTGGTGTTACTGGTCCATTGGCAAGTTCTACAATCATCTTAGCTTTAATCTTATCTGCATTTTCTTTTGTGACGACGTTTTCTAATGCTGCAAGTACAAGAATATCACAACCAATTTCAAGAAGCTCTTCATTAGACATTTTTTTGCAGCCAGGATACGCATCTACTCTCTTGTCTTTCTCTTTAACTTGCATTAATTTATCGTAATCAAATCCTTCTTCTAAATAAGCTCCGCCTTTTGAATCTGAAACTGCAATAACCTTGAATCCGTCTCCAGAAAGAAGTCTTGCCATGTGTGCTCCTGCATTACCAAACCCTTGGATTACTACTTTCTTCCCAACCTCTATTTTTTGTACGGCTTCTTTTACGCAATAATATCCTCCCAAGGCAGTTGCGTATGATCTTCCTAAGGATCCTCCAAGTGACAATGGTTTACCAGTTATTACTCCAGGACAGTATTCTCCTCTTAAAATTGAATATTCATCCATCATCCAGGCCATTATCTGTCCTGTTGTATATACATCTGGAGCTGGAATATCTCGGTCAGGCCCAACAATTCTATATGCTTTTCTCATCCAGCCTCTGGAGAGTCGCTCCAATTCTGCTTTAGATAATTTATGAGGATCAACTGTAATCCCACCTTTTCCTCCACCATATGGAATGTTTATGACTGCACATTTTATGGTCATCCAAAATGCTAATGCTTTAACTTCATCAAGGGTCACTCCAGGATGGTATCGTATCCCTCCTTTAGTTGGTCCTCTGGCATCATTATATCTTACTCTGTGGCCTTCAAAAACTTTCAGAGAACCATTATCCATCCTCACAGGAATTGAGAACGTAAATGCCTCTACAGGATACTTCAACATTTCTTCTGTTTCTTGAACTAATTTTACATGTTTCTTCGCTTTTTCTAACTGTTTCTGTGCATTTTCAAAAACCATTTTCTCACTCTCGTTTTCTTGATTCTCTACTAAATAGTAATTATAAACCTTATCAAATACTTTTCGTCGTCAGACGGAGAGCTATACTTTACACCGGCATTTTTTTCTTTTCAGACGTTTAATCTGTTCTGTATACGACTGAATATAGTCATTCTGAACTCTTCCCCCCTTGGCAAAAGAGTAATCAAGATCACTATTATGATTATATCTTCGTTTTTTCATTTCTTTTACGAGTTTTTGGTGCCTATAATAGAGAGCCAAAAGTTTTCCTTTCCATCTTTTGGTTTCAGGATGCTTTGAATAGCCTTTTTTATCATGAATTAAGATAGACCAAATGGCATGAAGTTCCCTGTGTTCGCCTAGAAGGTGCTGACGACATAATTTAGATGGAGCAATGTCCCAAATACGCATAAAGAATTTAGAAAATTCGAATTTTTAAGCATGGCCTTGAGCTTTTTCAGGTACTTCATTGTACTGGGCAAGAGCATGTAGTATTCCTTGTTGGACAGACTTTGGATCCTGCCAAGAACCGAATTTATGCATATAGTTGACAAAGAACATTTCGAGTAAGCTCAACATCCTAACTGTTTCTGGCTCAATCTCCCCTACACAAAGGCTGTTTATTGCTTGTTCAGAAAAAGTCATTTCAAGAGGTTCAACATCAGCAGTTATCTCGATATCATGTTCTTTCATAAGAGCATCAAAATCAATTAATCTGCCATTAGCAAAAACAGGAATTTTACATTCAGCCAAATCTCTTAAATAAACATGATTCAATGTCCGTAAAACAACCACATCTCTTCTGAGTTCTCTTATTTGTTTTGCTAAATCAGTATCAACAAGAAGATTAGAGCTTGCCAATGCATTGAATGCTTCTACTATATGCTCAACTGCTGCTTTAACATTTCCTTGTTCAAGTTTTTCTTGTGCAAGTACCATGTTCACTGCAAATCTTGTTTTTTCAACAGCTGCTTCTAATGGATAGAATGCCAAATGATTTGTGATTGTATAAGGTCTTGTGCTATTAACAGCTAAAATTATTCTAGCCTCAGGACTTTGCCTTGGATTAAATTGTTCTGTTTCTTCTCCACGATCAGCAGCACTTAGTTTTCGCTTTGTTTGCAACTTCCATTCTCTATCTTGAGAGTTCCATACTCTCATAACTTTCCTATTTTTAACCATCTTTTCAAATTTTATTTTTATGTCTGGTATGACCGGAAAACTTGGAATGGCGTCATGAATAATATGTAAACCAATACCATCTCTCATTGCTTCATCTATTAGTGGTTCTAAGCTTTTAGCTCCAAAACGACTTACTTGCATTCCATGGCCTCTCATCAGTGGCCCTCTACGAAATATAATGTGACAATTAGGCATACATCAATATCACAATTAAACATTTTTTAAAAGTTACTTTTTGAGTTTAACTGCGGTTCCATAGGCTAAAATCTCTGCGGCTGCCCTGGTTACATCAGAACTTGTAAATCTGATGCCAACAACGGCATCTGCACCCATTTCTTTTGCTTGGTCCATCATTCGTTGGTAAGCTTGTTCTCTTGCTTCAGTCATCATTTCGGTATACTCCTTCAATTCTCCTCCAACGAGCTGTCTAAGACCGGCTATAATATCTTTTCCAAGCCATTTTGCCCTAACGGTATTCCCTCTGGCAACACCAAGAATTTTATCTATTTTGTAGTTTTCAATTTCACCTGTTGTAGAAGCAATCATCGTAATCATGCTTTGGTTTTCTTTGATTTTTTCTTTTTTATCTTTGTTATCTTTTTAGGGGGGACTATATCACAGAAATAACATCCTTTTGTATTGATATCTAATATAGCATAAAACGTACAAAATCCAGTTAAAACCGTTACAAGAAGAATCAGACCCATGCCTACAATCACATAAGAAATGGCCCCAGTGAAAAAATAATAACCCCATAAAACAAAAGCAACACCAAAAAGTAATCTGAAAAACCTGTCGATTAATCCTACATTTTCCTCCAATTTCATACTTCACTTACGAAGAACAGGTTTTTAATTGTGTATTCAACTAAAGCGAGTTATGGAGGAAAGGGAGTACAAAGATTGGCTTTCACAATATACTGATGCTGAAGAATGCCTAAATGCTTTTCAGAATCAAAAACAATTCTTCAGAGTCAACACCATTAAAACAAGCTTGGAAAAATTCTATAAAACCAGCAAATTGCAATCTAAAGTAACAACTTACTATGGAGCTGCGTTTGAACTAGAAGAGGATATTCAAATAGGAAAAACATGGGAATATTTTTTGGGTTTAATCTACCCTCAAAGCCTTCCTTCTATTTTAGTTTCTCTTGTTCTCAATCCTCACCCTAATGATACTGTTCTTGATGTTGCTGCCGCTCCTGGATCTAAATTTTCCCATATGGCCATGCTTATGAATAATGAAGGTGTACTTGTTGGCAATGACTTTAAAAAAGACAAAATATCTGCTCTTTATGCCACAATTAATCGTATGAATATACTAAATTGCATTGTTACAATCAGAGATGGGAAAGCACTTGGGTGGAAGGAACGTTTTACTAAAGTTCTTTTAGATGCTCCTTGCACTGCATTAGGCAGTGGACAAAGTGCCTGGCAAAGATGGAACAAAGAAAATTCAGATAACATATCAAGAATTCAGAAAAAAATGCTTTTCAGTGCTTATGATGCTTTGAAACCTGGAGGAGAATTAGTATATTCGACCTGCACTTATGCAAAAGAAGAAAATGAAGATGTAGTGAACAATCTGCTTGCGAATGTTCCAAACGCAAAACTTCTTGACATTTATCTTGACATTCCACATGAACGTGGAATCTATTTGAAAAAATGTTGTAGAATATACCCCCAACATCTTCAAAGTGAAGGATTTTTTATAGCTAAGATAAAGAAGGGAGAATAATGGTTTTTATAAAAAATAGGGAAGACAATTTCAGAAAGTACCTAGAAAAACACTTCAAACTCGTATTGTCAGATGATATTGCTTTATTTTATACCAAAGGTGTTAGAGTAGGTAATCCAGATATTAGACAAAGTAGAATTACTGGTGAATTAGGCTATGCAGCTTGTGACTTTGGTTTTAATCCGACTAATTCATTTATACAAAATTTCGGTCATTTGGCAAAAAGAAATATTGTGAAATTAAAAGATAAGGAAGCAAAAGATTTTGCTGCTGGTATGGATATCAAAATGGATTTAGGAAAGAAGAATAAACATGTAATAGTGACCTACAATGGGTATACATTAGGCCTAGGCCATTACGAAACCAACAAGAAGAAAATCATAAACAAAATTCCTGAGAAAAGAAGAAGAGAAATTTTGAACGAGATTTAGTGATTGTCTGCCTGAATAATCGTATGGGCTTTTAGTAATAAAACTTCTGCTCCAGAAGCTACATTTGCTCGTTCTATATGGCCACCATAACGAAGAACATCACCAGTCATTACATGGGCATGTACTGCTGTATATGAACTTGAGTCTAAGCTCGCTACAATTACTCCTTTGAATATATCATTTTCTTTTATCCATATCACATCTGCATCTTGATCTTGATTTGCTTTGAATGGCCTTCCTGGTTGTGGACCTTCAGGTTTTAATGGCCTGAATTCTACTCCTTCGAGATTGCCTGCTATCAAAGCAAAAAGTTTTCCAGGCTCCATTCTTTTGATTGCTTCAGTAATGATTTCTCTAAAACTTGCTTTTTGTGTGGTTCTGCTAGCATAGTAAAAACCTGTCGTTTCATGATCAGTTATTTCTCCAGCTAACATCAATTGAGCAATTGGATATAATTGAACATCATCAAAATGTGTTGGTATACCTGGCCAATAATTAGTTAAACGACTTGTATGAAACTCTGCATGTGTTATTGCTATTGGTCCTTCTTCCCCTTCTATAAAACCCTGAAATGCTAGTTTTACTACTGTTCTTTCTGCAAGGGCAGTCATATCCAACCAGACATCAGTTGATTGAATATTACCAGCACCGATGCCAGCAATAAGACTGCATTTCTCTCCAATCTCAGCCATGGCACTTGCAAATCCTCTAGCAGTTACCTCTCTCCCCGTTATGAACGCATCAAGATTCCCCTTGAAGCCAACATCAAGTTGAATTCTTCTTCTATTTCTTGAAATTTCGATCTGGTCTCCAAGTATTCTCGGTGTTTTTAATGTTTCCAACATAGCTAGTCATCTCCTTACGTGTAAAATTAACCACTCAAAAGAAGCATTAATCATTTCCTTAAAATGTTTTTCATCCTCAAAAAAATGATTTGCACCTTCAACAACTACGAGTTTTTTTTCACTAGAAAGAGCTGAAATAATACCTTTAGCATGAGAGAGTGGAACTGTTACATCTTTGTTGCCATGTACAACAAGTGTTGGTGCCTTAATTTCAGAGGTTATTTTTTCCATATTATATTTTGAAGCATCTTCATATGCTTCAAAGTGCCATTTTTTTCCAAATGGGGTTATGAATCCTTCTTCTTTCCATTTTTCCACCCCAGTCCTGCCAAATCTATCATCCCACAGCTTCTTTGAATCAAATACTGGACATTTTAGAGAAACTACAGTAAATTCTCTTTTTGATGCTGCAATCAAAGAAACAATACCAGTAAAACTTGAACCGGCCACTCCTATTTTTTCGTAATCTTCTGACTTAACAAAATCATAAACAGTGAGGAGGTTCTCGACAGCCTTTGTTATTGTAAGATGCTCAACATCACCATCGCTTTCCCCATGGCCATACATGTCAAATGCAATAGTCGATATGCCTTTTTCATTTAGAAGTTCTACAAGTCGTTTATTTGTTGTGCTATTTTTATTTGATAAATAACCATGGGCAAGTATAACAATGGAATCGGCATTCAATTTGTTATAAAGGCAACAAATCTTGCCAGTTTTTGAATTAAGAAAAATTTTTTGCATGATTTTTATTACCTCAAAAACTACTAAAAGCTAATATGTCAAAGATAATCTATGGAAATCAAGATATGCCCGAAATGCAAAAAGCCATTAGAACCACGAGATTATGTAAGATCGGGAGCCAGCCTTGTAGGTGCTACCGATCCGAGGATAAAATGCAAAAAGTGTGGCTATCTTGGCCTTCTAATAGTTCTATCAGATGAAGAACTTACTTAGGTTTCATATAACCCCATTTTTCAAGAGCAAGTCTCAATTCTTCGTGTTTTTTTGCATATTCTTTCAAACTCTCTCCTTTCATTGTTGCATCTACTGCTTGCATAGTTGCCATTGCCCCCGCCCTTGTTCCTTTTGGATGACCATGGATGCCGCCACTTACAAGAAGAACGAGCTCAGTTCCATATATTTTCATTACATCAGGTACTAGGCCAGGGTGCAACCCTCCAGAAGAAACAGGGAAAGCAGATTTAATGTTTCCCCAGTCCTGTTGCAGTAGAATATTTTTATTTGCTTTAACCTTATTTTTTCGAAGAGTATCTGCAATTGCTTTTACCTCTTCTTTGCTTCCAACTAGTTTTCCAACAGCAGTTCCAGAATGTATTTGTGTGACCCCTATAAGGCGCATGATTTTGGCCAAAAACTGCATTGTCATCCCATGCTTGGGGTTCCTATCAAAAGAAGCATGCATTGCTCTGTGGGCATGTATAGCCATATCAAGATCAGAAAGATAATCCCTCATTGTGTGAACTGCTGCAGTGCCAACAACGACAACATCAATCATGGCATATTCCCAGCCATAAGAATGGAGAAGTTTGGCTCTTTTCTTCATCAGTTCAGTTTCGCCAGTAATGTTGATGAAAGCAGATTTGGTTTCACCTGTAAGTTTTTCTGCTTTATCCCTCATTTTAGTCATAAGTCTGACTCTCTCTTCGAATTTATTGAACTTGGTGGAAGTTAAATTTTCATCGTCCTTTGTAAAATCAAAACCACCCATCCAGGTTTCAAAGGCTATGTCTGCATGCTCTGCAGCACTAAAACCTATCTTTGGCTTTGGTACTGCACCTGTTAAAGGGCGCTTATGAATTTTCATCATTTTTCTAATGCCTTGAATTCCGTGGTGTGGTCCTTTGAAGTGTTTGATATAGCTTTGAGGGAGAGAAACATCAATTAATCTAAGATTTTTCACAGCTTTCATACCGAATATATTTCCGGCGATGCCACTGAGTAGTTGTGGGAGATTTCCATTATCCCAGAGATCTCTTGGGTAGGCAACTTTCAGATAATTGCCATCCAAATCAAATGCTATTGCCTGGAGATTTTTCATTCGAGGAGGTAATTTATACAAAGTAGTCCAAGTCCCTGTAGAACTTTCTGAAGCGATTCTTCCAGCTGCTTCTTTTTTTGTTAATCCTGCTTCAGGTTCGAAATAGAAAAGACAAACAAGATCATCTTTAGCGGGTTTATAACTGAAGTCCACAAATTCGTTATACCAATCAATTTTAGCCATGTGAAGAAAAATCAGATAAAGAATAAAAAACTACTGAATTGTATGAAGTGCAGACACATCAATTTTTTCAAAAGTAAATCCTGCTTCTTTACTCCATGAAGAAACTGCCAGAGGCCTATTACTTGGATCTAAAACCAGCAAATGCATTTCAGTTACTTGATTTCTTTGTGTTCTGAATGAAACTACGTATTCAGTGTTTGGAGGAAGTTCTCCAATGTACTCTCGTGCATCTTTATGTATTTCCAAATCTCCTAAAACAGGATCTGTATTAATTACTGTTTCTTTAAGCGGCGGATATACTCTCCAATCTCTAAAAGGACCGCCACTTTTTTGCACTCTGAAAATTTGTTCTAAGCCCTTTTTAGTCATCCGTGCAGCGCTTCCTTGATAGACTGTTCCGCCCCTACCTTTTTGATGAACTGCATCAACCATTTTTCTAAATAGCTCTCCCCATTGCCTTTCATTACATTTAGGAACTGGCATAAAAATTACACCCATAGTTATTATGGTGTAAAATGTTTTAAAATGTGTTGGAAACTATAAAGTGGTGGTTTTTAGTGCTTTTTTCAGTGCATCTAAAGGAAGCAAAGCACAACGCATTCTTGTAGGATTTTTGCTTAAATCTATCTTTAGCAATGAAAGTACGTCGTTTTTGGCTATTTTGGAAAGATCTTCCAATTTTTTTCCTTTTAGATATTTAGTGAAAAGAGATGCGCTTGCCTGACTTATAGCACAACCCTGACCAGTAAACTTTGCTTCTTCAATTGTTTTATTTTTTACTTTAAGAAAGAGAATTATCCTGTCCCCACATGCAGCATTGTAAACCTCTGCTTTGTGATCAGCATCTTTAATCTCCCCAAAATTCAGGGGATTTTTGTATAATTCAATGATATATTCTTGATAAATATCCTCCAAACTTTCACCCAAAAATCTGTTTTACCCTTTGCAGCGATTCAACAAGTTGGTCTATTTCCTCTTTTTTATTATAAAGGTAAATGCTTGCCCTAGTACTTGCAGGTATGCCTAATCGCGTATGTAGGGGCATAGCGCAATGATGGCCGCTCCTTATACAAATGTTATCCTCTGCAAGCATAGCAGAAATATCATGAGGGTGGACGCCCTCAAGCGTAAATGCAACTAACGAACCTCTTTTTTTCACATCTCTTGGACCTATAATTTTCAAACCTTTTATTTCTTGGAATCTCTTTAACATATAGGCAATAAGAGATTCTTCGTGTGTTCTAATTTTTTCTAATCCAATTTTATTCAAATAATCAATTGCAGCACCAAATCCAACAATCGCATCAACAGTCGGTGTACCTGCTTCAAATTTATAGGGGAGTTCAGCCCATTCTGATTTCTCAATACTTACTGATCTTATCATTTCACTTCCATACAGCAATGGATCCATACCTTCAAGTAATTCCTGTTTTCCGTAAAGAACACCGGCACCAAAAGGAGCAAGCATTTTATGGCCAGAAAAGCTAAGGAAATCACAATCTAATTTTTTCACATTCATTTTCATTGAAGGGGTGTACTGAGCCCCATCAACAGCACAAATGGCACCATTTTCATGACTTAATTTGCATATTTTCTGTATGTTTGGGAGCGTACCCAAAACATTAGATGCTGCAGAAACAGCAACAAATTTTGCTCCTCTTATCTTCTTTTCGAGATCGGTTTCGTCAAGTAGACCAGTATCGTCTATATCAATAACTTCAAATTTTGCCCCCACTCTTTTTGCAAGTTGTTGCCATGGAACAAAATTACTATGATGCTCAAGTATAGTCGTTACTATCTTGTCTCCTTTATTGAGGAATTTTTCTCCCCAACCGCGCATTATAACATTTGCACCTTCAGTGGTATTTTTTGTAAAAATTATTTCTTTAGTATCGTTTGCATTGATAAAATTACGGGTTTTTTCTCTTACTTCTTCATATTGTAATGTAGCTTCCTCTGCTAATTTATATAAGCCGCGAGCGACATTAGAGTTGTGTTTCTTGTAAAATTCATCAACTGCATCTATCACTTGAACTGGTTTTTGAGAAGTTGCTGCTGAGTCAAGGTAGATTAGGTTTGTTTTAAGAATAGGAAAATCATCACGTATTTTTTCTACATCAAACATGTTTACCCTTCAGATATGGTGTGTATCCATTTTCTTCAATTTCATGGGCAAGTTCTTCAGTGCCGCTTTTCACTATTTTTCCATTTATAAGTATGTGGACATACTCTGCCTTTAAATGTTTTAATATTCTTGGATAATGAGTAATAATGAGAAAACATCTTTTTCCATCTTTCATGTTTTCAAGTGCTTCTGAAATTAATTTAAGACCGTCTACGTCCAATCCTGAATCAACTTCATCCATGACTAAAACTTTTGGTTTTAATGAAATTGCCTGAAGAATCTCCATTCTCTTTTTTTCTCCACCTGAAAAGCCCACATTAAGCTCTCTTTTTACAAAATCTTTTCCCATGCCGATTTTCATTGCATTTTTTTCTAGTTCTTCATGCTCAGTTATCATTAGATCTAAATCCTTGTTTTCTCTAAATTTTGCTTTCCTGAGAAAATTACTTACTGTAACGCCCTCAATCTCTTCAGGATTTTGAAAAGCAAGAAAAAGGCCTTCCCTGGCTCTTTCATCTGTAGAAAGTTTTGAGATATCTTTCTTGTCTAAAATTATCTTTCCTTGAACATGAAGTGATGGATGGCCCAAAAGTGCCTCTGCTAATGTGCTCTTGCCAGCCCCATTTGGACCCATTATTACATGAGTCTCCCCATCATTAATATTGAGACTTAAGCCTTGGATTATTCTTTTATTCTCAACACTAACGGAAAGGTCTTTTATCTCGAACATAAGCAATCCTATTTGTATTATAATGTATTTTAATAGTTAGGTCTATTCTATTATGTTGGGTGTCTTATTGAAAAAAGGCAAATATGATTTTCATACTCCTGAGCATTATGTCTATCGCTCTGAAAAAGGACTTTCAGAAGAAATTATCAGAAACCTTTCAAAGGAAAAGGGAGAGCCAGACTGGATGCTCAAAAAAAGACTTGAAGCATTAAAAATATTTGAAATGAAATCAGTTCCGACATGGGGACCTGATCTTTCAAAACTACAATTTAATGATCTTTGTTATTACCTGAAACCAACAGATAAAAAAGTTGATGCATGGGATGCAGTTCCAGAAGAGATAAAAACTACTTTTGATCGTCTTGGAATACCTGAAGCAGAAAAAAAATTCCTTGCAGGTAGTTCTGCACAATATGAAAGTGAAGTTGTTTATCACCACCTGAAAAAAGAATGGGAGAAAAAAGGTATCTTATTTACCGATACTGATACGGCTTTACAAGAACACCCAGACATATTGAAAGAATATTTTGGTACTGTTGTTCCTGCAAATGATAACAAGTTTGCAGCATTGAATACTGCCGTGTGGAGCGGTGGCGCATTTGTTTATATTCCAGAGGGAGTTCATGCGGATATCCCTCTTCAAACTTATTTTAGGATAAATGCAGAGAAACTCGGGCAATTTGAACGCACATTGATTATTGCAGATGAAGGATCATCTGTAAGCTATATTGAAGGTTGTTTTACTAAAGGTACTTGCATCCTAACTAATACAAATCACAAACCTATTGAAAAAATTGAAATTGGAGATAAGGTATTGACACATAGCGGAAGATATTCTGAAGTTTATCACACACAAGTAAGGGATTACTCTGGAAATCTTTATAGAATCAAAGTCTGGGGCAATGCTCAAAATATTATTGAAGTAACAGAAGAACACCCATTTTTATGTGTTAAACGAACGCGAAAAAATGAAAGAAATAGATCATGGCATCATGTTTGGGAAGAGGCCAAAAATTTGAAAAAAAGGGACTATCTTCTTCTTCCTATCAATAAGAAAATAGAAAACAAATCATCAGTTGGGCTTGAGATAATAGTAAGAAAGAAAAAAGTTAAAGTTACATTACCACTGTCAAAAGAATTCTTCAAGCTTGTTGGTTATTACCTCTCTGAAGGATCCGTACTTAAAAATTCTTACCTTAGCTTTTCTTTTGGGTCCCATGAGAGGAGATATATAGAAGAAGTAAAAATGTTATTGAAAAAAGTTTTTGATGCAGAATCTTATGAAGTACATCATAAAAGTAATAGAGGAACATGTGTAAGGGTCTCTTCTGTTGTTCTTGCCAGGGTCTTTTCTCATTTCGGAACGAAATGCGATAAGAAATCCATCCCAAGCTGGATGATTTTTGAGGATCCAAAGAAACAAGCCGAGCTCGTTCATGGTATGTTTAATGGTGATGGGAATTATTTCAATGTAAAATACAAATACGGATTGAAGGAAGTATTCAGAATTAATACAACATCACCAAAATTAGCCACGCAAATTAGAGATATTCTACTTCGCTTGAACATAGTGGCCTTCATTAACATTCGCAATCGAAAAAAGGAGGGCCGCTTAACAATGTATACTGTCGGATTAAGTGGGGAGAATCTCATTCCATTTGGAAAATTGATCAATGTCCCAGTTAAAAATAGCATAAATCAACACAAACGGGCCACTCTTTTTTTTATTAATGGCAACTATCTTTATATGCCTATTAAAGACATTAAAAAAAGAAAAGTAGTGGATTATCCAGTCTATAATTTCAGTGTAAAAGGAGATGAAAGCTATGTTGCAGGGGGAGTCGCAGTCCATAATTGTTCTGCCCCTGTTTTTTCAACTGCATCTTTGCATGCTGCTGTTGTTGAAATCATTGCTAAAAAGAATTCCAAGGTGCGTTATACTACAATACAAAACTGGTCTAATAATGTATATAATTTAGTTACAAAACGTTCGATAGCATATGAAAATGCAGTTGTAGAATGGCTCGATGGCAATATGGGCAGCGCAGTGACTCAAAAATACCCAACAGTTATACTAAAAGGGAAAGGTGCTAGAGCAGAAATACTAAGTGCAGCTTATGCAGGAAAGGGGCAAATTCAGGATACAGGTGCAAAGGCCATTCACCTGGCACCAAATACATATTCCAAGATAGTATCAAAGAGTGTTTGCAAAGATGGGGGAAGGGCAAGCTATAGAGGCCTTGTGCAAATAGGGAAAAAAGCAAAGAATTCGAAATCGTTTGTACAATGTAATGCTTACCTTCTTGATGAAAAATCCCGTTCTGATACCTATCCAACAATAAAGGATGAACAAACTAATGCAATTGTAAGCCATGAAGCTAAGGTTGGCAGTATTAGTAAGGAGAAATTGTTCTATCTCATGAGCAGGGGCATAAGTGAGAAAGATGCCTTGGCAATGATCATTTTAGGATTTATGGAATCATTTACAAGAGAACTTCCTATGGAGTATGCAGTAGAGCTGAACAGGCTGATACAGTTGCAGATGGAGAGGTCGGTCGGATGAATATTGAAGAAGTAAAGCCACTGCAAATTAAGTCAAGAAATGTGAAGCAACATCCATATGAAACAGTTAAAGAAACGCCAAAAGCATCGACAAATCAGTATTCGGACTATCTAGAAAAAAATGTTAGGGAACGCAACTTTTTTCTTATTGGTGATGGTAAAAAAGCAGAATTAGAACTTATTTCTGACAATTCAATCTCTAAAAATATTATAGTAATCGGAAGGAATGCATCTTTGCGTTTGTTTATCACCATTATTTCTGATTCAATGAATGATATTGAGATACGTGCCCAGGAAAATTCAGAATTAAATGTTGGTTTTTTGAAGCATAAAGGTGCCTTTGCTTACCATCGACAAACTATTATGGCGGAAACAGCAAGCACAATAAATTCAGCATCTTTTTGGGCAGGAAACGGATTTGGGGAATCCATTACTGAATTGCGTGGTGTTGGGTCTAATACATTACACATATGCCTTTCCAGCGCTGGCAATAGAGAAGAAAGTACAATCAATTCTGATATACTGCATTATGCCAACAATACTTCAAGTGAAATAATTATGAGAGGTGTTGCAGAAGATAGTTCTAAGACGATTTTCAATGGGCGTGTTGCAGTTGAAACTAGTGGACGAGGCTCAAAATCAAATTTGGAGCAGCAGATTTTACTTCTAGATGAAGATGCCAAAGCTGAAGCCAATCCAATACTGGAAATAAAAAACAATGATGTTGATTGCTCACATTCTGCTGCAGTAAGACAATTAGATGAGGAAAAATTATTTTATCTTATGAGTCGTGGTTTGGAAAAAAGCATGGCTAAAACAACAATGATGACTGGTTTTCTTAGAAGTTCTATGAATAAAATACAAAACAAAGAACTAAGAAATATGTTTATGCCGCCTTTTATGAGAGATTAGTGGTTTTTTAAATGTTTTAGTGGTTTAATTTATACGTGACTTTAAGAAAAGAAATAGAAAGAGCAAAAAAAATTCGTAAATATTCAGATCCGTTCAAAAGAGGAAGACAACTTCTCCTTGATGCTTATCAAAAGACAACTAGAACCGGGGCTTTTGTGGATATGCTACAGTTTGAGATGGTTCGATCTATTGTTATAGAACAGAATTATTTAAGTGGAACACGTGAAAATTGGCTTGATGTAGCAAAAATTGATGGTGAGATACGACAGGCAGATTCTTCACGAAGAACATATCTCCAATCCGTTAAATCATTCATTCGAACCAATGCTATCGGAGATGCAAGTGATTTTGATCGCATAGCCAGAGAAGCACATGGTACTGAAAAATTTCTCAGCACAAGTAGACAATATTTACCTGGAATTGGCTATGGAATAACTCTGAAAAAAAGACGTTCACCAAATCAGGACTGGTTTCTGATGGATAGGGAAGGCAATACTAAGCTATTTGCTGTTTGTGATGGTTGTGGCTCACAGCAGTTTTCATCTATAGCAACTTATCTAACCTTAAGAGAATTGATGCAGAGAAAAATAGAGCTGCTGACAAAACCAAAACCAACTATATGCGAAATAAGTGAAGAAGTAAGGAATTTAATGAGATCAATGGGCAGTGCAACCTTGCTTATGGCCATTGTAATTGATGAAACTAGAAAAATTTACCAGGTAGGAGATAGTATTCCATTGGTAAGGTTTGTTTTTAGTAGAGACATAATTGTAGAGCAAGTTGGATATGCCTGCCCGGCTATCTTTGTTGGGCAACCCCGTCCATTAGAAAAAAATGACATTGTATATCACATTAGATTTGGGGGGAAGGTAATTCTTACAACAGATGGAATTACCAATAACGTGCCAAGAACAAATATGGCTCTTGAGCAATTATATACTCATTTTTCTGATGCTGTAGTGGTAGCCGAAAGATTACTGAGAATTGCAATAACTAGGGCATTAAAATCTGCCAGATTTGATGATATGACGATAGTCGTGGAAGAATAGTTGATAGTTTTATATTGATTAATGTTCCATTGCAGTTTACATGCTTAAGCGCAAATCTATGTATGGTCTTGAAATAGAAATGTTTACGCTCAACGAAGAAGGTAAACTTGTCAATGGTGCTTCTGATATTTTAAATGCTGTAAAAGGAAAAAAAATAGAACGGTATGTAAGAAAAGAACTTTCACAGTGTATGATTGAATTAGGTGCAAAAGAAAAAAGAACTATTAGAGAATGTGGCCTTGCATTCATTGAAAATCTTGAAGAACTTGTAGAAATAGGGGAAAGTATTGGATATCGTTTTCTTCCTCTTGGCTGTCATCCTGGAAGGGAAATACCGAAACTTCATACTAATGTTTGGTATGATGGAAAAAAGGCAGTTCTAGGAAAAGATGTTGTAAAAGAAGGGCGCATTTCTGGTTTTCATTTTCATTATAGTTTACCTGAAGGAATTGTAGGAAAAGAAACTGAGATGATAAAAAGAATTGGGCGATCAAAGGCTGGAAGCATCTTTATTCAACAATATAATTTTCTTGGGGCATGTGATCCAGCCATATTAACATTTTGTCAATCTACGCCAATATGGATGGGGATAAACTGGGCAAAGGATTGCAGAGTATTGATATATAGAGATTTGAAAGCCACAAAAGCAGATAAAGTGCTTCGTGGCATCCATTATTACTTGCCTTTATTTGGATCATTTCCTGGCTATGAATTTACTGTTGAAGACATTCGAGTGATGGCAGAAAAAAGAAAAACAGAATGGCTAAAGTTGCTTGAACAAAAAAATTATCCTACAAATGAAATTGCCGGTTATCCAACTCTGAAATTTATGTGGGGGCCGTTAAGGGTGAATAAGATAGGGACATATGAGTATAGAGGGCCAGATATGAATAATCCATCTGTCATATTTTCAGCCTCTAGACTTCTTTACCATGCACTTAAGGCAATAGAGAAAAGACAACTTGATGTTTTACCATCTGATATTGGGATAGAAGAACCATTTGTACTTGAAGATGATACGATCTACGTGCCTCCGCATGCAACTCTCAGACATTTAGAACACCAAAGTGTATTGCATGGATTTGAATCTGAAGGTGTGCATAAATATTGCTCCAACTTATATTCCCTTGTTGAAAAACTTGCAAAGGCAAAGAAACATCCATTACTCAAAGAAATGATTGATAGTAAAAAAACAGTTTCGGATGAAATATTAGATATGGTAAAAAAGAATGGGTATGATATAAATGCTGAGATACCTGAAGACATGCTTAATCACATATCGTTATACTACGCCGATAAACTGTCTTCAGAACTCAAAAATGCCCGAAAAATTTTATAAGAGGTAGATGTCTATGATGGAATTTATAAGTGAAATGAGTTTTGATTCTATTTTAATAGGTGCAGGGTTATTTTTGGGATCATTTATTGTTATGTTAATATTGTGGTCTGCACTTCTAAAAACTCTTTTTTCAGTTTTTGGCAAATCGAAGTTTTTCTTTATTCCAAAAACGCTGAAAGAGCTGTTCTTTTCTGTTTCATTCATCTTTGTGCTTCTTTCAGGTGCATTGGCTATTCTTTTTATTGATAGAAATTTGTTAGGTGGTGAAGCACTTAAGATACTGCAAATACTAGTCATATTTGCTATAGCAAACATAGTGGCCAGAGTTGTATTAACTGGAATAGATATACACCACAAAAGAGCAAAAGACAGATCTGGGATCTTCAGGTCGATTGGACTTTTGAAAAGCACAGTGGGTATAATACTCTATTTATTTGCCATTATCCTTTCGATCAATGTTCTAAGTGCAGAAGTAGGCACTGTAGTCATGGTAACTGGATTCTTCATCATTGTACTGCTTTTTGCCGCTGGTTTCGACCAAATAAAAAGTATTATAGCTGGTTTTCAACTTGGAGATTATTATGTAGATGTTGGAAATTTGATTAAGATTGACGGCTACACCGGGTTTGTAGAAACAGTGCATGGGAGATCAACATTGCTGACAACAATGGAAGGAAAAATGGTTGTAATACCGAACTCACATTTTTTTGACCGCCAATTTGAAATTGACACTGGAGAAGTTAGTGATATGTATCTTTTTGTTGAAGTAGAAGGAAAAAACTCAAAAAAGATAAAGGAAAGAATTTCTGCAATCTCATCAAAGATAGCAATTGACCTTAATGATATTCCCCACGAATATAAACCCAAGATATTTTATCTCGGAATTAATGAAAAGAAACATGCATTTAACATAACATTCAAGGTTACTCCTGAATCAGATGTAAGAAAAATAATAGATAGATTTAGCTTAGAACTCTCTGAAGAGTTTGGAGATAAATTGGTAAATCTCAAGCCAAGAAATTAATAAGACATGAAATCTGTTGCAGCACAGCAACAGCCAAAAGTCAATAATCCCATAAGCACAAGCAAACCAACTATTATTAGTCGTCTCATAAAACTGATTCTTCAAAAAGAGTTTAAAAGTTATCTGCACCTCATCACGTCGAAATCACAAACCCACGGATCATAACATGAAAAATAATCATTTTCTTCAGGGCAACAGGGTTCATTCTTCCAACCACAATTCTCAGCAATTTTGAAATTTTGAGTAATCAGGATATCATGTTCATCCCCAAGATAAATTCCAATGGCCATGTGTGTATAAAATTCATCCAAGACATTGGCTCTGTGGCCAGGGCTAAGCATCCAACCATCAACAGTACTATGTGCAATTTCTTCTTCTGATGAATATTCTACTGGATCCCAATTATCATCGTAATAGTATTCTGCATCCCAATTAAGAAACAAATTTTCCCCGCCAGAATCATTTATCTGAAAATATTGGAATCTTTGTTCTAATGTTCCGCATTCAATGCTGTCATGCTCAAAAATATCATTTTCTGCCAGGCATTTACTTTGCCAATTTGCCATCTTTTCTAGATTTGGATCATAAATTAAGGGGCCTAATCCATAATTTACCCTTTCTTCATTAGTATATTGGAAAATTAAAATTCGGATTTTTTCAAGATCTGGAGGGGTTCCAATATCTGAATCTTCTAAATTAGATGTACATCCAAAACTGAATAAAATTAAAAAAAGAATAAGTAATCTCATAAGTACCCTTCAGTTGCTTATTTCATTGATCACGGGGGCGTCAGATTCATAATAATATTCATCGTCATAGGAGTAATCTCCTTCTGCTAGATCTGACATAGCACAACAGCAACCAAAAGTCACTAAACCTAATGCCAAAAGCAATAATATGAGTGCTTTCATGAAGGTTTTTCATCCCTAAAGAATAAATGCTTTATCTAATTCTTGCTGGAGGAACAACTTTTGGTAGTCCATTATCTGCCTTGACATCAAGACCGAGTCCTCGCACTTTCATTACTGCAAGTCCAATCGATCTTGTTTTTATTGTTACATTCTGTGCCATCTGGAATGCCATCTCCCATATTGCCGGTGTTTTTGCATCACTACGAATGGTTGTAGTTTCTGAAGCTGTTAATTGCCTAAAGAGTTCTGCTTCTGGTTTTTCCTGATTATCTCTTGAAATTTCTAGCATTGTAAGTAAAATATCTGCAATATTAAGAGCTCTAAGTGAAACATGCCCCTCATTTGTATTAAGAAGGCCGTGATGATCTGCTTGTGTAACAAAACAGACTGGAGTAGCAGTTTCATAAGCAAAAGTAAGCATCTTTGAAACCTGTGCCTCTGGTTTTCCTCCACTTTTTTCAGGGAAATGTACGTCGCTCAATACAAAATCAATTTTATTTTTTCCTATTGCTTCTGCTGCATCATCCAAGGTTTCAACGACTATTACATCATGTCCTTTAAGTGCTTCAAGAGCATTTGCTGCAAATTGCGCATTGTCTTCTATTACAAGAACAGTGAACCTGCTTCTTGATTCAAATAGTAATAGATCATCCATAAGGTCATATTTATTGAAAAGATTTTTATTGTCTTCTAATTTGGAAAATTATGGTTTTATATTACTTTTAAAAGAATAGATAGATTTTTAAATTACAATAGTTACAATAGTACTAGTTTGAGTGTAACGCTCAGACAAAAATAGGTGAAAAAAAACATGAATGAAGGAAGTGACAGGCCCATGTGGGATGCTGTCTGCGCAAAATGCGGCAATGAATGCAAAGTACCGTTCGAACCCCAAGAAGGTAGACCAGTATACTGCAGAAATTGCTACAAACCAAAAAGAAGATTCTAACGTTTCTAATTGTTACTTAGAATTGAACATATAATTATTTATTTTTTAGAGTTGATCTCTTTATAGTAATTCAATACCATGCTTAGCAAGTTTAATTTCATTGGTGGTAGCTTGTATGCTCTTTTTCTGGTTTATTTTCGCTTGTAGTAACACCACTTACTTTCTGAACAAAGCCGCTGCTTGCAGTTTGCAGACCGGCTAAAAGGCCTTTTACGACATCAAATGGGTCTTTGCTGAAATCAACATTGCCAAATACAGATGATGCACTTTGACCTTGTTTTTCAGTTTGATAAGAGATGCAGCAAATATATTTTTTTCCAATTTTTTTATCCAGAAACTCCTTAACATCTTTTTGTAATTTTTCGTTCATTTTGTCACTTCCGGTCTATTAATATCATAAATATAATTAAACATGATTGGAATTGGGATTTGGTAGTAGTTAGTTTTTCGCTTTGTATTTTTTCAAAAGTTGATTTAATTTTCTTAGTAAATGACCCCTCCAGTTTTCCTCTAATTGTGTCTTAATAAGTTTTACAAGTAATTTGTCTTCACTGGTTAAATCCAATCTTTCAAGCTGCTTACATTTAGTTAAAATTTCAAAATCAGTATCTGTTGGTAGGGCATACTTTTTCTTTTCAGCTGAAGTTAATTTTTTTGCCATGAAATGCGATATGTTTCTTTCTTTAAGAAGTAATATGCCAAATCTCTCCGTAAGCTTTATAAATAATAAGATTCATAGATATGATCCGCTCTTATTTTGACTAAAGGAGCGTCATACACGACGCATTGAATTTAGCAACACAGAGATATATGTCTCCCTCACTTCGAGGGAAATTCATGCGTGTGAAGTGACGACAAGAAATTTTAGGCATGTTCATATAGTAGTGAGTATGTCATATGCTGTTTATACTACGCCATTTAGTGGATGGCTTGGCTTGTGCCCGCACGGCCACGCGGCAAGCGGCGAAACGCCTTGGGTAGACGCACGCAGTCTTTGATCCAAGGGTTTGGCGGTGCGCAGTAATGCGTAAGAACCCCCAGAAATGAAGCATCTTAGTACGGGGTGGAAAAGAAATCAATTGAGATTCGGTTAGTAACAGCGAGTGAAAGCCGAATAGATCAAGCTGAATTCCAGTATAGTAATATATTGGTAGATGTGGCGGGGAGCATCCTTTTTATGAGCCGAAGTCCGATGGAAAGCGGTACCATAGCGAGTAACAGTCTCGTAGGTGAAGTTGAAAGGAGCGATCCATGAAGAGTAGTGTCCTCTGGGTAGGGGGCATGAATATGGGTGTAACAACATCCAAATCTAAATATGAGGTGCAAGACCGATAGCGAAGCAGTAGCGCGAGCGAAAGTTGAAAAGCACTCGGGGACGAGTGTGAAAAGATCCTGAAACTAGATGGTTACAGCAGGACAGGGCATGAAAGCGTAGGCTTATGGAAGCGACTTTGGGAGACTGGAGGAGCGACATAAGTTAAGCAGTGTTCTGTCTTTCTTCTCGAAGCAAGAGCCAGGGAGTTATTTGGTGTGGCGAGATGAGATTCGAAGCGAAAGCAAGTACCCGCAGCGTAGCAATACGTGAGGGGTGTCGTCGTAACTGGCGATCAGTCACACCGTTTAGACCCGAAGCCGTTGTGATCTACGCCTGAGCAGGGCGAAGTCAACCTGACGGTTGATGGAGGCCCGCAACTAGTGGTGGTATATTCCCCTTAGGTGACTTGGGTGTAGGGGTGATAGTCCTGTCGAACACGGCAATAGCGAGTTCCCCCTGAAGTGTGTCTCAGCACAGCGTCTCCGGAGAAGGATATAGGGGTAGAGCACTGATTAGGTGGATTGGTTCCGAAAGGAATCGCCATCTTCTCAAACTCCGAATACTATATCTTCGTAGATGGAGGCAGTGGCGGTATCCGAGTAAGTCTGGTATCGTTTACGGGAACGACCGTACGTAAGGTTAAGGGCCCTAAATGCTGACTAAGTGTTAATCTGTAAAGGAAACTCCTCTCAAAAACAGTGGGGAGGTAGGCTCAGAAGCAGCCATCCTTCAAACAACGCGTAATAGCGGACCCACCGAGAGCGCAGTTTCTGAAAATTCACGGGGCTAAGTCAGCTTCCGATACCTTACCAGCGCCAAAAGCGTGTGATTAAGGGGGCGAACGGGTTGCTTAGAAGCATGGTCGTGAGATCATGTGGAGCGGCCTGTTATGAATATCCTGGTGTTAGTAGCAGCATATCCGGATGAGAATTCCGGACACCTTATAGAGCAAGGTTTCCTCAGCCACGTTCTTCAGCTGAGGGTTAGGCGATCCTAAGGCTCGCGGTAATTCCAAAGAGCCGAAATTAGGGAAACCGGTTAATATTCCGGTCCTACAGAGGTAGGTGCAGCAATGCAAGCCATTCTCTGACGTTTTTGGATAAGTGGGGCGTCTTCGGACGTCTGAAGGCAGTAGGTCTGTCGAGTCTCATTGTGAGGAGAAGCAGATGAAAGCCGTAGGGGTAATCCCATTGAATCCAGGGACCCATGAAAAGTGAGAGTGGAACGATCCTTTGTATTCGTACCTAGAACCAGTACAGGAAACTTTTTAGAAAAAAGTTTCATCAAAAAAGTTTCCACTGAGAGGTGCTCTAGCTTAGAAGGCTAAGGTGTGACAGGATAACCCAGGTAAGGGAACTCGGCAAGATAGCCCTGTAAGTTTGCAAGAAGGGGCGCCATAGCATGAGTAATGTTGTGGTCTCAGTAACAAGGGGAGTGCGACTGTTTACCAAAAACACAGGTCATCGCAGATCCGAAAGGATGAGTATGATGGCTGACGTCTGCTCACTGCCAGTACCTGAAAGCGGATTTCAATCTGAAGAAGGGCTGGTAAAGAGCGGGGGTAACTCTGACCCTCTTAAGGTAGCGTAATACCTCGCCGCTTAATTGGCGGCTTGCATGAATGACGTAACGTCACTCCCACTGTCCCTATCTGGGACCTGGTGAACTCACTGCCCGGTGAAGATGCCGGGGACTCCTAAAGGGAAACGAAGACTCCATGGAGCTTTACTATAGCCTGATGTTGTGATATGAGATTTATTACCAAGAGTAAGTGGGAGCTTTCGAAGCGTATCTTCCGGGATACGTGGAGGCGACAATGTTACACCACTTAATAGATTTTATATTGCTTACCCGCAAGGGGACATCGTCAGGTAGATAGTTTGGCTGGGGCGGTACGCCCTCGATAAGGAAACAAGGGCGCCCAATGCTCTGCTCATTCCGGTCAGAAATCGGAAATAGAGGGTTAAAGACAAATGCAGGGCTGACTGTGTTTCGAAAAGCGTGAAACGCAGAGACGAAAGTCGGGCTTAACGAACCTTGAAATCCCGTTGTTGAGGATTCAAGCTGTCAGACAAGCTACCCTGGAGGTAACAGGCTCGTCGCGGGCGAGAGTACACTGCGGCGATAGTCTGAGTTTCTTTTAACTATAAGACTACGTCGCGTACGTATCGACCCCGCGGTTTGGTACATCGCTGTCGGCTTGGGGTATCCTGGTCGTGTAGGAGCGACCAAGGGTTGGGTTGTTCATCCATTAAAACCCCACATGAGCTGGGTTCAGTACGTCGCGAGACAGTACGGTAGTATCTTTTAGGAGTGTTGTTTCTTGAGAGTAAGGCCCCTTGAGTACGAGAGGAACGGGGGGCCGGCGCCACTGGTCTACCGGTTGTGATTTGCATTGCCGGGCAGCTACGCGCTGCGTTGATAAGACCTGAAAGCATCTAAGGTCGAAGCAACCCTTAAAACGAGGAAACAAATGCCGCGGATAACAGATCCGTTTGATAGAACGGTAGTGTAAGACGTTAGGTTCGCCGAGCGTTTCAGCTAGCCGTTACTAATGGCCTAATTCATATGACAACTCACTCTGTGAGACCCTAAAACTTCTTGTCGTCACATTCATTACGTATGAACTAATTTTTACATAAAAAAGTAGATAAAAAATTGATGGTTATTTTTCGAATTTAGCATCTACTAGTTTTTTCTCTTCTTCAGTTGCTTTGAAATATTCTTTTTCTTTGTAACCAAGAACTGAAGCTAATAGAGTATCAGGTAACACTTTGATACGTGTATTGTAGAGAAGCACTGAATCATTATAGAATTCTCTTCTGTCTGCTATCTGATTTTCTATAGCAGTAATTTGTTTTTGCAATTCAATAAAATTTTCACTTGCTTTGAGTGCAGGGTAGTTTTCTGCAACTGCAAAAATAGATTTTAATGCACCCGTTAATGCTTCACTAGCCTTTGCTTTTTTAGCAGGACTGTTGTGTGCCATAATTTGTGCCCTTAATTTTGTTACTGTTTCAAGTGTTCCTCTCTCGTGTTTCATATAGCCTTTCACAGTCTCAACAAGATTAGGAATTAGATCAGATCTTTGTTTGAGAAGAACGTCTATATTTGCCCATGCTTTATCTATATTATTTCTAAGGCCTACTAATCCGTTATAAACTGAAACAAAATAGAAAATAGCAAGAATAAAACCAACAACAAAAACAAATCCAAGGCATAAGCCAATACCAAGTCCAAACATCACATCACACCCCAAGCAGACCTAATAAGATCAATAAACATATTGCAGAAAGGGCAAACCCTCCGAAAATACGCCAATATGCTGACATCATCATACCACTGACTATTTTCTTTTCATGAGAATCGCTTATATACATTTCATTTTTGCCTTTTCTAATTATGAGATTTTCATGTGCTATATCGCTTCTAGTCCCTTCTTTGGATTCAGCAGTACCAAGAACATAAACTGAATCTTCTTCTGCAATAAAGTATTCATAGATTCTAACATCACGATCCTTATACCTCATAAATTTCGATTTTATATTATCATCTGCATTATTGACAAAATTCAAAATTTGTGCATCAATAAGCTTGTGTGGCATGCCAAACATACCTTTTCCACTGATATAGCCTTGAAAAAGATTATCATGGGGTATTTCAACGACAGCATTGGTTGGATCTACAAGAATTTTTCCTGTTTCATCTTCAAGATAAAATGGTTCTGTAGAAGATTTAGTATAAAAATTGCGCCAACCGCCATGCTTGCCTGATTTGTACCATTGTGCTACAAGCTTCCAATAGCCGCATTTGTTTTTTGAAATAGGACTGTTTAGTTCTCCTTTCGTCTTTCCATAAAGTTCTACAAGACCAATAGCAGCTGAGCGAACCTTAGAAGTGGGCGTATTGTTGATTTTTTGAACTCTGAGATATCTCTGAAGGCCATCGTAGAGAAAGGCCAGGCCAGCTAAAAAGCCAACGGCGGCGTAACCGATGCATTTGCCAGTAGAAGACATTTCAATATACAATACTAAGAAAATTTATAAAGAATATATGATATGTAAGCGTAGCTGGGAACTTTCATTATTACCCAGCTAGAATTAAATCAAACTGAGGGTTTTGATATGAAAAACATAATGTGGTTTAAAGAACTTAGTAGGGGAAGTTTGGCTGAAGCAGGTGGAAAGGGAGCTAATCTTGGGGAAATGTTTCAAAATGGGTTTCCTATACCGAATGGTTTTGTAGCAACGAGCGGTGCTTATTATAAACATCTTGAAGCAAACAATTTGAGAGAACCAATAAATACTATACTCTCAGAATTGGATGTTAATGATCATGATGCCTTAGTAGAAGCGTCTGACAAAATCAAAAAGCTGATAATGGATGGCAATATGCCAAAAGATGTTCATGATGACATTGTAAAAGCGTATAAAGAACTCAATGAAATGGTTGGAAGAGAGGTGTATGTTGCTGTTAGAAGTAGTGCTACAGCAGAAGATTTGCCAACTGCAAGTTTTGCAGGGCAGCAATCAACTTTTCTGAATGTACATAAAACAGAAGGAGTATTACAAGCAATTAAGGAATGTTGGGCATCACTCTTTGAACCACGTGCAATATTTTACAGAACAGAAAACAAGTTTGAGCATATGAAAGTAGGACTCTCTGCTGTTGTGCAAATGATGGTTCAGAGTGAAAAGGCTGGCGTAGTTTTCACAGTTGATCCACTTTATCAAGATCCAGATATCATGTCTATAGAAGGTGCATATGGCTTGGGTGAAGTAGTAGTAAGCGGACAGGTAACTCCTGACACTTATAGAATAGATAAAAACACAATGAAGATTATTGATAAAAGTGTAGTAAAGCAAACTTGGATGATAGTGAAAATTGAGGGGAAAAACAGAAAAGCAGAGATAAAAGATGAGGCACAAGGTAAGCAAAAACTGAGTGATTTAGAGATAAAAGACCTTGCAACTATTTGTAAAAAAATTGAGGATCATTACAATTACCCTCAGGATATAGAATATGCATTTGAGAGGGGGAATCTGTATATAGTGCAATCACGACCAATAACAACACTAAAGGAAGGAGGAGAAGAAAAAATGGAAGGAAAAAAAGATGTTAGTGAAGCAAAAGTGATTCTTAAAGGTCTCGGCGCTTCGCCTGGAATAGGTATGGGAAAAGTAAAGATTGTCAAAACTTCAAAAGAAACCAAAAGTATGGAAAAAGGCGAAGTACTTGTAACAGAAATGACTACTCCTGATTTTGTTCCTGCAATGAAAAAGGCAGCAGCAATAATAACTGATACTGGGGGGATGACAAGCCATGCTGCAATAGTAAGTAGAGAACTCGGTGTTCCATGTATTGTTGGTACTGGTGAGGCCACAAAAAAACTGAAAGATGGGATGGAAGTAAGTGTTGATGGAAGCCACGGTCTTGTATACGAAGGTCTGGTATCTGCACCTGAAGCAGCTGCAAAGACTGAAGGAGCTGCACAAATAGCATCTGCTGCCCCAGTTACTGGGACAAAGATATACGTAAATCTTGCAGACGTTGACCAGGCAGAAAAAGTATCAAAACTTCCATGCGATGGAATTGGTCTTCTAAGAGCAGAATTTATGATAGCGGATATTGGACAACATCCAAGGAAAATGCTTGAAGAAGGAAAAAGAAAAGAATTTATTGAAAGGCTTGCTGGAGATTTGAGAAAATTTGCAGCAGCATTTTATCCAAGGCCAGTAGTTTACAGGGCAACGGATTTCAAAACTAATGAATATAGAAATCTCGAAGGTGGAGAAAAATACGAACCACATGAAGAAAATCCAATGATGGGCTACCGTGGGGCGTCTAGGTATTTGCATGAACCAGATGCTTTCAAAATGGAACTTGAAGCTATCAAAAAAGTAAGGGAAGAATATCATTTGCCTAATCTTTGGCTGATGATACCATTCATAAGAAGAATAGGTGAATTGAGGGCAATCAAACAGGCGTTACATGAGGTTGGTCTGTATAGGACAAGAGACTTTAAGCTCTGGATTATGGTTGAGGTCCCAAGCACTGTATTTTTGATTGATCAGTTTTGTGAAGAGGGTATCGATGGGGTTTCCATAGGAACAAATGACCTTACTCAGCTTATTCTTGGTATAGACAGGGACAATGCAACTATGGCAAAAGGCTTTGATGAAAGAAATGAAGCTGTTTTGAGGGCATTAAAACAAGTAATCACGACATGCAAAAAATACGGGGTAACAACCTCACTTTGTGGCCAGGCACCTTCGGTGTATCCTGAATTCGCAGAAAAATTGGTTGAGTTTGGCACAACTAGCATGTCAGTTAATCCTGATGCAGTAACAAGAACAAGAACAATTGTACAAAGTGCAGAGAAGAAAATAATGCTTGATAGGCTTGCAATGCTTACTGAAAACCTTTCTGATAAGAAAAGAGCAGTTCAACTCGAAGATGAGTGAAAGATTTACCCCAACAGATCCATAAACTGCGAAGTAATCTCTGCATACGCCACATCGTTGAGATGGGAATCATCAGTTGCCAGTGCATAATCACTTCTTAGGTTTCCATTGCTATCAGACAGGATGCCATAAAGATCTAATACTTCGACGTTGTCATGTGTTGCAGCAAAGTTGTCAAGCCACTGATTGTAATTTCTATGGTTAGTAACTAAAGCTGGTTCAGTATCCTGTGCAACCATTGGGAGTGCATTGCCAACAATAAGTTTCTTATTATGTTCAACTACAACTCCTTGATAAACGTCCTCAACTAATTGCTCATTCAATTGAATTGTCTCATCATCAGCTGTGAAATCCACAAAACAGAACTTGAAGAATATTACTTCAGCATCAGTACCATATGTATCTACACCTTCAATTGCTGAATCTGCTATCTCAGGAGGATAATCAAGTTCGTAATAGATGAAGTAATAATCTTCATAAGTGCCCCTGGGACTACCAGTATAACACTCTTCGTCATCACACGTCCATTCAAACCCAAGGTATTCCATCCAGCCATATGCAACAGAACGGCCCAAAATTAGTACTTTGTTTTCAGTAACTTCAAGTTCTTCCCCATTAGAATTTTCTTCTGCAGAGACTGATTGTTGTTCTTCAACTGTAACGTTAGCTTGCTCTATTGGTGCAGCAGGACCAGAACAACCAAAGAAAAGAAAACTAAGCGCCAATAACACTATTAGATACCTATTCATGAATGGATACTGTATCAAAAAAAATTAATAATAGATATGTGATAGTTGTATATGAAAATATCAAAAAAACAAAAGAAGTCAATTGATGTAACCACTTCTTATTTTGATATCAACCAACTCGAACTTGCATTTATCAACCGTGCTTTAGAGAGCTCAAGAAGACTCGAAACGCCCCACTTTATAGAGATAGGAAGATCAAGGAGAATTTTAAGGATTCAGAAGAGGAATCTTTTGAGTATGTGTAAAGGATCGAACAAAGAAACAAGAAAAGATAGGCTTGAGAGTGAATTGAGAAAGGTTTTGTGTGGAGAAAGGAGGCTTTCTATTAGCTGTTTTTTATTTAGATAAAAGGTGCAATGATGAGAATACTATTACAATTTCCAGAACAATTGAACGACGAGTCGTTCAAAAATCTAGAAATTGCTTGGAAAAAATGGTGAAGCAATGAGGATACTTTTACAATTTCCAGAGGGGCTGAAACAAAAAGGCCTTGAACTTGCAAAAAAATACGAAGAAGAAGGACATCAAGTATTTCTTTCTGCTTCGCCTTGCTATGGTGCCTGTGATTTAGCAATTGAAGAAGCCAAATTAATAAAAGCAGATAAAATAGTGCATTTTGGACATAACAAATTTGTAAAAACGAATGTTCCTATTCCTATAGACTACGTTCCGTATTACATTGATATTGAAATTAGATCATTGAAGAAAGTGCTGCCATATATCAAAAAATTCAAGAATATTGGATTGGTTACAACGGTTCAGCATGTTCATCAATTTGAAGATATGAAGGCATTTTTTGAAAAAAATGGAAAAACAGTATTTGCTGCAAAAAGTGAACGAGCAACTGAAATTGGTCAAGTACTTGGATGCGATGCTGGAGCTCTAATGAAAGTTAAAAATAACGTCGATGCAATCATATTTGTTGGGAGTGGAATGTTTCATCCACTTGCTCTTGATGTTGAAAAACCGGTTTTTGGTTTCAATCCTAATGATAAAACAGTGAAAGAATTGAATGCTGAAATTGAAAAAGTGAAAAAAAGAAGGAAAGGAGCAATAGCAAAGGCATTAACATGTAAAAAGTTTGGAATTCTTGTGAGTACCAAAATAGGGCAATTTAATATCACACAAGCTGAATGGGCAAAAAAAGAACTAGAAAAGAGAGGTTTTGAATCATTTATTCTGATTGCCAATGAATTCGATCCGATGGCTATCAATAATTACATGGAATTTGAATGTTTTGTGAATACTGCATGCCCTAGAATCGCAGATGATCAAGAAAAATTCGGAAAACCAGTACTTAATATTGAAATGTTGAGACAATTATTTGAGATTATTGATGCCAACAGATAAATTTTAAATTATCACAAACTATTTCTTTTTATGGAGACTATTACTCAAACTAATCTTGACTTAGAGCTTTTGAAGAAGGGTAAGGTAAGGGATACTTATGTACTTGACGATAAACTACTTATGGTGGCTAGTGACAGATTAAGCGCATTTGACGTTGTTTTCAAGGAGGGCATTCCAAGAAAAGGTGAAGTGCTTACGCAACTCTCAAAGTTTTGGTTCAATAAAACAAAAAAAATAATAGATAATCATTTTCTAACAGACGAAATTCCAGAAAATCTCCCTAGATATTTACTGGGAAGAAGCATGGTCGTACAACGATGTGAACCACTTCCCTTGGAATGTGTTGTAAGGGGCTACATTACAGGAAGTGCATGGAAGGATTATCAAAAAAATGGTTCTGTATGTGGCATTGAATTGCCGGAGGGACTGAAAAATGGTGGTGAATTCCCAGAACCAATATTTACTCCATCTACAAAAGCAGTAAGTGGTCATGATGAAAATATTAGTGAAGAAAAAGCAATAGAAATTGTAGGTGAAGAGATATATAATACTGTGAAACAAAAAAGTATAGAGCTCTACAAATATGCTAAAAAACATGCTTTGGCATCAGGACTTGTACTCGCGGATACAAAATTCGAATTTGGAAAACAAGAAGAAATAATACTTATAGATGAGGCATTGACACCAGATTCTTCTCGTTATTGGTTAAAAGAAAAATATGATCATGGAATATTAGAAAGCTTAGATAAGCAATTTGTAAGAAATTACCTTGAAGAAACTAGTTGGAATAAGAATCCCCCACCGCCTTCTTTACCGTCTGATATAATAGTAAAAACAACTGAAAGATATCTGCAGGCATACAAAATGCTTACTGGAGAAGACCTAAAAGAATAAAGCTACTGATTCTCCTTTCTCCTACCGAATGATCTAACAAAACCTACTAAACCAATGAAAAATGCTGCTGCTCCAGCGAGACTATACCATTTAGTAGCTGATCTTGTAAATCTAGCTTCTGGTTCACAATGAGCAAATGGTTCAAAATTTCTGTTGCTTATGAGTTGTTCAGCAGCTTCTTCATTGCCTCTTGTTTCGGTTAAAGCTGCAAAACGAGTTTCAAAGATACAACGTTCTTTACCTGAAGCCACTATTTCTCTATCACTATTTTCAAGGCCTCCACCAAACTCTAAAAGACCGTTTCTGAGTTGATTAATTCTAGACTGTCTTTGCTCAGGATTACGAATGGCTCTTTCTATCAAGGGTCTTTGCCTTTCCCAAATTTGTTGATCTGAGAATTTAGTAAACTGATTGTGCGCCTCAGCACCTAGTACTATGCCTCCGGCCAACAATAAAACTACTGCTTTACCTCTTCTCATAGTTATTTAAAATGTAGGAGAATGTTTTTATATTTATTGTAAAAGGAGGTTTGCTATGTTCAAACATAATGTTGTAACATTTTCAATGCAAATTTTGACTGGCCTTCGTTTACACCTAAAATCATTGCAATGTGCATAATTTCAGAAGGCTTTCGTATCTGTATTTTATTCTCAGCAAAAGTTGCAAACGTGTAGAGAGCCCCATATTTTACACAGAGTTTTAGGAATGTGCGTAATTTAGATATCAGTATTGCTCTTGACGTTCCTTTGCACTTTTTTAGATCATGCAAATTAATTAAAAAGCATGCTTTCTTCTTCTCTGCTATCAGTTTCACTGAACCTTCATCAAAATTATAATCATCTACAAGAATCAATGTCTTCTTATTCTTGTAATTAGTAGCTTCTTTCAGATCTTTTACCCTATTAATACTCACATCATTATGAGAATAGAACTTTTCAAAGCCAAAGCTAGATGGTTCGGCCTCACACCTAATAATATCAAACATGGTACTATATTGTAGACTTGGTTATAATAAATGTTCTTTTTTACTCAAAAACCCTTCTTATAACACCAAGCTCCCCATCTACCTCGATTAAGTCACCAGTTTTGAAAACTTTAGTTGCTAATCTTGTGCCAACAATGCAAGGAATATCAAATTCTCTTGAAACTACGGCTGCATGGCACAATATACCGCCCTCATTAGTCACGATGGCAGCAGCTCGTTTAATTGCAGTGACAAAATCAGGACTGGTCATAGACGTTATTAGAATTTCACCTTTTTGTATGGTTTTTGCCTCTTCTGCACTCATTGTAACCCTGGCTTTGCCTTTCACATACCCTTTACTTGCCACCATACCTTTAATCTCAATGATTTCAGCGTCGTGCGATGACAATTTTAATAATTCCTTTTCTTTTTCAAGACTCCACAGCCCAACACCTTGCTCTATGCCTTTTCCATCAAAATAGAATAGATAATGTTTCATTCGTTCTCTAACAAGATCAATATCAAAACTATTCTCAAATATTTTTGGAATTTCTTCCGGAAGTGTATATTTCATCTCTTTTAAGGTATAATTTTTTCTCCTTCCTATCTCTGCTAAGATTTGATCAAGGTAATGGAGGATTTGCATTACATATTCTTTACGATAATCCTGATACCATGCAAATAAATCCAGCAATTCAATAAGATTAGCATCAAATTCGCTAGAATTCAATTTTTTTAGTAATTCTGCTTTTCTGGATTTTAATACTGAAGCCTCTGATGCAAGTTTCTGTATTTGTATGTCTGGATCAGGATATTTCTTCAATATTAATTTGACTTCGTTTTCAAAGAATTTAGTGTCTAAAACTTCTGTGCTGAAATAATTGTTATGCAACCAGAAATATTTTTTCATATGCTGTTCTAATAAATGGTCTATTTCATCTCCTTTCTTCTTTCTAATGGCAATTTCGAGGAGATCTTTTAGTTCTCTTTTGCTAAATGATTCTTTTGTGGTGGTTGTTAAAAGACAGAGCATTTCTTTTTGTTGCTTTTCAGTTTTTCCAGAGCTAGAGAGTACTTCTTGAATCAAACGTTCTCCTTTATGCCCGATTGGTTCTACTAAAGCGCCCGGAACAAACCATCTGACAAATGCATCATAGATTTGTTTATAGGTTTCAAGAAGATCAGCATTCTGCAGTTCAGTAAGAGTAAGATTGTCTATTTCGGCAAAGAGATTTTCCAGATATTTTACTTGGGAATCTAATTCTGCTAACAGTTTAGTCCTTTCATTAGCTTCAACAAATTTATCAATCAAATATTTACCATATTCAAGTAAATCTGGCCATTTAAGATGCCATGAAATGATATCTCCCTTGTAAATGAGTACGCAAGGAGGCCAAGGCCTTCCGTATACGTTCTTAGTTGGTTCCATCCAGGCTTCCATGCAGATTGTTAATGGGTGTACTGTTGCTTGTCTCTCCCATTCAAACCATTGTTCATCTTTTATCTTCATATTATTCACCCAGTTCAGTTAGTCGTTTTATGAAGCATTTTTCTTCAGGTAATCCCAATTCTCTTCTTATTTGTATAATCCTCTTGTAATAATGCCTCAAAACATCTTTCGGTTTTTCATCATAACCATTGCCAGTATAAAGAAAACAATCGAGACAGTCGGCATCTTTGATTAGTTCAACTAATTTATTACTGCTGTATATATGTTTCTCGCTGTGTTTTGTGATGGCCTCACAGATTTCATCTATTTCATCCTTAGAAAAATTTTGGCTAGATTCGAGTAGATTGCGGGCAATTATTGCACTTTTTTTGGCATGTTCAGCATAATTTCCATTAGTTATGAGGTGTGCATCGTGTAATGCGGCTGCAATTATTGCAAGTTCTTCGTTCACATTGCGTTTTTGTGCAAGTAATCTAGCTAATTGGATTACTCCTGAAGTGTGTTTAAGCTCCCATTGAATTGAACTTTCACGTTTTTCATTAGGTATACCAGAATTTAGAAGTGTATTTACCACCCAAAGTTGTATTTTTTCTGACCTATTCAGGCCATTTCCAATGAAATGATGAAACGCCATGAAAAGTATTCTCCATTTTAAAATATATTGATTTACTACTCCTAATTGGTAGTAGTATGGTTAAGGAGATATTGAAGAAACTTGGTCTGAATAATAAAGAAATTCAGGTTTATTTAGCACTTTTAGAATTAGGGCAAACAACTACTGGACCTTTAGTGAAAAAATCAGGAGTTCCTTCATCTAAGATATATCAAATACTAAGTAGCTTAACAGAAAAAGGATTGGTTGGATATTTTGCACATGGTGGTGTGAAAAGATTTAAGGCTAATAGACCCCTTGCACTAAGGCATTTGTTAGATATTAAAGAGCAAGAAATGGAAAAATTAAAACAAGATTTAGAAGTCAACTTACCATCTTTGGAACAAGAATTTCTTAGAGAACCTACTGAATACCATGTTGAAGTGCTTGAAGGGGTAAGAGGTATCAAAACAGTTTATGATTTTTCTCTTGATATTACAAAGAAAGGGGAACTGATGTACACCATCGGATATCCCCTTTTAGCAAGCAAACTTCTGCACGCATATTTCAAACAGTTTCACACAAGAATTTCTAGAAAAGAGATCAAGGCAATGATTCTCTATGATTATGATACGTGGTTTGGAAAGAAGAGAGAGAAAAGGCCACATGCTAAACAAAAATATCTTCCTAAAGGCATCCAAACACCTGGATTCATACATATATTCAAAGACCACATAGCAATTATGGTGGTAACAGAAAAACAAAAACTTTCAATTTTAATTAAGAATAAGGAAATTTCTGATAGCTACAAACACTACTTCGATCTCTTATGGAAAATAGGGAAAAAAATTGAAAAATAGATTATTCTTTTTTGACTGATTTTTTTCTCTTCGCAGCCCTTCTTGCTTTAGAACCAAGCGTTCTGCTTGATTTTGGTTTCTTTTCCTTTCTTTTAAAATGCTCTTTGCGTTTGTAAACCTTTGTTTCCTTCTGCTTCATTCTGCGTTTTTTATTAAGTGTTTTTTTCTTGCTTGGGGTTCTTGAATTGCCTGAAGACGTGAGTCCTCTAAATGTTTTACCCTGTCTTATCGCTGAGCTGATATTAACAGAAGGTTTGGCTGGATCTACAAGGATAATTTCGAAGTAGATATAATTACCATCATCACCAACCCAATAGGAATTAAGAACTTCCATATTGTTGTGGATGCGGTTTACCCTTTGCTCTGCTATTGCTTGATGGGAAAGTTGAGGTTGAGTACGGAAATAATAGTTTTTGTGTTTTCTTCCTCCCCTTGGCCTTCTTCTGGTACGTCTGCCTTTTTCTACACGAGTTCTTACTACAATATAGCCTTGCTTTGCTTTATAGCCCAAAGTTCTGGCCCGTGCAATGTTAGTTGGTCTTTCAATTTTTACGATGGCTGGTTCTTTTCTCCACGAAATTATTTTCGATTTCAATCTGTCGTCCCGCTGCTTGTACTGCTGCTGGAAAGTCCGAGTTATATATTTGTAAGCACCCATTTGTATCATCCTCAAGAAAACGTTAATTAAAATTCCCTCACACCTCTTTTTAAAGATTTCTTTTTTATAATCTACTAACTTGTTTTGGGATGATTACTATGATTGACAACTCTGAAAACCCAGAGTTTATGAAGACGATTGAGGAAATACGAGATGCTGAACAGGAATATGACCGTATTATAACTGAGGCTCAAAAAAGAGCAGAGAGAATATTGCGTGAGACTAAGGAAAAAATCTATGAAGAAAGAGAGAAATCAGAAGAACAACTTGTAGCTTTCAAAAACGAAACGGTTCGTAATGGAAGTAAGGATATAGAAACAAAAGTCCAAAGTACGGTAAAAAAAGCTAAAGACGAAGCAGAAAAAATAACTCATAAGAAACTTGACAAAAAAGAAGTTTCAAAATTAGTAAAGGAATTTCTTAACACTCTTTAAGGAGTATGTAAATGTTAAGACCAAAAAAAATGAAAAAAGTTAGAGTGATTGTACTCAAGTCGGCGGTAGAAAAATTACTGAAAAACCTTCATGAAGCTGGTCTTGTTGATATAAGAAAAACAGTATATAAAGGACTTGAAGAGGGAAGGCCTCTTTCATCTTTTGAAGAAATATCTGCACAACTACTTGAACTTCGTGTGATACAAACCTTAATGGGCCCTCAAACAAGTAAAAAACTAGAAAACATGTCAGGAGAAGTTGCTCTAAAAGAAGCAAAAGAATTTTATATTGGAAAACGCCTTAAAGAATTGAATAAAGAAGCAACGCAGCTCTCTGAAAAACAAAGCTCTTTAGAATCACAAATAGCTATTGTAGAAAAAATAATGCACTTCAAAGGAGTCAATTTTGGTAGATTAGATACGAAAACAGTAAGTTTCAAGATTGGAGAATTGCCAAATACAAAAATAGCAGAATTACAAAAGAAAATGACTGCAGCAAAAACTTACTGCAGAGTTATCTCAGATCCTAGTTCTACTATTACATTAGTATTATATGAAGAAAAAGATGTTTCAGTTGTAGATGCACTTCTTACAGAAGCAGCATTTGATGAGATAGAACTACCAGATAATATTACTACTCCTCAGGAAACAAGAACAATGCTAATAGATGAACTTAGGATTACAATGAAACGAGTGAATGAAGTAAAAAAAGAAATGCAAACGTTATCCCAAGATAATTATGATAAAGTAATTTCACTTATCAAATCCCTTGAAACCGAAGCAGATAGAGCTGATATAGCTACAAAATTCGCAGCATCAAGAAGTCTTTATGTTATAGAAGGATGGATACCTGAAGAAGATTATAGTAAATTAGATAATATAATAAGTAAAGAAACCGCAACTCTTCAGGATGTAAAATATGGACATAATGTGATGCCACCAACGGTTTTGGATAACCCAGATGGTGCATCACCTTTTGAATTCCTGACAAAAAGTTATTCATTGCCCAATTATTTTGAATTAGACCCAACACTTCCTTACCTAATCTGTTTACCAATTATATATGGTATGATAGTTGGCGATTTCATATACGGAATAATATCAATTCTTCTTGGCCTGTTCCTTATGAAAAAGTTTGCAAAAAGCTATATAATGTGTAATGTTTCAAAAATATGGTATTATTCAGGATTTGTAACGCTCTTATTTGGTATTTTATTTGATGAATGGGGCGGAATGTCTCATGTTATGCTATTGAATTATCTTGGTTCATGGTTTGGAACTGAGGTGTTGACTGAACCACTTTATCATGGATTTCATAGAATGAGTAATATTCTCACGCTTATAGGCATAACTGCTTTAACTGGCATGATCCATCTTGCAATAGGATTTGCTATTGGTGCAATTAATGAATGGGAACACAACAAAAAACACGCGATAGCAAAAATAGCATGGATTTGCGTTGAAGTTGGTATGCTCCTTGCAATACTTCCTGTAGTTGGGGTTGTAGCTGAACCAGCATTAACAACTGCTGGAATAATAGTATTAATATTATCCATAATAGCATTAGGGATGACCGAGGGGATCATTGGAATAATTGAATTACCTGGACTTTTGGGTAATATATTATCATATACCCGTATCGCAGCAATTGGTATTGTTGGGATAGTTATTGCCGAATTCCTCTTGAATCAGTTCATAATACCGCTTCCTGAACAGGGCATTTTTGCCCTTGTGTTGTTACCAATATTTCTTATATTGCACGTAGTAAACGCATTTTTAGCAATGTTTGAATCATTGGTGCAGGGAGGACGACTTAATATAGTTGAGTTTAGATCAAAATTCCTTCATGGTGGTGGGGAGGTATTTACTCCCTTTACGTTGAAAAAAAAATGAGGTGAAAATATGGCAGATGCAGTAGTAACACAGTTCCTGCCTTCCGAAGGTGCAATGGCCATCGGAGCAGGTATAGCAATGGGATTAAGCGCCTTAGCAGCGGCATGGTCTCAGGGTACCCTGGGTTCAGCAGCTATGGGCGTAGTAGCAGAAAGACCGGAATTCGAAAAGAATATTTTGATATATATTGTACTTCCGGAAGTTCTAGCTGTATTCGGCTTCCTTGTTGCAGTGCTATTATGGCTTAATTCAGCACCAGCAGCTCATTAAAGGTGCTTTAATGGAGATAGAGAAGCTTAAGGGTTCTCTTCTCTCCGAGGCCAAAGCTGAAGCAGAGAAGATAATAGAAGCAGCACAAGCTAATGCAAAGGTGATGCTTAATGAAGAAAGAGCAAAGCTTTCAGCACTGAAGTCAGAAGCAGAAGAGAATGTAGAAAAGAATTTGGAAGAACAACGTAAAGAACGTATCGCTTGGGCGCGCCTCGAAGCGAAACGAGTGCTAGCGGAAGCAAGAGAAGATGCAATCAAAGGAGTGATCGAACAGTTCTTCACAGAATTAAACGCTGTAAAGAAAACAAATGAATACAAAAACTTCCTGAAAAGAGCCGTCCCACAAGCCGTAAAGGAATTCGGAAAAGGAACAAGGGTACATGTATTGAAAAGTGATAAGGCAGCATTGCCCAAAATGAACGGCACAAAAATAGTGACAGATCTCACTGGACTCGGGGGGGCATCAGTAGAAAGTGCTGATGGAAAGATAAAAATAGATCTCACCCTTGAAACTCTTTTTGAAAGCAGACGCGATGAGATAAGAAAACAGATCTCAGATAAGCTGTTTGGAGACAAATAATGGACATTTCCTTACGGATTGAAAGCCGTGCACTCAAATACGGTTACTCTAATGCCAGAGTAAAGGTCATGAAAGGCCTTTTGCTTAAACAAGCTACTTTAGAGGATATGATAAAAGTTGGAAGTATAGAAGCAATGGTAGAGATCCTACAGCGAACCAATTATCGAAATGATCTTACAAATGCCTCAGTTAATTATAGTGGATCAGATCTAATAGAAATGGCTGCTTCAGCAAACTTTGCCCATGTGGTGCAAAAATTACTCACTGTAGTGCCACACGATGATAAACCACTATTAGAAGCCTTACTCGTTAAATGGGATCTCTTAAATCTGAAAACTATGATGCATGCAAAAATGCTTGGTAAAGGATATGATGACATAAAGCATCAATTGTTTTCTATTGGTGGATTAAGCAAAGAAGATTTCAAAAGAATAATGAAAAGTGAGGAAAGAGAAATATTGAGAGAAATAAAAAGGACCAAACTTGGAGAAAAGATGCTTTCTACCAGTACAGAGCACTTTAGTAGGGGTATGTGGGAAACATTCAAAAATGCGTTAAGAAATCTAGATACATTTACACAAACAGAAACGATCATTGATGCGTATAGCTATATGCTCATGGATAAGGCACTTAGTGAAACAGGAGGGCAGGTGGCATCTTTCATAAGAGATCTGTTGAAAAGAGAAATAGACGCAAAAAATGTAATGATAATAGAGAGATTGAAAAAACATGGTGCAGATAAACTCAGAATAAGAAAAACACTCATTAAAGGAGGCACAATCACAGATCACGTTATAGACAAAATAATAGAAGCAAAAGATTTGCCAACAGTTATTAGTTTAATAAAACCTAAATTCCGTCAATTAGAATTTAAAGAGGGGGAACCAGGACTTGTAGATCTTGAAATAGCATTGGAAAAATCTATAGCAGCACAAAAGCTTTTGGCATTCCATAGATCAATTTTATCTGTAGGTGTTTTGATCGGGTTTCTCCTTCTTAAGGAAGAGGAAATGAGCAATCTAAGAAAAATAGCTAAGGCAAAAGAATTCAAAATTCCTGAAGAAGAAGTGAGAAAGATGCTTGTAGTAGTATGAGGGTTTCAAATGATATATGATTATCTAAGATGGGGATCTAAAACCCCACGAAAAAACATATTGAGGGTTTTCAAATGAAGGCAAAAATTATAGTGCTTGGCGATGCTCCGCTTGTCATGGGTTTCAGACTTGCAGGACTGGAAAACTATGAAATGATCGAAGAGCAGCATTATCAGCAAAAACTTGAAGAATATCTAAAAAAAGAAGAATTCGGTATCATAATTACTAATGAAAAAATGCTCAATAGTATAGATTGGAAGTTAAAGAAAAAGCTTGGCAGCATAGCTTATCCGGTTATAATTCCACTCCCTGATCAATCAGGTAAAAGTGTTGAAGGGGATGAGATAAAAAATCTGATAAAACGGGCTTTGGGCTTTGACTTAAAATAATGGAGGAGATGATGATGGCAAAGAAAGGCAAAATAGTAAGAATTAGTGGTCCTGTAGTGGAAGCAGAACTTCCAGATGCACGACTTTATGATGTCGTTAAAGTGGGTGATGCCAGATTACTTGGTGAGATAATTAAGATTAGCGGTAATATCTCAATTATTCAGGTTTATGAGGATACTTCTGGTCTTCAGCCAGGTGAAAGTGCCGTATCAACTGGACAACCACTTTCAGTAGAACTTGGACCGGGTTTACTTCAAAGTATTTATGATGGCATTCAAAGACCACTTAAGGTAATTGAAGAAAAATCAGGTGGATTTTACATTGCTAGGGGGGTAGAGGCAGACCCAATCGATAAAAAGAAAAAATGGGAGTTCAAAGCAACAGTAAAAAAAGGAGATAGGGTAAAAATCGGCGATATCCTTGGAACAGTGCAAGAAACTGAACTTATAGAACATAGAATACTGGCTGCAATGGAAGGTAGAATTGAGGACATTAAATCAGGCAAATACACAATAGAAGAAGACGTAGGAAGTATTTCATTTGAAGGAAAAAAATATCCAATAAAACTTTATCAGAGATGGTTTGTAAGAAAAGCAAGGCCAGTGATAGAAAAGTTCCCACCAAATATGCCATTAGTTACTGGGCAGAGAATTGTTGATACGTTTTTCCCGATTGCAAAGGGTGGGACAGCATGTATTCCAGGTCCTTTTGGTTCTGGTAAAACGGTTACACAGCAAAGCCTTGCCAAATATTCTGATACTCAAATTGTCGTGTATATAGGATGTGGAGAAAGAGGAAACGAGATGACCGAAGTTCTCAAGGAATTTCCACACTTGGAAGATCCAAATACCGGAAAACCGCTCATGCAAAGAACTGTATTGATAGCAAACACATCCAACATGCCTGTAGCTGCACGTGAAGCAAGTATTTACACAGGAGTTACAATAGCAGAATATTTCAGAGATATGGGCTATGATGTGGCTTTAATGGCAGATAGTACCTCCAGATGGGCAGAGGCTATGAGAGAAATTGGCGGCAGATTAGAAGAAATGCCTGGTGAAGAGGGTTATCCCGCCTACCTTGCAAGAAGATTGGCAGAATTTTATGAAAGAGCAGGACGGGTAAGATGCTTAGGTACAAAAGAAAGATACGGATCAGTCAGCATTATTGGAGCAGTGTCTCCTCCTGGCGGTGATCTTTCAGAACCTGTTTCTCAAAATACACTGCGTGTTACAAAGGTATTCCTTGCTTTAGATGCGCCATTAGCTTATAGAAGACACTTTCCAGCAATTAACTGGTTAAAGAGTTACACGCTTTATCATGACAATCTTGAGGAATGGTTTACAGAGAACGTATCTTCAGATTTCTTGAAACAAGTAAAGGCATCAATGGCACTCTTGCAGAAAGAAGCAGAACTTCAAGAAGTTGTTCAGTTAGTTGGTCCTGATGCTCTGCCTGAAAAAGAACAGGCCATATTGCTTGTGACGAAAATGATTAGAGAAGACTTTTTACAACAAAATGCATTCAGTGATGTTGATGCAAGATGTGAACTTGATAAACAGTATCAAATGCTTAAAACAATTCTGAAATTCAGCGAAAAAACAAATGAGGCATTAGATCTGGGCGTTCAGCTCAAAAAGATACAGGAACTGGCAGTAATAGGAAAGGTAGGAAGAATGAAAGAAATGCCTCAATTGAAGGATCTCGAGGTATTACAAAAAGAAATAGACAATAGTTTTGAGGGGTTAACTAGAGGGTGATTATCATGAAGGAATACAGAACAATAACTGAAATTGCCGGACCATTGCTTTTTGTTTCAGATGTAAGTGGAGTAGGATACAATGAAATAGTTGAGATCATAAGTCCTGATGGAGAGAAACGAAAAGGTCAGGTACTTGATGTAGGCCATAATATCGCAGTTGTGCAGGTTTTCGGCCCAACCACAGGTATAAGCACGCAACAGACAACAGTGAGATTTCTTGGGGAAACAATGAGATTAGGTCTTAGTACTGATATGCTTGGCCGTGTATTCACTGGACTTGGTGAGCCACGGGATAAAGGACCTAAAATTATTCCAAAAGAAAAAGTTGACATAACTGGACTTCCAATTAATCCATACTCAAGAGAATCACCAAACGAGTTTATTCAAACTGGAGTATCAACGATTGATGGTACCAATACACTTGTAAGAGGACAAAAGCTCCCAATTTTCTCTGGGGCAGGGCTTCCACACAATCAATTAGCAGTACAGATTGCAAGGCAGGCAAAAGTACTTGGAACTGGAGAAAAGTTCGCAGTTGTATTTGCAGCTGTTGGTATTACACATGAAGAAGCCTCATTTTTCATGAGAGACTTTGAAAAAACAGGCGCACTTGAGAATGCGGTATTGTTCTTGAACCTTGCAGATGACCCGTCAGTAGAACGTATAATTACTCCAAGGCTTGCATTAACTACCGCAGAATACTTGGCATATGAACAGGATATGCATGTTCTTACGCTCATTACAGACATGACCAATTATTGTGAAGCTTTGCGTGAAATTTCTTCTGCAAGACAAGAAGTACCAGGAAGAAGAGGTTATCCTGGGTACATGTATACTGATCTTTCTACAATTTATGAAAGAGCAGGGAGGGTAAGAGGAAGTAAAGGTTCAGTAACGCAGATTCCTGTACTAACAATGCCTGGTGATGATAAAACACACCCAATCCCTGATCTTACTGGGTATATTACAGAAGGACAGATATTATTGAGCAGAGATATTCACAGAAAAAATATCTATCCGCCTGTTGATGTATTGCCTTCACTTTCCAGACTTATGAACTCAGGTATAGGAGATGGGAAAACAAGAGAAGATCACAAAGGGGTTTCCGATCAGATTTATGCTGGTTATGCAAGCGGAAGAGACCTGAGAAGTCTTAGTGCAGTTGTAGGTGAAGAAGCGCTTTCAGCAACTGACAGAAAGTTCCTTAGAGTGGCAGATGAATTTGAAAAGAAATTCGTACAACAGGGACCTTATGAAAATAGGGGTATAGAAGAAACTCTTGGCATAGCTTGGGATCTTCTTGCGATATTACCAGATGAAGAACTAAAGAGAGTAAAGAAAGAGCACATGGCAAAATACTTGAAAAGAAAAGAAAAACCGAAGAAAGAAGATTAGAGGGTTTTGAATGAGATCTAGGAAATACTTAAGATGGGGATCCAAAACCCCAAGAAAAAGATATTAGAGGGTTTTGATGGCCGACATTATTCCAACAAGGATGGAACTCATAAAGACAAAGGATCGCATTGCACTAGCTGTAAAGGGACACAAATTGCTCAAACAGAAGCGTGATGCACTTATTCTTGAGTTCTTCAAAATCCTGAAAAAAGCAAAGGATTTGCGCGGCCAACTAGCAGCTAAAATGGTGGAAGGATATCGTTCTCTTGCACTTGCTGAGACTTATCATCCAATTCAAGAAATAGCTAAAGTTTCTCTTGATCTTCGAAAGGAGATAGATATTGATATAGAAGTGAGAAATGTTATGGGGGTCAAAATACCTCACATTAATACGGAGATGGAGATTACGCATTTCCTTGATACGCCAACTTATTCTGTTGCAGGAACAAGTGCAAAGATTGATACTGCAGTAGAAGATTTCAGCGAAATTTTGGAGATGGTCATAAAACTCGCAGAAACAGAAACTGCAATGAAAAGACTAATCATAGAGATAGAAAAAACCAAAAGGCGTGTTAATGCTCTTGAATATGTTCTTATCCCCAGATTAGAAGAACAGAAAAAACTTATTTCATTCCAGCTTGAAGAAATGGAAAGAGATAGTTTTGTAAGCCTTAAAGCGATTAAAAGAAGACTTGAAAAAGAAAAAGCGGCCTAGTTTATTGTCGGTAAGTCTTTGCATGCTTGTTTAGGATGAATGTGTTCTTGCATTATGTTTGCGAAGTGTAAATAGGTGAATAATTTCCCGATGCATGCGTGATTTGGAAGTCTTTCAGCTAATTTCTTTAGATTATCTAAGGTTATTTCTGCTTGACTAAACGTATCAAGTAATTGTTGTTTCAAGGTAGCACAAAGAATTTCTCTTGCAGCCATTGTAGAATGACTGATTGGACAAACAAGATCATGGACCTGAGTTTCATCTACCTTTTCTCTAACACTTCTAAGATCTTTGTGGTCTGATCCGAATAAAGCATCTAATATCTTAATACCATATTTGGCTTCAACCATTGTCCAAGATGAAGCACCTTCAAACAAAAGATGTCCAATTACCATTGCCCTTAATTCTCCTTCATTTTGAAGTTCGACACTATTAGCTTTAACATCTCCAATAAGACTCCTTGCAGCGCGATGTGCCTGTTTAATTTTGAGTAACGAGAATACGGCATCATCATCTAAGACTTCAAGAGGGAAACCACGACTTAGAGATGGATAAGGCATTATTCGCAGTGGGAAAAAACTAACCAAGTATGGGTTTTCACCAGGTAGAAAGATACATGGAGTACTGGTATGTACATTAAAGCCACTAAGTTGTTTGACTGCCAGTACAACTGGATGGTTCGAATCAATATGAACATATGAGTAAAAACTGTCAATGCCCAGCCTTCTTAAAACACTTAATCCAACCAGGGTTAATTGTTCGACATTAACAGGTTTGACAGAATCTCCTTGATAATCAATAGAATTGGAACATGCGATAGAGCCAGCCGTTAGCTCATCAATTCCATCTTGCACTATCAAAAAGGGCTCGCGTAACCATGATGCTTCACTTGATGGCATATTCCTAGGAGTAAGAGTGGCTAATGTAGCACCCACTGGATGCGCAATGCAACGCATTCTTTCTCTAACGCCTTCGATTAATTCTGCCACTGCACCATTTTTATCTGAACATGGTCCCTCCAATTTGAGAGAATACGCACCTAGTTCATCTTGTAATTTTCTGAATTGAGCCTTATTCTGCCCTTCCTTAGGACTACGTAGTATAAAGACTGATCTTCCCATTATTTCATTTTATTTCAAAGGATATAAAAATCTATTTTTTACCACAGAGAGAGCATTATAACTTGGTTTTATTCTGAAAATTCTTCTGATTCATATATTTTGTATGTTACATCCTTGTCCTTCCACCCATTTGGAGGTAACCCTGCTTTCATACTCAAATGGTTTAGAAATTCTTCTTTATCTGGTATTTCATCCCATACAGCAGGTAAGAAAGTAGCTCTGTGAAAGTCTTTTTCAAGAATTAATCCATGTTTTTTTGGAACAAGTTTGTTCAAAAGATCATCTGGTCCGTTAATAGGCAAAGGTTCTGGTTTTGTTAGCACAGATATACTTATCTTTATTTTTGGGAATTCGATTTTAGTAAGCATAGGAAAACGTGGGTCTCCAAAGGCTGAAGCAAGTGCATTTTCGATAATATCCATAATGATAGGTCTGTGGGCTTCAAGAGAACCTATGCAACCTCGTAATTGATCATTATAGTGCAAGGTAACAAAACATGCACCATCCTCAGTTAATTTCTGTGATGGTAATTCACTGGCTTTTATTTCTAACGTCTCACTAGTTTCAAGATAATGCTTTATTGCCATTCGGGCAGTTTTCAACATAAATTCTTTTTCTTCAGAGCTAAACATTTTATCACTTGTAAAAGGCATAACAGCCATAACCTACAACGCCATCTTTTGGACCAGCAGTATCACCAGAATTTTTATAATCAAGGAATGTGCCTTTCCATTTCAATTTCTTGGCAAGATACATAAGTGTCAAAATAGCTGTTTTTCCACATGCATCTCCAGACGTTTCAAATTTATTTATATTAAGAGCAGGGACTGTTTCGTTTGCAACATGATCACGTTTTTTTGCAACGTCATATTGGTGGTAGTGACTGAGATCAGAACTGGCAATTACAACAGTATGTTCATCAAATTGTCTGGCAATTTCATTCGCCAATGTATCAGGAGAAATATCAGAAACAAGAAGTGGATATAAAGTAAAATCAGCTAGAACTGTTTGTATGAAGGGTAATTGTACTTCAAGACAATGTTCAGGGCCATGGGCAGCTGGATGAAGAGAAAAAAGTTCCTTATTTTTTGCTTTTTCACTCAATTTGCCAATTTCAACATCCCCCAATGGTGTTCTCCATATTTCAGCATCAGACTCTGCAGCACCAAAAAAAGCAGCAAAATGAGAAGGACCAAGCAAGATAACTTTTTTTATTTCTCTAGAATATTTAGAAAGAAGTTTGTAGCCATAAGCAGCAGTGGGGCCAGAATAAATATAACCCGCATGGGGTTCAACCAAACCACAGAGTCTGTCGCTTATTTCTATATCCTCAGCATCATCCAAAAATTTAGCTATCATGTCTCTTAGATCTGTTGGATCTTCAGGATAAAACGCACCAGCCACGGCGGGTGATCTTATTGCCATAATGAATTTGGAACTGAAGTTTTTATATCACTATTCCCAGATGCCATTTATCTTAATTCCACAAAACTTACACTTTCCTTTCTTTATATGATGACGTGTTACTTCAAATCCAACCCTCCGTATTAATTCTTTTTCACAATTCGGGCAAATAGTTTTTTCAAATTCTGAATAAGCATAGGAAAGATTCCCACAATATACGTGTTTTAGGCCAGCTGATTTCCCTATTTCTCTGGCTTTTATTAAAATTTCTGGAGAAGTTGGAGGTTTATTAAGCATTTTGTAGGCTGGTCTAAAAGCAGTAACGTGCCAAGGCATCCCGGAATCAATTTTATATAAAAATTCTGCTATTTGCTTAAGTTCTTCCTCACTATCATTTTCCCCTGGAACTATGAGTGTTGTAACTTCTACCCAAATACCCATTTCTTTTGCAATTTTGATAGATTCTTTGACAGGCTCTAATTTGGCATGGCATATGTCCCGATAAAATCTTTCAGTGAATGCCTTAAGATCAATGTTTGCTGCATGAATATAACCATCTAATCTTTCCCAACATTCTTTTGTTTCGTATCCATTAGTGACATAAACGCCTTTGATTTTTTTCTTATTGGCAATTTTCATTATGTCTAATGCATATTCAGTGAAGATGGTTGGTTCATTATAGGTGAATGAAATGCTTTTGCAATTTCCATTAATAGCATTTTTGACAACATCGTCTGGTGATAAAATTGGGCATCTTCTAATCAAATTTTCAAAATAATTGCGCCATTGTTTTGGATCTTTTTCTTTCGCATCATGTGGTGCTTGAGATATGTCATAATTCTGACAAAATTCGCAGGAAAAATTGCAGCCAAAGGTTCCGATAGAATAGCTACTTGTTCCAGGAAGAAAATGAAATAATGGTTTTTTTTCTATGGGGTCAATCCAAACAGCACACGGTCTTTCATAAACAAGAAGCTTAAATTTTCCACCATTATTGGCACGGACGCCGCAGATGCCAACCCGCCCATCCAAAATTTTACAGCGGTGATTGCAGGCATAACATTCAATAAATTTTTTCTGTTTTTTCACTAATGGCTTCATGGGTGCCATAACTCATAATAATATTAAATAGATTCTGGATGGATTTTTCAAAGCTTTTTTAGAATAATGATTATTTTCTAAGAGTGCCTCTATCAAATTGCAATACTTTTCTTTCACTAGCCCCCAGAGCTTCCAGAAAGACGCTCATTGCTTTAACCGGGTCGCCTTCCTTGCCACATGCAAATATATCAACAGCAAAATATCCATGTTCAGGCCAAGTGTGAATAGAAAAATGAGACTCTTGAAGCACAAGAATAGCGCTTATTCCATGTGGTTCAAATCTATGGACATCAACATCAAGTACATTTAACTGACCTGCTTTTGCAGCTTGCATCATGGCATCTCTAAGAAATTCTGGATCGTCAAGTTTTTCAAAAGTTGAGTGTGCATCTGCAATTACAAGTCGGCCCAAGCTTTGCCTAATAGAAACAGCCTCTGAAATGCTCCCAGTTTTACTTTTTTCAAGAAATTGATTCATTCTAGAAAAGTTTATGTACAAAAAATTTAAATACTTTTCACATTTTTTAGCTGCTGGTAGAAGCCTTTCGGGCAAGCAGCACGTAAAAACAGGTCAATTGTATCTGCATCAAAAGCTAATTCTATGGGCGGACGGTGTGCAACTGAAAAATTACTCATAAATCTTGCTAGAAACTGATCGTCTTCTCTAGTAATAGAGAAATACCAGTATTTGACCCATTGAACTATTGTTTCTTGATGGTCTGAAGATTGGGGTTTTATAGAACCTTTATCATAGACTTCTGCACCATCACCGAAATAATGAAACTTTACCCTTCTTGGAAAACAAAGACCAAGACGTAGATCACTAAGATCTGCTTTGACTAATGAGCCGAGTAAACTTAAGGCTTCAAAAGAAGAGATGACTTTAGGAGGCATAAAAATTACTGGGGCTAATTGATCAGGCTCTGGTTTTTTTCCATTGAATTTTTCCTTTGGTCTGTGGGGGAATTGAATAATTCTTGTAGAATGCCCTGCCATATAATAAAGAGGGGGTGTTCAAAATTTAAATTTTATGGTTTTTTAGAGAAAAACCTATAAAACAGATGTGAGTAGTATTTTGGTGATTATATGACATTTAGACAAGTAGAAGAACCAATAACATTATCAGCACATGATGAACAAAATATTAGAGCATTAGGACAATTATATGGTGTCGACTCTGATTTTCTTATTAGATTTATACAGACTGTCCAAGTGAGTGAAAGTCCTGGTGGCAGTGCTGGTTTTATATCAGATTTACATGCCAGTACCACGGAACAGCAGAGAGCAGCAGACCTTGCACTTTCTATACTAAGTGGTGCATATGGAGATGGAATGGAGCCAGATTTCTCAGAGAATGTATTGATCGATGCTACTTTGAATTATGAAACATCAAGAAGAGAGATAGGCGGCTGGACTTCCCCTGTATACATCGGGTCGCAAACAGAGGCAGGAATGCGAAGATGGGCAAGAGAAGAAGGGATAGATGGGGATACTGCAGTAGAGGCTTATCGAATTTATTGTACGTTTTTACGCATTAGTCCAGAAATGGCAGAAAGAGCATTGGATAGAATAACTGCTGGTGATGATAGACTAAGATCTTTTGTAATGGCATATGGAAATCATAGCCAAACAGAAGAACACCCAAATGGAAGAACAGAATATTTCATATGGAGAAGAGATAAAGATGATATAAGAAGAGAGTATGCAAATAGGCTGGCTGCAGCAGAAGAATTTTACACTGGACCTATTCATGATGTAGATGAAATCAGAGACGCATTAAGTGCAGTCCCGGTTAGAAGCACGCCGCAACCAACTGAGAGAAGAGAAGAAGGAGAAAGAATACTTCGAGAACAGATTGAACAATGGGGCGGGAATTATGATAGGGTTATGGATTATTTAGCTAGAAGTGAAAGAGGAGAAGATGTGACGGTTAGCAGAGATCAAGGTGCCGATGTAGTGAGAGATGTAGAGATAACACAAGGAATTTTGGAAGTAATGCGAAGGAATTATGTAAGACTTGATAATTTCAGAAATTGGGAAGATTTAGATTGGAGAACGAGAGGAAATATTCTAGCAGATCTTGGTTTTGCATATCGACCTGAAGTTGCTATTGTTATGCCAGGCCCAGAACTAGAAGAAACAAGGGAACGAAGTCCGGAAAGAACATTAGAAGTTATTGTTGAAGTAGATAATAGAACGTATGCAATTAGATATACACCAAGGGAGGAAGAACGCACCGGCGGCTTGGTAATGGAGGATGCAGTGAGAAGAGACTTAGCACGTGCATTTTCAGAACGAAGGGTAACTGAAGTAAGAGAGATTACAGGCGATCGAGAATTTGAGGATGGGGATGTAGTCAGCACAGCAGAATTCAGAAGAAGTTTTCTACGTAATTGGGGGGCAGTAACAGCAATTGGACGGAACACAGTTTAACTTTCGGTTTTGACAGCAGAAAAAACAGAATGGTTTAAATTGTTCATTTTAAATCTCAAAACAGGTGATGATTATGAAAGAGGAATGTACTGGCAAGATGCTCGTTGTAGGGGCATTTTTCCTTGCTTTAGCAATAATATTAGGATCTTATATGCTTGCACAGGTTGATTATTCACCAAAGGTGAACATTTCTGATACATCAATGCCTAATGTGTATGTATCAAGTACCCCTCCAGAACACACAATTTCGGTTTCAGCTACTGCTTCGCAGCAGGTAACTCCGGATTTATTGATTATTAGCATCAGAGTTGAAACAGAAGATGAAAATGCAAAAGATTCTCAGGAAAGGAATGCTGAGGTAATGGCAGAAGTAAGAGAAGAGCTTGAAGCCTTGGGAGTCCCTGAAGAAGAGATACAAAGCAGTTCTTACAGCGTTGATGTAGTGAGGGAAAGCGAATATGTTTGCGATACCTATTGCCATTATGAATATGTAATTACCGGTTACGAGACTGTCCATATTTTAACACTAAGTTTGAGTGATCTTGAGAGCGGAGGGGATATAATCGACGCAGTTACCGGTGTAGGGACAAATGAAACATTTGTTGATTACATCTACTTTACACTAAAGGATGAAACAAGAGAAGAGCTTGAAAAAGAACTTCTAAAAACAGCTGCAGAAGATGCTAAAGAAAAAGCACAGAATATAGCAACGGGTCTTGGTGTAACTCTTGGCAGGGCTGTTTCGGCCAGTGAATCATCATACTACCCCTATTACAGCTATAAGAGCTATTATGGAGGTCTAGAATACGCAGCTGAAGCTATACCAACCGAACTTTCTGCTGGAGAAGTAGAAGCAAGCGCAACTGTGAATGTTGAATTCGAACTCTCTTAATTTTTAAATTTTCTTTTCCTTTTTCTTTTATGAATTGGCGCTCCCACGTATTGATAGGAATAATATTTGCTATAATTGCAGTATTAATTTTAGGAACAAGAGATACAATAACAATCATTCTATTTGGAGCGATAGGGGGATTGGCTGCTCTTGTTCCTGATTTAGATCATGATACAAGTAAGGGCAGACAACTGCTGGATATGGGTTTTATTGGATTTTCATTTCTGAGTGCATATGGTTCTAAATGTGGTAGTGTCGTATGTTTACCAAACTTAGAACAAGTTTCTGGAATTGCAACAATATTCTTTGCTTTGGTTGGAGTTTATTTTGTCTTTTTCAAATTCTTCAAACCAAATCATAGAGGGATAACCCACACCATACTGGCAACAATAGTTTTTGGAGTTTTGATGTATTTTTTTGCTGGATTAGGAATTGCTGTGGCTGGAATTGCCGGTTATTTCTCACATATGGTGGCTGACCAGCATATTAAGCTAATTTAGAATGAGGCTTCTTTTTTCATTTCACATCTGATATCAGAGGATTTTTCCATTCTGCTATCGATTATACCGTCCTTATTGAATATGTATAAAGTAATGGCACAGTGATACATTTGGGGATTTGTATAGGTATTACTATAGACCCTTACTGCTTTTTCCAGAAACTGCTTCCCATCTATTATTCCAACACGTACTCGGCCTTTCCTTAACTCTGTATTTGGTGCTAGTGAGATATGGTCAGGAACAGAAATATCTGCTTCGGCCCATACAGCATGATCTCCAGGGTTTTCTACTCTTATGATAACTTCTACATAAGTTGAAGAATAAGCAAAAAGAACATCTGGATGGATTCTGAGACTAAGATTGACCACTAAAACACCAAAGTTACTTTCACAATCATACTTATAATATTTATTATTGAAATTTGGGATATGATTCCCGAATCTAAACTGATAAATTCAGAATTAACAATAAGGGAACTTGCGCTTCCAGATGATGTGTTATTAGCAAGAAAATCTTTATTGAGATGGATAGCTCTTTCACTTGGAATGATAGCACCTAACGAAAGTAGGACATTGTTGCTTGATGTGTTAGATGTGCTCTTTGAATTTCATGTAAAGGCTGAACCTCCAACAACAAAGGATATTATTTTAAGATTGGAAGAAAAAAGTAAAAATAAACAAAATCCAAAAGCAATCTATTATCATTTACAAAGATTGAAAAATTCCAGTATTCTTACAAGAAAAAAGGGGAGATATTATTTAGGAGAAGGAGATGAGAAAGATTTAGAAGAAGTGTTTAGAATGATCTATATGAAAAAAACAGATCATGCATTCTCCAAAATAGGTAAAGCATTAGGAAAACTAGAGAACGCATATAAGAAGGTGTAAAAATGAGCAAATTTTCAGGATTCTATAAACTCGGTGTAGAGGAAAGACTCAAGATAGTAAAAGAACAATGCAAACTTAGTGAAGATGAAGTGAAAACACTAGTAAACAGTGGAGCATTAGAACTTGATAAAGCAGATAGAGTAGTTGAGAATGTTATAGGATCAATCCATCTTCCTCTTGGTATCGCAACAAATTTTGTTATAAACGGAACTGAAAAAGTAATTCCAATGGCTGTTGAGGAGCCTTCTGTTATAGCAGCTGCATGTAGAGCAGCAAAACAGACATTACCAGAAGGATTCAAAGCAGAAGCAGATGAATCTATTATGATCGGTCAAATCCAAGTGATTCAGATTGAAGATATTGAGATGGCAATGAAAAATCTTGAAATAAACAAAATAGAAGTCTTGAACAAAGCATCGGAATTCATGAAACATGTTGAACAATATGGCTGCGGGGTAAGAGATTTCGAAGCAAAGGCTCTAGAAACTGAAAGAGGTCAGATGATAATCCTGAACTTTGACATAAATGTTGGAAATGCTCAGGGTGCCAACATGGTTAATACAACTCTAGAAGGAGTTGCACCAACTATAAAAAAATTGACAGAAGGCGAAGTGAAATTAAGAATAGTGACCAATCTTGCAACAAAAAGAAAAGTACGTGCTTCAGCAGTATGGAAAAAAGATATTATAGGAAAGAACATAATTGAAGGAGTTCTAGACGCTTATGAGTTTGCAAAAGTTGATATTCACAGATGCTCAACACACAATAAAGGAATAATGAATGGCATCGATGCAGTTGCAATGGCAACAGGAAATGATTGGCGTTCAGTAGAAGCTGGAGCTCATTCTTATGCAGCAATTGGAAACTACAAACCATTAACACATTATTATAAAAACGAAAATGGAGACCTTGTCGGTACTATCGAACTTCCACTTGCAGTTGCCACAGTTGGACCTGCACTTAACAGCAACCCAACTGCAAATATAGCTCTAAAAATAATGGATGTGAAAAGTTCTCAGGAACTTGCAATGACGATGGCATGTGTAGGGTTGGCGAATAATTTTGCTGCATTATCAGCATTAGGTACCGTAGGAATTCAGAAAGGACATATGAAGCTCCATGCAAGGAATATTGCAGCATATGCTGGAGCATCCACATCTGAAGAGATTGACAAGGTGGCAGATATTCTGGCAGAAGAGAAAAACTTCAATGTAGATCGTGCAAAGGAAGTATTAGAAAAAATAAGATGCTAATGCCACGATTCTATTGTTTCTTTTAATCCTTTTTCTAAAGAGTAGTGTGCTTCGAAATTAAGAAGCTGTTTAGCTTTTGAAACATCGGCAAATGAATATTTGATATCACCTTCTCGTGGTTCCTGTATTTTAGGTTTAATGTCTTTTTTCATGATTTTTGAGATGGTTTCTAATAATTCAAGAATGCTTATTGGTTTGCCAGTTGCTATGTTAATGCACTGACCATCATCATTTTTAGTTTTCATAGATAGCAGATTGGCCGCGGCTACATCTTTCACATATATGAAATCTCTTGTTTGCTTGCCATCCCCATGTACTACTGGTTGTTTTTCGTTCATTAAAGAATTGATAAAATTTGAAATTACCCCAGAGTATTGAGAGTGAATATTTTGGCGTGGGCCATAAACATTGAAGTATCTCAAGGCAGAAAACCGCATTCCATACTGTTCAGCATATTGAGATGCAGTTTTTTCCATTATTAATTTGGATTCCCCATATGGTGAAAGTGGTTCTGTTTTTGCATTTTCAGATAACGGAGGCGGGGATGCACCGTATACGGCAGCTGAAGAAGCAAGAATTATTTTTTCTACACCATGTTTTACTGCTGCCTCAATTAGATTCTTTGATCCATCCACATTTACCAATAAAGTCTGCTTTGGATCTTTCATTGATTCAGTTACAGAAATCAAAGCAGCCTCATGAAAAATAAATTCAACATCTTTAATAGTTTTTTCTACATCATATGTGTTAGTTATTGTGCCACGAATAATTTTTTGATTACAAATATTTTCTAATTTTCCATTTGAAAGATTATCAAGAATAACAACTTCGTGGTCTTCATTAAGTAGTGCTTCGGCTATGTGCGATCCTATAAATCCTGCTCCTCCGGTTACTAAACATCTGGCCATCTCAACATCCTTAAAAATATAGCAGGTAAGAATATAAAAATGATTGAAGTTCTGTTGCTTTTTGTAATAGCACTTTTAATGTCATTTACAATTACACAATTTCTATTGCCCAGACTCAAAAAAGTAGGAATATTGGGGAAAGACATAAACAAACAAGGACAACCGGAAGTTGCAGAAATGGGTGGATTGGCAATAATTGCCGGTGCTACTGTCGGAATCCTAACGGCTATTTTTTTCCAAACATTTTTCAGTTTAGAATTCAACCTTATATTCATACTCGCAGCTCTCATAACTATCCATTCTATAGCGTTCATAGGGGTAGTGGATGATCTAGTCAATATCCCACAAATTATAAAGGCCCTTTCACCACTTCTCGCAGCAATACCCCTAGTTGTTGTTAAAGCTGCTGGGAGTACTGCTATAAATTTCCCATTAATAGGGGTCATAGATTTAGGCCTGATTTATGTTTTATTCTTGATTCCCATAGGAATTGCCGTTGCTTCAAACCTAACCAATATGCTCGCTGGATTTAACGGCATGGAAACAAAGATGGGGATCGTAATATTCGCAACAACGTCTATTTTGGCTGCCTACCATGGGAAAATTGAAATGTTAGTAATTTCATTATCTATGCTCGGAGCTCTTGTTGGCTTCCTTTGTTTCAATATTTATCCTTCAAAGATATTCCCTGGGGACGTTGGAAACCTTACAATAGGGGCCAGTTTAGCAACAGCCGTAATAGTAGGAAATCTAGAGACTGCTGGTGCTATTCTAGTAATACCATATGTAATAGACTTTTTCATAAAAGCAATCAATAAATTCCCAAGCAGAGGATGGGGCGGGATTTACAATGGTGGTAAATTATATTCTCCTCCAAAACCGGTCGGCCTGGCACAGTATATCATGAAATTATCTAATGGAATAACTGAGAAAAAGCTCGCATTTGTGTTTATGTTAATGGAATGTGTTTGTGCAATCATAGTTCTGGCATTATTTCTTAGAGCCTAGATCTTTCAGAAGTTTAGAAGTTTCAAATTCTTCATTTAAACGCTCGTATTCACTTACTTGTCCTATATCAAACCAAACATCGTCGAAGATAAATGCACTTATTTTTTCTCCTTTTTTAAGCATTCTAGGAAAAACATCCTTGGCAAAATCTTCTTTTGATTTGATATATTTGAAAATTTCTGGTTCAAAAACATAAATTGCAACGTTGTAAAGATGATTTAAGATGGGTTTTTCTTTGAAACCAGTTACAAGACCATTTTCCACTTCAGCCATACCAAATTGGATAGGGATCTGATGTTGTAACAATGCAATGGTGGCAATAGCACCAGTTTTTTTGTGGTGTTCGATCATTTTCTTAATGTCAATATTAGTAATGTGGTCCCCCATAGCTACAATGAATGTGCTATTGACCTTGTCGGCGTGTGGGAGCACAGAACCTGCAGTATTCATCTTCTCATTTTCAATAGCATATTCAATACGAACATCGAATTTGGAACCATTACCAAAATAGTTTGTTATCTGTTCGTGAAGATAACCAACCGTAAGTAGATAATCTTTGATGCCCGCTCTTTTTATGTTTTCTATAACATATTGCAATATCGGCTTCCCTCCGATTGGAAGCATTGGTTTTGGAGTTGCATATGTGTAAGGTCTTAATCTAGTGCCTTCTCCACCAGCTAAAATAAATGCTTTCATTTGAAAACCCTCTCAGTATTTCTTCTTGGGGTTTTCGATCCCGATTTATATTTTACCTTGGATATTTGAAAACCCTCTTTGCTTATGACATTTATGCTATTAAAAAGTATCCTATAAGTGCTCCGGTTAAAGAACAGATGAAATTAGTAGTTCCTTTTGTTCCAATGCCGCGCTCCTCAAAAACACCAAAAATACTATCAATAATGGAACCGGCAAGACCTGTAAAGCCAATTAGGAGGGCTTGGATTGGAGTTATACCAAAAACATATATCGCACAGATGCCTATCAAAGTTGCCCCTGCCAAAGACCCAATAGTTCCAATTTTACTCATTGCTCCGCTTGTACCAGGTTTAACATTCTTAAGATCAAATAATGAGATTGGATCATCTGCTTCTAATACTCCAATTTCAGAGCCAAATTTATCGGCTGTTATGGCAGCCATAGAAGCAATAAATGGAATTGGGCCAGTTATTGGAGAAAGAACAGCTAAAATAGATGGAAGAAGCCCGTTTGATAACACGTTCTCCCAGCCTCGCTCATGTTCATAAAGACCTAAATTGCGCTTTAGTTCATATTCATACTTAGTGATGATTATTGCAAGAAAAAAGAAAATAAGCATAAGAAAAAGATAATTAAAGCCCCCGAAGAAAAAAAGTGTTGCACCAAAAAAAAGTGCAAGGAACGCACCTTTCTTATCAAGGACTCCTCTCAATATAACACCGTTTATTTTGCTATCTTAACCTCTATAGAGGACACTTTGTTCTTGGAACCATCTTCAGATGTAAGTTCCTCAGTCGATATTGCGATATCTTGTACTTTTGTATTTGGTAGAAATCTATGTCTTACGATCTCAACAACATCTACAGCTCTTGATATTAGTTTTCCCCTTGCTTTAACAACAACCACTTCAGCACCATTGTTAAACTGTGTAACTACAGCTAAAACATAGCCCATGGTTCCTTTTTTACCAATGTATACTGTATTGTCGTCCCTTCGTCGTTCTGGTGGTTTTTCTTCCATTCGTGGTTCTTCTATTGTTTTTGGTTCTTCCATGTTACTTCACCTCTCATTTCCTAGAAAAGTTGCAAGATTTAGAGGCATGTTAAAAGATTTAAATGTTTGCTGTTTGTCAAAGTCGGGCATATTCCTCTGAAAGTTTCCTTATTTCCCTTATTTTGGCATTTGCAGATTCAATAAGAGAAAGTGCATCCACAAAACTAGTGCCGGCATATGTTTCTTTAGAACATAACATTTTCATGTGATCTTTGTATTGGGCAGTTATAAGTTCCCGTAAGACAACATCATTTTTTCTGAGCTGTTCGCGCTCCTTATCTGTGATAACTGGGGTGTATTTGGAGATTAATGATAGATTTTTTTCAAATTGATCATAAACTTTTTCCAAATCAACAAGAGAGTTATGAGAAAAATGAAGGGTTGATTCTTTCATTGTTTCTCCAAGAAATGCAAGATTTTTTGCAGTATCACCTAATTGTTCAGTAGCATTAGAAATTCTTACCAACAAAAGAGTTTTTTCTGCCTCTTTTTTATTTAACTCTCTTGGGGACATTTCTATCAATGCCCCACTTATTTTATCGTCAAGAAAATCATTGAACGATTCTAATTTCGATACTTTTCGCAAAAGCTTACCATTACCATCTTTGAGCATGAGCATCGAATGTTTGAACATCTCCAAGGTTACATCGAGGGAATGCTGAAGCTCTTTTTCAATCAGAGAAAATGCCTTTTGGTTTGATTTTGGCAAATGAGCGTTAAGGTATTTGGTTTTGAATACTATTTCTCGTTCTGTACCTGGAACAAGTTTCTCCACCAGATTGGTAAATGGCCTTAAAACAATGAGAAAGATTACGGCAATAATCACATTGAATAGTGTGTGTGCATTGGCCATTTGTTGTGCAGCTGAACCGCCAAAATTAACAACAACATCAGAAAAAAGGGGCAATAGTGGAAGGAAAATGATTACCCCTCCAACATTAAAGAGAAAGTGGGCCATTGCAGCTCTTCTTGCAAAAAGATCCATATTCCATGCAGCAAAAAGAGAGGTAGATGTGGTCCCTATATTTGCACCCATTATAAGTGGAATGCCCTGTTCAAGTGTAAGGAGCCCGCCACCAACCAAAAGAACAACAATACCAGTAGTTACAGAACTGGATTGCATGACTACAGTGAATAGAAATCCTGCCAATATAGCTAGAAAGATATTCGAAAGTTGGGAGAAGATTTCGACAATTGAGGGGTCATCCTTGATAGGTTCAATGGCCTGGGAAATTAGAGTGAGACCAAAAAAAACCAGACCGAAATAAAAGAGCGGTTTTCCGAGAAATTTGTATTTTCTTCCAAAGATACTGAGAAGAAACCCAAGTAAAATAAAGAATGGTGCAAATGCGGTGAGTTTCAGAGCAACAAGCTGCCCTGTGATTGTTGTACCTACATTCGCTCCTATGATAATACTAATACTCTGGATAAATGGAATGACTCCTGCACCGACCAACCCTACAACGATAACAGTAGTCGCAGTACTGGATTGGATAGTGGCAGTAACCAAAGCACCAAGAAATGCACCACCAACCCTTGTTTTTGTTACTTTAGTGAGTAAAGTGCGGAATTTTTCTCCAGCAATCCTCTCGATTTCTTTACTAAAATTATCTATACCATAAAGAAAGAGGATTAAACCGGGAACAATAGCAAAAGCAATGTCTAGGCTTACCATCACCATTCACTCACCAGTCTGCTAATTTAAAGTTTTCCAAGAATTTGGAAAAGTGGTTTTTTATAGAAAAAATACGCTTCAATGTTTCAAATTACAGGAAAGGTTATAAACAACTGTTCTAAAACAACAGCATATTTTAGAAAACATATAAATATAACACATGGCTAAAGTAAGATGGGTGGTTTAAGATGAGGGAGGAGGAGACAGTGAGGATGGTTACTCGCGTTAGCGGAGTTATGGGGGAGCTTGCAAGGGTGCTTAAAACATGTGGGCAAAAAGAGATAGCTCCTTAAATGTGGAGATACTCTCAATAGGGCCTTCTGTAAAAAACAGCGGATATCAAAGATTTAAGTGGTATACTGCAACTCCGTCTTTTTCCAAGCATTTGCCCATGTGATTTTTGTTTCTTTGTATCAATAACACTCTTTAATGTATAGAAGTTTTCTTTCTCCTATTAATGATTATTCCAATCTGCCATTTCGCCTGTTATGTCAGAAATACGGAGCAGAAGCAACTTGCATCCCTCTAATAAATGCAACGCGAGTGGTATCAAGTAAAATAGCATTAGATGCTAATCCAAAAGAAAAAAACCTTGGCATACAACTCGTAAATAATAATCCGAGAGAGATAGGAAAGGCGTGTAAGATAATAGATGCTCTGGTGCCATTTGTAAGTTGGTACAACATTAATTGTGGCTGCCCTTCCAGCAGAACGATGGGGTATGGCGGCGGAAGTGCTATGCTGGAATTTCCAGAAAAAATTGTTGAATCAGCATTGGAGATGAAAAAGAATATAGATAAGCCAGTTTCTGTTAAGATAAGGATGAAACCAAATTTTGCAGAGACGCTTTCACTTTGTAAAAAACTTGAGAATGTAGATGTTGATTTTTTAATTATTCACGGAAGAACTGCTAAACAAGGATATAGTGGAAATGCAGATTGGGAAGCCATTAAAGCATTGAAAAAAGCATTAAGCATACCGATTGTTGGCAATGGGGATATAATGAATGCGCAACACGGAGAAGAGATGATAAAGCAGGGTTATTGTGATTCTTTTATGATATGCCGTGCTGCTATGTCAAATCCAATGGTTTTTATAAATTCAAAAGCACGGGCAAGGGTTCTTCTTGAAGAATATATCTCACTTTGTAATGAATATCTCGGAAAGGCAGAAGTTCATGATGTAAAGATAAAGGCCATTAATTTTTTGAGAGGGAGCAAGAATGCTGCAGCTAGTAGAAATAGGATAATGAAAGCAAAAACAATAGAAGAGCTTATTCTTTGTGTAGATGCACTTCACGGCTCAGAGACCAGCTCAAGACAGTTCTTATGGCAACAATAACTGCTATTGTTACTATCTCATTGAGATTTGAAACTATGGCCAATTTTATCAAGTCGGCAGCAACGAAAAAGTCAAGTGACAGAATGATCTTTTGGATAAGAACTCGTTTGGTATTTTCATAATGATGAAAACGCTTTTCATGCAGAACTTCTATTCGAATCATTCTGTAGATTGTGAGAAAAGCAGCATAAGTAATCAAGATGATACCAAAAGCTGCTATGATGTCAGAAATCCAATCAAGATAAGAAATGGCAATGTCGGGGATCATGAAAAACATACGGAAGAATACTTTAAAAGAATTGGGGCATGCAATAAAACATGATTAAATATTGTTTATTGGTTTCTTTGATTCTGATGGGATGTATAACTCCTCCTCAGAATAGTTGCGGAGATGGCACTTGTACTGATGAAGAAAATGTGTACATAAGCAGAGGCTTGTGCCCACCATGTCCACCGGGAGCAGTATTTGTTCCTTGCCCAGATCATGATCTTGTCTTAAGTTGTCCTGAAGACTGTGGATCTAATGCTTGTGAAAAGAATGGGGGGTATTGTGCATCAGAATGTCCTGCCTCATTCAGTATATCTCAGTTGGCTTGCGATGTTGAACAAAAATGTTGCTTATATGAAGATTAATCATTCAACTTTCCAGACATGAATCACACTCTTATCTTCATCAGCTAATCTCTCGAAAACATACAAGAAACTATTTGCCCGATCAAATGCAGCCGCTCCAACAAGATAGCGTTTCCCTTTTTCGTAATCAAATCCAGGATCAAAAAAATAATCATCAATGTTCAATATAGCATAAGGTTGTGGCTCGTATCTTTCTTTTTCTCCATTTGCAACAGCAGCAAGATCAGCAGGGTCAAAGAAAATAATTTGTGCCTCGATATCTTCTGACCACCAACCCCGTTCATTATGAGGCCAATCAGGTACATCCGGGTATACCTCATTTGGATCACCACTTGTTGGATATGTTACACCATTGGAATATCCATACCAAGTATTTCCTAATCCTTTAGTACCGACAAATATAACTGCCGATTTGTTATCTGATGTCAACCATGCCCCTCCAGACCATTCATCAGCTTCACTGAAACCATTCATTGCCATAGAAGTATCAGTTTCTAGTTCTGCGACACCAGGAAGTTGCGTTCCATAAAGTAACAATGTGGTTAGCGATTCAATAGTGCTATTTGGCAAAGGAGGATTGCCATCATTCCATGGCCCATATGCAAATAATGCTGGGCCCCTTCCGGACCAAAGCCCATCTCTAAATCTCCCGGTTGCAAGTCTTTGGCCAGGCGTATTTACTCCGGCCCAATCAGCTGGAATTTCAAAAAGATAATCATTTGTAGCATAATTGCTGTAACCATCTAAATACCATGGGCCAGCTATTTGAGGATTAGATAGATCAGTCTCACACCATCCGTGTGTTGGAACAGCTTCAAATTCAAAATGCTGTCCCCATGCGAAATATAATTTACCGGTTGTCTGAGAACCTTGAGCAGGTAAATACTCAAGGCCCGCCCTGGGGATTTCTAAGTAACCATACATTCCACCAGTAACATCAGTAAATGGCTGGAGAGTAGTGGCAGTATTCAAATCTTCGATATTGTCAGAAATTATTGGAGCTGGTATACTAATTTCTGAAATTTGTTGGTGGTGGTCATGGCCAATAGCAAAAAGAGATCCAGGATAATCATCAGTTCCGCTTGGATCTCCATCGGGATAATATGTTGCTGCATATCCGCTATACTCCCAATTCGAACCTCCTGACGGGCCAGGAAGACGGAATGCACCTAAATAAGTTAGATCTTCTGGTTGAACTAATTCGGTTGGTAAGGAAGTGGGGTGGTAGATGACAGTGTCTCCCGGAACAATTGTCTCATTTTCTTGAACTTGTTCAATGGTTTCATTTTCAGTAGTCTCTGTTTGAGTACACCCAATAATCAGCAAAAATCCTAAAATTAATAAGAGATAGCGCATAGAAATCCTTGTTCAACATAATAATTATTAATGCTCCTCAAAGTATGAGTTAAGTTATAAAATGTGGATAAATAAGTAAATTTATAAATATTTTGAAATAATAAAATATAAAGCACGGCATGGAGCACGAACGTATGGATCAATCACTCAAAAAGCAGGAAAGACGATTACCAAAAAGGCCGGCATCCTTTCGACTAAAAGTTATCTCAGGAGGAGGCAAAGGTTCTGAAGGGCCAATGGGCAAGCTTAAAGAAATACCAAAAAGAGAAGTAACAAAAGAAGAACTTGAACGTTTTGTTGAATCAGAGATGCAAAGAACGGGAATTCATCCGGTTTGGTCACTATATGATACCTGGTGCTTTAGAACATTAATTACTGGTCGGATATCAGATGTATTTGATAGAGAAACTGCAACGGCACTGTTAAAAGCATTTATTACAGCAGATGGCGATCCTAATTCCATTGTAAGAAATATTTTAATGAAAACTGATATCCCGGATTTAGGCATACTTAAATATTGTAGATTACCCCCACTTCCAGAAGAAGGCCGGGAACGATGGAAAGAAAAAATTTTAAGTATTGATCAGCAGTGAAAATCTCTTTATATGCCTTTCTAAACATAAAATGCAACTATGGCATATTTACAAATAGTACAACCTATGCAAAGAAAAAATGGAAGAAATAGTTTTGAAACCTCCAAAGGAGTACTGGTAGAGTATTATAAAGATAAACCAATGGTAAGAAACAATGGAAAAGTAGTTCTTCTTATTCCAGGCTGGACCTGTGAGGGGTATTGGGAGTATTATAAACAGGCTATTGAACTCACTAAGCATGAATATACCGTATTAACAATAAACAATCCTGGTACGGGAAACAGTACATTCCAGGAAACAGCTAGTGAGTACCTAGGAACATGTATTTGGAATGCATTAAGATTACTAGAAAATGAAGGTGAGGGTAAAAAGATGCAACTGCACATAGTGGGCCATAGCATGGGCGGTGGTATTGCGACAGGTGTAGCTAAATTTGCACAAAAAATGCACAATATAGAACTGCTTTCACTTTCATTAATAGCACCAGCAAATGTAGGGGATCCGGCTAAAACACTTGCAGGGGCTATTGGAAAGATATCACTGAATTTACTAAAATTCCTAAATGTTGTTATTAAAAGAGACAACGACAGAGTTGGTTCTTTCGTTAGATTTATGACACGAGCAACAGTGAAGTTGAGCGAATTCATAAGTACTTGGCAAGTAAAAAGAGAAAACGAACTTGGGAGTACACCAGAATTTAGAAAAGAAGTTCTTGATACGAACAAAGAATTCTGGGATAATGTAAATACAATGGCAAAAAGAAATCCAGCAGCAGTGATAGTGCCAGTAATAAATATGATTAGAATTTGGAGAGAGATTGCCGATGCAATGGCAGAAATAAATGTACCAACAACAGTTTTCACAGGTAAATTTGATCCGCTAGTCGCACCACATACGTATGATGTAATTCGAGAAATAAATGCAGATGTAGAACTCGAATTATTTAGATCTGGACATTTCCCACACATAGAAGATCCTAAAGAAACTAATCAAAGGCTCATCCAATTTATGCAAAATGCTGAGAGAAGATCAGATTGATTTATTTAATATATAAATGTTTCATTGGAATGTAATTTATGAATGAAAAGAAGCTTAAACAAGGAGAGAAATTTGAAGTAGATGATCTTGGCATAATAGTAGAAGAAATCATAGTGAAAAGATTACCTATGGATATGGGGAAAGATTCAGGCGAAGAAGAATTGAAAGTTACTCTGAAATTAAAAAAAGGAAGTATGGAAGAAACAGAATACCTTCACAGCATGTCTCCTTTTGAGAAACCTTCGATAAATTTTAAAGGATATAAAATAACTCAGATTAACTCTGATGGAACAAAAAGTATCACATTAAGAGTTGAAAATTTATAATTCAAATTCAGCTGGCACAAATCCTTCTATACCATACCTGTATTTTTTATCCTCTACAAATGTTACTGGTTGTTTTATTCTTGATTCTTCAAGAGTATCAATAACAGCAGATACAAGGGCTTTTCTAAGTGTCTTGTCTTTTCTAATTGAACTGGTGGCCTGAGCAACTGCATGTTGTAACAAAGCAGGCACAAAACAAGCATCATAATCTCTCCATTCAGAATCAACATATGCTTGAACCCACCAATGATTTTTGGGCGATGCATCGGATTCATCTTCATAACCAACTAAACGCGCAGGAACTCCGTTTTTTCTAAGTATGGCGGTTAATAATGTGGACATATGATAGCAGTTTCCAAATTGTAAAGACAAGGACCCCAGGGCCTTATCCGCATCATGTAGATCTAAAACCGCTGGAATTTCATTAGTATACGTTATTAGTAATGCCAATCTAACTGATAATTCCATAATATTTCTATCTATCATATCAGCACGAGTTACCCAACGTATGTCAATTGCTGTAGTCGGAATAACAATTCCTTCACAGCCCTGTTTTGCCGCATCTGAAATGTCAGCAAAAGATAAAATTTTCTTAGAAGAAAGACTTCGTTCCATTTGTTGTCCATTTCTACAAAGAAGAAATATTCTTGAGTCTATGCCAGGATGCCAAAGTTTCAAAGCTCCAGATAGATCAAGTAAATGCATTTCTCTAGCATCTTCTGGTTTTATTGGAAACCAAAGAGTATCGGTCAACGGGCATTTATCTTTTGTTATAATAACTGGTCGTTTATCAAGTTGTCTAGTTACCTGCCTCATAAAAAGTATTGTGGTCAAAGATGTCTTAAATGTATGTTTTACTCAACAGAACTTGCAAAATTTAAGAAAAATTAAAGAATTAGATTATTTTTTCTTCTTAGCAGGTTTTCGTGAGACAACCCAGTAAATGCATAATGCTGCTAATACCAATAGTAAGAAAACAGTTACAAAGACGACATTATTGTCTTGTTGAGTTTCAGTAACTTCAATTTCTGTTCCTGTTTGATTTGCTGGTTGTGCAGCTGCATTGAGTGCCAATTGCTTTGCTTCTTCTGCAAGATTTTTTGCTTCTTCAAAATTGCCTGCTTCATATGCGGCCCATGCTGCTGCAAGCTTTGCTTCTGCCTCACTTGTATCTTTGCCTTCTGATTTGGCAGTATCTATTGCGTCTTGAGCAGTATTTATTGTTTGGGTCGCTAAATCTTCAAGATCCTCAGGTGGTTCGACTTCAATGCAAATTCCATTACTACATTCCATTCCTGAAGCACAGTCATCATTAGAAGTGCATTCTGGCTCAACAGGAACCGATACGCACGCATGTTCAGTACAAACTTCACCTTCATTGCAGTCTGAATCTAAGCAACAGTCATATGGAACACATTGGTGGTTTTGAACTGTGCCACATTCACATTCAACAGCAACGCAGGCACCATTAACACATTCTTTTGTTGAAAGACAATCTGAATCATCTATACAACCAACTTGTTCTTCTTCACAGCAGTCATCAAGTGTGTATATGCCAGTTGCAGACTTGTAATTTGATTTTGAAGCACTTACTTTTACAGTTTTGCCGCAATCACTGAAGCTCAGTTCACCATTTGCATCTGTGTTTCCACTTGCAATGTTGGTCATAGTATCGTAATTAAGGACAGTTGCTGAAACGCCGGCAACTTCATCGCCATTGCTTGTAACGGTTATTGTGTTGTCTTCACAGGAACTATCTAGATCAATTGAAAGTTGTGGTTTTGAAGGAGATGGATTACCATCTTCTTCTGGAGGTTCTTCTTCACCAACTGTTAAAAGCCATGTTTCCGATTCTCCAGTTATATCCAGATTATCAGTACATTCAACACTCCAATAATATTCACCATCAGGTAATTCCATTGTGAATGTATTTTCTTCACCTTCATCTATTGAAGAGGAAGAGTCAGTATAGTAAGTATAGCTAGTATAAAGTTCTTCCACTTCATCTTCTGAGAGAGCACGATTCCAGATGGCAACTTCATCCATAGCACCAACCCAACTAGTACTATCTTCTGATTCAATTTTGCCGAGAAGTAAATCTTGGTCATTTGGACTTATTGAATTAACTGCTCCTGAAAATTTGAACTCACCATCGCAATATACTGATGCAGTATCTTCATCGTATGTAACAGCAACATGGTGCCAATTACCATCAGTCCAGCTGTCAACACACTGGCCGTTGATAAATCCTCCCCAGCCATTATCAGATACATAAATATCTGTGCCATCACCACCATCGAGAGTGATCTCCCAACCCGGTTCTCCATCACAACAATCTAGACGTTTTGAAACTATTCTATTCCAATTTGTAGATTCTCCATCAAAATGTACCCATGCAGCAAAGGTAAGATCAGGGCCATCATCAAAATCACCTGAATCAGGCACTGATACATAATCAAGATCACCATCTAGAAATACCGCACCATCGCCAAGTCGCGAATCAGGAGTGAGATAAGTATCACCTTCAGGAGTTCCATCATGGCCATTTCCTGATGAATCAAGATAATCATCGTTAAAGTGCCATAAAGCAACTAAACCATCTTGTTCACCTGGATCTATTTCAGTTACTTCTCCTCCTTCAACAGTTTGAACAGTTATATCGCAATTTTCGATAGTTTGGCCTTCCCAGCCAACTGATGGTATGTAAGTAAAAATAATCGGACTTAACGCTTGTGCTTCATCTTCAGGAGAAACTAATTCAACATCAACTGAATGTATGGATGGGTCATCTGTTAGTGCTGGATGCCAATCTTCACCATAATCATACCACAGATCTTCATCTTCTAAAGTACCATAACTAAATGGTACAAAATCTCCTTCATCTGCCCAACCATCTTCTGGGTCTGTAGTATCATAAAGATCATCGTACACTTCCCAGCTTGGAGTTGCATCTGCAAAATAGTAGATATTTCCTGAATAATCATCGCTATAGTCATTTCCATCACAATCATCATAGATCCAGTAATCGCTGAAAATTCTGTTGTGTAAGAAAGTATTGTAGTAAGAACAGCCATCACCACCTTCAAAGGCATAGAATGCGTAGTAGTTGCTTTCATCGTTAGTTATAGTTAGCGTATTGCCAATGAAGTCGTTGTCTTCGCCACAACCACCGATAGCAATACCATGACCATAAAGGGAAGTAATGTCATTGTCAGTGATTATGTTCACATAAGAACAGCCAACGACATAAATTCCTCCACAGCCAGGTCCGCCATAATCACAATTATCGGTACTGTCTACAAAGAGTATATTATCAAAGATTTCATTGTAATCAGAGTACCTAACATTAATTCCTCTGCCCTCAAAAGCTTCTATTTCATTTTCATAGATTTCATTATAATCAGAATCACCAAGGTACATACCTGTTTCGACATCGAATATATTGTTTCCACTAATTAAAGTATAACTTGAATCCTCTAGATAAATACCAATCTCTACATCTGAGATATTGTTATTTAGCAACAATGTTGAATCTTCCTCGTATAGATATAAACCATAACCAGAACTACTTCCTATAATAGTATTTTCAAATACTGTATTATTGAAGGAATACGGTAATGAGCCGCCCATTCTCATTGGTCTTTCGTAATATCGGGTATTCCATTCCGAAAGATAAGCTTGATGTTCTTCATCTTGTGGGTAAGTTTCTCCTTCTGGATATGGATAAGTGCTCATGCCAACAAATGGTAATGGATCAACAGTATAATCATCTAAAAATTTCTTTGCAGGTTTGTAGTAATACCAGCTGTAAACAAGGAAATCTCTTGTCATCCCCTCTTCTGGAGCATTGTATTGGAATTCAACTGAAATCTCATCACCATCGTGCATGATAACGTACATATCATCAGTTGAAGTAAGGAGTTCGTTAACATCTCCATATTTAGTGAAGTAACCAGTGGGTTCGTTATTTCGAAGTGATGCAAGAGAATAATAATCATAATCAACTACATCGTTGCTAATATCTTCAGAATAACCATGGTAGTGTAGATTTGCAGAATCAGGAGAATATGCGTTTACAACTACTTCTTGTTGTGGCGAAGTATCAACTGCAAGATAGTCAATTAATCCTTCTGGAAGTATTAATTTTACTGAATTATCATAGACCAATAACCCAGTAAGATCAAGAACATAGGTATTTGGGGCATTTGGAGAAGAGATTAACTCGGAATGAGTATATAAATCAGTCCAAACACCTTCTGAATTTTTTATCTGAATTGATCTTGTCTCGTCATCCAGATCAAGGTCGAGAGCTTTTGCATAAGTTATAACTAATTTAACATCTTCTGAAAGATCACCAAGATCAAGCTCAAATGTTTTTTTATTTACACCATCTGCTTTTTCAGTATATATGCCATCCTTGGTAGAAACTTCAGACGTACAATCCTGCCCTGATTCATCCACACATGATTCAATTGGCAATAAAGTTTTGCTAACTGTATAAATATCGCTTTTATCATCCATAGTAAATCCAGTGTAAACATCATAATCAGATGGATGGTCTATTGTAATTAATGTGAGCTCATCGACATATGAGATTTCATCGTATTCTTCTGTTAATTGAATTTGGTAAAAACCAGATTCTGGTTTTAATTGTTCATTTGAAAGTTTCACATAGTCATAGTAGACCCTTGGGGTTCCCTTACTCGAAGCTGCTAATCTGCCACTGCTGGAAAAATCAGTTATGAAGTCATACTCTTCGCCATTCCATGCATAAACAAAGGGACAGGAAGAATCACCAAAATTAGAATACGACATATCAACTGTGTTATGCCCTATTTGGTTGTTATCGGCAAATTCTAAATAAAATCCATAATCATTTGAAGTGAAAGTATTGTAAGTAACTATATTATTATCTGAGTTTTCCCCAAGCCAAAGACCATAATAATTTGAGTCAAAAGTATTGTTGATTATAAAGCCATTAGAAGAATCATAGAACTGTATACCTTCATTAAAATTACTTATAATGCAATTTTGTATAATAGTATTATCATACTCGGAATAAACTCCTGTATCATAACCAGGACCGATTATTGAATGGCCATCACAATCAAGAGTAACATTTTCTTCAGTAATAATAACTGCAGCTTCAGAATATTCACTGCAATCAAGATCATATTCAAGTGTATAATCAGAATCAAGTTCCAAACCACATATATTGACGTTGAAATTTAGTATTGTTGAGGCCAGATAACCAGCACTGTCATTGGCATATGCAGTAAATGTATAAAACCCATCTGGATAATAGTCAGTAGTTTCTCCTGAATATGTCTGGTTTGCTGTTCCATTATTCCACCAGATACTGTCTAGACCTTCCACAAAATACCTTGTGGTGAGATTTACGGTAACATCATTGCCAGAAACATATTTTCCTGGAGATGAAAAAATAACCTGTATAGGGGGATATACAGTTACATTCCAGGTGCTACTAGTTGTGTTGACAGATGGGTTAGAAACCTCTTCTGCATAAGCATAATAAGTGTAATTTCCGATAACAGTTGCATTTACTGAAAAGATTACGATTTCGGATTCGCCATTATTTATCGTAATGACATCAGAATACGATTCATATGTGCCTTCTTCTCTCACCCATACGTAGTACCAATCACTTCCATCTCTTGCTGTTTGGTATTCGCCGCCAATTGCACCGGGATTATCATGACCAGACCAGTCCCCTTCACCAAGTTGGGTAGCAAAAACAACTCTATCCTGCTCATCATAATCTCCATCTCCAACCCATATCCTAATCCAATCATTAACAAAATGATCACCAGTATGAGGATAATTGGCAGTAAATGGCCCTTTTAATCCATTATCCCAGGAAGTGCTTCCATCATTATACCCTGGATCAGGTCCAACCAGATCCAGAAGACTGGAATAAGTTTGATCTAAATCTGCGATAATTATTCCGTCTGTTCCATAAGTTGACTCCAGCATTAAAGTACTCACTGTAACACTATCATATGCTGGACTTTTTCCTTCGGTGCTTTTATCAGTTATTTCTGTGGTTGAACCTTCAGAAAACCAGCCTGACCAGGTAGAAGCATAAGTTGAGGTGCTTCCCATACCTGCAAATACCAAGGTCCAACCCCCGCCATCAGTGGTCATATCACAATAAACATCTATTCCAGAAGGATGATTGGCTGGGTATATAGTATACTCTCCATCGCCAATACTTTGACCTAGATCTAAGATTGCTTTACATGAAGTTGGAAAATTATCCAAAGAGACATTAACATCTCCACAATCTCCAACATTACATGATACATTAACAGTTACATTGTATATTCTATTTTGGTTTATTTCTATATCACCAGCAGGTTCTAGAACATCAATGGCCAAAGGTGAGATGGCAAATCCCAAGCTAATTAAAGCCAAAATCAAGACAAAATATGTAAATCGCATCAGTACATAACCAATATATCATTTATAAAGGTTTTTTTATACGAAAATTGATAACAAATTGGAATAAAATGCAGATTGTAATATTTATTCAGTGGTTAATTATGATAATATATTTATATCTTCTGTTACATAGTTAGTAGCATGCAACCACAACTAAAGAAGTTACGAAGGACTGTAAGAGATATTTATAGGAGTGCTTCCGATGAAGTCAAGAAAAGGTTCACGAGATATTCACTTATGGAGGAGTGTATGCAAACTCCTTCAGTTCTCCTTATGGCTGCGGCAGTCCAGACTCATGTGAAAGCTTCTGCTCGTGAAGAGCAACTAAGTGCGCAACATAGTATTGCAGAGTTAGCCGAATCTGATTTCATTCCAGCAGTACAAATGCTTTTTGATAGTGGTGAACTTGCAACAACTGATATTACTCCAATTCTTTCTTTACATGCAACAGTTCTAATAGGGGGTGATACTCAGAAAAAATCCGCAACACTTGAAACTTCTGATGATCAGTTGTCAGCTAAAGATTCTTATGTACCAAAATCACAAGAGCACTGGAAATCGCTTACAGACCAAGAATTGATTGATGGTGCTGTTGATATAATAATTGGTTTGAATTATGAGACAATCAAAGACCTTCGGCAAGTGGAGAATTATCTTGTAGGGATCTTATACAAAAAAAGACTCACGCAACAGGTAATGGATTGTGTGAAGAAAAAACGAGGTACATATGGAGGTCCTAGCAGGGCTGGCCCTAAAGCGGATCCATATATTCGAGAAAGCGATGAATATATCATTTCTACTGCGCTTAGAAAGCTGGCCGATAGAGATATTTTAACAATTGGTCATCTCCAGGATAGGGATAGGCATCTTGTTAAGCACATATACCGAAGAGGTCTGGTACTGCGTATTAATAGTGAGATTATGGATGAGGGAGATACAAGAATTCCTTTAGTATCTATAATGCCGCCACGTGGAGTAATTTTACCGAAGGGTTCCAGATTTCTCAGTGATAAGGCAATAATTGATGCAGCAGTTCTTATAATGACTAAGAATAATCTTAGACAGACAAGTGGCCTTTTTAAATTTGATCCACAACTATGTAGAGAAATCACGAGGAGAGGATTAAGTGAAGAAATCTTTTATGCGATTAATATAAAAAAAGAAAAGGATAGGAAAGTTGTACCCTGATTTTGAGGAATAATTTGGCTTGTGGATCAAAATGCAGGGGAAGTGATTCGAACACTCGTAGGGACTAACCCACCAGCCTTCCGCTTTTAGGAAAAGCGAAACCAAAACAGGCTGCTATTTCCTAAACATTTCGCAACTTATTTGGATAACCACCATAAACAATCAGTTTTTGGTGGAACTTTTTTCCAAAAAAGTTCCTCAAGCTGGCGCATTTGGCCGCTCTGCCACCCCTGCGAAAATAGTTATTTCTTTTTCTTGGATTTTTCCTTAGCTTCAGTTTTCTTTAGTTTTTCTTCTTCCTCAACGTTTTCTTCCTTCTTTGGTTCTACCGTTTCTTCAGTCTTCTTTTTCTTAGATTTTTTAACAGGTTTTGTTTCACCAAGGGCAGCTTCTACATCATTGATATCGCTTTCAATTACATCACAAGTACGCTGTAAAACATCGGTTGGAGTCATTTGGAAGAAGCTTTCCACTGTAAATCTAAGACCTTTGCCATCTTCACCATAGCTAACAATTCCTGCCTGGAATTTAGCATGTTGCTTTGCAGTACCAAGAATTGCTTTAGCTTCTAATCTAACATGTTGATTTGGTCCTAAGGTAACAAATGGTAATTTATCTTTAGCAATAGAAATTTCTTTATCAGAACTCTTCATATCACTTGCATAAACTATTTTAGGCCCTTCAGCATCCAGAGTAAATACGATTTCTGTACTTTCAGGAAGTTTTTCAGGTGTAATAATTGGCATTAATCCAAGACGATGTGCAAGATATTCATCCCAGAAAGCACTATTATTATCATAAAAAACTACAGAATCAACAGCAAGCACTGGGATAGAAGAGATAGCATATCTCCTCAACATATTTGCAAATGGTAAAGAGATACCATCCACCAGGAACTCAACCCTATTTTCGTGTTTTTTATCAAGAACCAATTTCATACTCTTCTTCCCCTTCTTCCGCCCTTTCTCTTCATAGAGTCCGTGGGTAAGGGTGTGACGTCTTCGATTCTTCCAATACGAACCCCGGTCCTTGCAATAGTTCTAACAACTGCCTGTGCCCCCGAACCAGGTGTTTTAAGTCCAACACCGCCCGGCGCCCTGATTTTTACAGTAACATTAGTTATGCCCTTATCTTTAAGATTGGTAACGACTCTAAGAGCCGCTTGCATTGCTGCGTATGGTCTTCCTTCTTCGCGATGAGATTTTACAACCATTCCACCACTTGCCCATGCAAGAGTTTCAGCCCCGCTGAGATCAGTCGCGGTGATTATTGTATCATTTTTTGAAGAATAAACGTGTATGACAGCATACCTGCGTTTTTTAGGTTTCTTTACTTCTTCTGTTTTTTCTTCTGGCTTTTTTTCCTCTTTTGGTTCTTCTGCCATTAGTTCACCTTTTCTTCTGGCTTTGTTTCTTCAGTTAAATCTGGTTTAGGTTTTTCTTCCTTACTTGATTCTTCTTCAGGTCTAACACTTAAATCAATAGCACGAACATAAGCAATTGTTGGTTCTTCATGAACGGTTACCATATAACCAGGGCGGGTAATTTTTCTTCCGCCTAGTGATACGAAGCCGTGTGTAACTAGTTGTCTTGCTTGAACCATTGTTCTGGCCAGACCCTTGCGCACTAACAAGGTTTGTAATCGTCTTTCAAGAACTACGCGCACTTCAAGAGAAAGTACATCATCAATAGATGAGCCTTTTTTTAGGATGCCAAATTTATCAAGTTTTTGAAGTATTTTCTGTGCATCATCACGTCTTTCCTCTTCTGTTACAGAAAGAAGTCGCCTTGCCTCTCGTCTGTATTTTTTGAGCTCTTCGTTAGCTCTCCAGATTTCACTCATGTTTTTGAGGCCATATTCATTCTTTAGAGCAGAATCATGTCTAATGCGATCTACATCCCAAAGTTTCTTTGGTCGTTCAAATTTGTTTCTGAATTTAGGTGGGTCTCCCATGTTATCACTTCTTCTCCTTTGCTGGTTCTTTGGCGCCTCCTTGTGCTGCTATAATTGATTTTCTTAGAACACCAAGGGCCATACCACTTCTACCTGTGTTTCTGGTTTTTTGGCCTCTAACTTTTTGCCCATAAGAATGCCTATAACCTTTCCAGGAGTACATCTTTTTATCTCTATCAACATCCTGATTTACTTCAAATATGAGATCATTCATAATTACATGCTTATTATCGCCGGAATTGAAATCCTTGCAGCGATTTAAGAGAAATGATGGAACATTATGATCTTGCATACTAAATAGAATCTTATCAATTTTTTCTATATCAGCTTCAGTGTATTCTCCAATAGGTTTAAGTGGATCTAAAGAAAGCTCTTTTGTGATTGCCAAGGCTGCCACATGTGCCATGGTGTGTCCAATACCTCTAACACGATGAAGGGCTCTTTTAAGAGTTACTTTTCCATTCACATCTTTTCCTGCAATACGAACAATACCTCTGAAATTTTCATTTTCTTCTTTTTCAGGTTTTTTAGTTTTTTTAGGAACTTTTTTTGCCATGATTACACCCTGCTGACGCCTTCAACTTCAACTTGACTTACATTTTCAAGAGTTTTTATTTTTTCTTCTAATTCATCCATCCCGCCTTCAGAATCCATCATAAGGATGGTAACCTTGAGTACTTTGATACCAAAACCAACATCCTCTTCCTTAAAATCCTGGACTTTTGCAAGATTTTCTATACCAGTTTTTACAGAGTCCATTTGTTCGGGATTTTCAACATAAACTTTCAATTGTGCTACAACGTTATATTCTGCCATCATTACACCTACGGGCCGGTAAAGCCACACTTGCAAGTATATTTGTTTCTATTTTCTCTGCAGAAGTCACATCTAATGATCTTCTCACTGCACTCTGCACAGGGGAACTGAGCGAAGTTCTTAGTATTTCTTCCGCAAGTTATACATCTTTGCAATATATCACCTAAAACAACAAATACAATCGTCTAGAAAGATTCACTTGAGGCTATTTTAACCTCAGAAGTGTAGACAATATTTAAAAGCTATACATATTTAAATATGTCTCTAGAGCCCCAATAGTCTAATCTGGATAGGACGCAACCCTGCGGTTGCGCCTTTTGGGAAACGGCGCCCTAAAACACATTCTCGTTTTTTTGGGTGTTTCTCACCGAAAGGCCAAGCTGACAGGTTGAATTCGGCGTTCAAATCGCCGTTGGGGCGCCAGATATTTATGGTTTTTGTTATTTATCTTACTGAATGTTGCCACACTAATATCATTTTTCTTGATCTTTTGTTAACTCTAATCATCATATTGTAAATTTTTTGTTAATTGATATTAACATATAATCGAAACCCCAACAACTAAGACTTTTATGAAAACGTTGGATGTTGGACTGTTTTGAACAATATATTTATAAAGATTATGCTACAGTAATATTACTATATCATTAATATTGGTGTAACATAACATGACTAAGAAGAAAATCAAAGGATTGCAAAAAACTGCGCCAAAATTTGATACGAAGCATCGTATCAAAGGTTTGTCAAACAAAGAAATTGAAGTAGTTTCATACCTTGAACTAGAGGAAAAAAGATTTTTCTCAAAGAAGGACATCAGAAAGTTTTTTACATCTGACAATGAATTGAATGTTTACGTACACAGGCTAAGGAAAAAAAGAAGAATTGAGAGAATAAACAAGGAAAAATATTACTTGATTCCGATAAAGGCCTACAAAGGCTGGGCAGAACACCCATTCATCATAGCAGATGAAATGTTCAATGGAAAGGATTACTACATAGGTGGCAAAGCAGCTGCAAATTATTGGGGGTTGATAGATCAGTTGCCCACAGTTATAGATGTATTTTCTACAAAAAAACAAGGGACAATGAAAATACTTGGCTCTGTGTTCAAGTTTAGACGAGTGAGAAAATTAGGAAAAACAGTTAAAAGGAAAATAAAGGACCATGATTTTTTAATCGCATCAAAGAGGGAAAGTAAAAAATGGATCGGATAAATGAAGCAAAACTTCGGAATATTGCAGCTGAAACTGGATATAATCTTATATATCTGGAAAAAGATTATTTCCTAACAATCTTGCTCTATCATCTGAAAGATTTTGAAGGGATATATTTCAAAGGTGGAACTGCCCTGAATAAAATTTTCTTAGACCACATGCGTCTTTCTGAAGATGCAGATTTTACAGCAACTATTCCAATAACCCAGATTAAGGCAAAAATAGAAGAAATTGTTAAAAATGACAAAAAACATTTCAGAAGGATAGAATATGAAAATGAAAGCAGGAATTTTGTAAGAATTAAAATCTTTTATCAGAGTTATTTTTCAAATAACAATTATATTATTCTAGATGCAAATAGAAAAGCATCAATTCACATCAAAATAGATAGGAAAAAAGTTCATAATTTCTATAATTTGGATTTTGAAATAAATGTTCTTAATTTCAATGAACTCATAGCAGAAAAACTCAGGGCTGCCATAACAAGAAACCAGCCACGTGATTATTTTGATCTTTATTTTATCCTAAAAGAACAAATTTCTTGACTTAAAGAATTTTATTAAGTTATCATTGGGGCGAGATTTTTAACTGTATATAATGAAAAGATATAATTGACAAATTTCATATAGGTCATAAATATGAGAACTTTTGTAAGATTGATGCTATCTAAAATTTTAGGTTGGGATTATATCAATAGCCAAGGATATCTAACTCCTGCCAAGAATAGAATAAGACAGTATGAAAATAATATGTTTGTTGGAGAACGGGTTTTAGAGATAGGCCCCGGTTCAGGAGTTATTTCTAAGATGGCATTAGAAAAAGGGGCAACGGAAGTTATAGCAGTAGATATAAATCCAGCTGCTGTTGAGGCAACAAAAAAGCTTGTTCCAGAAGCAATTGTTCTGGAAGGGAATCTTTTCGATAAAGTAAATGGAGTATTCGACACTATAATTTTGCACCCCCTTGGTCTGAGGGAGTTCCAGAGGTTCCTAGTTTACATGCAATTTATGATAATGGAGTTGTTGGTAGATTTTTTAATGATGCTAGAAATTATTTATCAAAGGATGGTAGTATCTGGATCCAATACTCTGATGCATACCAAAAAAATTTTAAAAGGTTCCACAATTCTCTTAAAAGATATGGATATAAGATAGAAAATGAATGGAACTACAGTTGTTTTGATATCATGGTCAAAAGGCGAGTAAAAATATTATTATATCAAGTAAAAAAGAATTAGAATATAAAAATTATTTCTTCTTTTTCCTTTGTCTCCAGTAGAAGAACAGAATAAAGAAGCCAGCTAAAAGTATGAATAACCACAGCCAGGTAAAGTCCTCACCAATCTTTTCTGTTGGGGGGGGTTCGTCTGTAGGTGGGGCCTTTGGAATCGCATCTACTGTTTTTGAAGCAAGTACTTGTCCATTTTGTAGAAGCGTAATTGTATATTGACCCTTGAGATTCAATGGAACTTGGATCCTTCCGTTTTCATCTGTTAAACCAGTGAAATGCTCGCCAGTTGGATCAACAATTTCAATATCGCAGTAAGCACAAGTTTCGTTGTTGATTGTAGCGATTATATCAACCTCAGCATCTACAAATCCTTCACCTGGACCAGTAAGATTGGCCTCTACACATTGATGTTCTACACAAACTAAACCTTCTGGGCAAAGGACACATTCTGGATCAACTCCACACTCATATTGAACCCAAGTATGATTTTGTGCATAACCACAGTCGCCAGTAACAGGTAAACAATTGCCTCCAGCTTCGCCTTCTAGAATGTCACAGTAGTCAGTATCGTCACAATCATTATCTGAGTAACATTCGTACACTGGTTCCATGCAGTCAGCATCTAAAGAGCAAAGATTTGGACCAAGACCGGGAACAACAATGCATAAATCATCCACACATTCAAGATGTTCCTCTTCTTCTAGGCAAAGTTCGCAGTTAATTAATTGCTCGGTAACTGTCTCAGAATCGTAACCAGTTTTGCTAACATGAACTTGGATCGTAAGGTCACAACCACTAAATTCGAATTCACCATTAACATTTGTAGTACCTAAGGCAATGGTTTGCATAGTAGTTGGATTATAGACATTGACTGAGGCACCAGGAACTGGATTGCCATTATAAGTAACAGTTAGAGTATTGCCATCACATGTTGAATCAAATGATAGACTAAACTCTTTATCTTCATCACTTGGATTTTCTTCATCTTCAGGAGATTCTAGAATTGCAAAAATGCTGAATGTAGCAAGATTGCTGAGGCTAAGAGTATTTGCTGCAGTATCAAGAGTTGCTCCAGTATCTGACCAAGAACCATCGTATTCCCATACTCCAAACGCAGGTTCATCATATGCTACTGATTCAGCATCTGTCCAATGCCAGACGATGGAATCTATTGAAACGCCTGAGGTGGCATTAGTGATATTTACAAATTTATTTTCAAAGGATGTTGCACCGGTTGGCAATGGAGCAGGTTCGACTGCATGATCTATTGAATAAGCAGATGCAACTGTGTCGTTTAGAGAGATGTTTGTGAAATTGACAAAGTTTCCTAATGGATTATCAAAGATAACTTCTGAGAGATTAATTGTTATCCCGGTTCCATTGACTCCAAAATCAATAGTATTGTTATAGTAATGATCTCTTGTTACAAAAGTTGCAGAAGAATTGACGATGCCAAGGCCTATGCTATTATCATAGAGTTCATTGTTAATCAAATAATTATCTCCACATGTATCAAGCCCTATACCTACATCATTTCCATAAACATTATTATTGGTAAGAACAGAATCACTAGCATTCCAGAAATTGAAACCTTGCCAAAGAATATCATGAACCATATTATTGGTGAAGTTGTTAGATAAACTAGAATTTATCATAAATCCAAAGCTATGATTATATACTGTATTTTATGTGAAAACATTGTAACGTGAATCCATACCCAGCCAGAAACCACTTACATTGCCGTCATAAGCTGTATTGTTAGTGAAATTGTTGTGGCCAGCCAAGACTATTAAGAAGCCCATGAGACCATTGTCATGAACTGTATTGTTTTGGAAATCACTATTATTATTCTGCATGATCATAAAACCAGTGAAGTTGTTGTCGTATGCGGTGTTGTTGAAGAAGTAGTTTGGAACTAGATTCATGCCAATTGAATAACCTGATTCATTATTTTCGTATGCAGTGTTATTGATGAGGTGATTATCCGCAGCCATAAATATTTCGAAACCATTGGCATAGTTGTTATATGCAGTGTTATTGAAAAGCGTGTTATTATCAGACATCATAATGAGATAGCCTGCTTCATCACTGAATAATGCAGTATTGTTTATCAATGTAGTATTGAAGCCACCATTTTTTACACTGAAACCATTGTCTTCTATATAATAAGCCGTATTATCAATCAGTGAATTGTTGAATGCAGCACCAAGTACTTGATAACCATTGTCAAACATGGCCGTGTTGTTATAGAGAATATTAAAGGACGAGCCACTGTCAATAATAAAACCTTCATGGTTGTTGTTATCAGTATTATTCACTAAGGTATTGTAATGGGAGTTGTGCACATAGAAACCTGTTTCTCCATTAATATAAGCTGTATTATTTATGAGAAGATTGTTATTGCTTTGATCAAGATAGAAAGCATGAGATGTGTTGTTGGTTAAATTGTAAACCACATTATCAGATATATTAGTGTAGTTAGAGTATATCAAAACAACACCACTATCATCAATTGTTGGTATATAAGAGCTTACTCCACTTCCACTGCTGTTGGCTACAGTATTTGAAAGGATTTGAGTATCATTGGAAAATATGACAATGAAACCAGTGTCATTAGTCACTGTATTGTTAATGAAGCCATTCGTATCAGCATCAAAAATTTGGAAGGAACACCAGCCATTACTATAAGCATTTGTTCCATATATTCCGTTTGCGAAAGGACCATCTTGTAGATTAATACCGATAAGGCCATTATGGTGGGCAGTGTTGTTAGTTAGAATATTCCAAGTACAATTCTCTTCAAGAGCTATTCCAGCTTCCCGGTTGTCATATACAGTATTATTGGTAAGATTATTGTAAGATGAATTTAGCAATAAGAAGCCGGAATCATTAGTAGTATGTGCAAGATTGTTGGTGAAGTTGTTATTGTCGCTTAAGTAAACAACAAAACCATATGATTCTTCATCTCCGCTCATGTTTCCTGTGAAATTGTAAGCACTATTGTTGAATACAATAGAACTATCGGATTCATAGAAAAGGAAACCAACGTCATCTAGATCATCAACAAATGGTATGCCTAGCATAAGACCAATTACCTGGACCCCATAACCCTCACTATCTCTCGCAATATTGGAATCCAGATTGGTATTATAAACTTCAAGGAGTGCAAAACCAGTATTGTTGTAAGCCAGGTTTCTGGTGAAATTATTGCCATTAGAGCCAAGGAATGCAGCAAACCCAGCATATCCATTATTATACGCTGTGTTATTGACAAAAGTGTTGCTCGGCGAGTTGTTTAGGCTGAACCCAAACTCAGGGTTGTCGTATGCTGTGTTGTTAAGGAAAATGATGTTAGTAGAGTCTTCAAATTGGAAACCGTCACCTCCAGTATCATAAGCTAAATTATTTGTGAAATTAGTATTGCTTGAATCTCCACCATCATATCCATCGTCTCCAATATCATAGGCTGTATTATTGATAAGAACACAATTAGTCATCTCATCTAAGTAATAGCCATTAATACTTACATTATAAATAGTATTGTTGATTAGAGTGCAATTATCACATTCAGAAAATTCAATACCGTTATCAGATATATTATATAATAAATTATTTCTAATGATACTATCATTTAACTCTTTTATATCAGCTCCGTCATCTATAACACCATTGACTGTATTATTTAAAAGAGTAAAATTGATAGATTTACCAAGAGCAAAACCATCTCCCCCAGCATAGTAAAGTGTGTTATTGATTACACTGCAGTTTATACAATAACTTACTTGCACAAGATCATTAATACTCCAGGTTACATTATTGTTTATGATGTTGGTATTATTACAAGCAGCAAAGTCAAAGGCGCTACTAGCATTAATTATTGCCCCCATAGCAAGATTATTTATGAAATCACAATTATTACAGCGGCTAGTTTCAAAGATGTTGCTGTTAAGTGTTAGAAAACCACTATTATTCATTACTGTAAGGTTAGTACATCTGTCGAAATCAAATATATCTGCATCAGTGGAGTTATAAGCGGTGTTATTTATGAAATTACAATTAGTACAATTTTCTGCATATGAAGCATCAAGAGTAACATCATAGAAAGTGTTATTTGTTACTGTAATGATATTGGAATCAATAAGATTAAGTCCGCCCCCAGCATATGACATGTAACCTGTGTTGTTGGTGAGGTTACAATTACTACAAAGTTCAATATCAAAGAATTCATTTTGTATATCATGAACAGTATTATTTAGGAAAACAATATTGACAGCATCGCCAAAGAAAAAGGCATCGTTTCCAGCATCGTGAAGTGTATTGTTAATTACGGTCCAATTTATAGAATAGGTTGCTTCCACAAGATTATCTAAAGCAAAACTTAAGGTATTGTTTATGAGGTTTGTATTATTACAATAATTAAAGTCAAAGGCATCGGCGAATCCTCCAAGAGCACTGTTATCTATGAAATCACAATTGTTGCAAAGACTATTTTCAAAGATGTCACCACTAAATATCAAATAGCCAGTATTATTTATCACTGTAATATTGGTACAGTTGTAAAAGTCAAAGGCATCATCTGTAATATTGTAAGCTGTGTTGTTGATAAATTCAGAGTTGGTACAGTTTGTTACACTTAAACCATCGGTGCCAATTTCATAGACCGTATTATTTAGAACTAAGGTATCATTAGATTCAACGACCTCAATACCATTGGTATAATTTGCAATTCCTGGACAATTGAAAATTGTTATGTTTGAGATTGGACCTACCGCTAGAATACCTCTTGTAGTTCCAGCAGTTCCATTATTTGTAATAGTAAATCCATTACAATCAAGGACTACATCTGAACTATTTATTTTTATACAAGCAGTTCCGGTTAGAGGGGCAGCATTTATTGGAGCACCCTGAAGATTAGTATTAAGTTGATAATAACCTGAAGAATTGATCAGCATACATGTAGACAGATTACTTTGTAGTATACTATAGGTACTTTCTGGATTCAGGTTTGTTACTGTCAATGCGTTTGCTCCAGTATCCAATGTTGCACCCATATTGGTCCAAGTTCCATTATATTGCCATAATTCAAATCTGGATTCATCATATCCTGACAACTCTGAATTTAGCCAAGTCCATGTAATTGAATCTATTATACTAGGTACTCCTCCTTTGTATTGACTTATATCTACATATTTCCCTTCAAATGAAAAGTAATTGGCAGGTAAAGCAGTTGAATTGAATGACCAGTTAATAGTATATTTACTGTCACCATCAACAGCATCAGTAAGTGAGATGCTTGTATAATTTTGGAAGTTGCCTGATGGATTATCTATTGTGAAGTTTGATAAGTAAAGATTTGTTGCTACTGAAGCAGAAACAAACAGAGCACCTCTATCATTGTTATAAACATGTGTATCAGAGGCATTAACAGATTCTGAATCGATTATGTGGAGTGCGTAACCAGAAAGATTGTATACTAAATTGTCAGACAGATTTGAATAATTGGATTCATAGAAGTAAAAACCAGTATAATTTTCTAAAATCCCTGCGTCAGACCAATTAAAGTAGCCAGTGGCATTTGCTATAATATTTGACTGAATTACATTGTTATTTGCCATGTAGAAAATGAAACCAGTACTGTTTTCTATTACATTGCCAATGAAAGTATTGTTGTAAGCGCCTAGATATCCGCCGCCAAACATGCCATAAATATCAGAACCTAAAACGATAATTGCACTCGTCTCCGGAACATTGCTGATATGATTTTCTATTACAGATGTATTATCAGCTAGGTAAAGGAAAACACCCATATATGCATCAGTCATAGTGTTATTTACTATCCAATTGTTACCGCCATTAAATGCAGTTCTGGTTGCCCCCAGGACTATACAAACCGTGTTATTAGTGAGGTTATTATCTGTAATTTGATTTTGATATGATGATGCTTCAACATAAATTCCAAATGCTGGCCCCATCGCTCCGCGATGATTATAGATAGTATTGTTAGTCAAATTGTTATAAGAAGAACTATTTACAACAATGGCAGTCATTACATTGTTATGAACCGAGTTATTTTGCAGAGTATTGTAGTCTGAATGATAAGTTGAGATACCAACATAATTTTCATATGCTTCATTATTATTGAATTCATTGTTATTGGAATCAACGAGAAGAATACCTTCATTTGAATTATTGTACGCTGTATTATTCAAAAGAGTATTGTTATCTGAATCATAAAGATAGAAGCCACTCAGCCCGTTGTTGTGTGCTGTGTTATTGATGGCGTTACTACCACCACTCATTCTCCAGTAGAAACCATATTCCGTGTTATTATATGCAGTGTTATCCAAAACTGTACTATTAGCTCCCGGGAAAAGAACAAAACCACTACGAGTGTTGTTATAAGCTGTGTTATTGGAGAAATTAGTAAATGTGGAACTTGTAGAGGTATAAAATCCATCAAGTCCATTGCTATGTGCGGTGCTATTGATAACAGTGATATCATTACTGAGCATAAAGAAAGTACCATAGCCGGCATTGTTGTGAACTGTAGAATTAATTATGAAACTATCATTAGCTCCGCGAGTATAAATACCATAGGTATATTGCGAAACGCTTGGGCAGTTTCTAACGGTAACATTTGTTATTTCTGGATTAAGATCTGATGTTCTGCCAATCATTATACCCATAGCAGAACCTGTTCCGTCATTAGTGATACTATAACCATTACAATCATAGACAACATTAGATGCAGTTATCTTTACACATACAGAACCGAAAACTGGACTTGCAGAATTGGGGGCGCCAACAAGATCGCCTAGTTGGGCATATGTTCCGCTTGAACTTATAACTGGACAAACACTTGTTTGCAATATTGCATAAGTGCTTGCCGGATTTAGATTTGTTAAAGTGAATGTGTTAGTTGCGGTATTGGGGGTAGCACCAGTATCGGCCCAACCTGAAACATTATATTTCCATAATTCAAAGTTAGCTTCAGTATAACCAGCAGTTTCAGCCTCTGTCCAGTGCCAGATAATAGTATCTATTGAAACCCCGCTTGTTAGATTTGTAATGTTTACAAATTTATTTTCAAATGACGCCATATTGGGCGGTAGTGCTGCGGGTTGAACTGCGTGATCTATAGTGTAGATGGATGCAACTGTATCAGTTAAAGAGATGTTTGTGTAATCTGCCAGTGTTCCAGCATCATTATCAAAGATAACACCAGAAAGATCGACTGTTATTCCTGTTCCATTAACGAAGATATCTATGCTGTTGTTATAATAATGATCTCCGATTACACGTGTTGCAGAAGCATTGTATATGCTGAGGCCCCGTTCATTGTTATAGAGTTCGTTATTTGATAAATTGTTATCGCCACCTTCATAAATTTCAATAGCATCTTCATTGTTGTTATAAAATGAGTTATTGATGATAGTCATATTGCTGGTCATATAAAGGTCCATACCATCGAGGCTGTTATAGACTGTATTGTTTATGAAGTTGCAATCACTAGCACCGCTGATATGAAATGCATCATTAGAGATATCAAAAACTGTGTTATTGATAAAATTAGTATCACCAGTTTGCTCAATATAAAATCCATAATCTGAGCCGTCATACATACTATTATTTATAAAATTACAATAAAAACAGCCACTGCTAGCAATACCAACATCTGACATATCGTAAACAACATTATCAATAAGACTGCATCCAGCACAACCAATAATCTCAAAACCAGCAGTTTGATCGTAAGCTGTGTTATTTGTGAGATTAAGATAATCAGATATAAGGGAAGCAAATGAATATGTGTTGTTATACAATGTTACATTTGTGACGGTAGTTTCATTAGTTCGATAAATGTAAATACCATAGTAATATTGTGTAATCGAAGGGCAGTTTCTTACTGTTACATTGGGATAGTTAATTCCACTAGAACCATTAACAACGATACCTGCAGCAGCTAGAGTTCCGTCGTTTGTTATTGTATATCCCATACAGTCAAAGACTACGTCTGAAGATGCTATCTTTATACATGCCCAGTCAATACTCGATACTTCAGAGGCATTATTAGGTGCACCTACAAGATTGGTAGTTAGTTCATAAACACCAGGTGCTGTGATATTCTCACAGCTTGAAACGTCGATAGAAAAAGATAAACCTGCTAAAATCATCAATAATAATAAAAGATATGCGCGCATACTTTGTCATATATCTTTAGCTTTATATTATTTTCCATGAACTTTAGAGGAAAAATGATGCAATGATTTAAAAAGTTCTCCTCCGTATGAATATGCGACCAGTATAATATGGAGTTGATACCCATGGAAAATGGATACATAATGGGTTGTCCTGAGTGTAGTATGGGTTTAGGTATGCACTCTCCTTTATGCGAGAAGGGAGATCATTTCGAATGCAATGCAAACCCGCAACACAGATTCAAAAGAGGGGACGACGGTTTCCTAAAGTCAGTATGAACGGAAAAAAAGCTAAGCTGCCGACTTATTAGACTCTTTGCCGCGTCATTTTTCAATTACTCTTTCACACTGGAAGAAGTATGTTGAGACATAACCATTTTTGTTTTCTTCGACAATCTTTTCGTAGACCCAGCAGTCATACAAATTTTTATCTATTATCTCCTGAAAATAGTAAATATCAAAAGCATCACTGCCAGTATAACTATCTAGCATAGTTATCATCTCACTAAAGATGGCAAAGCCGAAAGTATTGATTTCTTCTGTACCAGTATTTTCAAAAACAATGAAACCGGATGCTTGAACACTTTGAATTACTGTGTCGTCGAATTTTATGTCTGACGCTGGAGCAGCATCAATGGTAATTTCACCAGGTGAGGCATTGGATGGAATGCGTTTCCAAGTATAAGTATTGACATCAAATACTCCTGAATGATCATGATAAAAATCGCTTCTTAATTCAGCTAAATTTTCAGTTATCATTTCCTCTAAAGTTTGATTAGTAAATGGAAATGAAAACTCTGGTGTTTCATTTTCTGTTATGTTTTCTTCTGGTTGAACTTCTTCAGTATTACATGTAAATTCGCATTCGCAATCAGGGTAAATACCTGAAATATTCCATTCACCAACACATTGAATGTGAGATAATGTTGGGCAATGTTCCTCGCAGGTAATATTAGTTGTGTTTCCAGGTTCAGTAATATTTTCAAGAGGCGGTTCTGAGATATTTTGAGCTGGCGGTTGCTCAGTAGGTTCAGTAGTTGCACATCCAAAAACCAACAATAACGACAATATAAAAATTGCTAAAGCTCTCATGGAAAAGATCAAAGACCAAGCATTTTTAAACCATAATAGTGTATATGCGTAGGTTCGATCAGAAGAGGTGAAATCCCATGAATACAGGTCCAGCATGTCCACATTGTCATATATACAAAGGACTTTGGTCCCCATTAGTTAAAAAAGAAAATATATTTTTATGTCAAGTAGACCATGGTCATAAATTTACTAGAGACAGAGATGGAAATTTCCATACTACTTGATATTATTCAGCAGTAATCCAAACATTCCATGCAGATTTGGCTGTTCCATCACTATTACGTAGACCCATGCTATTGAATGGTTCTATTGTATCTGGATCATACATAAAACTCCAGATGATTATTTCTTTATTCAGATCTTTGGTAAGATTAAAGAAAGTCGTGATAAATTCTGCTTGTTCTTCTTCACTGCTCTCCCAGCCTTGAGGGCTTGCCGCACTATGCCAACCCATTTCTGTGAATGCAATGGGCTTATCTGTATGGAGTGTTATTTCTGTATAGTAATCTGCGGGAATCTCTGAAGGATCCTTATATACTAATCCTGGATATGTACTAAAAACAGCAAGATCCGAATCAAATCGATCAAGAAGGAACCATTGTGCTTTACTAGAATTCAACGTTCCATCAGACCAGAAAGTTAAGCCTTTCATTTTTTCCAATTGAAAAACCGTAAATACTTTTGTGTTTGGAGAGACTTCTTTTACAGTATCATAAACTTCATCATAGAAAATAACAAAATCTTCAAAATCATCAGGAGATTTTTCATACATAATATTTACTTCAATCCCAAGACCAAGGTATTTTGGTTTATATTTTTCAGCAAATTCGATAGCTTTGTTTTTGTAAAGTTCTTTTATTGTTTCATTAAATGGTCTTATTAGCTGACCATCACCTTGAGAATAATAAGTAACTTCAATGATAGGAGTATATCCATAAGTTGATGAAAGCTCAGTCACTACTTTCGGAGCTCCATCTGGAAGCTCATTCCAGTCACCTGCCCACATAACCATATTGCCAGTCTGCTTTGATTTTTCAAAGAAACCCAAAAAATCTTCATCTCCTGATGTTCGTGGTGAGAGACTCACACCTTTGAGTGTTTTGTCTTCTTGAGTACAGCCAATAAGAAGGATAAAAATCAAAAGAGATGATATCAGATACTTCATAGGCAAAATAAGATCATAAGAAATATAAATAGCCCCCGGCGAGATTTCCAAAACTTGACCAGTTTCAACTCATGAAGTTTGATAACACTTTAATATGAGATTTCATCGGGAAAGTTTTTTGAACTCGCGACCTCGTCCTCTTTGGCCAGTTTTGATCCAACTCCCACATAAAAACAATGCTTTCATGGGGCACAAAGAACAAAGTTCTTTGTTGTTTCCTAAAAGTTGGGATACCAAGGACGCGCTCTACCGCTGAGCTACAAGGGCTTAGTGAAAGCTAATAAGTGATTATGTTTTTATTAGTTTATTCTTCAGATGGTTCAAACATAAGCTTCAGTACTTGAGCTGCTTTCTTTCTAGTTTTCGAAGAGAATTTGCTTGAATGTGCTAAAAACTCAATTGTGGCGGTATCATTTGTCCTTTTTAGTTCTTTCAGAATGCTTCCTAAATTAGTCTCTATAACCTTAACTGCATTGCTTGTTACTTCCGTTACAGTAAGCATTGGCGCTTTTGAGATTGCTTGTATTATAATATCATAATTTTTCAAAAATTCAATGGCATTTCTAACTGCCCTTACACGTTCGACACTGCCGAGACCATCAAGTAAAGCCTGTAATTCCATAGGTGCATAGTGTTTGGAGGAAGCGTATTCTCTGGGCTTTTCAACTGGAGAAACAAGTAGTTTCTCTGCAGCTTCTCTTGCACGTTTTTGTATTGGCAATGGAACTTGACTCAAAGAAGATAGAAAGATTAGGGCTGGCACCATCTTTTTTTGTACCATAGCATCCAGAACACGATCAGTATTGACTTTTATCACTTCGACAGCTTTGGTGGTTACACTGGTTACTGTTAGCAGCGGCATAGCTAAAACTGCTGGAGTTACACGCGGATAATCGTGAATAAACTGAATAGCGGCAGATATTTTGATTTCCTCTACTTTGCTTTCTAAATTTTTTATAAGTATTTGGACTTCCTTTGGAGTATATGGCAGGACAAAAGTTATTTCTTCTTTTGCAATTTTTTGAGGTTCGGCACGTTGAAGCACTTCTGCAGCTCTTTTTTGTACTGGGGGTGGCATTGACGATGATTTTGCTATAAAAGTAAGTGCTGGAACGTTATTTTCTTTTTCAAACTTAGACAATAGTTCTTTTTCATTTTTTAATACGGCAGCAATAACCAATTCTACTATCTCTGTTCCGGATATTTCAGGCGTATTGACAGCAGTTTCTGCTATTGAACTTTGATTTTCAATAAAGTTAGTTACTGCAATTATTTCTCTATCCGAAGAGCCACTCGATAGAGAAGCAATGAGATCTTGAAGTTGATCAATGGTATAGGCTTTACCAACTACAACAGCCACTTTCTTCGTAGGAAGGCCTTTTTTCTCTATAGAGCGTGGTTTCTCAAGTTTCCGCCTATACTGGGTTTTTCGATCTCGCATGGCCTTTTTAATTGAATAACATTTAAATTCATGAACCTAATAGTTTTTAGAGGTCGATAAGATGCTTGGTGGAGACGAAGTAATATTTACTGGAACATACAAAGAGTTTAGCCTAGGAATACGCTTTGATCTTAATGAGAAAAAAGCTGAAGATGTAGGTGGGGCACTTGCATACCTAAGTTCTGTAATTGAGCCGTATGCATACAAGTTTTCTGGGATAGATACAAAGAAAATAGAAGATTTTGTTAAATTAGATGGAAAAGGAGTTTCAGCCGCATGTTCTTTTCTTGAGAATAAATCTACTGAGTGGAACAAATTAGTAAAAGAGACTGTTAAGAAACCAGAATTAAAATCTGCAGCTGATTCTTATTTGTTCAATAGACTGTTGTCAGCTGCAAATGTCAAATTCAAGGTTTCTACCGCAACATTAGAACCAGAAAAAGAAGAAATTGGAAAACAAATAGCTTTTATTGGAAAATATAAGGATTGGGTATCAATAAAGAAACTTAGTATGGAGAAAGTGCAGGATTACGAGGTATCAGGGATACTCTCGGGAATAAATTTCAGTGTTGTAAATAAAGCATTTGATTTTTCTGGGATGGGAAAGGATGATGCAACTGTTAATAATTTAACAAAAGGAAAGAAGAAATCACTTGGAAATGCTTTACTTGTATTAAAGGAATTAGAAGGAAAAAATCCATACATTATATGCAAAAGTCTTGAGGCTGTTGGATATCGCCCATATGCAAGTTCTCATATGCTAACAGGCGCTTATCCAGACATAAAACCTCCGAAAGTAAAAGGAAGAAAACCAAAAGGTTGATGGTATGGGTATTGGAGAGGCACAGGGAAAGATAATAGTATTTGGAGAACATTTTGTCGTACACGGAGCACCTGCTATAGCTGGTGGAATATCAAGCAAAGTTACTGTTGAAGTAGAAAAATCAGATAAGAATAGGATCATTACTGAGCACAAAGTAGTTGAAAAGATGAGCCTGGCTGGTATAGAAAGGGTTCTTGCAGTTATGGGAATCCACGAGAGATACGGCGTTCATCTTCGAGGGGATCTTAGAACATATGGGGGGCTAGGGTCATCTGCAGCTTTTTGTGTTGCTATGGTACACGCATTTGCTGATGAAAAAAAGATTCACCTAACTAAAGAAGAAGTAAATAAGTATGCTTATGAAGGAGAAAAGGCATTTCACGGAAATCCAAGTGGAATAGATAATACAATAGCAACACATGGCGGAGTGATTCTCTTCGAAAGAGGAAAAGAGAAAAACAAATTCGAATTATTAGAGTTATACAAACCATTGGATTTTGTTGTAACATTTACGGGGAAATATAGTGAAACAGCAAAGATGGTAGAAAGAGTGAAAAAATTCAAAGAGCAAGATGAAAAAGAATTTACTCAATTGATGGATGAGTATACTGATATTGCCACTCATGGAAGACATGCGATAGAAAGAGGAAAAATAGAAGATATTGGAAAATTAATGAATGCAAATCAGAGTCTGCTTTCTGAATTAGGAGTTTCAGATGAAACCAATGATGAAATCAATAAAATTGCACTTGAAGTTGGAGCTATTGGTGCGAAATTAACTGGAGGCGGAGGAGGCGGATGTTGCATCGCACTTACTAAAGACCAGGAACAAGCATCAAAAATAGCTGAAATGTTCAAGAAAAAAGGATTGGATTCGTTTACAACACAGATAGAGAAAAGACACTAGTAGACTCCAATCTTAGGGCACAACTTATTTATTGGACAAATTGAGCACATTGGATTTCTTGGAAGGCATATTGTTTGTCCAAATGCAACAAAATTCCTATTTAAAGTATTCACGTATTTTTCAGGAATTTTCTTTAGTAGAGCTTTTTCGGTTTCTTCTGGCTTTTTTGTTTTTACTAGGCCTAACCTATTACTTATTCTGTGAACATGAACATCAACACCAATAGTGTTTTTTCCAAAGGCCCGTGCAAGTACAATGTTGGCTGTTTTTCTACCAACTCCGGGAAACTTGAGAAGTTCTTCTAAAGTATCAGGCACTTGGCCAGTTTTTTCGATAATTTTGCAAACCTTGAGAAGATTCTTTGCTTTTACACGATAAAATCCAACACCAAAGAGTAATTTTTCAAGTTTATTTTTTCCTAAAGAAACAATTTGTTTTGGTGTTTTTGCTTCTTTGAAAAGGCGATTTACAACTTTCATTGTAGTTTCATCTTTAGTCCTTGCAGAAAGCATCGTGAAAACAAGAATTTGGAATGGTGTTCTTGTAGAATCTTCTGCACGAAAAACTGGTGCATTTCTTTTTTTGGCTTCATTATGCATTTGCTTGAGAATCAAATCTATTTTATTTTTGTGCATGTTGTTTTTTTCCCCATCAATAGTGCCTTTACTCTTTCAGGATCAGTGTTGACAATGTAAGATGTCTTGTTTAGATCTAAAAGTTCCTTGATTTTTCCTTTCATAGCACCAGTAACATCATTGGGTGATTCCTTCAGATGTTTAGAAACCTCTTCAAAATTATTTTTTGTTATTTCAGGGATGAGATTTCCTTTATCGTCCATAACTCCGCCAACATTTGTTACAAAAACAAGGAATTCTGCATTTTTACCCAACCAAGCCATTATCTGATCTCCAGAGCACACAGAACCTCTCAGTTCATTATCTGGCACCATATCTCCGTATAATACGGGCAAGTAATCTGCTGATAAATAATCGTTCAAAATACCTTCACGAAATTCACAAATTCTTTTGTTTTTCTGTTTGATAATTACAGCTGGCGGAATTGAAATTGCAGGAACGCCTTCTCCAATAAGTGCTTTCACAACAAACAAGGAAAGTTCTGAACAGGCAGCGTGCGTATCTGCATAGCCTACACGTTGTTTATCTGAGTTTATGCCACCATTGATATCATGTTTAAGAACAACCGCATGGCCAAAAGAACCAGCACCGTGGACGATTACCAGATCTCTTTCTCCTTTTTTCCAGATTTCTGCAATTACTTTTGCTAGTTTTTTTATCTGGCCAAGACGGGCCTTTTTATAGGCTTTTTTGTCAGTTATTGCACTACCGCCTAATTTGAGTATTTTCATAAGAAAAGAATGGATGGAAAGCACTTAAAAACTGCTTACAGCCCGGGGGCATATTTCATTTTGTAATTTTTGATAAGTGAGTAATAAGAATAATCACGAATATCATTTGGAAATTCTTCTTTGAATGAATCCATGGTAGCGATAAAACTTTCAAAATTCTTTGTTTCGATATCGAACTCTAGATCACTTCCAATAACACTGCGTTCAGTATATGCAACGTCAGGGTGCGAAATAATGTGTTGACGTACTTCCTCCATGTGATCAAATTTTTTGAACCATAAATCTACTTTGTAATATTCTCTTCCTAAAGCCCGAAGATTAAAGATAGGTCTAAAACCTATGATTACTTTTTTATTAATTAAGTTTTTCAAACGATGGCGGGCAGTAACAACACTGGTATTCAATTTTTTAGCAATTGAAACAAGGGATGCTCTTGCATTGTCAGAAAGAAAAGATAGCAATTCGAGATCTAATTTATCTAATTTTTCCATTTCTGCTTTTTTCAGTGTTGTGAAAATGTTTTTTACAGCTTCTTTAGACGGAAGGAAATATGGTCTAGAAAACTCCAAATACTCGGTAAAAACAGAAAAGTGATAATCAGAAAAATATTCTCCAAATTGCTTTTTTAGATCCAGCCAAAAATGTTCATATTCCCAAGTATTGTGTGCTAATACTCCTAAAGCAAGATTGAAAGGACCAGTAACGCGATAAAAAACAACTACTTTCTTTGATTTCAATAGATAATCGATAATTTCCTGTTCAATTGAAGGCGAGGTATTTTGAAGGCGGATATATGCTCGATATATTGTATAGCCTAGTTTAGAGAGATTCAAAACAGTGTAATAGCCTTGAATAATACCATTTTTTTGTAAAAGTTGAATCCTATACTTCACTGTTTCTTTTGCAACTCTTATTTTTTTTCCCAATGCACTGTAGCTTATTCTTGCATCAGTATCAAGCTGAGACAAAATTTTATGGTCTATTAAATCAAGATCTTCTAGGCTCATAATTGCTATTTTTTATAAAAATTAATAAAAAGCTTTCATTTTTTGTAAATTTTTGCTAGAAATATTAATATATGATGAAATACACTAATAATCAAGAACTAACACTTGAGATGAGAATATGAAAATGTTGTTTATGCATGCACAGAATCTTCGCATTAAAGCAGGTGCAAAGAGCGGAAAAAATGGCGGCGGAAGAAAACGGAATGAAGATAAACTAAGAGAGAGACTTGGAGAAGTCCTGCCAATTCTAGATGATTCAAATAAAGAGACTAAAGCAGAAAATGCCCTGCTTGTCTTTGTTTGTGTTGAAAAAGGAGATAATGGACTTGATCTTTTGGATGATGTAAAAGAAGCAATTCTAAGATCACGTCAAATGCTTGGTGTAGAGGAGATAGTTATTGCTGCCTTTGCTCATTTAAGTGAAAATTCAGCAGAACCAGAACTGGCAAGAAGAATGATGAGTATATTGACCTACAAACTCAAGGAAGATGGACTAAACATAAAAGAAGTGCCGTTTGGATGGGACAAATCTTTAGATTTGTACATGCCACTTCATCATTACAATTGTTCTTTTGCTTCATTTACAAATCAATGGAATGAAATTGCGTTTGAATTTGATGATTACATGTTAGAAAGTGGGCATTACAGAGCTCAGCATATGGCACTAATGAAGGTAAGAGAACATATTCGAGAACCAATACTAGATTTATGTTGTGGATCGGGAAGAAATTTACATCAATTACATAGAATGATAAAAGAACCATTCACATACGTAGGTATTGATTCTTCAGCTGAAATGATTAGGTTTGCAAGAAAGATGGCTTCAGTACTTGAAACGCCATTAGTTGTGAATAATGGTTCAGAAATAAAATTCATTTGCGGAGATATAGAACATAGTGATGACCTTCCAAAGGATGTAGAATTCAATACCGTATTGATGTTCAATGCTACTGCTTACACGTCTTTTATAGCACCGTTGCTAGCAGTAGGTTTTAGAATGAAAAAAGGTGCAAAACTTATTGTTGCAGAAGAAAACCCATTCATAGTTGGACCTGAGATGTCTGAAAAGATACGAAGAATCATAGAAAGACCACGGCTTTCATTAGATCAGATAAAATACAGGATAGAGGGGTTATTCAAATTTATAAAAACACAAAAAGTGAGAATTGACAAAGATCACGGGATGGATCTGATGATATTCGAACAAAATACGTGATCTGTCGAACGATTATTGTTTACGTACTATATTTAAAAGAGAAAAATATAACGAAATATTATGCGTATACTGGTAGCCATTACTGGAGCTTCGGGCTTAGAGTATGGAAGGAGGCTCGTCGAAGTTCTGAAACATGATAGTAGTGTAAAGCTCAGCGTTATTGTTAGCGAAGGCGCGAGAGAAGTAGCCAAAGCGGAAGGAACAGAACTTCCAAAGGCAGATTATGCTGAAAATGACTTTTCATGTCCTTATGCTTCAGGCTCAAATCCACCTGACGCATTAATAGTAATTCCATGCTCTTTGAAAAGTTTGGGGGAGATAGCCAATGGAGTCGGGGATAACCTCATCAATAGAGCTGCCGAAGTAGTGTTAAAAGAAAGAAAGAAATTAGTATTAGTAGTTCGTGATACACCATATTCATTAATTACAATAAAAAATATGGAGAGAATAACGTTAGCAGGGGGAGTGATTCTCCCCGCATGTCCAGGATTTTATGGAAAACCAAAAAAAGTAGACGATTTAATTGATTTTATAGTAGCAAGAGTGCTTGACCAAATTGGAGTAAAACATAAATTATCAAAAAGGTGGGGAAATGAAAACATTTCGTGACTTTATAGAAAAACTGAAAAAGGAAAAAAGAATCAAAATTGCAAAAAAATCAGTTTCAAAGAATTTAGATTTGGCTGGACTTATGCATGCACTAGACGGAGAAGTAGTTTATGTTCCAGAAGTAGAAGATGCTGATTTTGCAGCAGTTGGAAATGTATTTTCTACAAGAGAACTGATATGTGAGTATCTTGGAATAAAAAAGAAAGAACTTATAGCAAAACTTGTCCATGCAACAAACAATCCTAAAAAGCCAGAACTTGTAAATGATGGACCAGTTTTGGAAAACAGCACTGAAGACATTGATCTATCTAAATTGCCAATTCCATTACATGCAGAAAAAGATGGTGGACCGTATCTTTCATCAGCAATTGTCATAGCACAGGATAAAGAATTTGGAAGAAATCTTTCTTTTCACAGAATGATGGTAATTGGTAAAAACAAATTAGTAATGAGAATCTTACCAAGACATCTTGATGAATTCATAAAAAGAGCTGGAGGAGAGCTTGATGTTGCATTTGTAGTTGGAGCACCAATCAATGTACTTCTTTCAGCAGCTATTTCTTCTAAATTAGGGCAGGATGAATTAGAGTATGCTAATGCCCTTGTTCCTATAAAAACAGTGAAGCTTAGTAATGGAATACAAGTACCTGCTGATTGTGAATTTGCATTTGAAGGGAGAATAACAAAGGAAATGCATAATGAAGGACCATTTATTGATCTAACAGAAACTTATGATATTATACGAAAGCAATCAGTAATGAAAGTAACTAAAATGTATCACCGAAACGATGCAATGTGGCATGTATTATTGCCTGGTGGTCTTGAACACAAAGTGCTTATGGGCATGCCAAGAGAGCCAACAATCTTCAATGAAGTGAATAAAATTTGTGAATGCAAAGCAGTGGATATAACACCTGGCGGATGCTCCTGGCTCCATGCAGTTGTTTCAATCAAAAAGGAAAATGAAGAGGATGGAAAGAAAGCAATAGAAGCGGCATTTGCAGGGCATAAATCACTGAAGCATGTAGTTATTGTTGATGATGATATTGACGTGGATGATCCTGCGGAAGTAGAATGGGCAATTGCTACAAGATTCCAGGCAAATAAAGATTTAATAGTAAAGAAAAATGAAAAAGGTTCTTCACTTGACCCTAGTGCAGATCCAAATACAAGAGAAACAAGTAAGATGGGATTAGATGCCACTAAACCGCTCTCTGATCGGAAAAGTTTTGAAAAAGGAAAATGGAAAAAAATTGATCCTGAGAACTATCTTTGAGGTATTGCAATGCTCACTAAAGAACAACAGAAAATGTACGATGGCGAATTAGGTGAAGCAGTACAACAATCCATGGAGATACTTGTTGCCATGGGCAAAATATACAATGCAGATAAAATGATTCCAATTACAAGTGCACAAGTTTCTGGGGTTTCTTACAAAACAATTGGAGATGCCGGATTAGAATATTTACAAGATTTAGTAAAAAAAGGAGCAAAAACAAGAATTCCAACCTTCCTTAATCCTGCCGGAATGGACATAGAACAATGGAAAGAAATGAAGATTCCTGAAGATTTTGCTAAAAAACAAATCCAAATTCTTGATGCATATTCAAAAATGGGGATAATGAAGACTTGTACATGTGCTCCGTATTTCATAGGGATTAGACCAAAGGAAGGGGAACATATAGCATGGGCTGAATCCAGTGCAGTAGCATTTGCAAATTCAGTATTGGGTGCACGAACAAATCGTGAAGGCGGACCATCAGCATTGGCAGCTGCAATTTGCGGTGTTACGCCAAATTACGGATTGCATTTGAATGAAAACCGCGTAGCAACAGTTATTGTAAATGTACAATGTAAGCTTGGGGATATTGCTGATTTTGGTGCTTTGGGTTTCGCTATTGGTAAATTAGCAAAAAGAAAATATCCTGCATTCACTGGAATAAAATCTGCAACTGAGGAGCAATTAAAAGTACTTGGAGCATCAATGGCAGCAAGCGGATCAGTTCCACTTTTCTTTGTAGAAAATATTACACCAGAATATAATGTTGCCGAAGATGCAGAAGAAATAAGTTTCACTGAATTTCAATTAAATAATTCAAAAAAAGAACTTGATTCAAAAGAAAAACCACAGCTTGTGACCATTGGATGCCCGCATGCATCTCTTGAAGAGATAAGAGAAGTAGCAAATATGGTAGAAGCAAGAAAACCAACATGTGAATTTTGGGTATGCACTTCGAGAAAATTAAAAGAAGAAGCCGACAGGATTGGTTATAGCAAAATAATAGAAGAGGCTGGAGGAAGGGTTGTTGCGGATACATGCATGGTAGTATGTCCACTGGAAAGAATGGGCTACAATGTTACAGGAACCAATTCAGGAAAGGCTGCCAAATATCTTCCGAGCCTTTGCAAGCAAAGGGTTGCATTTGGCAAGCTTGAGGATATATTATACCGGTGATAATCATGGGGATCAAATGTCGTTCAATATCACGTGGAAAAGGTTCCGGAGAGGTTCTTATCAGCAACGAACCACTTGGATTTCTTGGTGGAGTCGATCCAACGAGCGGTGAAATAATAGAGCCATGGCATCCATTAAAAGGAAAAAATATTGCCGGGAAGATTCTTGTTTTTCCAAATGGTAAAGGATCAACAGTGGGTTCTTATGTGATGCTCCAGCTTGCAAAAAATGGCAAGGCACCTGCAGCAATAATCAATATTAGTGCAGAGCCAATAATCGCGGTAGGTGCAATAATCTCGAAAATACCAATGGTGGATAAACCAGAAACTGATATTTACAAAATTCTGAAAAATGGACAAAAAGTAGAAGTTGATGGAGATAAAGGGATCATTGTCTTATAACTTCTAAAGAAACAGCTGGAATAGCACTAAGTGCATAATGAACTCTTTCCCTTACTTCTGCATTTTCATGATTTACTGCACGCATTAATGTTGGTAAAACACGAGCATCACCAATTGCTATTAAAGTTTCAGCAACAACACATTTGGTTCCTGCCCCCCATTTTTCAAATGCATCTAAGAGTGCTGGAAGTGCTTGTGCCGCTTTTTGTGGATTTTCAAGGGCTAAATCATGTATTTCAACACATGCCATCCATCTATCTGTTGGATCCCCTTTTTCGATCATTTTGATTAAAGCAGAGATTGGTTTATTGATTTTTCCATTTCTCAACGCTTCGATCGTAGATGGATAAGATGGTTGAGGTTTCGTTGTAGATGGTCTTACAGCTAATCGGTACATTTTATCAACTAAGTAATTGTGAGACTAAATGTTTATAAATGATTCCTGAAGAAACCATGCTTCTTTCAGGTGGTTACTTCTTTTTCTTAGTCTTTTTCCTTCGCTTTTTCTTTGCTTTTTGTGCCAGTAATTCCTCGAGCTTTACTTCTTGAGGTTCAGCTATTTTTTGTGCTTCAAATTCTTCTGGTTCAGTTTCCTCTACTGGAGGTTCAGCAGGAGGTTTAGGTTTCCTTAAAACAAAGTAGGCTAATGCTGCAAGCACCAGTAATGCTAGTAATAATGCACCTGCAAGCAGTATTGTATTGTCTTGTTCTGGAATTTCTTCAGCCGGAGGTTGTTGGGGTTTTGCCGGGGGTTGCTGCGGTGGTTGTTGAGGTGGCTGAACCGGAGGCTGTTGGGGCGGTTCTGTTGGCGGAGGTTCTGTCGGAGGAGTTTCGCCTGGAACTGATTGGCCTATCTTATCCCTTGCATCAAGAACTGCTCGTTGTGCCATTTTATATTTACCAAGAGAAAAAAGCCGCTTTGCTTCACTTAATGCTTTTTTTGCAAGTGATGTTTCTTCACCTGCAGCAACTGCATCTGCAATTTCTTGTTCAACAGTACCTATCAAATCAGCAACTTCAGCACTAAGGTTCGCCATGCTCTGGTTCCCTGCAGGTTCAGACGGCACTTCTGCTGCTAAAACATTGAATCCGAAATATTCGGTTGATGGGTTGCCGGCAACATCTATTGCAATAACTCTTACACCAAATATTCCTGCGTCCCAACTACTGGTGTCAAGTACAATGGGTAGTGAAGCACCAGTATAATCTACGGAGAAATTGCTATATTCAAAAACAAGTGAGCCAAGTGCATAATCTTGTACAAAGATTGCAACATTTTCACCAGGATAGATTGTAAGATCAGATGGATATGCAGTTATTTCTGGTGCTGTTCCATCTATGGCAATTTCAAAAACATCATGGAAAAGTTGGCCAGTTATACTTTCAGCCCACACATCTACATATGTTGGTCCATCGTCCCAAGTACCTGTTTCAACTAAATAAGGTGCACTTAAGGTATCATTTGTAGTGCCATTGTCTATAGAGTATGTGAAAGAAATAAGTGGATGCGAACTGGAGAAGTATAGTTCTGTTCCTGGAGCAATAATTGATCCTTCAGCAGGCTGAACTAGAGTTACTGTAAGGAGAGTATTGTCTACAAAGAAGTGAACTGCTTCAATATCTTCATTGCCTTCATCATCTGTTGCCTTGAATTGAAGTGTATACCCACCACCAGGGTAAGATGAAAGATTGACAGTTGCATAGAAATGATAATTAGTATTATTCATGGTTTGGTAATAACTTGTCATATTTGATGAAATGATTCTGTATTGTACTATTAGATCGCCTGGAGCGGCATCATCAGTGACATTTATTGATGGAGTAAACATACCACTAAGTGCTTCTCCATCAGAAGGTGAGATCACAGTAATTTCTGGAACTATCGGTTCATCTTCTAACACTGCAAGCACAATTTTATAGTCACTATTTGTACTATTAGCAAGATTTATGACACTAACAAGTTCCATTCTTGTATCATCATCAGTATTTGCACAACGAAGTGCTTGAAGACTAGATTCATAACCGGCCCCTATAGTTGTAGTATTATATTCAGATGTTCCCAAAAGACCAACAAGATGGAAAATCTGTAAGGTATTGTGTCCTTTTAACATGCTGTATACTCTGCTGGTGTGATATTCAACAGCTGCAAAAACCTCTCTTGCTCCATCGTTATCAATGTCGCACACTTCTACATCATTTAAGTATGAATTGTAGAGTCCATAACCAGTAGGAAATGAAACATATGCTAACTGGCTAAGGCTATTATTAAAGACATACAAATAGGCAGTATCAGTAATTATAGAAGAGCTATCAACACCAATGATAATTTCTTCTGGATCTGATGAAGTAATATTTGCTATTACAAGGGATGTTGCTTCTTTGTTTGTTCCCGTGAAACCAAATGTATGTGAAAGATTTCCTGGATTTATTGTAAGGCTGACATATTGGTTGCCTACCCATCCGCCCTCAGCAGTTCCAGCAGTCACAACAGTTCCATTTTGGAAGAAATCAATTCCATAAGCACTTGAATCAGTAAACCAATCTTTTGTGAATTCATGAGTCATATTTAAAATGCCTGAGGCGGCATTAAAAATGGCAGTATATTCTCTTTGGTGTCCAGGAGTATTCTTTGTTCCAGCCGCATGTATGCTGCATCCAGTTGCACTTTGTCTTGCACCTATCGCTTCAATCCTGGTAAAGCTCATTGAATCATAATCATATTGCGGAGAGATAGTTCCATCAAATTCATAAGTGTAAATAAAGCCTTTATCCATTATGACGCCCCAGTCGATATACCCGCCAGTAACAATGTCTTTAGTCCCATCATTGTCAACATCACACAGCATTACTGATGTTGGATAATATGCATCAAGTGGTGCACTAGGAGAAAGATAAAAACTATCTTCAAAGGTTATTGCATCAGAAGACAATTCAAATACTGCAATTCCCATCTCTTCCCAAGCTGATCCTGCTGTTCCTACTATAACAGCTTCAAGTTGTGGATCATCATCAATATTTCCAACAGCGATATCAACTGCTTGGAAATTATTATCAGACCATTCCAAATTGACATTGTCAGTTACATTACTAAACGATGCAAAGCCAACGAACGTCAATAATAAAAGAAAAATAGACATTTTATTCATATCAGCACCGAAAGGAATGCTGATGCAATCTTTATAAAAGTTTAGGAAATACTACCGACAACACATTTTTTGTTCAAGCAAATATAGTCTTCAGGGCAGATGTGTTTCTTGAGTTCAACATCATCCCCATAACAATAGTATTCCCTAAGTTCATAATCATCAAAGCAATAATCTTCGTATTCATTACCATTTTTTGTTACTGTGCCAGCAACATAGATTTCAAGTCCTCCATCCGTATCACTACATGCACTTTGCACGCAACGACCGGTAGAACATTTGTAGCCACTTCCGCATTCTATATCTTCGGTTTTTGCAGTTTCGTTTTCAAGGCATGAATGTTCTTTTATCATACCAAAATCAACACATTCATCCCATTGATCAAATATGGTCGACATTAACCCTCTTGTCACTTTAGTTCTACCACGTTCAAAAATATTTGCTCCACCATCACTATCTGTACATTCATTTGTAAGTGGCTCACACTTGCCATTGTTGCATGCATAACCAGAAGGGCACTGAGTATTGGTACTTTTCATCTCATCATTTTCACAATAATAATCTTTTACAGTGCCGTATTCAATGCATACATCAGTATATGTGATATTGCCATTTAGAGTGATTGAATCTTTGTTATATATATCCACATCTGAAGTTCCTTCACAACCAATAACCTCAGGTTCAAGTTCTATTTCAATACATTCTCCATCAATACACTCTTTCCCTTGCCCGCAATTAACTGTAGCCATTTCTATACTATTGTCAAGGCAGGTATATTCAATAAGTTGTTGGAGATCAACACAGTAATCTTCATGAATTTCAGTTCCTTTTGATGCAGTTCCTCTTGTTCCTAATACAATACCGCCATCGGTATCAGTACAGTTTTCTTCAATTTCACATTCTCCAGTATGAAGTATTGCAATGCCAGCATCAATTGCTTCACAATCAGTTGCATATGTTCGTTCATCTGCTCCGCATACTGGACCAAGACAAACAATAGATTGATTATCAGTAGTGTTATTGGAAATATTAGTAATTGTTTGATTTATTTCATCTGGTTGTTCAAAGCAACCGGCAACTAATAAACTAGTGATAATCAAGAATAGTAAGCCTCTCATACTTCTAATCTGACACATATAATTCTTAAATATTAGCTGGTAGCAGCTAATTTTTTATAAATTCAGCAATGCCAGTTCTCAACCTTTTTTCCTTATATGCCCATTCTATAAGTATTTTTAGATTTGAAACATCCGCGGCATTATATCTCACTAATTTATCTAATGCATCTTTATCTTTTTTCTTGGTATATGCTTTCCATAAAAGTACTGCATCATAACCGGTCAAACCATTCAGATCATCTTCTCTTTCTAAATTAAATTGTTTTTCGATTTTCTTAAGGCCACCAGTTACACCTAAAGAAGAAAGAAGAAATCGTAGATCTATATGTAAAGCTGGAACTTTAATGCCCTTCATGCTTTTTTTGATAAATGGGATGTCAAACAGACTGCCATTGAAGGTGACAACCGCCTCATATTTTGCTATCTCTTTGTAAAAGGCATTAAGATTCTGTCCATGGATATAGCTATGGGTTTTAGAACCATCAAAAAGCCCAATAACTGTAATATCATTTTGTTCAGCAGATAGTCCAGTTGTTTCAATATCAAGATATGCAATTTTATTGAAATGAGGAAAAGAGCGCCACATCTCATCATTCGGCAGATGATTAGCAAAGTATACTGCATCTCGCGATTTTAGTGCATATTTTGAACTTGCAATACGGCGGCACCAGTCACGATGATATGGAGAGTTACCAAAATGAGACAAGAAATCGTCCCAGGTACGTATACCACAGGACCAAAGCTTTTGTTCCCGTTTTGGACCGAAATTAGGAAGATGAATAAAAGTATGCTCAAGCATGGTGTTGATTAGCTGAAAATGATTATTAAGCTAAGTGAGAAGTGTAAACATGGATAAATGGAAATTGCTAAAAAAACTTATGAAAGAGGCACAGGTTATTATAGAGGTAGTTGATGCCAGAGATATAGAGGGGACGCGCCTTCCAATAGCAGAAAGAATGGCAGGAACAAACAGACTGCTTATTTTGGCCAATAAAAAAGATTTGCTCTCTGAAAAGGTTAAAGTACCAAGAAAGGGAATGTTAGTAAGTGCAAAAACAGCAGATAAAGATGAGAGAAAGGAATTGATAAATGCCATATTAGCTAAGAATAGCACTAGGCCGATGAGGGCTCTTTTTATAGGATATCCAAACGTTGGGAAAAGTTCGCTCATTAACATGCTTGCTCATAGAAAAGCAGCAAAGGTTTCAGCATTGGCAGGGACTACCAAAAATGTGCAATGGGTAAGGATAAATGAAGAGCTTCAGGTAACTGATTACAGGGGCATGTTCCCGGACAAAGAAACTAGAAGCGAATTAGTGCGGAAGGGGGCACTTGATGTTCATGGAGATGAAGAGAGATATGCGTATAAACTAGCAGACGATATTTTGAAGAACCAGAAACTTAGAACATGGCTGGAAGGAAAATATGACTTTAGTCTCAAGGATGCTAAAACATCAGATGACGTGCTTGCTGCCATAGCAAAAAGAAGAAATTGGTATATCAAAGGTGGAGAACTAAATATCTCAGAAGCTGCAAAAAGTTTATTGAGAATTATGAGGGAAGCACCCGAGATATAGTAGTGGTAGAGTTATAAAGGTTGTGACACATATTTAAAGTGTGAAACTTTATGTTCAGAGATAAAACTAGGATCCTAATGTGTATGGTAGAAGGTAGTTCTGGAGCAACGTTCAGAAGGACAGCACCAAAAGATGAAGGGCCAACAAAAAAACAGCTTCGTATTTTGGTTGTTGATGATGAACCGCTGCTTAGAAAGGTAGTTATGAGAGTTATGAGACGAAAAGGACATGAATGTACAGAAGCAAGTGATGGCAAAGAAGCTTTAGAGCGATTCAAAACTGAGCATTTTGATTTAGTGGTGAGTGACTTCCATATGCCTGAAATGGATGGTCTTGAACTAATAAAGGGATTAAAAGCAATCAATCCAGATGTGAAAATTGTAGTTGGCAGTGGCAATTTTGCAGATAACAAAAGAAAGATGGATGCAAATGAGGCGAAACTAGCATTATTACAAGCAGGAGCAACTGTTCTCCTTGATAAACCATATGATGCAAGCCAATTGGAGAACGCCGTAAGAAGTGCTTTGAATTAACAAAAGTAATATAAGATTCGCTGCGAAAGCGCATTATGGGCTGGTTTGATAAATTTCTGGTTTTTGGAATAATACTTATTCTTTTAATTCCACTTTCTTCTGCTGAAACAACCTGTGAAACTAATAACTGTAACATAAAAATAACACTAAAACTTGCATTCTCTGGCGCTACAGATGACTATATCAATAGAGTCGAACAGGAAATAGAAAACACTTGGAATGGGCCAGATGGATTCAGAACTACTGGAGATTGTAAATGTAAAATGACATTTGAAGTAGAAACTATGAAGATAACTAATGCAAGCCAGGTGAATTGTAATCCAGGGCCTCCAGGGTATCATTGTATAATGGTTACTCCTTATTTCAAACCAAATGGTCAGTATGATAATCCGCCTAGAAATCAAACAAATATAACTGGGGCAACGATCTACTTAGGATATATGTATGGCATTGCAACTGGAGATGGTGGAAACAGCCAGAAAGGCTGGTGGTCTGATCTTATGAGCAGGCCAGTAAATGCAAATGATCCAAATGGAGAGCATTACAAGGACTTTGCACATGAAGCAGGCCACATGATGGGTTTGGAAGATGGGGACGGTGGCATCATGTCAAGGACGTCAGGAGCGAATTCTGACCCTACACAAGCAAATATTGATGAAATTGCAAATGATATTTGTGGTGCTAATGCCTGCCCGGATAATTGCTGCTGTGGAAATGGAGAGGTAGAAAATGGAAAGGGAGAGCAATGCGATCCATTTGCAAGTCCGGATGGCTGTGGAGTCGGACAGGCGTGTTGCCCTGTTTGTTGCAGTTGTTATGGGCCTATATGCATAGCAGCAAACGGTGAATATCTTGGTCAAACTGCATGTCAGGCAGCATGTGGAACAGATGCTCAATGCTACAAAAATTACAAAACTGGTTGTTGGGATTGTGTAAAGAATAATGTGGTGATAGAAAAAACTTGTAGTGATCCGAATAATATTAGGGGAAATGGAGATTGTGATCACACTGTTTATTCATTTATTGACCATGGAGTAGGGTTCTATGATAATCTTGCAGCTGCACCAGTTATTGGCGGACTTTTCTCTGATGAAAAGATAAATATTCAAACAGATGAAGGGGATGTTGGCCATATTGCTACTGAAGCTTCGGATGTAACGGATTATGGTGAAACACTCACGCAGGAACCGACAGTAACAATTTATACTGATAGAGAAACTGTTGGTTTACTTGCAAGCGAAGATCTAAGCGTACAACAGGCATTATCTGAAGGAATGATAAGGATAGAGGGTGAAGGGTTGGTCAATGGATTCAAATTTGGAGTTTATCATTTCTTCTTTGATGTTTATAATTTCCTAAATCCTGCTGAAGAATTTACAGGGCCTGAAGAAGAAGGTCTTCCACAGGAATATTATGATATCATAAGTGAAGCAACTGAAGCAGAGCCTGCAGCTGATGATCCAAATCCAGAAGATATCGGAGAATTGCCAGATGGAGGGCACATTGGAAGCGATGTACTCCCATCATAGTTTAAAATCAAAACAGTGAATAATAATCATGAAATGCTACCGCAAAGGCTCCAGAGCAGAAAGGGAATTAATAGACTACTTTTCATCCAGAGATTTTTGTGTAATAAGAGCTGCTGGTAGTGGAGTGAATTCTCTTAGTCCGGATATTCTTGTTTTTAGAAGAGGGATACAGATAGGGATAGAAGCAAAGGCATGGGAAAAGGATAATTTGAATATTGATAGAGAGCAATTTTTGAATCTGAAAAAATGGGAAGAAACAAGTGGAATAAACTGTGTCATTGGCTGGAGAAGAAACAGGGAACCATGGTACCTCATCCCCCTTGCAGTATTCAAAGAAAATGCAAAAAGTTATGCAATAAACTGGGTGAATGCTCAGGCTTTAGGAAAAAAACTTGAAGAGATTTAGTCTAGAATCTCTTTCATTCTGTCTATTCTATAATTAGTAATTGGAATACAATTTTCTATTGGCATTGCACCATATTTCTTATAAAGTAAAGAGCCAGCATAAGCTATCATTGCTCCATTATCCCTGTTATATTCATCCGGAGCAACACCAAATATTACATCGTCTTCTTTGCACATTATCTTCAGCATTTCTTGAAGTCTTCGATTTTGTGCAACCCCACCGCAAACAAGCAGGTTTTTCTTTTTTGTAAGAAAAAGCGCACGTTCTGTTACTTCGCAGGTCATTGCAAATGAAGTTTCCATTAATGAAAATGCCAAATCTTTCTTTGAATGTTTACTAATATGTTTTTCTGCTGAAGTAAGCAAACCAGAAAAAACAAGATTCATTCCTTTTACAGTATATGGAAGTTCAACATACTCACCCCCTTCTGCAAGTTTAGCTAAAGCAGCACCATGTGCATGTTCTAATTTTAAAGATCTGGCAAAATTATCGAAAAGATTTCCTATGCCTATATCAAGGGTCTCTCCAAGAACATCATAATAACCATTTTCCTCAATCAAAAGTTGTGAATTGCCACCTGAAAGATAGAGAACTAGAGGTTGTTCCATATTGCAACAATGTTCACTTATCTTTACGTGGGCATATGGATGATTTACTCCAATTATTTTTTTATCATGAATTAATGCTAGGAATTTTGCTCCACTCACTCCAACTGAAAGTGGAGAACCTATACCAGGTCCTTGAGAGAATGCAATCAAATCCACATCTTTTATTGTAGTTCCTGCGATTTCCAGACTTTTTGAAAGTACTGATGCAAAAACAGCAGCATGATGATCAGCAAGTTTTCTTGGGATTAAACCTTCATTGCCACCATTATACATGTCGATAACATTGGAAAGAATTTTGCCATTTTCTTCAATGCCAATTGAAAGAGTATGGGCAGTACTTTCTATTCCAAGAGTTATCATATTAGAAACCTCATGACGATTATAGAAAAGAGATTATAGGTAACGTGGATTATGATACATGGGGTTATGCTTTTGGAAATGCGAAACATAATTGCAAGTACTACTCCGATAAGTCCAGCACCAACTATCTCAATTACTGATCCGTATGATACATGCATAAGACCAAAAAGTATTGCTGAAAAAATAATGCCAATGCGTGGGACAAGCAATGCCCTAAAAAAAAGTTCTTCGGTAATGGGGGCAAGAAAAATAGCAAATAATAATATGTAAACAGGAAGATCTGCAACTTTTTCATAAACTGCTTCTTGATCATTAAAGCCAGTAAGAGTTGCTACTACACCTAGAAAGAGTAGGACAAATATCACAAGTATAAAACCAGCCCCTGATAGAATTAAATTTCTCTGGATATCACCTGGAAATGCAAGTTTCTTGAGAGTTGTTTGTAAATCTTTTTCCCATAAGAAAAGCAGTGCTAAGAAAAAAAGAGCTGAATGAAGTGCTGCTGCCCCAAAATAAATGCTATTTTCATTAAGAAGATTACAGATGTTAGTATCCAAATCCCCGCATATCATAAGAATAGCAAGGAATGCAAGGGAAAAAAGTATTAGAAAAACAAATAGAGATTTTATTTTTTCTCGAAATACCCACATTTGCCGCATGAACTCCTGTCCTTGTGTTGAGCTAAGCCAACTCCCGGACCGCATTTTGGACAAAATCTACGTGATTTGTAGGCCTTAGGTCCACCTTTCTTTTTTTTCGGAGCTTCTTTTTTCTTTTCTGCCATAAATATCACTTCTCAGATGGTTTTTCTTCAGCCTTAGGTTTTTCTTTGGGCTTTTCTTCAACCTTGGCTTCTTCTTTGGGCTTTTCTTCAGCCTTAGGTTTTTCTTTGGGCTTTTCTTCAACCTTGGCTTCTTCTTCAACTTTGCTGCGCTTCAGTAAATGTGCTGGTTCTGTACCCACCATTGTTTCCTTATTTGAGTAGACATGTGCAAGAACTTTCACAGTTTTTTTGCCAAATGTACTGTGCACTTCTCTCAAGACTGTGAGGTCCACATCTGCAGCAACTTTTTTTGAGATTGCATCCTTCAAGTCATTTCTGCTTGGGGTAGCTCCATCAAAAGAAATTTCTGCTTCTATTTCCTTGCGTTCAAGAACTTTATTATCAATCTTAGAAATTATATTGACATTCATTTGACCCTCTCCATTTTTCTTATACCCATAGCTTCTAGAATATCTGCTTCTTTACCTGCAGCAACTTCAGAAAGTAATTCTTCGGGCACTTCCATATCATAAATTTCATAGGTTTTTTGATCCATAACTTGGACATTGTTGCCTGACACAGACATGATCTGAACTGTTTTTCTTTCTATTATCGGAATGTCCACATCAGCATCTCCAGGACAAAGAAGAGTTTTCTTCTGACCATTGAATATACCAATAGCAGTTATACGCATCTTTGCAGAACCATGCTTACCTGGCTTAGAGCTCTCTATATTTACTACCCTACATGGGATATCATCTATAAGTACGTACTTTCCTTCTTTCAGTTCTTTCGCTATAGCAAAAACTTTCTCGACCATTTTTACACCTATTAAGAATTATAAGTCGAACAACTATAGGTTATAAAACCTTAGGATTTTTAAACCTGAATATGTTGATAGACGCGCATACCCATTTGTTTGAAATAAAAAAATACGAGATTTCATCGGATATAACCCCGGTAGTAGCTGGATATTCCCCCTCTTCAAATAAAAAAGCAGTAGAGTTAGCTAGAAGTAAAGGCTATCCATTTACACTGGGCATTGCACCCCAAACAGCAATCAAAGATGATATATCTAAGCTCGATGATTGGACAAAATTTATAGAGAATAATGAACCAAATGCAATTGGAGAAGTGGGCCTTGATTATAAATGGGCACAGACAATGGAAGATGTTGAAAAACAAAGAAAGGTTTTCAAGCGAATGATAGAACTTTCTGATAAAATGAAGCTTCCACTTGTAATACATTCAAGGAACAACCCTGTTGAGAATAAGGTACCGAAAAATGCTATAGACGAGATAATTCAGACACTAAAAGGTAAAAAAATACTTATGCACTTCTTCTCTGGAACTGAGGAGCAGGCTGTAGAAATAGTAAAAAATGGAGGTTATATATCAGTTACGCATCTCCATTCCAAAGAGCGCAGGAAGGTTATAAATAATATAAGGCTTGATAGATTAGTATTGGAAAGTGACTCTCCGTATGTAGGAAAAACTCCCGAAACAATAAGGGATGCAGTTACTTATATAGCAGAAATTAAAGGAATTGATGCCGAAGAGGTTGCTGCAAAGACTACCGAAAATGCGAAGAGATTTTTCAGGTTTTAATATGTTTTTGAAATGGTTGCATGCTGGAAAGCCAAATATTGCATTGCTTGTAGATGGACCAAACATATTACGCAAGGCATTCAATATAGATCTCCTAGAAGTGAAAAAAGAACTTGGTAAACTTGGAACTATCAGAGTAGCCAAGATATATCTTGATCAATATGCTTCAGATAAACTGATAGAAGCAATGATAAACCAAGGATTTGAAACTGAAATAACTACTGGAGACGTAGATGTAACTATGGCTATAGAAGGAATGGAATATGTTCTTGATCCAAAAATAGACATGCTTGCATTAATGACGCGCGATACTGATTATAGACCAGTATTGGTTAAAGCAAGAGAACGTGGAAAAAAGACAGTAATAATAGCAACAGATGTGGCTTTCAGTGCAGCACTTAGAAATACTGCTGATAGAATCATTATTTTTAGAGAGCCAGGAAAAATAGAAACGATCATCAATACCGAGTAGTTTAAAAAGAATACGATGATAGATAAGATGGAGGTTTTATTTTTTGAGGTGAAACTATGCCAGAGAGAAGACCATTTGATGTATTGAACAGTTCCCTAAACAACACGGTTATCGTCGGTATGAAAGGGGGCTATGAGTTTAGAGGAGTTATGGTAGCTTACGATGTTCACATGAACCTTGTGCTTGAAAAAGCTGAGCAGATGGTGAATGGAGAAGTGAAGCGTGGAGTAGGAACTGTTCTCGTACGTGGAGATTCAGTAACATTTATCTCACCTTCATAAAACGGGCTCGTGGCTCAGAAAATTCTTAGATAAAAAAGAAATTGGGCAGCAGTAGAGCGCTCCCTTGGCATGGGAGAGGCCGGGGGTGCGATTCCCCCCGAGTCCATTTTTAATGGAAAATCTTGAAACAGCATTTCAAGTGAAAGTCCATTTTTCAGAAGTTTGAGCTTTCCAATGCTCAGTTTAGAGAGTTGGTAGAATGATTCATTCCAGGATAGTCCAAAAAATACAAGACGTGGAAATCCCCCTAATTAGAATTGAACATGCAAGAGGTCTCATGGGAAGTGGAGCCAGGAGTCGAATTTTTGCAAGGGCAAAGGATCGCGCAGATGAACTCTGTCCACTAATTAATGGAATATGTGTAAGACGTTTCGCAGCTGGAAGAGAATTGGGAATAATAAATGATGCCCAGGTATTAGCACAATTGGGTGGAATAAGAGATGTGAGTAGAGCTGCTCAAAAAGCACAAGAAAAAATACCTGGAATTATTACCGCACTTGAAGAGGATATCTCGACAATAAATTTTGAGGAATTGGAGGGGATTGATAAAAGGGTTAATGTGTGGGATAGAATGCTGAATGTAGCAGCGACCATTAGTGCTATATTTGCTGGTATATCGATTATTACATCTCTTATAGCATCTCGAATGCAAACAGGATCCCAGGAAATATGTATGATAGCAGGCGGAATTGGGTTTGGGATTTGGATGATATTGACTTTTGCCAAAGAGAAATTAGAGTATTCTTTCAAACCAGATGTTGATAAAGTAAGAGAATTGATAAGTGATTTAAAGGAAGGGTCGCTTGAGCTTAGCCAAAAACTTCAAGAACTGATGAGTACTATTTCTCCTTTTAAATAGCACTTTTAATAACAAAACGAGAAATCCTTTTTAAGCTCTTCTGAGATAAACACATGATGTTTAATATCTCCCGGCTTAAGCTAAGGAACTTTAAATCTTTTAAAGCAGCTGATGCACAGCTTTCTGACACATTCGTATGTTTTGCTGGTCCTAATGGTAGTGGAAAAAGTAATCTGTGCGATGCAATACGATTTGTAATGGGAGAAAAAAGTTTGCGTTCTTTGCGTGCTAAAAAAGTAAAAGATTTGATATATGCTGGAGCAAAAACAGCTGAGGTTAGTCTTGTTTTTGGGAATGGAGGAGATCAACTCGAAATCAAAAGAGTGATTAGACAAGACGGAAAGATATTATATAGATTAAATGGTAAAAGAACAACAAGGGGAGCAATTCTAGAGGCTTTGAAAAAACATAATCTTGATGGTTCTGGAAGGAATACAATAGCACAGGGGGAAGTGCAAAGGATCATTAGTATGAATGGAAAGGAAAGAAGACTTATCATAGATAACGTAGCTGGAATAGCTGATTTTGAAGAAAAGAAAAAAGAGGCAATGCGAGAATTAGAAACAGTTGAAACCCGCATAAAAGATGCTAAGCTTGTTTTGGGTGAAAGAAAGGCGTTCTTACGTGAACTTGAAAAGGAAAAAGAAATAGCAATTAAGTATAGAGATTCTCGAAAAACGCTCACAAATGCAAAAGGAACATTGTTGAAGATAGAAATAGACAGACATGAAAAAGATCTTGAAGGAGTTATAGAAAAAGAAGAAAAAATGCTTTCAGAAAGGAGAAAAATAGAAGAGGACATGGGCGGAATAAACAAGATCATAGATGAAGTAGAAATAAAACGCCATGAAACAAGTCAAGAGTTGCAGTCAAAACAAAAAACTAATGCAATGATCAGGAGATTGGAGGAATTGAAAGCATCTGGTGGCTCGAAAAAACAATTAATAGAAGATAGACAAAAATTCATAGAAAATGCAAAAGAGGAGAAAAAAACAATTGAAACTGAAATCAGTGAAGAAAATGAAATAATAAAAGGATTGGAATTGGAGGTAAAAACATTACAAGAAGAGCTTGCGAAAGTAGAGGCCAAGCTTGCATCATATGGGGGCACAGCAGAGGATAAAGAGATAATTGGATTAAGAAGAGAGATATACGAATGTGAACAAGATTTATTGCAAACAAAAGAAAAATTGATGACAACTTCTTCTGAAATAGAATCAAAGGGAGAATTGATTAAAGCAAAAAGAGAGGAATATGAGACAATTGCAATTTCTGGTTCTAATGATGGGGGGGCTTCTGAAGATGTTAGCAGATTGAAGGCAGAAGCAGATGGGATAGCAGCAAAAATAGAGAGATCATTTGCAAAGACAAAGGAAGTAAACAATCAAATAGCTGAATTGGACAGAGAAATGCTGGAACTCAAGGAAAAGGCTTCAATTTACAAAATAAGGGCATCGCCAAAACTTGCCAATCCTGCACTTAGTTTAATTAGTGAAATGAAAGAACCAGGCATATATGGTATATTGGCTGATTTGATATCATTTGATCCAACATACGCCAGTGCAGTTGAAGCTGCTGGAGGAGGAAGGCTGCTTTACATCGTAGTAGATTCTATAGACACTGCTACAGGTGTTATAGAGAAACTGAAAAAAGCAAAGGCTGGAAGGGCCACATTCATACCAATAGATTCTATAAAAACAGCGCCAGTTGCAAAAGAAGGTAGATATTCATCGATTTTAGATGTTGTTGATTGTAAAGCAGCAGTACGAAGGGCTGTAGAGTATGTTTTTGCTGATACGCTTCTTGTAGATAATGTTCATGATGCAAAGAAAATTGGCACAGGAAAAACAAGGATGGTTACACTTGAAGGCGAAATATTTGAACGTTCTGGAATAGTGAGTGGTGGGCGAGCTCAAAGCAGTATACTGAGTGCCAATCAATTGAGAAAGATAGAAACAGACCTTGCTGATGTAAAATCACATAAAGATGCACTTATTCAAGAGCTTTATGCTATACGTGAAGATGAATCAAAAATGCGTGCAGAAAAATCACAGCTTGAGATAAGAGTGAAAACCCTTGAAATGAAACAAACACTTGCTGATGAGAGAAAGAAGGAAACTGAAACTGCATTAAAAAGAAAGGAGCGGCTTGCAAATGAAATAAAGGAACTCGAAAACGGGATAAAAAACAAGATTACAGAAAGAGAAAAATGCACTGTTCTTGTATCAGAAAAGCAAGAAATACTAACAAAAGCAAGAGAGAAAATGGAGGCTGCTGAAAAAGAATTCAAAAAATCTACTGAAGAAAGCAGCAAAGAAAGAGCAGATTTGAGTGGTGAAGTATCAGAAATACGGACAAAGAATGAAGGAAAACGAAGTGAGATTAAATTAAGAGAAAAAGAATGCCAATCAAAAAAGGAAAGATTGGAAAGACTCAACAAAGAAGAAAAAGAAGCATTAGTGAGTATAAAAAATGTAAATATTCAGATCAAAGAGGAACAAAAAGAACTATTAGAGCTTGAAGGAAGGATAAGTTCTGCAAGTAAAGCAATAGAAAAACTCTTCGAAAGAATGCGTGGGTATGAGAATGAACTCCAAGAACTTGGAGAAAGACGCGGAGAGAAAAGAATGATGCTTGACAAGCTAAATAAAGATCTGAATCAACTTGAGATTAAGAAGGCAACAACAACTACCCGTCTCGAAGATATTAAGGCTGAATTTTCCGAGTTTACAGACATAGAATTTATGGATGCAGAAAGGGATGAGCTCAGTAGAATGATAGGTGAATCAGAAAGGACATTGGCAGAGCTGGGCAATGTGAATATGGCTGCTGTGGAGATGTATGACAAGAGAAAAGCAGAGATAGAAGACGTTGAAGATAGGATAGGAAAGCTGGATAGTGAGAGGGGGGCGATAATATCAATGATAGATGAGATCGAAGAACACAAGAAAGAAGCCTTCTTTGAGACCTTCCATGCGGTTAACGATAACTTTACTAAGCTGTTTGATCATATTAATATAGGAAAGGGACATCTTTACCTTAATAATCCCTCTGATCCATTTGAGAGTGGATTGTTTATAAAACTCAGAAGAAATAACCAGGAACATTCTTTGGATGCTCTTTCTGGTGGAGAGAAGACACTCGTGGCACTTATGTTTATGTTTGCACTGCAGTTTTTCAAACCAGCACCATTTTACATATTAGATGAGGTTGATGCTGCTTTGGATAAACCAAATAGCAAAAATTTAGCTAATCTGATAATGAAAACAAAGGAGAGTCAGTTTATTATGGTAACACACAATGACATATTAATGTCTAACTCGGATGCTGTTATAGGAGTAACAAAATCTGGAGATATGTCAAAATTAGTAGGAATAAGGATAAAGGTGGCTGCATGAAAAAAAATGAAAAAAAGAGCAGTATTAAAAGAGCACTATTTATAGGGCGATTTCAGCCATTCCATCATGGACATTTGCATGCAATAAAGAAACTCTTGAAGAAATATAACGAGGTAGTGGTGGTAATAGGCAGTTCAGAAGAATTGTTTACTAAAGAAAATCCATTTACATGTGGCGAACGTATAGAAATGATACGCTGTTGTTTCACAAAAAATGAGATTGCACGGATAGTGATTGTCCCTGTGCCAGATGTCAATGATAACCGAGTGTGGGTGGATCATGTTTTAAGCCATATCCCGACAGTGAATAATGTTTATTCGAATAATCCTTTAATAAAAATGTTATTTTCGCAACACGGTATCCTAGTTAAATCAATTGAATTCTACGATAGAGGAGCAAAGGAAGGAGTGTACATAAGAAAGCTTATGGTAGAGAATGATAGGGGTTGGGCTGAACACATCCCAAAACAAGCAGTTGACTATCTTGATTCTATTGAAGCAGATAAAAGAATAAGAAAGATTGTCAGGATGGGCTGATTTTCCCTATAGAAACTACCTTTTTGCCAAGTGCAACTATGCTTATATTTAATTCTACAGTTGCATTTTGTTCTTCATTTAGATCTGTAGTTATAACCGGGTTTTCAAACTCATAATCCGTTTCAAGCAGTAAATTATAATTATAAGAAACAGTTGCATTGAAAGAGATATTTGGCGTTTCATTTGTTTTTATTGTTAGTTGTGAAGATGGAAGCGAATATGAAACATCCTGGAAGTTTGATTCCAACTGAGTAATGTTGTCAAAATCAGAAGCTACTTGTGCACTTCCAGCATCGATATAATCGATGTAACTGAATTGTTTTTTTATGAGTATTTGATTTATATCAAGTGGTGGATTGAATATAATAGAGTCTTTTTTATTATAAGTATACTCACCATATTGAGAGAGATTACCGAGGGAGTTTCTGCTTTCCCATGGGATCGTATAAGTATATAGTTTGTAATTAAGATCAACGACCTGAGCATTTACCAGGATAGTTGTTTGTTGGAAAAGGATTGATGGAGATTGGTATTGTACTAATTGATTACCGCTTATTACGGCAATCATAGAGACTGTTACTTCAGTATCGGCATCAACTACTGCCTCTGAAATAACTTGTATTATTCCTGATGATGTGAATATTTCTTTTTGTTCTCCATTTACATCAACTTGTATTGTTTGAGGGAGTGCTAGATTTGCTTGGGATAGTGAAGAGACCCCTTTACTTCTTAGATAGGATGCTAAAGGATACACATCATCTCTCGTCTCTGTTTCAACTATAATCCCCTGGGCATCGGTTACCACGCTTTTAACATCGGCCCTGGTATTTAGCTCATTTATGATTGATTGGTTAGTATCAGATGCTAGTATAAGATAGGGATCATACGTCCTTATTGTAGCGTTGAATACGGTTAGGCCAGTTAACTGAGTCGCTGTATTTTCATTATTGAAAAATGAGAGGAAGTCTGGAAGTCGGCCTCCCATACCTAATGGCTGTAAAAGAAAGAATATCACTACCACTACTACTGCAATCTGAAGAATTAATTTTTTGTCCATAGTAAACTATAAAAATGAGATAATTAAACTTAAAAAGCATGTGCGAACTTTGTAAGAAAGCAAAAAACATACCTGAATACGGTCATCTTATAAATGAAATGCTAAAAGAGGACGAAGCACGATTAGAATATTCAAAAGAAATAGTGAAAGAGCTGCGGCCACTTACCCGGAGCATTTATTCTTCTATGGAATGGCCTATCCGACTGATAGAGCCTATGTTTGAGGCACGTACTGCTTATGCTGTACCGAATAATTATTTCCAAAATCTCATGCTTGATGGTGAACGTCTTGGTAATTCATTTGCCCATGGAGCAATGCGTTCGATTTTCTTTGTAGGAAATAATTTAGTGTTATTTTCAAAATCAGTAAATTTTAAGGAAGGAAAAGAATTCCTTACTTCTCTGGTGTTGCTTCACCTACAAAAAGGAGAATATGATAGCGAGGTTGAGGAGAAACGGATAGTAATACGAGGAAATATTGAAAAGCCCATGAAGAATCTTGTAACTGGCAAAGTGGAGAAAAAGAAGGTGTCATTTTTATTTAGGCATGAACAAGTGAAGGGGAGAATAGTTTCTAAAGAACGGGTAGCGAGTTCTGCAAAATTCAAAGGAGTATATGAAAAATATGGCGGTGCTCAGATGAAATCAGCATCTATGGATATGGAAGGGTATGCTATTACTGTCCCCCATTTCTCTCCACACCCATATTTGCTTCAGCTCAGTGACAAGTTTGGTTATTCAAATAATAAAGAATTTCAATTAGCTGTGGAAGATTACTTTAGAGCGCATTTATAGGATGGGAAAGGCGAGATCTCCGCTTTTTGAAATAAAACGCACTGACTGAAAAACGATGCCTCTCTCCATATAAAAGAGAACTGTATAGAAGGAGCGAGTCAGGAAGGTTCTATCTGAAAGTTGATGCAGATCGTGAAGTGTTAAATATTGAACACCCTCATCGCTTAGTTGTCTTAGGGGTGGACAGCAACTTGTTAAGACCACTTTGAGACCTGTAGTAAAACCATTACTATCAGAATAACTTGTAACACTTTGCGGTATGAATGGGAATACACTGCATATTACCGGGCGTATGGCATATATAGAACATCGATCGTCTTTTAGAAATGCGCAGCTTTCTGGAGATAGGATATCAAAGCCATCGTTAATTTCTGGATGAATAGCCTCAGGAAATTTGTTTTTGGCAAGTTTACGTATATCTTCATGATGCGGATCCGTACCCCCAACTGGAGTTCTATGTATCCCTCTTGTTCTACAACATGATTTGCACTCTAAGCAATTGGTTCCTGCTAGCACTTCTTGAACGATTTTAGAGGCTTTGTCTGTTCGTGAGAAAGCAATCATTCTCCTGGTCATAAAAATAATTAGTGTAGTGGTGTTTAAAATGGTTTGTTATGGAAAAAAGAAAAGAATTATTTTTTCAGTCCCAGTATCACAACGATAACAATTGCTACAAATACAAGCAATGGTATCGCCCATGTGTAAATGCCCAACGGAGAGAGCTCTTTCTCAGTAGTGACAATCAAGGAACCTTTTGGCAATGTTTCAAGATCATCCAATCCAAGCTCCAATGTATTATCTGACAAAGCAAGTTTTTCTGCTCCAATGGTTGCATTTACGGCTGTTTCTGGGAAAGAGGCTTCATAGTTTATTTCAACCTCTGATTTCACATAACTTGAAGACGAAACAAGATCAGATAACTCCTCAAATGTAGATGTGAGGAATTTGGATGTCTTGAAGTTAAGGAAATAATCGGTGGTATCAGAAGATGAGACGCTTGAGGTAGTGTCAATACTGGAGGTATCGGTTTCAAGGCCTTCAAGTATTTCTTGTTTTATGTCCTCTTTTGTTTGTATATCAAAGGCATCCAGTTCGCTAGTCATATCTCCAGAATAGGATTCCTGAAGATAGAATACAACTATTGATTGAGAATTTGGTGGACAGGAAAGCGCAACTGTAAGTGGACTGGTAGATGTTATAGTAGTGTTAAGCTCTATTACGTTTGATGTTGCATTCTTTGCCTCTTCTTCTTCCATGAAGAAAAAGTCCCAGCTTTCTAGGTCAGAGCACCCTATCCATTGGATACGTTTAGGAGTATAAGAACTGGTGCTTACTTCAAGCGTTGAGGCGGACAAGAATTCACATTCGAATGGGTATGAAGCAGAACAATGGATATCTTCAGTAAGATAAGTGTCGATATTCTCTTCAACATATTCAACTAAATCTTCCTGGAAAAGATCTTCGTAATCATCATTGTCTTTCTTGGCGTAATAAGAGATCAATGGAACCTTATCAATAGTGTATTTGCTTTTTTCCTTTAGAGAAACCCAATCAGTGGTTTTTTCAAAGGAGTAGAAATCACCAGGTTCAAGATTTATTGTTGCAGTTACAGATCCGTCGTTATGGGCCGTGCATGATTCAACTGAAGAATCTTCAATTAAATCACAGAGAAATTGTGAGTATGCCGAGCTCTTGTAGTATTCCAGCATTAATTGAGTTGTTATGCTTGAGGCATCAGTAGAACTTGGAAAGTCATCAAGACTATCCATTGTTGCATCACTCACACCAACATACTCAGTAACTGTAAGTACTGACGTACCATCCTCATTAAATTGCTGCTCAGCATCGTATGAAATCTTCACACAACCTGAAAGAAAAATAAGGGCGAACAGCAGCGTTATCAATACTATTCGTGTTTTCATGTTTTTATTAAAGGCGGGGAAATAAATAAAAAGTAGATACCTAGTGAACCATAATATGTCATTTCTCAGATCAGATGCATTATTTGAAGAAGCAGAAATTGTTGTTCTGCCAGTTCCTTATGATTCAACAGTTTCTTATATCTCTGGTACACGTTTAGGGCCTGCAGCAATTATTGAAGCTAGCAACTATCTTGAAGCATATGACATAGAATTAGGAATAAATATTTGTGATAAATTGAAAATTCATACTGCTGAAGAATTGCCAGTTGCTGAGAAGAAACCTGAAGAAATGGTTAAGGTAGTTGAAGAAGCTGTTAGAAAGATAGTTAAAGCTGGGAAAAAACCAGTAGTTTTTGGAGGAGAACACACCATTACTGCTGGGGTTGTTGCCGGATTGGATTCTCCTGTTTCTGTATTGCAGATAGATGCACATACTGATCTTAGGAATTCATATCAAGGGACCAAATATAGTCATGGATGTGCAATGAGGAGAGTCCGTGAGATTACAGATGATGTAGTGCAGGTTGGAATAAGATCAATGTGTGATGAAGAAGCGGATTACATTAAGCAAAATGGATTGGAGAAAAAAATACATTATGCTTATGAGAAATTGGACATAAAGAAAATTGTTTCACAGCTTGGAGAGAATGTTTATGTTAGTGTAGATGTTGATGGATTTGACCCTTCTGTTGTTCCTGGAACTGGAACACCTGAACCAGGGGGGCTTTCATGGTATGATGTTGTTTCTCTAATGAAAGCAGTTTCAAAAAAGAATGTTGTTGGCTTTGATATTGTTGAGGCGCTTCCTGTCCCCCCATTGCCTATAAGTGAATACACAGCAGCAAAATTAGCATATACAATGATGGGCCAGTTCTGGATCAAGAGATGATTTTTTCTAATCGTTCCAGGCTTTCATGGGGAGTTTCAATTGTGTTTAGTAGATATATTGGTGCTTTATTGAAAAATTCTGTAAAGAATTGTTTCCTCTTGTTCATCTTTTCTTTTGATCTTACCAATTGATGAGGATTGCAGAAATCGTTTTTTAGCATGAATTCTAGTGCCTTTTGTTTTGTGAGTTTTGATATTGGTGGAAGTTTCTTATTGCGGGTAAGAAGAACAATAGTACTCAATGTGGATGTTTTTCTTATCCTGGATTCACCAAAAAATCTTTTTACATCTACAATTGCCCTGCCTTTTGAATCTTTTTTGATGCCTTTGAGTTTTTCTCTGTATTCTGGCCAATCCTCACATAAATTACCTCGTATGTATGAATTTCTTTCTGAGGAATAAACAAGAACATCGTCTATTAGTCTTACAAAAAACCAGTCATCAGTAAGAAAGTGGCAGTTTCTTTTGCGCAAAAGGCCATATGTGAGAGTGGTTTTTCCACTGCCTGACGGACCTATGATTGCCATGCCCTTTCCACCACAATCAACAAAAGAACCATGCACTGAATATCTTCTGTGTTCTGAGGTGAAATCTTCCATAAAATCGGCAACAATTGCAAGTGCTATGCTCTTTATCCAGCCGTAATAGTCGCAGCCTTCAACAATTGCTGTTTTTGAAAGAGGTTCATATCTTATCCGCAACTTTTGACCGGAAATGGAAAACAGTCTTGCATGAGGCCTTATCCATTCTGGCATTGGTTCAAAATTGTCTTCCCACATTTCCTTGAAATTTTTGGAATCAGTAAAGAGTTTGACGCATGTTCCATGGATGGCAGCTTTTCTTTCAAATAAATCTGATGAGTAATGTTTTTCCATTAATTTTTCTTTTGTTTGTTGGGAGATAAGTTCAACTTTATAGGGCATAATAGGAAATAGAAAAATAGATTTATAGTTTAAGAGGATTGAAACGTCGCGGGCTTTTGTAGGTTTTAAGGCAGATAAATAAACATTTCACCACAATTACTTTTCATGAGGAGGAGGGAGAAGAATGGACCTACTGGGGGAACGTGTAAATTTCCTAATAAAATTATAGAACCAAGCGGACCTCTCGGACAATTAATTTCGATTGCAGAAAAACAAAGCGAAATTTCCCTCGAGAGATTTTTTGGTCTTGTGAATGAGTTTGCGAGAGAAAAAGTGAGACAACGTACTGATTTAGAACAAATGGAGAATTTTATACGTGGCACATATTCAAGATTTTCATTAGCACAAAGAGAAAAATTCTTCACCATGCTATATAATGCATTTGCAGAAACTTATGACGAACATATGATTGCAACAGGCCATTATGAAGCCATCAAAAATGTATTGTTTTATGCTGGTCCGCATCTCAGAACGCCAATCCTGGACATAACTGCAGGAACAGGTGAAGTAATTAGATATGTGATGGACTTCATGGCAACTGCTGACATGATGCGAGAATCAGAAGTCATGCAAAGGAAATTTGGATCCTTACTCTTTGCACTTCCCGAGGTTTCCAATGGAAAGATTTATGCAAATGAAATATCTTCAAAAATGCTTGAAAAGGCAAGGGAAAAACTAAGAGGCAACGGAGTTACATTTACAGATTACAGTGCCTATGCCCTTCCAGATGAATACCCATGTTTCCGTACTGTTATTTGTTCACAGACTTTCCATCTTATCCCAGATGAGGATAAGGTAATGATGGTTAGGGCCATTAGAAATGCACTTGCACATGGGGGAATTGCAGTTGTAATGGAAGAAGATCCATTTAGGATTTCTCCAACACCGCATATAGAACCAATAAGTTTGTTTATAAGGTCGGTTGCTGCTCCTATAAAACATAGGGCTAAATTAAGTGGCCTATTTACAACAAATGGATTCGAAAGATTAGAAGAACGGGCAGTCTATCCAATCGATTCTGAGCATGTAATGAGACTGCATCTTTTCAGGAAAATCTAAGTTCTTCACCAATAGGATTATACTCGTAAGGTTGTTTGTAGTAATCGAGAATTAAATGGGTTGTTGTTTTTGTCACAACCTTGTTAGTCTGCAATCTTCTCAGGAAATTGGCAAGATGTGTTTCATCCTTAAGTCTGGCAATAAGAAGTACATCATGCTCCCCAGTTACTAGAATAAAAGAAACGACTTCTGGAAGTTTGGATAATGGTCTGAGGATAGTTTCCCAGTCCTTCATCATCTCTATATTAAGGAAAATGATTGCCTGAAGCCGCTTATCAAATTTACTATAATCAACTACTGCCGAATATTTTACAAGAACGCCTTCCTTCTCCAGCTTCTTCAGCCTTTGCAAAAGTGTATTTGGGTGTATCCTTAATTTTCTGGATAATTTTTTTGACATAATTTTAGAATTTTCCACAAGCTGGGCAAGAATCTTTTTATCTATTCCATCAATTTTCATTCTAACACCTCAGAATGGATTATAATCATCATTAGATTTGTAGCAATAGAGAACAATAGAGCTGGAGGTCTTCAGCACAATGGGATGGTCGCCTATTTTCTCTATAACACCAAGAAGATGTTCGCGGTTCCTTACCCTGCACATTGCAACTGCATCCCAAAGACCAGTGGTTGCATAGATTGATTCTATTTCAGCAATTCTTGTTAATTCTTTGAGCTGGTCTAAAGCAACACGGCCTCTTTTTACTTTTATCAGAACCATCAAATGCAGATCAAAACCAGCCTTAGTATAATCAATATCAGCAGAATATTTCTTTATCACGCCTTCCTTTTCCATTTTTTTTATTCTCTGGATGAGGGTGTTCGGATGCATGCCAAGATCTTTTGCCATTTTCTTGATTGGTGTTTTGGAATTTGTTCTAAGATGAAAAAGTATTGACATGTCTAATGGATCTAACTCCCATGGAAGTTTCAAAATTTTGCCTCTCATATATTAAGATAATGAACCGTAAAGGATATAATATCATGTTCCTTTAGTGCGCAGAAGTAGTTAATTTTGTGTAATTTGTACAGAATTTATGATAAAACGTGAGATTTTAACAAACAAAAAATATTTTAAATTCAAGAGTAAATTTGATTGGTATGATGGAAGTGTTAAAGTTAACTAGATTTGAACATGCAGTACTGCTGGCTCTGGCTGTGTTGGTAGCAGAGATAATAACTTTAGGAACGCTACCGCCGCTTGAATACTACATCATACTTTCTCTATTGGTTCCAATGTTCAGTGAAATGGGCTCTTTTGCATTGAATGATTATTTTGATATTGAAACTGATAAACTCAATAAGAAAAATAGGCCATTAGTTAAAGGAACAATAAGTCCTGCATTTGCATTTCGTTTCTCCATACTAATGTTAGTACTATCAACTGTTTTGGCTTATTTCATAAATAATATCGCTTTTGTCATTGCCTTGTTCTTTAATATTGCTGCTGTGACGTACAACTGGAAACTCAAGGATATGCCATTAGTTGGAAATATATATATTGCATTGACAATGGCGATTCCTTTTATATTCGGTAATTTTGTTGTATCTGGAGATCTTTCAGTCGTTGTATTAGTTCTTGCAGTCTTAGGATTTGTGGCAGGCTTGGCACGAGAGATAATCAAATCTGTTCAGGACATGAAAGGCGATATGAAAGCAAGAAAATCAAAAACACTTCCAATAGTTATCGGAGAAAGGCCATCACTTTTGGTTGCAATAGGACTTTACCTCTTATTTATACCTCTTAGCATATTGCCATTCTCATTTGGTTTGTGTGCAAGTTCGATATCATTGGTTCTCATAGTAGCTGCAGATGGGCTAATAGCTGTGATCTGTTACAAGATACTAACAAAAAGAGCATTCAAATTTGCAAGGAACATGAGCTTGATTGCTTTTCTGCTTGGTATGCTTGGATTGCTCCTCGCAGCTCTCTGAGATGACTTTTTAAACTTTACTTCTTCTATAATTAACACCCAATTCTAAATAGTCCTCAGAAAGAGGGCGAGCCTGGGTGGCGAACTATGAAGAAGAAAGATAATCAAATTCTTCAGACACTTATAACTGAGTTGATGAAGAACAAGAAACCATTTTGGAGAAAAGTAGCCTATGAGCTATCAAGACCCAGAAGAAAAAAGGTCGAGGTAAATCTGAGCAAGATCGAAGTTTATGGAGCAGAAGACTCGACAATAGTCATACCTGGGAAAGTTTTAGGTTCAGGGATGTTGTCTAAAAAAATGACAATAGCAGCATTTGCATTTAGTGAAAGTGCAAAAAAACTGATAACAGCAGCCGGTGGAAAGGCAATAAGTATTGAAAACCTTCATAAATCCAATCCAGAAGGCAGAGATGTAATGATTGTGAAGTGATGCTCATGATAGTTGTAGATGGAACTGATCTGATTTTTGGAAGAATGTCAAGCCAGATAGCAAAGAAGCTGATTCTTGGGGAAGAAGTGAGTCTGATTAATGCAGAAAAAATTGTGCTGATCGGAAATCCTAAACAGATCAGTGAAAGACTTTTGATAAAAAGACGTTTGAAAAATAAGGCAACGCCAGAGTACTCTCCGAAGTGGTCAAGAATGCCCCATTTACTTGTTAAAAGAATGATAAGAGGCATGCTCCCAAAAAAGAGCACGAGAGGAGAAAAGGCATTAAAGAGATTAAGGGTATATACAGGAAATCCAAAAAACCTTCAGCAAAATTTAAAGCTTGAAAATGCATCTTTTGACGGAATATCAAAACATATAACAGTTTATGATCTTTGCAAAAATATAGGTTATTCAGGTTGATGTGTATGGCGGGTAGAAAAACGAAGAAAACAACGGAGAAAAAACCAAAGAAAACAAAAAAAGAAACTATTTCATTTGTTGTAAGAGGAAAAAGAAAAGAAAGTATAGCAAGAGCCACAATAAAAAAAGGAAAGGGCATTGTAAGAGTAAACAGTATTAATGTGGAAGCCCTGAATAACAATTACATAAGAGAACTGATCAAAGAACCATTAGGATATGTTGGTCCAGAAGCTAATAATGTTGATATTTCTGTGAAAGTTAATGGCGGCGGAGTTATGGGACAAACACAGGCTGTCAGAACAGCAATAGCAAATGCATTAGTTGTATACTTCAAAGAATTAAAGTTAAGAGAAAAATTCATTGAAATAGACAGATCCCTCGTTGTGGAAGATATAAGACGTGTTGAATCAAAGAAGTATCGCGGTCCAAAGGCAAGAGCAAGATACCAAAAATCCTACAGGTGATGTTTTATGGAATTTCCAATCAGATGTTTTACGTGTGGAACTGTGATAGGGCATCTTTACGAACAGTATAAAGAAGAGACAAAAGAGAAGAAACCAGATGTAGTACTAGATGGACTGGGTCTTGAAAGATTTTGTTGCAGGAGAATGTTTCTTTCACATGTTGATTTAGTAGAAAGATTACTTAGATATCCTAGAACTTAAACCACATCAATTAAACACATTACGTTAAACGTCCATCAACTAAAACATTACTTTTAAATATGTTTGAAAGAAAATACTATTTAGTATCACTAGTAATGTAAAGGCTGTTTCGAACGGGTGGGAATATACAAAGTTCAAAAAAATTAGGGCGTACAGTAATGCAGGGACCTAGAGGCACTGTTGCAACTGTGACGCCGCCGCGAAATCGGATGAATGGGATGAACTCACCATTAATAGATCATAATGAGAACATAGGCAAAGTAGCAGAAAACCTTGCGGAAGTATCCGAAGCCCAGGTTGTTTTGGAAAGAGAATATGGAAGATTAGTAAATGAAATTCTCAGTGAAATGGGCGGGAATAGTCTCGAAAATCTTGTTATGCTTCTTGGATATTTTGATAAAGCAGTACAACTGCCAGAAGAGGTTCGCAATAGGGCAATTCTTACATTAGTAGATAGAATCAGCACTGTGATAGAAAGAGAAGATAATCCTAAAAGAGCGATTACAAACCTATTTGAGACATGGGCAGAGAGCTATGACGACCACATGAGAACAACTGGCCATGAAAAAGCAGTAGATAATCTAATTAAACAACTTGTGGAGTTGCGCAGACTTGGATTTGGTAGTGATACAAAACCAATACTAGGAGATTCAATAAGAGAAGAGAGTGGCGGTACTGGAACTGTGATAAAATTACTTTGTGACAATATGGATCCAGAAGAAATTGCTAAAATTAGGATAACACTAAATGACCTTTCTCCACGGATGAAAGGCATAGCAAGAAGGAAATTAGAAGGACTTTGCGATGTTGAATATACTTCTTATGACCTAAGAGAAGCAGCAGTAATTGAACCTGTTGATACTTCTATTTTATCACAAACACTTCATCTAATTGCAGATCCGGAACTAATCAAACTTGAAAAAGACCCTGACGGGGTTATGGAAAATCCAGAACATGAGCAGATAAAAGCAGAAGTTATAGAAAGAATATTTAGAGATCTTGCATGGAATGGCTATTTCGTACTGATAGATGAATGGCCTGCTAAGCTTTCTGAACAGCATACAAGTCCAATGGCAATGATAATAAGCAGAATGTTCAGGGAGATATTCAGACCTATTGGTAATGATCGTAATCCCCTAAGAGATAAAATAATTAAGAGAATCCCAGAGGCACGATTTGTAGCAGAATTAAAGGCAAGAATTGATGCTAAACATTCTATGTATCTGCTTATTTATCGTAAAGATCCTGATAAAGCAGAGAGAAGAGGAAGAAAACTACCAAGCACTCGAGGCGAAATTGTAGAGGATGACTCAGTTAGTGTTAATGCGGCAAACAGAGCAAGAGCTATGGCTGTTAGAAAAATTATTGAAGCATTTGAAAGGGTGGATGAATCCTTTAGAAATGGTTATGTGCCAGTGAACGGTGAAAGACAGAATTGGGTCAACTTAATACCATTTGGCGAAGATATTGTGATTAATCCGAGCAGAAAGAGATTACATCAAAAAAAGTACGGAACGATAATTCTTGCGCAAAAACTCCATACAATGAAGGAAGAAAGACGTAGAAAAATGATAAACCAAGCATTAAAACACTTGAAAAGAGGTGGATCATTGTTAGTTATTGATGAATGGGATCCGCCAGCAAATGCCTCATGGCCATCAAGAAAAAGGCATTTTAGTGATCTATTGATAGGGCCGCATAAACCAAAAACACTTATTTTTGAAGGTGCATTAAGACAGACGATAGTTGATGGTTTTGATAGTGGTATGTACGGCTATTTATATAGAAAAGTAAGTTGTTAGCTTTTTGTTGGGCCTGGAACAAGTGGATTAAACTGATAGGATTCTTTGTATGTAACAAGTACGAGATAACTAGTAGTTCTTAATACCGACTTTTGAGATTGGATATAACTAAGAATACGAACAAGATCATCTCTGTTTTTTGCTTTTACTATTGCCACGACATCTGCAGCGCCACTTACTGCATAAAGTGCTACAATCTCAGGAACTTTTGCGACAGCATCCATAAGATGTTCATCTTCAAGCCCACTTTTCTTTATTTTAATCATTACCATTGCATGCATATCATATCCGAGTGCTTTATAGTCGACATCAGCATGATACTTGCGCACAATCTTGGATTTTTCTAGCCGTTTTATTCTTTGTAATAGAGTGTTCGGATGCATACGAAGGGTTTGGGCAAGTTCTCTCATTGGCCTTTTGCAGTCATTACGAAGCTCTTTTAGTATCATTAGGTCTACAGTATCTATCTTATTTTTCATTAAACCACCCGATAATTCTGCCCCAAGGGAGCCATTTTTTGTATTTTTTTATAATTTTTCCAAATAATTTATGCATTTTCCCCTTTAAATACCTTAGCATTGGACAAAAAAAGAAAAGTTTAAAAAACTCAAACATAAGGTTACAGTAAGGTGAATAAATGGTCGAGTTGAATAATACAACTTCAATATTGATGGAGACAGTCACAAGGGCTGTCGATAATACAGTAATGAACGCGGCAGAACTTCTGCCTGGATTGCTGGCTGCGATTTTAGTATTTATCCTTGGTTGGGTTGTCGCAGTAATTATAAGTAGGATTTTCGGTGGTGTACTCAAGGCTATAAACCTCGAAGCTTACCTAAAAGAACACAAAGTAGAAGATGCTCTTGGAACAGTTAAAATAAGCAATGTGCTTACAAAAATATTGAAATACTACATAATACTCGTATTTTTGCAGGCAGCAGTTGACCTTGTTGCCCTCGGTACTGTTAGTGCATTCTTAACAGATGTATTGGCATATGCTCCAGCGCTTATAGGGGGTTTGCTTGTAGTGCTTCTCTCGGTTATACTCGGAGAATACATAAAGGAAGTGATAATTGAGCTTAGTAAATCACCATTAGTTAGATTTGTAGGTCGAGCTACAAAGCTTGTAGTAATCTATATTGGTGCTACGATGGCCCTTTCAACAGTGGGCTATGATACGAGTTTACCAAGCAACATTTTCCTGACAGTAGTACAGGCAGTAGCATTTGGACTGGCATTAGCTGTGGGTATTGCCTTTGGTCTTGGTGGCCAGGATGATGCCAAAGATGCTGTCAAGAAATGGAGAAAGCACTTTAAACTCTAATTTTTTCTTTTTATTTTAGTTTTTTACCTAGTGGTTAATTTTTAAAAAGTGTGTGCAGATAATATTATCGAATTCTATGCAAAGAAAGCTATTGAAACCACTTGGATCACATACAGCAGTAGGTCATCTTCACGAATTGAAAAAATGGAAAGAGCTTCCGTATTTAAGAGATAATAATGGGATGCTTCCGCCTTTTATCATAGCAGTTGGCAGTAGAGTAAGGGTTATGAAAGCTAGAGAGATTTTGAACTTCGATGACCCAGTATTTATAGATCAGGAGGCATTGGGAAGAGTAGGAATTAATGCTTTTGGCCGGGTTTCAGTACTTGTAGGGGTCAGTGAAATTGGCGATTATCCAGTTCCTCTTCTAGTAATAGAAACACAAATGGGTTGCCCTGCAACTCAAATAATACTCAGAGAAGCAATGTATTATGCTAGGGAAGACGGATATGTTTTTTCAGGAACAGAGGTACGAAGTGATGGCATATATGTTACCAGAGTAGGAACCTGTGCAGGGGTAAACAGCCATGCCAGTTCAGAGCCAAGAATTTCTATTGGAGATATTTTGATAGCAAATGAAACTTATGGCTCAATAGGTTCTGTGATCCAGTCCGCAATTGGGGAGATTAATTTTACTGGAATATGTGTTGCTGAAAGAGTAGATGAAATGAGAAAAATACTATTGACAAAAAAAGCAATACGGTTGAGTGACGATTTACACAGCATTTTGACAAAAAGCATGCCACGTTCAGTTACAAATCTTCAAATGGCGGCCAGGGATCTTGGGTTGCCAGTAATGATTGGCGCCAATTTTAGCAAAGATTCGCTTTATGCTGAAATAGGTGAAGAAGGTTTTGTAAGAATGAGAGATGTTTATGGGGTTCTCAGTACTGAGATGGAACAACAACAGATAGATGTACTTGCAGCTGAATTTAGAGAAGCAGGCGTAGCAGCATATAGCGGACTGGTTTCGGCAGTTATAGGGGCTATTCCTGGTAAATCATTCCCTGAAACAAAGGCTGAGAGAAATGCCGCTGCTCAGGCAGAGGAAAATGCAATAAAAATAGCTGCAAAGGCATTCAGCAATATTGCCAGAGAATTGAACGGCTAAAGTATTTTTTCAAGGTTTTTGAATTCTTCTTGAATTTCTTTTTGCATTCTTTTTAGTTCAACTTTTCCTTTTTCATCAAGTTTATCAATTATTTCATCAGCAAATTCAAGAAATTCGGAATAATGTTTTTTTGGATTTTTGCATCTTGTGCCCCAATCAAAAACAGCACATTTCATTTCTTTTCCAAGAGACTTGCCATATTTTTCAAGTGTATAATTTCTTGTTTCATCGGGCATGATAGCATCTTCTTTTAAAAATCTCAGATCAGTGCCATCAGGCATAAGATGGAAAAGCTGTTCTGCAACAATTAGATAAAATTTAAAATCTGGATTCGTTTCAATCATTTTTTCTTCGAGTTTTTTTAGTCTTCTTGCACCCTCTGTAGAACATGCCAAAGAAAACACAATGAGTTTGTCAATGGTTCCATTGATTTCAGCAGATGCACGTTCTAATTCATTGATTGCTCTGATAACTGTTGCTCCGGTAGCAATAGTATCCCCTATCATAACTAATGCATTCTTTGGAAGTGATTCAAAATTCTCATATGTTGAAACTGCCTTGAATTGTCCTTCAGTCCCTTCTATTCTTTGTCTTTTTATTCCAAGGAAACATTGTGGCAAAGCATAATCATGAACCGTTCTGAAACCCCGTGCAATGTAATAATAAAGACCGCCAGCAAGAAGAATAAATTCAACAATATTGTCTAATTTTGTTCCTTTGAGGGCTTTTTCAGTTGCAGCATCTATGAAAAGAGGGCTAAGTTTTTCCATTCTCATTTGAAGTTCTTTTCCAGCAATATGGGGATTGTAGAGAATAGATCTGGAAGCATCAGAGCAAAGAATGTATGTATTTTTAGGTAAATTTTCTTTTTCGACTTTATAAAGCCTGTAATCTTCATTAGAAAAATCCAGAATCATGATTGATGAATGTGTAAATGGATATAAAATATTTATGTTAAAAGCAAACGGAAGGGAATAACGGTTGAGCGCTAGCATTCGGATTTTTGTTATAACCAATGTTGGAACTATTCTTCCATTGAAATGTAAATAGTTATTAAGAAAAAACAAATCTTTATTAAGATTACCACAATATAATTTATTAATTGTGAAAAATATGTAAAAGGTGGGATAAATATGAAAAAATACACAGGAGAGGAGAGAAGAAATTTTTTGAATGTCCGAAGAACTATTGATGAAACTATGCCCGAGCTTAGTCGAAAGACTATGAGAACAATGGCCAGAATGCTTGGCCAGGATAGATTAAAAGAACTTGATTTAGAACTTGGAGAACATTATGGCAGTGATAGCCATGAATTTATGCGTAGGCGAATGGCTGGTATGACGCCAAGAGGAGCTGCAATATCAATTAGATTTCTTAAAATGAGAGCAGATGAACATAATGAAGTCACTCTTAACACGTCACTTGATGTCTACCAACCGCTTTCTGCAGATACAACAACATCATTAAAAGCTGCAGGAATAAATACTGTAAGAGATTTTATTCTAAAGTCAAAACAAGAACTCATTAAGTGCGGATTAAGAGAAGAAGAAATCAAAGAAACCACTGGAATACTTCTTCAGTATGGAATCAGAACAGTAGATAATCCGCCCCTTCAGCAAGAAATGCAGATGTGAGGTGATTTGAACATCCTTTTCTTTCTTTTTCAATTTCATATTTATGTTAAAAGCAGACCAATTGAAAATGAAATGAAATTACAAATTAGACTTAAGAAAAATGCTTCTTTGAAATTTAAATTTTTGAAAAACATGAAATAAATTAATGTTTCAACACCAACTGCAAAGGTTTCTGAGAGAGATATCTGTAATGAATATGAAAGAGGCAGCAAAGGAAAAAGAAACCAAACAAAAGGAAGTGTAAGGCTGCTTGCCAGGACAGAATTGCGAACAATTAACATGGAGTCATATCTTTTTCTAAGGAGAAAGAAAAGAATTATTGTTTCTATAGCAATTGTAAGAAAAAAAAGTATCATTGGATCCTCGAGAATAGTAGAATCATTGGGAGTAATAGAAATGATAAACAGGGAATGCCAGGAGGTGGTTCTTGTGGAGATGTTGTTGCGTATGCATCATCAATATCTATGGTAACTAACGCACCACTATCATTGAACGAGATAGGGTTGGTGGAACGGAATTGTTGATTCGATGTTTGATAAGAGAAATAACCTTCACCGTTATCAAAGCATGGATTGAATTTATAGAACCAAAAATCGTTTGTACACACTCCTTGAGAACATGACATGTTTACTTCTCGATCTGACATGGGCCCTCCTGAATTCGGAAGTACCGGAAGAGAACAATGATAAAGAAGTGTTATGGGACCATCATAGACTTGGCTGTTTTGTGTAAAAATAACAGTTAATGGAGGTTGTGATGGGGAAGGGCCAATGTCTGCAAATACCAATGTACCTAAAAGCAGGAAAATTACCGGAGATCTCATAGGTAGAAACCACGTAGAGGATATTTAAATCCTACGGATAAAAAGCATAATATCCCCACGAGGGGCCGTGAGGTAACCTGGTATCCTGTGTCCTTGGGGTGGACATTATCTGAGTTGCGCTTTTTAGAAAAAAGATGCTTCAAAACGAGAATAAGTTTTGGGGCGCCTTTTACAAAAAGGCGCACAGAAATTCAACTCTTCGACTACAAACACCTGCGGTTGAAGAGAATTAATCTCGGCGGCCCCATTTTATCTGCAAAGCAGATGAACTATCAGGAGGTAGATGAAATGGATGAAAAAACTGGAATGCCTTTAAAACAAGATATTTTTCTTGAGGCTGGTGTACATATCGGCACCAAGATAAGGACAAGTGATATGAGGGAATTTATTTTCAAAAGACGGGATGATGGTCTTTATATTTTAGATCTACGTCAAAGTGCTGAACGTCTTATGGCTGCTGCTAAGCTCATATCCAAATATGATCCGCAGGATGTAACTGTAGTAGCATCACGTATATACTCAGGAAACCCTGCAAAGAAATTTGCCAAGCTTACAGGAATAAACATCATTAGAGGAAGATTTACTCCTGGAACAATGACAAACATGACATGCAAAGGATTCACTGAGCCAAAACTCATTTTAGTGTGTGATCCAAAAGGAGAAAGAGAAGCATTGATGGAAAGTGCTCAAAACGGAGTAACGGTTATCGCTTTCTGTGATTCGAATAATGAAACAAAGTATGTAGATTATATAGTGCCAATAAACAATAAAGGAAAACGCTCACTTGCATTGGCTTTCTATGTTCTTGCAAGAGAGATGATGATGTCTCAGGGAAAGATAAAATCATACGACGAATTCACTTATGATATACAATACTTTGAAGAATTGTTAGAAGAAGATAAGGTTGAGGAAGACATATCGGAGCCTGAAGAAGAGACAAAGAAAGAAGAAAAAGCTAAGGAAAAGAAGACTGGAGAGAAGTCAAAGGAAGAGATAGAACCAAAAAAGGAAGCTGTAAAAGAGCACGAAAAGAAACCAGTAAAGTCTGAGAAGAAAGAAAAGGTTGAGGAAAAATCTCAAAAAGAAGAACCTGAGGATGAGAAATCAGCGGAAAAAGCTAAGGAAGAAAAGCCAAAGAGAGCTGAGAAAGAAGAAACCAAGAAGAAAGATTAACTTTCTTCACTTTTATTTACTTCATAGGCTATTTCACAGGCCTCTTTTGCAAAGTCTTCAGAGATATAATCACACAAACTGATATCATCATATAGTTTTGCAGTTTCTGAATAACATTTATTGCGCCAATCGAAGTTTAGAACATCAACACAATAAGTCCAGTTAAGATTTTCATTTGAATAGAGTATTGCACCTTGATAACATGTGCTTCTGGTTGGTAGAGCTTGTATAACATTACATGCACCGGGGTTTCCATATTTTTTGGCAAATTCAAAAGCACAGTTGAAGCGACTTGTTGTAGCTAATTCATGGATTGCTTCACAACCGCTTATATTACCGCTTGTGAGTGAGAATGCAGTATAACAATCCCATTTGTTGTTAAGTTCAAAACCATCTGCATCACAAATTGAAAGATCATTGTATTTTCCTGCAAAATAAGAATAGCATTCGAGAGCATATTGGGTGTTATATGTTATTTGAGTGCACTGAACATAATTATCAGTATATATCGCATATAACTGATAGCAATAATCTTGTTCTGTTTGACGCCCCAATGTATAACATTTGTCATTTCTAGTTAGAATAGATGTACATGCGGTTGAAATGACGCTGTTTTGGATTAGATCGCAAGTAGTTGAATTTGATTTAGTTATGCTATAATTCAAAAGACACAATGAATCTTCTTTACATTCTGATGGTTCACTAGAAGTTAATGCCCTACATAAATTTACATCATCTTCTGCTAAGCATGGATCTACTTCAAATTGACAATTTTCTTTTTCTTCTAAATAATCACAGAGAGAAAGATTGGATTCACTTTTAGCAAATAAAATAATACAAGTTTCTTTTTTTGATTGATTTTCAAGGCCAATACATGCATCTAGAGAAAAATTGGAAAGTGCTTCATAACAATCTTGTTGTGTCATATTGTCAGTTATATTTTGACATAAAGAAAAGGTTTGAGTTTCAATTGCCAGTTCATAATAACAATTATCATCACAAATTTCAGTAACATTTGTTTGATTAACTAAAAACTCTTCTGGTTCCTCTTCAGGTGGTGTTTCATTAGTAAAAATTTCTGGAATGTCAATAACACGATTGTCTAACAGAAAGATGAGTGCTCCACCAAAGAGAACAATGAGGATAAGTAAAATGCCTAGTATGAGCATTGGATTTTGATCAGTTTTTCTGAAGCTATAATTTTTCTCTGGCATACCTCATATGACAGCAGCAAAACTTATAAACACAATATCGAACTGAATCGCAAAAAAAGCATTTTTGTGATTTCAAAATTCAGGAGAAAAAATTCAGGTATAAAAATCTTTACGATTAAACAGATTCTGCTCGAGCAACAAAGAGTGGGGGGAGTGGAGCCTTCGGGTGTACCACTTACCTCATTTATATTACAACTTTTTCTCCAGGTATTCTTGGGAACATACATACTTCCCGTATCTCTTTTTTACCACTGAAGTACCGCACTAATCGTTCTACTCCAAAACCGCCACCAGCAGTAGGGCTGAGAAGTCCTTTTTTTGCAATTTCTAGGTATGAAGCATAATCTGCAGCATCAGTTTTTCGTTCTTTCATTTTTCTGATAATAACATCGTATTCAGTTTCTCTTTCGGCTCCAGAAAGTGCTTCTCCAAATCCCTCTGGATATACCAGATCATAGTTTATGTGTTTTCCTGTGCTTGGGTCCTCTTTATCATAGAATTCCCTAAAATGGTCCATTACCCAAAATGGCTGTTTTTCTTTTATAGAGATCTCATGTTCCCAGTCTTTACCAAATCTTTCTTTCAATTCAGTACTTTCATAGAGTTTGAATGGGGATGAGGGAATTGGAATTGTTCTTCCCAGCCGTTCGAGTGAATCAGGGCAAGTTGATACTACAAAACCTGCGATGTGAACATAAAGCCTCTCCATAAATGCCATAAAATCTTTGTAGCTGGCTTGCTTAAGTTCTATATCCACCTGACTAAACTCTAACAAATGCATGCCACTTAATCCGGTCTTTCCTATTTCGAGTCTTATGTTTGGGGAAACAATGTAAATGCCTTTTAGATCATCACGCATAAGAGAGAGCTGTTTATGCAAAATCATGCTTTTTGTTAACTGTAATCTCTGCCCCTCATACTCCAATGAACCATCATATACATTATGTGCTAAAGGATCTGTAAAAGGCGACAGCATTACTGGCATGAGCTGTACGATGCTTTCATCCCACATAAAATCATGGAGTGCCTTGAGTACAGCAGTCTGAATCCTAAGAATGTCCTTCATATCTGGCCTGGTTAAATGTCTGATTGTGTGTTTCATAAGCAAATGAAAGCGCATTTCCACTATATATAGTTTGTCCCAAAAATTCTGAAAAAATCACTAAAAAATTGATAGTTTTATAAAATATTCGGAACGTATGTTCTAATATGGAGCATGGAATAGACGAAAAAGACCTGGCAATACTGGAGATACTAAAAGAACACGGCGATTATACTGTAAGACAGATTGCAAAGAAGACATTATTAGCACCAACAACTGTCCATAGCCGGATAAAAAAGCTGAAAAAAAATGGTGTAATACAGCGGGTTACTATAGACGTAGATGAAAAGAAACTAGGGCTAAAATTAGGGGCATATGTGCTTATTTTTGCAGATTTGAAGCTTCTCAAAGAAAAACACAAAAGCCAGTATGACCTGGCAGAGGAGATCAAGAAATTAGCATATGTAAAAAAGGTTGACATTGTTGCTGGCGGTGCTGATCTTATAGCCCAAGTAAGAATAAAAGATATAGAAGAATTTGATAAATTACTTTTAGAAAAGTTACAATTACTTGAAGGAGTTTCAAAGACTCAGACCATGATTATTATGCACTAATCCTCTAAGAATAAGAGAAACCTTTAAAAATTTCTCCTATTAAAGGAAAAATACCTTTTTCTAAAAGGTAAATGATTGTTAGTGGAGGTAATGAATTATGGCAGAAAAAGAACACTTGAACTTAGTGTTTATAGGACACGTTGACTCTGGAAAGTCAACGAGCGTTGGTAGGATTCTCTATGAGACCGGAGCTATTTCAGAGCAGGTTCTTAACAGATTGAAAGACGAGGCTTCGAAATTAGGAAAGGCAACATTTGAATTTGCATTTGTCATGGACTCTCTCAAAGAAGAAAGAGAACGTGGTGTTACTATCGATATTGCCCACAGGGAATTCGAAACGAACAAATATCATTGTACAATTATCGATGCCCCAGGGCACAGAGACTTTGTAAAGAACATGATTACTGGTGCAAGCCAGGCAGATGCAGCAGTTCTTGTTGTTTCTGTAAAAGATGGTGTTCAGCCACAGACAAAGGAACATGCATTCCTTGCAAAAGTACTTGGTATCGGCCAGATCGCTGTAAACATGAACAAGATGGATGCAGTAGGTTACAAACAAGAAAGTTATAATAAAGTCAGAGGGGAGGTAGAAACTCTTCTGAAGGGGATTGGATATGATGTATCAAAAGTACCTTTCATTCCATGTTCAGGTTATGCTGGAGATAATATAACAAAGAAATCACCAAACACAACCTGGTATAATGGTCCAACACTTTTGGAAGTTATAAATATGTTTACTGTTCCTCCAAAGCCAGCAGATAAGGCTCTTAGACTTCCTATTCAGGATGTATTTACTATTACTGGTCACGGTACAGTACCAGTAGGAAGAGTTGAAACAGGCGTTATGAAACCTGGAGACAATGTTATAGTCATGCCATCCGGAGCAACTGGTGAAGTAAAGAAAATAGAAATGCACCACCAGGAACTTCAACAGGCAAAGCCAGGTGACAATGTCGGTTTCAATCTCAAAGGCGTTGATAAGAAGGACATTAAGAGAGGAGATGTTCTCGGTCCAAAAACAAATCCACCAAAAGTGGCTGCGGAGTTCACAGCACAGGTAGTTGTGTTAAACCACCCAACAGCAATATCACTTGGGTATACGCCAGTATTCCACATCCACACTGCACAATTTGCAGGCAGGGTTACTGAAATCGTAGAAAAGAAAGACCCTAAAAGTGGCCAGCCAGTACCTGGAAAAGTTGATTTCATAAAAACCGGTGATGTGGCTGTTATAAAGATCCAGCCATTGAAACCAATAGTTGTTGAGAAATTCCAGGACTTTGCACCCTTGGGAAGATTTGCTATCAGAGACATGGGCCAGACAGTTGCTGCTGGTGTTGTCCTAGATGTCAAGCCTAAGGAAATGACATAATTTTTTTCTTCTTTTTCCATTTAGTTATATTTTTAAACACTTCTCACTAATTATAAGGATATGAGTAAGAGGCATGTATACTTACCAATAGCAATGGCACTGTCCATAGGAGTATGCGCAATTACAGGACATGGATTGTTGAAATATAACAGAATGCAACAGGCCAGAGAAGCACAAATTGAGCGATTGGTAAATCGATTTAAAGGATGCCCAGACCGTTTTAGAATATCAGGAGAATGTTTCTCTCCAGAAGAACGTGTGCAGATGACACAAGAAGCACGGCAAAAAATGAGAAATGGGGAGTATGAAAATGCCGGTATGATTTTTGCACAGCTTGGAATGGAAAATGAGGCCAGAGAAATGGCATTGGAATGTGCTGCACAGGGAAACGAAGAAGGACAAAATCGCATTTTAGATGAACTTGACATAAGAACGGAAGCAAGAAGCAGGGCTAGATAACAATTTATATTCTTTTTTAGCCTAAGAGAGACCATGATTACTAATATAGCCACTATTTTTCATAGTAAACTTGAAGGTAAAGAGGTAAGTATCAGAGGTTGGGTTTATAGGCATAGAACTAGTGGAAACATGGTCTTTGCTGTGATAAGAGACCCAAGCGGACTGATACAAGTTGCTGTAAAAAAAGATAAGGTATCTGACAAAAACTGGAAAGATGCCAATGATGCATATGTTGAAAGCTCACTAGTTGTGAAAGGTATTGTGAAGAAAGATGAGCGTGCACCAGGGGGGTATGAATTACAGGCAACTGGTTTTGAATTGATATCCAGAGGAGAACCATTTCCGATATCCAAAGATCTAAGTGATGAATTTTTGCTAGATGTAAGACATTTATGGATGAGATCTCAGAAGATGACTGCTGTTATGAAGGCAAGGCACCATATAGTTAATTATCTAAGAGAATTTTTTGATAAAGAAGAATTTTATGAAATTGCCCCGCCGATAATAACCAAATCAGGATGCGAGGGTGGAAGCACATTATTTGAAATGGATTATTTTGGAGAAAAGGCATATCTAACACAAAGTTCACAGATGTATGCTGAAGTATTCATCTTCTCATTAGGAAAAGTATTCGTATTCGCCCCCTCATTTAGGGCAGAGAAATCAAGAACAATAAGGCATCTTGCTGAGTATTGGCATTTAGAACCTGAAATGGCATTCTACGATCATAAGATGAATATGGAACTTCAGGAAAAGATGGTTCAAAAGGTTGTAGAAAAGATGATGAAAGAACACCCTGAGCTTCTGAAAATATGTGGCAGAGATCCGATAGACCTTGAAAAAGTTAAAACTCCATTTGAAAGAGTGGAATACAAAGATGCAGTAGACCAAGTGAATGAACTTGGAGGAAAAATGGAGTATGGAGAAGATTTTGGAGCAGATGAAGAGGCATTGCTTACAAAGGAATTAGACAAGCCAATGTTTGTGCATAAATATCCAAAAAAGATTAAGGCATTTTATATGAAGGAAGATCCACAAAACCCGGAGCTTGTACTGAATAATGATCTACTTGCACCAAGAGGACATGGGGAGATTATCGGTGGAAGCGAACGTATTTGGGATTATGAAGAATTATTGGCACGGATGAAAGAGCAGAATCTTAATTTGCCTGATTATCAATGGTATATCGACCTGAGGAAATATGGGAGTGTTCCACATTCCGGATATGGATTAGGTATTGAAAGATTTGTGAAATGGATATTGAATCTTGACCATATAAGGGACACGATACCTTTCCCAAGAACAATCACAAGATGCTATCCATAATCTACATGAATGAATGCCCGTTCCACAATTTGCAATGATTCGATTGCATGCTGAACATTCAATGCTATTTCATGACTCTTGAGACCTTTTGTTTCTTTTTCAACAAGGATTGCCAACTCAACATGAACCCTATCCCCAACATAATGGGCTCTCATTAGTCCAAGTTTTTTTACTCCATTTACTTTTCTGGCCTTTTTTGCAATAGTATCAATGATTTTTTTATCAGGTTTAGCACCAACGATATAATTGAAATTTTTTCTTGCGACTTCATAGCCTGAATATGCAATATACGCAGCTATTATTACAGCTGCGGCCTCATCCAAAAAAGGCTGCCCAAAATAGGCGCCACTGACACCAACAATTGCTATTGAATTAAAGAGAATATCATTTTTACTATCGACCATCATTGCATCAATTGCACTGCTTAGATTTTTCTTAGATGCATTTTTTAGAAAGAAATACATGATCAATTTTACTACTATGGTTATAACAAGAACCAAAAATGTATATGTAGTTATCTCGAATAGAGAAACACCAGAAAGAAAACTAATAACTGTAAAACGAAGTATTTCAAAAGAAAGAATAGCAGCAAAGATAGCTATAACAATAGCCGCAAGAGGTTGCATTCTTCTATGACCAAAAGGATGATCCCTATCAGGTCCACGGGCAGATTCTCTAATGGAATAATAGCCAATAAGATAAGAAACAACATCATTTAAAGAATCAAAAGCACTGGATAGAAGTGCAAGACTGCCAGAAGGTATTGCCGCACTAACTTTCAATAAAAATAGAAAGATATTTGTAAGAAATGCCCCGAATGCAGTCTTTTCTTCATTATTCATGTGAAAAAAAGGAGAATAAAGTTTAAATAGAGAAATGAATGTTTTAGCGTTCTCTTGGGGGCCTGGCTTCACTTACTCTTAGTTGGCGTCCTTCTACATCTTTTCCATTCATTTCATTTACTGCTTTTTCAGCACCAGCTTCATCAGCAAAAGTAACAAAACCAAAGCCCTTGGATCTTCCAGTTCTTCGGTCTGTGATTACTTGAGCATCAGTAACATCACCACAGCCAGCAAAAAGTTCTTTCAGCTGTTCATTGGTTACGCTATATGCCAAATTCCCAATATATAATTTCTTTTCCATATTTTAACCTCTTTTACTCATCGGAAGCGCGTAAATAATACCCGTTCCTGAATTCATATTTGAATAAATCATTATCTTTAAAGAAACGTTTGATTTCTTTTTCCGCAGTTTCTTTGGAATCAGAAGCATGAATAACGTTTCTGGATGTGCTATTTGAGAAATCTCCTCTTATTGTTCCGGCTGGTGCCTTGGATGCATTGGTTGGACCAACAATGAGACGGACCACATCTACAGCATCTTTTCCCTCTATGACCATTGCTATCATAGGATGTTCAGTTACAAACTTCTCAAGATCAGGGTAGAATGGTTTATCTACCAAATGAGCATAGTGTTGTTTTGAAAGATCTTTACTCATTTGAAGCATCTTCAGACCCATAATTTTGAATCCTTTATTCTCAAATTTTGAAATAATGCTTCCTAACAATCCCCGTTGAATAGCATCGGGTTTTAGGAGGATGAGTGTCCTATCCATGTTATCACTTATTCCCTTGTCTTGCTGCAAATTTCTTTGCTGCAGGAGTCCACTTTTGTCTTCTACCTTCTCTTTTTAATACTAAACTGTTCTTCCTACATTTGCTAGAACAGAAGTAGAAAACAGATCCATCTTTTTTAACATACATGGTTCCGCTTCCCTTAGACATCGGAACGTCACAAAATGAGCAGTTCATATTTTCACCTTGCCTTTATTTCTTTTGCTTCCCTATCGGTTTCAAGTAAAACAATTATCATGCCTTTTTTGACAGGGCCTTTAATATTACGAAGTATCACTCGGCCGGTATCAGGACCTTCAAGGACCTTACAAAGAACTTGATAGATCTCTCCGTAAACTCCTGTTTTTGTACGAATTTCTACAATCTCAGCTGGATAACCTTCAGACATTCAGATCACTTTTTTTCTGGTTTAGGTAATTTCTTTATAATATCCTGAAGTTTTTCTGCAGCTCCCCCTGCATTTTCAACAGCAACAACTGAAGTACCGACTTCAAGACCAATTGCAGTACCCAATTCTTTTTTCGTTGCTAAAAATGCATATGGTATCCCACTATCTTTACATAGAATAGGAATGTGAACTACGACTTCTTCTGGACTAACATCGCCAGCTATAACAACAAACTGTGCTGTTCTTCTTTCTATAGATTTTGTAGTTTCATTAACGCCTTTTTTTACTTTTCCACCGTCTTTTGCTACTGAGAGCATTTCAACGATTTGAGGCACAAGCTCCTCTGGAGTTTCTAAATCCACATATGTCATATTTACACCTCGATTTCTGTCATCGGTTTTAAAAATCGGTAAAAGTACTTTATGAAGACAGGTTTAAAAGGCTTGCTTCGTCAGAGCATGGAACACTTTACGCTTCTCACTCCTTTACTCTTCTTGAGTAGAGAAAAAAGCCGATGCAACATTTCTGCATCACCACAGGCAATCAATACACGAAGGCAAGTGCCTGCATGGTGTTGATGAATTTCAGTGCGGATTACTCCTTCGAATTGCTTCATTACTCTACTAAGTTCGCTTCCTTCGTGCTGGTTGTGGGTTATAGTAAATACCGCATCACAATGGCCTTTTAGCTCTTCAAATACCTTGTACTCATTAAGAAGAGAATTTATAGTTGCACGAATGAGCTTGGATCTGCTCTTAAACCCCAATTGCTCCTGTGTTTTATTGAGTTCGTCCAGTGTTGTTTTGTCAAGTGATACGCTGACAATCTCCATTTTATCACATTATTAACATTTGTAATGTTTTATTATAAACTTAATAACATTTAAAGGAATATTTATTAACTTTGACACTTGTATGACATTATGGCAGAAGAATTCTTATGGATAATGGGCTCAGCGATCGTTGATGCACTTTTGGGCTTTGTCGGAGTATTTTCACTCTGGCTTAGTAATAAAGATATGAAAAAAATAGCCAATATACTTATGGCATTTGCTGCCGGAAGTCTTCTTGGTGGTGCATTCATACATCTTCTTCCAGAGTCATTAGAAAGTATGGATGGAGAAATAGTTCTTTTGACTGCTTTGGCTGGTTTTATTTTATTTATCTTTCTTGAATCTTATGTCCATTGGCACCACTGCAAAGAATGTGACATACATCCATTTTCATATGTAATGATGATAGGCGATGGCGTTCATAATTTTTTAGGTGGCTTGGTTCTTGCTGCTAGTTTTCTGATTAGTATCCCCCTGGGAATTGCTACCATGATAGCAATAATAGCACATGAATTACCTCAGCAATTAGGTATTTTTGGGGTGTTGGTGAAGGGCGGACTTCCAAGAAACAAAGCAATAATCTACAGTTTCATTGCACAATCAACGATTATCTTAGGGGCTTTGGTTGGCTATTTACTTTCTGGAATGATGGCGGGGATAACTGCATTTTTGGTTCCTTTTGCTGCAGGAAATTTCATTTATATAGCAGCTTCTGATCTCATACCTGAGATGCATAAAGCTGAGGGGTGGGATGGAATAAAGAACATATTGATTTTCTTCGTTGGAATTGTGTTTATGTGGATACTAAAGGTATATGGAGCAGGTTAACAGAATTCGCATAGACCTGTTTCTGCAGATTTCTTTTTATATTCCTGGTAATGTTCAGGACCACAAAAATAAGCCTTTTCCCCTGCTATGTTCTCTTTTTCTATCCAAGCATCAGAGTTTGTAGTACCACAAATTAAACATTTCTTCATAATAAACACCTCTAAAAGATAAAATAAAAAAGAATTAATTTTGAGAACTTGGTGTGCCAGTATCTAAACCCTCGTCTCCTAATGGTCTGTCTGTATCAATCTGGAAAAGATCTGCAAGTTCTTGATCGTCTGCACTTATGTTTTGTGTTGCATTGGGCGTTTGAGTCACATTTGTTTCTTCTCCTTTCTTTGCACATCCAAAGAAAAGGAATGAAACTCCCAAAAGTAACAATAGTAAAAATTTTATCTTCATATTATGCACCTTCCAATATCAAAGCCCCTAAGGCCATGAACTCTTCAAAGAGATCAAGGGAATCACCCCAGCATTCAAGATTGTCTCGTGCGTAATCCCAATTGTCATCAACCTCATCAGAATATTCACACTGAACAAGGAGATCTTCTACATCATCTCTTAAGTCATCCCCTCTTTCAAGAATTTCATCTTTGTTGTCGTTGTGCCCGCTTTCTATTATTGGTTCTACGTAGTTTATTGTTGAATGCATCTTTTCTAATCTGAAGAGAAGCACAAGTCGTGAATGCCTTAGATAAAGCTTTCTCACTTCTTTGATATCCCCACTATCAAAAGCAGGATCTATATCATCAATGAGCTCTTCCCCATAATCAACAATCTCTTCCATGCCAGAAGTGTCGGCACCAGTTTCTTCAAGATCAACGATTTGTTCATTAGCATAATCGAGTTCATTATTTACATAATCCTTCGATGCTTCTCTTTCAAGTTCCATAGCATCTGCCCTGCAATCATTGCGATCTTCCATAAGAGGTTGTTCGCCATCTCTAACGCATGAAAAGAAATCCATGGTCTTGTTGTTTAATGCATCAAGAAAGATTGCACCTAAAAGATCTAAGGAATCTACACCAATCTGTACTGCCGCAAGACCAAATTCAAATTTATCGGCCTCATCTGCAGCCTCTTTAAGATCATCCAGATCATCTTCCAAAGTACTCATGTAATCAGAAGAATCAAAAACAGGAACTTCCTCCTGATCAGCGCAGTCTTCTCTCATTGAAAGCCACTCATCCGCATAATTTACATCACAAGATACATACTCATAACGTGCATTGAGTATATCAGGCAATGCATCATTTGTCCATGCTGATGATAAACCAGCAAGCAGGACAAAGAAAATCAATAGACGTTTCATAAGATCACTTTTGGAAACATTGGTAATGATTATTTAAAAACTTACGGAATTTAGAATGCAATTCCAAGAAAATGAAGTATTAATATTAATAGAACGCCTGGAAAACCTGCAAGTGCCACAATTAGAATAGAAAAAATGTTTATAGGAATGTCAAAAAAGAAATTGAGTAGAAATAGTACTACAATTCCTACAATTGAATTGAGAATTATTTTCACTATTGTCTTAAAGAATTTGAAAAATAGATAAAGAAGCAAAACTGCAATGAGCAGAGCAAATAATTCTACGACTACTATGGACCACACCTATATGTTTCGTTGTGGAATACTGTCAAACATAACTCACGTGGCATTCCGGGCCACCATGGGATAACAGCTGGATCTAGGCCACCTTTTGTTGTTATAGTCAAAAGCACTGTTTCTGGATGATGTTGAGCAACAGAAAACTGAACTACATCATATTCAGTTTCAATATATGTTGGCTCAAGATATGGGCCATAAGCTGATTCTGTAGAGAAGTTAGAAGTGTTTGCATTATATATCAGAATATATGATTCATTAGTTTCAAAGAATGGAACAAAAACAATGCCAGTTTTATGAACAAAGCGTTTGCCACTGCAAAGTTCATAATTGCCATCACCACCTTGTTTGTCAAGACATGTTCTATTAGAATATTCTTCTAAAGTCATGCATGTTCCATCCCAGCATCTGTAATCACCTTCACGTCCTTTTCCACAATAAATTGAGTCTCCACCTGGAAAATTACCATTACAACTGCCACCCATCCTATGAGCCTCTGAACTACAGAAATAGGTTCCTGTAATTAGATCAAAATCTCCTTCTTCTGGATAGGTTCCATGATAATATGATGCTAGGTAATAGTATTTTTCAGAAGTTTCGTTATAGAAAGATTTGCAAAATTCCATTGAGATTTTATTAGGACCATCGTAACCATATTTTCTAACTTCAACACTCGGATCAACTAAATTTTCAAGAGTTTCTTCTTCAGGTTGTTGAAGTGAATCATTTATATTTTCAGAATCATTTTGTTCAATAATATTTTCTTCAGGCTGTTCTATTGTAATTAGTTCATCTTCACCATTATCAATACATCCAAAGAATAGAAAAAAAAGCATTAGACAAGAAAGAATATGTGCTAGTTTCATGGATAGAGTCCATTATTATTTATTAAATAACTTTCGCTTGTCTGGTTTGATATTTCCGCGGGCTAAGGGGCCCTACCTCATAGTACCAAGAAATGGACATGTCAATTTCCCGGGAAATGAGGTGTCCTGGTTCTTCTTTATAAACAAGGTTTGTTGTGCTCTATTTGTTCAAATAGTCGGGGACGTTTCCCCGGACGACGACCAGTTGGGGCCCATATTGGGTCTCATTATATTTACGAGGTGATCATATGAGTGAAGAAAAAATGGATTTGCTGCTTCGATATAGAAATGAGTTAGAGGGGAGAGACAAAGAAATATTTGATAAATTAATTGACTATGCTCATGGGAGAAATAGCCTTACGGCATTGGAAAGTATGTTGCTTAGAATAGCAATAGAACAGCAAAAAAGATTACAGGTTCACTGCTAATTCTCATACACCCCAGACGGAGAGAGGCGGGCTGCGGCGGGCAGCCACCTCCCCACTCTTTGAAACTTTACTTGGAGTATATTTATGATAAAGTTTCATCTGCCCGATGAACTTTTCTTATGTTTTACTTAGGATAACGTATTCATTTGTTAATTTTCATACAAAATATCGTCTTGAGGATGTCTGTACAATGGTTGTTTCAAACGTTTTTGATCCAATGCATGGCCGATCAAACCAATACTTCTCGAAAGCACGAAAAGACCATTCAAGTAACCGATGCTAATTATATCTTTCATTTCTTCTTCAGTAAAAGCCTTGGAACCAGCCATTAGATCAACAAAAAGAATACCAATGCAGCCATCTACATTCAGAATAAGGTTGTTGGCTTTTTGCAAAGTATATTTCTCTACTTCAAGAGCATAATCAAGATATTTGGTTGATGGGAAATTCTTCTTAGCATATTTTTTTAGCAGTTCTACACGTTTATCCGGATTCTTTGCACTTTTTATTCTATGCCCTATACCAGGAATTCTCATTCCTTGGTTTTTCATATCTTCAACAAATTCATCTGGTGCAAGGCCTTTGTCGCACCCATCTTTGAAATAAAATGCTGCACCATCAATTGCACCACCAAAACGTGGTCCAATTGTAAGCATACCAGAAGCCACACATGAAACAAGGTCTTTACCTGCGCGGGCTGCAACAATAGTGTTGTGGGCACCAGAAACACATGGTCCATGATCTGCTGCAATAATCAAACACATTTCAATGAACTTGGTTGCATATTTGGGAAGTTTTCTCTTAAACCAAAGAAGTGATATTACATCACCTACGGAGTAATCTTTTTCGATTACTTCAGACATCGAAATACCCACATAAGTTGGTTCTTCTCCTGTGTCATTACAAATTGTGGAAACAAAATTTGTTGCTTTTCTTACTTTCCCCTCTTTCATTGCATTTTTGAGATCCATTGGCATTTGAGGGGGATCGATATCTTTAGCTGGAGTGATTATTCCTTTAGAAACAAGATCATTATAGGTATCGGCAATAACTTTTGAAAAGTCTTCAAATGAATCGGGTACAATAACTCCTACCTCCTTCAATGCTTTATTTTTGGCTTGTGCACTTTCTGCTTCTTTGCCACTCTTTGCACCTGCATGACCAAATTGAACCTCTGATGGAAATATAGATGCACATGTTCCTGTCACCCAAGCAACTAATGGCTTTTTGATCTTGCTATCCTTGACAGCTTGAACTATTTCATATTCGTCTCTTCCTCCAAGTTCACCAAGCATTACATTCATTTTTATCTCAGGGATTTGTTCAAAACGAAGAAGGTGATCGAGAAGGGTAGAACCAGGATAGGCATCACCGCCAATTGCTATTCCCTCATAAAGACCATCTGTTGTTTGTGCAAGAATATTATACATTTCATTGGAAAGGCCACCAGATTTTGATACAAAACCAACTGAACCAGGCCTATGGAGTTTGCATGCAATTATATTATCAACAGTACCTGCTGTGTTGCCTATCTTAAATGCACCAGCCTGAACTCCGCCAACAGTAGCTGGACCAATTATCATTTTATTTTTCTTTTTTGAAAGCGCTGTGAGTTCTTTTGTTTCATTTTCTGGGATACCTTCAGCAATTATTACAATTGTATTAATGCCGTCTGTTTCAAGTGCTTCTTTAGTAGATGCATATGCACTTCTGAAGGAAGCAAAGTTAATCATTACATCTGCTTTTGGATGGGCTGCAATGGCTTCTTTTATACTGCCGTAGACCGGAAGTAGTATTTCCTTATTGCCAAAAAAGGCCTTGTGGAATTCTCCAGTTGAACCTGGACTGATCAAAGCAGCAATAGAAGGAATTGTTCTTTGCGAGATATGATCAAAATCAAGCATTCTTTGCACAGGGTTTGCTTTGAAGTTATAGATAAGAGCCTGTGTTTCCTTAGAAAAAAGTTTTGCATTCATAATTATCTACCTTTTACATAATCAATAGCCAATGGAACTATTTTTGTCATGCTAGTTTCAGGGCCATAAACCTCTATAGGTACACCGAGTTCCTTTCCAAGTTCACGCATTAGTTTTAGACCAGTCTGATAGTTGGGGCCACCCCTGCGTACATAAATCCTAGTATTGGATTTTTGTAAATGTTCTTTGTATTCTTTAAGAGCACGAATGATGCCTTTGAAAGTTTTTGCAACATCAGTAAAATTTGCAATGCCCCCACCTATAAGAAGTGCTCTTGGTTTTCCATCTGGACGTCTTGTTGCTAAATCAAGTATTGTCTTTGCATATAGATATGTTTCTTCTTCATTTGGATCGCCACTATACTCTCCATAATTGCCAAGTTCCGCTCCAAAACCAAGATCAACTACAGTATCGGTATAGATTACACTCGCTCCACCACCAGCAACCATTGTCCAGATATGCCCCCGGGGATTGAGAACAGTGAGTTTAAGTGATGCTCCAGTTTTCTCATCCAATTCTTTGACAAATTGTTCTTCTGGATACAATCTTCTGCCAAATGGTTGCGGAAAGATTATACCATTCCATTTTTTCATGTTTTTGAAAGAAGCAGTGTCATCAACTTCTACACGCATATCAAGTGGAATTGCATTTCCATCTGTATTAAATGTAAACGGATTCATTTCCAGAAGACTAAAATCAAGATCAAGAAAAGTATTATAGCATCTTCTGATAAAATCAACTGCTTTCTTTTTTCTTTCATCAGGAAGAGAGGCAACAAGATCATTAAGATTTTTTTTCAGGAAGAGATTCGTCAATTGGAACGGTGATGGTTTTCATCTTTCCCCAATTTTCTTCAATTTCCATCCCGCCAGCAGTGGAAAAACTGATAAAGCTACCTTCTCTTGTAGAAAGAATGGATAAATAATATTCATCATTATGGGGGACAAATGGTTCAAGAATAAAATGCGTGATTGGACCTTTGATGCCACTTATTTCTACTTCAGTACCAAGTTTCTCTTTAATAAACTCCTCTGCACCTTGTAGATTGGCATTAAGTAATACTAAGTTATGTTTGCCTCGTTTACCAAATAACATATCTGGTTTCACAACCAGCTTTTCATCATGTAGCCAAGGATTTTCTTTTGCAAGTTTCTTAAAATCAATATCAGAAGTTACCTGCAAAGATCGAATAGGTAACTCTAGATACTTGCTGAGTAGTCTTTTTGCGCTATATTCACGAATTTTCCTTCTTGCCATATTTATCACATGTTTCTGATGATCTCATCACCAAACTCAGAGCATTTGAGAAGTGTTGCTCCGTCTATTTGTCTTTCGAGATCATATGTAACTTTTTTTGAGCGTATTGTTTTCTCAAGCCCATCTTCAACAAGCTTTGCAGCCTCTTTCCAACCAATGTAAGTAAGCATCATGCTTGCAGAAAGAAGCAAAGAACCAGGATTGACTTTATTCTGCCCTGCATGTTTTGGAGCAGTGCCGTGTGTTGCTTCAAATAAGGCATGTCCTGAGATATAATTGATATTAGCTCCCGGGGCCATACCTAAACCACCAACTTGAGCTGCGCACGCATCAGATACATAATCACCATTCAAGTTTGGTGTTGCAATAACATCATATTCTGCAGGTCTTAACAGTAGTTGTTGGAACATAGCATCAGCAATTCGGTCATTTATCAAAATTTTTCCTTCAGGAACAGTGCCACCATCTCCAAGTTCTGATTCAAATACAACTTTATCTGCAAATCTTTCTTTTGCTACTTCATAGCCCCACTCTCTGAAAGCACCCTCAGTAAACTTCATTATGTTGCCTTTATGAACCAAAGTAACTGATTTGCGATTATTATCTATTGCATATTGAATAGCAGCTGCAACAAGTCTTTTTGTACCATTTATGGATATTGGTTTCACACCAATGCCAGAATCGCTACGTACCTTTTTTCCCATCTCTCCATTAAGGAAATTAATGACTTTTTTTGCTTCTTCACTTCCTTCTTTCCATTCAATACCAGCATAAACATCTTCAGTATTTTCTCTGAAAATAACAACATTCAATTTATTAGGTTCTTTTACTGGTGCTGGAGTACCCTCAAACCAACGAACTGGTCTAACGCATGAGTAAAGTTCAAGAACTTGTCTAAGTGTTACGTTCAAACTTCTGTGGCCACCACCAACAGGAGTTGTGAGTGGACCTTTTATTGCAACTAAATAATCTTTTATTGCATCAACAGTTTCCTGAGGTAAAAATTCGCCTTTTTCTTTTTGTGCTTCTTCACCTGCAAGAATCTTTTTCCAGATGATTTTTCTTTTGCCACCATATGCTTTAGTAACTGCAGCATCAACAACATGCCTCATTACTGGAGAGATGTCAACACCTACGCCATCGCCGTCTATATACGGTATAATTGGAGTATCAGACACAATTAATTTTCCATCTTTCATTTCAATCTTATTCCCTTCCATAATATCACCCTGTAGATTTTGCATACATTATACTTCCACCAGCTAGAAGAATATCCTTTGATTTATCTCCTAGATCACATACTGCATTAAATTCCGTCCCTTTTGATTTATTAGAAATTTTTACTTTTCCGTTTTTGATTCCCTCACGTAAATTAGTTATTGTAAGTACATCGCCTTGATCTATTTTATCATAACTAGCAGCATCTTCAAATTCTAATGGTACTATGCCCCAATTAACCAAATTAGCTTTGTGAATCCTTGCAAAGCTTTTCACAAGGACTGCTTTTACTCCAAGGTAAAGTGGAGCTATAGCAGCATGTTCACGTGAAGAACCTTGGCCATAATTTTCTCCACCAATGATGAATCCCCCATTCTTTTCTTTTGCTCGTTTGGGGAAATCTGGATCAACATTTACATAAACATATTCACTGATGGCTGGAATGTTACTTCTTAGTGGAAGTATCTTTGCTCCTGCAGGCATAATATGATCTGTTGTAACATTATCGCCGGTTTTCAGAAGAACTTCTTTTTCAATTTCGTCTTCCACAGCCTTTAGTTCAGGAAGTGGAGCGATATTAGGGCCGCGAATTATTTCAACACCAGAACCATCAGAAGGAGGTTCAATTATCATAGTATCATCTACTACAAGATCAGTTACTGGGATAGCTGGTGTTTGACCAAGTTTTCTTGGATCTGTAAACACACTATTAAGGGCTATGGCGGCGGCAGTTTCTGGAGAAACTAAGTAAGCTCCTGCATCTTGTGTCCCGCACCTTCCTTTGAAATTTCTGTTGAATGTACGAACAGTAATGGCACCACTCCTTGGAGCTTGACCCATTCCGATACAAGGTCCGCACGCAGATTCAAGTATTCGTGCACCGGCTGAAATTAGATCTGCAAGAGCACCATTTCTTGCAATAGTCTCATAAACTTGCCTAGAACCAGGAAGGATACAAAAAGAAACATCAGAATGAACTTTCTTGCCTTTGAGTGCAAGAGCAACAATCATAAGATCACGATAGGATGAATTCGTACAGCTACCAACAATCACCTGATTCACTTTTTGCCCTTCAAGTTCAGATACTTTGCATACCTGGTCAGGCATGTGGGGTTGTGCAACATTTGGCTCTATTTTTGAAAGATCAAGTTCAATAATTTCTGAGAAATCAGATTCTGAATCTGCCTTTAATTCTTTCCAAGAGTCTTCTCTTCCTTGTGTTTTTAGATACTCTCTTGTTTGTTCATCAGATGGGAAAATTGATGATGTGGCACCAAGCTCAGCACCCATGTTTGTAATAGTAGCTCTTTCAGGAACACTTAATGTTTCTACTCCTGGACCAAAATACTCCAATACTTTGCCTACTCCGCCCTTTACTTTAAGCATTTTCAATAACTCTAAAATAACATCTTTGGCACTTACCCATGACTGTAATTTTCCTGTGAGTTTCACACCAACAATTTTAGGCATGTTTAATATGAATGGAGCCCCACCCATAGCTAATGCCACATCAAGGCCTCCTGCTCCAATAGCAAGAGAACCAATACCTCCTGCAGTAGGGGTATGAGAATCAGAACCTAAGAGTGTTTTCCCAGGAGCTGCAAATCTCTCAAGATGAACCTGATGACAGATACCATTCCCTGGTCTGGAATAATAAACACCATATTTTGCTGCAACACTTTTCAAATAATCATGATCATCTGCATTTTTGAAATCAGTTTGAAGCATATTATGATCGACATAACTTAGCGAAAGCTCAGTTTTCACTTTTGGGATGCCTAAGGCTTCAAATTCTAGATAAGCCATGGTTCCAGTAGCATCCTGGGTAAGTGTCTGATCTATCCTTATATTAATCTCATCTCCTGCTTCCGGTAATTTATCTTCCACTAAATGTTGGACCAATATTTTTTCAGTTACAGATACCATTAAACCATCTCAAAAAACTTAAAATTAAATTTATGAATAGGATTTAAAAAATATGACATTAACTTGATAGTATTACGACAAAAAACGAATAAAAAAAATTAAGGAGAATGCCAACTTGGGGCGTTGGCTGCGCAGGTTTCTTCAGTAGGCGGACAGGTTGGCTCACAACCCTGGCCATAACATGGACAATTTTCACATGCGAACATCTTTTTCATACCACAGCAGCAACTTGCCTCACCTGCAATATTTGATACTTCATAATACCAAGAATATGCACAGGTAAGATAACACATTGTACTACCATAATACTCTCCTACACCTGCTTTGCATTCGGCTCCAGATGAATATTGTCCTCCAAAGCTTTGTGCACCAGAAGTTTGTGAACAAACATATTCACAATCTAAACTTGGTGGGTAGACGCATTTGCATCCTGATGAACAAACGCCTGTTTCATCACAGCCAGTTGGATTTGCTTTAGGATCACAGGATTCTCCGCTATCAACTCTTCCATTACCACAATAGGAGGGTATTTCATAGCAGAGGCAATTATGACAGAATTCATCACTGCCACAATCATTGTCATCTTCGCACTCTTCGCCAGCACCAATATCCCCATCTCCACAATATCCTTCTTCAATTTCTTCGCATTGATAATCATATGTGCATTCATCTTGGCCTAGGCCAGTTACAGAAACACATTCTTCATCAAGACATTCCTTGTGAGATGTATCTTCATAATCAACACACTGGCATGACGAACATAGCTGTGCACCAGGACATTGTGCTGTGTAGCTATTTCCATGATCGCATTCTTCTGGAGGTGTAACCGTACCATCTCCACATTCGGCTGTTTCACCAACACATTTGCAGATGACACATTCTTGACCTTCAGGGCAAATGTTGAATTTTACATTGCCTCCATCACAATCTTCATATGGATAGGATATTTTTCCATCTCCACAGACTACTGATGTTTCTAGATCATTGCACATGCAACTTTCTGAACAATATTCGCCTTCTCCGCACTTATTTGTTGTAGAGCTTCCATAATCACACTCTTCTGGAGATGTTATTGCCCCATCACCACAAACTGGTTCAACAGACTGGACACAATTACAATTTGCATTGCATTCATAACCATCATCGCAGTCATCTTTGCAATACCAGCCACTTGGGAATATTTCGTCCAGAGAGCCGGTTGAATAATCATTTACTGAACAGCTTACTGGAGTGCGTGTTGTTTTTGTACAAGTACATGAGCTTGGATGACATTGATAACCAGTGCCAAGGTATTCACAATCATCTTCACAGATCATGGTTTGTGGATTGAAGTTATTGACATCCGTTGCATCAACATATCCAGTATAACGTGCACAGCTAACAGTTTCTCCTTCATCAGGTACACAATAGCAGGATTCTGTATCACAAACAGCGCCCTCGCCATAGATTTCTTTACAATTGTCTAGACATTGCATAGTTTGTGAATTGAAGTGTGTTGCAGTAACGCCTAATGCATTAGTAATAATTGCTTCATCACTATTCGCTGCACAGTAGACATTTGTACCTGGTTTCTTCCTACACATGCACGATTTTATGTCACAGTACATTCCTTCTCCCATATCTTCGCAATTGTCTTCACAGATCATGTAATTTGGATTGAAAGTGTTGTACTCTTTATATATTGCTACATCATAAGTATTGCCCGTGCATGTTACTTTCTTCTCTGGCAGACAAATACAATCAGTTGCATCACAGACTACTGGTATATCAAGATTAGAGAAGTATTCTTTGCAGTCATCAACGCATTGCATTGCTGATGAATCAAATTGGTTACCTGTAGTATATGAGAAACCAAAGTCCATAGTATTTCCAGAACATGTTACGTTCTTTTGTCTCTTTACACAAGTACATGAATCAACAACACATTCATATCCAGTGGCACAATCATCTTCACAGATCATTGCATCTGCAGGATTGAATGTATTTACATCTGTAGCATCAACTTCTGAAGTGTGTTCTTTACAACTAACGTAGCTTGGTTCACAAACACATGTTTCTGCATTACATGTCATTGGAACATCAAAGAGTTCTTCGCAGTCATCAACACATTGCATTGACGATGGATCAAATTGGTTGCCTGTGGTGTATGACGTGGCATACTCCATGGTATTGCCAGAACAGCTCACGTCTTCTTTTGGCTTTTTGGTACATGTGCATGAACCAAGATTACATTCGTATTCACTGCCTAATTGTTCTTCACAATTATCATAGCAGATCATTGAGTTTGGATTGAAATTGTTTACGTCTGTCTCGATAACTTCAAGGGTATGTCCTGCACAGGTTAATACTTCATCAGTCGTACAAGTACATGGCTCGATATCACAATAGAAACCAGTACCTAAATATTCTTTACAATTGTCGACACAAATCATTGTTTGTGGGTTGAAACCATTGGTTGTTCCAACTATGGTATCGAAGCTATTACCAAAGCAGCTTGTGTTTTGTTTTGGAGGTGGTCTAGTACATGTACATGAACCAAGATTACATTCATAATCTTCTCCAAGTTCTTTACAATTATCTTCACAGATCATTGTGGTTGCATCGAAGTTGTTTACATCTGTAGCAATAACATCCTTTGTATGTGCTGCACAGTATACCGGGCCATCATCTTCTTCTTCACAAAGACAAGTTGTGAAATCACATTCTAAATTATCTCCTAGATTTTCACAATCGTCTCTACATAACATACCTGCTGCAAATTGGTTTGTTGCCCCAAAGGCCATGCCCCAAGTATTGCCAGAGCAAGAAACTGGTTCATCATCATCTTCTACGCAAACACAATCCTTAAAGTCGCAGACATATTCATCGCCAAGGTTATCGCAGTCATCCTGACACATCATACCTGGATGGAAACTACTTGGAGCACCAAGCGCTGTTCCCCAGGTATTACTTGAACAAGAAACGGATTCATCATCTTCTACGCAAGCACAAGTTGTCATATCACAGATATACTCATCCCCGAGTTCATCGCAGTCATCGACACAAATCATGCCAGGTGCAAATAAACCAGCTGGTCCAAATGCTAAGGCCATTGAATTGAGTGAACATGATAAGTTAGTTACTTTTTTCTCGCATTCGCATGTTGTCATATCGCATTCATATTCATTGCCGAGTCGATTACAGTCATCAAAACACATCATGCCAGGTACAAACATGGACATACCAAAGGCAGCGACCCAGCTGTTTTCATAGCAAGAGAGCGAATCATTTGGTGGTGGGTAATCAGAGTAACATTGACAATCTGCAAGATTACACCAATCTAAAAGATTTGGACATGGAATTCCAACTTCGCATTGTTCCCAAGGCCATTGAAGTATCCCATCTCCACAGAATGGTTGGATTGTTTCATTAATTACAATTCTTCTGAGAGGAGTTACTGCTGGGTTTCTGTCTAAACCAGGTTCTAATGAAATATCTAATTGTGCAGCAGCATTCCAGTTGCCTCCTTCATAATATGAGTAATATATTTGTCCTGGTGATACAACTTCATTCCACCAAACAACAAGACCAATAGTTCTATCTCTTATGAATGTTAATGAAGCACGGTCATCACTTTCAGAAAGTGTTGAAATTGTAGAAGGTGTTGTTGGTGTATTAACATCAGGTTGGTGGTAAAGATCTTTTTGTCTTGTGTAAGCTCCATTTGCATCATCATTGTAATCATAAGCTACATCAGGCATTGCACCAGCATCAAAGTTCTTTCCAGAGCCACCTAAAGTTATTGAGTAAATTTCACCAGCTCCAGGCCATACCATCGTTACTTCCAGATTATTTTCTGCAGCAGATACGCCAGTTCTTTGATTTGTTGGTAGATTATTGTCAAGAACTGCATCAGTTCCAATAAGAGCAGGAAGAGACCAACCAGCAGTTGTACTATAACCAAGCGCGTATGCATTAGTACTGGTAGCATTATTTCCTGTAAATACTAGATAGAATATTCCATCCTGTGGGTTAAATGCAACTTCAGGAAGAGAAACTTTTGCAAGATTGGTTTCTATTGCGGATGGAGTAGTCCAACCAATACCAGTTTTATAATATGAATAGGAGAGAGATGTTTGTCCAGTAACCCAAACTGCCAATGCATTACCGCTAGGATCCATTGCAACAGTGGGATCAGTATTGCTATTAAGGTTACTTATTTCTGTTGGGGCAGACCAAACAGAATTCTCCCAAAAAGAGTAATATATTGTATTTCCACCTTTTGTCCAGACGGCTATAGCATTCTTTTCATTAGATGAAACATCAGGATCATAATCAGCATCACTGTCAGTAGCAATAGGAGCTGAAATACCAAATCCACCTGGGACATACCATGCTTTACCATCATGATCCCAAACAGAGTAATAGATGTCTCCATCATGTTGCCAAACAGCAATAGCATCGGTGCGCACAACCTGACCAGGAATTATACACCCGGCAAAAACAACAAACAGAAATACCAATCCAAGAATAGTTCGAATATTTAACACGAATCCACCGCAGGAAATAAACATGGTATTATTAAAAGATTATCTTTCTGCGTTTCCCGGGAAATTAGGTGTCCGCGTAAAAGTATATTTAAGAGTGATTTGCAGTCTCTTTGGTGACTATATGGAATTTTGGATTTCTGAGGATGACTATGTTTTGTTGGATGAAATAAGAAAAAGAAGATTAACCGAGCAGTTGTGGAGCAAAGAGCAGCAGTATACCAAGAATAAGAAGAACAGAACCGCCAATAATCTTACAGTACTTTGAGTATTCTTCTCCCACTGTTCCGGAAAGAGTCCAAGCAGCAAGACCAAATATAATCATATCATCAAGCATAAAGAAGAGATCGTACAAACCGATGTATAAGTAATACTCCATGAAAGAGAGATTGCTCAAAGCAAGTACCTGTGTGAAAACAGCAGGAAGTGCAAAAGAACATAGAAATTCAACTGAATTTACAGTAAATGCAAGAATGACAATGGCACCCATAGTGGCCCAGGTTAATGGGGCAGAGAGCATGCGTTTCATATCATCCATCATTTTCTTTCGGTCTTCTGCATCAGTAACTTTGCAGACTGGTGCCCCTTTTGTTTCTAAATAATCTTTTATTGATAGTATACCTCCACCTAAAGCAACAAGTCCTACAATTATAGTTACTGCTCTAACATAGCTAAGGAAAAGAAAAACATTTAGCCATGCAGTCATGAAAAGGAAATAAAGAATACCGGAGGAAAGCACAAAAGTCCCTACAACGATCATCATTTTCTTTCTACAGTTCAAACCCATAAGTAGGGCAATTAGATAGATTAAAACCCACATAGCACATGGGTTAAAGCCATCCAATAAACCAAGAACAACAGCAAGCATAGGAAGAGAAAGATTTGAAAGATCTGTTTTTCCGAAGAATGGCAGATCCACTTCTTGAGTAAGCTCTTCTTTTGTTGCTGTTCCTGTCTCCGTAATTTGTCCATCAGCAATCGTTCCTTCTAGTGCAGCACGTATTTCAGCACCACTAGTTTCTTCTGACACGAATCCAATGAAAACTTGATCTCCTATGAAAGTTGCTGGAACACCAAGTTCTGACATTGCAACGCTATGGTTTTGAGCCATAATCTGCAAATATGTTGATTCAGCAGGAATAGTTATGTCATGGTAAATGAATTTAACATTTGGAAATTCTTCCATTAATTTCTCATTGAAAATCTTTTGTGCAGCACAATGTGGACATGTTGGACTGAAGAAAAAATCCACTACTATGTTATCATCTGTAATATTATCTTGAGTAGGTGCATATTCAAAAGCGAGGAGAATTAGGCCCAGCACTAGAAGTGCTATTACAAGGTATTTATTGAATGGAGTTTTAAGAAATTGTTTAGTTTCTTCTAACATAATCCCACTTTACAAGTACACGCAACTATTAATAATTATTTGTTGCAGCAAGAGGAATTTCCTTAGTCTGACAATGTATTGCACCTATAGGGTAGATACTGTCGTTGATGCCAATAATCTCATATTCTGGCATTGCTTGGCGATAGAGTTCAAGTGCTTGTTCATCTTCAGGAGTACCGTATATTGGCACTAGTACTTTACTATTCAATGTGAGGCTGTTTATATAGGACCATTCTGCGGTTTCATCAGTAGTACTGGAAATTAGGACTCTTATTACCTCATAATTTTTACCATTTGCAGCAGTTATATTCTCCAATTGATCTGCGATTGATTCTAAAGAATCGTGCCATTTATGATCAACTGGCGCTTGAGCTACTAGTAAAGTATCTTCATCAACAAATTTTACTATAAGATCTATATGCCCACAAAGTTCTCCAGGTGCTTCTGGAAGAATGATCAATCTTTTGGCACCATAATAATCTTCCATTATTGACTCTAAATGAGATTGATCGATATCAGCATTATTAGTAAGGACAGAGTCCATTACCATTATTGTCCCTTTTCCATCTGAGATTATGTTACCGCCCTCGATTACAATAGGCAAACGATAAACAGGAACATCAAGATAAAGTCCTAGTGTAGTCCCCACTTCTACATCAGATTTGGAATAAGGAACGCCATCTATGATATAAGGATTCCAGATAAATGCTGATGAATTATTGGCTCCGATTACTGTAGTTGGACCATAATCCCTTGTCCAAACACCATTTGATGGTATGTGGAAAAATGTAACATTAGAAAGATCAACGCCTTTTTCACTTAAGTATAAATGGATTCCTTTTTGCCAGTATTTATTTGGCACTAGTATCCATGCTTCTGCATCAGAAGTAATATTACCTACAAGACTTGTATGTACATCCCAAATTGCTCCAGGTTCATAATAAACTGGCCAGGATACAAGTACGGCTCCTATGGGTTCATATTCAGCGGGTAGTCTCACTCCTACCGGTGGAGTGTTTGGATAGTATTGAGTGGAATTTGCCAATGGTTCGAAATAGTATTTTGAATAGTTCATACTTCTCAATCTTTGAAGAGTAGGGGTTTCATCCAATCCCAGTTCTTCCAATAACCCAGAATCTTTCAAATAAGCTACCATTTCTTCATCTGATGAAATGCCTTCAACAGCAGCTTTGATTTGAAGGTTATATTTTGTTTGAACTGTAGTATGAACAGTTGAAATAACTTCATCTGTTAGATAAGGGACTGCATCTGGAGCTAAACGCGCAATAGTAGTTTTCAAAGAATGTGGGCCAAACATGTGAAATGGAAATGGTAATTTCCCTTCTTCAATTTGAGTTACTAGTTCTCGTTGAATCATAAATTGCATAAATGCAGGGATAATGAGTTGAGTAAATACTAATGCTACAATAACACCAGCAAAAAATTCAAAAGCAAGATCTCTGTTTGAAACTTCCATGGGAGGTTTACTATGATAAAAAATAAAAAGGCATATAAAATTCAACGGCGGAGATATTTCTTAATCCCAGTAAATAAATTATTTAGTTCAAACGTCAACTTCACAAAGTATTCTTGTGCCCTTTAGTACTGGGTCAATCATCTCATGGGAAGGACTGAATTTTGCCCTGAGCTGCACCTTAGAACCTGGAGCAACACCTCTTTCACGAAGATTTTTAGCAAGTGTACTGTAGAAACTTGGGATTATTGTATCATCAGCTATTGCCCGAACAAGCTTCAGAGGAACTTTGGTATCAATTTTCAATGGCTTGAGCATGCGCTTTCCTTTCTTCTCAATGATAAGATAAAATAGAAGGTCAACGCCCTCACTGGCAAGACTCTTATCTAGATTTCTTCTAGAGATCATATTGATAAATTAAGAAAGAAAGATTTAGAAAAGTTTATTCAAACTTTCTCGAGAGTGTCTAAAACGACAAGCAGTTTTTTGCTTCTTTTTTCCTAAAAAAGAAGAAGGGCTACCTTGAAAACCGAGGGTTTTTGAGGTGCCTTGTTTGAAAAATAAGGGCCACGACCGAGAATCGAACTCAGGCCTAGGGGACCACAACCCCTCACGCTACCATTACGCCTTCTGAACAAAACGTTCAGAGGTTTACGCCATCGTGGCCATAAGAATAGAAGAAAGAAGATGTTATCAAATATTTAAAAGAACTCCTTTTGTAGCTGCTAGTACCTTTGATCCATCACCACAGAAGAATTCTACATCTTTTGCCTCACTTTGCTCTATATAATATACTAAATCATCGAAGTCAGCATGGTCACTTAGAGCAAATGCAGCATCAGTATTGAAACGATAATGCAAAGCCCAGCCAGTAGCTACTGCACACAGCGTCTGGCGTTCAAAGGCTTTTTCTAACCTAGCTGCAAAGTATTTTTTGGCTTTTCTCATTGGAACTATTGCAACAAATCTCCTTGACATTGCTTCTTCAGCTTCATTAGTTCCTATAACTACCCGATCTAATTTTACGCCGTATTTTTCATAAATTTTGCAAAAGTTCTCTGCTTTTTCTGTAACAATTGGTGCTACTGAAGATTCATTAAGAACACGAATCAATTCTTGGGTTTTTCCTAATTCATAAGATCCAATGATAAGATTACTTGTATCGTTTTCTGAAACCCATCTATTAATTTGAGAATAAATTTCTTCCAAAGGAGGAAAAATATAGGTCGGATCTCCATAGGTTGCCTCCATGATTAAATGATCACATTGCGGAAGTTCTGCTTTCCATCCAAAGATATTTGCTTTAAGGGAGATGTCACCAGTGTAAACTACTCGTTCACCATCACCCTCGATAGCAAGTTGACGGGCACCAAGCATATGGCCTGCATCAAGCATAGCGGTCCCATCAATATTTGCTAATGCTGCATTTATGTCGGCCAGATCACGGGTTTCAAGAGTAGTGAGAATTTTTGGTTGACTTTTTAGACCTGAAGTATGATCAGAATGAGCATGTGAAAGAAATGGAATGTCACCGCTTGAATTGTCAAGCCCGATGTTAATTCCATTGCATGGGATGTGCATGGTGCAATTTAGTAAAGAAAAATTAAATGTGTTCAGGTTGTGGTAACATCTTTAGCTAGAATGTAATAGCCAACGATTATTTCTTGCATCACAGTACCTTCTACCACTACTTCAGTTCCTTCAACAGGCAACATAGAACTTGATACAAAGATGGTTTCATTATCCCCTTCTAGTGTAAACCCAGAAAGTTGCCCTAGTTTGAATGAATCCTTGACTGTCCCCGTTACTAAAACTTTTTCTCCCAAGTATGTTCCTGGATCTTCTTTGATATCCTTGATACTTGTATAGTTCTCACCAATACAACCAAGGAACAACAAGGCCAAAACAACAAACAGAATTGTAGTTTTCATGCTCAGTAAATGCCAATAAATATTATAAATTAGTACATGGACGGATCTTCATCTTCAACATACGCATAGGAAAAGATATCTTTGATAAGCTTGGCACGCTTTTTCCCAACTCCAGAAACTGCAGCTATGTCCCTTTCCGATGCGAGAGCAAGATTCTCTATTGTTCCGAAATGATTGAGAAGTGCTTTGGCAAGCTTTGGTCCAACCATAGGCAGCATTTCAATGATAGAGCGTGTCGTTTGAGAAGGAGTGAGGGTTCTTCTTTTTGCATAAATACGCATTGGTTGTTTTTTCGTTATTTGTTCGTATTTGGCAAAGTGAAAAATCAATTCAGCTGTTGAATGGATATTGCGCGTAAAGATTAGTGATGCGCCATAATTGGCGATTATGCTTGCATATGCGCCGAGCAGTGCATTATGATTTATTCTTCCCTCTGCAGTAGTTCCCTCAACAATGATAACAGCACGTTCATAATTTGATACAAGATCAGGAAGCTGTGAGAATAATCTTCCATCAATTATAGATTGTTCAAAATCAGATCTAGTTTTCCTTTCTATTATAAGTCTGGCAGAACAAATGAAATCACCAATAGGAAGAACAGTACGTTTTACTGTAGCGCCCATTTTTTTCAAAAGTTCATCAAATTCTTCAGCTTCTCTATGATCAACGGCAATCTGAATAGTGTCGCTTTCAGTTTCAAGAAATTGTTGCATTACTCCACCTTTTTCAAGTATTCATTAATTTCATCAAATCCTATGGAGCAGCCAGCATATTTCATTTGATAAAGCGCAGCTTCTATAACTTCTTTTTCAAGTTTTTCAAAGTTTTTGAAATATCCATTTTCATAAGCAAGCATCACAAGTTCACTGCTTCTCAAAGCCTTCAAAGGTGAGATTTCTGAAACAAGTTCTTGATAATTTTTCTTATTGATCATCACGTTTACATTAAATTCTTTTTCAAAATGACCTTTGAGTTTATATGGGGCTTCCATGAGCATTCTCGTAGTTCGTTCATCGATAAGGATATACTCGATATCAAGTTTTTTTGCTAAGGCTAGCATTTCAGATTCAGCAAAATGAAGAAGACGAAGTGGTTTACCTCTTATGAAAAACATATTATTAGCAAGATCCATTACTCGTCTTGTCCTGTCCTCCACCTTCGCATCAACTATTACTACAACGCCATCGTTTATTGCATCTTTGATTCGCATGGCAGAAAAAAGATATTTGCGAAGATTGTTTTTCATGGGTCTGGTTACAGTTTCATATTCAACAGATGGAGGAATAATAAATCGTACATCATTTCTTTCAGCAAAAAAATGAAGAAGATTGTCAAGGCAAGCTGATGTGAGGGAAATCAAAACACTTGAATCACAGAGGATATCACGAGACATTTTTGGTCAACTCCTTGACATAAACTTTCCTTTCTTTTGGGCCATCAAGCTCAATAAAGAGTATGCTCTGCCAGGTTCCTAATGTAAGTTCACCATCTTTAATAGGAACAACAATAGAACTGTGTAGGGTTGTTGAAACAAGGTGCGCTTCGGCATTGTTATCAACCCGGTTGTGATGCCAATCACCTTTGGCAAGTGTAGTGTAGAAATGCATCATATCATCTTCTAAATTTGGCTCATGTTCATTGACAATCAAGGCAGCAGTAGTATGTGGAACAAAAATAACGATACAGCCGTCTTTTATTTCTCTATATACCGCTACTTTGCCAGTAATGTCAATGATTTGTACTTTTTGTGTTGTTTTAATGTCTATTTGTTTCATAGGATCATCCGGTGATAAATCTCCTGGCACGTTTCATCCTTTCTGATATGGGCACTTCTTCTTTAACACGATCAAACATCATTGTTTGCCCTGCATAATCAAGAATTTCTTGTTTTTCCAAACCAGTCATCTCAGAAGCAACACCAAGGCTCATGCCTTGCGCATAGAATGTTGCTGCCATCTTTAGTTTGCCTTTTGAAACAAGACTAATAAGAAAACGAGGATCTTTCTTGTCTAATGTAATAAAGGATTTTTCCATTGTGGAAAAAATTTCCAGAACTTCTTCCTCATTGCCTTTTCTGGCTGCGTTGATTAGTGTTTCAAGAATTTTTTCTATAGATTCCAAACTAGAAGAATAATCACGTCTCAGAAAACGGGGTTTAGAAACAATTTTAGAAAGCACATAGGATAGAATTGCAAGATTGAAATTAATTTTGTTACAATCAAGAGCAGCGGCCTTTAGTATGGCATCATTAAGCTTTCTTAAACGTCGTTGACTTCTATTTCTAAAAGCAAGAAGAATCTTGGGACCAAGGTCTAATATCAATTTCAAGAGGCCACCTTCGACGTAGATTGGGGGGGTTAGCGATAGTTTTAAAAATGTATCATGATCATATCATGACAGTTGCGTGATTTTATCGCAACCATACGGTGATGTTCGATGACTGATAACGACGACAAGAAATATAAACCTATTGACAGCGCGTTCACCCAAGAAATACGAAGCGACCTCGAGCACAACATGGAAAAATTTAGAGACCCTGTAGTGCTTGGCGAATTGGTCTTTCGATTGCTCGAGGAAAGAGAGAACACCAACAGACTCCTCAAGAATATACTCCAAAAATTAGACACAGTGGAAGCAAAAGGAGGGTCAGAAGCCCGACAAATAATAGAGCAACCGCTTCTCCCTGAAATCGACGAACAGATACTTAACACGATCATAAAAAAAGGCAAGGTGACCGCCGAAGATATAAGGAAGGAATTTAAATATAAAGGAAAAAATGCTGCCTCAGCAAGATTGAATAAGCTGCACGCCATGGGATTGCTGCAGAAAAAGCAGGCCGGGAAGAAGGTATACTTCTTTCCGATATAACGTTAATAGCAGGGCGATGAACGGATCATAAACCTCCCGCCTCTCTCATCTTTTATAGATCCGTTCTCACCTGTTATCCTCCCACTCTGCCTAGAGACTCTGACCAGGGTTTCTAGGGCAATCTCTTTTTTTATTTTTTCATACCTCTAGTTCTATCTATGTCATGGAAAGATGAACTCAAGAAGCTCACAGGTAAAAAAACATTTATTCTCTGTGTAGGCAATGAAATGAAAGGCGATGATGCATTAGGGCGATATGTCTATGACAACATCGCGACAGATCGAAAGCTCTTTGCTGGTGAAATGCCCGAAAATTATATTAGCAAGATAAGGAAGGTCGACCCAGACGTTATTGTAATAGTTGACGCTATAGATTTTAACGAAAGGCCAGGAGAGATAATTTTTAGTAATATAGAGGAACTTGAAGGGAGCAGTTTGAGTACTCATTCCATCTCATTGACGGTTATGGCAAAGATGCTACCTGGGATAAAAATACTGCTTCTAGGTGTTCAGCCAAAGGCACTTGAATTCGGTCAGAAGATGAGTGTTGAAGTAAAATTAGGCGGAAAACAGATTATTGAAGTTTTAAACAATCTCAACTAAATTTATATTCCTTGGCTTGTTAGTAAAATTATGCGACAATTGTTACCGCTCTTAGCATTTTTCATAGCAGCAGCGGTAATGCTGGGAATTCTGTTGAAAGGATTTGAAATTGCACCAGAATTTGAAATTCCATTTGCTATTTTATCTATTCTAGCTATAGGGGCATTCAGTGTTATTGGTCTTTTTGAAAAGTCCATCATAAAGTATGCATATTATTCAGCAATTATACAATTTGCCTATTTCTTACTTGATATTAGTACTGCGTTCCTCATAAACAAGCCAGTTTCTTTTGCAGTGATTCAATTCATAAATTTCATGATCGCCGGGTCTTTATTTGCATTAATTATCGCCTTACTTCATAATACAATAAGAAAAGAGGGGGTGCCTGAGTATGCAGGATTCTATGAGAACAACCAGTTTATTATACTGGCACTTGTCATAAGCTGTCTTGCTTTGGGGGGAATGCCTGGATTCAATATTTTTGTCGGGGAATTCATCATTTATAGTTCATTGTTTGTGATCCATCCAGCGCTCACTGTTTTGGCTATTTTTGCAGGGCTTTTATGTTTTATTTTCTATTTCAGAATTTGTTATGTGATGTTTGCAGGAAAAGTGAAAAAATCAATACAGCTTGGTCTGATCTCCAGATTCATTATAACATTATTGGCATTGTTGATAGTGGTTCTTGGAGTGATACCTAATATTCTAATGCAGATTTTGGAGTGGTATGCATGAAGAAAACACAGGTCTACCTTGGCGGAGAGGAAATAGATGAGGATGAGATGATGCCAACAGACTTTACAGATTTTCTAGTATCATTTATAAAGGATATTCTTGGGGGTAAAAGATGAGCATCAAAAAATCACCATGGATAAGTTTTTTCAATGCTGGGGGTTGCAACGGATGTACTCTTGAGTGTTTTGCATGTTTTAACCCCAGATATGATGTCACTAGATTTGGGATGGAACTTAAAGCAAGTGCAAAACATGCAGATATTTTGCTTGTAACTGGAATTGTAAATAATCATAATAAGAAAAGATTGCTGAATATATACGAACAATTACCAGAGCCAAAAAGAGTTGTTGCAATAGGAGCATGTGCCATAACAGGCGGACTTTACAAAGGGTCTTATTCTCAAGCAGGGCCCGTAGATAAAGTTATACCAGTGGATGTTTATGTGGCTGGTTGTCCACCAAGACCAGAATCAATAATAGATGGGATAAGGAAGTGTTTGAATGATAAACGTAGTAGATGAGATTAAAAAAATCAAGGCTGATCGGCTCATTAGCATTACCAGTGTTCCAAAAGATGGGGGAGATACACTTTACTATCACTTTTCATTTAATGATCAAGTAGAAATCAAAGAATTCTCAATAGAAGTTCCTAAAGGAGAGAAAGTGGAAAGTGCAATAACAGTCTATGAGAATGCCGCTTTGCTTGAAGCAGAACTTACTGAATTATTTGGAGTAAAATTTGAAGGAAATCCCCATAGTGGGCAAAGACTTTTCCAGGCAGAAGGAAGTGAAGGGCCAAAGAGATGTATAAATATAGGAACTAACAGGGTGAAAAAAGATGCATGAGAAAATATTTCCAATAGGTCCACAACATCCTTCTCTCAAAGAACCAATATTCCTTAAACTACATGTTGATGGCAGCTATATTACTAAGGCTGAATTCAATCTTGGTTATACGCATAGAGGAGTAGAAAAATGTGCAGAAGGTTATCTTCTTGATACTGCTTTGCATGCAGTTCAACGCACATGCGGCATTTGCTCGCAATGCCATTCAATGGCATTTCTTAATGCAGTAGAGCCCATGACGGGTGTGCAGGTTCCTGAAAAAGTTTACTTACAAAGACTAATTACCGCAGAGTTAGAGAGAATCCATTCTCACCTTCTTTGGGGCGGAGTAATGGCACATGAAATAGGGCTTGAAACACTATTCATGTATTATTGGAGAGAAAGAGAGCACATACTTGATATATTTGATGAACTTACAGGAAACAGAGTTCACCATTCACCAGACTTGATTGGAACCGCAAAAAGAAGTTTTAACAAAGAGAATCTTCAGATGGTATTAGAAAAATTAGATCTTGTAGAACCAGAGATAAAAGAATTGAGAAATGTGATGGAAAACCACGATGTAATAACCAGTAGATTCAAGAAACATGGGAATATACCAAAGAAAATGGCGGAAGATCTTGATTTAGTTGGGCCTACTGCAAGGGCTTCTGGTGTGAATTATGATGTAAGACAGAATGCGCCTTATATGGCATACGGAATAAAGGAGCTCAAGGTAAAACCAGTGATAAGAAGCGAAGGAGATTCATGGGGAAGAACAATGATTCGATGTGATGAGATCTTTGAATCTATGAGATTGGTAAGAAAAGCATGTGAGATGATAGATCCAAACGAAGAAGTTCCAAAAAAGAAGAATCTAATTGCAAAGGGAGATTTTAGCAGGGGAAGAACAGAGGCTCCGCGTGGAGAGAATTTCCATTTTGTAGCAATAGAGAACAATAGGATAAAAAGATTAAAATTGAGGACGCCAACACTTGCGAATGTTATTTCATATGCTAGAATAATGGAAGGAGAAGACATAACAGATGTCCCAGTAATAGTAATGAGTCTTGATCCATGTATTTCATGTATGGAAAGAGTCGCAGTAATAAGAAACGGAAAGCAAGAAAACTGGACAAGCCACGAGCTTTTTGAGGGGAAGAAATATGATTGAAATATTATTTGTGTTATTACTTGTTCCTCTTGCTCTTGTTTTCGAAGGTGTAAGAAGGAGGATTGTCGCACGCATGCACAATAGAGTGGGGCCGCCTCTAATGCAACCGTTCTATGATATTGCAAAATTAATTAGTAAAAAAGAATTTCAAAATAGAAATGAAATTTTTAATTTGGTACCTTACTTAGCACTAATTTGTTCATTATTGATAATACTAATAATTCCATTTTCAATAATTGGATTCGATTATGATTTTCTTGTAGTTGGTTACATATTCATCTTGCAAGATACATTTTACATATTCGGAGCAATAGCAAGCAGATCACCATTTGGAATGTTTGCAAGTGTAAGAGAATTATTGCTAATGTTGGGATATGAAATAACATTTTTGATAGTACTTGCATTGTTCTTTTATGGTGCTGGAGCAACAAGTTTCCAGAATTATAATGCAGAATTTGCTTTTACGCAATTACCACTTGTTTCAATTCTCCTTCTTTTCACTGGATTTGTGATACTTAGAATAACACCTTATGATGTGATGGCAGCAGAAGCAGAGATCTCAGCAGGGTTTTTCTCAGAATATTCAGGAACTTCGCTTGCAATGCTTGAATTGGCAGAATTTATCAAAAACTTTGTAATTTACATATTACTTGGATTTTTGATAGTGGGAAAAACATACGCATTATTACTTTCTCCACTCTTTATGTTATTCTACATGATCATGCTAACAAGCTCTCCAAGATATTCTACGGTCGTCACTGTTAAGACGTTTTTATTTTTGGCTGCTTTGGCTTTTGTGGACATATTCTTCTTGGTGTGAACATGGTTTCGATGGTATTAAAGGTGTTGAAAAATCTTCTGAAACGTCCATTTACCAGTGAATACCCTAAAAAGAAGAGTAAAGTGTCGATAAATTTTAGGGGAGTAATTCATATTGATCAGAAGAAGTGTATTTCATGCAAGCTTTGTGAAGTAAACTGTCCGACAGGTGCGATCATAGTTGATCCTAAAAAGAAATATGCTGTGGTAGATAGAAGTTTATGCATACTTTGTGGACTTTGTGCAGAAGTTTGCCCAGTTAAAGTTATATGGTTCTCCAATGATTATGAAATTGCAGAGAAAAAGAAAAAACATTATAAAAAACAGCTTCCAGGAGCAAATCCTGTGAAGAAATAGTGTTATTACTTGTATCGGATGGTGGCATTACTAATTTAAAAAGAGAAAGTACATGTTAAATACATGGCAAGACTAAACTTTGATACGACTGCCGAAATCGAAATTCCAAAAGACCCGTTTCAGCGAATTATAGGCCAGGAAGAAGCAGTTGAAATTGCTAAAATGATACCACAACAAAGAAGGCATCTTTTACTTGTAGGACCACCAGGTACAGGAAAGAGTATGATTGCTCAGGCCATATCAAGCGTAATTCAAAAACCAAAATATGAAATTTCAGTTCTTGATAATCCTGAAAATCCAGATAAACCAATAATTGAAATACGTGACGAAAGTCAGATAAAAAGAGACAAGGGGATGGAAAAAAAGATTGGTGTGGAAGTTTCTGCATTTGATGTTCCAACTTTTGTTGCTGAAAAATTAGGTTTTAGATGTAGACGATGTGGAGCCCTTAGTTCCTTTACTGAAGCGGTATGTCCACAATGCGGTGCTTCAAAACTACAAAAGAGTAATTTATTTGATAAGTATGGAATTGCACCTGCAATGGATATCAATCCGATGTTAGACAGGATGAGAGTCGCCACAACAAGAAGAAGTCCAGAAGGTAAAGAAGAGATTATTATATATGAAAGAACCTTAGATGGAAAAATACTCATGCTCAAACAGGAAGAGATAAAGAAGATGGAAAAGTTGAATAGTAAATCAAAAAGAAAGATTATTGTTCCCCTTAAACGTTCTAATTTTATACAGGCAAGCGGCGGAACAGAAACTGAGTTGTTGGGAGATATAAGACATGACCCATATGGTGGTCATCAAAGTCTTGGAACAGCTTCATATCAACGTGTTGTTCCTGGAGCAGTTCATGAATCGCATGAAGGAGTATTGTTCATAGATGAGCTTTCAACACTTGGGGAGATACAAAGATATATCCTCAGTGCTATGCAAGACAAACAATTCCCGATTACAGGAAGAAATCCAATGAGCAGCGGAGCAGCAGTACGTGTAGAATGCGTTCCATGTGATTTCATATTTGTTGGTGCATGTAACATAAATGACATCAAGAGAATAGTGCCACCACTACGCTCAAGAATACGTGGTGATGGTTATGAGGTACTTATGCACAGTTACATGGATGATACTGTTGAAAATGAAGAGAAAGTAGCGCAATTTGTGGCACAGGAAATACTGAAGGATGGCAAAATACCGCATGCGGATAATGCGGCAGTTTCATTAGTTATCGAAGAATCAAGAAACATAGCACGAAGAATAGATAATGCAAAGGGATTAACACTGCGACTTAGAAATCTCGCGGGCATAATTAAGATGGCAGGCGACATGGCAGTAACAGAGAAAAAAGAAATGATTGAAAAGAAAGACGTAGTAAAAGCAATAAAGGATGGCAGACCTATAGAAGAGAAAATAAAGGAGAGATATGGGAATTGGTGGTCTGCAGAAGCAGCTGATTATGGAGTAAGTACAGACAAAGGCGGAGCAGAAACTGCCTGATTTATATTTCAATGCTGCATTAGATTTACGTGATAATTCAATTAGTTGTTTTATTGATTGGCCTCGGAATTATTTCTTATGCAAGTGAAAGAGTGGTCACGTGTTCAACACATATAGCACATAAATTCAAATTACCGCCACTGATAATTGGGGTTCTATTAATTTCAGTAGGTACTGATATTCCTGAGATAGCCAATTCTGTATTCTCCTCATATAGTGATTATGGAGACATAAATGTTGGAAATGCATTGGGTTCATGCCTCACTCAAATAACACTTGTTCTTGGTCTTGTGACGTTACTTGGAGGAACAATAAAAGCACATAGAAAGAACATACTAGTTCTCGGTGGATGTGTAACTTTAGCTGCTTTATTAGCAAGTATTGTGGTTCTCGATGGAGAATTGACAAGAATAGATGCAGCCATACTTATCCTTTCATATATCATTTTACTTGGTATATCCATAAAATTCACTACGGGCGAGTATGGAAAAAAAGAAGTTGATTTGTCATGTAGTAAACACGGAACAGTAGTAACTTTCATAAGACTGGTATTTGGTTTGGTATTTGTCATCATAGGTTCTGTAATTGTTGTCGAATCAGCCATAGAATTATCAAACGTAATTGGCCTCCCAGAATTTTTTGTAAGTTTTTTTGTGATAGCAATAGGAACATCTTTACCTGAGCTTTCAGTAGAATTAGCAGCAATAAGGAAAAAGAATTATGGATTGGCTGTTGGAGATTTGATGGGAAGTAATATTACAGATGCAACATTAGCTTTAGGAATAGGTCCTCTTCTTTTTCCAACAGAGATTAATTCTGGAATAATAGCCCCCCTAGCTTTCTATCTAATAATAGCATCTATATTAGTTGTTTCAATGTTTGCATGGAGAAAAAAGATAGATAAATATGCTGCCATATTGTGTATAGGAATTTACTTATTTTCACTTGTGTTTGCTTATCATTAATTTTTTTTATTAATTAAAAATATGATCAGACCTATTAGCACTACAACTAATTCAAGTAGCCAAAGGTTGAGATCAAAGTAAAGTAGCATGAAAAGTGCACTTGCTGCCCCTAAATATGCAAAGATTGGAATGCCGGCAATGCGTGGACTATGGAAATGAGTTTTGCTTATAGAGCCAGCCAAAGCGATGAGAGCTATATTTACGGCAAAGTATGCAATAAAGACGGCTAAATCACTGAGCTGGGCAACTGTTTTTATATCGCTAGCATAAGCAGCAAGAGCAGCAATAATGCCAACAAGTGCTACAGAGAGATAGGGTGTGCCTCTTGAACCAATTTTTGAAAAAAAGTTTGGTAATGATTTACCGTGAGACATTCCATAAAGAATTCTAGAACTTGCTATGAGAAATATAAGTACTGTATTTGCTGTTGCAAACAATGCAATGATTGAGAGGATAAATGCATATTGGCCAAGAACTCTTGAAACAACAAGAGTAATAGGCGCCTGCGATTGTGAAAGTGCTTCCCATCCAACTTCTTTCACTGCTGCAACAGATACAAGCATGTAAAGAATTGTAGAAATTGCAAGAGAAAGGAGAAGGGCCTTTGGAACAACATTTCTGCTGTCTTTAACTTCTTCTGCTAGATTAGCAACATTCTCAAAACCGATATAGGCAAAGAAGATAACAGAAATTGCTGCCATAATACCTGCAAATCCTGTTTCTGGCATTTGCAAAAGATTTACTTCTGTTAGTGGAGGAAAAAGAAATACGATCGCTATAACCAGTATTAGACCGGATGCTTCAATTATGGATGAAAAATTATTGAAATTGGCAGATTCACGGATGCCAAAATAGTTTAAGAAAGTCATGATGAGGATGATGCCAGCTGCTATAATTTTTGGCTCACCTCCAAACATATGAGAGAAATAACCTGCAAATCCTAAGGCAACAGTTGATGCGGCAATAACAGTAGCAACCACAAGAAGCCAACCGATTACGAATGAAAATAGTTCTTTATTGAAAGCCTTTTTTGTATATGTATACTCTGCAGCTTCTTTTGGGAATCTACTTGAGAGTTCAGCATAACTCATGCCTGTGAAAATTGCAATTATTGCAGAGATAAGAAATGCAAGCCAAAGCATATTGCCGGCAAGTCCGGCACCTACCCCTATAAGAGCGTAAATGCCAGCACCAAGAATTATACCAATTCCGTATAAGGTGGTGCTGAAAAGATCAAGTTCTCGCTTAAGTTTCATGATTTCCCTGAAGCTTCTTTTTCTGCCATCTCAAGGGCTTTTTTTGAAGCTCCAATTAAAACCTTGCTAATGCCATCTGGTCGGATTGTTGGCCGTGCCATATACATATAACTTGCTTTGCCTCTAAGAATACCTTTCTGGTGCTCTTCTTTGGAAGCAAAACCAACATCTGCTTTGCTTATTACAATCATGTAGGGCCTTTTCTTGCATTTCGCTTCTATTATTTTTGCACATGCTTCGATAGCTTCCTTTAGATCTGGATCTGTTTCTTCCATAAAGTAAAATTCAATAGAAAGTTTTAAAGAATTACATTAGAATGAGGGATATGGCTAACAAGAGTATTATTTTGATTTTGGTATTGTTTATGTTTTTTGGTTGTATAGAAGAACCAATTAATTGTGGTAATGGAATTTGTGAGTATTACGAAGGAGAGAATATTGGTAGTTGTCAAGCAGATTGTAAAGGAGAACCAATTATTACATCGGCAAAGATTGTTGGTGAACCTGTTTTCCAGCCAAAATTTGGAGATTTGTGGTTTAACACTTGGGCTGATGATGACAATGTTTATGCTTCATGGGGAGATGGCACTGGACGTATGAACTGCCTTCCAACAGTAATTCCTATAGAAAATACTTGCCCTATGAGTGCACCTTGTGGAAACTTTGATGCATGCCCATTCCAAACTCTTTTCTGCAATCAAGTTGATTGTCAGGAATGTTATGAGAGTTGTAATGTAAGCGATGCAGGGCTAGTTGTGATGAGTGGAAACGCACCCTACTTTGATAATTGCCAGGACAAATGTATCGTTAGTGTCGATGTTCCTAGTGGTATTCCAGTGGACTTTTTAAGAAACCAAGGAGATAGAAATGACAAACCATCTAGTTTGCTTTTCTACAATGGAACGTTATATTGGGCAGGCCATAGCCCTGCTGAAAGTCCTGAATTTGGGTATATTGCTTATTCAAACGATTATGGAAAAACATGGACAGAGGTTGAAAATTCACCTTGGGCCGGTGATAGTGTTTTCAAGATATTGATGTTTATCAATATGGGTAAAGACTACGAACTCAATGAAGATGGATATGTTTATGCTTTCGGCATAGGTAGTGAAATAGACTGGCATGAAAGAAAAGTATATCTGGCTCGTGTTCCAAAAACATCAATTGCGAATTATAATGCTTATGAGTATTATACGGGATTAGAAAATGAAGAGCCTGTTTGGTCTGGTAATCAAGATGACGCAGAAGCAGTAGAAGGAATTGAAACATTCCTGATAGCATCTTCCATGTATCATGAAGGAACCGGAAGATACGTATTTTTGACAGCACTCCCTGATGGAGGATTATTTGAAGCACCAAACCCGTGGGGGCCGTGGACAAAGATTGCTTCACTTTTTGAAAGCGGTGACAACCCTTCATGGAAAGAAGGAGCATACATGCCAGGGGTAATTAGCAAAGATACAGGATCAGATTATTTCTATTTCACGGCTGCCGGAGCAGTATTAGGAGAAAGAGACCGCTATAGAATGCATATTGGAAAGATTGTATTAGAAACAGAATAAACAATGGATTACAACGTGAATCAGATGCGGGAAAGGTTTATAAATATTAAAGTGTTAGTAACAAACCCTTCTGCAGGGTTGTGGAAGCCTCTGATCTTAGCAACGGTCTTGTAAGGAAATGGCTGAACGTGCAAGTCCGGTTATCAACTTTGATTAGAGCCATCGACTTGTGGCTTCGGCTATAAAATCCTGCAGAATCTAAATTTTTAATAACGATGAAAGCTTAGAGAGAAATCCTTCTTCTTTTTCCTCTGGAACTGAATGTAAAAATTCAAGAAGAGAATTGATTTCTTCAAGCTCTTTCTCAAGATCATTTTTTGAATATTTTAAAAGCTCTTTCTTCTTTTCTTCGAATTGTTTCTTTTTTTCATATTCTTCTTTGCAGGATTGATCTTTTCTAACGGATTTTATTTGTCCTACTATTTCTTGTGCATCAGCAATTTTAGCATAAAAACTCAATGCTTTTTCATCATCTAGTGCTAGAAAATTGCTTCTCTCAAGATCACGCAATGTTTCGAAGTATTTTCTATTGCTTAGTATGATTTTCTTAAATCTAGAAGTTTCTGGGCAGATGTGTGAGAGTTTTTTCTCACTGAAATCAAAGAGCTCACAAATTTTATCTGGTTCGTATTTTCCAATATCTGGATATCCAACAAAGAACTGTTTTATCTCATCTAATTCTTCTTTTTTAGGAAGAGGCAAGTATTCAGATATTGGATCCGAATTTTTAACTAATTCAATTATTGGTTGGGAAGTAAATGATGATATGTATTGCATTCTGATTTTTTCCAGTTTTTCTAAACTGCTTAGTAGGTTCTCATATTGTTGAACTTTTTCTGAATCAATTCTGATTTTTTCCAGTCCAGAAATCTCAGCCAGTAGATTTTCCATTCTGTGCCGTTCTTTTTTTAGCATTTTATCCTTTTTTTCCATTTCTTCCATAGATTGTTCATACTCTTTGTTCAATTTGAGGATCTTTTCAAAATAAACAAATTCTTTTTTTGCGAGGTCCAATTTGTTATTTTTAATTAGCTTTGTTACTAACATAAACTTTTTGCCAATATCTTCTGTAACATTGCCATTCTCAAATTCTTTAACTACATCGATTTCAAAATATTCTAATTTTTTGTAAAGCCTTGCTCCTTTTTTTGCAAGTTTTATCTTAGTGCTTATATCTGGATTCCATAGTGTTTTTTCCCTTTCAGAAGTAGATTCAATATTTTCTATTAAATCTTTTAGTAATGCTGAGAGTTCTACAACAGTCGAATTTTGTTTTCCTCCTGTTTTCAACTTGTAGTGCACTTTTTTAAACTCAGAAATTTCCTCTCTACTCAGCATATAATATTTATTCTTTAGAATAATTCAAAAATCCAACTGATATCAAAGATGAGCAGTAGGGATATCGCGATTAGATGAAGAAAAGATACAAACAGAAAACCTGTTCTTTTTCCGATTATGCTTTTACTGAGTTCTGGGATAGGCGCAAATGTGCTTTTATAGAAGAACCAGAAACCAAGATTCATTAGTCCTCCGCCTATTGTTGGAATAATAATGCTGTTTGGAATGCCTGGATGAAATAATGCCGAGTAGAGCAGGCCAAAGAATAATAGAGATGCAAGCACACAGATATTAAGCAAAGCTCGTTGTTTTGAAATCATCAAAGTTAATTGATTGGCCTTATTTAAATTAGTTTATGTGATCTAACATGTTCATATTAATGCTTGAGAGAGATGGGCCAAAAGATTATAAATTTACATATTTAAATATGTAAATATGAAACAGCAACTTAAGCTTTTAAAGGCACTTGCTAATGAAACACGTTTGAAGATTGTTGAGTTTCTTCTCGGTGGAGAACAATGCGTATGTAAAATTTATCCCTGTGTAAAACGTTCCCAGCCAACAATATCTTTTCAGCTGAGCAAACTTGAAGATTTGGGCATTGTTAAGCAAAGGCGTGATGGTAAATATATGTACTATTCCATTGCTGATGATAAAGTGAAGAGAGTAATGATTGCATTAAATGGAGGTAAGAAAGATGTCAGAAGAAAAAAAGGGATTTGTTGAAAAAATATTGGAAAGGCTCGACAAAAAAATGGAGAGAGAATCAAAAAAGAAATGTTGTTGCGAGGGTAAATGTAAATGAGTGACCCATTGCAGCTATTTTCAGAATGGCTCGTTTATGATGCGCTGGGGTTTGCAGTAGGGTCTAAGGTTGGGACAACTCTGGATTTTTTCATTTATGATAGTATAAAGATCGTGCTATTACTTTTTGTCATTATATTTGTTATGGCAGTGATTAGAAGTTACATTTCACAGAAACGAATAAAGAAAGTACTCTCAGGAAGGGTTCCTCTTGTTCCAAATTTTTTTGCCTCTCTTTTTGGTGCGGCGACACCTTTTTGTTCTTGTTCATCGATTCCCATTTTTATCAGTTTTCTTGAAGCAGGCGTTCCTCTTGGAACTGCATTTTCATTTCTTGTAACCTCCCCGCTTGTCAATGAATACGTTGCTGTTCTCATGTTAGGATTTTTTGGTTGGGAGGTTGCTGTTGCATATGTAATTGCAGGTGTAATACTCGGAATGATTGCGGGTCTATTTATTGGCCGCATGGGCATGGAAAAATATCTTGTAAAAGATATTGCAATGCACAAAAAAAATCCTAAGAAAGAAGCAAAATTCAATTCATATAAAGAAAGACTGGCATTTGCGTATTCGGAAGCAAAAGATATTGTAAGCAAACTGTGGCTCTGGATTATGTTTGGTGTAGGTATTGGAGCGGTTATTCATGGGTTTATTCCTGAGGAAGTGGTAGAATCGATTATAAGTAACGGGGGCATTTTTGCAGTTCCGCTTGCAGTGCTTGTAGGGATTCCTATATATGCTAATTGCAGTGCAGTTGTCCCGATTGCAGTTGTGCTTTTCCAGAAGGGTGTCCCATTAGGTACTGCTTTGGCCTTTATGATGGCTACTGCAGCACTTAGCCTGCCTGAAGCCATAATACTTAGAAGAGTAATGAGATTGAAATTAGTAGCATTATTCTTTGGACTGGTAGCTGCAGGAATAATTTTGATCGGATATACATTCAACATTTTCTTTTGAGATTACTTTTCTGCAAGTTTTTTCTGTAAATCTGCGATTTCATCGTGAAGTGCTTTGTTTCTTTTAAGTGGGTCCATTTGAGCTTTCTTTTCAAGTTCTGCTAATTTTGCTTTCAAGTTAGCTTTTTTTCTTGATAAATCTTTTTTACTTAATCCCATTATTTCACCAATGGATAAAGCTTAGGAATAGTATGCTTTTATCTTTATCTGCGTCTCTTTCCGTGCCACTGGTAATTTCTATTGCTCGATCTTCTATTGCCTTGTCTTCTCCCACGGCTTGGTCTTGGCTCATCATTTGAAACAAAATTAATTACTTTTCCTTCAGCACCCATTCTCCCAGTACGACCAACACGGTGAAGATGTGTTTCCTTATTTTCTGCTCGATCATAGTTTATTATCAGACCAACATTATCTATATGTAAACCTCTTGAAGCAACATTGGTAGCTATAAGAACAGATAGTCCATTCTCTTTGAACTGTGTTAATACCTTGATTCTTCTTGCTTGTGGCATATCCCCTTGAAGCATTCCTATTCCGCGAAAACCACTATTTTCAAGACTCTTTTTTAGTCTTATCACACCTCTTCTTGTCCTAGCAAAGACAAGTATTTTCATTTTCGTGTGCAGTTTAAGTAATTCTACAAGTTTGGTGAATTTCCCACTGTGTGGCACATGAAGTTGCTCTTCTTTGATTGTTGAGACGACCTCCATTTCACCAATGGTTATTGTCTCGGAATTTGGCATATATCTTGACGCAATACGTTTTATGCTTTGATCGACTGTAGCTGAGAATAAAAGCATCAACATTTCTTTAGGTAATTTATCGAGAATTTCAAAAACATCAGTTTGGAAACCAAGATCAAGCATATGATCTGCTTCATCAAGAACAATAGCATTGAATTTTGAAAGATCAACCTTTCTACGTCTATAGAGATCCAGTAATCTTCCTGGTGTCGCAACCAGGATTTCATATCTTTTCTCTAGATCCCTGATTTGGATGCCCATACTTTGTCCACCATAAACTGAGCAGATTTTTAGTTGCTGGACGTGGCATAGCCCTCTAAGCTCGGTACATACTTGTACTGCAAGTTCTCGCGTTGGTACAAGTATGAGTGCTTTATCAGTTGATCCTGATGTAATGCGTTCCATAAGTCCAATGCCAAATGCGGCAGTTTTACCTGTTCCGGTTTGGCTTCTGACAATAAGATTATTGCCTGCAATTATTTGAGGTATTGTTTTTTCCTGTACCTCAGTTGCTTCCATATATCCATAATTATTTATGGATTTTACAGTTTTTCCATCTAGTTTTAACTCTACGAATTTCATTTGTTTCACTTTTTCAGAAGTAGTCCTGAGTTTGTCAGAAAAAATTCTGCATAGGATAATATCATAATATTGTGGTCTCCATTATATAAAGCTGCTTGAAGTGGAGAATGCCCAATCATAAAATTAGGCCTGATTAGACTCCAAAGATAATTTTATATTAGACAATAAGCCAGAAAGGAATACTACATTTGACTTAGTATTGATTCTATCCAACAATTCGCTAAGCTGATTAATATCATTACTAATATTAAACGCATTTAGCTCGTCATTCTCTACTATAAATTTTACACTTCTTCCAAACTTCATGAATAAACACCTGTATATATTATAGCAGGCAATGTTTATTAAGTACCACGTTTATTAACGAACCATAACAAGTTGTGATTTCAAGTATAATGTGCTGCCTCCCAGATTCTGATGTGAAGTTAGAATAATTTTGATTTGAAAATTTATCAAAAGCAACTATTAATAACCAAAATAACATAAGTTGTGTGATGGGTATGCTAATAAGAAAAATTGAAGAGAATGATTTGAAGGGTTTGGCTGCATTAAATGTAGAAATATTCATGGACACAACAGAAGCACAGACTTTAAAAATATTCAAGAATGCATGGGGAAGAAGAATAAATGGGGCATGTTTAGTTGCTGAAGAAAGCCAGCAGATTTTAGGTGCGATTATTGTAAAAAAGAAAGTAACATTCCTTAAAAACGCAGCATATGTAGTGTCATTTTTTGTGAAAAAAGAATGGCAAGGAAAAGGAGTTGGAAGAAAGTTGATGGAAAAATCCCTTGCAGCATTAAAAGAAAATGGTTACAGGAATGTTTCGCTCACAGCTGATCTAGATAATGACAGAGCAGCTTCACTTTATGAAAAATATGGATTCAGACCATATCGTATGCTTTATTTCAAGGAATTGTAATTCTGCGAAATTTGCCAGTAAAAAATATATGCTCGAGCCCTGCAACGACATATCAAGACTGCGGAATGTTCAGAAATTCATATAGTTGGTCTCTAACTGGGATATGGAGAATTTCTGGCATGATGATATCAATAACAAGTATTTTCAGGATAATTATGAATGCAATATAAATAACATATGGAACTGCTTTTCTCATTAATGGGTGTGAAGTTCTGTAGATTGAATGCGACTCTGACAGCTTTTTATCGATGAATTTTGTGAATGGGAATACTCTTATCCAAAAAAATGCAATAAGTATAATAGCGTAATAGATCGGAAAATCAATTGCCAGAACTAAAACTATTGTTAGTGTGGTGAAGAGAGCAGCCTTAAGTACTCTGGGCATGAGAGTTTTTTTATCCAACATAAAGTTATTTACCATGAAAAAAGATTAAAGATGGTGATGCTGGCATCCTCCAGATATAATTGCTCCAGCCATTGTCACTTCTTCTTTGACGTGGTCAGGAGTTTATAGAGTGTGAAGATGATTGTCAGATAGGCTACAGTTCTTATCACCAGGATAGGATAAAGCAGTGTTTCAGCCATGCCAAGCAAAGTAAGAAGATGCGTTATTGAGAAGAGTACAAATGCTCCGGCTAGATAGAGTGGAACAAAATTCTTGCTCTTTTGGTAAGCTAAAAAACCAACAACTATTATTGCCACATTCAAGATGAAATTCAGCAGACTTATTTCAAAGGTCATACGTAGCAGTATGTATCTGATCATTAAAAATATTTGTATTGATTGCTCCCGCCGGGATTCGAACCCGGGTCCTCAGAGAACTCCAAACTTATCAAGAACCAGTTTTTGATGAAACTTTTTCCTAAAAAGTTTCTGAGAGTCTGATATCCTTGACCGGAATATCCAACCTTTGACTTAGTCTACCTCAGGACTTTTCCCTGGGGTTTTGTCCTAAGAAATGCAGAAGTCAAAAGGCCACTAGACTACAGGAGCTAGTTTCTTCTTTTATACTAAGAGTTTATAAAATTAGATTTATCGTTTTTTCTTCTTTTTTGCAGATTTTTTCTTGGCTTTTTTAGGTTTTGTTTTTTTCTTGACCTTCTTCTTTGGAGTGATTTTCTTTTTTGGTTTTTTCTTGGCTTTTTTTGGTTCTTCTGATTTTTGAATAGAATATGATTGCATTTCATTAGCACTGTGGCTTTGTAATTTTTCAATAAGAGATTGTATGAGCTCTTCTCCTTTATCACTAGCCATTGAAGCGTTCATTGCATGTTTTTGAGGAACATTCATAGTAAGTACATTTTCATTAACTTTGAGTAATGTATCTCGGGCTTTGATAAGGCCATCAATATCTGTTGCTGGAGTTAATGGAGTGAGGATATTTTCTTGATTTAGATTGAAAGAAAGAATTGGAGCAGGCCTATTACCAGCAACTGGGAGAGTGGGTTTAATTGGTTCAAGCATTAAAGTTGGAGGAGCTTTGAGTGCTAATGATACATTATTTGTAAGTTCAATAAGTCTTTTCTTCTCTTCTTCAGGCAATGTAGGAGAGATGTGAGCAGCATCACGCATTATTTCAGGAAGAAGAGGGGCTGCTTCTGGCCTTGTGCCATGAACAGCAAGAAATTCAAATACTGCCGCTTTCATAGCAAGTGGATCATTGGCCTTAATAGCCCATGATTTCAATTCTGTCCATACTTCGTAAGTTGTCTTACCGCTTTTGGCTATTTTACCTGCCTTGAGCCATATTTCCTTAGAAGACATAGAAACATATTATACCCATTAGGTTTAATTTATGTATCGCTCACAAAAACAATATTTTTTTAGGTGAAAATATGGAATTTAAAAAACCGAATTTCAAAAAGATTAGTGATTATATTTGGGAAATAGGAACCGACTATAAAGAAGGAATGAGAGTTCCGGCAAGAATATACGCCAGTAAGAACCTGCTTGATCAAATGGACCTGCATGTTTATGATCAAATAAGCAATGTAGCAACACTTCCTGGAATCCAAAAATATGCATTTTGTATGGCTGACGGCCACTCGGGATACGGATTCCCCATAGGTGGAGTGGCAGCGATGGATGTAAATGAAGGAGTGATAAGCCCGGGTGGAATTGGTTTTGACATTAATTGTGGAATGAGATTAATTAGAACAAATCTTACTATCAACGATGTAAAACCGAAACTTCATCAATTGGTTGACACTCTTTACAAAGACGTTCCTGCCGGCGTAGGAAGCTCTGGTATTTTGAAATTGAATCCAAACGAATTCAATGAATTAGTGGATACCGGAGCTAAATGGTGTGTAGAAAAAGGATATGGATGGAAAGAGGATTTAGAAAGAACCGAGATGTATGGTGGAGTCAAAGAAGCAGATTCAAGTAAGGTAAGCAAAAAAGCAATAAAAAGAGGACTTAATCAGGTCGGAACATTGGGTTCTGGAAATCATTATCTGGAAATTCAACATGTTAAAGAAGAAAACATTGTAGATGAAAAACTTGCAAAGAAATGGGGCATCTTTCCTGATCAAATAGTAGTTATGTTTCATTGTGGTAGTAGGGGTTTTGGCCATCAAGTAGCAAGTGATTACCTGGATCTTTTCCTAAATGTGATGGAGAGCAAATATAAGATCAAAATACTTGATAAGGAACTTGCTTCGGCACCTTTCAATTCTCCAGAAGGACAGGATTATTTTGCTGCAATGAGTTGTGCTGTGAATATGGGTTTTGCTAACAGACAGACAATAGCACATAGAATAAGAGAAAGCTTTGCAAAAATATTTGGGCAAAGTGCAGAAGATCTTGGAATGCATCAGATCTATGATATCTGTCATAACAGAGCATCTGTTGAAAAACATGAAGTTGATGGACAAATGCGTGAGCTTATAGTACATAGAAAAGGTGCCACCGCAGCATTTGGACCAGGACGCGAAGAGATCCCACCGTTTTACAGAGACGATGGCCAGCCAATACTAATAGGCGGAAGCATGGAAACTGGTTCCTGGCTTCTTGTAGGGCAGGAAAGTGCAAAAGAAACATGGTTTACTACAGCACATGGTTCAGGACGGGTTATGAGCAGGGCAGAAGCAAAACGCAAATACAGAGGAGACACATTGCAAAAAGAATTAGAGAAAAAAGGAATTTATATCAAAACTGTATCGTTTGCTGGTCTTGCTGAAGAAGCAGGTGGAGCATATAAGCCAATAGATGAAGTAATAGAATCAACACATAATGCAGGTATATCAAAGAAGGTCGTAAAACTTCTGCCTTTGGGTAATGTAAAGGGATAGGATGCCGTACAAATTTGTTGAAGGAGTTGCAATGGCTGATGTGGCATTTGAAGCCACAGGAAAAACACTGGAAGAACTTTTTGAAAGTGCAGGAAGAGCTTTAACAAATTCAATGATAGAAAATCCTGAAAAAATAGAAGCAAAGGAAACAGTAACATTTTGCCTGAAATCAACCACTGAAGAAAAGCTTCTCCATAATTTTCTTTCTGAGATTGTATTCTACAAAGATGCTGAGATGCTTATTTTTAGCAAATATGAACTTAAATTTTCCAAAAAAAGAGAAGAAATAATACTTGAAGCATCATTGAAAGGTGAAAAAATTGACAACAAAAAACACCATATGATTGTTGATGTTAAAGCAGTCAGCTGGCATATGTATAAAGTAGAAAAAACAGATGCATGGAAGGCATTTGCAATCTTAGACGTTTGAGATTATTGTTCCTGCTTTTTCCTGTAATGCTAAACGAATATTATTTATAGAACAAATGATTGCTTTCTTGCCCCCATTTTCCAAGAACTTTATTACAGATTCAACTTTAGGTTTCATACTGCCCTCAGCAAAGTGCCCTTCTGCCATATATTTTTTGGCAATTGAAATACTTGTTTTTGAAAGTTTAGACGGATTAGGCTTGCCAAAATTAAGATAAACACAATCAACAGAAGTAACAAAAACAAGGAGATCTGCATTTATCTGTGTTGCAAGAAGAGAGGTGGCTTTATCTTTATCAATTACTGCTTCAAGCCCTTCACCATTATTTTTTATTGGTATTCCCCCACCCCCAACTGCAATGACTACGAAATTTCTTTCTAAAAGGGCACTAATAGCATCGTGTTCCCTTATCTTGAGTGGCGTAGGCGAAGGAACAACAAGCCTATATCCACGCCCTGCATCCATTTTCATTCCTGGCTTTATTTGTTTTTCATAAAAAGGCCCTACTGGTTTTGTTGGATTCTCAAATGCCTTGTCTTCAGGATCAACAACAACTCTAGTAATAAGAGTTGCTGAGTGAAGGCCAGTTAAAGAAATTGCACTGGCGATAAAATAACCTATCTGCCCTTGAGTCATTGCATCAAGAACATCTAAGGGCATTTCTGCTACTTCCTTTGTACCAGATTGCTGAAGCAAGAGATTACCAACCTGCGGACCATTTCCGTGTGTCAAAACAACTTGATTTTTTTTAAGAACATCTTCGATTTCTGTTATTGCTTTTTTTGCAGCATCTAATTGCTCGCCTGCAGTGCCTTTTGCCCCTTTAGGTAAGAGAGCATTTCCTCCCAATGCTATTACAATACGCATAAAGGATTTTTATTGTCTAAATTTAAGAGAGTTTCTGCGGAAATGAGGTCTCTGTTTATTTATTAATTAGGGAAAAGTAAATTAGATAATGATAGAAAAATTAGACATAGAAAACCTTATTAGTAACGAAACAATCTATAGTAAGAATAATGAAAAATTAGTTTTAGTTAGTGCCTCAAAAAGAACAAAAATTGAGATGGCACGATACATCAGTATAAACAAAGAGGTAGCTTGGTTAATCGGATTTTTTATTGCTGAGGGATCTAAACAAATGTACTCTGGTATTGGAATAGCAAATCGTGAAATAGAATTGATAGAAAAATTCAAGAGGGCAATAGAAAAGGAATTTGGTGTCAATAGTAAGATGTGGAGAGCATATATCAAAACTCCGATGGATAGAAAGAATTTAAATAAAATTGAAAAATTGTGGAAAAAGAAATTAGATATAGAGCACATTAAAGCGAATAATACCAAAAAAGCGAGACAGGATATTGTTGACTTACGAATACACAATACCATTTTTGCAATTATTTTCAATAAGATTGTAAAAAAATCACTTCAGATAATAAAAAACAATAAAGATCTTACAAAAAGTTTCTTAGATGGGTATGAAGTTGGTGATGGCTCCATCCTTCAGAGAAATGGATACTTGTATGGAATCTGCATAACTGTCAAAGATGGAGATATGAAAGATTTCCTTTATGATTGTTTCAAAGAATTGTATGATACAGTACCACGTATACGATATACAAAAGGCTCATTTGAGATAAGCATTACTGGCGTACATAATATGACAAATTTAATTCTTGATGGGCATTTTAGTTCATCCAAAAGACAATGGACTAAATTGATAAAATGTTATCTGAGAAAACAATACACGCGTTCACATATGAGATATTGGTCTATTTTAATGGACAGCCCACCTCTTTTGATAAATGAGATTGCAGATAAAACAAATCGTTCTCATTGGTCAGTTAGAGATGCATTAGGAAAAGATACTTATTTTGGTTTGACAAAAGTCATAAAAAAACGTGTAACCGGAAGTGATGCACCATATTTCAAATTTTATTCACTTTCAAAAAGAGGAGAGGAACTTATTAAAATGCTAAATGAGAGTAGAGAGCATGAAAAAGAAGGTTTTGATACTCGGTGCAGCAGGACGTGATTAGCCAGAAGGTTCGCGAATTCCATAACTTCAATATGTTTTTTCGAAGTAATGCTGCTTATCAAGTAGTTGGGTTTACTGCAACCCAGATACCAAAAATTGCAGGCAGGAAATATCCGCCAGAATTAGCAGGAAAGCTTTACCCTGAAGGCATAGCAATTTATGATGAGAAAGATATGGAAAAACTAATCAAAGAGCATTCGGTAGATGAAGTATACTTTTCATACTCTGATGTGTCTCATGAATATGTTATGCATCTTGCTTCCCGTACGCAAGCAAGTGGAGCAAGTTTTGTTCTTTTAGGTCCCAGAGAAACGATGCTTAAAAGTGAAAAGAAAACCATAGCAGTAACAGCTGTAAGAACTGGGTGTGGAAAAAGTCCGCTTACCCGTACGCTTACAAAAATACTGAAAGAAAGAGGAATAAAGACTGTAGTTATAAGACACCCTATGCCGTATGGGAATTTGGCAAAGCAAAAAATACAAAGATTTGCAACTATGGAAGATCTTGACAAGCACGAGTGCACCATAGAAGAAAGAGAAGAATATGAACCACACATCAAAAATGGAATTGTTGTTTATGCTGGAATAGATTATGCTGAGATACTTAAAGAAGCAGAGAAAGAAGCAGATGTTGTAATATGGGATGGGGGAAATAATGATATGCCATTCATTAAATCAGATCTTTATTTCGTAGTTGCTGATGCATTAAGGCCTGGACATGAAATGTACTATTATCCAGGAGAGACAAATTTCCGATCAGCTGATGTAATAGTGATAAACAAAGTCGAAGAAAACCCTGCTGATGTAAAGAGAATAATGAAGAATGTGGAGAAGGCTAATCCTAATGCAAAGGTTCTGGAAACAGATTTGGAGCTTACAGCAGATAAGAAGATGGATATAAACGGGAAAAAAGCAATTGTTGTTGAGGATGGCCCAACTGTTACGCATGGTGGCATGACTTTTGGTGCAGGATTTGAATATGCACGCAAGAATGGAGCTGAAATTATAGATCCAAGGCCTCATGCAGTTGGGAGCATAAAAGAAACTTATGAAAAGTATCCACACCTGGAAAAGGTAGTACCTGCAATGGGATATTATGGCACGCAAATTGAAGATCTTGCAGAAACAATAAACAAAAGTGGAGCAGATGTTGTGATTTCAGGAACTCCTGTAGACTTAACAAAAATTCTGAAAGTAGATATTCCTGTTTTGCACATTAATTACAGTATTAAAGAGAGAAAAGGAAGTCTTACAGAATTAGTTGATGAGATATTGAAATAATTATTTGTTTTCTCCTTTGTATTGGCCTTCATAAACAGATTTGGCATCTTCTGGAAGTTTGACAAAAACCATTTGCCCTATTTTTGCATTTCTTTTGAATGTAATTCCGTGGTCATTTTTTACTAACAAAAGTGCCTCGCTTCTTCCTTCATAGCCAGGATCCCATAAAGCACACTCAAGTGTTACACCACAACGAAGAAGGGAAGAACGCGGAAGACACATTGCTGCTACATCAGAAGGTATGCGAACATATTCGTTGAATATTACTTTATACGCACCAGGTTTTAGTGTGACTTTATCATTTTCAAAAGCTAAAGGTTCAACCTCACTAATCTTTCTTTCAGAATTATCAAAATCTATCAAACCAGATGATTTGAAACCATAGACTTCTTTCAAAGTTATGTCTATGCCACATGGTTGGTATTGGCTGTCATGTAAGCCATCGATAATGTTGCCTTTCTCAAGATGTTGTTTTGGTAGAATCATACTTTATTGTACTCAACAAAAGTTTATAATGTTTGGAGAAGACGCTAAACTATGCCTGTTTATAAGATGTACATTGATGGGAAATGGATTGGTGCTGACGAAACTTTTGAAACAATAAATCCAACGACAGAAAAAATAATTGCAAAATTCCCAAAAGGAAAAGACAAGCACGTAAAAATGGCAGTAGGTGCTGCTGAAGATGCCTACAAAAAATGGTCTGAAACTCCTCCGCCAACACGTGGAAGATTATTACAAAATATAGCCGATTTACTGAGAAAGGATAAGCAAAGATTAGGAAGACTTGTATCTACTGAGATGGGAAAAGTTTTGCCAGAAGCACTTGGTGATGTACAAGAAGCGATAGATGTTTTTGAATATATGGCAGGTGAAGGAAGGAGACTTTTTGGTCATACAACAACAAGTGAACTGAGAAATAAATTCTCTATGACAATACGAATGCCGGTTGGGATTATGGGATTGATAAGCCCTTGGAACTTCCCAATAGCAATACCAGCATGGAAAATTGCTCCCGCACTTGTATGCGGGAATACTGTGGTATTCAAGCCAAGCTCTGATACGCCGCTTTGCGCTTATGAACTTGTAAAAATATTAGAAAAAGCGGGTGTTCCTCCTGGCGTTGTAAACTTTGTTACTGGATCAGCCTCAGATGTTGGAGAAGCAATAGTAAAACACCCAAAAATCCATGGTTTGTCTTTTACAGGATCGAAATTTACTGGGGAATGGATTGTCAAAAATGCAGGACTAAAGAAAGTAGGGTTGGAGTTGGGAGGAAAAAATCCGATTATTGTAATGGACGATGCTGATCTTTCTCTTGCTGTAGATGGAATACTTTGGGGCGCATTTGGAACAGCAGGACAGCGATGCACTGCTGCAAGCAGAGTTATAGTACACAAAAAAGTAAAAGAAAAATTGTTGGCAGCTCTTGTGCAAAGAACAAAAAAACTGAGATTAGGGAATCCGCTTTTGAAAACAACTGATGTTGGGCCACTGATCAACAAAAAAGCTCAGGAAAAAACAGCGAGATATGTTGAAATAGGAAAAAAGGAAGGGGCAAAAATGCTTTGTGGAGGGAAAAAAGCATTTGGAAGGGGATTTTTCCACCAGCCAACAATTTTCACATCAGTAACAAATGATATGCACATAGCCCAAGAAGAGATATTTGGACCAATTCTTTCTGTTTTAGAATTTGATAGATTAGATGATGCTATAGAAATGGCAAATGATATTGAGTATGGCCTTAGTTCTTCTATTTACACCAAGGATGTTAGTAATGGATTTAGAGCAGTACAGAAAATTGAGGCTGGTTTAACATACATTAATTCCAGCACGATAGGATCTGAAGTGCATTTACCATTTGGTGGGATAAAAGGAACAGGCCATACAAGAGAAGCAGGAATTACAGGAATAGATGAATTTTCATATCTCAAAACAGTGTATGTAGATTATTCAGGAAAATTGCAAAAGGCACAAATTGATTAGCAAGTTAGATGGAAAAGACCGATAACTCCTGGCCCAGCTAATTCATTGAATTTTTTTACTGCTTCAGTAGTCCAAAGTTCGATTAATTCTATTTTATTCTTTTGACAGTACTCATGAACTTCTGGCATAACTTTCATAACACCATCATGCCCACAACCTATGATTATTATTTTTGGTTTTTCTGCAAGAACATCCCGCATATCTTCTAAGTAGAGTTTGTGGCCTTCTTTACGCCACCAATCTGGTTTTATGATATTGTTGAAAATTTTGATATCATTTGTATAGGTTTTTCCATTTACTACAATACGACCAAATGAATACCCATCTATCATGTATAGGCTTCCGCAGTATTGTTTAAAAACATCGACAAATAAGAGATAAACATGCGAAAAAAGCTCTTTGTGATGCAACTCAAATATGCAGGAATACCAGAAGATGCATATCATTTTCTTCCTGAGCATGAAAGAGAATTACTTATTGAGAAAGAAGGAAGATTCTTTTTGAAGCCAGAGGAAAGAAAGAAAATAAAGGTAGTTCTAACTGGGGGAGTATATGACGTATTGCACATAGGCCATGTAGTAACGTTAAATGAAGCAAAAGAATATGGTGACGTGCTTGTTGTGGCAGTAGCAAAAGATGAGCACATAAGAAAAAAAGGAAGAGAACCAGTACATTCGCAGGAGTATAGAAAAATCATGGTAGAATCATTAAAAGCAGTTGATATAGCTTTAGAAGGATTTGATGATCCAAAAAAAATGCTGGAATTTGTCCAACCAAATGTAATAGTTTATGGGTATGACCAGTCTGAATTCCTGAAGCCGGAAGGAGTAGAGATAATAAAACTAGAAAAAAAGATAGACGATTCTATTTTCAAGACAGGTAAAATCCTAGACAGGCTCGGAATTTAGGGTAAATTTATAAAACTTTTATGAGTGGTACTGACATGTTTCTTGGCCAGTTTAGACAGAAGATGATGGGAGACGAGGAGAGAGAAGAACCAGAGACGACTCAGAAGCCTTCAGGAGCAACAAAATCAGCCAATGCAGACGATTTTTTAGGAACACTGAAAGCCAAGAATTTTATAAAAAAATGGGCAGGAAAGAAAAGGGGAGATGGGCCACTTTATACAAAAAGAGGGATATCTGCACTTCTTCGTGCCCTTTTTGGAAGTTATGATTCAGATAAAGCAGTACTTGATTCAGCAGATGAAGTGCTCAGTATGCTAGGCGGAATGGATGGTCTTCAGGGATTCCTAGCAGGATGGAAGGCTAAATCTGAAGGCATTATCAAAGGCCTGAAGTCCATAATGGGAGCAAAATGACAGAGGACGAAATAAAAGAATTGGTGGTTAGTGGAATATGTCCATTATGCAAGAATAAACTACACCACAAAGAGGGTTGCATGGAATGTGACTCCTGCGGTTGGAGTTCTTGCGAGGAGGCATAATATTAAAACTGCTATCCTTAAACAATTGTAATCTAATGCCTCGGTAGCTCAGACGCGCTTTTTGAAAAAAGATGTCCTAAAAACGAGAATTGGTTTTGGGGCGCCTTTTACTAAAAGGTGCAGGGCAACTTGGTAGAGCGGCTGACTGTTAGTTTTTTGGAAAAACGAGACCCCGTTTTTGGGTGCTTTTTCTTAAAAAGCGCAAATCAGCAGGCCGAAGGTTCGAGTCCTTCCCGGGGCGATCTGTATTTAGTTGATGTTAACGTCGGTGGATGCTCTACTTTTCTCTAATTAGTAAGAGTTCAGATAGTTAATAGGCTAATCTTAGCAAGCACTTTCTTTAGATTCTTTTTTATATTTTTAAGTTCATTGTAGCACGGTGTTTGTTGAATGAAAACTATAGAAGCCATATTAACTAGGCGTTCTGTTCGTGAATGGCTGGATAAAAGGATTCCGAAAAAAAAGCTTATCCAGATTTTAGAAGCAGGACGGTTCGCTCCGAGTCCCCTTAATTCCCAACCTTGGCATTTCATTGTAATCCGGAATAAAAAAACATTTGACAGGCTTGTCATTAGGTCCAAGCATGCAAAATTTTTATCTCAAGCAGACACACTTATTGTTGTTACCGTTGATATAAAAGCAAAGGTGGATGAATGGTTAGCCGAGCATGATCAACATACATATAGCGGGGTATGTGCGATGCAGAATATGTGGCTTGCTGCTTGGGATCTTGGGTTAGGATGTTGTTGGGTGAGTTTAGATGACAGATCAACAAAAAGGATACTGGCAATTGGAAAGGAACAGAGAATTTTAGGCGGACTTGCTATTGGCTATCCGAAGAATGCGGCGCTGCAGCAAAGTAAAAACAACAGAAAACCATTGCGTGATATTGTTTTGTATGAAGAAGAACAGAGGATATAAACAAAATATCTCTTAATTATAAAGTGATAAAAATGAAAATTGGGATCGTAATAAGCACAAATGAACCGGAAATTGTCTGGAATGCTTTTAGGTTTGGCGTTACATCATTGAAAGCAGGTCATGAAGCGAAAGTCTTCCTGATAAACAAAGGTGTGGAAGTAGGAGAAATCAAAAACGAGAAATACGATGTAAAGAAACAGACTGACTCTTTCATTGAGAATAAGGGGGAGATATTGGCTTGTGGAACCTGCTTGAGATCAAGGCAGAAAGAGGGCAGTAATGTTTGTCCTATCTCGACCATGAAGGACTTGCTTGAATTGGTTGAGGAATCCGACCGGGTTTTAACTTTTGGTTAGGAAAAGTATTGAAAGTGATTCCAGTCAAAACTCATAATCCTTCCAGGGACGTTCTTTTTACTATTTTTATAACAAATAGATACACAATTTACGGCGTAAAAAAGGGAGCATGCAAATTTCTCTTTTTATATTTTTGATAATAGCAACAAATTAATCCGCAAAAAGAAGTAAATGTTGTAATCAATGGCTTTTTAAAGATTTATCAGTAGATTATTAGTGATAAATATGTCTAGAGTAGTCCATCTCTCTTTGAAGAAAAATGCTACAGACAAACCACCCGCTTCAGCCTTTAAAAGTGGCCTTCCAGAAAATGAAACAATTAGAGGATTAAAACAAAGAAATGAGGAGATAAGAGAAAGGTATGCTGATGGTGAAACGCAAAGATCATTGGCTGAAGAATTTGGTTTGCATTATGCTAGTGTTAGCAATATTTGTAAAGGAATTAAACCAAATGAACAAAGAGATGCTGAGATAAAGAAGAGATATGCTGATGGTGAGACACAAAGATCATTGGCTGAAGAATTTGGTTTGCATGTAAATACAATTGGTAGAATTTGTAATGGGATTAAACAGAAAGTAAACCTCTCTAGAAAACATAAGAAACAGAAAAGAGATAAGAAAATAAGGAAAAGGTATGCTGATGGTGAGAGAAGAGAATCATTGGCTGGGGAATTTAATCTTAGCAAAGGTAGGATTAATCAAATCTGTAGGGGGATTAAACAGAAAGTAGAGGACCACAGAAAACATAAGAAAGAGAAAAGGAATGAAAGGATAAGAAAGAGGTATGCTGATGGTGAGACGCAAAGATCATTAGGTAAGAAATTTGGTTTGCATTATGCTAGTGTTAGCAATATTTGTAAAGGAATTAAACCAAATGAACAAAGAGATGCTGAGATAAAGAAGAGATATGCTGATGGTGAGACACAAAGATCATTGGCTGAAGAATTTAATGTGCATGTAAATACAATTGGTAGAATTTGCAAGGAAGTCAAAAAAGAATTACTCACTGAGTGCTAAACTCATTTGCATAGAAATTTCTTCCTGAAAAGATATGCCTCCAGCTACTTGGATGTTTTTCTGTTGAAATTTGGAATGCCGCATATGGATCGCCAATTATTTGAGACAGCTCCAGGAGCATAATTGCATATGGAAGATAAAGAAGTTGATAATGAACTGAGGTTTTTTCAACTGAATTTTCTTTAAGTGAGCCAAGAAAACGTACAAAGTCTTTTACTGCAAATGGTATCCCCTTATCACGCGCTATTTTCTGAAACACCTCTGGTCCTTTTTGAATAAGCCCTTTAATCACGAAGATCAAAGAATCTAATTGAAGACGATAAGAAGGATGATCTTCTGGACTTGTTCTAAATAATTCACCACCAAATGATGCGCGGCCTTCTGTTAAGGCATGATCCAATAACGTTCTTGGAATGCCCAATAGAACACGATCCTCAGCATGTATCAATTCATGAACCAACGTACCAACATCATGGCTTGGAGAAACAACAAGGTCATATTCATAGATATAAAGCCCATAAGCTGGATGGGTCCATTTCATAAAAACGCCGTGCAACTGATCTGCTGGACGTCCAACTTCCATTAAAGAACATCTTGCAGAAGTCTCTGCTGTTAATTTAGTATATCTACGGTAGGTTCTTATGGGTCTTAACAAATCCTCAAAGCCAAACAATTCCGCACCTTCCGGAGCAGTATGAAGTGTCTGTCGATCATCTAACAAAAATGACAATGGGCTAAAAACTATAGAGCGCCGGGGAAAATCTTCATCTACGCATCTAAGATAAGTTTCTCTGTTTTCATCGCTAACCAATATCAAGTCTGCATTGCTTTGCATTGGTCTGCCGAATAAACGCTCTACAAAGACTGCTGCCGTATCTACCTTAGGATTGCATCTTGCTTCTTTGAGTGGTTTAGCAAGCCGCCTGAGTTTGAGTTCTCTCATCTGTACAACATTGTTATAAAGTGTTTAAATATATTTGTCTGTGGTTATACTAGATCATCTTCATTCACATTTACTAATAGATTTATCACATCAATTGGTATATTACCACACAAAATATTAGCCTCGAAAATACGGCGATATTTTCCCTCCGACGTAAAAAATCTGGTTTAAATTACCTATCTTAAGATATGCTATTTGCAAAAATGGTTGGTAGCATTGAGGCGTGTACCGGAGGTGTGCGTCATGGGTAAGAAACCGAAGCCAAAACCACAAGAATAATCAACTAGATTATTAAAATTCATTTTTCTTTTTTATTTTTCCTCAAAAAGGTGATATGATGTTCGACGGAAATAAAAACTGCAATATTTGCAATAAAGATATCAATGACAATCAAAGAAAATATGGTCGTAGCCTTAGTGGACGCACCTATGTATTCTGTAGTTCCTGCTTTTCAACAAAAAAAGAGCAGATTAAAAAGATGCTTCATGAAACTGAAGAGAAGAGATAAATGAAAAAACTGGCTCTTTATTTTATTCTTGGTATTTTTATCATTCTAGTTCTAACGATAATTAGGGCAAGTATTTTTGATCATGTTGAAGAGGAAAAACACATCTACTTTGAGATTGTATTTCTTTTGCTTTTGGCAGTTGTTGGAGAGATGGCAGTCATCCATCTGAAGCAGCCATCAGTAATGATTTTGATGTTGCTCGGAGTATTGATGAGCCATAGTTTCATGACAATGCTTTGGGAACCACTTGCCCAGATATTTCCAATTTCAAAAGAAGTTCCTGACATTCTAAGAATGGAAGACATACTCCACGTATTTGCTCAGCTTGGAGCAGTAATTTTATTATTCAAAGTAGGATTGCATAATAAAATTGAAAAGATATTTGAAAGAGAAAACATGATAGTAGCTTTTCTTGGAATTGTTTTTCCTTTTTTAGCAGGATTTTTGTACGCAAATGTTACTGGTGAAAACTTCGCTTATTCAATGTTTCTTGGGGCAGCTTTAACAGCTACCAGTGTTGGAGTTACCGTTGCAGTTTTGAAGGAGTTCGGACTTCTTGAGCAACGCTTTTCACAAATAATAGTTGGTGCTGCCATCATAGATGACATTCTGAGCCTTCTTGTATTGTCATTAGTAATAAACATTACATCTGGAGTAGATTCATTGCTTCCACTTGCATATACGATATTTACAGCAATTATTTTCATTGCAGGTGGAATTATTGCTGGGAGGTACTTTATCAAATACATTGATAGAAACGAATTTACAACACAAATATTTCTTCTTGTTCTTTCGTTTATGCTCTTTTATTCATATATCGCAGAATTCATCAAACTCTCAGCAATTGTTGGTGCATTTGTCTCAGGGGTAATTCTTAATAGAAGTAAACATAACAAAGAGATTGAAGAAAAAACATATGGATTAGAACTTGTATTTATGCCAATTTTCTTCATAAGCCTCGGCGTATTTTTCGATGTGAGTGCGCTGTCACTTTTCTCTATACCAATTTTAATTATTTCTCTTATAGCCGTAATAAGTAAGGTAGTGCCATGTTTGATAGCCACATTCGTTTCAAAACTCAACTTAAGAGAAGGTTTGATAATAGGTATAGGAATGATACCACGTGGAGAAGTTGCATTGATTGTAGCATCCATAGGCCTCACCACCAAAGTGCTAACAACAATTCAATATTCTGTGATTGCAGCAGTTGCACTTGTAACGACGATAATAGTTCCTCCTTTGCTTGGATATGCGATAAAGAAGCTTCAATAGAAGCTGTTATTGGAGCAAATTCATTGCAAATAAAAATCTTATATCACACCAATATAACATGCATGAGGTATTACATCATATAAGAAAAAGAAAGAATTATCCGCATCCTGAGAAATGGAAAAATCTTATTGACAGGTTAATCTACGTAGTTGCGTTTTTTGGAATTTTAATGACCATTCCTCAACTATTCAATATATGGATAGATAATAATGCTGCAGGCGTTTCTGCTGTTTCTTGGGCAGCTTACGGCATTACAGCCTCATTCTGGCTAACATATGGAATAGCACATGGGGAAAAGCCACTTATTGTGATAAATAGTGTCTGGGTAGTATTAGATATATTAATAGTTATAGGAACCTTATTTTATAGTTAAAATTAAAGACTTAACTAATATTATAAGAAAAAGGGTGAATATAATGTCAGTAGTAGATTACAATGAATACAGAGGAAACAAAATCATCGTCTTGAAAAGAGACGAGAACGACAGATATCCATTCAGTTTTGGAAAGGCTAAGGCAAAATTAATTGTAGAGAATTTTGAAGCAATAAAGAAATTTGCCGAAGAAGAGTAGGTGCCAAAATGAAGGTTAGAGCAAGTCATATTCTAGTGAGCACACTAGAGGAAGCAAAAACTGTAATTTCAGAACTAAATAAAGGCAAGAAATTCGAAGATATGGCAAAAAAATATTCTTCTTGTCCCAGCTCTGCAAACGGCGGGGATCTTGGATTTTTTTCAAAGGGACAAATGGTAAAAGAATTTGAAGATGCAGCATTCTCACTGGATGTTAACAAAATATCAAATCCAATAAAAACAGAATTTGGTTATCATATAATCAAAGTAACTGGAAAAAAATAATTACTTCCTGTGAGATCTTCGTCTTTTCGGAGGTTGTGGACCACCTTTCATCCAGGCAAAATCAGGATGATCATCTCTAAAACGTTCTTCCTTGGTTTCTTGACGTTCTGCAAAAGTAATCGCCTTACCCTCAGCTCCCATCCTACCAGTTCTTCCAACGCGATGAAGATGGGTATCACTGTCTTTTGCCTGATCATAATTGACGATAAGACCAACATCTTCTATGTGTAGGCCACGTGCTGCCACATCAGTTGCAACAAGTATATGTATCAAATCCTTGTGGAATTTTTTCAACACATTTTCTCGGGCTGCCTGAGACATGTCACCATGTAGCCTATCAGCCTTGAAACCATTTTGTAATAGTCTATCGGCAAGGCGATTGGCAAACATCTTAGTAGAAGTAAATACAATTGCCTTATCATTTTTATGTTGCTTTAGAATGATTTTTAATTTAGAAAATTTCTCTGCTTTTGTAGCTTCGATGAATTCCTCTTTGATCATTTTAGGGGTCTCTTTCTCACCAATCTCAACAATTTCAGGTTTTCCCATGTATCTCGAAGCGGCACTCATGATCGCTTCATCAACTGTAGCTGAAAGTAGTAGAACAGTGCGATTAGCTGGAATTTGGGCCATTACGCGGTCCATTTCATCCTTGAAACCCATGTCAAGCATTCGATCGGCTTCATCTAATACTACAATATTAAATTGGGAAAGATTCACAGTACGACGTTCAGTATGGTCTAACAGTCTTCCTGGAGTAGCAACTAGAATATTAACTCCTTTTCTCAAAGCACTTATTTGTGGATTGATGCTATAGCCACCATAAACAGCAACTACCTTAATCGGATAATTGGCAGCAATTTTTTTGAGTTCATCAGATACTTGTAAAACAAGTTCTCTCGTAGGTGCAAGAACTAATGCCTTTTCAGTCGTATTGCTTGCTAGTCGTTCTATAATCCCAACACCAAAAGCAGCGGTTTTGCCGGTGCCAGTTTTACTTCTAGCAACAACATTTCCGCCCTTAATTATCAAGGGGATAACTTTTTCCTGTACATCGGTTGGGCTTTCATAACCCATTTTTGTCAGGGCAACCAATGTTTGTTCCCTGAGGTTCATGTCTTTAAATTTCATTAATGATCACACAGAATATTACACTAATTAGTACACTAAATTGTAGATACTATAACATTCAGAATATTTAAACCTATGCATTTCTCTTGCGTATGAAAAACTAAAAAGATGGTATGTGATAGCTGAGCATGGCAAAATGTTTTCTTTGTGGAGAAAATGATGAAACAAGAAATGTGTTCATGGGAGGAGCAAGAGGATTTGCAAGCCTCTGTTTCGACTGTGTTCTCAAGTTTTATAAAATAGAAACTGGGGATAACTGAAATTTCATGAATATGATGCAATAATGCAAAAAGTTAGAGGTAAAAAAATGCACACGCCGGATGGTTTCATAACAGGTTGGATTTGTATTGTAATGCTTTTAGTTTCGTTAAGTTTTCTTTCATATGCTGTATTGAATTTGAGAAAGCATTTAACCAAAGAAAAGATTATTCAGATGTCTTTGCTTGGATTGATAATTTTTGCAGCTCAGATGCTTAATTTCCCAATAGCATCTGGAACAAGTGGCCACTTAATTGGTGCTGCATTGGTTGCTATAATACTTGGACCACACGCAACAGTTGTTGTATTGGCAGCAGTTTTACTTCTCCAGTGTATTGTATTTGGAGATGGTGGTCTGCTTGCTCTTGGAGTAAATATTTTCAATATGGGAATTGTTGCTTCTTACAGTGCTTATTTTGTTTATAAGAAATTCGAAAATTCACTGGGAATATTAATGGCGTCTTGGGTAAGTGTTTTACTAGCATCTGTCTCAGCTTCTGTTTTTCTTGCATTAAGCGGTTTAGCATCAGTTACTGAAATATTTGTTGCAATGGTTTCTACCCATGCAATTATTGGAATGGGTGAGGCCTTCATTACTTTTGGAATGGTTTTATACCTCGATAAATTCAAAATGCCTTCATATACAAGCCTTACAATTGGTCTGAGTTTTGTTCTGCTGGCATTAACACTGCCGTTTGCATCATCTCATCCAGATGGCATGGAGAAAGTTGCAATTAATTTGGGTTTTTATAAAAATGCAATAAGTGTATACGAAGCACCATTTGCAGAATATATGATGTTTGGTTCAGAACTGGTTGCTGGACTTTTTGGCATGTTGCTAAGTTTTGGTGTGGTATATCTATTTTTGATTAAAACAAAGGAAGTGAACATACTTAGGGCATAACAATCACAGTGCCGCCCCTTCTTTTATCTCCGCCACCACCATTGGAAGTAGCAATGTGCACACCACCAAAGAAGAGATTTTTCTCTGTCCATTTATTCACTTTGTATTTCTTACTTAAACTATCCATTACTCTTTTCTTTATTCCATATTCAAGTTGTAAAACACCTGCTTCATAATGGACCCGACTTGCATTTGATGCTTTTTGAGGTGACATGGAAAAGTCGATTAAATTTGAGATAACCTGCATGATAGCACTCCTTATTCTATTACTACCTCCACTTCCAAGAATTGCTTTTAATTTGCCATTTTTGTGGATTATCGTCGGGCACATCATGGTAGTTATTCTTTCTCCGGGCCGATAAAGTTTTTTGTACTGCATAAGATCAGGCTCTGCAGCAAAATTATTGTGCATAATGCCGGTATCCCCTATCATTACTCCAGTACCTTGTCCATTGCTACTTGTTATACCTGCTGCATTTCCCTCTTTATCTATAATACTTATGTGGGTAGTGCCACCCAAACGTTCTGGCTTTTTCAGGAATTTTTTCCAAAATCCTTTTTCATAAAGAAGCCTTTTGAAGAAAGCAGCAGTTCTTTCTGAATCACAATATTGCATAGTTTGTGCAAGAAAATCAACATGTTCAATAGAATTATGATTTTTGAGAGCGACTGGTTCAATATGCTTCAGACCACTGGCGATGAGAAGCCCACCAGCAGAGGGCGGAGGCGTAAGAGAGAGTTGATGGCGGCGATAAGTAATTTCTAGAGGTTCACGCTCTTTCACTTTATATGATGTTATGTCATCGACCGAAAGAGTGGTTTTTTTAGTCTTCAATTGTTTTGTTAAAGTTCGTAAGTATAATTTCATTGCAGCTTTTTCATCACTTGCTAATAACTCCAAAAAATTGGCAAATTTGAGATTTCTGATTATGTCTCCTTCTTTAAGCAGTTTTTCATTGGGGGCAAAAATTTCTCTTGATTCTTTTGTGTAGAGGCAAAAGGGTTCAAGGATGACATTTACAAAGGCCTGTAGTTTATTGAGCCTGTGGCCTTTGGCATATTTTATTGCAGGTAAGAGGAGCTGATCTAATTCAAGAGAACAATAATTTTTGTGAATATGTAAAAAACCCTCAAGATTTCCTGGGACGCCAATAGAACCATAACCTAGATAGAAAACCTGAGTTTCATCGCCAAAACTGACAATTTTCTTGATAGGTTTAACATCACTAGTATGGCCTTTCTTTGGAAAATTGGCAAGAAAATCAACACATGTGGTTTCATGGCCGGAATGTAAAAGCCCAACACCAGCGCCAGCAAGAGAAGTTAACATTGGTTCTGTAGTCGTGCTTGCAAAACATGCAGCTAGTGCAGCATCGAATGCATTGCCGCCATTATTTAATGCCTCAACAGCTGCTTTGGCGGTAAGTGTATGGCCACACGCTACAACCTCTTTCATCACGAGCAAAATATGCAAAGAGATTTATAAATTAACTGCAATTTTTAATTATGGCAAATCCAAATATCTTATCACAAAGATATACTACAGATGTTGTTAACGAAATTTTTTCTGAGAAAGGAAAGATTATTGCTGAAAGAGAACTGTGGATAGCAGTAATGAAAGCTCAGAGAGAAATAGGACTTGACATTCCACAAAAAGAAATAGAGAGATATGAAAAAGCAAAGGAAAAGATAGATTTAGAGAAAATAAAAGAGATTGAAAGAAAAACAAAGCACGATATTAAGGCAAAAATAGAAGCATATGTAGAAGCTGCTGGTGCAGATGAGCATATTCACAAAGGAATGACAAGTAGGGATCTTAGTGATAATGTAGAGCAGATGCAGATAAGAAAAGCATCAAGAGTGATATTTGGAAAATATATATCAGTTCTAAGGCACATGTTAGAGAAAGCAGATAAATATCAAGGAATTGTGCTAACTGCAAGAACACATCATCAGCCTGCCCAACCGACGCTATTAGGACGAAGAATGGCTATGTGGGCAGAAGAATTGCATCAACACATGGTTGATTTTGAGCGATTCTTAGATAATTATCCTTTACGTGGCATCAAAGGCCCAGTTGGAACACAGTTTGACATGCTTACATTGCTGGGCAGTGGAAAAAAAGTGGATGAATTAGAGAGAAAAGTTGCCAAACAGTTGGGATTTACAAAAATATTAGATTCAACAGGACAGATTTACCCCCGTTCTTTGGATTATTCAGTTTTATCAAAATTATCATTACTAGGTTCAGCATGTGAAAATTTTGCAAAGGGAATTCGCCTCATGGCTGGCTATGAATTGGTTACAGAAGGATTCAACAAAGGGCAGGTAGGTTCAAGTGCAATGCCGCATAAGATGAATACAAGAAGTTCTGAAAGAATATGCGCTTTTGCAGAATTGTTGAAAATGTATGCTGATGGTGCATCAAGGATATCTGGAGATCAATGGGAAGAGGGGGATGTTTCATGTTCTGTTGTAAGAAGAGTGATAGTCCCAGATTCATTCTATGCTGCAGATGGGATATGTGAAACAACGTTGACTGTACTGAATAATATGGGTGCCTATGGAAAAATGATTGAAAAAGAAATTGAGAGATATTCACCATTCTTAGCAACTACCGAAATACTAACAATTGCAGTGAAAGCAGGGATTGGGAGAGAAAGAGCACATGCGATTATCAAAAAACATGCTATAGCCGCCGCTCTCGATATGAAAGAAGGGAAACCACCAAACCTTGCACATAGATTGGGAGAAGATCAAGAATTCAAAAAAGTAGGTATTTCCATGGATAAAATTGAGGTGGTATTGAAAGAAAGAAAAGTTGGAAATGCAGAGAAACAGATAAATGCTGTAAAATCAAAAACAAAAGAAATGCTGAAAAGATACAAAAAAGAAGCGTTATATGAACCAACGGATATTCTCTAATTATTTATTGCTACTTCCCTATGTGTTTCATACATAAATGCTACTGCTTCGTGTTCTCTAGCAAGTTTTTGGATTACAAAACCAAAGATTTCAGTTGAATTTACTTTTTTCTTACCTTTGATAAATTTATTGACTTCTTTAGTAACATTTTCAGCTATTAATTCGGCTTTGGTTGGGGGTAGGTCACAATCCATACAAGCAGCATAAATAGAAGCATAAACTTTTCTTTCATCAAATTTTTCTTTCTTTCCTCTTCTCTTTATGATAACGACCATATATCAAATAGGTAGGATACACATATAAAATTGTAGTGTCAGCCCTTCATAAATTTCCAAAGAACCCAATTGAATATTTTTCGTCTTATGCCTTTTCGAGGATCTTCAAGTATCCAGTTGATAATCCAGCAGAAAGGAGATTTTGTCGCTAAATCAAACATCAATACCTGCCATCTGTGGGCAGATTCAAGAGATTTCATTATTTTTTCTCCCTCTGGCTTTCTTAGGATATGTTTTGCAATGCCCTCTCCACTTGTAATTGCATAATAGATGCCTTCGGTTGTTAGGGGATTAAGAAAACCGCCAGCATCACCAGCAAGATAGATATTGCCAAATTTCCAGCCCCTGTAATCAGCATTACCTTTCATGGCCTCTAATTTAATATAATTCTTGATGGAAAACTCTTTCATGGCCCAATCTTTTGCTTTTGCTGCAATAGCCTGATCAAATTCACCAGTCCAGGCAAGGCCAAGCATTGTTTGTTTGCGGCTTTTTGACATCACATATCCATAAGATTTTGGAAAAGTTTTAGGTAGCCAACAAAGAGAGAATTCTGAACACGGAACATCCAAAACATAGTGATATGCCCAACCAGTTATGTGTTTCATTGGAAGCTTTAGGTAATTTCTGACTATTGAAAAAGAGCCGTCTGCACCAACAAGATGTTTATAGTAATATTTTCCTTTTGAAGTTTCTACATATGTCGGGGTTATGTGCTTAACTGTTTCTGAGAAATGGATTTCTGCATCACAGCTTTTCATGAGGTAATTTTCAAACTCGTAACGTCCAACAGTCCACAAAAAAGGATTTTCAAAATATACTGTTTTTTTACCAGTTTCAGTACCAATAGTAATGCTTTTCCATGGATGGCCGCGATCAAATTGTTCATCAGGAAGAACTTTTGGTGAAATTTCGCCTGAACAGATTTTTTTTCCTAAAGAATCATTTTTTTCCAGCACCAAAACTTTCAATCCTTTTAGGTGCCTGGCACAAGAAAGACCTGCTGGCCCAGCTCCAATTATTATGACATCATACATAAAATCACTGAAAACCGTATTTGCCGATGAGCGGAACAAACATAACTGGCAGGATTTTTCTAGATGTATTGGTTTTCTTTTCGTAAACTATAAGATCCTGGTATAGACGACTGCCTACTGGAGCTACAATCTTACCATCTTCTTTTAGTTGAATAACAAATGGATGGATTTTATCAAGATTGGGCATTGCTGCTGTAACTATGATACGATCGTAGGGGGCTTGTTCTTCATAACCACAACTGCCATCACCAATATATAATTCAATGTTCTGAGAAAAGTTATATTTAGCTAGATTTTTTTTAGCAATCCCGTGGAGTTCTGATATTTTTTCGATAGATATTACGTGCCCCCCAGATCCAACTAAATAAGAGAGAAGAACTGTATTGTAACCAGAGCCGGTTCCAATTTCAAGTACTTTCATGCCACGTTCTACGTCAAGGTGTTCAAGCATAAATGCCACAACACTCGGTGCAGAAATAGTTTGGCCCATCCCAACAGGATAAGGTGTATCTTCATAAGGAAAGGAATTTTTGATAAAAATGGCACGATCAACAGAAAGCATTGCCTCTTCGATCTTTTTTGATGTAATATAGCCCCGTTGACGGAGTTTTTCCACCATCTCTTGATTAGACATATTATTTTATAGAGAAAGGATAATGATAAATATATGCCTAAAGAGACCTTCGGTGGCGATGATGAAGGCGGTGGAGGCGGAGAGGAAATAAAAAAATTAGATCTCTCCAAATTCGGCCTTGCACCTGACACCAATATAAGAGATGTTTTCTGGAAGATCATGGCTTCCTATGCAGCAACCAAAAAGCCAGGGGTAGACCTAGCCACGCTTCAACAAGACAGATTTGCTCTTATGAGGGTAGCATTATCTGTACTTTCAAGCCCACACATTCAACATTATGGCCTTCCCCCTAAATTTATATCAGAATATTCCATTATGATGATGGTTGATGGTGCATGGGAAGATGCACTTTTTAAGTTTCTTGAGAAGAGTTCGGAAAAGAGATCACTGATGGAAGAAGTTAAGCAGCCTCTGGACAAGCTCTTGACCAAAGAAGGATACAAAGAAAGATTATTTGATTGTTTTACGAAGATGCTCAGAAAAAGAGATACTGTTGCAACAGGTTTGAGTTACGTAGCAGAAGTAAAAAATGCTGATCTTGCCCGTGCAATGAAAAAAGAATTGGTAATTCTTGCAAGGGGGGATATAGGAGAAAATCAAAAGATTGCAATACGATTAATTTCATTGATAAAAGAAGATGAAGATGTAAAAAAATCATTAATAATATTATTATCACACTGGGACGTGGGGGCTCGCTTGGCTGCAGCAGAGGCTTTAGAAGGAATAAAGGATGATGCAGTGAAAAAAGCTGCAGAATTGAGAATGAAAAATGAGAGTGATGGTAAAGTAAAAAAGATTCTGGAGAGGATAGTAAAATGAGCGAAATTGTAAGGATACCTGAAGAAAGAGTAAAAATTCTGATAGGTAGAGATGGTAAAACAAAAAAAAGAATAGAGGAAAAATGTAACGTTGAATTAGATATTGATTCAGAAGGTGGAGTACAAATTTCTGGTGACCCCTCAGATGTGTTTTTTGCAATGGATGTTGTCAAGGCAATAGGACGCGGATTTGAGCCTAGGATTGCCTTGCTTCTACGAAAAGATGATTATGGATTGTATATCATATCTTTGAAAGAGATTGCACATTCAGATAAAACTCTTACAAGATTAAAGGGCCGTGTAATAGGAGAGAAAGGAAAGATTAGAGAACAGATAGAAAGTTCTGTTGATGCAAAATTATGCATCCATGGAAATACAATAGGGATAATAGCAAAAATAGATACAATGGAGTATGCAAAAGAGGCCGTAAATATGCTACTTACTGGTGCTAAGCACACCGGTGTGTTAAATTATCTTGCAAAGGCTAAACGAGGGATAATGCAAGAACGACTGAAAGGGTAAATATTAATAGTCCTTTTGTAAATAGAGTATAAAGCGACCAAAGAGGGCTTAAAATGGCAGAAGATATGTTCAAAGAGTTCAGAGAGCACTCAGTAGCAGAATTTTTCAAAAAAAACAGGCAGATGCTTGGTTTTTCTGGTAAAGTGCGCTCGCTCACTATGATAGTGCATGAATTTACAACAAATAGTCTGGATGCTTGTGAAGAAGCATGTATACTTCCAGAGATATTTGTAGAAGTGAAAGAACTTGAAGGAAAAGACCATTATCGTATGACTATAAAAGATAATGGGCCAGGCATACCATTTTCGCATTTGGGCAAGGCACTTGGGCAGATGCTTGCTGGAACAAAATTTCATCGCTACATACAACAAAGAGGGCAACAAGGGATCGGAGCTGCTGCATGTACAATGTTTTCTTATGTTACTACTGGCCAATCAACCAAAGCAAAAACATGTTATAATGGAAAAAGGACTATAGCAGATATTTCAATTGATTTCAAAAAAAATAAACCGATTATTACTGTTATTGAAGAGGGGCCAGCAGAAGAGACAGGACTTGAAGTAACCTCAGAATTCAAAGATGTGAGGTACGAAAGAAGTAATTATGGAGTATATGAATATTTACGAAGAACTGCTTTGGCTAATCCGCATTGTACAATAACACTAATAGAACCAAATGATGAGAAGACAGTTTTTCCAAGATCGATTGAAAAAAATCCTTCAAAGCCCTTTGAAATACAGCCGCATCCTTTAGGAATAGGGCCTCATGATCTTTTAGAATTTGCAAAGCACAGTAAAGAAAATAAAAGAATCTCATCGTTTCTTCAGAACACTTTTGCAAGAGTAAGTGCTGCTAAAGTGAATGAACTAAAGGAACTCGCTCAAGGAATTGATTTTAATAAAAATCCAGAGAAATTAACATGGGATGAGGCAGAGGAAATAGTAAAGGCCTTTTCACAGGTAAAATGGATAGCGCCTGCAATGGATGCTCTTGTTCCCATTGGTAAAGAACAGGTGGAGGCTTCTTTCAATAATATATTCAAACCAGATGTGCTTGTAATTGCTGAAAGAAAACCAAGGGTTTATCGGGGTGGAATACCATTTATGATTGAAGTTGGTATAGCCTATGGTGGCGGAGTTGTTGAAGCACAGAAAAGAGGGGAGGTAATGCGCTTTGCCAATAAAGTTCCACTTCTTTTTGATACTGGCGGTTGTGCTATTACTGAAACTGTCAAAAATATGGATTGGAAAAGATACAATCTCAAGAATTTTGATGAAGAACCCATAGTAGTTCTAATCAACCTTGTTAGTGTGTATGTGCCTTACACAAGTGCAGGAAAACAGGCGATCTCTCATGAGGAAGATGTCATGATGGAGATAAGAAACGCACTGATGGAAGCATCTAGAGCCATACAAAAACATATTTCAGGGAAAAGAAAAGCAAATGAGATGGCAACAAAGAGAAAGGTTGTGAGCCGTTACATCAAACAGCTCTCAAGTGATCTAGCAAAACTAACTGGAACTGATGAAAAGATGGTGGAGAAGAAGCTTGAGGAATTAATTGATGAAAAATATAATAGAGGAAAAGAAGAAGAAACTGAAGTGCATGAGCAAAATGAGAGAATAGAGGAGGAGAATGATTATGAGGACAGAGAAGAAGCTTGAGGAATTGGGCCAAGTTATGGTGAATGAAATCAAAAAAGGAGACGGGCCAACATTTGAAACAACACTTAGAACAAGAAGCAATACTATTTATGATGAAGCAGTGGGGTGTTTGCGAACTGGAGATAAAAAAGAAACAAGGAAATTTCTAAGTGTGGCACAGGCAAGAACATTCATGCAAACAGTTGCTATTGCAGCAAAAACAAAGCAATTTTTGACAGAAGATTTGCACACTTCAATCAGAGGTTTATTTTATCAGCTTAAATTTACTCTTGGTGAAGATCTTGATGAAGACCTTTTTACTGAACAGACAGAATCAAACCAATTAATAGAAGATCTTGAAGTAGCACTGAAAATAAAACGTGAAGATCTGAATCTCACTACTGATAGAAAGGGATTTGTAGCTGGGGCCATGGCAATACGTGATAAATTTGGCGGTGAAGAAACAACAATAGACCTTGCAAAACAGGGAAGAAGCGGATGGAGCATTCCAAGCGATGTTGACAATGGGATGGAGATAACCAGCTTGGATGCAGATTATGTTCTTGTAGTGGAAAAAGATGCACTTTGGCAGCGTTTGAATGAAGATAAATTCTGGAAAAAAGAAAACTGTCTTCTTGTTACACCAAAAGGGCAATCAACAAGAGGGACAAGAAGATTGCTCAGAAAATTAGCTGATAAAAAATTGCCAGTTTATTGTTTAATGGATTGCGATGCATGGGGATGGTATATTTATTGGACTATCAAAACAGGAAGTATGAATCTTGCATATTTAGGAAGAGACTTTGCAGTTCCTGAATCAAGATTCTTAGGCGTGACCATGAGTGATATAAAAGAATTCCCATTTCTTGAAAAACTTACTATAAAGGCCAAAGATGTTGATGTAAAAAGAGCAGAAGAGATGATGGGATACCCATGGATAAACAGGCATAAGGATTGGGTAAGAGAGCTTAAACTTGTTCTTAAAACAAAGAAAAAACTTGAGCAGGATGCATTGCAAGGAGAAAGATTAACATTTGTAGGAGAATACATAAGGAAAAAAATAGATAATAAAGAATGGCTAAACTAACTTTCTTCTTCATCAACTATATATAGACTTCCACTTGAAGGGACGTGAGATTCCCAATCATCTTCATATGCTGCTTGGAGTAATTGTTTACCTGGTGGGCAGGCACTTTGTTCGCAGCCATTGCGTAGCCAATAATATCTGGCCATCTTATTTGCTCCGCCATCTGCCGGCCTTGCTAAATATTCAACTTCACAATCACGAACAAATTCGACAAAATCAGTGTAGCCATAGCACCTATCCCTATCTGGCTCTCCATCATCATCGCATTCATATGGATATTCTTCATATTCCTCAAAATACTCATCACAATATTCTTCATCAACTGTCCAGCTTTTGAGGAAATTAGCTGCCCAGCAATCACCATTTCCAAGTGTAGAAGAACATCTGAAATCTGCTGGTTTTCCAGTTTCATCTCTGGCTGTACTATCCCACAAACCACCATATATATTGCCTGCTATATATGCAGCAAAAACACTGTCTCTTTCATAATCATCTGCACCCCAGTTTAACTGAGTCCTGTGTGCAGTTATCCAACCGCGTGCCTGCTGCAAATCATTGGCCATTTTTGCAGTTCCAAGACATAAAGAATGGCTTGTATTGAATGGATTGAAATTACCATCAGGAGGAGCGCAGAATTCAGTACCTTCAAGAGTATCAAGACCAATTTTGCCCATTTCATAGAAACCGGAAGTAAGAAATACATCTTCGTATGGCTGTGTTTCACTTGCAGGTGGAGAAGGCCAAAGCGTATATGGAGGAATAACAGTTTGCATAAGCCCAAATGCACACCAGCGCCAATCGGGTTCATCTGAGGGTACTGCATTAGTAAAAGTACAGTTACCTGCCGGATCGTACATTTCATCATATGCCTTGTAATAACATTCACTTGAGCCGTCACTAACCCTTGGGAAACAGCCAGCACCATGATAATCTGCTGAACATACTTTTGCCGCTGCACATGGATCAAAACCGCTTTCTCCAAGAATGAATGCACGAACAAGCATTGGATCAACATTGCGCCTGTCTGCCCAGGTTTCTATTTCAGGGTAAAGTGTACAATATTCTTCAGGAGGATCGCCAGTGGGCACTTCAAAGGCAAACGGTGGAGTTAACTGGCTTATGTTTTGTGAAACACATGCACTGCAACGATAAACCATTGGAGCAGGATCGCGCATTTCGGATTGCTGAGGACTTAGAATATCGCTTCCACCGCCGATGCTAGCATATTGTGTTTGCCTCATCAGATAATCAAATTGAGCATTATTGCAAAATCCTGAGGAACCATTTGAAAACATGATTGGCGTAGCACCACCTCTATGGAAACCACCGCTAGGCGTAGTTAAATTAGTATAATCTTGACAGCCACTAAACCATGCTGCAAGTCGTTGACTATTTTTTCCTAAATCACAATCAGTACAATTTAATGGATTCAAAACCCCATACTGGCTAGAGAAAAGTGAATAAGGAGCAAGTCCTATCACGCCTGCCTGCTGAAGTGGTTGTATACCATATGGCCAAAAAGAAGAGTATGCTTCTCTCATTTTATTTTCGTCCCATGTGCAAGTGCCATCCACGTCTGATCCACTGCTGTCAAAAAGAATGTAAGGAATCACAGTTGGTTTGTTATAGGTGTAAAGGGCATAGCGAGAGAAATTCAATGCTTGAGTTCTTATATCGCCTGCATTGCAACCACTAACATAACGGTAATCAATTCCGTAAGCAATAAGATCAACTTCATCTTCCATATCGGGCTGGGCCATTAATGCATCCAATGCTTCTGTATCACCAATCTTAGGGCCAACTGCTATGAAACAATCATCGCAAACATCATTTATTGCTCTCACTTGATTTGCAACAAGGGATGCTTCACTTGTTTCAAAATTCATTTCTGTAACAACAATAACCGGGCCCACCGGACCATCAGTAAGGGTGCCAAGCGTTATATCATCGCCTTCAGTGGCAAATATTTCACCGATCTCACGGGCCCTTGAAGCACTTATATCCTCTCCATCACTGTAAAGTACATAAAGAGGTATAACATCCATAGTCAAAAGACAAATAGCGCGCTCAGCATCTGGTAGATCATATTCTTCTTCATCATTGCCAACCAACCATTGCACAGCCATACTTAAGCCATAGTGGCAGTAAGGTTGAGCATCAGAAAAATCTGATATTGATGGGCCTTGACCAATCATAAATTGTCTTATACTAAGATCTGGAGTAGAACCGCTCATAAGATCGGCTGCTGCACTACTTGTACACTCAGTTTCCCAGTAGCATTGTCCGCCAGCAAGATTGTTTGAAAATGATATGGCCTCGATCGTCAAACCACTCTCACATACAAGGCACCAGCAATCCCCGACTTCACAGTCTTCAAGTGTAGCTGGATCGGAAATAGGAACGCGTGAAAGATCATCGATATAATTCTGAGTATAAGAGTCTCCACCAATACTATTCAAACAACCATAGGCAAACAGAAACACTAAGAGGATTGCACAGAATTTTTTCATAAGAATAAAATAAGAACAGAAATAAATAAAAACTAATAAAGGACTTGTCCGCAGGCACACCTGCTGCCCCTGTAACCAGATCTGCTGCATTTAGGACAGTAAACAACCATATGTATTCTATGTGGCTGCACTAATTTGGAAGTGCCCTTAGCAAGATCATTAGCTACTCCTGTTAATCCATCTGCATAGCTACCACCGCCACCGTGTTTAGCACGTCTTACATAGTTGGATACTATGTCTCTGGGTGTAAGGCTTGTTGGATATAATGGAACAGGCATGTGCCACAGGAATGCAATTGGATTTGCCCAACCAAAGAGCGGGTTTTGCATTGCACCAAATCCTCTAAGTTCTTGGTCTCTTCTCATTGCAAGTGCCTCTGCAGATACAGTTCTTCTAACGGTATTGTTCATTGCTGCTTCCTGTACTTTTTTGTCATACATGTATGTTGCATCATGAGTTCTTAGAAGATACTCTGCCATTGGTGCGTCGAACTGCATTTCATGTCTGTAATTATAAAAACTTGTACCTGGATTGACTGCATCAGTTCTGGCAGTAGCATATGCGCCCTTCCTTTGAAGGAAGATATCCTGAGGTGCTTGTTTCAGACCGGCACTGAATTCAGGGCCTGCAAGTTGGTGTTGTTCAAGGCTTCCACCGTATTTATTGAGTTTACTTATTGTTTCTGATGTTTTTCCTGGATACCATCTGAAAGAGAATGGGTTTATGGATTGCATTGCTTCAAGGATTCTTGGCTGGGTATAGTTCCATTGTCTTAGAGCATCAGGAGTTGAATCCCATTTGGATGCATAACCTTGCATAGACATCTGGAGACCTCTGATCATGTTTGTATATGGTCTCATCATCTTTCCTGCAAGATCCATTGGGAAACCGTACATGCCCATAAAGCTTGCATATTCGCCTCTGTCTAAGTATGCTCTGAGGTTGTGTTTTACTGAATACTGCTGTGAAGGACCAAAGTGGAAGAAAGATCCCCAAGCCTGGTGAGTACCGAATGATGTTGATTGTCTCCAGGGATTTCTGTCGATTGCATAGTCCCAGACTTGGTGGTATGCATGGTGCTGCATAGCAACATTTCTGTATGCTGTTTGTTCTTCTGTAGTAAGATTTTGCATGTCCTTATTAGCCATTATTTTGCTAGCAAGCTGCCATGAATGTTGTTTGTAATATTCTGATGTTGGAGTTATGTCATATGCAGTTGTATGAAGAGAACCGCCGGCCTGAAGCGCTACTTTTGAGATATAGTCACCAAAGTGCATTCCCATATCCCTGAAAGGCTTCACTACATCTGTTGTGAATTTAGGCGCATCTGCACCAAAGAATCTCAATGGTGAAGGTGCAGCTGGTGTTACTTGTCTTTGGGCCTGCACACTCACAGCGCTGTTTCTCCAGAATCTCTCGTAATCGTATGTCTGATTCGCATAAGACCAGAGTGTAGCTGCAAGCACCTTTTCTTTCTCGTAGTTGTAACCGCCTTCTTTAGCCCATTTACTTGCATTTTCAATGAAGTTGGTCCAATCATTTGGATTCTTTGAACGGCTTACTCTACCATACTCGCGGCTAAGGTCGTCCCTTCCACCAAAGTTTATTGGTACATCTTCTGGAATGAATTTTCTAAGCTGACCAGTATTGTCTTTGAGTGCTACTTCGCCGCCAAGTACACGGTCCATGTCACTGAGCGCCATGTTCTTTTTGTAGTATCCAAGGCCACCTTCATGGAACATTACGACAGGTTTGTTGGATTTTGCTATATCATCGTATGTGATTGGTTTGGCCATTGTGTCGTGATATTCTTTGCCATAGGTTTGCATAAGACCATTAAGTCTTCTGAGATGTTCAGGACTTGCGATATCCATTTCTTCAAGGAATCTTACGTCAGGATGATTGTTTGACAGGCCTTTGTCCCGAAGGGCTTTTTCCATGAAACCTGCCATTACGCCTGAGTAGAATTTCATGGTCTCTCTAGTAGTGCCATAGGTATTGTGTCCGAATTGTGAATTGAATCTTTGTTCCATGTCTTGTTGAAGCTGATCAAGTACCCAAAGCTTCTTTGCTTCTGCAGTGCGCTGCTTGACGCCCCAGTTTGCTGAGCCTGGTGCACGGTCTAGTTCAGCTTCTATAGATGCCTTGAATGGAGGCACATAGCTTCTTGTGAAACGTGATTCCACCCATTGCCCTATTGCAAAGTTATCCTGTGCAGTGAGCTTATCAACCCAATGTCTTTTTACATCTACGAGGGTTGTCCCTTTTGGAAGTGAAAGTTCAGTATCTCCTTCCCACCAAATCATCTTCCCTGTTTTTTTATCTATGTGACATGTTTTTGGTGTTTCACCACCATACATGAACTGAACTATTTCATTCATTGATGCTGCTTGCATACTTTTATTGCTCACTTTCTGGAAAAGTGCATGGCCTTCATCAGTAAATAATTGTATCAAATCTTTTCTGTTTCTTTCAGTAACTGCCTTGAGCTGTGCTTCATTGCGCATGTGTTCTGGAAGTTGACCTATTGCTGTAGTTGGATCAAGTGATGCCATTCTATTGGCTACATTAAGTCGTGCTGAAAGAAGTTCTTCTTTTAGACCTCCTTGAAGGTGGCCATTTTCTGCATCCCATACCATGGTTCGTAGAACCATGGTCTCCCACATATGACTTTGTCTAAGTGAATCACCGCCAACATGGCATTGATATGCATCATCATGTATCATTCCACCAGTGCTGACGGACATGCGTACTTTATTCTGTTCTTCAAGTTCTTTTTGTAGTAATATCATTTTTACATGTTCAGCATGAGCTGATTCATCGATACTAGCTACTTTTTGAGAGAACGCAAGCATTTGATGATCTATATGTGCACCATGAGCCTCTGCAAACGTTGTAAGTGCCTGAAGCTTTTGCTGTGAGGTCATTGAACCCGAAAGAATTCTTCTCATTTCTTGTTCAGCTGCTAGAAGTTCAGCAGTAGCCTTGTAACCAGATCTTTTTAGGATATCAAGATCCTTGTAACCTAGTTCTGCAAGTTCGTGTTCACTAAGATTAAAATTGACTCCGAATTTTTTGTAGAATTGTCTTAGAACATACCTCATTTCGTCACGGTAGGTTTCATCACGAAGTGTGCGGTAAAGATGAGCCATCTTATCATTGACTGGGAATGCCTGGCCTATGACAACTTCTGATGGGTGTTTCTTTGTTACCCATGCTGCAAATGCTGAGCTTCCTGACCTGGCTTCAAGATCTTGTATAGCACGTCTGCCTCCAATCATTTCCATAGTAGTTCTGGCCGCTCCACGGGCAAGTTCTGGTGCTTGTGTAAATGCAGCTTTGGTTCCTCTGCCTACAACTTTAGTGGTTCTCCAGATTGAATCGTACATACCCGGTACAAAACCACCAATGACAGCGTATCTATTAACACCAAAGGCCTTTGTAAGGCGGCTTGTTACCGCATAATGAACAGTATCTCTTTCTCCTGGAGCATGATGTCCTGTAATTGTTTCTAAACTTTGGTAAGTTCTTTGTCCAAGGAAATAATCTCTCATTGTTGCTCCCAACAATGCATCTCTTCCGCCTCTTTTTTCTAATGCTTCTAATATCTGAGCTATTGTCCTTTGTTCTGCATCACCATAATGATAAGGAAGATTACTAGCAAGATGATCTAGTTCACTACCTTTCATACCAATAGAACGACCTGCTGTTACAAGCGCATCGGCCATTTTTTTGCCTTGCTCAACATCACCAGCAGCACGATCTGCAGCTGTTCCTCTAAGACCGCTTATTCTATCTCTAAGCCTTCTTAGGTCTGCATCTCCACCTCTACCTCTTGCAAGAAGTCTAGCACTTATGGCAGCTGCACCTGCAGCAGCAACCATTTTTGCCCTAGTTGTCCTTTTCATTTCTGTCCAACCAAAAGGCATCAGGATTTGTCCGCCTGCAGCAACACCTTTAGGTTGTGGAAGCCTCGGGGTAGTTATATCAAGTAAGGAGATCGGTGATTTTCCTGCAAAGTATAATGAAGAGAGCAAAAGACCAAGTATGAGGAATACACCAAGACAAGGAAGTGTGCCTCCTGCACTCTGGATCATTCCTTCCATTAAATTATTAAGATTCTGAGTCAATGCTGTTGCAGCGGGGACATTGACATTATTGAAATAGTATAAATTGTAACTTGGGCATATCAGCGCTCCTGGTTCAGGGTCATAACTTACACGCAAGGTTGTTCTGCCTGATTGCCCGCTCAAAGCAGAAGAAAGATCACATTCAGTATAATAATAAGGAACACTAACTTCGCCTTCGGCAGAAGGCACGGTTGCATCTCCTGAAATAGTAGTGTGAAGATTTTGACAAGATGAAATAGGCGTATAATCGCCAGCTATCATATTGTAATATTCTACAGTTATACGTGCATTCTGTAGTGATTCCAGGTTAAGCTCATACTCGGAAGCAGCTGTTATTTCCTGCCCTCTTTGCATAATACAAGTCTGTTCTCCTGCACAATCCTCTGTAATTTGTTGCATAACTGAACGTATATCAGTACCACCGGTACTTACAGCTGGATCAAAGGCTAGCACACTTATCTGAATTTGAGTTCCATCATCACTAACCGGTGTTATAATAACTTGTGTGTCCCGCATACTTGGATCACATGCAAAGACAGCGAATACAGTAGATGCAAAGAGCAGAAGTGCCAACAGTGTAAAGACATTTTTAGATGTCATGGTATATTCGGGTCGCAGGTTCTTTTTAAATATTGAGGTTCATAGACTAAATGAAAACTACAAAAACTACAAAGTTTGTAGTTTATTGTTATAAAAAGTGATTAAAATGGAAGGTTCAAACCCATTTGCTCTCTGGGAAGAAAACCCAGAAAATATATTTGGAAGAAAAGAAGAGGGTAGACTATTCAAGGTTTTTGTAAATGCTACAATCTCAAAACAGCCTGGAGTTATTAATATTACTGGAATTCCTGGGTATGGAAAAAGCTCTCTTTTGAGATATTTCAAACATTTAGCAGAGAAGGGAGGTTTACATGCTCCTCTCGTGAAAGCTGAAAAAGGAGAAAATTTTGAGACCCTTGTTGACAAACTTTATCATGAAATAATTGTTTTAGAGAATGTGCCACTTGGACAGCGTACACCAATAAATTTCAAGGAATTGGTGGACGTAGGATTGGATAAGCAACACTTCGGGATAATTTTCCTCATAGATGACATTGATAATATGAAAAAAGCTGAAGAGGTAATTGTAGAGTTAGTTTATGTGGCAAAAATACTATGGAAGAAAAAAAGCATCTCGTTTGTAATAACCTCTACAAAAGAATTTCAAATTAAATCAGAGGTTGTAAGTAATATTATTTTGAAACCATTCTCAGAACATGACGCAAAAGAATATGTGGAAAAAACATTGAAGGATAAAGAACTCAAGATTGGTGAAGAATGTCTTCGTTCCATAATGGCAGATACCGGGGGAAATCAAAAGCTCTTCAAAAATGTTTGTAGGTTTATTTACGACCGTCTGAGAGATAATGAAAAGATCATGACAAAGGGCCATTATCTTGCATATCTTCCTTATATCATGAGTATGCTATCAAGAGAATCTTTTGGAAGAATGTATCAGGAAGTGCCAGCTGCAGAGAGAGATATTTTAAGGGTATTGGCAAAAGATGAAATACATATTTCTGATGTTGCAAAAGAATTGAAGAAACCATTGGGACCGATTACAGCATTGACAAAAAGGCTTCTGGAACGAGGACAGATAATAAAAGTTGAAAGAGGAAGATATAAGATATTCTCAAAACTTTATGCAAGATATGTAATACAAAGAAGCCAATAACCAATCTGTTTCAAATGCATCAAGAAATTCATCAACAGTTTTTGCATCCCAAATTATAACTGATGCCTCACGATTTTTGTTAAGTGCAGAATTGCTCAGATTATGTGAGCCTACTAATACTGCTTTTTTATCAATTATAATGAATTTTGAATGAGTGAGTTTGTAGAAATTGCTTGCATATTTTACATTGAAACCTTTTGATGTAAGTTCTTCATAGATTTCTTTGTTTGTAGTTTGTTCTAATATTATTCTTATATCGACACCACGTTGTTTTGCTCTTGCCAATGCATCAACAACATCTCTTGAAGTTAGTACATACACTTCAATATCAATTGTGTTTTCAGCATCATCAATGAATTCGATGATTTCATTCCCATCTTCTGGTGAAAAAACAGGAGTAATGATTGGAATGGATAACAAGTAGTAAGACAAAACTCCGAACAGCAAACCTATAACAAATAGTGCGATCCCCCTTCGCATGATAGTAAAACTTCAGAAAAATTTAAATGCATGTGTAATAGAAGCATTCGACAACTATTACATTTAGAAGCAAGCCTAAAAGTGCAAATACAGGAATGAGCCACCATAGAAGTGAATCAAGTTTTTTATCTATCTTGAAGAGTAGTGAATGTTTCTCAAGAGTGCCGACAAATTTGGAAATGACGTTGAAAGCAAAGCCAAAAGCAAGTGTAACTAAGAAAAAGACTGTGTAAAGACTCAAAAGAATAACTGCTACATATGAAGTTATTTCTGGTTTCCACATGTTAGTTACATATTCATAAATAAAACCCAATTCAAAGAAAAGTACGACGAAGAAAGCTATAAAACAGAATATGGTGTTAAACCAGTTTCCTTTCGTTGGTTCTGGTTTCTCAATTTTTGGTTGTGTTGGTGCTTCTGGAGGTTCTACTAATTTTGGTTTTTCTAATTTTTCTTTTAATTCAGCCTGTTTGGATTTTGGTTCTTTCTTTTTTGTTTCAGCTTTTTTCTTCTTTGGCATAACAGAGCTTCTTAGGAAAAATATAAAATAGTTTATTATGAACTTTTCTCTTATCATACGTAGATTAAAGTTTCCGTTTGAAACAAAGTTTCAAAGGACCATTGAAGCTCTGCTTCAATCGGTCATCAAACATCCTGTCCGTACAAAACCTGTTTTGGGATGATCCCTAAACCTTTTTACCGAAGTATTGACTGAGAAACTAAAAGGTTTCGGGTCAGAACTCAAGATCTATTTGAACTTCGTTCAAATCTCTCAAGTTCTTCCTCACTGCGTTCGTCAGAACTCAAGATCAGAAACTTTTCTCCTTATTTACTAAGGTTAAAGTTTCATCAAACTTCTTTAGGATTGCCTCAAGGTTTTTGACCAATACCTTTACTTTTGCCCTTAGAGGACATAAGTCAAAAGTAATGGTTCAGAACTCAAGATCTATTTGAACTTCGTTCAAATCTCTCAAGTTCTTCCTCACTGCGTTCGTCAGAACTCAAGATCTTCTTCATTGGAGCTTTTAGTAAAAGCTCCACCAAAACTAGTTTTTGATGAAACTTCCCGATTGAAACGAAGTTTCAATGGGCACCTTGAATGCAAAGCATTCAATCGTGTTCCTAAAAAGTTTCCTCAGAGGTATTGCTTCTCATCACTAATTTTAGTATATTGAAAAGAAATTATAAGGCAATCTGTCAATTTTGCCTGGATTTATAGATGCATAAAAAACATTAGTTAATACGGTCGACCTCCCGCTTGAATTAGATTCAAGGGGCACAATGAACAAAGTTTATTGTTGTTAATGAACTTTTGCCCTCAGTTGACTAAAAGCAAAAGTTCTCAGACGTGATGTTATCTTCACAGGATTTCTCCTCGGTCTGTCGAACAATCATCATCAAGTTCATTATGTAAGTAGGGGTATAAAGCACTAGGCATATTATTTATAAACATTAAGCTTCACAAAGAAACACATGACATTTAATCACTTAGCTAGAGGACTACCCATAGATAAGACTGATAGATCTCAGCCAATATCTAAAATCCTTGATGCAGCAAAGAAAAGAGTTGGAGAAGTCGAAGCACGCATTCAAAGAACAAGAACCCTGGAAGCTGTTGTGAGAGGTCCGAGTGGATTGGCAAATCAAAATTCTAGTGTAGAGATACTTGGAATAGTAGTTAGAGAATTAGATGGCGAAGAACCTAGAAATGGCAAATCGATAGTAGAAACATCCTCTGGCAGGTTCGTAGTTAGAACTGCAACAATGGACGAGATAGAAGCTATTGCCTGTGCCATGTTAGTCTAAAGGTTGACCTTAAGACCAAGCTCTTTCTTTAATTCTCTGTAGCGGTTTCTTATTGTAACTTCAGTAACGCCAGCTACATCAGCAACTTCTTTCTGTGTTTTCTTTTCACCATGCATTGCGCTTGCTATATAAAGAGCTGCAGCAGCTACACCAGTAGGCCCTCTTCCTGAAATAAGTCCTTTTTTCAAAGCCTTTTTTATCAGTTTAATAGCTTCTTTCTGCACATCGCCGCCAAGCTTAAGAGCAGTAGCAAATTTAGGAACATATTGTGCTGGATCTGTCAAAGGAACGTCAACCTTTAACTCTGCCTTAAGGAATCTGTATGCACGGCCGATCTCTTTCTTCTCAATGCCTGATGCTCTGGATATTTCATCCAGTGTTCTTGGGATTCCTTGCAATCTACAAATAGCATAAATTACAGCAGAAACAACACTCTCAATTAATCTTCCTCTAATAAGCTCTTCTTTGACTGCACGCCTGTATAAAAGTGCTGCACTTTCCTTGATATTCTCTGGCAATCCAAGGGCAGAAGCAACTCTATCAAGCTCAGCAAGGGCAATAACCAGGTTTCTTTCCATTGAAGTGGCAATAGAAACACGTTTATGCCATTTTCTCATACGATAAAGCTGTGCCTGTTTCTTTGGACTAATTTTACCTCCTCTAATATCTCTATTGTACTGGTCAATTTCAGTTACAAGGCCCTTGTTTGGCCTCATATATTTGATTGGGGCACCGCCTCTTGCCTTCTTTTCCTTTTGTTCGGCATCAAAGGCACGCCATTCTGGACCCATATCATGAATATTCTCAGCTATAATCAAACCACAGCTGGCACAAAGAAGCTCTCCTTTTTCATAATCACGAATAACTCTTTTACTCTTACATTCTGGACATTTAGTAGCCGTAGAACCCATATGAAAACCTCCACAATTTAACATAAAGTTTTTAAAAACTCGTATAAGAATTATGAACATAGCTATTTATAAATTTTTCGGTGGTCAAAGTTGAAAGTCTGCGAGTATATTAATGCAGAAAAAGAGTATAAATTACCTGTTTTTTATCTCTGTAGAAAGTTCAGCAGCTTTTTCAATTGCTGCTTTTTCATCAAGTGTCAATATTTTCTTGTTTTGCATTACGATTTTGCCATCTATAATTACATCAGTAACATTTTGAGGGCCTGCTGAATAGACTAAATTAGCAATTAGATCATGTTCAGGGCACAGATTAGGACCACGTTCGAGGAGAACAATATCTGCAAGTTTTCCTTTTTCTATAGAACCATTATCAAAACCAATGGCTTTTGCACCATTTCTAGTAGCAAAATCAACTAATTTCTGGGTTGGAATGGCATCGGCCTTCCAATAATGATGTTTCTGGAGAAGAGAGGCCATTTTCATAGTTTCAAACATATTCAGAGAATTGTTACTGGCAGCGCTGTCAGTGCCAAGTGAAACATTGGCTCCAGCAGCATCCAGTTCAGTTATTTGCGCTATGCCTCCGGTGGCAAGCTTAAGATTGCTGATAGGACAATGAGAAACAGTTATTTTTCTTTTTCCAGCTAAAAGGATCTCTTTTTTTGTGAGCCAGCCTCCATGTACAAATATGGAATTTGCATCCATCAACCCAATCGAATCCAGATACTCATAGGGGTATTTGCCTGTTTTTTTCAAAATATCAAAAACCTCTTTGCGCGTCTCACTCACATGGATTTGGTATTTTAGATTTTTTGCTAGCTCTTTTGTTTTTATAAGTAATTCTTCTGAGCAGGTGTAAGGGGCATGTGGAGCTATAGAGGCATGCACTAATTCAGTCTGATATTCAGAAGCAGTTTTGGCTTTATTCAAAAGTTCAGGTATTTTTGATGTGTCGCCAAGATCCAAGATTCCCTGTGCAATTATACCACGGATACCAGCTTTTTCTGCTGATTCAAAAAGGGATTTAGCATCATGAATACACATCTCAGCAAATGAGGTTGTTCCGCTTCTTATCATTTCACAAAAAGCAAGTTGTGCTGCTATCCCTGCATCCTCAGGGGTTTGTTTTGCTTCTATAGGCCATATTTTCTTTTCCAACCATTCATGTAATGGTAAATCTTCGCCATAGCCACGGAATACAGTCATAGCAATATGAGTATGTGTATTAACCAGCCCAGGAATTGCTATTTTTCCGGTTGCGTCTATTACAATATCAGCTTTTGCATCAATATTCTTGGCAATTTGAATGATCTTATTTCCTTCAATGAGGATATCACCATCTATTAGTTCACGCTGATCATTTTGAGTAACGATAGTGGCATTTTTTATCAAAAGAGACATTGAAAAAATAACGTATGGAAGAAATTAAAACATAGCATGAGTTGATGGTTTGGTGATAGCATGGTTGTCGGATTGGTTCCTTCTGAAGAACAAGAACGAATTTTCAAAAAACTCATGGACTATTATAGGGCACTTTATCCAGGGTTGGAATTTTCTAAAAAAGAAAAGAAAATGACTCATAAAGAGCTCGGTGAAGTATATTGTACTTATGCAGGAGAAGAAGCTGAAGCTACTGCAAAGGAAAAAATGAGGATGATAAGTTCTGCAATAGGGGAAGGCTACAGTACCCCAATAATAATTTTAGAAAAAAATGGAAAAATGATTCTTTTGGATGGTCATAGAAGGATAAGGGTAGCCTATGCAGAAGGATTAGAGTGGCCTGCTTTGGTTATGGTCCCAAGTAAGAATGTAAAATTTGGTATTGAAGATATGATTATGGGAAAAGTAAAAGATCTTTACGGGAAATGAATTATTCTTTTAGCCTTTTTTCTATAACTGCCAATTCTTCTTTTAGTTCTTCGGCATATGCTTTCAGATCTTCTTTGGTACTTCCGAATCCAAGACCTCTTCCAAGCCCTCTACCTCTCCAACAATTTCTTTGTGCCCACCATGGGCCAGTTCCATCTCCTTGTGGCATAATTTCACCTCTTTTTTATACTATAGGTTCCCCCATGAATCTTGATTGCTTTGCCATTTACAAGTGCATCTGCTATTTTTTTGTGTGCAGACTCTAGCAATCTATGAAGTGTCGGTTGAGAAATGACCATTTGTTTAGCTACTGTAATTTGTTTTGTATTTTGCAGATCAGCTAAACGAATTGCTTCAAACTCTTCTACTGCAAGTTCTACTTCTTTCAAATCAATTAATTGAACTCCTCTTGGTTTGAAGTAAACAACATCTGGTTCTGCATAGATCATCCTACATCGTTTTGGGCGGACCATAATGAATATATATTCATAACTATTTAATAATCTTTAGTATAGAGAATCAGAAAGTAAAATTAGTCAACTCTTTTGGGAAGAAGGCCGCTGCTTTTAACCCACCACCAGGCGATAAGAATAGAAAAAACAGTAGAACCTATGATAATAAGCAGATAATAAGGAAGAAAATCTTCACCAAGAGTAAAGAATGGAACACCGAAAATAGTAGCAACAGTATTTGGTACTAAAACAGCAGTACCGAGAACAGTAAGATAGCCCACAAGCAATGCTAATTTATTATTCAGAATCTGCAATTGGTTATTGTAAATGCTCTGCATAACCTCTAATCCGCTTGCCAGCACTTCGCCCATATGTTCTGCAAGCTGTATTTGATAATTTACCTCAATAACCAAAGCACCTATACGGGCAAGCAGTCTATCATCATCAGTGAGTATTTCGGGGTCTCCGTAACGCAACGTGTTAAGCACATCAATTGTTTGCCAAAGACCATTTAGATAGACCATCAGGGCATGTTTCATAAAATGAATTTCTCTTCCTATTTCTTCTCTTGGAGTATCTATTTTGGAAAGTTTTTCACTTACCCCATCAGCAGTTTTTTCTATGTGCCTCAATGCATCGAAGTTTCTGCTATTATTTTCATCCAATATTCTTGTGAGGACCATTGTAACCTGATCTTCTTTTGCATCCCTAGGTTTGATCTTTTGCATGAATATTTTTCCGTATCGCCTTAATCTAAAGAATCTAGTTATTTCAGTGGTGTGGATCGTAACAACCACATTGGGTTTCAACAGAACAAGAATATGTTCGATAGTAACATCAAATCCCTTGGCATAAATGACAGGAACTAGCAGCCCCATTTCAACATCAAGATCTTCATAACCACTCTCAGAAGCTCCTTTTAGAAGAGTACTGACAAGTGTCTCACTGAAGCCCATAGAAGTCGCAGTTGCGATGGCATCTCTTTTGAGATCTTCTACTATATAATCGACCCAAGAAACAGAAGATGATTTTATGAGTTTGTGGAATTCTTTTGGATCATTTGATTCTTTTTCAGCTGTTTTTCCATTTTTAAGAAGGGCAACACAAAAGCCTTTCTGTTCCAGTGAGAGTATGACCTTCCCGTCTTTATCATAGCGTCTAGCCTTTTCTAGAATTTTCTGGTCGATTGCCATACTCACACCTACAGTTATGTTTGACTTGTTGGTATAAAAAGCTAAGTGAAATCATATGCTAGGGAATTTCTTCTCATTTTCTTCTAATGCTAAAAGACCAACAAGTTCTTTTCCACACAGATATTTTATCAATGCCTTTCCTGAAAGGCTCACATACCCAAAGTATTTTTTATCAATATTGAATTTTTCCAATGCAGCCAGAGTATGGCCACCACCAAGTAAAGAAAATGCATCGCAATTTGCAATAGCTTCAAGAATGGCCTTTGTACCTTTTGAGAAATCATCAACTTCATAAACACCAATAGGGCCGTTCAAAACAATAAAATGAGAATTATTTATCACTTCTTTATAACGTTCAATTGTCTTTTCTCCAATATCCCAAATCTGCCCTTCTTTCACATTTTCAACATCACATTCCTGCCTCTCTATTCTTGTTTCATTTTCCAGATCCAATCTTTCTTTTTTTATTGAAAGCCCAACATCAACAGGAAGAACTATTTTTCCATCGAATTTTTCAAGCATTTGTTTTGCAGCAGGCACTTTTTCTTCAAGACCAGAATCTTTCAGGTAGTCGATTGAATCACCAATGCTGTGTCCATTAGCATAAAGTAGAAGTACGGAAAGAGCCCCTCCAACCAAAATTTCCTTGGCACGTCCTTCTGAAAGCCATTTGTCCATAACGGCAAAAGAGTCATTTGCTTTTGAACCACCAAAAATGAACGTTACATCAGTTCCTTTTTTTATCTTGTCCACTGCATCAACTTCTGCTGCCAGAACATTGCCAGCAAAGCACGGGATTTTATCCTTGAAACCAACAATGCTAGAATGTTTTCTATGTGCAACAGATAGTGCATCTAATACAAAGTAATCAGCAAGAGAAGAAAGATGGTAAACGATTTCTCCCTGACCGTCAGGGTGTTCTGTTTCGCAATGCATATTCCTTACATTGTCAAGAACAAGTATCTGCCCGTTTTCCAATTTTTCAATAGCATGAATGGCTCTCTTTCCAACAACATCATCGACAAAAATAACATCTTTTTTTAGTATGTCATGGAGTCTTTTTGCATGTTGTTCCAGATTTAGAAAATCATCGCGGCCTTTTCTTCCTTGGTGGGAGAGAACAATAACACGGGCACCGCGCTCACTTAGATCTTTTATGGTTTCAGCATGAGCTCTGATACGAACATCAGATGTTATTTGCCCATTTTCAACAGGGCAATTAAAATCAACTCTAACAAGAACTCTTTTTCCTTTCACCTTATGATTTGCTATTCTTCGCATCCTCACCACGTTTATACCAACTAGCTTTTGATGGGCACTTTGGATCTATACACATTGTATATGCAGTTCTGCCTTTTTTAACATTTACCGTTGGTTTGCCACATTGATCACATTTCTTACCTGTTGGATTAACACGAGCACCAGTTGGCAGTGGGTAGGCATTTTTACAATTCGGGTAACCGTAACAGCCAATAAACTGTTTGCCTGCCCTCATGTGTATGATACGCAATTGTTTAGTGCATTTGTCACAGTCACCGATAAGACTTTCTTTTTCTAATGTACTTGTAAGTGCTTCAACTAAATCTTTCCCTATCTTTTCTTCATTAGATTTCCATTTATCAAGTATTTGGGTGAGGACTTCTTTGCTTCCTTTTACAACTTTTTCTTTTTCTAGTTTTCCTTCTTGTATTGCTTCCATTTCTTCTTCTATTTTTTTCGTAAGATTTTCATCTAGAATTTCTGGTGCATATCTCTGTAGAATCTCGCAAACCTTAAGACCAAAATCAGTTACTTCTAGTGATTTGCTCTCTACATATCCTCTCTTGAACAATGTATCAATAATTACAGAACGCGTTGATTTAGTTCCTAGATGACGTTTTTCAAGTTCAGAAACAATGGAAGCCTGGGTAAATCTTTTTGGTGGTTTTGTCTCTTTCTTTGTTTTCTTTTTATCTGAAAGGGACACTTTTTCTGTTTCTTTAAATTCAGGAAGTTGAACGTCTTCAGTTTTGTAATATTTGCCGTAAAATTCAGTCCAGCCTTTTTCAACAAGCCTGCTACCTGATGCTGCATAAACTTCTCCGCCAGCATCAACTTCAACCCTTACCCGCTCACGTTTAGCTGCAGGTGCAAATGCTGAAAGAAAACGTCTAACTATGAGATCATATAAATTTTTCTCAGGGCCGTTTATACTTCCAGTCATGCCAGTAGGGTGAATGGCAGGATGTGCTGGGTCATCTTTCTTTCCTTGTAGCGGTTTATACCAATTATTTTCGATTAATTTGTTCGCAAGTTTAGTATATGATGAATTTTTGGAAAGAGCGGCTATAATTGGTGCTAATTTGATAGTTGGGGGGATTTTTTGAGATGATGTTCTTGGGTAGGTAATCAAAGATGCCTCATAAAGATTCTGTGCTATTTCAAGAGTGCGGGAGGGAGTATATTTGAAAAGTCTATACGCCTCTACTTGTAAACTTGTTAAATCAAAACAAGGATTTGGTAAAATTTGCTGCTCTTTTTTATCAACCGATGCAACAAGGCCGTTATTATCTGTTTTTGCAAGTGCAACATCAGCTTCTGGCTCAGCAAGGAAGCGGCCTTTTTTGTGTACAAATTCAATTCCCTTAATGTTAGTAGTAAGCTCCCAATAGGGGGTAGGAACAAATGCTCTAACCTCACGTTCTAAATGTGATAAAATAGATAACGCCGGGCCCTGAACACGACCTATGGAAAGTACCCGGTATTTATGGGCCCTTCGAAGTGCACTCATCAGTGCCCGACTAAGATTTATACCATAAAACCAGTCAATGATGTGCCTTGTTTCTCCTGCATAAGCATTATTATAATCGAAATCACTGCGTTTTTCATATGCCTCAAAAAGATCAGCTTTTGTAAGTGCAGAGAATTTCATTCTCTGGCCATCTCTTATAGTAGTTGCATAACGAAAAACATTGTAGGCTATCGTACTTCCTTCAATATCATAATCACAGGCAGAGATGAATGTATCAGCTTTCATGCCAAGTTTTTGTAGAAGCATGACATAGCCCTTTGTATATGCAGCCTCTTTGGAAACTTCATACGAAGGAACCCATTCTATATCAAAAACTGGATAGCTTCTGCTCTTTTCTTTTTCTACGAGAGTGTAAACATGGCCAACCGCGGGAGCAACAACAATTTCATGTCCATTGTAAGACGTTTGGTAATAAGAAATACCGTTATGTGCTTTTTTTTCTACCTTATCCCCAATAGCATTGGCAATTTTTTCAGCTACACGCGGTTTTTCTGCTACTATGAGTTCCATTGGTTTGGAGTTAAAATGAGAAGCTATAAATATCTGATGGAGAAGAAATGGTAGATTTTTAAAAAAACTGGCTTAAATCAATTTTAGAGGCATTGGTTATGGATAGAACATTTAAGACCACTAGATATGATAGATACGGGAAACCATATAAGGGGTTAAAGACAACGACCTTGAGAAGAACTGGACTCGAACCTGTATTAGCAGAAGCACTAAAAAGAAAATTGCCAATCGTAGATATGGCTCTTGGAAACCCAAATGCTTACTGGAATCCAAATGCAGGAGAAGACAATAATGGTCATCTACGTCCAAATCCAACTTTAATGGATTCTATACGAGAAGCCCTCGGTGCTGAACACGATAAAATTAGTTGTGGGTACACAACATCAGCTGGGGTACCTGAACTTTTAGAAGTAATGAAAAGAGCAAACCTTTCTGACCCTGCAAGTGTTTTGAAAGATCCAAAAAAATTCGAAAATGTCAGAACAGTCATAACTGCTGGAGGCAGTGAAGCTGCCCAAGTTGGAATGGCACCACTTTTGCTTGCCCCTGGAGACAAACTAGCTGTTCATAGATGGATTTATATAATACATCTTGGGGTGGCATACAAAGAAGAAGCAGAATTAGTTGATTTTGCATTAAGAAAAGATGGTGTACCAGATCCACAGTCATTGAACAAACTATTGAAAGAATCAAAAAGCAATGGAAAAGGCGGGGTTCAATGTGTTGTATGTACTACAATCGGAAACCCAATTGGTTCTGCGATGTCAAGAGAGGCAATAGTGGAAACGATGCAAGTAATAAAAGAGCAAAGTGAAGTTGAAAAAAGACCAATAGTTGCATTTTTTGATACTGCATATGAAGCATTTAGACCTGATGGAGCACCTCTTGATCCAATAGAAATCGCAATAGATGAAGGTATCGAAATACCCGTAGGTGTTTTTGAAACGGCCTCTAAAGGATATGGTCTGTGTGGCTTAAGATTAGGGGCACTAAGATTACATTGGACAGAAGGGCATTATCCAGATTATAGACATGACTATTTCAATTGTCTTGATTATTTGATACTTCCAAGATTAGGATTGGTTCCAGTGCATATTCAATTGGGACTTCTTAATTATTTGAAAAAGATGGAAAGTGATAGTGGCATTTTGGAACAGAATAAAAGATTCTTTAGAGAAAGGAGAGAAAAAGTTAATGCTAATCTTTTGAAAATAGCAACAGCATTAGATGGCATTCCAGGGGTGTATGTATCAACGCATTACGATCATAATGGCGAGCTTGATAATATAGATCCAAGAACACTGGCTTCATTTTATGTGACATTTGGTCTGGATAATTTAGCAAGAACACATGGATCAGGGTTTAATCAGGCCCAAAGATTGGCTGAATTTAGTTTGGAGCAAGGAATTCCAGTAATAAATTGTGTTCCAGGAACCTCATTTCTTCCTCAAAGAATATGGGCAGAAGAGCCATCTTTGATAAGAGTAACTGCATTAACAAATGAAAGAACGACTAATATGTTTCTTGAAACTGTAGAAAGAGCAGCAAGAGACATAAGATGATTACTCATATCTAAGAGCTTCGACCGGATCCATTTTTGCTGCACGATAGGCAGGCAACAAACCAGCAAGGACACCAGTACCTATTGAGAAAATAAAAACAAATGCAATTATTCTAAGTCTGAGAAAAACAGGAACATCAAAGAATTCAATAAGAAGTTGTAATGTTGCATAACCAAGTAACAACCCAATTAATCCTCCTGCAAATCCGATCACTGCACTTTCAATAAGGAAAAGAAGGATTATATGTTTCTCAGTTGCTCCAACTGCTTTTAAAATCCCGATTTCTTTAATTCTTTCAAGAACATTCATGAACATTGTATTAGCTATACCTATTGCACCAACAACTGAAGCAATTAAGGTTACGATAACTAGTACTATTTGAACAGAAAGCAGTACAGTACCCACAATTTCCATAATTTGATCTGAAGTTATTACAGTGAAATCCTTATCATCAAGTCTAACTCTGTGATTGGCAGCAAGTTTTCTTTCGATTGCATCTTTTATGCTATTGGCATCAAACCCTTCATCAATCTGAACCATAATGAAACCAACTTCATCATCAAGAAATTGACCTTCAAAAAGTTCTTTTGAATCTTCAAAAGGAACATAGATGGCTGTATCGTCCTGAGCAGATAATGAAGTTCCAATTCTTTTTTGAATACCAACAACACGATAATTTCTTCCATTAATTTGGACAATACTTCCTGATTCTACTTTATCCTTGCCAAAATAATTAGTAGCTGCATCTGCTGCAAAAAATGCAACATGTCGTTCACCTTCTCGATAGACTCGTCCACTCTCTATTTGTATATAATCGCCATAGAGGTCGAATATTGTATCATCAGCAGGAAAAATCGTTGCAGTAATATTTTTTCCTTTGAAGGAAAGGCTCGCTCTGCCATATGTGACTCGTGCAACATTTTTTACACCAGGAACATTCTCAATATCATCAACATCTGCTTGGAAAAGTTTGCCGCTTGTTTGTTGCAGTGCAAAACTTCCACCGCTAAAAGTTTGATCCATAGAAGCTATAGGATAAACAAGAATTTGATCAGCGCCAAATGCAGCCATTTGATCAGTAATGTCTTTGTTGAAGCCTTCGCTAATCGAAAGGATTACTACAATCGCAATAACACCTATGACCATTCCAATGATAGTAAGCCAGCTACGTAGCTTACGTTTGGAAAGATTTTTTATTGCGTAGAGAAATGCTTCGTGAATGTTCATTACTCATACCTCAATGCTACCATCGGATCTACTTTTGCAGCTTCAATTGCCGGAAAGGTTCCTGAGATTAGACCAATACTCATAGAGAATACTAGTGCACCAACAGTAATAACTGGATCAAAAATGAATGTTAGTTCCAAAAGATAAATTAGGGTAATGCCCACCAAAGCTGCCAGTAAAAGCCCCATGATTCCACCCAAAAGGCCGATTATGGAGCTTTCCACAAGAAAAACATTGCGAATTTGGCTTTGAGTTGCTCCAACAGCTTTCATAGTACCTATCTCTTTTCTTCTTTCCATTGCACTCATAAACATTGTATTAGAAATGCCAATACCACCAACAATAAGGGAGATTGAAGCAATAGAACCAAGGAAAATAGCAAGAAGATCAAGTACCCCACTAAATTGTTCATTAATAAATGTTGGACTTATTACGCCAAAATCTTTTTCATCTTCAGTAACACGATGGGAGGCCATCATAATATCTTCTATTTCTTCTGTTGCAGCATCCACATCAGTACCTTCATCAAGAGTAAGTCTAATATAGGAAATTTCATTCTCAACTAATGATTCATTGAAAAGATCCCTTGCATCATCAAAATCTATAAAAATAACATTATCAAGAGGTGCAAATGAATTGCCAGTTGGTTTTAGAACTCCAACTACTTTGAATTTTTTACCAGCTAGATAGATGTTTGATTGTGTCTTAATATCTTCATCAAAACCGCTTGCAATGTCTGCTCCAACACCGGCAACTCCACTATCAGTTTCCTCAAGAAATCTGCCTGATTCAAGTTCAACTGGAACAGTATCATCAAAGAGACCAGCTTCAATACCAAAGACAATTGCATCTATGGATTCATCTTTGAATGTTATGGTAGTCCTTCCTGAGATTACTTTGGTTATGCTTTTTATTTCTGGAAGTCGTTTTACCCGTTCATAATCTTTTTCAAAAAGTTTTCCACTGGTAGGCATAAAACTAGAACCTGCACCAATGCCCCCTCCCCCACCTTCAGTACTAGTGGGAGTGATGATTATCGTGCGTGGACCAAAATCTTCCAATTGTTCAAGCACGTCAGCCTTAAGTCCCTGAACAAGACCAACCAGAATAACAACTGAAGAAATGCCAACTACAATGCCCAATACTGTAAGGAAAGAGCGCAGTTTCTGGTGGTAAAGAGAATTGATGCTAAATTCCACTATTTCCTTTAAGTTCATTTTTTCTTCCTGAATTTAAAGTACCAGATGATTACCACCAATAGCAGGATGCCAACCATAAGAGGTAAGGGACTTTGTTCTTCTACAACTCCATCATATACTGAAATAGATTGTATCAACTGTTTTTGTTTCCATTCTCCAGATTGGTCACGATAATTGATTGTTATATATGTTGGGTAACTGCCAACTTCTGTAGCATTGACTTTTACAAGAAATTGTACTGTTGAAAAATCATCCCTTTGCAATCCACCGATATATTGTTTTTCTGATATATCAAGTGGTTGTAAAACAGAGGAAGAAAGGGATACATCAACATTTTCTATACCATAAGAACCCAGATTGGAAACAAGAACTGAGATTGTGTGTTCGGCACCTCTTGTTAAGGGAATGGGTTTTGCTTCAAGATAAACAGCAACATCAGCATCCGATGTCACTGTAATTGGAACATTTCTTGATTCGCTCTTTAGAAGGTCTTTTTCTATCCATTCAAGTTCAGCTTCAATAAGATTTAGACCCGGAGTTAAATCTGTAAATACAAGCAAAGAGACGGATGCACTTTCACCTGGTTCTAAATCTCCAAATTTATATTCATCCTCTTCCTTAAGCTTCAGACTGCTATTCTGGAAGTTAAGACGAACATCTTCAAGCGTTTCAGCACCATTATTAGATACTTCAAGAGTAAGTGTTGACTCGCTTCTTGTATAAATCTCACTTTTTTGTGTTATCCCAAGATCAAGTTGCTCACTTCTAACAGTCATTCTTAATTTTGTACTATAAGAGTGAACGATACCGAGTTCATCTTCATATTCAACATCAAACGGAATGTTGATTGAACCATCTGTTGCATCACGAGCATCAACCATAACACTTGTTGTTACTGCATCTTCTATCATTGCAATGTAGATTTCATCTTTTCCATAAAGAGAAATTGATGATGTTTCAGGGATACTGATGCGAATATTCGTAGCCGGGCCACCATTATTAGATACTGTAAGATTCAATTCGTCAACATTGCTTATTGTTTGTTTATCGGTTGCAAAGCCTAGTATTGGGGGTTGTAATACAGTTACTGGGACAGATACTCTTCTGGTGAACATATCATAGCCACCCATCGGATCATCAGCTATCCCACTTATTTCAAACTTAACAACATAGATTTCACTTTGGGCATCGCTAGCAACTTGGAATGGGAGCGAAATGATGGTTGAAGCACCAGGTTCAAGATCTCCAATAGTCTGTTTGCTGGCGATAACAATTTCTGGTGGTGCTATCGTTTGCATATTGACGCCACTGATAAGATCATCAGTTGTCGAAGAACTGGCAACAGTCAGTGTAATAATGCCATTAGAGCCTGGTTTAAAGCTCTCCTGAGAAACATTATAACTTGATACTGTAAGACCAGCAAAACAAAATCCAATCAAAAGCAAAATTGCCAACATATTTCTAATCATTTTTACACCTTCTCAATTTTTCCATCCTTTAATCGCACCATTCTTTTCGTTACTTTGGCGATATACTCATCGTGAGTAATTATAATTATTGTTCTACCTTCCTCATGAAGACCTTTTAAAATCCCAAGTATCTCATGGCCTGTTTTTGAATCAAGGTTGCCCGTAGGTTCATCAGCAAGCACTATTTCAGGATCATTGACGAGGGCGCGGGCAATAGCAACTCTTTGTCTCTGCCCACCAGAGAGTTGGCTTGGTCTATGGTCTAGTCTATCACCAAGGCCAACCCTTTCAAGAAGTTGAATTGCTTTTTCTTTCCTCTTCTTTCCATCACCAGTACGTAATAATAATGGAAGTTCTACATTTTCCAGGGCAGTAAGAGATGAGATAAGATTAAATGTTTGGAATACAAAACCAATCTTATTGCCTCTTACACTAGCCTGTTCGTCTTCATTCATTTGACTTGTTTCAATACCATCGATATATCTTTTTCCAGAAGTTGGTGTATCCAACAATCCCATTATATGTAAAAGGGTTGACTTCCCTGAACCGCTTGGCCCTATTATCGAAATAAAATCATTCTGAAAAACTTGCAAATCTACTCCACGAAGTGCATGAACCTCTATCCCTTCCCCCATATGATAAGTTTTGATAACTGATTCCAACTGAAGTACGTGCTTCTTAGCTATTTGATTCACCTTATGATAAAAACTGCGTGAATATTTATAAGGGATTTGATCTTTATCTTTATTATGTCTGATTATAAAGTAAAAGATATTGCACTTGCACAACAAGGAAGATTGAATATTGAATATGCAGAAAGGAATATGCCCATAATGCTTAAAATCAGAGAAAGATTCAAGAAAAAACAAACTTTCAAAGGCATAACAATAGGGCTTGCATTGCATGTAACAAAAGAAACTGCAGTGTTGGTAAGAACTCTTGTTGCAGGTGGAGCAACGGTTGCTATTGCAAGTTGTAATCCACTCTCTACACAGGATGATGTAGCTGCTGCCCTTGCAGAAGAAGAGATTAGTGTTTATGCTAAGAAAGGGGAAACCAAAGAAGAGTATTACGATTACATAGAAAGAGTCATCAAACAAGAGCCAATGATTACAATAGATGATGGATGTGATTTAGTAACTGCACTCCATACAAAACACAAGGATAAACTCAAGAAGGTAATTGGCGGGTGTGAAGAAACAACTACTGGGATAATAAGATTACATGCTATGGAAAAAGACGGAGTATTAGAATACCCAATGATCGCAGTAAATGACAATAAAACAAAGCATCTTTTGGACAATTATTATGGAACAGGTCAATCCACAATAGATGGACTTTTGAGAGCGACGAATGTTTTAATTGCAGGTAAAAATTTCGTTGTATGTGGATATGGGGATTGTGGAAAAGGGGTTGCTCTGCGGGCCGCCGGGATGGGCGCAAATGTTATCGTAACTGAAGTAGATGCATTTAGGGCAATGAAAGCACGATTAGATGGATATTATGTCATACCAATCGCAGAAGCAGCAAAAATAGGAGATATATTTGTAACTGTTACAGGAGATAAACACGTGATAAACACCAAGCATATAGAAAACATGAAAGATGGGGCATTATTAGCTAATTCTGGACACTTTGATAATGAAATTGATGTTTCTGGGATGAATAAGATTTGGAAAAAAAGAAGGATCAGACCATTCTTAGAAGAATATGATGTTAAAGGAAAAAAGATTTATCTTTGTGCAGAGGGAAGACTAGTAAACCTTGCTGCTGCTGAAGGGCACCCATCAGAAGTAATGGCAACCTCATTTGCTGGGCAGGCATTAGCATGCGAATATTTGGTAGAAAACAAAGGAAAACTTTCTGCCAAAGTAATAAGACTTCCAGAGGAGCTGGATAATAAAATAGCCGAACTGCAACTTACAGCAATGGGAGTAAAAAAAGATGAATTAAGCAAAGAACAGAAGGAATATTTGACAAGTTGGGAGGAAGGCACATAAATATAAAGCGTTACTTCTGTTAATTCTGTATGGGTTCTGAATATGAAGACTTATTAGATGAGATATACTCAAATCTCCCAAAAAAGCAATCAACGGGGGAGAGATTCGAGATACCAAAATTCGAATACTTCACAGAAGGAAATAAAACTATAGTAAAAAACTTCAAAGCTGTTGCTGAAAAAATAAGAAGAGACCCACAATTTATTTCAAAATTCCTCACAAAAGAATTGGCAGTTCCAGCAGAACAACAAGGCGAGAGACTTGTATTACAAAGAAAACTTGCTGGGAATATACTCAATAAAAAACTTGAAGAGTTCATAGGTAAGTACGTTATGTGTAAGCAATGCAACCGTCCGGACACACACATTGAAGAGATGGGCAACCGATTGCGTAATCTTGTCTGCGAGAGTTGTGGTGCTCAAGCAGCAATAAGGTGATATGTTGACAGGAAAAAAGTATGGAAAACCTCAGCTAAGCGAAGATGAAGAAAGAAGGCGTCTCAGAATGCCAAGAGAGGGGGAAGTTCTCGGTGTTGTACTTGGATTAATGGGCGGTTCAAGAATGAAAGTAGCCTGTAAAGACGGTAAAGAAAGAATGTGTAGAATCCCAGGAAAGCTCAGAAATAGAGTATGGGTAAGAGAAGGGGATGTAGTAATAGTCAAGATTTGGGAGATTGAAGGAGATAAAAAAGGAGACATTATTTGGAGATATTGGCCATTGCAGGCAAAGATCCTAAAGGAAGAAGGCCAGGTCTAATTACATGACAAAGAAACCTTCCAAAGAAGATTATCAGCTTAAAGAAAGATTTAAGATAGAAAGCGAAGTATTTGACAAAAACACTCTTCTTGGACTTTCTAAATTATTGAAAAAAGGGATAATTGCAGCAGTAGATTATTGTATATCTACTGGTAAGGAGGCAAATGTCTTTAGAGCAACAAATTCTGATGGAAAGCACATTGCAGTGAAAATATATAAAGTGGAAACTGCATTTTTTCTAAAAAGAGAAGAATATTTGATAGGAGACCCCAGATTTGAGAAGATAAAACATACGGAAAAAGAAATTGTAAAAATATTTGCAAGAAAAGAATATAAAAATCTGGAAATATGTGAAAAGGCTAAGATTAATGCCCCAAGACCGTACTATCTTTTGGATAACATTATCGTAATGGAATTTCTTGGAGAAGGTGGATTGCCGTATCCAACTATGGATATGGTTGGTCCTTTGCATGGAGAAAAAGATTTGGATTCTATTTTGAATGATATGAAAAAAATGTATAAAGCAGGTCTAGTTCATGCAGATGTAAGTGAATATAACATTATGATCGGAAGTGTTCCATATTTTATAGATTGGGGGCAGGGAGTCGTAAAAGAGCATCCACACGCCAATAGGTACTTAGAAAGAGATGTAAAGATAATTTTGAAATATTTTAGTAAACATGGAATAAAAAGAGATGAAGAAGAAGTAATCAAATCAATAATGAAATAATTACATCTGTTCTGGGCATTCTATTCCTAATAAATTCAGAGCATTTTTCAGAACAATACTTGTAGCGAGAGTTAGAGAAAGTCTGGTTTTTCTTATTTTTTCATCATCTATAGAGAGTACTGGAGAGGTTGTATAAAAACGACTGAAATCGGATGATAAGTCAAGTGCATATTGTGCAAGATGATGTGAAGTATGCTCACGCGAACATCTAGCAATAATATCAGAGAATTGTGCCATTGTTTTCAGAAGCTTTTTTTCATCATCATTGAAAGTTATTGCGGATATGCTTGCTTTTTCTTTAGTTTTTCTTAGAATTCCTTTTGTGCGTACATAGGCATACTGAAGATAAGGACCAGAATCGCCCTCCATACTCAAAGCTTCTTCCCATTTGAAGGTAATTCTTTTGTCTGCACTTGTTTTAAGAAAAGAAAATTTAATTGCACCAACACCAACAGTTTTGGCAATATTTTCTTTTTCAATTTTTGGAAGATCCAACTTTATTTTCTCCATAACCAACTCTTTAGCTTCCTGGAGCAGATCATCAGCAGCATATCCAATCCATGTTCCTCTTCTTCCGGAAAATTTACCTTCAGGCAAAGCAACGTGTTCATAGGAAAGATGATGCAGATGTTTTGCTTCTTTGAAATTCAATCTTTTCAAAATCTCTACAATAACTTTCTGTGGATATTTTTGTTCAACACCTATAACATTTATTACTTCTGAAGCATGGCCAAAGTCCATTGATTTGCCTTCAGGAGATGTCATGTATGCCGTTTTGCCGTTTGGTTGTTTGGTGAAAGGTTTGTAATTGAATTTATTTTTAAGTTTCCCAAATTTCCAAAGATGAAAAATAGTATCTTTTCCAGTATAAACTGCAGTGCCATCACTCCGCATAAGAACTTTATCTGGATTCTCCATTTTTCCAAATTCAGAATCTGGAGAAAATTTAACAACCCAACAACCTTCATTTTTTCCTTCGGTTTCCAGAACAACAGCATCGGCATTTTTTAGAAAATCAACACCTTCCTGGAAGATAGTCTGCATAATGTCGCTTTCAAATACAAGAACATCATGGTAAATCCCAAAATTAAATGCAGTTTCATATTGGGCACGTACGCAATTTTCTGCCATTTCTCTGGCTGCAGTCGCTATTTCATTATCTCCTTCTTCCATTGCCTGAAGTGCATCTCTCACGCCCTTAACTATGTCTTTCTCATTTTCAAATCTTTTTGCAACACCAACATACTGTTCGCCAAGCCAGAGATCAAATTTGCCTTTTGGATCAATGTCATAATTAAGAAACCCCCAAAGACTTTGAGCTACTTGAAGGCCCAAATCATCGATATAGTCTACTCTTTCAACATAATAACCATCAAACTCAAGAATACGGGCAACGGAATCACCAACAAGAGCATTTCGAAGATGACCGATGTGCCAGGGTTTATTTGGATTAACAGAGGGGAATTCTACAATGATCTTGCCTTTTTTCTTTTTACCAGCACCATACTGATCTTTTTTAGAGATGATGTCGGATAGGATAACTGTATATGCACTGTCACTAAAGTAGAAATTTATGTAGGGACCAACTACTTCTATTTTTTCAAAGTTTTTAGTTTTTTTGATTTTTTTTGCTATGTCAGATGCTAATTTTGCTGGGTTTTCTTTAGTAAGAGAGAATGCAATTTTCGTTGATAGATCCCCAAATCTGCCTACTTCGATAGTGGGTAAAACTTCTTCTGGGGTTGTGTTTGTTGCATTGGCCACCATATTTGCTATTTCATGTTTCAAATCATCAAGCACATTAAACACCCTTGAGATATGCGTCTTTTATTTTTTCTATAGGCTCGTTAATAAGTGCAGTCTCAGTTTTTCTTATTATGAAACGTTTATCTCCCCTCACTCTACCGGCCCTTTTGCAAGCTGTGCCGCGCATCACATATTCAAATTTTCCAATGTTATCTTGGGGAACGCTCACAATAAATCTGCCGGCACTTTCAGCAAATAATAAAGCTTCATCTTTCCTTGTTTCGGCAGCAATTTCATCAAGATTAAGCTCTGCTCCAAAATTAAATCCAAGTGCAGATTCAGCAAATGCAACTGCCAAACCACCATCTGAAATATCATGAACAGAGGCAACAAGATCTTCTTCTATTGCATCTGAAAGCGCTTTATAAATTTTCATATTGTCTTCAAGATTTACCTGCGGAAAAGTGTTACCAACTGCATTATAAAGCTTATAGAACTCACTTCCACCCAATTCATCTTTGGTAGTTCCAAGAACATAGATGAAATCACCAGGTTGTTTAAATTCAGAACTCATTGCTTTGTGAATAGAACTCACCTTTCCAACCATGGTAACGAGAAGGGTTGGGGGGATAGAGTATTTGCGTTCACCAGAGTAATAATCATTTTTCATACTATCTTTTCCTGAAATCAATGGAATGCCATATGTAGTAGCACAATCATAAAGTGCGATACATGCACGAACAAGATTGCCCAGTTTCTGTTCTCCATCAGGGGTTTTTTCTGATTTTACTGGGTCAGGCCAACAGAAATTATCAAGACATGCCATATAACCAAATCTTGCTCCTGCCGCTATGGCATTTCTTACGGCTTCATCAAAAGCAAGGGCAGCCATGGCATATCCATCATGAACATAGCGAGGGCATATACCATGAGAAATTACTAAGCCTTCATCTGAATTATAAAGAGGGCGAATGACTGCCGCATCTCCGGGCCCTGCCATTATTGGTTTTATGACACTTGTTCCTTTTACCTCGTGGTCATAGCGTCTTATGACGCTTTCTTTAGTTGTAATGTTTGGTGCTGATAAGAGCTTCAGAAGTGTAGAAGAATAATTGGTTCCTCTTATGGCTGGTTCGTTATAAAGAAGACTTTTCCAGGATGCCTTGAGTTTTAATTGTGGTACGCCTTCATGTAGAAAATCCATATCAAGATAAGCTACTGTTTCATCCTTGTATAAAACATGGAATTTACGCGATTTAGTAAACTTACCAACAACAGTCGCTTCAGTATCATGAATCTTAGCAAGTTTAAGAATTTCGTCTAATTTCTCTGGTTTAATAGCAATAGTCATACGTTCCTGAGATTCTGAAACTAGTATTTCCCATGGATCTAGACCTGGATATTTAAGTGGGCATTTATCAAGGTATAATTCGCATCCTCCACTTATTTGTGCCATTTCTCCAATGCTTGAAGATAGGCCTCCAGCTCCATTATCTGTAATAGCTTCATATAGAAGAGTATCTCTTGCCTCTAAAAGAAAATCGAGCATTTTTTTCTGAGTGATTGGATCCCCAATTTGTACGACGCTTTGAGGAACAGATGAATCTATTTGCATTGACGAGAAAGTAGCTCCATGAATGCCATCTTTTCCAATTCTTCCGCCAACCATTATAGCAAGATATCCTGGTTCTACAATCTTTTCTGACGTTCTATGATTATCAATCATTGATGGCATTAGTCCTATTGTTCCGCAGTAAACTAATGGGCGATAAGCATATTCTCTTTCAAAAACTATCGAGCCATTGACGGTTGGTATGCCCATCTTATTGCCACCATGTTCTATGCCACGAACTACGCCTTCATATATTACTTTTGGATGAAGAACTCCTTTTGGAAGCTCATCATGTGGCATATCAAGTTGACCAAAGCAAAGTACATCCAAATTTGCTATTGGATTGGCCCCTAATCCAGTGCCTAAGACATCCCGTTGTACTCCTAGAATGCCGGTAAGTGATCCGCCATAAGGATCCAACGCAGAAGGGGCATTATGTGTTTCCACCTTAACTGCAATATCATACTCATGATTGAATTTGATAATGCCGCCATTATCTTTGAAAACGCTTATAACATACGGTTTTTTCAGTTGTTCAGTGGCACCGCGGATGAAAGTTTTGAATAATGAATTGATGGCATGAGTTTCGCCAGCTTCTTCATAGCTTATAAGGGCATTGAATATCTTGTGTTTACAATGTTCACTCCAGGTTTGTGCTAAAACTTCTAATTCAACATCAGTTATTTTCTTATCAAGCCCTACTTTTAACCTCTGTTTTATCACTTTTTCCTGTTTGAAGTATTTCTTTATGGCAATAAATTCATCAATAGAAAGAGAGAGTAGTTTTTCTTTTGCCAGCTCTTCAAAGCGTTTTTTGCTCATGTGCAAACTGATTTTTTGTGCAGTGGGTTCATGGTTGATATTAACCTTTGGTAAATAAGGATTTGGATCTGTGTCAGGGGGATGGATGATAAACTTCTCTACTAGCGAATTGTGTAGCATACTAGCAATGCGTTCACATATAGATACATCCAAAGCACCTTCAATTGCATACATTCTAGAATAATAAACATCAATTTCTTTTCCTAATTTGTCGCGAATGGCCTCTGATGCTGTTTTACCTACATTATCAGTGACCCCAGGAAGCATGCCTATTTCTATACGCCAACAATTCTTGAAAAGTGGTTCTTTTAGGGTATATTTATGTGATATATCAGCAAAGACATCACAAGCAAGGCTCTGCATCTCATCATCAGAAAGGTGCTGCCCCAAATTATAGACGTCTACAAAATTACACTTTGTTTTTATTCCAAAGGCATGGTCTATACGTTGAGTAAGATCACTACCTTGAACATCCTTTAGATCCTCCCTTACTGTAAGCTCCAGCCTCTGTTGCATATGGATCTCATATAGTAATTAACCGTTTTATAGCTTACTATTTTTCCTGCGGTGGTGTCCAATCACTATTATTGAAAGAAGAGATAAAAAGAAAATAGTTATAATGACTGGCCATTCCCAGCAATAGCCTGCAACCCTTTCTACTCCTACCAAGGAACAAATGAGAGTCCAGCAGCATGCTGAAGACTGCTCTTCATAAATGATTGTTTGATTTGGAGTGACAATAGTGACGTTTGGTAATGGTATGTATATAGGTTCTGGTGGTGAAAAGATTTTTGATGCCAAATGAATACTTTCATTAATTATCATTTCTTCTTTTCCATAGAGACAGTTTGTTTCCATATAATCCAGGAGATGACGGCGGCCATCCATTTGATAGACAAGTCCATATTGTGGTGGCTCACAGAAACCATAAGAAGTAAATAATGGATGTTGGATCATCTTGCTTTCATTTCTATTAAGATTGATAACATCTTCAAATGCAAGTTGAGCATTCTCGTATGACGGATTTTGAGAGAATGTACGACTAGAATTGATTGCCTGATCTAAGGCAAAGTTCGTTAAATCAAGATTATTTTTGTAATCAAGCATAGTGTCCATGAATGACCAACCACTTTGACCTATGTAAGAACAAACTGGTACTGAGAAACATGCATATAGACATGTCTCACGGTCAACACATGGAAATCTATCCATTCCGGTTAACATAAGACATTCTCTTTCAGGGGTTGCTTTGAGTTGTTTTGAGTATTTTAGCATATCATATAATCTGGAAACATTTGCTGAAGATTCAGGAGTTACAGAATCTATATATTCCAAGACAATCTGAGAGACAATCTCTTTATCAGAGACTGCACTGACACTTTCATTTATTTCAAAAACTACAAAGCTACCATATGTGTGCAAATAAACAAGAGAGTGTGTTTCAGTTTCATAGTAAATGCTTAGGTTTTGCGTTTTATTTAAAGAATCTAAAAATGTATATATTGTTTCGGCGCTGTCATCGGTGCCATTATACGGAGGTATTTCGCAGGTTTTTCTCCATCTATCTATTTCTTCACCATTAACCAGTATTGATTCTGCAAGGCCAACACTTCTGTTTACTCTAAATGATATTTCAGCAGTTTCATTAGGGTACAAAGAGGGGATTTCCCAATAAGGCCAATGGTACTTCCCAACAAAACCATCTGGCTCAACATGATAATAGAAAGTATCTGGATCAAACCATGAGAAATTACTCTCAAGCCATAACATAAATGGAGATGTGATGTTAGTATAATTATTGTAAACTCTAAATGTATATGTAGTAGTATTTTCTTGTCCGTTTATGAAGTATGATGAGTAAAGTGGATGTGGATATTCCTGATCAGTAAGTATTGGTGTAGAGTTTATCTGGGCAAACGAAACAAATGTCAATATTAAGAATATCCAGATTGCCTTCATTTTCTCTCCTCTTTCTCTTTTTTCCTATGCCTATACCAAATAGCTAAGATCAATATGAGTAGCATTGCTGTGAATAACCAGATATACCAGCAAATTCCATAGAAGCTTACAAAACCTAAAAGATCACAAAGTCCAAATAAACAACATGGTAGTTCAACTCCTTTTGCAATGACAGTTACGACAGTAGTTTTTACAGCTGCACCGCTCTTGAGAAGTATGAATGTGTAAGGCCCTTCGATTTCAAGAGGCAATACTAATCTTCCAATGCCATCAGTTCTTCCATAGTATCGTTTCCCATTGGAATCGACTACTTCGATATCACAGAATGCACATGGTACATCATTTTCTGTTGCATAAATCGTAGCGTTTTCACCAACATAGATTATTTCTGGGCCTGTTATGTTGTATTTTACGCACATGTGCTCTTTGCAAATATAAGTATTGGGACAAACAGGACAGAAACGTGAAAGTCCGCATTCATAATATTGCCATGTGTGGTTGGCTGCATATCCACAAACTCCAGTTATATCATTGCAAATACCATCAAAGCATGCTTGCGTATCTTCACAATCATCATCTACGTAACACTCGACAGATGGAACAAACATATGTCGAAGAGTGAAGTTTCTCTTTGGTGCTCCACCGGCAGAGCTGCTGCCACCGCCGCCTCCGCCACCGCCGCCTCCGCCGCCACCGCCGCCTCCGCCTCCTCCTCCGCCTGAGACTTTGAAGAAGGCAGTATCGGTGTCGGTTACATTATCACCGTTTGGTGGGACTCCAATTGCAAGAACACTGTTAGTATAACTACCGGCTGAACTTGCACTAACATTGTAAACAAGTGTTGTGGAATTACCTGAAATTAGATTAGTCAGATTCTCCCATGTAATAATTTGACCTGAGATATTGGTTGGTGGTATTGTGGCGCCCTCAAAGTCAACATTTGCTGGGAGAGTATCTATCACAGTAACAGTTAGATTGACTGTACCTGTATTTGAGATTACAACAGTGTAAGTTACATTAGCCCCTGATGATGGATTGGTTGGATTTGCAGTTTTAACTACATTTATCGCGGCGGCGAATATACCAACTGAAGCGATATCAGAAGCAGTGACATTGTCACCGTTTGGTGGGACACCAACTACAGTTACAGTGTTGGAATATGTACCATTTGCAACAGATCCTGCTGTTGAATTTAGTAAGATCAAAGTACTTGCTCCCGGGGCCAATGGTCCTACATTGTTCCAGGTTATTATTTGTCCTGCTACTGAATCTGGAACTGGAGTAGAATCATCATATTGGAAGCCAGATGGTAAGGTGTCAATAACAAATACTGTATTAAGTGTAGCTTCACCAGGATTACTTATGTTTATTTCCCATTGTACTAGCCCTCCTGGAGAAGCTGGTAATGGGGTCATATCTACTTTAACAACAGAAATGTTTGCGTAGTAAACTGTGACATCTGGAGAACAGATGTTTAGAGCAGTGACATTGTCACCATTTGGTGGGACACCAGTGCCGTTTACACAGTTTGTGAGATTTACTGAGGTAGTTGTTGAGTTTACAACACCT
>JAHJCT010000036.1 GCA_018812715.1 Microcaldota archaeon | reverse complement strand
GCGATCACGGTTAATACTCACTTTTTTTATTCCGCAGGTTATGACAGCCTTGAGCCATGGCGCCAGCCATATTTGCGAAGCCGATGCGAGCGGAGCAGCGCCCGGACAGAAAGAAGCACGCAGGACAAAGGACGAGGGCGGTCTGGACGCCAGGCGAGGAACGAAAGCAGCCGGACAGCCAGTAACGGCGTAACTGTTCCGGCAAGAGAGAGACGAACCGGGGCTGCGACCGGCAGGCGAGCCTAAAACGTAGCAGCGTCAGGGCGTCAGTGACTGTACAACGTAAAAGTGACTGTAAGAACGGGGAGAGCTGCGACTGAACAAAGAGCGGGAGATTGCAAAGAGACTGACGGCCTCAGAACCTGTTAAGGCTGACAAATAGCCTGTAAAGGGGGTTTGTTAGGGCTGGCGGGACTTTTGCCGACCGAACGAAGTGAAGACCTTATAACCTGCAGGGGTGGGATGGGCGGGGATTGGTTAATATTCCAGAGGTTCTTGACTTGTATGACGAACCCGTAAGATCAAAATAACATCTTCTGTTATCCTGTATGCAACTCGGTAACTGTAAGCAAAAAATACTCTGTAGCTGCCATCATTATCCCGTTTAAGTTTATCAGTCTCGAACATTTCAGGGTTACCAGGTAGCCTTTTTACATTCTCAAAGATTTTATTTTTAACAATTTGTGCTCCTTGTGGGGATTCTTTACGTATATAGGCAAGCGCTTTTCTAAGGCTTTCTTTGGCTTTATTATCCCAGAGTATCAGGCGCTTGTTTTTATCTACCATTGTTCCGACTCTTTTTCAAGATCAGTATGCTCTGTATATTTCCCTTCTGCAATACGGTTCTCCGCCGCTTCAAGCTCTTCATTATAGGCTTTTACGGTTATACGACCTTCTTTGCTTACAAAAGATTTCACTAACGATAAAAGAGACTCTTTCTGCGGTTCACTAAGTAACACAAAGTAGGCTAAAAACTCCTTATCTATTGACTGGTCAAGCATAGTATTCATTTTTGATTCTTTTACAAAGTTAACGTATTTTCCCGGCTTTGTCAATAATAACACTTAAAAGGTTACTACAATTCCCCCAACGGATGATATTTCCCTGTCAGTCACCGGTTACTGTTGCCATTCCGTACAACTTCTCCATCAGCATTTTGATCCTTCCGGGACTTACCACCGCCCGGATATCGTCATACAGGGTAAGCTCCTGCCCGGTATAGCTCCGTATGTGCGCAAGGTTGACTATAACAGACCGGCTGACCCGGCAGAACCCGTGAGCGCAAAGCAAATCTTCGTAATGCTTCAGCGTTCTGCTTCTCAAAACGGTATCGTTACCGGTAAACCGGATAAGCGTGTAATTGCCCCTGGCCTCCATGACAACGATACCGGCCAGGCCGACAAGGGTAAAGTTTTTCCTGTCGGCCAGTATCAGCTTATCGCCATGAACGCCGCCGATAACCTTTTCTTTAACGTATATACGGCCCGGTGATCTCATGACAGGTGTATTTATCGTAACGGGTGGTACTTGTCTATGCCGGCTTTTAGTTCTTCTATCCCTGTTTGCCGGTAGTTCTCCGTTGTACCGGGATACTTATGCCCTGCAAATACCTGTACAAACCGTACATCATGCCCCTGTTTCAAGAGATTTGCAATGACACTTTGCCGTATGATCCTTGCATTGATATCCCGGCCGGGAAAGAACTGCTTGAAAGAACCTGCAAAGCGGGTCAGCCCCGTTATACTGATCGGTTCACCGAGTTTCGACAACAGGAAGCGGTCGTTTTGCCCCCGGTCGTGTTCCGGCCTTACGCCGTGTATGTATTTGTAAAACAACATGACCTGGTTCTGCTTCAGCTTCAGGGTTCTGCCGTTTGTCCTTCCGGTGGGGCGTATGTAGATCGTTCCTTCTTCGAGGTTTATGTCATCGAGCGAAATATTTGGGATTTCTCCCATTGTCAGCCCCTGGTAGATCAATAAACCGGTCACTATTTTATTTCTGACGCCGGACGCATTTCCTCGTCTTTTCAGGTTCAACAGCCCCTCGAGCTCGGCAGGGGAAAACAGGTCCTGCAACTGTATATCGCGGCTGCTCTTATCCCGTAATTTTATGCTCATGCACGGGTTATCCGTGCGAACTCCCGTATGAACGAGCCATTTGTAATATTTCCGTATCGCATGCAGGGAACATTTTATGGTTTCCGGGCAATCGTACTTTTCCCGTAATAGGGCAACATAGCTCATCATGTCGCCGTAGTTCGCATGAACGGCCTTTTCCCTTCCTGTTTCCCTAAGAAAAGCATTTATTTCCATGAGATACCGTCTTACGGTATTGGCAGTATAACGCTCGTGCAGGAACGCTTCCAGCGACTGTTTTTCATTGTCCCCGTTCATAGCCGTTTTGTCTGGTACCTGCTTACCCGCGTATATACCTGGGTGGTATCTATATCACTATGCCCCATAAAATTGCGTACCTGCTCGATATTCATCCCGGCGGCCAGCAGGTGTGTCGCTATGCTGTGGCGTAAACAATGCAGGGTTATCGCCTTTTTTATCCCGCAACGCTTAACGATTCGTTTTACGCTATCGTTAAAACTGAACCCCCTCGTACGCTTTCCAATACCGTTAATGATCACGGCCCTTTCCCCGGGATTCGGATACCGCTCGTTTTCGATGTAGTTTTTCAGGTCTTCGCATACCTGCCTGCTCATGGGAACGGCCCGGCGTTTCTTGCCTTTTCCTTCACGAACATAAAGAAGTCCCGCCCGGAAACCGACGTCTTCCACGTTCAACGCTTCTCCTTCGCTCCTGCGTAGCCCGCAGCCGTAAAAAAGGCTTAGTACGGCTCTCTCACGCAGGTTTTCGCAACGGTCGTACAACAGGATAATTTCTTCACGGGAAAGAATATCCCTCGGCTCACTTTCGGGCCCGGGAAAGACTAATCCGCTGAACGGGTTTTCGGTAATACTCCCTGTTTGTTCCAGGTACTCCATGAACAGCCTGACTGCATAGAGATGGATTGCTATCATTCCGCTGCTCAGACCGCCGGGCCTTCGTTTGTTGGGTCGTTGACCCAGGTACTCGTAATGTTCCCGTATGTGACGCGGTTGTACCCGGCGAAGCTCGTAAATGCCTTTTTCTTCTAAACAGCTTAAAAATTCAGCGATACAGGCGGGTAACATATTTAAGCTGCCTTTGGAGTAACCCAGACGTTGAAGGTGTGTTTTAAAATTCTCCTTATATATACTTTTTCGGAACATGGAACACAAAGGCGTTTTTTCAGGTTCTACAAGGGTCCTGGTGTTCCATTTGGCGTTCCGGCCCTTTGGAACACAAACTTCGTTTGATTTATTATTTGGCTTGTCATAACCGGCCGAGCTGGTCATTCAGATATTTTTTTATCCTGTCTCTCAATGCTTTAATGTCATCCCAATAGGTTATTTTGTACTTAAAGCCGCGGTTGGAGTAACCGCCTGCCGGCGCAATGTATTCTAAGTTTAACAGGTCGGTAAAGTACCGGTAAATCTGTGTCTTGCTTATATTTAATGCCTGGCGTATTTCCCGTTGGGTAAACCGGTAATTTTGGTATTCCTCGCCCTGCTTCATAATGTAGGCTTTTAAATCCTCGTAGAACTGCCGTAGGCTGCCGTCCAGTTCGTCTATTTTCAGGATGATACTTTCAAACATGATTTCTATAGCGGTTTGTACATCCTCTTTTTCCGTGATCAATCTGCCTTGCTGATCCCGTTTGCGTTGGTATTGGTTTATGAGTGTGATTTGATTTACAAAGGCGTGAAAGAGCTCCGTAAGCCTTCTTATTTTTTGTGCTTCCGGCGGCAGCAGTATTTTGTTTGCGTAAGGGTTGACGACTTCGTAGGGTCTCAGCATCCTGATACAGTCCTGTATAAAATGCCTGGTTTCCCGTTCTCCTGCTTTGTTTATCATACCCGATGATTTTTTGTTTAGATACTCGATGATACGGTTTGTCTGCTCCTTGCTTTCATCCACGGCCAGTAAAAATATATGGCTCATATTGTCCTCGTAGATTTCGCCCTGTGTGGTGGTGGCTATGCTCCCGATAGGGCCTCTTACAATACGCCTGACCGTGTTAAAATAGCCTGATTGCTCGTTTTTGGCCGATACGCCGCTTGTTATATACCCGTTGCTTTGTAGCTCCCTGAAGGCGTATTCGGCTTCTTCTTTCAGGCCGTCTATGTCTTCCAGTACAATGAGTTTGTATTGTATTTCGTATTCTCCGAAGTTGTAAAAACTGCTTTCCGTCACCCTGGTTAACCGTATCACATCTTCTGCAGGCATTAAGTCGGTGATTTGTTTGGATAAATAAGTCTTACCGCTGCCGGAGCTTCCTTGTATCATTGCGTGCAGGGTATCGGGCATTTTGTAAGCTGTGGCGATCACAAACAAAAAGATACGGTTGTTTTCTTCACCTGTTATACCTGACTTTTCAATCAGTCGGTTAAACTTTCTGATTAGCTGTTTTTGTTTTAAGAAGCCAATACACTTTGCTTTCTGCTCTTCCGGTATGATTACTTTTTTGTTGGTTTCTGCCGGCTCGTTTTCTTTTACCTGTTGCTCCCGGTGTTCGTCCAGTAAGTCGGTTAAATAGTTTAAGTCCATTTCGATTAAATCGGCCCGGATGTCTAATTTTTCGCCTGCTTCCCTGGCTGCCTTTTCTGTTTGTTTGTCCTCGTATAAATCGAAGCGTTGACGGCTTTTGCGCCCTGTGCTTATGTTCTCTATCTCGATGGTTACTTTCATGCTGTCCAGCGCCCTCGGTATACCGCCTTTGATGTAATAGACGGCGGTCCCGGTGGCGAAGATGATTTTATAAGGATTGGTAGTATTTAACCCGTTTTTATTGCTTGCCCGGGCGCTGACTGCCGCCGGCGCCTGTCCCGATGAGTGTAACGGTTTCGGGAGGGAAGGTGTACTAACCGGCCCGGTTGCTTTTTTATCTTCAATAGAACTTTCATTTGAAGATTTCTTTTGAAAGATAAAAGGCTTCCGGTTTTGTAATAATTCTGTAAATACCTGCCTGCCGGTAGGCAAGGATTCCGGTTCATGGCCTGTGCTTAAACCTGCCTGCCGGCAGGCAAGGCTGTTTATGTCCTCGTTTTCCGGTGTTTCTACGATTGATATTTTGATACCTGGTAATAATTCTTGCAGTTCTCCGGCTCTTGCTTTGCTTCCCTCTTTGCCCGCTTCGTCTCCATCAAAAAACAGTATTATTTCTTCTAAGTCTTTAAGCTCTTTGATTGCTGCCTTGTGTTCTTCTGTTATGCCGTTGGTTCCGTAGCTGCTTAACAGTTCGTAATTGCCTGTGATTTCCGGTAGCTGCTGTAAAGTAGCCGTATCAATAATACTTTCAGGGATTAACAACCTGGCGGTTCCCGGGTTCGGGTATCCCGGGTAAAGGCCCTGCCGGTTCTTTAAATACAGGTGCTTTTCTTGTTTGATACCTGCCATCCTTGCCGGCGGCGGTTCCACAACCCTGAAGTACAAACCGGCAACCTGCTTTTGTTTATTTCGGAGCGGGAAAACGATACAGCCCCTGCCGAAGACGTTATACCCCTTGTTGTTTACAGACTTGCACAGCAACCCGAGCGATTCGAAGCTTTGTACCAGGTGTGTATTTTCTTTGTAGTGCAGGGCGCCGGTGTTGTAACCGATAAGGTCTGCCTCCCGCCCCATGGATGCCAGATGAAAAATAATACCAGGGATTCCAAAGTCTATCTTAACATAACGCAGTACATTATAAGACTTTTATTTGCATTCCGTCAGAATGCCTGGAATCAAAATCAGTTTTACGATCGTTATTTAGCGTTCTTTTTCCGGAAGTTATCACTTTGCACTTTGAGATCAAAGCTGTTAAAGAGTTTAAAGATCGCATAGAAATTAAGATGGAAGAACTCCATGAGTTAGTTCCAATGGCGTTACACGACAGTTCTGATATTTCATTGGACGGTTTTTGCAACCCCATAGAAATTCAGAGCTTTCCACTGAAAGGCCTTCCGG
>JAHJCT010000010.1 GCA_018812715.1 Microcaldota archaeon | reverse complement strand
TTGCATCTCTTTTCATTGGATTTGGAGGTCTTGCAATTGAAAATTGGGGCTACCTTTCGATGTTTTATCTTTGTGCATTCATAATGCTCTATTATGTCATTTATGTCCGTGCTCTTTTCAAAAGGCGAAAGGATTAAAATAAGCTAATGTATTGATTTAACTTGTGAACACTAACATAATTATCGGCGGTATAGCAGTATTGCTGATTATAGCAATTCTTTACTTTGTTGAAGAGAGCAGACCAGGCGAATATGATGATTTTGCACAATGTCTTACTGATGCAAATGCTACAATGTATGGTGCTTATTGGTGTTCTCATTGTCAGGAACAAAAAGAACTCTTTGGCAAGAGTTTCAAGTATCTTAATAGTGTTGAGTGTTCTCTTCCAAACAATGCTGGACAAACACAAGAATGCACAGATGCCGGTATCCGCGGATACCCGACCTGGAAATTTGGTGATGGCAGCGAACACCTTGGTCCTGCTACCTTTGAAATACTAAGTGCAAAGACTGGATGTGTGTTTGTAGAATAGTAGATTTTCAATTGCAAAATTGAACTTTTAGCAGTACTGATTCTTGCATCAAGAAATGGCCATTACAAGATCATCCATCTCGTAGGTCCGAAGATTATTAGCCCCAGAAATACGTGTTGTATAGTTGCTTTCGAATGATGTGTGCATTTTTTGTTCCACTTGGTGTGTTGAAGGTGCAGGAACCTCTATGAGCAGAGTTCTGCTAATATTCTGTTCTAAAAACTGTAGCAGCTCTTCGAGTCCGCTCCTTTCTCTTCCTATTAAGCCAAGCAATTCAATTGCCCTGTCAACATTTTCTTCAGAGTCATTATCCAGTGCTTCCATGCCTTTTTTGAGAGGTGTTGCGTACTCACCAATGCGATCTCTAGGAAAGAGTACTCTTGTTCCTGGAATCCTATAAAAGTAGTCCACCCATTGGAACTCTTCGTTTCCAAGATAATCATGGGGCAGTGCATGCACCTCAATAATATTGGTATCTTGAGTTTCACCAAGTATCATATTGAGGATTTCTAATCTACAAATTGTGTCTCTCATCCGGAAAAGAACTTCAAGTGTGGCCTTTTCATCTTTTGAAAACTTTAGTGGCATGAGCTTGGCAGAAACAGAAAGAACTGCATCCCTCATATCTTCTACTGAATGAGTGGTTGTCTGAATCCCCTTTGCATTCATTCTCTTTGAAAGTTTTGCTATCAATGGCATTATTGCTGGGTGTTCGCTTGTATGTGGTGCAAAAAATGCAATTTTTCTTGTTCTTGGAAGTTCTGGGCTTTTGGCTGGAATATCCTTGAAAATTGGCTTTTTTTGCCAGAACATACTTTATATTGGCTCAGTTAGTATATTTATATTTATCCATTTTTTATAACAAAACTCATTTAATAAGTCCAAGCTCTTTTCCTACCTTTTCGATTTTTTCAATTGCAAAGTCAAGTTCTTCTTGGGTATGTTCTGCAGTAATCATCGTACGGATCCTTGCAGCATCTTTGGCAACCATTGGAAATACTATGGGAAGTGCGTATACCCCTTCTTCATAGAGCCTGGTGCTCATTTTTCTTGCTGCTCCAGAATCATATGTCATAACCGGAGTTATAGGAGTTTCACTTCTTCCTGTGTCAAAGCCAAGTTCTTTCAGGCGTTTTTTGAAGTATGTTGTATTGCTCCAAAGCCTTTTCACAAGCTCGTCACTTTCCATAAGGAGTTTTATTGCGGCAATCGAGGCTGCGACAGTTGCTGGAGGGTGCGACCCAGTAAGAAGCCATGTTCTTGATTTATTTAGCAGAAATTCTTTGTTTATTTTGGAGGTTGCAATAAGCCCTCCCATGGTTCCAAATGCCTTTGAGAATGTTCCCATCTCAAAATCCACTCTACCCTCAAGCTTGAAATGATTTACAATTCCCCTTCCGTGGTCTCCCAGAACTCCGTCGCCATGTGCATCATCAACATAAGTTACTGCATCAAATTCTTCTGCAAGATCTGCTATCTTATCAAGTGGTGCAATATCTCCGTCCATTGAGAAAACTCCATCTGTGATAATCAAAATTCTGTTTGGATTTTTTGCCTTGACTTCTTTTAGTTTTTCTTCGAGGGATGACATATCACAGTGCTTGTAGATATGTCTCTCTGCTTTAGTTAGTCTAACTCCATCAATTATTGATCCATGGTTTAGTTCATCTGAAATTACTGCATCTCCAGAGCGAAGAAGAGCAGGTATTGCTCCACTGTTTGCAGTAAAGCCTGAGTTGTAGTAAAGACAGTCCTCGGAATGCTTGAATTTTGCCAGAAGCGCTTCAAGTTCAATGTGAAGATCCATTGTTCCGGCTATTGGGCGAACCGATCCGCTTCCAGCTCCATATTTTTCAATTGCTGCGATTGCTGCTTTTTTGAGAGCCTCGTGATTAGCAAGCCCCAGGTAATTATTAGAACAAAGCATCACTACTCTTTTTCCTCCAACTTCGCAGGTTGAACACGATGGTCCGTTTAGTGTTTTTGGATTCCAAAGTAAATTCTGTTCGTCTAATTTTTCAAGTTCCAGCTTTAATTCTGATTCTAGTTTCTCATTCATGAACTTCACCTAACCATATCCCCTGCCTTTGGCTTTTAATTATATCTCTTCGTCTATTATCGAAACATCCCATGGCATTTAGAATCCTTTAAAATGGCTTTGGATAAATTTTTCATCCTATGAATACAATGACTGCAATTTGGAAAACAGAGCCAAAACAAGGCTTTGAAATCAAAGACGCTCAAATCCCAAAAATCAAAGACGATGAGGTTCTCATAAAAGTCAAAGCAACTTCCATTTGTGGAACTGATTTGCATATCTATAACTGGGATGCTTGGTCGGCTTCCCGTATTGGAAAAAATCTTCCCTATATCTTTGGTCATGAAGTTTCTGGAGAGGTTGTTGAAGTTGGTAAAGATGCTAAAGGAGTTTCTATTGGTGATCATGTTTCTGCAGAAACTCATATTGCATGTAATTATTGTTATCAATGCAGAACTGGGAATTCTCATATCTGCGAGAATGTTGAAATTCTTGGAGTTGATCGGAATGGAACATTTGCAGAATATCTTTCTCTTCCGGCTCGAAATGCATGGGTAAATGACAAGAGCATTCCGCATCACATAGCAACTGCTCAGGAGCCTCTTGGTAATGCAGTTCATACTGTGTTTAATGGCGAGATTGCTGCAAAGACTGTAGCTATTTTTGGAATGGGACCAATAGGCGTTTGCGGGGTTCGTTTATGCAAACTTGCAGGAGCAGAGAAGGTCATTGCAGTTGATATGAATGAGACTAGGCTGAAATTTGCAAAAGACTTTGGAGCAGATGTAATCATCAATGGTTCTGCCGAAGGTGTAGATGTTCGAAAAGAAATAATGGATGCGACCAACGGGGCAGGAGCCGATGTTTTTCTTGAGATGGCAGGGTCCCCTGGTGCTATGCAAGATGGACTTGCAACTCTTCGTCCTGGCGGCAGGGCATCTATTCTTGGGGTATTTTCAAAACCTTTTGAGATTGATGTTACGAATGATATTGTATTCAAGGGGATTCAACTAAACGGAGTAAATGGGCGAAAAATGTTTGATAGCTGGTATAAAAGCAAATCCTTCCTGCCAAAAATGAATTTGGAGAAGCTTGTTACTCATAAATTCAAACTAACTGAAATAGAAAAAGGATTTGATGTTTTACTCAATCATGATGGAATGAAGGTTGTTTTAGAGCCTTAGGGGCATTTGAAGATTTCAGATATTATCTCTTCAACTCCTATGACCTCTTTATACTCCATTGGATGAAACGAGCCTCCGCTCCACAAAACCAGTATCTTGTTTTTCGAAATCTTAGCTGCAAATACTACTTCTGATCTTGATGATAATTTTTCTCCAAGAGATTCCATGGTCCTATGTCCCATGTCTGATAGAAGGTAATCCCTGATAGTAAGAAAAGCTGCTTTTACCGGGCCATTAGATTCGCTTCCAAGAACAAGGTTGAATCCTTTGATAATTCCATGTTCTTTCATTTTATTGAATCTCAAGTAGACTGTTGGTTTTGGTATTCCTATCATTTCTGCGATTTTTGATAGTGGAGTACTGCCGTCTTCTTTTAGTATGTCGATGATTCTTTGATCTATCTCATCCATTTTCTTCGCCTTTTGATGTATCATGGGATGATAGGTATAAATATTTTTCTTATTGATTAAAAAAATTATATTATGTTTGAAAAATAGATAGCTTTATTATATTCTCCAATTACATTTTTTTAAAGTGGTAAAATGAAAACAGTTTCTTTTCCAAGCTTAGATCCAATAATGTCAGGCGGAGTTCCTAAGGGCGATCAAGTACTTGTATCTGGTCCTCCAGGTTCTGGTAAGACGATACTTGCCATGCAGTTCATATATGAAGGAGTAAAAAACGGCGAACCTGGGATATTCTTTACTATGGATAGTGAGAGAAATTATTTGATAGATCAAATGAAGGGAGCTGGGATCGATGCTCAAAAATTGATTGATGGGGGGAAAATGGATATTATTGAACTTGATCCATCTGATATCTATGTGCTTTTGGATGATATTGAAAAACATATCAAAAGAATAGGAGCAAAGAGGATAGTTGTTGATTCTCTATCAATTGTCTATGTTTATTGTGGAACTTACAGGAATCTTCCAGAAGACCTCATAGAATTTCTAAAGAAAACTAATTTCCATCCTCCAATTGGCATGGGAGATGAAATGAAAAAACAGCTTCTATA
>JAHJCT010000035.1 GCA_018812715.1 Microcaldota archaeon | reverse complement strand
TTCATAGCTCTTTCTATGGGGATTTCTATTGTGCCATAGGCATCAGACCTTAGACTTTTCAATTTACCATTCATAATATGGAACTCCTTTGCTATCTTTATGATTACAATTTATCCTTATATCCCCAGAATCAGGGCTATAAATCCAGCCTCCTTTGTCAGTGATTTGGTTTGATTGGATTTTTTGGTTGGGTTTGGTACGGATGATGAAAGCTTTGTTTGAGTCAGGATGGCTGGTCTCTGGTGGTGAAATATCTGGAAGTTTGTTAAGAGTGGAATATACATATATTTTACCATTCTCCTCTTTTATAGAATATCCATAATGATGACCATATTCATTACCGAGTTCATCACCGAAATCTACATTTACCTGATTTATCTTTTTCTTAAGCTTAAGCACAATCAAACTTCCTTCTTTTGTGACTGTTATGGTTTTGTTGTCATTGTTTTTTTTAATATCTGCATCTTTTACCCAATTTGTTTTAAGCTCTATCTTCCGTTTAAGTCCCCTCTCCAGTTGAAACTTCGTCTTCATAAGTACCTTCTCCAGAAATAGTTTAAGCAGTTTGTCGCCTTCTCCAGGAATATCATCCCAGATAAACCAAATCTCTTCATTTAATACAGACGGATATGTTCCAGTTTCTTGGTAGTATTTGCTAATCATCTCTCTCTGCTCTTGCAATTCCTCTTTCAACCGCAATTCATCGCAATCTCTACGGTATAATCTCATATCAGTATATCCAAGTTTTCTTGCCTCTTCCCTCACACGGTGTCCTGCACCCATACCTATAAACATACCTCCATAAATAAGAAGGGAGAGTGGTAATAATAAAATTGATGAAACCAAAACCATCTTATTGGTTAATTTCGTCAGAAGCTTAAGCAACATAACGGTAATAGCAAGAGATAGAATCCCTTCTATAAAAAGCATAGGAAATAATTTGCTTGTCATATTACTTATATATATATAGACTAATATCATCACTGTCACCAATAAAGCCAACCTTCTTTTGTCTTTTTCTATTAACCTCATTAAGATTCCAAATAATGAGCCACATACAATGATGCCAAGAATCGCTACAATATTAGACTCTATATTTATTTCCCCTAAAGATACTCCCACCAAAAAATAACTCAAGGCTATGCATAATGCCTGTCTTCTATTTTCTGCCCAGGAGAGCAGGATAAGTAGAAAAAATATGACAGGGACAAACAATATCGTCATTCCTGAAGCACAGGAGAAGGTTTGTGCAGATGCTGAAATATCGTCAACATTCAACCCCCTTAAGTAAAACAAAAATCCTTCTAATAAACCAAAGAAAAAGACTGCTCCTAACAGTTTTAGTCTAATTTTGTGCCTTGCTATTGGAACAAGAAGAAATAGCGGCATACACCCGAATATTAAGTATATAAAAACAGCTTCTTTGATTTTATCAATATACCCCTCCATTATTTCACCTCATTTAACAAACTCATATTCTTCATTTTTAATCTGTGGGTTAAAGTTATCATTTTGAAGTTTAAGTACTATCTCTAAAAACCATTTTCTTATTAAAAGAACCCTTGGCAATGAATATGAACTCATTGCGTAATCTTTCGCCTCTTTTATAGAAACTCCTTCGCCTTTACAAAGATAGAGTAAATATGGGATATCAAAGTAGAAAAAGTCCACTACACTAGCATAGTATGAACTGTATCCTAATGAAGCATTAGAATCAAAAGCCTCTGCAACGCCCACACTCTTACACGCATCTATATGCACATAATCAAATGAGGTAGAACTTCCTTTAATTTGCTCTATTGTAACAGATTCCTTACCTCCATGTAGCGATAATCCTCCACCCGAGTTATGCCCCATAAAATAAAAGAGTTTATACTTAGGATTTGCAATCTCTGCCAAAAATCCTTTTGTTGTGGAGATCTCTTCATATATTGGAAAATAACCCAAAAGATAAGTAGCTCCTCCAACAATATGCTTACTTTCTTCGAGAATAATATTAGGAGCTTCCTTCCAGTCCCAAAAACTTGTATCACCCTCTACTATCAATGCTGTTGTTCCAATAAACTTAGCAACTTCATAAGCTACCGTTCCAATTGCTGCCAACATTTGTGCCCCAGCAGCCCCTCCTGTAATCATACATGCCCCTGCTCCTGTGGTTGGATCCTGGATGATGTAGCCTACACCCTGCCAGCCACAGTAGGTAATCTCTCTTTCTGGAACAATCACCTCATAGCCTGCATTAACTGAATTCTGAATGTCTGTTTTTACATCAGAGCCTACTTGTAGGATAGGAAGGATAGAGTTGATATTGTTGGAGGTTATATGATAAACAGGTATACCCTGTTGATTGGAGATTTGAATGGCTT
>JAHJCT010000009.1 GCA_018812715.1 Microcaldota archaeon | reverse complement strand
GGGAAAATGGATATTATTGAACTTGATCCATCTGATATCTATGTGCTTCTGGATGATATTGAAAAACATATCAAAAGAATCGGAGCAAAGCGGATTGTTGTTGATTCGCTATCAATTGTCTATGTTTATTGTGGAACTTACAGAAATCTTCCAGAAGACCTTATTGAATTTCTAAAGAAAACTAATTTCCATCCTCCAATTGGCATGGGAGATGAAATGAAAAAACAGCTTCTATACACAGTGATGAACCGCATCCGTCATTTTTCCTGTACAACCCTCCTGATTTCTGAGCTTTCAAAAGATTCCAAATGGTTTTCTCGGGATACTATCAGTGAATTTGCATGCGATGGTATTTTGCTTTTGGATTATCATTTCCTTGGCGCAGCAATAACCAGGACATTGTCTATTGTAAAGATGCGAAGGAGCAATTATTCCGAAGGAGTGCATGAATTTAGAATTACAAATAAAGGAATAGAAATTCAGAGCCGCTAGTCTTTTTTTATGAATTCGAAAATACATTCGTGCGATTTTCCAGTTGCTTTGCAGCTTAGTTCGGTTGCTTTGTACTTCATATTATAGTATGCCTCTTGAACTCCGCACATAACGCCCATGAGATAGTGGCATACTGGTTCATTGCTCTTTCCACGTGTCTTTATGTACTCAAGAGCAAAAGGAGAATTCTCAGTAGAGAGGATTATTTTTTCTCCTTTGTTTATCACTTCCTTGATTAGTATATCTCCCTTTCCCATGAACTTAAGGGTCTCCCTTCCCATCTCTATTGATGGATCTCCTGTTTTTGAAACATTTGGAAACACTGAGCGAAGCTCTTCTCTTCTCTTTAGATATCTCACAGAACCAGTTACTGTTTCAAACTTTCCAGCTTCAAATAATAATTCGTCTGCATCTTCTTTTCCAACTTTTTCAACAAGGTTTTCGTGGTGTTTTATCAGCACTTCGACAGGTATGATTATCATGCTTCGATCCAGGATAGTCAGGTTTCCATTTTCCATTCTCAATATCTTTGTTGCTATAAATTTTGATAGTAAATCTATGCTCATGCCATACACCACGCAATCATTTGGATGAATAGTATATATCTGAAGTTTTTAAGGATGCCTTCTGTTAGGCTTGGTGTCTGATCCTTCAAGAGCATACTTCCAAGGTATGCGCGCGCAATCCCGGCTATCATATATGTGATTATGAAAAAAACAGAAAGCCCGAGAAAATGCCATGGGATCCAGGAGAAAATAAGTGGGGTACAGAGCGTTGCAAATGTTACCTTAGCTGCGTTTTCTGGCTTTAGTGAAACAGGAAGACTGTTTACTCCCATTTTTTCATCTCCAAGAACATCTTTGTAATCCTTTATTGACCAGATAAATCCTTCAGTGAGATAAATAAATCCAATGATTAACATGATCTTGAAATCCAGTTGTCCATAAACAAGATAACCTGTTGCAAGCGGAATGACAAGGTGCGTTGTTGTGAGTGTGAGGTATGATAAGTACCATGTTGATTTTGTAAAAGCAGAATATATTATCCCAAGGCAAATGTAGAGGATATTTACGAATATGAGAATCGGTGCTGCTATATATGCAAATACAAATCCAAGAGTAATGAGAGTAAACATGATTGTTTTTGCCTCTGGCAAGGTAATCGATCCATTAACAAGTGGCCTCTCGGGAGCATTAACACTATCCCCATCAATGTCTTTCAGATTATTGTAAACTGCCTGGGAACTGTATGTCGATATTATCATCAGCATTCCAAAAAAAGCAGTTTGGATATCAAACATTCCATATAATGCCATTCCAGCAACAAATGCCATGGCAGATGCAAATGCTCTATTTGGCATCATAATCCGAAGAATATCCACTCCATGCGTTATCAAATGATTATTCCAAAACCATTCAAATCCAGCAAACCTTGATATAAAAGATTCGATCTCCATGCTCCCACCGATATACTTATTCTATCACTCTCAATGATAGTTGGAGATTGAGGTAAAAAATTTTGTTTTTCATACGTAGTTAGTTTGTTTTCTTTGGTGGATTTTTTTCTAAATTGACCACTTGCTTGATATAAAAAGTTGATGACTCCCTGAATATTGATCATTTTTTTCTCCCAATCTCTATAAATTTTATAATGTAGATGTAACATTTATATGCTTTTGCATTACTTTATATATTTGTGAATAAAACGGTGTGTTTGTGGGAGACTGCAATTAGAAAAACATTGTTTTATATATGTCAATGAAATGGTGTGTTTGTGGGTACCAACGGTCCGAAACTTAAACTGCCCGCCTCGGGCTTACCTGAGCGTACAGTTAAGCATTCAACTATAGTGCCAAAGGCCACAGCCTTTAGCCCATTCTACTCAATGGCACCTTTGATGGAACAGATGATCGGAGCGATGGGTGGTGGCTTCGAAATTCGCGCTGAGGGGAGGAGAGTATTTTCTACCAGTTCTTACGATGAGCTGTCTGGATCTGCTCAACCTCTTTCTCAGCGCAAATTCTCATTCGAAATTGACGGTAAAGAGGCAATCTGCCACGTTATCTCGCGCAGTACAGATGCTAAAGATCTTGTAGAATTGTTGGATCAAAAACTCAAATATGAAGTTTCCCGTGGCATTATGCATGATCTTAGCAATCTCTTGGTTCCACTCACTGCAAACCAGGATTTGTTTTGCTCTGCTGTATCAAGAGGAGATCACGAGGAAGTTGGGAAACTGATGCAAGAGATGACCCTGGTTACTACTTTAATTTCCCAGCTTTGCACCCGATCAAGCCGTCTTCTTTTTGGAAAATTAGAATTATCTACTGAAAATCTGAGTGAAGTTTGTGATGATGTTATTGCTTTGACAAGAAAACCTATCTTGATGACTGGAAAAGACATTAGGGTAACTAATCTAGTTTCTCCAATGTTTGAGGTAAATACAGTTATTTCTGATCTTCAGCTTGCTATCTGGAATATATTCTTAAATGCAGCAAACCATGGAATTGTTGATGTTGGGCGAATTGACATACGTGCTGTTCGCGATGATAAGCTAACCTATTTGCTTATTGAAAATGATGGCATCCAAATTCCACAAGAAGTTGCAGAAACTCTTTTGAAAAAACCAGTTACGGGGGGAGATGGCAGAGGTGTTGGGCTATACTCTTGTGCCAAAGCACTTATGGCCTTTGGAGGAGGTATCTCCTTTACTTCGAACCAAATTAGAACTACCTTTCGCATTTCTCTGCCTTCAGCAGAAGAAGAAAATTTGTCTTCAGAATAAGAAGTTTATACTCTTGCCCGAATTCTTCTAATTGGCATTGGCTCTAGCCTTTGAATTCTAAGCATTTTTGACGGTGGTGGAGAAATAGTTGAGAGTATCTCTGCTTTTGCATTTGCAGCTTCATTTTTTACCTTAATGCTGCCTTTTTTCTCAAGTACATTAAGAAATGGTACAAATACCATATCCTTGCGTTTTCCCATTTTCTGGATCATATCGTGTATAGTATCAGCATTCATGTTTGTAAGTTCGGCAAGCAGTCTCCTTGCATTTTTTGAAGAATATCCTTCTTGGGCAAGAGCGCCTAATGCCTGTTCCTGAACCTTGTCTATCCTTACTATATCATCTGAGCGCAAATTTCCAAGAACAAGAGAACAAACCTTTCTTATGCGGTTTCCATAGACTGATTGCAGATCAACATCATAACTAGTTATTATTGATTGAACTACTCTTTGAAATTCTTTTTTCAGTGAATTTGCAACAGAAATTGGGGGACAATGGGCGTCTGTCAAAACAGCGAGTTCAGAATCCATTTGGTCATATGCTATGAGAAATGCTTTTGGATCCTGAGCATTCTCAACCAATTTAGCCGTTCCTTTTGCAAGGACAGCTGCGAACTCCCGCCTATAGACAGTTTCATCAAACCCTATTACAGGGATTTCATATCCACCCATTTATCCACCCCTCCCAAAGTGGTTACCCAATTAAAGGCCGGGACCGACCTCCCGCCTCTCTCAAGGGCACTAATGAAGTTGAACGAATTTATAAATATTTCTAATTTTAGTGTGAGTTAGTGTTGGAATTTCTAAAAAACTAGTTGAAAAATACAAAAAATTGTGATTTTAAGCTGCATTCTAATCTCGGAGAATTTTTCGAGTGGATTAATAAAAGGTGTGATGTGTGATGTCCAATCATGATTTAAATAGTTTGCAATATCTCTCTATAATGGCAAAACTAGTAAAATCAACAAGAGCCAAGTCTAGCAACACAAGTTCTATGAAAAGGCAACTGTATAATTTCGCTAGATGTGCATTGCTTGCAACTACCATAATGGGATGTAGTACCACTTCTCATCTAATTGCTCCTCGAGCAGCACCAATTTCAGTTTCAAGAAAACCTACCATATCTGAGAATCAGAGTCTCTATGCAGTTATGCTATCTGATGATTCTGGTGATATTATTGGCGCGCTTCAACTAAAAACCTCAACAATCGATGATCTTGGAATTAATTTTACTTTTGTTTTAGCTGTTTTTGGGAAGGTTGAAACTATTTCTTTTAGGAAAAATTTCGATGGATCAACAGCTGGAGATCTGCGAGCTCTTGAATTTTTTGGAGGAGATTCCTTTACTGTTTTGAAAGAAAATGGAACAGTTGATGTTCAATTTGATGTTACAATAACCAGGGGTCTTGAATCCTATCTCAAAAAAGGATCCTGTCCTTTTTCTAGAGATCCAAGAATGAAATGTGCATAATTTAAATAAGATCACAAAGAACTACTTTGGAGGTTGTATGCATGTATCATATCGGAATTGTAGAACATATCATTTCTCCAACGCACAAAGGAGTTGAAAGCGCTGATGATTCTGTCCAGGCAGTTATCCGTATGTGGGATAAGAATTTACTGATACTTCCAGTTCACAAAAAACTCAGAAAAAAACTCAAGAAAGGAAATTATGTACTTAATGATTATACCCCAATGTCTCCTACTTCAAGATATAGAAATTTGTATGTTGTAAAAATCCTTCCAGATAAAGACGGGAAGAAAATCTGGGAGAATTTCCAGGACGAGCTAAGTCGAAGAAAAACTGCAATTTCAAAGATTTCTCCTGAACTGCCTCAAGTGCGCTATATCAGATGATCCGATTTGCCGATCCAAACCTCATACAATGCGAGGTTTCCTTGTTTTTTCTTAATTATTTTTGTTTGAAAACCTTGCATTTGATATTGTTCTGAAACCTGGTTTGCTTCTTCTATGCTTTGGGTTCTTGCAATCATCCGGTAATTGGGTATGTGCTCTTCCATTGAATTACCTACTACCGAAAGTTTTATGTAAGTTATCCACACACTAATATAAACTCTTTGCAACTAATGAATATTTGAGGTTATAATATGTCTAGATATAATTATGAGCGCGCAATCAGAAGTTATGCTGTTACTGTGAATCAAAATATTGCTCTGCTAAATGGCCGCAAAGGCATGCGTGCCGAATTGTTTAGCCCAGAGCCTCTCTATGATATGCTGAAGAGTTCCAAAAATCCAGGAAATCTTGCACTTAGGATACTTAGAACTCTCAACAGAGTTGGAAATGCACTTGGAAAGGGGCATTTTATCAACGGAGAAAAGGGAATAATCGTTGAATCTCATTGGAATAAAGCATTTGAGAGACTGGATGCTCTTCGATGTGGTGAAGAAAGCGGACTGATGAAGCCGCACCGTCAATGGTCTTCTGATCAATCTAATAACTCAAATTGAGTTGTAGTGAACAATTTCACTTTTATTTTTCATAAATTCAAAAATGGGGTCGCCGAGATTCGAACTCAGATCACAGCCTGTTTCTTGAAACTTTTCATATGTGAGTATGAGGTTAAAGTTTCATCAAATATCATGAGGTTAACTCAGGACCTTTGGAAATTTTCATACTCCCAAATCTTAGTTATCCTCAGGACCTTTGAGGATTTTGCCCTAAGAGAGAACTATGGACAAAATCCACCCGAAGGCTGTAGCATACCAGGTTAGCACACGACCCCGCTATAATCTAATCAGGTTAGGGTCGCAAGTGTTTAAATATAATGGGCGTTGCCCGTCTCTCATTTGCCATTAGTGATCTTTCTAAGTGTACTTGAAGCACTATCCCAAACAGCCCATTCTTCTTTGGTTTTTATTCCAGCGGGGTTTCTGCAAATAATGTCAAGTAAAGTCGGAACAGCTAACAGCCCTCCAATTTCTCCAAGTGCCCTGGCAGCCCTGCTTCGCACCTGCCATTCTCCATTTTTAAGTGCTTCAATCAGGCTTGGAATAGCTTCCTTTCCAATTTCAATAAGTTCCTGCTCTGCACAATATGCTTCATGCCCCTGACCAAGTGGGAGATGCCCTAACTTTGAAATCAATTCATTAATTCTTGTTTTCTGATCTTGATTTGTTGCATTTGCAAGTTCCTTCTTTTGCTTTTCCATTGTCTCTGGCCTTTTCATATTTGCAGTTCTAAGTGTTCTTGCAACTCTAGGCCCCTTCATTTGTTCTTTTGTGGAACTTAGTATTCCCTTCTTTTTTCCAATACGTTCACTTGACATAAATATCACTTTAGTGTACTATTTGACACATAACTAGTATTAATGGCTTCCATCTGAATTTTATGCAAAACACGGAAAAACCAGCTGGATATATCTGTTTTTGAATATTCTTCTCTCGTTATGCACAAAATAGCTGATTATGGCTTTTGGTCAGATGTTTTTTTGAATTAACTTCCTAAATCACCAATCTTTTTATTGTCTGACTTCTTATCTAGGAATTGTGAGCTGAAATGAAAACCATGATATGCTTATTACTTGCATCCCTTTTGTTTGCTGGCTGTTTAGGTGAAGAGCCTAGCAAAGTAACTGTTATTGACTATCCTAATGGACAATCAGCAGATGGCAATACAATGCCTGATTCTGAAATAGTTGATGAGCCTTCAGCACCAAGCGAGCAAACTGAAACACCTGTTTCAAACTCGATCGATGAAATTGATATATTTACAAGTCCTTGGGGTAGCGAATGCGAATGGTCCGGGGACTGTGGAAGTTTCAGGGATATGAATGACTGTGTCAAGGGACACTGTGTTAACATAGAATGCAAATTCAAAGGAGATTGTCCTAATGCTGACCATTGCTTTAATGGAAAATGTTATTTGGAAAGCGAGCTGTATGGTGAGTTTTCTAAGTGTGGAGTAAACGTGCAATGCGAAGAAAAATGCGATACCTGTCAAGATGGAAAGCGTACATGCATGGTTACTGGCTGGTCAGAAGAACACACATCTATGGACTATTATCTCTGTGTGGAGTGTGGCAGTGATTACGATTGCTCTGAAGGATATAGCTGCGAGCAGAAATACTGCATTAAAAATTCTTAATTTTTTTATTTTATATAATCAAGCCATTTTTCGAATCTCTTGTCTTTTCCGTGCACTATATCAAAAAATGCTGAACGAAGCTCAGTTGTAATTGGACCTGGGCCTTTGCCTACTTGTCTTCTGTCGATGTTTATTACTGGAGTTACTTCTGCTGCTGTTCCAGTCAAAAACACCTCATCTGCAGTATAAACTTCATCCCTCAGAATTGATCTTTCCTTTACTGGAATGCTCAT
>JAHJCT010000008.1 GCA_018812715.1 Microcaldota archaeon | reverse complement strand
GACTATGTACCTATTGTACAAGACCCAGCAGTATGGAAACTCTGGTACAAGGGACTTGATCTGACTTCTGAAGACATGGCCAGCCTTGAGTTTGAACTTGTCACAGATGATGACAAAGACATCTCCGAGAGCAAAGGTCCATTGTACAACCCAGGCAATACACAATCTCTCTGTACGATATATGCACCATACGTTAAGGTCAGTTCAGGAGAATCGGGTTCAACATTCAGTATAGAAAGAGATGATGGTGGACTTAGTACTGAATTGAGCGACGATGAATTCTATGTTGCAATTAATGACGCAGATTGTGATACAAATGACGACGATGTTGTAGATGCAGCTGTTGGAGCTGGTTCTATCTTCATGAGAGAAACGCCTTCAAGCAGCAACTATGGTGTAGCTGAATATGCTTCCCCAGGATTGGTAGTTGACTATGAAGACATCGGAGATGGTGACACTGACTTTGCACCTCCAGACGGTGGTGTGATAGTGGTACAGGAGGAACCAGATGTTTGTATTCAAGATGCGAACAATGGCGGCTTTTGTGCAGCTGCAGATGATGACCTTGTCGGCACCCTCTTAGATAGCACTGGTGACTACAACTTCCTTAACGCAGGTGCAGCTACCGACGGTGAGCTAGACTGGGACTCTGATGCTCCAGAATGGCTTTTCGCTATTGCTGAAGAAGCAGGCGAAGACTTTGTAGACTACTACATCTTTGGTGTTGACACAACTGGAGACGCAACATTTGACTTCGTTTCAACTGCTGGTGGAGAAGTTACATCAGACGATGACGAAGTTCTCTACGGACACGCAGCTGAAGATGCTACATTCTATGCTGGCAACTTTGGTCCAGTATCAGATGATGACGTCGAAATGGTTGAAGAAGAATACAGATCAGAAAGAGGTTCTGTGTTTGAAAGCATTGACAGTGACTCTGTTCAATTCAACATGGCCCACAAGTTGGCACATGCCCAGTGGTTCCTTGCTTCAGCAGAAGGCACGTCAGCAAGCTCTTCAACAACCGTAGCAACACTTGGTGAAGGAGAGTCAGTAGAAGTCGGTGGAGTAACAGTTAAGGTAGTTGAAATAACTGAAGACGTAGGTGCATGCAGTGGAGCTGGTGCAGTATCCTGTACCGCAGACATGTCTGGCGTATCAGCAGTGATTATGCCAAACAATGCAGCATCAGTCGAAGTAGCAGTACCTTATGCTGGTACCTTTGGCAGCCTTGTTATCCTTGATACAGATGCAGTTGGTGTAGGAACACTTGTATCTGTTGGTGGTGACAAAGTCAACTCAGTAACTGCTGAACTACTTCAAGGTTCTGCAGTAGACTGGACTGCCGAGACAAAAGTTGTAAAAGAAGTCGTCCAGGGATCCAAAATTGTGGTCGCTGGTAAAGAAGCAGAAGACACTCTTGCAGCAGCAAGCGACTTTGTGTCTCAACTACAAAGGGCATAAAGCCCCCTCTTTTTTTCTTTCTATTTTTTATATTTTTCCTTGCTAATTTTATTTTATGTCAGGACAAGCTACTGTTGAAGTTAATCGGCTTAATGATACTGTTGCACAACAAGAAATCAATAGCGTGCTAAGAGGAAATACTGTCGTTCTTACGATTCCTTTACTTGAAGCGAATGACGATAGAGGAAGAGGAAATTATTTAGTTGTAACACTGCCCGCCGAAGCATATGAAGAACTTAGAAGCGAAGCCGAATCATTACCTGAAGAAGAACGCAATGCTTTTGTAAGGGATTGGATCAGGCAAAATCAAAATGCTGCAATTGAACAATACTTAAGGCTCAGAAGCGAGAGTGGAGAGGAAAGAGTGCAAGAATTCAGTTATGATGTTGTTCCGGTAAGAAGAGATCTTGAGCTTGTTCCTATTCCTGTAGATCGCGACGTTACAGTGACAGTACCGGTAAGGGTTGAACCACCAGTAACAACAACCGAAGAACCAGAATTGCAAATACGTAGAAGAGAACCTGTTCCTGTAGAATTACCAGAGCTCCCTGACCAAGTGCGGGAAGGAAATGGAACTAGAGAGAATCCTTATGTTGTACGTCTTCAGAGAGGCAGAGAGGAAAGCGGCGTTGGTGCAATAGAAATTGAAAATCGCCTTAATTTTGATGTTGAAGGAACGGATATCTACCTTACTCTTAATATGGCTCTCAGCCAACTTACTGTTGGGAACAGAGCCCAAACAGCAACAGAACTTACTGCCGTATTAAGAGGCTGTGCCCGCAGATATTCAGCAGAGCACGGTATCCCCTATAGTCGGCTATCTATACCTACTCTCGAGGTTCTTGATCGATATGCAGATAGAGTTTCTGAAGCTAATGAAGAGGCAAGAGAATATCTTGAATCCCATTAACATTTAAATATTCCTTTACAGTAAATGGATTATCATGAGACTTACTCGTAAAACTATTCCTAAAGAAAGGAAAAATGAATGGAGCAATAAAAAACCATTAGCAGCAGCTATTGTTGTTGGCAGTGTGTTTTTTGCAAGACCTCTTTTTGCAGATGAATGTTCTGCAACAGTACGTGAAGGTCAGCCAGAACAATTTGCCACTGTTTCAGAACAGCAAATAACAGTAAATGTTCTGACACTAAATGGTGAAAATTATATCGAATTTTCATTACCTGCAACTTTTACTGAAGCGGTATCCCAATTGCCAGAAAATGAACGAACTGTTTTCTTAACAAATGTTTTTCGTGCCAATATCACAGAAGGTTTATCGCGCCTTGGTGATAGTTCAACTGTAACTTTTGAATGTATCGATGCTCCAGCAGTTGAAACAACAGATGAAGAATTAATTATACGAAGAAGAACTGTTGAACCAAAAGCAGCTCCAATTCCACCGAGCTTTGAAAATGGGAAAGGTACAAAAGCAGATCCATTTGCTATAATTATTCCTGTTCCAGTAAAATACAACGGCGAGGTTGGCTCTGTTCTTTATGATCGTGATGATTCACCATACTTTTTATATGTTGGAAATGATGATCTCATTTACTTTACATTCAGATTTATTGGTGTTGAATCAGATAAAGTAACAACAAAAGCTCAGCTCACCAGATCTATTGCAGCCATTATGAGTGATCATGCTAATAGATACTGCTTAGAAAAAGGACGTAGACAAACATTTTCAACTTCGGATATGTCTGATCCGGCAAGACAAATCGTCGATGAAGCAGCAGATGCTATTCAGGAATATGCCCCAGAGTGATCTTTTTTAATCTTCTTCTTAAAATTCCATTGATGGGTAATTGTTCCAGATGCGGAAGAAGCGGAGAAATTGAATATGGAAGTGATGGGCTTCCTTATTGCTCTTCATGTTCTTTTTATGGTATGAACAAGCAATGCTGGAGATGCAGAATGTACGTTCCTGCATCCGAATTGCAGCAATATAAAGGTAACTGGACATGTCCTGTTTGTCTGATGAATATGAGAGATGAAGATCGTCAAGCAGAGGAAAAGCGTGAAGGTCTGCCACTCCGTAGGCTTACCTATCCAGAAACCTGCGAACGCTGTGGTCGTGATACCCCAACACTTTACATTTGGAATGCCCGTAAGTTGTGCAAGAGTTGTTTAAATGAAGAAAAAGAAACATGGGGCGTTATCGGAGGCGGGCCATCAGGGGCTGCCCAGGCAATAAGCATGACGCCTCTCCGCGTAGCAAAGAAAGAATCGTTCATTGAGCATGTCATATCAGAATTTCTTGGTATTTTTGGCATTAAGAAAAAACAGCCAGAAATCGTCGAAGTTCATCATCCGAAAATGCCGGTAGAAAGAGCAAAACCAATGACTGAAGGAAAGATAGAAAAACAAACGATCCCACAATCTGAAGGCTTAATGAAAAAAACCAAAAAGAGAAAGAAAAAAACGAAAAAAAGAAAACCGGTATCATTTCCTGAGGCCGTACCAAAGAAAAAATCAGAAAAGAAAAAAGAAAAAGACAACCCGTTCAAGGACTTTAAAGATAAAAAGAAGAAATAAAAAGAAAACGGGTGTTATCATACTGGGAGGGTTATGTTCGATTATTCTGCTCTTAGGGATATTCAGAAGAAGGAGATGGAATCATCTGCTATTGTAAATCTTTCAGATGATTTCTACCAAATTATCTCTGAACTATTATCAAAAAAGAAAAAAGATGCGCTATCATCACAATCATTATTGGCAATAAAAGAATATGAAAACATCAAGAAGATTGTGTTATCCATCTCTGCAAAGCGCGAAGAAAAGATCGCTCTCATGGCAGTTCGTGGTGAAGGGGATCTATCCGGTCTCACGACAGAAGAAAAGCAAATGTTAAAAGATTTAACGTCGATAATAATAAAATCAAGAGAAAGCGTGAAAAACGTCTGGAGTGCCATATCCTCTATATCTGAGCGCCGCATTAAGATATTAAAAAATGTTGCACAGTATAGAGGATTAAACGATTCTCTTTATGGACCTTTTGAAGAAGGTGAAGAGAAGACACTTCCTCTTGCAGAAGCAGAATGGCTGCTCAAAGCAGGTATGGCAGAAATGTTAGGTGATTGATATGAAATTTCCAAAAGAGATAAATGCATTTTGTCCAAGTTGTAATGCTCACCAGAAGCACAAAGTAAAGGCTGCAAGTAAAGGCAGACCTAGAACCTTGGCTGCAGGTAATCGAGCACACAAACGCAGTCTTACGGGACACGGAAGCAAACGTGCTGGAGAAAAAACAGTGAGAAAGCAGGGAAAGAGGCAAAAGCTTGTCATGACCTGCTCTAAATGCAAGAAAAAACAGGAACGTGTATTAAGAGGCAGAACTACAAAAAAAGTTGAATTCAAAACATGAGGTGAAATTATGCTTAGTAATTTTCTTAAGGTACAATGCGAATGTGGAAATGAGCAAAACATCTTTAGTCACATAACATCTGTTGTGAAATGCAGTGCATGCAATGAGCCATTGGCTTACCCAGCAGGTGGAAAAGCTATCATCCACGGAAAAGTAATAGAAGAACTTGGGTGATTTTGATAGAACTACCTGATGAAAATGAGCTCATTCTAGCCATTATAAAAAAGATTATGCCATATGGTGCTTTTTGCACTCTTCCTGAATATGAGAACACAGAAGCATTTCTTCATGTATCTGAGATCGCTCCACGGTGGATCAAAAACATTCACGAATTTGTTTCTGAAGGTCAAAGACATGTTGTCAAAGTTGTTCATGTTGATCAGCAGAAAAATCAGGTTGATATTTCCATAAAAAGAGTTAATGATGAGGAAAGGAAGTGGAAGCTTGAGCTGCTTCAAAATGAAAAAAGAGGAGCAAAACTCCTTGAACTCTCTCTTAAAGGAGCCAAAGTTAAATTAACAATGGATAAAGCACGCGAAGAGATAGAATCCCATTATGACGATGTTTATACCTGTTTCAAAGAAGCAAATGAAAAAGGCGAAGATGCTTTGAAGGTTTTGGACCTTCCAAAAGCACTAAAATCCAAAATTCTCGAAACCGCTCAAAAAAGCATAAAGAAATCTGCTGTTGAGATACATACTGTTATCACACTTTTATGTTATGGTCCTGAGGGTGTAGAAGATATCAAAAAAGTCCTGAAAACTGAGGAGGGCATTTCTATCCATTATCTTGGAGCACCAAAGTACAAAATTTCCCTGGTAGCGTCTGATTATAAGAGTGGGGAAAAACGACTTCATAAGATGTTGGAACAAATAAAAGCTTTAGCGCAGAAGAACAGCTGTGACCTCAATTACGAGCGACGATAAGTATGAAAAAAACGCGCTTTTGCAATTCCTGCAACATGTATACACTTTCATATTTACATTGCAATATAACCACAATTTCAGCACATCCGCCGAAATTCAATCTAAAAGACAAATATGGGGGCTATCGCAGAAGAGCTAAATTTGGTGTTTAAATGAAAGAAACTACAATCATTGAAAAGAAAAAATTCAAAAAATTGAAAGACCCTCTTCTAATAACTGGTTTGCCAGGTATCGGACTTATAGGCCAGGTAGTTGGCAGATATCTTGTTGATGAATTAAAAGCTGAAAAAATTGCAAATGTGATCTCTCCTCATTTTCCACATCAAGTCTTTATGACAAAGAAAGGTGGCCTGCGCATCATCAAAAATAGTTTCTATCTTTATAGAGGCAAAACAAGGGATATAGTTATTCTTTTAGGCGACATTCAAGCTATGAGTTCTGTTGGCCAGTACGAAGTAGCTGGTGCTATTTTGGAATATTCTAAAGGATTAGGCGTTAAAGAAATCTTGTCAGTTGGTGGATACAGCACAGGCAAAATTGTAGGTGAAGGCGCGAGAAGGGTTTTTGCAGTATCCACTTCAGAGACACTTCGTAATCGTTTCAAAAAACATGGTGTAGTATTCGGTGAAGCCAGGGGTTCTATAGTTGGTGCTGCAGGTTTGATACCTGTTCTTGGAAAAATTATTGACATTGATGGGACCTGTCTCATGGGCGAAACACATGGAAGCTATGTTGATGCCCCGGCTGCAAAACAAATAGTGCAGATTATTTCCAAATATGTTGGCATTAAAATAAACCTTAAAAAATTAGAGAAGCGTGCAGCAGAAAGCCAGAAAATACTCAAAAAAGTGCAAGAAGAAGTAAAGAAAACAATGGAAGCCCATATGGATGACTCAGCTAGAAACGTTTCCTACATAAGATAACTTTTTATTCATCCTCTTCTAAGAAGGTTGGGGGATGAATGATGAAAGGACAGCTAAGCTTTGAATATTTAATGCTTTTTCTTGTTTCTCTTTGTTTGCTTTCCATTTCTGTTTTTGCACTTCTAAACATCAAGGTATATTCAGAAAAAGCATCAGATACTATTGTTTTTCGGTCTTCAGTTATTTTGTTAAGCAATACTATAAACGAAGTTTGTGCTCTTGGTGATGGGAATTCTAGAGCAGTATTTCTACATCATAATCTATCTATAGAATCTGAAAATGAAGAAATAATTTTTACTGCTTCTAATTATTCACTAACAAAACCAATTGTTTGCAATGTTGATTCTGCACGTTTAAGTGGATTGGTTTATGTAGAAAATAATAAGGGATCAATAGTAGTTAGACAACACTGAGTTTTCCAAGCCTGCCCAAGGTAAGTTGTGGATTGTTTTGCCATTCACCTACATAGCCGTTCTCAATCTTTATCTTATCCCCTTCCTTTACCTTATCGATTTCATCATTCCAGAGAACAAGGGTCATCGTACCGCTGTCGTCCTTTACTGTTAAATTCGCTACACGCAGTTTTCTTCCGTATTTATTTATCTCTCTTTCACTTTCTTTTGATATTACTTCTACCTCGATGTTGACGTTTCCAGTTCCAGGTTTAAGCTCACTTATGTTCATCAAAACACCTTTTAAACATAATTTAATCGATTCTATAAACACATATTTTAATAAGGTGGGGTTTTGCTTCATAAATACAAAGATAAATATCCGAGGATAGGAAAAAATTGTTTTATTGCATCTGGAGCAGAGATAATTGGAGATGTTGAGATGGGGGATGGCTCCAGCATCTGGTTTAATGCAGTTGTAAGGGCTGATATTGCTGGCATTAAAATCGGTGAACGTGTAAGTATCCAGGATAACTGTGTTCTTCATACAACTCCCGGTGTTACTATTGAAATTGGAAATGATGTTGCAATTGGCCACAATGCAACAATCCATTCTGCAAAAATAGGAAACAATTGCATCATAGGCATGGGGGCAGTTCTGCTTACTAATTCAAAAATAGGAAACAACTGCATAATCGGTGCTGGTAGTGTTGTCACAGAAGGAAAAGAAATTCCCGATAATTCTATAGTTATGGGTATTCCGGCAAAGGTTGTGAAACAAGTAACTGACGAACATCTTGAAAGAATAAGAAAAAACATTGAAGAGTATAACAAACTCACTCAAGATTATTTAAAATAAAAGTTCAGGGGCGCATGTCACGCCCCCCACAAAAAAATTTATGCCTTTGGTTTTGGTTTATTTTTTCCCATGTGTTTCCTTCTCCTCTAGTGCGGGTTTTTGCTCTCGTCAGCATATCCTCATCCTATGGCAAGTACGAGTTGCCATTGCACCGAGATACACACGCTATTTTATGATTTATTCTTTTGTTTCAACGTCGATGTTTTTTCTTCGAAGTGAAATCGAGGTGTAAAAACTACCAAAACTGTTTAAAAATAAGCAATTTTCTCGACGAGCATTATTGATTTCTATAAAAATCTTTCCTCTTACTATCGTCGAAACATATTAAAAAATAAAAAAAGCCCCCGGAGGGATTTGAACCCCCGACTTCCTCCTTTCCAAACTTTTAGGAAACAACAATGAATTTTTGTTCATTGTGCCCATGGAACAAAGTTCCATCGGGAGGCGGTTCAAAACCGTCTTTCCAAAGATAAAAACCATTCCAAAAACAACAAACAGTTTTTGGTTAAGCTTTTTTCCAAAAAGCTTACAAGAGAGGCACTCTACCGTTCCACGCGCAATTTAGCAAGCCCGTTTTTGGGCGCTTTTTACTAAAAAGCGCATTGAGTTACGGAGGCGTACTCATTCTTCTATAACGACATTTTTAAAATTCCTCGGGCATAAGTACCAGAGTTGATATTATGCGTTTGTTAGCGTTTTTATGTATATTGTTTCTTGCAATGTCATTTGCTACGTGCCCATGCAAGCAAAATTCCGGTGAACTAGCAGCAAATCAAGCTCAAAATCCTGAAGAAGTTGGTTGCCAACAAAGCAATCAATCAACACAGCAAAACAATACTCAACAAAACGGACAGGAAAATAACCAGTCAATCCAGCAGCAAAACCAAACTGGCAATCAGGAACAAAATCAAGTTACAACTCAAAATCAAGGTATGCCCGAACAAGTTCATGCAATTATTCAAGAACGACAAAATGGATCGATAACAGTTCCTCAAGGCATGACCGTTCGCATAGTTGCACAAAATCATGTTATGAATGTTGAAAACGAAAGTTTTCAGTTTAATGAAACACTGTGGGCTAATTTCCAAGTACAGGGAAAAAACAAGTCTTTAATTCTCAATCCTGTTGCCAATGGCATCGAACTCATTGATGAAAATATAACTGTAGTGACTAATGAAACAATAGATCTATACAATGAGTCATTCTACGTTGGTCAAAATAAACTAATAGTTATGCCATCTTCTGTACCGGGAAAAATCCAAACACAAACAATTAACTCGGCAGTATTGCACCTTTCAAACGGTGAATTGTTGTATGAAGTGAATGCCACAAAAGTTGTAAAATTCCTCTGGCTTTTTGATAGTAATATGGGTATTGAAGTGACAGTTAATGCTGAAACTGGCGATATAAAAGAGGAGAAAAAACCCTGGTGGGCATTTCTTGCTTCAGAGAATTAGCTTTTATTTTTAATTCTTCTATTGTTCTCTGGTATGGATATCTGCTTGAACCCAGTTCAAGTCTATCCAAATTTTTGGTGAAATTATGGATATAGAAAAAAAGATAGAACTAGTGAAAAGAAAACCGACTGAAGAAATAGTTACTGAAAATGATTTACGTGAGATATTCGAAAATTATGCCCATCCGCAGCACTACATTGGTTTTGAAATCTCTGGCCTTGTTCATCTCGGTTCAGGTTTGTGCACTACTCTCAAAATAAGAGATATGCTAGAAGCAAAATGCAAATCCATTATTTGGCTAGCAGATTATCATGCATGGATAAATGGAAAACTAGGAGGAGATCTTGATCAAATCCAGAAAATAGCAAAAGGTTACTTCAAACACGCATTTGTTTCTCTTGGGCTTGAAGAAGATAAAGTTGAATACAAGCTTTCTAGCGAAGTGTATGATAATGAATATTGGAAAGAAGTTTTAGCAATTGCAAAAGATACAACTCTAAAGAGAATGCTCAGATGCGTAACCATCATGGGCAGAAAAGAAAATGAAGGCCTAAGCTCTTCATCAATTTTCTATCCAGCTATGCAAGCAGCAGATATCATCAAATTAAATGTTCAAATTGCGCATGCTGGAATGGATCAAAGAAAAGTCCATATGCTTCTTCGGGATGTTGGGCACTACAAATTTGCAGCATTACATACCCATCTCCTTCCTGGATTAGTCGGGGGCGAAAGAATGAATCCAGAAGGAATGCAAACTGGTGATGTAGACAACCGCATTGATCAACAAATAGAAGTAAAAATGTCTAAATCAAAACCTGATTCAGCTATATTTATTCATGATTCTGAAGAACAAATCCAAAGTAAGATCAAAAAAGCATACTGCCCTGAAAAAATCACAGAAGGAAATCCAATGATAGAGTATGCTGAATATCTGATTCTTCGTGATAAGGGAATGAAAATCGAACGACCCGAAAAATTTGGTGGGGATCTAGAAATTGTAGATGCTGAGGAATTAAGGAAAATTTATTCTGAAGGCAAACTCCATCCAGTAGATTTGAAAAATGCAGTTTCACGCGAACTTTCTGAGATTCTGAAACCCAGCAGGGACTATTTCGAAAAACACAAGGAATATCTCGAGCAAATAAAAACACTGAGTATAACGCGTTAGATGATCTCCTTTACAAAGCCCTGAACTAATGTTAGGAGTTTTCCATTTGATTTAGCCATTACTTCAAGTGTTTCTTCTGCAGTTAAGGGTTTTTTGGAAATCCCTGCAGCATAATTACTGGCAACAGCAATTGCAGCAAAATCGATTTCAGATTCTCCAAGCAGGGCCATCTCATAACCTGCAGTCATATTCACAAGATTAGCGCCTGTTTTTTTCAAGAACTTTATCTCAGCCCTTGTTTCAAACCTTGGCCCTCTCGTTGCAGCCATTATCCCTGCTTTTTTGAGTTTTAGTTTATTAACCGCGGCAACTTCTTGGAGGATTTTTTTCATTTCATCGCTAAATGGTTTTGTAAAATCAACATGCTTCATCCCAGCAGAAAAATCATCATAGAAAGTAGCTGGGGTCCACAATCCTATGAAATCATCAATTAGTATCAAATCCCCTGGTTTGTATTTTGATATTATCCCAGATGCATAAAATGAAAGTACGCCAGTTACGCCTATTTTTTCTAAAGCAGCTATATTTGCTCTATAATTTACTTTATGCGGCGCCACTGTGTGGCCTTTTCCATGCCTTGGAATAAAAACAATGTTTGTTCCGGCAATCGAAACCATATGTAAAGTAGCAACTCCATAAGGAGTTACAATATCTCTGCTTTCTATCTCTTTTCCAAGAGAATAAAATCCAGTTCCTCCAATCACAGCTAACATAATTGCTATTCTTTCTATTTTTTTATAATCCTTTTGCATTTACCTCAAGGAAGTTTTTGAGCATCTCCTCACCGTGTTCTGTATGCCAGACCTCAGGATGGAACTGTGTACTAAATATAGGTAGTTCTAAATGTCTCATAGCTTCGATATCACACGTTTCAGAATGGGCGAGTCTAACAAATTCTTTTGGAAGTTTTTTTACTTCATCATAATGTGATACCCATGCCCTGAATTTTTTTGGTAATCCGGCAAAAAGTGCGTCCTCTTCATCTACCTCTATTTCGCCTACTCCATACTCTGCACTTTTACCCTTTGCTACCTTTCCTCCCCAAACATGCCCTATCATTTGGTGGCCATAACACACCCCAAGCAAAGGTAATCTTATTTCGTCGTTCTTGATCTTCTCACAAATAAGTGTCCCAAGATTAGGTTCTTCTTCATAAACAGATTTAGGCCCTCCTGAGAGTATCAATCTTGAAATACCTACTCTCATCTGTTCTTCAAATAATTCGTATGGTGCCTTTGCATAAAATATTTCTGCTTCATATCCCAAATCCCGGCAGTTTCTTTTAATTAAGTGTGTGTACTGGGAGCCGTTGTCAATGATAATAATCATGGCATCCATTAAGGTTAAAAGAAATATAAAACCAATAGCTATCTCATAGCCATAAACTCATATTTATAAACCTTTGTGTAATAAATCATCATACTGACAGCCATATCGCTGGCTTCTGTTTGTACTTCTGGGTGGTAATGCTTGAAAAAAAAGAAACAACCTGATTCGACACTCGACGTTTTATCGTTTTTTCTTGTTCCTGAGATGAAAGTTCTTAAGGATAGTGAAAAATCTAAACTTTTCAAAGACTACGGCGTGGATGAAACTAAACTTCCAAAAATTCTCTCAAAAGATCCGGCCGTAAAAGCTCTTGCTGCTAACCCTGGAGACGTTATACGTATTCAGCGAGATGATGGTACTGGCAAACATTTTACCTATAAAATTGTTGTTTAAATTTCCATTCGTTTTTCTCTTAGGCGAATGATTAGATTGAGGTGTTTTAATGTATGATAAACTGATAGAATCATATTTTCGGGTTAATCCTCTTGTTAGTCAGCAATTAACGTCCTATAATAAATTTGTGGACAGGGGCATTCAGGAAGTTATTGATAGGATCGGGCGCGTTCAGACGAATGTTGAGGGTTTTGAATTAAAATTAGGTAAAGTGAGAGTTGAACAACCCCGTTATTACGAAGTTAAGGGCGGCTATAGACAAATCTTGCCTAGTGAAGCACGCTTAAGAAACTTAACTTATGCTGCACCAATTTTCCTCGAGATAATACCTGTTTTCAATGGTGTTGAAAGGCCAGTTTACTCAGACGTGTTTATCGGTGAAATGCCAGTAATGCTAAAATCAAAACTTTGCTATCTTTCGGCCATGAGAAAAGATGAACTTATAGATAATGGAGAAGACCCAGAAGATCCTGGAGGTTATTTCGTTATCAACGGCAGTGAACGTGTTCTTGTTTCAATCGAGGATCTTGTTCCAAATAAGCTTATGGTGACAAAGGAACGCAATGGTATAGTAGCAAAGATCTTCTCAACCCATCATGGATTCAGGGCAAGATGTGTTGTAGAAAGAAATCAGGATGGTCTTTACTCTGCTGAATTTCCTTCAACCCCCACGGGCATTCCATTAATGCAACTTCTACGTGTGCTTGGTCTTGAAAAAGATGATAAAATATTTGAGATATTTTCTTCATCTCGCGCCATAAAAAATGATGTTATACTAAATCTAGAAAATGAGCAATCAAAAACCCAGGAAGAAGCAATTGAAATGCTTAGCAGAAGGTTATCCCCAGGTCAACCAGCAGAATTTAGATTGAACCGTATGGAAAATCTTATGGATAATTATTTACTCCCCCATCTTGGCACTTCAAGTTCAGCACGTCTGGATAAAGCAAATTACCTTATTCGAATGGCAGAACGCGCCACCCGTGTTGCTTACAAAAAAGTTGTACCAGATGACAAAGACCATTATGCAAACAAACGTGTAAAACTCGCTGGAGATATGATGGAAGAATTATTCCGTTATGCCTTCCAATTTCTAATAAAAGATCTTGTTTATCAGGCATCCAGAGCTGATGCAAGAGGAAGAAGATTACAGGTGCATACTCTGATTAGACAGGATGTAATGGGCGACAGAATAAAATATGCAATGGCCACTGGAAACTGGATCGCAGGACAAACTGGTGTGTCACAATTGCTTGATCGAGTAAGTTACCTTTCTACAATTTCTCATTTGAGAAGAGTAATCTCACCACTCAGCAAAAAACACCCTCACTTCAAAGCAAGAGATCTTCACGGAACACACATTGGGAAGCTTTGTCCTAATGAAACTCCCGAAGGTCCAAGCTGTTCGCTTGTAAAAAACCTTGCTGTTATGGCCGAGGTTTCTATTGGTGTTGAAGATGATGAGCTCGAAAGAATACTCAAAGCGTATGATGTTAAAGATAGGTGAATCTCATGGTTAAACGCAAAAAGAAAACCGATACTGCGATCTTTCTCAATGGAAGAATTGTTGGTACGCATCCAGATGGTAAAAGTCTTGCAAACAGATTGCGCGAACGAAGACGCATGAATGAACTTAGTAACCAGGTGAATATTCATTATAATGAAAAATTGAATGAGTTACATATCCTTACTGATAAAGGCAGAGTGAGAAGACCCTACGTCGTAGTGGAGAATGGGAAGTCAAGACTTACCCCAGAAATACTTGCACGTTTAAAAAATAATGAACTTACTTGGCATCATCTTGTCAAAATGGGCATCATAGAATATCTTGATGCACAAGAGGAAGAAGATACTCTCATTGCTATTTCTGAAAATGAACTTACCCCAGAACATACTCATCTTGAAGTTCATTCAGCCAATATTTTCGGTATTGTTGCCGGGGTACTTCCATATCCAGAACACAATTCTTCTCCAAGAATTACCATGGCATGTGCTATGGCAAAACAATCCTTGGGTGTTTATTCTACTAATTTCAACAATCGTTATGATACGCGTGGATATGTAATGTATTATCCACAAGAACCACTTGTACAAACAAAAATTTACAAAGCACTAAACTTAAGAGAAAAAGCTGCAGGCCAAAACTGTATAGTTGCACTTACTAGTTACCATGGTTATAATATGGCTGATGCTATTGTAGTTAATCGTTCTGCTGTTGATAGAGGTTTGCACCGCGTAGCAATGTTCAAAACATATGAAACAGAAGAACGCATGTATCCTGGAGGTCAAAAGGATAAGATCGAACTTCCAACTCCAGAGGTTGTTGGTTTTAGGGGCGAAGAAGCCTATCGATATCTTGATGAAGACGGTATAATAATCTCAGAAAGTGAAGTTGGCGGGAAGGATGTTCTTGTTGGAAAGACTTCTCCCCCAAGATTCCTCGAAGAAATATCTGTTTTCGGTGCAGTTGAAGAAAAGAAAAGAGAGAGCTCTCTTTCACTTAAGAGTGGAGAAAAAGGAAAAGTTGATTCTGTACTTGTGACCGAGGGCCCAAGTGGAAATAGACTCGTTAAAATACGTATAAGATCTGTTAAAACCCCTGAGGTAGGAGACAAACTTGCGTCCAGACATGGGCAGAAAGGTGTTATCGGGCTTTGTGCCAAGCAAGAAGACATGCCATTTACATCATCAGGCATTGTTCCAGATCTTGTTGTTAACCCGCACGCCATACCCTCGAGAATGACTGCTGGCCATCTTCTAGAAACACTTGGAGGAAAGGCAGGTTGTATCGGCGGTATGTTGATGGATGCTACTGCATTTAGTGGCAATACTGAAGATGAATTCAAAGCAATACTTACTAAAAATGGCTTTAATGAACATGGAGAAGAAATATTATACGATGGCCTCACAGGAAGAAAAATTACAGTTAAAATATTCATGGGGGCAGTTTATTATCAAAGGCTTCACCACCTTGTTTCAAATAAAATGCATGTAAGAAGTCGTGGGCCAGTGCAGTTGCTTACTCACCAACCTACTGAAGGTAGAGCAAGAGAAGGTGGCCTTAGATTCGGAGAAATGGAACGTGACTGCCTGATTGGTTATGGGGGCAGTATGCTAATAAAAGAAAGACTTCTTGAAGAGAGTGATAAAACAGTTCAACTAGTATGCACTGATTGCGGATCTTTGGCTACTCATGATCATGCAAGAAATCGTGACATGTGCCCAATCTGCCAGAGCGAAACAGTTGAACCAGTTGAGATGAGTTATGCATTCAAACTCCTCCTTGATGAGATAAAATCTCTTTGTATTTTCCCGAGAATTATGCTTAAGAAAAAAGGATGATACTATGGTAATTCAAACAGTTTTAGATAAATTGAAGTTTTCATTGTTTTCGCCCGAGATGTCACGAAAGATGTCAGCAGCAAAGATCATTGTTCCTGATACCTACGATGATGATGGGTATCCTATAGATGGTGGTCTTGTGGACACTAGACTCGGTGTTGTAGATCCAGGTCTACGCTGCAAAACATGCGGAGGAACAGTAAAAGAGTGTCCAGGTCACTTTGGTCATATCGAACTTGTCAGACCTGTAATGCACGTTGAATATGCAAAACATCTATATTATATTCTTAAGAGCACATGCCAGAACTGTCATGAAATTCTTGCAAAAAAACCAATAACTGAAATAACAGAAAAAGAAGAAGCAAAAGATGCGGTAGAAGCATCAACCAAGAAAAAGGGTTCAAAAAAGGCTTCAAAGAAATGCGTCCATTGTCAAGCAGAACTCCCAGAACTTAAACTTCTAAAACCAACTACTCTGTACAAAGATAAAGATATGATGCTCCCCACAGAAATAAGAGATTGGGTTGCAGGGATAAAAGATGCAGATCTTAGAGAACTCGGTTTCGATCCGCTTTATTCACGACCTGAATGGATGATTCTTACTGCGCTTCCAGTTCCTCCTGTTAATGTCAGGCCATCGATAACTTTAGAAACTGGTGAGAGAAGCGAAGATGACCTCACACACAAATTAGTTGATGTTATCAGAATTAATCAAAAACTTGAAGCAAATATTAATGCAGGTGCTCCCCAACTCATTATAGAAGATCTTTGGGAACTTCTTCAGTACCACGTAACTACATATTTTGATAATGAAACTGCAAATATTCCACCGGCAAGGCACAGGAGTGGTAGGCCTCTAAAAACGCTTGCACAACGATTGAAAGGAAAAGAAGGACGTTTTAGGTACAATCTTTCTGGAAAACGTGTCAACTTTTCTGCAAGAACTGTAATCTCTCCCGATCCAAGAATAAGTTTTGATGAAGTCGGTGTTCCAGAAGAAATTGCAAAAGAGTTAACTGTTCCATTACGTGTAACAGAATGGAATCTTGATTATTCTAAGCAACTTGTTATGTCAGATTCATACCCGAGAGCACTTTATATAATAAGAAACGATGGCAGACGAATTAAAGTTGGCGATACAGAAGAAATGCGAAAGGAACAAGCAGAAAACCTTAAAGTTGGCTGGAGCCTTGAAAGGCATATTATCGATGGGGATATATCACTTTTCAATCGTCAGCCTTCTCTCCATAGAATTTCAATGATGGCCCACCAAATCCGTGTGCTTCCTGGGAAAACATTCAGAGTTAATCCCGTTGTGGTAAGTCCTTACAACGCAGACTTTGATGGAGACGAAATGAATCTCCACATTATGCAAACCGAGGAAGCACAAGCAGAAGCGCGTTATTTAGCCAGAGTCGAAGCTCAACTTCTTTCACCAAGACACGGGCATGCCATTATCAAACCTCAAGAAGATCATGTATCTGGTCTGTATTTCCTTACAAATGATGAAGCAGTATTTACAAAAGATGAAGCTTCAAGTATGTTCTATCTTATAGGTATGACCGAATTACCAAAATCAGATGTTGCTGGCGGCAAGTATTCTGGCAAACATTTATTCTCTCAACTTCTACCTGATGATGTTAATCTAAAAATGACATCAAAGCTTGGCGAGGAAATAGTTATAAAGTCAGGCAAATTACTGAAAGGTGCGGTCGAAAGCAAGGCAATGGAAGGCGAACTTTTAGAGAAGATCTTTGTTGCCCATGGGCCTCAATTTACAAAAACATTCCTTAACAATTCTACAAGAATTGCCCTTATGGCAATATCACTTCATGGTCTTAGCGTTTCACTTAAAGATTATTCTCTTACACCTAAAGGAGACGAGAAATTAAAAGCCACTATTGAAAAAATGAATCGGGAAATTGACAATCTTATCATGCAATATCAAAACAGATCTTTGGAACGCTCTCCTGGCATAACATTGCAAGAAACACTTGAAGGACTTATAGTTGAGATTACATCTAAAACACGCGATGAAGTAGGTAAACTTGTTGAAACTGATCTGGGCCTTCTTAATCCTTCAGTTATCATGGCTAAAATTGGAGCAAGAGGGAGTCTCCTTAATGCTATTCAGATGACTGCCCTGGTGGCACAGCAAACTGTTAGAAGCAAGAGAATTACAAGAGGGTATAAGAAAAGAATATTACCGTATTTCAAACCAGGTGCTCTTACGGGGGTAGAAAGAGGATTTGTTTATTCTTCATTCCACAAAGGTCTCACACCCTATGAATTCATGCAACATTCTATGGGTGGAAGAGAAGCCCTGGTTAATACTGCTATTAGAACAGCACGTTCGGGGTACATGCAGCGCAGACTTATCAATGCACTGCAAGATCTTGTTGTTTTTGAGGATCTTACAGTCAGAAATGCTGACATGAGCATAATACAGTTTGTTTATGGTGGCGATGGAAAAGATCCAATGTACTCTTCGACAGCTGAAATACTTGATACTGTGAAACAAGATGATATTGATACAGCATAGGCGATATTTATGAAATCTAAAAAACAAAGTGTTGGAATTACACCTTATGAAGCTGTTGGCGTGGTCTGTGCCCAAAGTATAGGAGAGCCAGGTACGCAGATGACCATGCGTACGTTCCACTACGCCGGTGTTGCTGAACATGTTCCTACTGGTCTGCCAAGGCTAATAGAAATAGTGGATGCAAAAAAAGAACCAAAAAAACCTGTAATTGATATACATCTCAAAAAATCTTATGCAAAGAGCCGTACTGAATCAGAAAGAGTTGCAAAAGAGGTGGCCAGTCTTTTTGTTGAAGATGTCGCTGATGTTGCTGATGATCTTGAAAAGCTTACAATAAGCGTAACTTATAATGAGAGAGATGGAAAGGCGCAAAGTATTACATTTGCAACATTGAAAAAAGCACTTCAACAATTTTCTGAGGATTTGAAGATCAATGGCAATGAAATAACAATAAAGCTGACATCAAAGAAGACGAAAACCGGTGAGAAAAAAGTAACTGCTAAATCTGTTCGTAAGCTTAGCCAAAAAGTTAGAGAAGCTCTTGTTAGGGGTGTTCCGGGTGTATACAAAGCAGTTGTTTTGCGTGGCAATGATGAGTATTTCATTAGAGCAGGTGGGTCTAACATTGTTGGTGCTTGTGAGAATCCTGCAGTTGATCCATCAAGAGTTTATACTAATAACATAAAAGAGATAGAAAGAGTATACGGAATCGAAGCAGCAAGGAATGCCATAGTTAAAGAAATAAAAGATGTTATGGATATGCAAAGACTCTATGTCGATATTAGACATATCATGCTCATTGCTGATGCAATGACCTATTGCGGCTCAATAAAATCTATTGGAAGACATGGTCTTTCAGGTGAAAAGATTGGTGTTCTTGGAAGGGCCGCTTTTGAAGAAACTATAAAGCATCTTATTAATGCAAGTGCTTTTGCAGAGGAGGAATCGCTGGTTGGTGTCACAGAAAATATTATAGTTGGCCAAACGGTTCCAGTTGGTACTGGGAAAATAAAACTTGTTATGAAAAGAAAAAGGTGAAATGAATGGCAGATGATGATCCTAAAGAAGAAGTTCCGAAAAAGAAAAAAGTTGTAAGGAGAAGGAAAACAAAGAAGGAGAGGGAAAATCCTATTACTAATGCTGTAAGGCTTACTGTTGAAAGTGGTAAAGTTGAATTCGGGGCACGGACCAGCCTTCTTGGAAAAGCAAAGCTCTTTGTTGTAGCTGGCAATACCCCGGAGCTAATAAAAGAAAAAGTACAGAAACATGCAGAATCATCGAAGATACCAATCATTCAATTTGATGGAAGTTCTATAGAACTTGGTTCTGTATGCGGAAAACCATTTCCAGTTTCTGTTCTCTCAATCTATGAAGAAGGGTCATCAAATATAATGAAATTGGTCAAGAAATAAACACGGAGGAAAATTTCAACAAACTAAGATAATCGGTCG
>JAHJCT010000007.1 GCA_018812715.1 Microcaldota archaeon | reverse complement strand
GGAGTTTCATAGCTACCTTCATGCCAATCCCCGCTTATGAAAGGCATTTCTGGTTTGAGTATCCGGTTTATATTTGGAAGATGATCAGTGAAGGACTCGTGATGAATTGCTGCATTTTGAAAAACAAGATGAGCAAAACCAGATTCAACCTGATCTAGTGCATCAACAGTACCTCTCAAAGTGCGTATCTTTGGAGTGGATAGTCCATTTGTTTGAAGAAGTTTAGCAATTTGATCTTGTGCAAAGTCAAGCCTCATTTGAGATGGCTCTACCAAAGTGATGTCGAGTTTGGATACATCAACACCCATCAGAATCATAGAATTCAAAACTGAGAGAATTGTCCCCCCAGCACCAGTACCAACTTCGATTATTCTTGGAGCGTTATGCTTCAGTGATAGAATATGTTCTGCAGAATATTGGCCGATTTTTTCATTTAGGAGCATATTTGTATCAGAAAGGCCTGCGCGCTCCGAAGCAATTGCAATTAGATGATTCAGATTTTCATCTGTTGGGACCCATTCTTTTGCATATTCTTCCTTGGAAAGCTGACGAAGTCCTTCAATATTATCAGGAGTTATCACAATCCCCCAAGATGGATATGCATAAGCGTGATTACGAATTGGATGGCCCAGCGGAACTGCAGACCAGTCAAAAAGAGCCATTGCTTCATTTGACATTTGTTTTATTTCAGAAATTTTAGTTAATTCCATACCGCTCCCAACATACATATGTGAATAAACATTTTAAAACAGTATTCATAACAAAAATAGCAAAATTTTTATAAAAAAGAAAAATTAAAATTCAATTTTATTTCTGTTGCCAACGCCTTTTGTTACTTGAAAGTTAGAAGATCAGAAGTATCACTGCCACATTAGAAGTACTACATACAAAGAATAGAATAATATAAAAATTTAAAAAAAAAGAATAGCAAAATCATTAGTAACTAATAATCAGGAACTTAGAATCTGCGTTTTGGTTGGTAACATTCTCTACAATATACCGCTCTGCCTTCTTGTGGCTCGAATGGTACTTTGCAAGCTTTACCGCATTTTGCACAGGTCGCATCATACATGGGCCTGTCTTCTCTGTCATCCATAATTTTTCACCTATTTTACACTGAGATTTAATCCCAGATATACACTATCTGTTGGTCTGCGTTTAAAAAGATATGTATGAGTTTGTTTAACTCAAAAAATCAGGGCATTGTACTCTGAAAACGTGCCAACTATAAATATGGGCATATCATTCTAGAGTGATGGTTGCAAACATTCTCATAACAATAGGAGCAATCATAGTGATTGGATTCATAGGAAGAATTACATACAACAACACTAAAATCCCTGAAGCAGTAATCATGATATTCATTGGCCTTTTCATTGGTCCTGTTTTGGGGATTGTTGATCCCAAGTCACTCCTGCCAGCTGTGCCTCTTGTTTCTGTTCTTGCACTTGTTCTTGTTATGCTTGATGCTGGCCTGAACCTCAATGTCTTCAAACTATTCAAGGAATTCAAAACTGCGCTTGTATTCACACTCCTTGTTGCTTTTTTCAGCACATTGTTAATAGGAATCTCAGTCCATCTGCTTTTTGGTTGGGAACTTCTCCACTCAATTCTCTTGGGCCTTATTGCAAGCGGAACTACGACGGTATCTGCCATGGCACTTCTCAATGTAATGAAAATCAAGGACTCGATTAAAAATATCATTTTTCTTGAGACGGTCATAAATGATTTCGTTCTCATCTCAGGCGCAAGCATTCTTCTTTTGTTGATTAGTGGGGGAACTTTAGCCGAATCAAATATTTTCCCAGAACTTGCCTCAAATATTTCAACGGCAATTTTCTTGGGGGTTGTTTCAAGCTATATATGGATCCACATACTCAAAAATGTCAGGATTAAAAGGTTCAACTACATCTCATCAATTGGAGTCCTTTTCCTGTTATATGGCATTACTGAATCTGTTGCAGGAGACGGGATAATAGCAGTGCTTATATTCAGCCTTATTATCGGAAATTATCCTGACATGCACAAGAGATTCTCCAGAAAGGAAAAACACCTTGAAATCAATGAGGAAAAACAGATAGTAAAGACAATAAGGCTAATTCACAGCAATATTTCATTTGCAGTTATGATATTCTTCTTTGTCCTTATCGGAATGGTGTTTGACATAAGTAACCTGAATATTTCTGTTGTGCTATTGCTCTTGCTTTCAATAGTACTGATACTCATGAGCAGATTGCTTAGCCTTCGCATCCTAAGTCTGATAAAGAAGGATATCAAAAAAGACACTTTTGTACTGGTGACCATGATACCAAGAGGTTTTGTAGCAACAGTGCTTGCATTCATACCATCAACGCAAAATATTGAAATTCCTATGCTTAAAGAAGTAATTCTCCTTCTTGTCCTGTTTACTAATATCTTTACTTTAGGCTCTTCATTTGTTTATTCAAAATATTTTGCGCCAAAATCAAAAAGAAAAAAGAGATAATTATTGGTTGCAGCACTTGCAATCGTCTTCAAAGCACATACATGCAGGCTCAAAGTACTCTTTTGCATGTTTACATGAAGGACAGGCTGCTGGAGGTTCAGTTCCTTCGTGGATATGGCCGCATTTACTACATTTCCATGCAATAGGTTTATCTCTTTTGAAAACTTCCCCAGCAACAACCATTTTCAAGAGTTTTTTGTATCTCTCTTCGTGGTGTTTTTCTACATTCCCAATTGCAGTAAACAATTCTGCAGCTTTTTTATTGCCTTCTTCTTCTGCTTCTTTTGCAAATTTCGGATACATATCACTTGTTTCATAATGTTCTCCTTCAATTGCATCCTTGAGATTAGCTTCAGTATCACCAATACCCATCAATAATTTGAATTCATCTTTTGCATGCTGCATTTCATTTTCAGCAGTCTCCTCAAAGATTTTGGCAATGTAGTGATATCCTGCCTTTCTTGCAACTTTTGCATAATAAGTGTATTTGTTCCTTGCCTGACTTTCTCCTGCAAAAGCAGCCTTTAGATTTTCTTCAGTTTTTGTCATCTTTTAACCTCATCAATAGAAATATTATTCTGGAAAAGAATTTTATGGTATGCGTAGTTTTTTACTTGTAAGGACTTCTACTTTTTAAATGCCAACAAAATTGCTGCTCCAAATGAAACTACAGCCCCAAACATAAATGTTGCTTCAGGAGATATGGCTTCCCAAAGATATCCTGCTATTATGCTTGATGGAAGAGCAGCAAGCCCAGTCATCAGCTGGAAGGTACCTATGGATGTGGCCTTGAGATTTGCAGGGGACAGGTCTACAACATATGCTCTTTCCACCCCCTTTACTGCAGCATTTGCTATGCCGTAGAGGATGAATAATATGAGAAGTGCATATAATCCAGAATAGAATACAAATGCAAATGAAACAAGGGCAAAAAGGACATAACCAAATATCAAAACTTTACGTTTTCCTACTTTGTCAGCATACTTTCCTATTGGATAAGCAAATATAGCAAAGAAAACGTTGAATACAACATAAAGTGCAATGGCAGTTACTATGTCCTCACTAACCTGCGCTTTCAGTATGAAAAACATATAACTGAAATTTGCCAAAGAAAAAAGCGATGCAATCACTGTAAACACTAATAGATTCCCGGGCAGTTTGGATAATGCTGACCTAAACCCATAGCTGTTTTGATATGGTTTGAAGATAGGTTCTTTGACCAGAAATAATGGACCTATTGAAAGAATTGCAAGCAGAGCAGCCAGTGCTATTATCATATCATAGCTCATCGCTAGATACCATATCATGAGCAAAACAGCAAGTGAACCAAGTATAGCACCTGCAGTATCCATCATTTGATGAATCCCAAAACCTGTACCTGTTTTTTTAGGCATAAATTGACCGATCATTGCATCTCTGGGAGCATCGCGCATGCCTTTTCCTATTCGCTCAAGTGATGCTGAGGAAAGTGCAAATAGTGCATTGGGGGAAAAGGCCAGCAGTAATTTGAAGAATGCGGATGTCAGATATCCGGCATAAACAAAAGGTTTTCTTTTTCCGGTTTTATCTGAAAGATAACCAAAGAGGACCTTCAATATACTACCGAGAGAATCACGAAGTCCTCCAACTAGCCCTATCAGAACCACTGGCGCTCCTAGAGATGAAAGAAAAAATGGCAGAATCGGCATTATCATCTCGCTGCTAAAATCATTTAGAAAACTGGTTGTGCCCAAAAGAAAAACATTCTTCTTCCCATTTTTCTGCTTGCCCATAATTGAGATAATCTGATTACATTTAAATGTCAATCCTGATTTGGTGTGTACATAGTTGCACATGAATTACATGATATAATTTCCAAAGGATTGCGGCTAAACAGACAGATTAGGATGATATTTAATGATGCCGGGATTATTTTCTAAATATGAAAAATAAATATATTGGCTTTGGCCTGTTCCTAACGCTCATGTTACTAAATGGGTGTGTAGCGGAACAACCAGCAGATCAGGACGATAGTACTTTTACGAATGTCAGTAGCCATACTCTTGAGAGCATTTCGCAACATAATTCAAGCAATGACTGCTGGATGGCGATTGATGGTAAAGTATATGATGTTACTGATGCCACATCCCCGCACCCAGGAGGCGAAACAATACTTCAAGGATGTGGAACTGATGCGACAGTTCTTTTTGAAACAAGGCCTATGGGCTCCGGTACATCACATTCCCAAAATGCCCATGACATGTTGGATGATTATTACATAGGAGAACTAGAGGATGTGTGACTATGAGCTCTGGCAAACTCATAGAAAAAGGATTCGTCCTTTCTATTACATTAGTCTTGTTCTTTACTTTTGGGTGTATGCAACCAACATCATTCAGTGATCCTGTGGATTCGTTTTTTGGAAACCCAACTGATATAGATCCAGATTTGTTTGGGCCAACTGAAGAGGAAGAGAATGTAGAATATGACGATGCAGATTACAAGGTTGTTGGGAGCGAGGGAACATATGACAAAAGCAGTGGCATTGCCACTTTCTCATGGAAATTGCACACTCAAGAAGGTGAGGCGCCACCATTACAAAAAATTGCATGTGTGAAACCAACAGAACTTCCGGAAAGATTCTGGGAGGATTATGATTCAGGAAAACCCATCATAGATAGAGAAGGGGTAGATAAACAATGGAGAAATCTCCACATTCCATTGGATGAATACGGAATACCTCAATTCTCAATGAAAACCAGAATTCCAGGAAATTATACCTTTGAAATATGCGGAATTCTTGACAATGATTATTCTAATGAAAAAAACTACAGTGGCGATGGAACTATCACAATAGAAGTACCTGAGCAGGGATTGGTTGTTGTGAGCACTGAATGCAAGGATATCTCCCTAGGAGCAAAGTCCCAATACAGGAAGTGTCAATGGATCATGGAATTTGCCAACGGCACGGCATTCGACTGCTGGAAAGGAAGGCCATTCACTGATATGAACACAACAGATGGACAAACCAAAGAAGGGATGTTTGAGATTCTTGTGGAAAAGGCTGGCACTAAAGAATATTTCGTCGTAGATGCTCCGATGAGGATCTGCGGGGTTGGAGCATGTGGCTGTGGTAACGGACCTTATATCACAGTAGCTGTATCGGAAGAGGTTTCTGCAACAGTATCAATAGTGAAAGTGAATGAGGATTACTATTCTTATACTGGGGATGGAGATCCGATCGTAGTCACTTATTGATGATAACATCCAAACAAGCAGCCAGCAGAAATAATTTTATTGAAGATTCATAAAAGTAGAAATGCTCCCACCGTGCATTGGTAGCCCTATGAATACTCAAGAATCACAATTATAAATAGGATTATACACTAATTATAACATGATTCGAATAGCCCCAGCAGCGCGTAAAAAACAAATTCCACCACCCATAATCAAAAACAGGTACGTGCTTGTTGAGGAAATTGGAAGAGGAAAGACCGCCAAGGTACATAGGGCTTGGGACAGAAAAAACGACTCAGAAGTAGCAGTCAAACTCCCAATTGTTCCAGAATGCCTACTGGCAAAGGAAATTTTTGAAAACGAAGGAAATGCTCTTGGGCAAGTCAGACATCCGAATATTGTTCAGATTATTGAGCATGGGGAATCAGAATTTGGCAGATTCATTGTAATGGAACTGGTAAAGGGGAGATGTCTAAACGACATTATGGCCAGGAGAATGCTTAGTTTGAAAAAAAGACTCATGGTACTTGCAGATTTATGCAACGCACTTGCTGCAATGCACGAAGCAGGCATTGTACACAGAGACGTTAAGCCAAAGAACATCATAGTTTGTGAGGATGAAAGGGCAAAGCTTCTTGATTTTGGATATGCAAATGTACGAAGTGGATTCTCCTGTAAGCATCTGACAAGAGAAAGGTTTGGAAGTCCATTTTATAGCGCGCCTGAGCTGACCATTAATTCAGGAGACCCAAGACTGGATGTATATTCACTTGGAATTATGATGTATGAGATGCTTCTCAAAAATGCTCCACTTAGAGTAATGATTGCTATTCGCCTTCTTGAAATTCAGCACAGCTTCAAACACCTCAAAAGACAGGTTTTTACTGGAAGAATATCGCAGCTTGCAGGAGAAATTATCGAAGCTGCAGTTCATAAGGATCCGCTAAAAAGATATAACTCGGCAGCAGCTATGGGAGAGACGCTCCAGATGCTACTCAGGAATATTGAGTAGTTTTTTAACATAAATGCTTCAGCCGTACAATGAAAGTAGAGGTCTATTGCTAGAAGTATTTACACTTACCAAGGAGCAGGATACAAAATTTTTTAAGACGTAGTAGTGGATTTAATGCATGAGAATAGAAAAAATATCCAATAGCATATACACAAGATTTTATGATAAAGAGATGGAACAGTTCTTCGAAGATTTTTTTGGTAAAAAGGATGGGAAAGAATACTACAAGACATTCTCAACTAAGGAAAGGAAAGTATTCTTTGCTGCAAAGGAAGGAAGAAAAACAGTTGGCGGGGTATCGCCACGTATTGGCCACAAGGTTGCAGGTATTGGAGCGTTTGTTGTGGCAAAAGAACATCGAAAAAGTGGAATTGGTTCCAAGCTTCTTGAAAAATGTGAAGCCATAGCTAAGAAAAACAAATGCAAAAAAATATGGCTGTGGACTCTCCCAACAATAAAGGCATATGGGTTTTACAAAAAAAGAGGATATGTTGAGGAGGCCCGCCTTAAGAAACATTTTGGAGGAAAAGACATTTCAGTAATGAGCAAATTCTTCTGATTATTTGATTGAAAATTAAGTAAAAAGAGTTAAATTGCTCCCGCCGGGATTCGAACCCGGGTCCTCAGAGTTCCCTCAAACTTTTAGCTAATTAGTTTTGATCAAACTTTTCCTAAAAGTTTGCTGAGAGTCTGATATCCTTGACCGGGATGTCCAACCATTTGACTCGTTTT
>JAHJCT010000006.1 GCA_018812715.1 Microcaldota archaeon | reverse complement strand
TGTTAGTAGTAGTTTTAGTAATGTTAGTTCTGATTTCTTTTTTTGTTAGAGCAGAAGAACCAGAATCACCCAAATTAGCAACATATCAATATCTAGGAGTTACAAGTGATAATGACTGTGGCGAAGATCAAACAGTAGCACCTAATCAACCTCCTCATGCAGATTGCCAAGGAGAATTTCAGTATTGGGGGATAGATAAATTAAGGCCGTCTTCAGATAAAACTTGTCCTATATATATGGAAGATCTAGATGTTGGCGGTACTTTGGATTTGCGCGATGATGCGTCAGTTGCTTTTGTTACTGCAGGTACTATTGTTGATAAAGATTACAAACCCTATGTAAACAATATTGTGGTTTTTGATGCGTGGGGATGTACTGATGTGAACAACGATGCTGGTGAAGGATTGGATTGGGTTTCAGGAACAAAAACTAATATAGATACAAATTACATTTCGATGATAGAAAATGCCTTACAGGATTATCATGATGGTATGAGATGCCATATAAAAAATGTAAAAACAGAAACTGGTTTGTATTATATCTGTGCTCCTGATAATAAGTGGATTTTATGCAATGAAGATGCTGAAGGATTTACAATCTGGGGAGAAAGAAATTTAAATTTTTTATATGAATGTAAATTTAATAAAGGACAAACACCAGAATATCAATGGGAAAAAGTAGATTCAGACGATGATAGAGATGGTTATACAAAAGGAGATGGAGATTGTCAAGATGACCCCACTTTAGATCCAGAAGGACTTGATTGTCCAGAAATAAAAGAGAAAGATTATGTGGGTTTGTCATTAGAAGATTTAAGAGCGAAGGTAAAAAGTGAATGTAGTTATCCACAAGATTCAAGATGCGCCATCTGTATCAACCTCGGAGCACCAGAAGTTTGCGGAGACGGACTTAATAACGATTGCCAGGCAGATGAAGAAGAGTTTCTGCCAGACCAATTAAACACCCTTAGTGGTTGGACTGATGATGACTGCAACAAGAACGAAGAAGCCTGTACGCAAGGATTTGGTTCATTATCAGTACAAGAACAACAAAAACAACAAGAAAAAAGTATAGGAACATGTAGTGAAAGCGGAGATCCTTGTCAACAAGATGCATCTGAATGTCCAGATCCAGACGCAGAAAAATGTGTTTTTCCACCTGTAGAGGAGCCTAAAGAAGGAGAAGGAGGAACAGGTGCAAAAAACATATTTGACACCAGCTTCTCCTGGATACAGACAAAAGAAAACAGCAACGAAGGTTACTGCTGCGGTTTTAGAGGAGTGGAAGATCTTGGAGTAATAAAAACACAAATTATATCTGAAGGAGGTGGAGATTTTGCCTGCTTAACACAAGATGAGAATTTAGTAGGAATGGAAGGGTTCTGGGATAAGCTAGTTCCAGGAGAAACAAGATGCGGATATGACTGGTGCTGGGTCAACTCGATCGGAAATGCTAAATTTAAGATTCTCACCGTCAAAAAGCCCGGACAGACACCTTTTGATATCGTCTCAAATAACTACATCTGGAATGTTTGTAATGGTACGGTTTTTGACAAACTACCAGAACCACAATCAAGCTCAGAGGATGTAGAATCTTTTGATATTCTTAAACAGAACAGTAATAGATTTTATTGTTACTATGAAGGAAACCATTGGGCTCTGGCTGAATGTGCCGGAAAGGATGATGCTCGGGAAAACGAAGCGATCAAGGGAAGGTTTGCTGGAGAAGGATTGTTTACTCTTCCCTTAAGAAAAGGAGATACTAAAGAGATCAAAAACGAATTAATAGGACAGAATATCCCTATTCATTCTAGTCTTTATAAGAATTTTTATGGAGGAAACCATTATCTTGATTTTACCGGTTATCAATATCTTAATTTCATGGTGAAGTTTGTTGTCGATGAAGAAGGAACCCAGTTGGCGGAAGATAAAATTACTCTTCCAGCAGGAATCAGGTTAGAAATAAAAGGGCCGGGAGATACAACTCTTTACAGCAATAATGTCTTGGGCTATGTTGTTAATGGGCCCTTGTTTAAGAAAGACACTTATATGCATATAAAAGTTCCAATCTCAGAATTTAAAGCAGTCAAATCTATCACTATAAAAGCAGGATTATCTGATTTGAAACAGGATTTCTTAGCGGTAAGAAATGTTTATTTAAGCAGTGACCAGGATAATTCTCTTTGTTCGGGACAAGACGCAACCCAAGAAAGTTCTTGGTTAACAAACATGGATACTAGTGGAGTCGATAAACAGATTACCGGTGAAGAATTATGTACAGAACTTTACGGTGAAAATGCATGGTTAGGAAGGTATGATGATGACGTTACCGACCCTTCTGCCAGTTGTTGTGGGAATAACCTAAAAGAATATTATTCTGAAAGCAGTAAAAAAGTCGTGACAGAAACGCAAGAAGATCCTGAAGGTCCAATAAAGGCTAAAGAAGATCAGTATGCTTGCTGGAATTCTCAAGCCGTTGCTTCAGGAGAGACGATCATGAATGTTGAATTTGAGGTTAAATCTAATGAAGCTAAATATGAGGTAAGTTATAAACCTTTGACCGTTCCAAGCATAGGAAGTTTTACCTATACAACTGTTCCTGAAGATAAAGATGAAGAACCGATCACTAAAACTTTCACTTGTGGTAAAAGTTCTGAAACTTTAGAAGTAGGAGTATTATCTAAACAGTTGTGTAACTTTACCTTAAAAGATCTTCCGGGAATAAATTATAGTGGGACAAAAGTAAAATTTACTGCTCCTGAATCAGAGGTAGTAGGAATT
>JAHJCT010000005.1 GCA_018812715.1 Microcaldota archaeon | reverse complement strand
GCCCTGAGTTCTTTTCCTCTTGGCCACTTAGCAGTTGCAAGAAGATTAGGATTAGTAATTAAGCGGACAAAATACCGCCGAACTCGATCATTATACTGTGCCCTGTACTTTAAACTTGAAAGATCCCGTAAGTAAAACCGCATTGCCCCAACAGTAGAATCGGCATCGCATGCATCTTCCCATGCTTTAGTTGTAGTCCTTTGGATTGCAGATGCAATTGCTTTAGTAAAGAAATACTGTTTGTGGAATAATGCTGCACTTTTCTGGAATCTTTGGTTCGCATACTGGGCTTTTGTCAATTCAGATTTAGCCAGATTTGTCAATGTTGTCCTTTCTGTTCCTTTTGCATTTTGAGATGACAATAAATGCAATGAAGCGCGGTATAAATGAGTTATTGTTGTTGCAAATTGAACTTGAACTTTTTTTCTTAGTGTAAGCAAATCTTTTCTTCCTGCTTCCCCAAGTCCCCAAGTCTTTGGTTCACTTTCGGTTTTTTTCAGACTTGGAAGAGCTGCCATAACTTTGTAAATCTGAGAACTTGCACTGATCAAAGGCTTAACCTGAAATAATTGAGCATGACTTTTCCGGCCTAATAATTGTTGTTGATATGCACCAGCAAGTAAGGCAGTTAATTTGCGCTTAATTGGTTTTTGGCTTGAGGTAGTTAATGTTGAGAGTGTTTCTAAATTTTTCAATGCCTGGTCATAATGGGCTATGGATTTCTTGGAATAATGAGAAATGACTTTTGCAAATCCGGCCTTGAACTTGCCGGTTTTTGTTTTGAAATCATCATAGGACATTCCAGTTAGCCTCTGGAATTTTTTTGGATCAAATCTCCCACCTGTTTTGAAAATCGGGAAATTCACAAGTTTCTCGACATCGTCGTAGAACTGAATGAATTTTGCAGCAAATTGATCATGTTTTGCTGCTCTGCGTTCCAAAGAAATTGAAGTGTATTTTTGAGTATTTAAGAGCAGGAATTGTGCCTTTTCAAATGATTCTGGAGTTCCTTTTTCGAATAGGTTAATTGCAGTATTAAGGAATCCTTCGATCTTTCTCATTCTTGCTGATTTTAATAAAGCGCTTCGGCCAATCTTGGTTAGGAACATCTTTGTGTTTGCCATATCCAAAATAAATGTTGCCTTTCTAAGTGCAAGCTGTTTTTGTTCAGGTGTTTTGGCAGAAGATAAGACCCCATCCATTTTTTTGAGAAGTGTCTGATATTTAGTTGGGAGTTTTTTGGCCTGATTTTTCTTTGCATATAGTAATCTTGAGAGAGAGATGAATCTTGAAACAATATTTTTCAGGAATCTGGCCTTGGCCAATTTGATTAATCCCTGTTTTGCAAGTTTCCCTGCTTCTACAGGATTTGATTTTTTCAATGACTTTGATTTCAATAAAATAGATTTGGCATCTGCCATCATTTTCTTTGCAGTTCCAATCAAAGCTCCAAGTGCTTTTTTCTGAATTGCTGAAACTGTTTTAGGAAGAATTTTCTTATTTTGCAGAGAGAACCTGCCCTTGGGGTTTCCCTTTGCATCCAGCTCTATATGAACAAATATTCCTGCTTTCTCAAGCATCTGCTTGTTTTTCAAAAGCCAATCTGCAAGCTTCTTGCTTTTTGCATTGAAAACAGAAGTGTATCCTGCAAGGAAGGATTTGAAATCACGTCCCCCAAAACCGCTTCCAGCAAATAATTGTGCATTGAGAGGAGTTTTTTTCATTTTAGTGTTTTCAATAATATAATTCGAGCCATCTGTTTGAACTTTAATTCCAAGTTGTTCCAGCCTTTTTTTATTTTGAACTAACCAATTTACAACCTTAGGATCACTGCCACTGTGAACTGGAAGTTTTCCTTCTTGGAACAATTTGAATTTTCTGCTCGAAGTAAATGATTTTGGAAGAGAGATGGTAGTTGTTCCGTTAACAAGCTTTGTCTTGCCTCCGACAACAACAATTCTTATGCCTTTCTTCTTTAGCTCTTCCTCCTTTTTCTTGGCAAGTTTTTTCTGTTCCTCTTTCTTTAGCTCATACTCTTTCTTTTTTCCTTTTAGAAATTCTTCAAATTCTTTGTCGTCTTGGAAACTGGCATCAAGCTGTCCATCCTCACCGGCAAAAACATCTGGATCAATACCAGAAAAAAATACATCTGAGTCATAAGAGTCATCCATATACATTGGATCATAAAACTCTGGCTCATCCATTGCAAAATAACTATCAAATTCTGGAGTATCAAAACTCATTGGATCATAAGTTTGCTCAGGAAGAGAAAGACCATCCATGTGCTGTTGCAACTGCAATAATTGTGATGTTGCCTGGCTAAGTACAGATCCAAGATTGGCTCCGGCATCCCGCCTTATTCCTTCTGCCATTGCTCCAGTATCAAATGGTTGTGGTTCTTGTCGTTGTATTAATGGACCGGACATAACTATCACATATACATATCACAAATATCTGCCAAGTTCTGTAATCTGGCTATCCGTACCTCAAAGTCTTCGTCTTTTTGTTTCAAAAGAAAGTCCCTTGCCCAATCAGAAAGATCATGATGAATTTCAATAAATTTAGTAAACTCTTCTTTATGCTTTAGGTTCTTGGGTTTTGAATTTTCCCATTTTGCTATAGCAATCTCAAGAGAAGAAATAGTATTATTGACAAAAACCAAAGCATCGCTCTCAACTTTATCTATGTTTTCCTGTGTTACTCTAGTTTTGGATCGGATTAGACCACCGATCTGAATGAACATCTATAATTTAAAAAGAAGATTATAGCGCTGATTCCAAAGATTTTATTATTGAGAATATTGATTCTGCTGGAACGCTTGATGCCAGAACAACTGAAATAAGGACAACTGACATGATAAGAGCAACTGCAACATTGCCTTTTTCAAGCTCGGCCATTTCGTCCAAATCAGAGGTTAATCTATCAATGATATGTATGGTTAGGAAAATAATAGCTGTTCCAAGAAGCAAACTAAGAATATAATTAACAAACAGAATTAGTAAGTTTAAGATAGTAAGTTCGATCGGAAGAACATTTTGGATGTATACGATAAATTCGCTGATTCTAGGAGCTACGAATAGCATAAGTGAAAACATCACAGTAGTATAGAAAAGTCCGACTGCAACATTTCCTTTTTTTATCAATTTCCATTCGTCAATTCCAGAAGTAAGACGGTTAAGCATGGAAATTCCAGTGTATAAGGCACCTGCAGATAGTATAATTGCTGCAAGAATCCTAGCAAATGCCAAAATAAAATCTATTAATAACTCCGCTACCATTACATCACACTTGGACAAGATTTATTTTAAAGATTAGGGTTTTTTTGATGGACGACTTTCTAGAAAAATGTGATGAGGCAAAAAAGTTTGCACTTGTAATGGATAATCCACTTATTGTTCACCATTATGATGCAGATGGAGTAAGTGCAGGTGCGCTAGTTTGTTCAGCATTTGAAGGAAAGAAATATCGAAGGAAGTGCATAAAGAAACTGGATGATCATGCAATTGAAGAACTAAAACAAGAAAAGGAAATTATTTTTGTTGACTTGGGCGGTGGAAATAAAAGAGTAAACGAGCTTCAGGACGTCTTGATAATAGATCACCATCAAACTGAGGGAATTGAAAAATTCCAGATAAATCCATTATTATTCGGGCTTGATGGAGGAAAAGAACTGTGTTCTGCAAGTACTGCATATTGTGTTTTCAGAAAGCATGCAGATTTGGCAGTAGTTGGAGCAGCCGGAGATATGCAAATGCCACTTTCTGGAATGAACAAATGGGTTGCAGATCAGGGAGTTGAAAACGGAGAGATAGTAATAGAACAGGATCTTCGATTTTACGGAAGATACTGCAGAAACCTGATTCAGTTTTTGGCATATTCAGACGATCCGTATCTGCCAGGAATTTCATATAGAGAAGACAAAGCAGAAGAACTTCTCAAAGATCTTGGATTAAACTATGAAAACAGAATTTATGCAGATTTGAATGATGAGGAGAAAAAAACACTTATCAGCGCACTTGCCAGAATTTTGATAGGAACAAATCGCAAAACGGATTTGGTTGGAGAAAGCTACATTTTCCCAAAAAGACCAAAAAACGAAACATATGAAGCAAATGAATTCAGCACAATACTCAATGCATGTGGAAGGCATTCGAAACCAGATATCGGAATAAGGGTTTGCCTCGGGGATGAAAGTGCATATAAGGAAGCGCGAGAACTGCTAAGACTCCACAGAAAAATGCTTCGTGATGGGATTAACTATGCATCAAAAAACATCCAAAATCTAGGAAATTTTTACTTTCTGGATGGAAGAGAGATAATTGATGAGGGCATAATCGGAATTGTTATCGGAATGACACTACGAGGCAAAAAACCAATTATTGGAGTTTCTCTTGGAGAAGAAGGATCAATTAAGATATCTGGCAGATGCCCAAAGACTTCAGAAAAGAATATGGGAGCTCTAATGAAAGCTGCAACAGAAGAACTTGGAGGCGTTGGAGGAGGCCATACAATGGCTGCTGGAGCAGCAATTCCGATAGATAAACTCAACGAATTCCTCTTATTTTGTGGAAACTACCTCAAATAAACATAATTGACCATTTCGGCTAGTGTCGTAAATGCTTTGAACAAGGTTTATAAGCTTGATTGAACCTTAACAGATTTGATGAGTAGCCTTATTCGTAGAACTGAGGTCAGAGGTGGGACTGCTTCTTTTCGAAGGTGCAGTAAAACAGTAGACTTTAGTAAGCAGAAGTTCTTCATCGAACCAAAGCCAATTGAAGGGCAGAAAACATACCTCCATTATCGAAATCCAATGAGAGGCTTTAGATACTGTAAGGGAGCCCGTGGCAAATGGATTGCTGCATATAGAGTAACAGAAGGAATGAGATCTAATTGGTATAGACATACTGGCAGGGCTATTCCTCCAGGTCCAAAAATGCTTCCTCCGCAAATTCCAGCAATTGTAAAGGGAACTCTCGAAGGATTTAGAGCTAAAAGAGAGATGAGCATAACCAGGCCAGAGATAAATGTAAGCACATTTGAAACTCAAGGCATATCACATCACCACAATCATACTTTCCATTTGGATTGGAGAACAATACCTGGCAGATCAATTGAAAGAGAAACTCTAATGATGCCCCACAGGGCTAGAATCAAACTAGAGACTTCTGCTGCAAAAGCACAAAGAACAGATAAGAATCCAGTTGCAAGAGAAGCAAGTGTTTTGGGGGTAGATAGAACATCATGCCATATTCGAAACTTTAGCCCAACAGAATTGAGGTTCCCCCCAATGCATCCATCTCAAAATCCAGAATTTTGGAGCAGAGTAACAATAACAGTAGATGCCCAAAGAGTATCAGGAGAATATGGAGAACTAAAAACACCAAAAGTACGAAGTACAACTCCAAAGATCCATAGATTTGCTACGATCAAAAGACCACACATAGAAGCAATACCAAGTATGGAAACAATAATTTCACTACCAGCACTAGCACCAACTAAGAAAAGGTTCAAAACAAAAAAAATTCCAAGAGCCAAAAAACTAGCTTTCAGAAAAGCAACCTTGCGAGAACCACAAGGAGTATTGGCAGATAGAACATCCAGTCCAATCACACTTCAAAGATTAGAACTTCAAAAAATTAGAGTAAATGAAGATCCGAAAGTGGATGGACACATCGGATATTATGGAACTGCAAAAAGAAGGATCGTGCAATTAAAAGTTGCAACTGATGCTGAATCAGTTCCACCACAGTAAAATTCACTCTTGTTTTTCTCCAGGCAAACGCATCATAGCAGAATATATTTTTGAGGCAATTTTAGCCTGATCAGAAAATGATTCTTGCAGAACGATTCTCCTGGGGATATCAACATAAGTAAAAACATGAGTTCTTTTTTCTTTTGTAATTGAAAAATAAACCTGTCGAATCCATTCTGGAATTGGCATCCCAGTGGCGATGCAATAAGATGGGGAATGATCTTCCCTAAATGGAAATGGGGGAATGCTAAACGAATCAAAAAATTCAAGTTCCTCATGAACTCCGCGTGTCATCAGACGTGGAAGCCTCATTAATACTCTTAGCTCTGGTGCTATTTTGATTTTTTCACGCTCAAGAACATCATAGGTATCCTGACCTGAGAAAAAATCCGGCTGTTTCCTAGCAGGAAATTTGATGATATTTTTCTCGCCGGGTTTTGGAGTGGGAGATTTCTTTTTGTTCATGCAGTTCCACCAATCTCATCAATTAATTTGGGTTTATATGTTTCCATTATTTCCGTTAGTTCCAGTGGTTTGAGTCCACATAATTCTGAACATGCATAAACTAAAGGCTCAAGATCAATATACTCATTAATGATGTCGGACGAAGATCGCGCATAATAGTTTCCATGAAGAAATTTTGTTACATGCAATCGAAGTGAACTAAACAAAGAATACAGTGAGATTTTGTTTTTTTGTATTGTGATATTTCCAATTTCATTAGTACGGTCAATAAGAAATGATGCCAAACAAATCCGTGCAATAATCAAATCAATTCCAGGAGTTTTTTTTGTTGGAATGGCAGCAATATTTTTCCTTCGGATTTTATTTGCATTTATTAACCCAACATATTCACCATATTGCAAAATTGTTTGTTTTGGAATAGGATCATTGGTCATTGATGCAAGCTGTTTGTAAAATTTGATAAGTTCAGTACGATTTGTTTTCTGAAGATATCTTTTCATAGCCTCATTGGCCAAAAAAGCAGGACTATCCATTGCCATGGATCATTAAGAACAGTGATTCAATAAAAATGTTTGTTCAGCTAGAGTTCGGAGGAAGACCATTCATTGCATCTATTTGATCAAAGATCATATCCTCGTATGCTGTAACTGCTGCAGAAGGACTTGAAAGAGTAACTCCTGCACACCTAGCACATGAACTGATTGCAGCATCATTATCTAAAAATGCGCCAATAATTTCAGTATTTGTTTTGGAAAAATAGTTTTCATCAAGTATATGTAATATTGCATCCTGTGCATTTCTAAAAACTGCAAGATAAGACGTACTTGGTAAACTTTTGGTAGCATCACGCATTTCTTCAGCCTTATCAAGAAGATATGCAGCAAAAGCCAAACGCGTAATAATCATAAGAGAGCCTTCTGGAAATTTCCCAGCTTTGGCATAACCTGCAAAAACTTTCATTTGTTCTTTCATTGCAGATCGCACAGAAGCAAAGTTCCACATTCCTCGAAGAACTCGATTTCTGAAGGCAGCTGGAGCAATTGTTGTGTCGTGATCAACAGCAGATTT
>JAHJCT010000004.1 GCA_018812715.1 Microcaldota archaeon | reverse complement strand
TTGGAAGAAAAGAAGCAGAAAAAATGATCGTAACTGGATTTCTGGATTCTGGAATTAACCTTATTCCTGATGAAAATATGAAAAATAAATTTTTAGATATAATACATAGCCATCTCTAGAATAACTGTTGCAGCTGATACATCATCAGGAAAAACAGGATAAATAAGATTATTCCAGATATCAAATGGATTATTCGGATGTATTTCTCTTTTGCAGCACCTACTTTTTCTACAGTTGTTTTCCCAAAGTAAATGAGAATTGTTAGTAGTAGCATCGGCAGAATAAATATGAAATTATAGAGTATAAGATATGAAACTGTCTGAAGAGTTGCTGATTTTGCTAATTGCCCAAGTACGATCAGGTATGGCCCAGAGGAACAGGGAATTAGGAAGATAGAACAAAAGATGGCAGATAGTACTACTGCGATCAAGGATGTGGCCTTAGAGGTTACTTTCTTTGCATATGGACGCAGGAACATTGGCATTTCAACAGCAGCCATCCCAGGCTTATAATCAATAAAAGCGCGCACTTCCAAAATTGCAAGAATAAGAGCTGCAGCAGTAACAACCAGGTAGAATACTCGAGTTAACTCAAAGGTTGTCAAAACATGCATTATTCCAAAGCCATAGAAAAGATACATGACAAAAATAGTAAGAGAAAAAATAATTCCGGAAATCAATGCTCTTTTTTGCCCCTTTGAATAGAGGACTGCACTAATCAAAAGGATGAGAACTGCTATTGTGCAGGGATTAATTGAATCTATAATAGCTGCTCCAATCAAAACAGGAAGTGTGATGGAAGAAGTAGAATCTGTTTCTAAAAACTCGGAACTTTTTTCGAGTATTATTTCTTTTGGACATGAATCATTGCATTGATCAAAGAGAGCTTCCCAGCTTGTTTTGTTTGGCTGCCCAACAACAAAAGTCTTCCCACCAATTATAGTGGTTGGAACGCCTCCGTTTCGAATATCAACTCCAAATTGATCGTATTTATGAAACATCAATTCTCGATTTTCCGTATTGCTATACACTTCATAGGAAGTTATGTTAAGATCATAATTAGACTCTAATTCTTCAAAAGTATTTGTTACTACTGCGCAATGTGGACATCCTTCACCATAGTAATACTCGATGTTTAATGGGAAGCAGATTGTTGTGATGAATAGCAGGAAAACAAGCAGTTTCATTATTTGATCAATGTAAAGAAAAAATATAAAGATAAGCCACGTATTTGGATTATGAAAATCGAACTTCTCATATTTCTGCTTTTATCGTGCTCTTTTGCAATCAGTATTGAATCTTATGACAGCAAGGCACAGGTTCTTGAAAACGGAGACATAAACGTATATGAAACAATAACCTTTGAGCTCGAAAAACAGTATAATGAAGGATTTCGATCAATTAGAAGTGAAGATGCCCCTTCAACCGAATATCTTGAGATACATAGCGTTGAAGTAAATGGATTTGACGTTGATTTTTATAAGCAGGTTTATGATGGAGATGTTGAAATTGTCTGGACTGAAACTTATTCAGGAACGAATAAAGTTGAGCTCAATTATACGCTAAAAGACAGGGCTGAGATATTTGATGATTTTGCAAGAGTTTGTTTTGAGCATTTTGGAGCCAACTGGGATGTTCCTGCAAAGAAATTTTCTTCGCAGATGACCTTGCCTGAAGAAAGCCTTGGAAAAACAATGCACTTCGAGATATATTCCTCAAAAAAAGGAGATGCATTTGTAGATGAGGCTGCAATTAAGGTAGAGATGGATGATGTTCCTCCAGGAAATTACATTGGAGGGTGCTATCTTTTTGATAAGGATTCAGTAGAAAGCTCGAGAATAGTAAATGGATCAGTGTATGAAATTCTAACTGATGAGAGAAAGAGCTATGATTCTGTTGAAGTGATGGGGCCTTCGGCTGGATGGGAATGCATTTGCCTTCCAACATTTATCATAAGCGCCATTGTTTCTGCTTATTTATATGTAAAGCGAAGAAGAAAAAGATATCCAGAAAGCATTCTGCCACCTGAAGAAGAAAGTCCGGCAGTAGTCGCTGCTCTTTTGAAAAACGAGAAACCAGAGAAGAACTTACTTGCAGCAACAATACTGGATTTGATTAACCGAAAGTTCATAGATATTGTAGAGCTTGAGAAAAAAGGAGAAAAATCAACTGACATAAAACGTGAGAGAACAATACTATTTCTGAAAAAGAAAGATGGATTGAAACCTCATGAACTTTCAGTAATAAAAATGATTTTCAATGATAAAAAAGAAGTTGATCTGGATAAACTTGCAGCAGATTTTAAGGAGATAAGCTCAAAGGAAAAGGCAAAGAGCCATTACATTCCAACTGCGTTTTCTAATTTCCAAACCCAGTTAGATGAAATTTTGATAATGAAAGGGCTCCATGATTCTGTAATAGGAAGAAACAACAGAGTTGGGATTTCGATATTTGTTTCTGTATTTATTATTTTCATTATTTTCGGATGCTTTGGAATAGATATTATCTTTGATCTGCTCTACTATTTAGATATTGAAATAATAAACCAAATTTTCCTGCAGTTGGGGGTTATGGGAGCTGCAGTGATTCTGATAGCATTTAGCATCTGGAAATTCATTGAACCTTGCCCGCCAAAGGGAATGGAAGAAAAGTTTGCAAGATGGGATGCATTTGCACGCGGACTAAAATCCAGCAGAATTAAGGAGTATCCTCCTTCGTCGGTTCAGATTTGGGGGAGAATACTTGTTTATGCAACAGCGCTTGGAATGGCAGATAAAGTCAAAAAACACCTTTCAGAATTAGATGACCTGACGCTCAAATATGTTGAGGAGATGGAAGAGATTAGCAGATCAACAGGCCTTGTTTATGTTTCTGCAATTGGATTAAACAATCTCTCAAAATACGGGAACAGAAGCGGATACTCGAGCAGATCATCAGGGGGATGGAGTTCTTCTGGTGG
>JAHJCT010000003.1 GCA_018812715.1 Microcaldota archaeon | reverse complement strand
TGCTGATGAAGTTGACTTAGATGGGGGAGATGCTGAGGTTCATGAAGATGCTGATACAAGTGAGGATGCTGATGCCAGAGTAGATGGTGGGGATACTGAGCTGGATGCTGATGAAGTTGACTTAGATGGGGGAGATGCTGATAGTGTTGATTTGGATGCTGATGCCCCCACATGTGAAGTTTTCAATGAGATATGGGAAGGATATATTAGAGCAGGGGCCGGGCAAAACGTAGGCGGTTATATTGTTTCATACCTTGGGGAAGGGGGAACTGATGGAAGATATACAATAAGCTGTGAAAGCAGTGGTACAGTTATTGTAGAGAATGAAGTTTTTGCAGACAGAGAAACAACTGTAATAGAAGTTCCTGAAGATGGAAAAAGGATAGTTCTGTATCCACGTACAACTAATCCTGGTTCTGCAGATATAACAATAACTGTTGAGAATCTATGAGCAATAGCCCTATTTTTATTTTTAAACTTCTTTGATTATGCCAATGGACAAGAAAGTAAATGGTACATTGCAGATAGTTTTTGTTATTACAATTATTTTAGTGGTTCTCTATATTTCACAGGATATAGAGGCCTTGGCTACTTATGGATATCTTGGCGTATTTGTGATAGCACTGCTCAGCACTGCAACCATAATATTTCCCTCTCCTGGTTGGGCCGCAGTTATAGCAATGAGTCTTTATCTTGATCCGATTCCATTAGGTATTGTAGCTGGCATTGGAGCAGCAATCGGAGAATTAACTGGTTATATTGCAGGTGGTGGAGCGCGAGATATCTTAAATGACAAAATAAAAGAGAGTAAAAAGATAGAAAAATTCGTGGAAAAATATGATACAATTGCAATATTTGTTCTTTCTTTTATCCCAAATCCTTTATTTGATATTGCAGGAATGATAGCTGGAGGATTGAAGATTCCGTGGTGGAAGTTCCTTATTGCATGTGCTTTTGGAAGGATATTGAGATATACTTTAATTGCATTAATAGGGGCTTTTACAATTAGTTTGCTTGTTTAAAAATAGCGGGGGGTGGATTTGAACCACCGATCTCTGGGTTATGAGCCCAGCGGGAACTCCAAGCTCCCCTACCCCGCTTTAACTAAGCAAGAGTATAAGATTGGTAATGCGATATGCTTTTATACGCTCTATTTCTTTTTCTTTGTTTTTACTGGCTGTTCTTCTTCAATTTCTTCAGGAAACTCGGGCGGCTCAACATTTGTTTTTTCAACTTCAATTTTTTTAACCATCTTCCTGAGCATTTGACGTTCTATCTCATGTGTTTTAGCTACTTCGTCTTCCTGTTTGCCGAGGCAATAATAGAAACCACCAAGAAACATGAGAATTGAAAGTGCAACAAGCAACACTGGTATTCCGAAATATAGGAATGGAAGTATAACTGTTGTAAGTTCATTTTTTAATTTATGAAATTCAGATGGGATATCTACGCCACACTGTTGGAGTTTTACGAGGTCATTTGTATTGACAAAATCAACGATAGCATCAAGCATGTCACCAGCATAAGAAACAGTGAAATATGCCGAGATGCTAACAACTAACGCACCAAGAACAACAAAAAGAAGCCCCATCAGTTTATACTTATTCATGTCCACCACCCATTAAGTATCACATTAAAGTAAAATAAATCCTTCGATTGTTCTTACCTTTATTTTCAAGCTTGAGGATTTCTATTTGGCCTACTTCCTGAAGGTTTTTTACATGGGTGCCGCCATCTGCTTGGATATCAATTTCTGGAATTTCAACTATACGAAGAATTTTTATTGAGGGGGGCAAGGCATTTGCCAATTTGACTACACCTGGAATTTTCATTGCTTCTTCTCGTGGAAGTGAGTAAATTTTTAGTAAACAGTTTTGTTTAAGAAGTTCATTTGTTTTTTCAACGACTTTTGCAAAGCTTTCTCGGTTAAAGTCTTCCATATTAAAATCAAAACGTGTTTTATCTTCCTCGAGCTGGTTTCCTGTAATTAGAATATTGAGATCTTTATGCATGGTAGCTGCAAGAACATGGGCAGCAGTATGCATACGCATAAGTTTGTACCTTCTTTCCCAGTTTAGAATACATTTTACTTTGTCACCAGGTTTTAGATCTGTTAAAGTTTCTAGCTCATGAACTGTTTTTCCATTCTTTTTGGAAACTAAAACAATAGAAAAGTCTCGCCCATTCTCAGAAATTAATTTTCCAGTGTCGCTTGGTTGTCCTCCTCCGCGGGGATAGAAGATAGTGTGGTCCAATATGATTTCTTTGCCGTTAACTGCTTCGACCAATGCATTACATTCTCTAAGATAGCTATCCTCAAGACAAAGCGCCTCACTCATAATATTTATAAAGTCGAGAAATCATTATTAAACAAGGAGTTGATTTGATGGCAGCAGCACCAGTAGAACGGAGAAGAGAAGAAGTAGAACCACCAAGATTTGCAGAAGCTGTTCCAATACCATTGGAAAGGGAGCAGATAAGGGATGAAGTTAGAAGAGGACAGCAAAACCAAGAACAGGTAGTAGCACAGGTTATGGGTACAACTGCAAAGGCTTTTGATGAAGTATTTAATCAAAATGCAAATCTGGAGTTAAGAAGCGACTGGAGAAATTCAGAACTTCGTCGTGCGCTTATATAGGTGATTATTATGATACCAGACCTTTTCAAAAATTGTAAGACCCAATATGCCTATAATCAAAGGCAGAAGATATATAGTGTCAAGGTAACATTGGATGGACGACCGAGGATAATGACTCTTAGAGTTGGGGAGAATTTCACGGAGCTTTCTCTTTCGGATCTCAACGGAAACATACTTGAGGTAGCACGAGAAGAAGATGGAAAGGGAGTAAGTTTCTCCAAAGCATGATTAATATGAAGAACGCAAAAGTAAATGCTGCTAAGGGAGCCTTAGAATATGTAAAAGATGGAATGTGCATAGGTTTGGGGAGTGGAAGTACTGTCAAAGAGTTCATAAAACTCCTGGGTGAACGGGTTAAAGAGGGATTGAAAGTTACGTGCGTAACTACTTCTTTTGATTCAAGAATACTTGCTATCGAAAATGGAATATTTGTCACTGAAACAGATGCAATAGAAGAAATAGACCTGGCAGTTGATGGAGCAGATAGAGTAACGAAAAAAGCACTGCTGAAAGGTGGTGGCGGAGCATTAACACGAGAAAAAATAATAGATTATAATGCACGAAAATTCATTGTAATAGTGGATGAAAGCAAAGTAGAAAATGGAGTTCTCAAGGGCGAGGTTAACTTGGAGGTACTTCCTTTTGCAGCACCACTGATTATGAGACAACTTAAAGAGTATTCACCAAAGATAAGGGCGGCCAAATCAAAGCTTGGCCCGGTTATAAGTGACAATGGCAGTTTCATAATAGATTGCGATATGGAATTAGAAGACCCTAAAAAAACAGAAGAATGGCTGAAAAGTATGCCTGGAATAATAGAAAATGGCATATTTACAAAATTTGATATAATAATTGTTGGGAATAAAAAGGGCCATCGAATTTTATAGTGGGAATTGACGGAAGATATAGCAAAGTTTAAAAACGTTTTTGTTTAAATCACAAATGAACAATAATTTTAACAATAGGTGTAATTTATGGTGGAACTTTCAAGAGAGGAAAGGAGAGAAAATAAAAAAGAGGGAGATGATTCTAAAGCAAGAAAACCAGTATTCAATAAATGGCTTCTTGCATCATGCGCTGCCCTTGGCATTTCAATGGCAGGAACTAATTGTGATAATCAAAAAACAGATAGTTACATACCTATTCCTCCAAGAGGTGCAGATGCCGAAGTTGATGCTGAAAGGGATGCAGGAGTTGATGCTGAAACTGTTGAACCTGATGCCAGAGTAGATGCTGATGAAGTTGGCTTAGATGGGGGAGATGCTGAGGTTCATGAAGATGCTGATACAAGTGAGGATGCTGATGCCAGAGTAGATGGTGGGGATGTTGACTTAGATAGTGGAGATGCTGAGGTTCATGAAGATGCTGATACAAGTGAGGATGCTGATGCCAGAGTAGATGGTGGGGATGTTGACTTAGATAGTGGAGATGTTGAAATTGAGGATGCTGATGGTGTTGGCTTAGATGCTGATGCTAGAGTAGATGGTGGGGATGTTGAAGTTAGTGGATGTGATGTTTTCAATGAAGAATGGGAAGGATATATTAGAGCAGGGGCCGGGCAAAACGTAGGCGGTTATATTGTTTCATACCTTGGAGAAGGGGGAACT
>JAHJCT010000031.1 GCA_018812715.1 Microcaldota archaeon | reverse complement strand
ATATTTCCGGCGTTGTATCCAATTAAACCGTAGCATCCACGGCTTGTGGTGCTCCCCCGCCAATTCCTTTAAGTTTAAATCTTGCGATCGTACTCCCCAGGCGGCAGACTTAACACTTGCGCAAGCTTTTTAGCAAGTTTTTGGTTAAGCTTTTTCCTAAAAAGCTTACTACGCTACAGCACTACACATGATTACTCATGTGTAACACCTCAGTCTGCATAATTTACAGCTGGGACTACCGGGGTATCTAATCCCGTTCGCTCCCCCAGCTTTCGTCCCTCACCGTCGGACACGTTTTGGATCGGCGCCTTCGCCACTGGTAGTCCTTCCAGGCTCAACGGATTGCAATCCCTTGATTGCAAATCGTGAACGCATTCAAGGGTTTTTACCCCTACCCCGGAAGTACTCCGATCCTCCCCCGTTCCCAAGACAACCAGTATCCACTGCAAGCGTTAGGGTTGAGCCCCAACATTTCACAGCGGACTTAATCGTCCGGCTACGGACGCTCTAGGCCCAATATCCGTGGGTACCACTCGAGGCGCTGGTGTTACCGCGGCGGCTGCCACCAGTCTTAGGCCACTCCCTAAAGACTGTTCGTTCAGGGTGTGATTGCCCACACCCTTATTCTCCAAGCTATTTACACTTGGCAAAAGACGATAGCTATGCTATCGCCACTCAGACTCCCCTTATCACACTTTCGTGCATTGTAAAGGTTTCGCGCCTGCTGCACCCCGTAGGGCTAGGGTCCTTGTCTCAGTACCCTTCTGGGGGCCACCACTCCCATGGCCCCTACGGATTATCGGCTTGGTGAGCCATTTTGCTACACAAAGCAAAAATTGCAAAGCTTGCTTTGCATATTTACCTCCCCAACAACCATAATCCGGCGCAGTCTCATCCTAAGGCGAACTGGCTCCAATTCACCAGCCTTTTGGATGCCCAAGCATTCCAGCATAGGGCACCTATCGTGGGTTGACCTCAGTTTCCCGAGGATATCCACGTCCTTAGGGCAGATTGACCACGTGTTACTCAGCCTTTTGCCGCCCATCCAAGTGAATGAGCTGACTTGCATGGCTTAATCGAAGTCTGATAGCAGTACCCTCCAGCAGGATCAACTGGAGTTGATCCCATAAATCGGATTTGAGAGTATTTTATTATATCGGAATCGACGTTGTTCAGATATCTATCTCTTGAAGCGTGAGTCAAATCTATAAGGAATAGATTTCCACAAAAAGATGTCGCAATCTGACATAAAATGTACGCTCAAAAAGCGACGAGACATATATAGAGGGAAACGAGTTTATAAATGTTACGCAGGCCGTTTGTTGGAAATTGATCTTCGATTAAAAAACAAGTGATATGTGGTAGAAAGTAATTTAAACTGTATTATACATATACATAAATTTATGACACGTAAAAAAAACCTTAGACATAATCAAGACCCAAAACCTCATATTCCTGATTTTTTCCAACAAGCAAAAACAAGTCAATATAGAAGAACAATTGCTTCTCTTACCCCGTCTAAACCTTCTTTAATAGAACCCATGCTTGAAGAAATTCAACCTGAAACTTCACAAACATCGCATTATGTTCATGAAATGTATTTGAATGGAAATTGGTACGTTAGGATGCCAATGATTTCTATGGAAGAAAGAATAAGTATTTTCCAAAGAGCTATGACTGGACTTAGACCCGGACAAGTAGATCTAGCACTTCCATCTGTACCTGCATTGTTTGGCCCATTAGTTGAAAAACGTACAATGGGCGAACATCAAGTTTATCAAGCAGCTCTTTGTACTAATGTTTACGGCGAACTAAGTTTTGCGTCTTCACAAGACACAAAACAAATTCTTTTGGATATGGCGTTGATTCTTGAGGACACTGTTTTGAGAATAAATCTGTTTAGATTTTGTGAACCAGAAACCCCAGATTCTTTTGCATTACTTGATAGGCGCGACGCCCAGGGAAATATGAGAGAAATTCTTCGAAGAAGAGTAGGGTTGGTCTTTCCAGATGAAATGGATTTTGCTGCCTATGAAAGAGCATTGAACGAATTAGCAACAATGAGGGGCAGACCAAATCCACAGGATATGCTTAAGGCATTACTACAATTGCGTTTTACAGGAGAACCGGTACACTCTACTCGGTCTGATGATGTTGTTGAGCATACAATTAACCTTTGTAATCACATAACAAAAAGCTCTTTGATTTTTGAGATTGCATTGGATATCTTCAAAACAAAATTGCAAACAAATCCTACTTTGCGTAGATCTGAAATAGATCTGCTTTCTAATTTATTGTCTAGAATTGCAACAGCAGCATATGGAAGTTATCATGAATGTGTAAGTAGAATGTTCAGAAAAGACGCCATAAATGCCGTGCCATTACCTGAACACAATACCTTCTATCAAACGGTAGTTCCTTATCTAGTTAGTCGACTTTTTGATTTGAAAAGAATGCCGAGTACTCAAGAAGAAGGGGATCACATTTATCTTACTGCAAGTGATGCTGAGCTTATGCAGGCAGCTGAGATAACTCTCAGGAGTTTCGCTACATCTGATCAGCGTTTAGGAATAACTCCTGAAGTTCTTGATTCAGTGAAATCTCAAGCAGAAGGGGTGCAAAAGACTAATCTCTTTACAAGAGAGAATCTTCCAAAAGTTGTTCACGTTTGGAAAGAATTATTTTCCCCAAATTAATACTTCGTCTCTGACCGCACTAAATCATAAGCATATATAATACGGTTTCATTATGGTTTTTTCATGGAGGAAATTGTCCTTGATAGAACAAGCTTTGAAGCACTTGCAGCAGATACAAGGGTAAAAATTCTCAAATCACTTAAAGAAAGGAGAAAAACCCTTTCCGAATTATCAAAAGAATTAAACATGTCAGTATCTGGGACAAAAGAACATCTTGAAACCCTTAAAAAAGCCGGATTGATTGAAAGAATTGATGATGGCCACAAATGGAAATACTACGAACTAACAAAAAAAGGAAAAGGGATAATCGGCCCAAAAGAAATCAAAGTTTGGATTCTTCTTTCAATTTCAACTGTCGCTTTGATATTTTCTATTTTCTCAATGCTTTCTCTTCCTAGTGAAACTCAACTTGGAGAAGCATCATTGGCTAAAGAAGAAATGCTTGAAGGTGCAATGGCTTATGAAGAGCCACTAGCAAATGAAACAACTGTTGTCGAGACAACCGAATTGCCTACAGTACCTTTGACAATAACTATAATCAGTTTAATCTGTATACTTGCATCACTCGGAATTTTACTAAGAAATCGCATGAGGTCATCGTAAAATTTGCAGAAGCCTTTGAACTATAGTTATCAGCGACAATATACTGGCTACGATAAGTCCGTATACAAAATAATCCATACCATAAAATATGCCAAATACCAGTCCAATTATAATTATCAAAACTCTTTCACTTCTTTCGCAAATTCCACCAAGTTCAAGCGCTTTTTTCTTTGATATTACTTCTTTGTGATCCGCATATGCCCTGATAAATGATGGCATGCATGTTCCCAGAAAAATAACACCTGCAAGCCAGATCTTTGCATCTATAAAAATTTCTGGCAATTGATAAAACATAAATGAAAAAAGGAAAATTGCCTCTACAAATCTGTCAGCAACACCATCTACAAATCCGCCTAATTTACTTACTTCTTTTCTTGCTCTGGCTACTGCGCCATCTATAACATCAAACAATCCAGCTAAAGCAAAGAAAGCAAGTCCGGCAACCAATTCATTATAAGCTACTAATACTCCGCCAGCAAGTGCCAACACTACGGAAAGAAAAGTCCAGTGATTTGGAGATAGTGGTATCACAGCAAGTAACTTGCCAATGCTCTCTTGCATTTGCTTCAATGAAATATTTTGTTTGAGCATATGCATTGGATTGAACAAAAAAATATAAAAGCGCGTGCAGTATTAGGTGTGATGCCTTATGGAAAAAATTTTGATAACGTGTGCGCTATTGCTTTTAATATCTGGATGTACTCAGGAAATAAGCGAGGAAAATCAAACTTTGGAAAATGAAACTTTGAATCTAACTGTTGAGAATGAAACTTCCATTGTTACAGAAGAACAGCTTGCAGAAGAGTATAATCCAACCATCGATCCGAATGATTTTATATCTGGAGTAAACAATCCTTACTTTACATTAACTCCTGGTGAGACATTTATCTATGAAAGTGAGACTGAGGATGGTCTAGAACGTATAGAAGTTTTTACAACAAACGAGACTAGGCAAGTTCTTGGTGTTACAACCATTGTTGTATGGGATCGTGTGTGGTTGGATGGAGATCTTATTGAAGATACTAAAGATTGGTACGCACAGGATAGCGAAGGAAATGTTTGGTATTTTGGTGAAGAGACACAAGAACTTGTAGCTGGACAAGTAGTTAATACCAAAGGCTCTTGGGAAGCAGGAGTTGACGGAGCTAAACCAGGTATAATCATGAAAGCCAATCCACAAATCAATGATTCTTACAGACAAGAATACTATCAAGGCGAAGCAGAAGACATGGCAGATGTTCTTGCATTAGGAGAATCTGTTGACGTTCCATTTGGTTCGTTTACAGATTGCTTGAAAACAAGTGACTGGACACCACTAGATCCAGGCAATGTCGAGCATAAATATTACTGTTCTGAAGTTGGTGGAGTGGCATTGGAAGTTGTGCTTGAAGATAATGAAACTGTCCAATTGATCAATATAACTACTGGCAGTATGATGGAAATTCCAGAAGAAATACCTGAAGAATACGTCCCTTCAGAAATATCAGAAGAAGAAGCAAAAAACATTGCACTATCTGAAGTTTCAGGAGAAGTAACAGATATAGAAATCGAAGAAAAATACGGAAAAATGGTTTATGTTGTTGAAATTAATGGTGAAACTGATGTTGCCATTGACATCGAAACTGGAGAAGTGCTTGGTGTTGAAAACTAATTCACTCTAACCCAAGTAATTCTTTGATTTTTTTCACATCAAAGCCAACTACTATCTGTCCGTCAATGTCAGTTACTGGAATGCCTCCTTGCCCGCTTTTTTCCATTGATTCTTTAGCAAATTCCTTATTACTGACATCTCTTGGTTCAAATTCAACCTTATTCTCTTTTAAAAAATCCATTACCTTATGGCACCAAGGGCACCATTCCGCGGTATATACAATAACTTTTGCCATACTTTTTTTCAGGGGGACTCAACTTTTAAATTGTTTCCAGTGAATTTCAAAGTATGGCACCAGAGTTTTTCATTATTGCTCTTACCATAATAATTGGCTTTTTTGCCTCTCTAGTATTTGAAAGAACCAAAATATCTCAGGTTATAATTCTCATGCTTTTTGGTTTTCTTCTGGGGCCTGTACTCGGTGTACTTGATGTTTCTTCTGATTCAATAATGGTTTCTCTTCTTCCTTTCGTAGGAACACTGGCTTTAATTGTACTTCTTTTTGATGGTGGTTTAGAATTTAATATTTTTGCAGTAGCGCGGCAAATTCCCAAGAGTATGTTTTTCACAATACTCGTCTTTGTTATCAGTGTTATTGTCATGGCTGGATTTATTGCTTTTGGATTGGGGTGGCCAGCAACACACGCATTGCTTTTAGGTGCTGTCATAGGCGGTACGAGTTCTCCAGTAGTCATTGCATTAGTTGAGAGAACTACTGTTAAAAAAGAAACTAAATCTCTATTAACTGTCGAATCAACTATGACTGATTCTTTATGTATTATTACAGCTGTTCTAATAATCAGTATTATCACACTTAATCAGCCAATAGATGTTAGTCTTATATTCAACCTTCTTCTTTCGCAATTTACTATTGCACTTTTGTTTGGCTTTGCCGGTGCAGCCCTGTGGATTTTCATAATAGATAGAGTTGCAATTGTTCAAGAATATACATACATGCTCATGCTTTCTTTGGTGTTTGGTGTTTTTGCAGTTACTGATTTTGTAGGGGGTTCCGGCGGCATAGCAGTATTTGTTTTTGGTATCATTATAGGAAATGCCAGAAAAATAGACAAATTTGCAAGATTGGAATGGGAAAATCCAATAACCAAAACTACAAGAATTTTCCAGGAAGAAGTCACATTCTTTGTCCGTACCTTCTTCTTCACATATATCGGCCTTTTGCTTTCCTTTGAGTATTTCTCTATTCCGATCGTTGCCATTGCTATAGCACTTCTTGGTATTGTGGGCCTTTCAAGGTTTGCTGTTCAAAAAATTCTCTTACCTGATTTATCTAAGATAGATAAGAGCATTGTAGTAACTATGATGCCAAGAGGACTTGCTGCTGCTGTTCTTGTAACTTTGCCTCTGACTGCTGGTATTGAACTAAATTATTTCCAGGAAATAGTCTTCACTGTCATATTGCTATCAAATATTGCTGCGACAGGAGGCATATTCATGTTTGATAGAGATGATATTGATAAAGACGTTCGTTTACCTTTCAAGCCACGAGAAAATGGAAAGACTAATTCCAAAAATAAAAAGAAGAAAGGCTGATTTTTTAAATATCTATAATCAAATGATTTTCGATGGTAACTAGGGTTGCAGTAATAGATAGAGATGTATGTATTCACAAAAGATGCAATTATGTATGCATGAAAGTATGCCCTCCAAACAGAATGGGTGAAGAATGCATAGTAGTCGAAGAAGATGGCATCTACCCAGTGATATCTGAGCCGATTTGCATTGGCTGCGGTCTTTGTGTAAAAAAATGCCCAGTCCGTTGTATTTCTGTTGTTAATATAGCTCAAGAACTTACTGATCCAATCTATCAATATGGAGTAAACACCTTTCGTCTTTATGGCCTCCCTTTGCCAATGGAAGGCGCAGTTTCTCTTGTAGGTAAAAATGGCATAGGAAAAACAACTGCAATAAAACTTCTTACTGGCCAATCAAAACCAAACTTCGCTCAATTTAATAAGGAATTTACAGGTGATGAAATCCTTGAAAAATTGGCCATTGAAACAAGAAGATTTTTCGAAAAAAATAAAGAAGGATTGAGAATAGCTCTCAAGCCCCAGCAAATAGATAAAATAAGAGATGTTTTCAAAGGCACCGTTTTCGAACTTCTTAATACTGTAAACAAAGAAAAAATTGCTGAAGTAACAAAAAAATTCAGGATAGAAAAAATACTCAAAAGAAAACTTTCGCAGCTTTCTGGTGGTGAATTGCAAAAAGTTGCAATAGCCGTTGCTTTCCTTAAAGATGCTGATATTTACTATTTTGATGAGGTCACGAATTACCTTGATATTGAAGAAAGATTGCGTGTTGCAGTTTTGATAAAAGAACTTGCAGAAACAAAGAGTGTGATGATGGCAGAACATGACCTGACAATACTTGATTATACCAGTGATTATGTTCATCTATTGTACGGCGAAGAAAATGTTTATGGTGTCGTTTCAGGAGTAAAAAATGTCCGTGCAGGTATAAATGAATACATAGCTGGGTATCTCAAAGAAGAAAATGTGCGTTTCAGGGAATATGAAATTAAATTCAGTAAGCACAGTGAATCTGAAATTAAAACTCCTGCAATGCTGAAGTATGGAACTTTCAAGAAAAATTTCACTGGGTTCTCATTTTCTAGTGATGCAGGAGAAATAAGAAAAGGCGAAATCCTTGGTCTTGTTGGAAAAAATGCTCTGGGTAAATCGTTATTTGTGAAAATGCTTGCAGGTGCAGAAGAGCCAGATGAAGGGGAGAGTCTAAAAATTAAAGTTTCTTATAAACCCCAGTACATAACTGCTGAACCAGTGGAAGTGTCAGAAGTTTTAAAAGTAGGCGGAACTGTTTTTGAAGATTGCAAAAGAAAACTTGGCCTTGCTCCTTTGATGGATAAGAAATTAACAGAAATTTCTGGCGGAGAATTGCAAAGAGTAGCACTTACAAAAGCATTAACACAAGATGCAGATGTTTATCTGTTTGATGAACCAACTGCCTTCCTGGATATTGAACAAAGATTTGAATTTGCCTCCTTGTTAAGAAAAGTGATAAGTGAAACTGAAAAAAGTGCTTTTGTTGTGGATCATGATATAGTATTCATAGATGCCTTGGCAAACAGATTAATGGTATTTAATGGACAAAGTTCTGTCAAAGGCCATGCTTCTGCTCCTCTAAGTAAAAGACAGGGGATGAACACTTTTCTAGAAGTAGCAGGAATCACGATGAGAAGGGATAAGGATAGCGGAAGGCCAAGGATAAACAAACCTGAAAGCCAATTAGATAGGCAACAAAGAGATGCTGGTGAATACTTTTATTATGACAAAAGATAGGTTAAAAAATCATAAAACCCTAGGAGTTTCATGGAAACTGTCTCTAAAATCTGGATGAATGGAAAGTTCATACCTTGGAAAAAAGCCCAAGTTCATATTCTTACACATGCCCTTCATTATGGAACTGCTATTTTTGAAGGCATGCGCTGTTATAATACTCCCCAAGGCCCAGCTGTTTTTAGAATGCAGGATCATTATAGAAGATTAGCAGATGGATGCAAATCCTACAAATTTAAATTAGATTATAGCACTGATCAAATGTGCACAATTACTAAAAAACTAATTCGTGTTAATAAGCTAAAAGAATGCTATGTGCGTCCATTAGTGTTCACTGGTTACTCCAAAATTGGTTTAGATCCAACTGGCTGTCCATTCAATTTAGCTATATGTGCAATGCCTTTTGGTAAGTATTTTGGTGACAAGGCAGACAAAGGCATTACTTGTGGTATTTCCAGCTGGCAGAGAATGAAGGGATCTATCCTTTCTCCACATGTTAAAGCAAGTGCTAATTATCTTAATTCTGTGATTGCTAAAAAAGAAGCCATTGATGAGGGTTATGATGAGGCTATAATGCTTATAGATAATGGGCATGTTTCTGAAGGCACTGGTGAAAATCTTTTCATAGTAAAAAATGGCAAATTAATTACTCCTCCTCTTTATGATGGAATTCTTGCAGGCATTACCCGGGATTCTTTAATGAAAATCGCTGCAGAACTTGATATACCAGTTGAAGAACGTTCTCTGCTCCGTGATGAATTATACACAGCAGATGAAGTATTTCTTTGTGGGACTGCAGCAGAAATAACGCCGGTAAGGCAGGTTGATCACATAAACATTACCAATGGTCCCGGCCCAGTAACAAAAAAACTTAGAGAAACATTCTTCAATGTTGTGCGTGGCAAGGATGACAGATTCATAAAATGGCTTGATTTCATCTAGCTGCTCTAAGAAGTTTTTCAGTTTCAATGATTTCTCTGAAAATTTCAAGATATACCATATCTCTCTTTCTAAGTTTTTCAACTTCTTCTCTTATCAATTGTTTTACTTCATCTGTTCCCCTGAATAATACAGCAGCTAAATTTGAAGCAGAATGCTTTCGTAATGTAGCATTTTCATCAGAACATGCCTCTATAAGAAGAGAGATCGCAAATTTATCCCCATTGCTTGCTGCTGTTCCAAGAACCTTTACAGACCAATATTGTACTATCTCATTTGTACTTTCTAGCAACTTCTCTATTTCTGCTTTTTTTCTGCCTTTTAAATGATACTCTGTCAAAAGTCCACTAGCAATTCGTCCTAATTCAAAATTATTTAATTTTCTTTCCAAAGCCTTTAGTGCAAAAAGAATATCAACCCCTTCATCACTAGCAAGTTTCAAAGCACGCATGGCCAGTTTTCTAACTTCTATCTGTTCATGATCAAGCATTTGTGCAAGCATTAAAATTGTCTGATCTCCCTGTTCAGCGCATGCTTTTGCCAATGCCATTTCAGCATCCTCCTCAAACGGATTTGTCCACTGTACGCGTGAGTATAACGTTTCTGTAAAAAATACAATAAGCTCTGGTGTTTGCCTTAACATCATAGCTGCTTCGCCGTATCTTCTGCTTAACAAATGTTCTTCCATTCTTTCTCTTTCTGTCATTCTATCTACTAAGGGAGACGTTTTGATCGGGAGACGCAATCCCATGAAATATCTTCCTCTCTCTTTACTTCGTCTCATATCATTTACCTTGTTAGATATTTCTGAACATACCTGCTTTGCGTACCTGGCGTATGCCTTCCAGCATTGCAGAGACAAACTGGGCAACACCGCCCTCTATTCTCTCAACAATTACTGGTATATTCCTGGCATCAAATACAGAAGTAAAAATTGTTAAATCAACAATTGGTCTTGTTTCAGCATATCTCTGAAGGGCATTAGTTATATGTTCTTTTTTCTCTTTAGCTAATCTAAAGATCTGCTCAGCATACTCCATATTTTCATGCAAGCTAGAATCTTGCAATAATCCTGGATCTACACCCATCTCACGCAGATATATGTAATAATTCAGAAGATTTATTGCCTGCATTGGATTGCCACTATCAATTAATAGGTACTCATGATCGATAGCTGCTGGTTTTGCATCTTTTCCAAAAATAATACCCCTCTCATTTCTATCGAGCATCGCAAAAATATAATCAAATGCAGTGATTGCAAGTATTCTTTTAGTTAATTCTTGTCCCATTGTTTGCACATCTGGTGTATCCTCTTCAGGTCTTATAGCATGTTCCATCAGAGTTCTTCCTTCAATTCCTTCTAAAATGGCCCAGGTATCTATGAGTGCATGACGATATGCTGGCAAGTCTAGCATTCCAGACAATTGAAGACCTATTGCCTCTTGATGTGCATTTCTTGATTTGCAATATGCTGTTTTGCCATCACTGAAACTTACTCTTAATACCTGTCCATCCCGCTCATAAAGAAAGCCGGCATTTGTAAGTGGTATTGTAGAATATTTGGCAAATAGATCAACTTCACCATGTGCATCGCAAACTGTTCTTGCAGCTTCAACAAGCATGTCCTGTGTTTCTCTCCCAAGTTCTTCTATTATTGGCATATACTCCATTGCAAATTCTCTACACCCGGCATCATAAGCAGCAATACAAATGGCTGTTTTTATTTCTGAAACTGGCGGGCACGTTTCTAGTATGTGTCTAAAAAATGGCATCCTCTGCTCCCGCTCTCTCGGCGTAGCGGCTTTCATTCTTAACTCTAAAGGAATTTTATCTGGGTTGAACTGAAGTGCCATATATATTATAGGTATGAATTTGTTTATAAATGTTGTTAAAGATGGAAAAAATGGTTACTTATCTGCAGTTAACGGTTAGAAGGAATTTAAACCTCTCTTTACTAACACCTTAGCCAGGGGTCGTAGGCCAACCTGGTAAGCTGCAGCCTTCGGGGCAAACTTTGCCATAGTTCTTCTAAGGACAAAGTTTGATCAAAGGTCCTGAGGTATAAACCAAAGGTCTTAGGAAAAGGCTGTGATCTGAGTTCAAATGCACCTTTTTAGAGAAACAACAAAGAACTTTGTTCTTTGTGCCCCATGAAAACCATTCGGTTTTCATTCGGGAAGGTGCACCAACAACTGGTGCTCTAAAATGGTGCTGATTATCTCGGCGACCCCATCCCCATTACTTTTGACTATTGTTTTCTCCGGGCAAAAGTAAAGGGGTTGATCAAAACCCTTAGGTTTTTCAATAAAGTAAGTTACATAAAGATTAACTGGGAGGAAAGTTTCATGGAACGACCTGATTTAGGAAAGCCATTTGTTGGTCCAGGAAAGCAAGCAAAATTAGTTGCAAGAACGCAAAGTATAGAAGAGGCAAATAAAGTAGCTGAACAATATCAATTACAAGGATATGAAACATTTATCAGCAAAAAAATGCAAGGCGTAATAGCAATCTATGAAGTCTGGGCAAGCAAAGAAGCTGATATTCTTTCAGTTGACTGATCTAACGAATATAAGGAGCATATGGCTTCATTTGTTTCATTATGTTCTTTCTTCTTTCTACTTCTCCTTGAAATTCTCCCCATATTTTTTTGCCCTGTTCATTACTCAATACTTTTGTTATTCTAAGATTCCGATGCCTTGATTCAGGGCTCATTGGCATATAATCGCACAAAACATAATCCTTTTTCTTTATTTTTCTGCCTATTTTTTTATCTACTTCAAGAATAAGAAGATTATTATCCCACATTCTTACAACGGCTTGAATACTATCATCAGCACTCACTATTCCTTTAGATTTTGGATTTATAACTTCTACAATCGTACCGACATGAAACACATTCCCACCTTCTCTTTAAACTTCCTGAAAGTATATATAATTATGGCTCAAGTACAACTTTCATGCCTTCTCTCTTTTTCAAAACATCAAATCCATTTTCAATTTCTGATAATTTGAACTTGTGTGTAATAAGTCTTTCAAGTTTCATTTTTGGAAGAAGTGCTTTTGTTTTATACCAGGTGTCAAACATTTTCCTGCCATTTATTCCATTCATTGTTATTCCTTTGAAAACAATGTCATTCGTAACATCGATTTCGAAAGGTTTTGGAAACACACCCAATATCGATGCACGCCCACCTGGTCGCAATGTAGCCAGTCCATCTTTCATAGCAGATTCTGCCCCAGCCATTTCAAGAAAAACATCTGCCCCATGTCCATTAGTAGCATCCATTATCTCTTTTTTCACATCAGCAGATGCGCTGTTTATCAAAACATCTGCCCCAAATTCTTTTCCAAATTTAAGCCTACCTTCATGCTGATCCAAGGCAATGATTTTTTCAGCACCTGCAATTTTACACAAACCCACCGCACAAACGCCAATAGGCCCCATACCAAATATCGTCACTGTTTTTCCTGCAACTTCACCATCAAAAACAGTATGAACTGCGTTACCTAATGGTTCCTGAACACTTGCTATCCAATGAGGTATTTTTTTATCATTCACCCACGCATTTCTGTGTGGAAGTGCCAGATACTCAGCAAATGTCCCATTAACATCTACCCCCAATATCTTGACATTTTCACATATGTGTTCTTTTCCTGTCTTACACTGAAAACAATGACTACATGAAATATGAGTTTCAGCAGACACATGATCTCCTACAGAAACAGCCTTGACATTTTTTCCTGCTTCAACAACCTCTCCAGCGACTTCATGTCCAAATATGTACGGTAAATTTTTTCCTATACGTTTTTGAGCCCAATTATCCCAGCCATAGATGTGCATATCTGTTCCGCATATTGATGTAGCCTTAACTTTTACCAGTACTTCATCATCCTTTATTTTAGGCACATCAGTTTCCTTTATTTCAAGGCCTTCTCCAGGTTTGGTTTTCCATACTGACAACATACTGTGACCATTGTCAACAAAAGGATTTTAAATTAAAAACAAATGTTGGAGGTATACGATAATAGACGAAAGCGAAAGATTATAGTATTTTTATCAGATGATATCCCTGGTGTTCTTATGAACAAAAAACTTGTCACAGAACTAAATGAAGAACTGGAGCAATTAAAAGAACAGAATTTGCTATGGAATCCTAAAACTCTTAATGGGCCATCATGTGCAAAACCAACAGTAGATGGAAAAAATGTAGTTATGCTTTGTTCTAATAATTATCTTGGCCTTGCCAATCATCCTGCTCTGAAAAAAGCAGCCATTGAAGCAGTTGAAAAATATGGAGTAGGCAGCGGTTCTGTAAGACCAATTGCAGGCACTATGGATCTTCACATAAAATTAGAAGAAACCATAGCTAAATTCAAACATGCTGAAGCATCACTTTATTACAATACTGGTTTTACTGCAAACAGTGGCGCAATTCCTGCATTGCTTCGTCCTGGTGATGCAGTAATATCTGATGAACTCAATCATGGATCTATAATAGATGGAGTACGACTTACCAAAGCTGATCGATACATTTACAAGCATAAAGATATGGGTGATTTAGAAACAAGACTAAAAGAGGTGAAAGAAAAAAATCCAAATCGTATAGTCATAATAACCGACGGTGTTTTCTCAATGGATGGAGACATTGCACCTCTTGATAAAATTGTAGAGCTTGCAGAACAATATGAAGCTGTTACTTATGTGGATGATGCCCATGGTGATGGTGTTCTTGGGGATCATGGAAGAGGCATAGTAAGTCACTTCAAAGTTGAAGGTCGTGTTGATTTTGATATGGGAACCTTCTCAAAGGCATTCGGAACAATGGGGGGACATATCTCAACCTCTAAAACGGCAAAAGAGTTTCTCCTTAATAAATCAAGAACTTGGCTTCTTACTGGGTCACATGGACCGGCTACTGTAGCTGCATCCATTGCTTCATTGGAATTGCTTATGCAAAGTGATGCCCTTGTAAAAAATCTTTGGAAAAATACTAATTACTACAAAAAGAGACTTATTGAGTTAGGGTTTGATACAGGAGAAAGCGAAACCCCGATTACACCAGTAATGACTTATGATTCAGGCAAAGCAAGGAAATTGAGCATCAGACTCTTTGAAGAAGGCATTTATGCATTGCCAATAGTCTACCCGATGGTTGCAAAGGAGAAGGCCAGAATAAGAACCATGATAACTGCTGAGCATACAATAGAAGAGCTTGATTTGGCTATTGAAAAAATAGAAATGATAGGGAAAGAACTGAAGCTAATCTAGTTCACAGCCACTATACCTGCTTATATCTTCAAAAGATAGCTCTCCAGGTACTTTTTGGCCTGAGAATTCCCATGTTGGATATCCAGTTATATCAGCATCTGTACATTCTTGAGCTTGACCAGTGCTTGTCGAACATTCAATATAGTCTACATATTGCCAACTATCTCCAAACATTGCCTTTTGATTATTGCAATGGCCACACCAGTAAGCACCGTACATTATTACTCCTTTTTCTGCCAGACATTGCGCGAAAGTATCATAATTAACTGAGTTGTTATTCTCATTTTTAATGTTGGTGCCGCCAAAGGCAAAAACAGCAAATCCCATGAATATCAGCATGACAATGCCTACTAATATGAAATCCTTATCCAAATTATTCAACCTCCAAAATATTATACATTGTTTTATTATTAAACCTTGCAGGAACAAAACTTTAGTACTTCCTTTGCATAAATAACATAAATAACTGTTAGAAGAGCACAAACGTAAAATAATGGCTCATAACCAAAAGCAAGTATTACTAAGCCGCCTAAAAACATAAACAAAAATTCAGAAATTCTGAGTGGAATAAATGTTATTCCTATTTCAGTTGATAAATTTTTACAATTTTTTAATTTGTCCGAAAGTATATACTCTGAAAGTATATTGCCGCATCCGCTTCCAATACCAAGAACAACTATTGCAAGCAACGGATTAGCGCCTAGATATGGAATGAAGAGAAATGCAGGCACCATAAATAATACAAGAAGCAATAATTTGTTTATGCTAAGTCGTAATTTGAGTACTGCTAGATTAGCCAAGGCAGTTATCAAAGAGTACAACCCTATGACAATAGCAGTGGTTAAATAATTGAGTTGAAGGTTTGAATATAGATATAGTGGAAGAATGAAAGTAAGGAGTACATTTGGAATAACCTGTTGAGTAGTAAGCCCCAATGAATTATGCCAAAAACACCAAGAGCGCTTATGAAATATTTTTTTCAAAATAATCTTTGTACCTGGGAATTTTCTAAATGGATTTTTATTTATTGTAAGAAGCAATCCAAACATAATAAGTGAAAGAACAAAAAGGAGGAAAAATGAGGTTTGGAAAGATAAATAGACTATCAGTATGCCTATACTGATTCTTCCAAATCCGTCTGCCAAATGTCTTATTCCAACAAAATATGCTAATGCATTGCCAAAATCTCTCTTGCCATTAGCATGTTTTATATCTGTTCTTGCGGTTGCCCAAAAACCTGCATCTCTTACACCTTCAGTAAAACTTCCTAATGCAAAACCTGGAGCAGATCTTGAAAGGCTGTATATAAGAATAGCAGCGATCATTGCAACAGATTCCAAAATTTCTACCATTTTAGTGCCTATTTGATCTGCAATGCTGGCAAAGACAATACGCAGAAACATATACATAAGAGGAAGAAGCGAAAGAATGGCCCCAATGCTTATTACATCTACGCCTATATCAATGAGGTATAAAGGAACCATAACAGCAAGAGCTGCCACTAGAAAAGCATAGAGCATATCGAATACAAACAGTTTCTTTAGCGTATTGCGCATTCTAGTGATCTGGTATCTAACAATTAAAAAATTTTTATTATGCAATTAAGTTGTGGAAAAAATAGATGTAAATGGCAAAATCTTTCCGGTAACTGTAATCTGGACCAAGAATAGAAATGCTTATGCCAGATTAAGAAATGAAACTATTATTGTAAGCATGCCTTCACGCTGGCCAGAAAAAGACAGGGAAAAAACCATTTTAAGCCTCGTAAAAAGAACTGCCAAAGAAATAGCAAGAGGCAGGTGGACAGCCGAAGGAAGTAAAAAATTAGAATTCTTTCATGGGCAAAGGATAATTATTCTGGGAAAAGAATTAGAGGTGGAATTTATCCAATCAAAAAGATTTGGAGGAAAATTAAAAGGTAATAAAATACAGATAAAAATTAGAGACCATCAAGAAATAAAGAAAAAAGCCTCTCAACTAGTCTCTAAACAAATTGTCAAAGCAGCAAAACCAGAAATTCTTGCAAGAATTGAGCATTTCAATTCTCAATATTTCAATGCAGAAATATCCAGACTTACACTCAGGGATAATATTTCAACTTGGGGAAGTTGCTCCCGCGTTGGTCTCATAACACTTAATCTCCGCCTTCTTTTCATGCCATCTGAAATACTGGATTATGTAATTGTTCATGAGCTTGCCCATACAAAATATATGAGTCATGGCAAGCGTTTTTGGGGATTGGTAGAAAAAGTATTACCTGATTACAAAGAAAGGAGAAAATGGCTGAGAAACAATGGCTGGTCAGTTGTTCCTAATTCTGTGGATCAGCAGAATTTCTTTCCATATGGTATTGACAAATAATTCTTAAAGTTCATCATTCACTATTCATTTATGTCTCTTGATTCTATCATAAAAAAATACGTTCTCAAAAATGCTCATGATTATGGAAAGGCAAATCCCGGAGCAGTTGTTGGCAAAGTAATAGCGGAATTTCCTGATGCTAAAAAAGACATGAAAGCAACAATGGCAAAAATCACTGAAGAAATTAAACGCGTTTCTAAACTTTCTAAAGAAAAGATCGCAGAAGAAATGGAACAATTTGAATATCAGGTAAAAGAAGAAAAAGAAAAAACAATTGAACTTCCAAATGCAGAGAAAGGAAAAGTGGTAACTCGATTTCCTCCAGAGCCATCAGGATATCCGCATATAGGACATGCAAAGGCAGCCTGGCTGGATTATGAAGCTGCACGTCTTTATGATGGTAAAATGATTCTTCGTTTTGATGATACGAATCCTGAAAAAGAGTCTCAAGAATTTGTGGATGCAATCAAGAATGGATTACAATGGCTTGGAATAAACTGGGCGAAAGAAAGCTATACCTCAGACAATATGAATGACATCTACAAAGCAGCAGAAAAACTCATAAGAGAAGGAAAAGCATACATCACTACAGCCAAGCAAGAACAACTTTCTGATTCAAGAACAACATCTAAACCGCTTCCAGAACGTTCATTGCCTCCTGAAGTGCATTTAGAAAAATGGAAAAAAATGCTCGGAGGAAAATTCAAACAAGGAGAAGCATTATTGCTTTTCAAAGGAGATCTAGACTCTCTAAATACAGTTATGAGAGATCCGGCCCTTGCCAGAATACTTGAAAAAGAGCATTATCGACAAGGTAAAAAATATCACGTCTGGCCTGGTTATGACTTAGCAGTAGTTGTTATGGATTATTTAGAGGCTATCACCCATTCCATGCGCTCAAAAGAATATGAGTTAAGGGACGAGCTTTATTATACGCTTTTTGATGCACTCGAATGGAAAAAACCGATTATGATCCCATTCTCAAGGCTTGCAATCAAAAATGCACCAATAAGCAAAAGACTTCTCACCCCACTTGTAAAAGAAAAAAAAGTACTTGGCTGGGATGACCCAAGGTTACCGACACTAGCAGGTTTGAAAAGAAGAGGAATCCTTCCAGAAGCAATAAAGCAGTTTGTACTATATTTTGGCCTTTCTCGATCTGAAAGCGAACCCGATTGGGAGGTTCTTCTTGCTTTCAACAGAAAATTGCTTGATCCAGAAGCCCCCCATTATTTCTTTGTTTCAGATCCTGTTGAATTGGAAGTAAATGGTTTAGCAGAAAAAACAATTGAACTAAATTGCCATCCGAAAAAAGATATGGGTATAAGAAATCTTAACGTTGGTTCGACGTTATACATTTCAAAAAGTGATGCTGACGTCCTTGAAAAAGGAGAAATATTTCGACTCAAGGACCTATGCAATGTGAAACTTTTGAAAAAAGACAAGAAATTGATTGGAGAAATAGCAGAAGACAATATGGTTCCAAAAAAAATACAATGGGTGGGAGAAAAATTGAAATGTGAGGTTCTTATACCAAAAGACTTGCTTAAAGAAGGAAAATATAACGAAGATAGTCTTGGACATGTAAATGGATATTGCGAACCATCCTGTACTACTCTTGAAATAGGCACCGTAATCCAATTTGAGCGCTTTGGTTTCTGCAGACTCGACAATAAAAAGCCACTGAAATTCGTCTTCTCGTGCTAGCTTTCCTTTATAAATTTTTCATGTGATTTTGATTTTGGTGACCTGATGGCATTAAATATAAAAAACATATTAAGATCGTCTTTACTTATCATTATAATTGGACTTGTTTTGGTCATTTCATCCCTTATACTGAGACTTCTTCCAGTTGTGCTTACCACTTTAGATGTAAATTTATTGAGTACTATCAGCATGACGTATTCATTTATTCTTTTTGCGATTTTCTTCCTCTTATATTTCTGGGCAGGGATCCGCGCAGTCAAAAGTTATAGATTAGATACAGTCGGTGCAGGATTGGTTTCAGCATTCTCCTTTTTTGTAACCGGCATATTCCACCTTCTTTTGGAAACTGTTCTTGGTCTTCTGTTCGCCAGTCACGTGATCGCAGGAACATTTGTTTCTGGCGGTGCAACTATTGCAACAGCAGTTTTCGGAGATGCGGCCATTGGTGGCGTAGGTATAGGACTTGCTTCAGTTTGTGGTCTGGGAATTTTAGCATTAGGCACTCTGATGAATTTTGCAATTGGCGGATTTGGAGCTTTATTTGAACAGAGGTAATCCTATGGATTTTGGAAAAATTATTGGTGCTTCCACGAAAATAATAGCAATAGGTACAGGGATAGTTCTTTTGGGTTTTATCCTTCAAGCCGGTTCGACACTTATACAAAGTCTTCTTAATCAATTACTTGGGCCGGCAAGTGTAATTGTTGGTTTAGTGCTTTTCTTTATACAAACTGGTTATGGTCTTCTTTCAATACTTCTATTTTTCGTCCTTTATTTCTGGGCAGGTATGAGAGCAGCAAAACACTATGATCAGGATGCTGTTGGTGCAGGTTTAGTTGCTGTGGTCTCTTATTTAGCAGTAGCAATAGTTCATGTCATACTTAACCTCATACTAGTTGTAGTTGGTATTGGAGGGGGAGCAATAAGCGGTGCTCTTTCAGGTGGAAACATGGGTCCCCTTGGTGGTGCTGCCATGGGGGCTGTTGGAGCTGGAATATTTGGTGTTCTTAGCGGTGTTCTAACTATTTTCTGTGGTATTGGCATTATAGCAATTGGCATGGCAATAAACTTTTGTGTTGGAGCATTAGGGGGATTGTTAGGAAAAAAATAAAAAAAATTATTTTCTTCTTTTTATGAAGAAACCAACAAATGGTAGAAGAAGCAATGCAGTAGTTGGACAACAGACTATATCCCCACCACCAGTTATGTCTTCAAGTGCTTCTTCAAGCTCTACGGCATTTTCAACACTGTAGTAATTTCCTCCACCTGCTTCTGCAATCTCCATTGCCGTTTCCTCTGCTTCACCGCCTATGAGGTATCCGATTACATGAACTGTTCCTACTCCTTGGCCATATATTCCACCAGCAACAGTTACAGGATCTCCACCACAGGTTTCTTGCCCATCAGTTATCAGGATTATTGTTCCGGTTCCTTTGCTGCTTTGCAAGTATGCCTTCGCTTCAGTAAGTGCGTCTGCGATAGGCGTATCCCAGTAAGGTTCTAATGAGTTCACTTTACTCTTAAGGGCTGATTTATCTGTTGTAAAAGATTGCAGCAATCTTATCCCGCCAGAATTTATATCCCCGCCAGCATCACAGTCGTCAAAAACCACTAAAGCAATTTCTCCACTAGTTTGGTCGATGAAGTTGTTTGCTGCAGTTTTAGCAGCTTCCATCTTTGTTTCATCATAATTTGGAGGCGTAGTATCCGACATACTTCCACTTGCATCCATTACAAGCAGGTAAGGCCCTCCTGCAAATGAGAGGCTCACTATTCCCAAGACCACAAATAATAGAATTTTGCTGTTCATGACATGCTGTCTCTCACCATATATTTAAACCTAATCCTGGCTTTTGTGGTGTTATTATAAAAATGTGTTTATGCTTTAATCGTCGTTCAATATCATGGTTTATATTAATTATGAAAGAATGTATCATGGCAAATTCGAGGCGGGGGTTACAGTATCCCTACTCCTATCACGGTGAATCTTATGACAATAATAAAAATAAGAAAAAGAGACGGTACCATCGCGGATTTTGATAAAGAGAAGATTACAAATGCTATTTTTAAGGCGGCTCAGGCTGTAGGTGGAGACGATCGTGCTGAAGCAGAACGCGTAGCAGATCGGGTAATGGAATTACTTGGGCAGAAATATACTGGGGATCAGGTGCCAACAGTTGAAGAAGCTCAGGATATGGTTGAGAAAGCACTTATCGAGACTGGCCATGCAGCTACTGCTAAAGCATACATTCTATATAGGCACAGAAAAAATGTCGACCGTGAAATGAAAAGAGCCTTGGGCGTAGATGACGACCTAAAACTTCCTCTTAATTCTATTCAAGTACTAGAAAGAAGATATTTACTAAAAGATGAAAAAGGGAAAATTATTGAAACCCCGAGTCAACTTTTTAGAAGGGTGGCAGAGCATCTTGCTTCAAATGAGCGTACTTATGGAGCTGATGGTGCTACTGTTAATCATTATGCCGAAGCCTTTTACCAGGTTATGACAAATTTTGAATTCCTTCCAAATTCGCCTACTTTAATGAATGCTGGCACAGAGCTTGGTCAACTTGCAGCGTGTTTTGTTCTTCCTGTTCCTGATGGTATTGAAGGTATTTTTGATTCAGTTAAACACCAAGCAATAATCCACAAAACAGGCGGAGGTACAGGTTTCTGTTTTTCCTATTTAAGACCCAAAGGCGATTTTGTGCAAAGCACGGCCGGAATAGCTTCTGGCCCTATTTCATTCATGAGTGCCTTTGACAATGCAACTGCGGTTATCAAACAAGGTGGAAAAAGACGGGGTGCAAATATGGCAACAATGCATGCTTGGCACCCTGACATTGAGGAATTCATCACTATGAAACAAACGCCCGGTGTTATGGAGAACTTTAATGTTAGTGTAATGCTTGATGATCTCTTCATGTCTGCAATTGAAGAAAACAAAGAATATAATCTTGTTAATCCTAGAAATGGAGAGCCAGTAAGACCTGTCAATGCAAGGAGTCTCTTCAAATTAATAGCATACAGTGCATGGAAATGTGCTGAACCTGGTGTACTTTTTATTGACACGATAAACAGCCACAATCCAACTCCAAATGATCCAATACATGCAACTAATCCTTGCGTTACTAAAGATACAATTGTAACTACTAACGAAGGCTTACTTGAAATACCAAAACTTCATAATCCCCATCACGTACTTGGTGATGATGGCGAATACCATCCTATTACTTGGGCTGGAGAAACTGGGGAAAAAGAAGTATTTCTCGTCAAGACAAGTGCTGGCTATGAAGTAAAAGCTACTGCAGATCACAAAATGCTTACAGAAAATGGATGGAAAGAAGTTCAAGCACTTACTCCTGAAGATCGGCTTGTTCTTCAAAAAGCAGGAAATTTTGGAGTCCTTCATGTTGATAAGGAAATTGCAATGATGCTTGGTTGGCTCATTGGCGATGGCCACATGACAAAAGATGTTCAAGATGTAATATTCTACTTTGGAAAAAATGAAAAGCAAGAACTTCTTCCAATCTTTAAGAGTTATTTAGATATCCTCAATGGAAAAGAAATCAAACCTATTGAAGATGAAACAGAAATAAGGTTGAAATATTCGTCAGCTATTGCAAAGAAGTTTAATGAGCTTGGGGTAGAACCCTCACATGCTCATGAAAAAGAGATTCCATCTTCTGTTTTCTTAATGGACGAAGAATCTCTTAGATGTTTCTTATCCGCACTCTTTTCTGCTGATGGTTCTGTTCAGGGAAGTAAAGAAAAAGGAATAAATATAAGACTCGCTTCAAATTCAATCAAGCTTTTGAAACAAACACAGATCCTTCTTCTTCAATTTGGCATAGTTTCAAAGATTTATGAAGAACGAAGAAAAGAACATGTGAAAAAATTACCTGATTCAAATAGAGAACCCAAAGAATATTGTTGCAAAGCACAGCATGAACTTATGATCAGTAGGGAAAGCATGTTCAAATTCATGGAGAGGATAGGTTTCTTGATTTCCTCTAAAAATAAGAAATTTGATGAGCTTAAACCCACTGAAATCTACTCTGACGATATAGATACATCTGTTGAATTAGTTGAAAAAGTAGGGACTGAAATAGTTTATGATCTTACTGAACCAGCTACCCATTCCTTTTCTGCAAATGGTTTGATAGTTCACAACTGTGGCGAGGTCCCAATGCCGGACTACGAATCATGCAACCTCGGAAGCATTAATCTTGAAAAATTTGTTGAACTTGATTGGAGCAAAATAGACTGGAAGAAAAAGGTCAATTGGGATCGTTTTAGGTATGTTGTTCGTCTTGCAGTTCAATTCTTAGACAATGTTATTGATTTGAATAAATATCCAATTCCACAGATAAAGGACCAGACACTTAAAAATAGAAGGATGGGCCTTGGTGTAATGGGATTTGCAAAAATGCTGTTCAAAATGGGCATTCGCTATGATTCAGAACTAGGCTATGAAGTTGCTAAAGAAGTAATGAAATTTGTCAATGATGAAGCAAGAAAAATGAGCCATGAACTTGGACGTGTTAGGAGTTCTTTCCCTGCTTTCAGAGAGAGTATACTCTCCAACAAATATGATGCCATGAGGAATGCAACTGTCACATCAATAGCTCCAACCGGAACAATCTCTATGATTGGAGATACCAGCAGCGGTATTGAACCGGTTTTTGCTCTTTCTTTCCTCAAAACAGTACGTGCTGGCCAGTATTATTATCTAGATCCTGTTTTTGAGCAAGTTCTAAAAGTGCGCGGCCTTTATAGCCAAGAACTCATTCAAAAAGTTATGGATGAAGGAACGGTCCAACATATGGATGAGATACCTGCAGATATGAAAGAGGTGTTTAGAGTTGCATATGATATACCACCTGAGGCTCATGTTCATATGCAAGCTGCATTCCAGAAGAATGTCGAATTGGCTGTGAGCAAAACAATAAATATGCCCGCGACAACAACTGTGGAAGACGTAGAAAATATCTACATTCTTGCATGGAAAAATGGCTGTAAAGGAATTACAATCTACAGGGATAGCTCAAGACACGAGCAAGTTCTTCATGTTGGTAAAACAGTGAAGACCAAAGGCGTTGAAGAAGATAAAGTGGTGATGTTGCAAAAATCATAATCTTAATCTTCTTTTTTCCATTGATTTTTCATTCATTTTTGTAATCACTCTTGCTGCTTCTCTATATTTTGCCATCACTTCATTAGGTTGTCTAATACCATTAATTCTTTCATGGAAATAGCCACCATCAACCTTTGTTCTAAATTCCCTACTGGCCACTTCTGAAAGTTCTATCCCAAAAATTCTTTCTGCAGCACCATAATCCATTGCGTATGCTGGTGTTATTCTTGAGCCGTTTTCTTCATGTGCAAAGGCGTCATATGCCATTTGCAATGCATCTACAAATAGATGTTTCTCACCATTATTGATTTCATAAGTTATTGCTGTCTCTTCTATTCTTCTTAGAATTAATGGCTGTAGAGGTTCATTTTCTGATCTCAATTCATTAACTTCTAACCAATCACGCAATTGATCGTTTTGAGTTAATGTTCTCCCATGAATCACTCCGACTCCTGTACCAACTAAAACAATGGCTGAAAGTTCCATTGCTCCTTTACCTTGTAGAGCATCAAATACCTCATCACGTGTGGGGGCCTCCATAACAAGCTCGACTTTTTGCCCTGATACCTCAATTCCTTTTTCAAGCAATCTCAGTACTCGGTCTCTTGTAGTGCCAGCCAATATATCTGATGATAACGGAGGACAGTATGCTCTTAACTTGCATGTTTTTTTCTCAGTAAAAAGAAAAATAAGATTTTCAGCTGATCCTTCAACAATTTCTTTTCGATGATTTAGAACTAAGACTTCTCCGAATCCAAGTATTGCAGCAAGGTTTACATTTCTTGCAGAGTTCACATAATTACCTGAAATTTTCTGTCTTACTGGCATCGCAGAATCTATCCGTGGTAATGGTGCAAGAAGAAGATCAAGACCTCGTTTGTATCCTTCATCTGAAAGATAAAGGCCCCAAGGCAGCGTTCCAACACCAAAGTATAATGGTTTATCAACTAATTTTCCATCTTTTTTAATCAATGTTGGTATTTTGAGTCCTTCTTCGCCTGACACCCAAAACACTGGTCTGAAATAAGCACCTTCAATAAGTCCTAATGTACTGTCAGGAAATGGCCCACCCCTCACAAGTTTATTCAACAGTGCAATTGAACAAATTGTTGCTTCCATCTCTCTAATAGTAAATACCCGTTCCTTTGCGTTAACACGTACTTTTAGTTCAAATGGTATTACTATTTGCTTTTTTGTTCCATCTTTTTGTACTGCAGTTACAGTCATTTGTACGGGCTCATCATTTACTAATCTTTTTATCGAATCAGCAAAAAATTCTCTTGGAGTGCGTTGCAGATGTTCAATATAATCAATATTTGGGTTTTCGAATAATGTCATTGTGTCACGTACAAGAGACATGTTAAAAGCAAGTGAGGAATAAATAAAACGTGCGAGATTATGTGAAAGTTCGACAAAGCCGTCTCCATACATTGTTCTATACATTCTAATTCCTTCAAAACCTCCGGCACCATAATGAATCGGGTTAGTAAATATTGTGTCCATTGCTGTTTCTACTGGAACAAATCCCCCCATTCTGCTATAATAAGCATATCGCGCTTCAGTATCCATTGGGAATCTTGGTCCATGCCAAACAGCGCCATTCGTATCAAGCATTCTTGTTGTTGCATATACTGTTTCTACTCTTTTAGTTCCTTCAAAATTATTATTTCCCGCCATAATATTAATCTATAAAGTTAGTTTTAAAAGTTACTAGATACATATGTACATGTTTGTTGATTGTCGAAATACAACGCAATCTTTTTATTTTCTGTCTGAGAAAATAGATAGGAGAGATTATTTATGAAAACAACAGTGAGTATAATTAAGGCAGACGTAGGTGGTTTTCCAGGTCATGCAACAGTGCATCCTGAGTTACTAAAAAAGGCAAATGAAGAACTTCATGCTGCCAAGAAAAAAGGCGATATCAAGGATTATTATGTTGCTGCATGTGGTGATGATCTTGATCTAATACTATCTCATGACAAAGGTGTTGATAATGAGAAAATACACAAACTCGCATGGGATACTTTTGTAGCATGCACTGAAATTGCAAAGAAAATGAAACTCTACGGTGCAGGGCAGGATTTGCTTGCTGATACTTTTTCCGGCAATGTAAAAGGAATGGGTCCAGGCTCTGCAGAAATAGAATTTGAAGAAAGAAAGAGCGAACCACTGCTTTGTTTTTTAATGGATAAAACAGAACCTGGTGCATTCAATCTGCCGATATATAAGATGTTCGGAGACCCTTTCAACACAGCTGGTCTGGTAATTGATGAATCAATGCATGCTGGTTTTACATTTGAAGTTTATGACGTCATGGAAAACAAAAGAGTAACCCTGAATACTCCAGAAGAAACATACGATCTTCTTGCACTCATTGGAGGCAAAAGCCGCTATGTAATCAAACGCATTTATCCAAGAGGGGGTAGCGTACCAAAAGAAGAAGCAGTTGCATGCATCAGCACTGATAAGCTCTCTAAAATCGCAGGAAAATATGTTGGTAAAGATGATCCTGTTGCAATGGTCCGCTGTCAATCAGGTTTGCCAGCAGTTGGTGAAGTTCTTGAACCATGGTCATTTCCTCATCTTGTTTCAGGTTGGATGCGCGGCTCTCATAACGGACCGCTTATGCCATGCAGTATGGAAGATGCTACACCTTCAAGATTTGATGGCCCGCCAAGAGTAGTTGCCTTAGGTTTCCAGGTTGCAAATGGGATGCTTGGTATTCCCTTTGATTTCTTCAAGGACAAGGCATATGATCGTACAAGACAAAAGGCAATGGCAGTTGCTGATTACATGAGAAAACATGGTCCCTTTGAACCACACAGACTTCCTTCTGAAGATATGGAGTACACCACACTACCAGCAGTTTTGAAGAAACTTGAAAGCAGGTTCTCCAAGTTATGAACTTTGAATATATTTTTTTTCTTATTTTAATTTGTCTTATTTTATTTATTGTCTATTTTGTAACTGCAAAAGGAGATAAGAAAAAAATATCAATTACTAATTCCGAAGGCTCAGAGATTTTTTTGAATGTTGAAATTGCAGATAATTTTACTACTAGGGCAAAGGGATTGATGGGAAGATCAAGCCTAGGAGAATATGAAGGAATGTTGTTTGTTTTTGATCAACCAGGCTATTACGGATTTTGGATGATGAATACAAGCATTCCTTTGGATGCTATTTTCATTGCTGAAAATGGAACAGTTGTAGATATTATAGAGATGAACCCAGGTAATTACAAGCTCTACAAACCAAAAGAAATGGCAAAATACGTCTTAGAAGTGAATCAATATTTCTCAACTAAAAATTCAATATTTATAGGAAAAAGTAATGTGGCCCTTCCAGAAAAATAACGGAATATTTAAATTTATATTGTCACATAGCTCCTATAACTATAACTAATGTTGAGGTGTTGAAATGATTAGAAAACTTTCAATGGAGAGTAAAGTAGGTAAATCTGATGAGAGAAAAGAAAATGCATTTAGAAATGTTAAATTGGCTGTTGGTTTGACTGCAACTATAGGTCTTGCTGCTTGTGGAGATGAAATTCATAATTATTATACAAATCCTGACGCTTCTCAACCAGTGATAAACGTTACGGTTGTTCAAGAAAATGAACCATCACAAAGAAGTGAAATGTGTTCTGATGAGACAATAACAATAGAAGCTCAGAGCAATGAAGCAACTGTTGCAAGTGGGCAAACATTTGTTTTTCCAAATGGCTACAGAATGACACTTTTAGATATTGAAGCAGACACTCAAACTGCATTCTTCATGTTAAAAGATGCAGAAGGGAATGCAATTCAAAATGTTGATATGGAAGAAGCTGTAGAATATCAGATAGAATTTTCCGAAGACGATGTAGTTACATTGGCCGCATGTTCTGTTCGTGCAGGTTACCGATTTGGAGAAAGCTCTGCAACTGTGAGGGCCGATGTTGAACTTACACTTGAAGAACCTAGTACTACTTGCGAATCAACTACTTATACAGAAAACACAACTCATCTTTATGATGCTGATGCAAGCGCTTATCAATATGTAGAAACTACTTATGAAGATAATTGTGAAGAAGTTGAGATAATCCATGAAGAAACTACTTTCTCTTCTGGTATTGAAGATGCTGCTTTAGGTACTAATTTCGGAAGAAGAGTTACAGCCCAAGTCCTAGGGGATGTATATATTCTTCTTTCTGTAGATGCTGATTCTATTGAACTCGCTAAAGAATCTGTAAGTGGTTTTCTCTATGAGGGCGAAGCAATTCCAGCTGATGATTTGTTGTTCAGATTAGACATGGTTGAAGAGCATGGTGGAATGCCAGCTGCAATTATTTCTATTCTCGATGCAGCAGGAAATGTGCTTGAAAGAGATGTAATTCATGAAGGCCAGACAACAACTTTCACTATTGGTGGACGTGAATACCCATTCCATGTTTACACGCTAGCACCTGGTTATACGTTGGGAGCTCAATGGGCGGATGTTGCCATTTTATCTCGTATAGAACGTGTTGAAGATACAGAAACACATACATTTGAAGCAGGAACATTCTCTTTCAACATGAATTGGGGGTCACATGGCGAGCTTCGTGGCTGGGAGTTCACAAGACTCTAGTAACTTCTTTATTTTCTTTCTTTCTAATTTATTTTCATGACACTCATTCTTGTAGGTTCAGGTATTTCATTCGATCTTACATTATCTGGAGTTCAAGCACTGGAAAAATGCGATGAAGCTTACATTGAAACATATACTAATCTAATAGAAGAAGAGAAAATTAAGAAACTCGAAAAACAAACAAAAAAGAAAATCATTCATCTCGACAGAACTAAAATTGAAAGTTCATTTTTAGTAGAAAAGGCAAAAACAGCAGACATTTGCCTCATCTCGTCTGGCGATCCTTTAACAGCTACGACTCACATCTCTCTAGTTTTAGAAGCACGAGAGAAAAAAATTCCAGTAAAAATAATACATAATTCGTCTATCTATTCAGCTGCGCCTGCCAGAGCTGGTCTTCAAATATACAGATTTGGCAAAACCGCTACTCTAGTTAATCCAAGGCCCAATTACCAACCAACATCTTCTCTTGATGTAATAAGAACAAATCTCAAAAATGATATGCATACACTTGTTCTTTTGGATACAGAGCCACAACCTATGGATGCTAAAACAGCTCTTGAAATGCTCTCTGAATTTGATTCTGCAGTCATTCTATCCAGACTAGGGTCTAAGGATGAAAAAATAACGTATGGTAAAATAAAAGAACTACAAAAATTAGATTCGGGCAGGCCGCCATTTGCAGTAATAATCCCTGCCAATCTTCATATTTTAGAGAAAGAGTTTCTTGAATTATAACTTTAGCATCTACACTTTCTTTTGCCCTTAGACTTTCTCTTGCTTTTTGAACCCTTTACAGAATTCATAACTTTCTTAACAATCTTGCTTATTGCAGCAATCATATTATCCCTCCTAATAGTTATTATTTGTGGTTAAAAAGGTATTTAAATATATGTTTTAATTAAAACAAAGTCGTTTGCCCACTAAGATCCATAAAATTGCCGAATCTTATCCCAATTCTCCGTATGTAAAGGTGGTTTTCTTGTAGAAATTCTGCGATCAGTGCTTTTTCTTCTTCATTGGTGTCTGCATTCCAGGGCATGGGATTTTTGAATGACATGGATTTAGAGTGAACCTTCATGTCCTCAGTTATGAACATAATAGTGAACGTTCTGAATGATTTCTTCATATGCATAATCCATTCTCTTGCGTCTTTTTCGAGTTCGTCGATCTTATTTATCATCATGTTCATATCTCTTGTTTTCTCCTTGAGGGTACCATAACGACTTACTTCTTCCTGCTCTTTTTCTTCTCCAAGTTCTTTTGGATAGTTCCCTGTAGCCAGACTATGTAGCCAGCCACCACTTTTCTTTCCAAATGTTTCTACTAGTGCCATTGGATCCACATTCTTTAATTCACCAACTTTGTTGACTCCAAATTCTCTCAATGCTTCGGCTGTTTTTGGTCCTATTCCAGGCACCTTCTCAAGATCAGAGTCTTCAATCAATTTTTTCTCGGTTTGATCATTAAGAATAAGTAGTCCATCTGGTTTTGCCTTAGAAGCTGCCATTTTTGCCCCTAGAGGCGATGGGGCTACACCAACAGTACAAGTCAAGTCAAGTTCTTTTTTTATAATTTCCTTGATTTTTGGCGCATTTTCAGCAGTTTCATCTTCTATATTCCATTCATCAATACTGCTCTGAACAACCCTTTTGAATATTTTTCTTATAATCTCATCAATTTGTGCCGATATTAGTGCATAGTACTCCCTATCTGCAGGTACAAATATTGAATCTGCTGGAGGCGCCCTTTTTTTGGCAAGCATTATTGGCATTCCGGCCTTTATCCCTATTTCTCTTCCAAGATAATTTACAGTTGCCACAGCGCCAGAATCAGGAGTTCGACCACTGTACATGCAGACGACTACTATTTTGCCTTTTGCCATTGGCCGTCTTTTTTCCTCTACTTGTGCATAAAAATAGTCCATATCTACATGAAGGTACACAAATAAAACTCACCTGAAAACTATTTATTTAGTTTCGTTCTCCTTCTATGTATGAAAGTCTACGATGAAATGTCAGAATATTACGATCTTATCTATGGAGATCAAACTGATTTGGAATTTTACCTTCGAGAGGCAAAAAATGCTAGAGGCAGTGTTCTTGAAGTAGCTTGTGGTACAGGAAGGATACTTCTAAAGCTTCTTGAAGTCGGTATAGATGCCTATGGTTTAGATTTTTCTCAAAAAATGCTTGATGTACTCAAACAAAAAGCAAAGGCCAAAAATTTAGATGCAAAGATACTCCAGGCGAATATGCTTGATTTCAGTTTCGATAAAAAATTCAAGCTCATAATTCTACCTTACCGCAGTTTTTTACACTTAGAAACCCATGATGAGCGGAAAAAAGCGCTTCTGAATTTCAAAAAGCACCTTGAAGAGGGCGGACGTTTGATTCTTCACATATACAACCCTTCAAAAGAAGATTTAGAAATGACGAATGAATTTCATTGTTTTGAAGCAGAGGATCTGGTTTCTGCCGATGGACTTAAATATCATGTGGATTGGCATCTTCATTATGAACCTAGTAAAAGATTAGCACATTACAAAGTCGTATTAAAACTACAACATAATGAATTTATCTATAATATGGACATTTATCTTACCCCAATAAAGGAAATAGGTGAACTACTCAAAGAATGTGGTTACAAAAATATCCGTTCTTATTGTGGTTTTGACTACTATCCCTTTAATGGTAATTGCAAAGAGGTGCTTTGGATTGCTGAAAATTGACATATTCAATCTTTTTTCAAGAGATGAAAAAATTATATTCTCACGGTTTGTAGATCCTTTGGGAAATTTTGAAATATTCCATCACAAAACTTGGAAATATGATGAAGATATAGCAGTTGTAGATGGCAAATACCTTATTTCGTTTGAATCAAAAGATGCTAGATTTGTAGTGTCAGTAGATGCATCACTTGCTTCTGATTTCAATTTTGATGCATATGCTAAAGAAGAAATAGATTCTCCAACATCAGGGATACATGCATCAGTGAAAAAGAGATCCTTTCGGAATATGCCGGCATATGAACGGGAATATCTGTATGAATCTGCAGGAAAAAATTATTTTGGCGGCGGATTGATATTTTTTACAGGAACACTTGTCATATCTTTGTCGTGGACTGCTCCTGAAAAACAAAAAGAAAAATACGAATCTATCTTCAGACATATGATAGAAAAACTACATGTAAGATGAATGCCTATGTTTGATTTGTTTAAGGAACGTTACAGTGAACTTGTAGATGATGCAGAAGCATTTTTCTCTTGTCTTGATTCTCTCCAGCCGCGTTCTTTCAGAGTAAATCGTTTGAAATCAACCCCTGAGCACATTAAGGAAAGATTCTCTGAGTATGGAATTTCATTAGAACAAGTCCAATGGTATGAGGATGCATTTATTTCGAGCGAACCAGAAGTTGGTGCTACATTTGAACATTTTACTGGGGAAGTATACATTCAAGAACTTGTTTCCATGCTTCCCCCTGTTGTTATTCGAAAAGAACTTGAAAAAGCCAGATTCGTTCTTGATGCATGTGCAGCCCCTGGTTCAAAAACAACTCAATTAGCCGCTATAATGCAAAATCGCGGCCTCATTGTAGCAAATGATATTTCATATAATAGAATAAGGGCATTGAAATTCAATCAAGAAAAGGCCGGTGCAGCAAATGTAGTAATAACCAATCGCGATCTAAGAAATTTTCCAAAAAATCAATTTGAAATAATAATCTTAGACGCCCCATGTTCTTCAGAAGGCACTATCAGAAAAAATTTCGGAATTCCCTCATTGTGGTCTGAAAAACATATCAATAATCTTGCAAGAATGCAAAAACAACTTATTCTCAAGGCATTTGATCTTCTTTCCCCAGGAGGAACAATGGTTTATTCAACGTGTACATTTGCCCCAGAAGAAAATGAAGCTGTTTTGCATCATCTTCTTGAAAACAGACCTGCGAAATTAGAAAAAATATTAATTCCTCATTTGAAGCTCTCACAAACAGTTGCCGAATGGAGGGGAACCGAATTCAATTCAGAAGTTAAAAATGCAATTCGTATATGGCCACACCATAATAACACTGGTGGTTTTTTCCTTGCTAAGGTGAAAAAATGAAAACCGAATTTCTTACCTATCTTCAAGAGCGTTTTGGCATTCCTGCAAATCTCTTTGATGATTTTGAGTTTTACGGAGCAAGCAAAGGGAGGGTGTACTTAGGGCCAAAAAGTGCCATTTCATCCCCTGAGCCTGTTTCAGTTGGATTTTTAGCGGCCAGAATTGGCAATTCTATTAAACCGTCAACCAATCTAATCCAATTATTCGGAAAATATGCAACAAAAAACATTATCAATCTCAATAAAGAGAATACAATAAAGTATGCAAATGGAGAGGATGTAATTATTGATTCCAAAGAATTTACTGATGGCTATGTAATCCTTTCTTATCAAGGTTCGCCTCTTGGTTGTGGTCATGCGAAAGGAAAAACAATTACCAATTTGCTCCCTAAAGCAAAAAGGCTTCAGCTGAAATTTCTATAAGTTTTAAATAGTTCTGACTTGTGATATTTATATGACAAATTGCATATTCTGTAAAATAAAAGACGGTGAAATTCCTTCAGCAAAAGTATGGGAAAATGAAAATTTCTTTGCATTTTTAGATATTAATCCAGTTAATCCTGGCCACACACTGCTCATACCTAAAAAGCATGTCGATTATTTGTTCGAACTAGATGATGGGGTTTACCATGAACTTTTCAAAGCTGCTAAAGAAGTTTCAGTTCCTCTGAAAAGAGCTGTTGGGGCAAAACGTATTGGTGTTGTTGTAGAAGGCTTTCTTGTACCCCATGTCCATATTCATTTAATACCAATAAATGGACCGGGCGAACTTGATGCAAAAAGAGCCGGGAAAGCTGACCCCAACGAATTGACAGCAATTGCAGAAAGAATAAAAGATGCATTTTAGAGTGAAGTAAATTCCATGCCTCTCACTTGATATAACCCTTTTTCTTCAAATCTTTTCCTTACTTCTATTGCTTTTCCTACGAAAAGTATGTGATCCCCTGTTTTATGTTCCTCAACAAGTTCGCATTCAATGCTTACTGGACATTCTTGTATCAGGGGTATTTTCTTCCCTTCATCTCTTGTAAGATTTGCTTTTTCAAATTTATCAACATCTCTTCCGCTGTTCGTTCCGCATATAATCATTGCTTCTTCAAGCGCTGCATGAGGAATATTTATGCCAAATGCCTTCCCCTTTCTGATCAAATCACAGCTATACCTTTTTTCAGCTACTGATAGTCCAAATAATGGCGGATCCATAGATAAAGGAAAAACCCAGGAAGCTGCCATTATACTTTCTTTTTCCTCGTGTTTGCTGGTAATCAAACATACTCTCATTGGATAAAGCAAATGATACATTTTTTCCATATTCTCCCCTAAGATTGCTCTGCCTTAGGTTATATAAATCTAATCTTAGCTATAGGTTCATGATTAATCTTAAGACGAAGATTCCTGGTCCCAAATCTTTACGAATTCTTACTAAATTAAAAGCAAAAAATGGAGGATGGGGAGTTACTTATCCATTTGTACTTTCTTCCAAAGGAAAAGGAGCATATTGCGAGGACATAGATGGCAATGTTTTCCTTGATTTTGGAAGTCAAATTGCCTCTAATCCTTTTGGTTATAACCATCCTGAATTGCTTGAAGTTCTAAAAGCATATGGAAAACGAACCCCGATAAAATTTGCGGGGCAGGATTTTGCAGTGGAAGAACATTTGAAAATGATTGAAGAGTTAACAAGTATTACCCCAAGAAATCTAGATAATGCATTCCTCATAAATTCTGGTGCTGAAGCGGTAGAAAATGCAATCAAGATTTGCATGCGTTCAAGACCTAAAACCAAGGTTGGCATATCAATGGAACGGGCTTTTCACGGCAGAACATTAGGTGCATTGTCATTAACAAATTCCAATAAGGTACATAAAAAAGGTTACATGAGACTTCCAATGTTAAGGCTGCCTTACGACGAATCTGCAGCAGAACATCTAGAAACTATATTGGCTACAGAAGTATATCCTGATGAAATTGGATTTGTAATTTTAGAACATGTGCAAGGTGAAGGCGGATATACACCAGCACCAAAAAAAATGGTAGAAGATTTGAGAAAAATTACCAAGAAAAACGGCATCCCATACATTTCTGACGAAATTCAAGCTGGCATAGGGAGAACAGGTAAATGGTGGGCATTTCAACATTACAATATAGTTCCTGAAGTTTTCACCTCTGGAAAAGCACTTCAAGTTGGAGCAGTTGTTGCAAATCATTCTCTTTTCCCCAATGAAGCCGGAGCCATTTCAAGTACCTGGGGTGGCGGCCATATATTGGATCTTGCCATGGGGCTAAAAACAATAGAACTAATCAAAAAACAAAAAATTCTTCAAAGAAATGAAAGAATAGGCCAATACTGTTTAAAAGCACTTAATGATGTTGCCGGAATTTCCAACCAAAGAGGCATTGGTCTTATGCTTGCTTTTGATTTACCTAGTCAAGAGATCAGAGATAATGTATTGCTCGAATGCGTTCAAAATGGATTAATTCTTCTTGGCTGTGGCATAAAAGGAATAAGGGTAATACCGCCTTATATTGTTGAAGAAAAGGATATTGATACAGCGATTACAATAATAGAAAAAGCAGTGAAAACATGTAGCGTGAAAAAATTCAAACATAGAGGAAAAATATATGACTTTCTCCATTGTGGAAGAAGTCATGCATAAGGTGACTTTCTGAAAAAAGTTGAAATATGTGCTAACTGTGGCAAGATTGCAAAAGAATCAAAAGATGATTTTATTTGTGAATGTGGTTGCAATGTTTGCATAGTTGTACCATATGCCATGTTCAAACAAATGATTGAATCTGGCACAGCAAAAGAATAAAGATATTCTCTTTCTTATCCTCTTGAATGAGACGCTATCCATACTTTATAACTGATGCAGTATTGTTGCTTATTTTCCTTGCAATTGTTCCAATAACTGTAATTTATAATACTGTCTACAATTATGCTACTCTTCTCTTAGCAGGAGCTGTTCTCGTTTTTGTTTTACTGAACAATCGTAATAAATTTTTAGACTTTAAAAATTCGATAAAAAACATCAGAGGCTTGCGCTCATGGGAAACAGATTTCTTTTCTTTTGGTGCAATTCTATTTGATTACAAAGGGCAGGAAATTCGTTATTCATCTTCTGTAGGCGCCACACAAAAAAATTATATTCCAGTGAATTATACAATAGAACTGAAAAACAACAAAAATACTTCTTTTGAACTTAATAGAAATGGAAAATGGCTCGGAGAATTTCAGGTAAAAGGCAATAGAAAATCCCTCGATAAATTAAAACAGGATATCACTCTTTTCAATAAAAAATATGCTATAAGCCATATGAGTAATTCTAATGGGCTTCTTAAGATTAGTGTTACACTTGACTTTATTGCAAGTGAACCAGCTCCAGCTGATAAACTTGAAGATATGGCTCATTTTCTTAAGGATCTTTTAGAATTTGGATACAACATAAATAAAAAAATAAAAAAGCGTTAATAGCAACTAACTGTAACTTTAAATAACATTGCACTTATTAGTCTCAATGGTGGGTTTTATGGAACTTAGTTTTAACAAAACACGTCAGAATCCTCATGATGAAAAACCTTCAGAACAATCACGATTTAAACGCCTTGCTGCAGCAGTTGCAGCGACATTTTGTTTCTCTCCAATAGCGGAAAATATTGCTCATGCTGAAGATGCAGAACCAACTGATGATGCCCCAAGACAAATACAATTAGATGAAGATTTTGAGCTAAGTGCTGAAGCAGAAGAAGAAACTATTGATGTTGAAGAAACGCCTCAAGAAGAACCTCAAGTTCAACAAGACGAAAGAGTATTTTACCATAATTTAGGTGTTGAACCACATTCCCAATCACGCAGTGAATTTGAAGACCCGGGTTTGTCACTCTATCCAAATACCGTAGATATTGGAGGAAGAAGAAGGGGCATCAGCCTTAATAACCTCTGGGATCTTGGAGGAAATATTCTGGGCAATGAAGCTGGAACTGGTGTTTTTGGTTCTGTACGATATACTGATCTCTTTAGATTTGATGCAGGCAACATATGGTTTGGAGAGCAAGCAGCGCCTTTTGCAAGATTTTTCATAAGACCAGAACTTAATTTATGGAGATTTAAACTTGCTTATTATGGAAGTGTCGCAGGTTTAGCAAATATGCCTTCCTATCTCTATACTTCGCATTCTGCTGGCGTTGGTTTTTCTTATCCAATACGTTTAGATTCATCAGATGAAAACAGAACACTCAGAATAAGAATTGGTGCAGTTGGCGGTGGTGCAATTTCATATCCTGCATGGGATGATATATACTTCAATCTCACCACTGGTCTTTCATTACAATTAACTGGATACCCATCAAGTAATTATGATTTCCTTCTTTATGGAATGACTACTTTCTATGCTGCAGCTTCAAATCCAATGGAAACTGCATATATTGGATATTATGATCTTCAATTTCAAAGTGTTGAAGCCGGACTTCAGGTACGTTTCTTTGATTACACCTTAAGAGGATTTGCTGACATTGGCAGACTTAATAATAGATATGGATTACGTGGAACATGGACTGTCGATTTCAGTGATACGGTTGAAGCAGATCTTTGGCTTGCCCTTGGCATAACACACTGGTCAGAAGAACTTGGTGGTCGTATTGATCCTTTAGCTATGGTTGGTGCTACGGTTGTTTTTGGTGGATCTAGTATTAATTCGACAAATACTTCCAGATATGAACATCTCCAGAATGGCGGAATAAGATTTGCTGAAACTGATTTTCCATCTGACGAAGACATGGGACCATATGGTTTTGGTCGTTCAGGAAATCCAGTTGTAGATGAACGTATTAACGAGGCAAAACAACGCATTATGAGTTCTCACAACTTTGAAGAATTCACTAGATCATATAACGGTGCGTCAGAAGAAGATGTCATATTAACAGCACGATTTCTTGGTGCTTCTTTACAACAAGTAGCCTATGCTAACAATGCTGCAGATGCTTTGAACAATACCCAATTCTTTGATTCTGAAGTCGTAAGAATTGCTTCAGCAACAAATGAAACTATTTTTGCTTATATGCAAGAGTATATTGATTGGTATGAGAACCATGATCCAACTGAACAGATGCCAGAACATTTGCAAAATGGTATTGCAGTGTGTGCAGGAATTCATTGGCTTGTAGCTGAATTTCTGAGAGGTAATGAAATTGATACAATTGTTGCAAGTGTCAATACTCCAAATGGCCCTCATGTTGTAGCGATTTCACAAATGACTGATAGAACAATGCTCTTTGATTATGGTAATCTTTATGTAACTGATCCAGATCGTTTAGATGAAGTAATCAGATTCTATGGACAGAATAGACAGGCTCCGACATTTCAATCACAATTCTTTGGTCCGGATGGATATATGGGTACTTACATAACATCTGAGGGAAGATTGTTGCATCAAACTGTTGGAATAGAAAATGGCGAAATACTTCAAAGAGAGTTTCTTGGTGTAAGATAGTTTTAGAATTTCTTATTATCTTTTAGAATTCCTTTATTTTTACGGCACTTGTCTATTAGTTATATTTTTATATTATATGGGAGAAAACCCCTCATGGAAGACACAATCGAAATATGCTCCGGTTGTGGGAAAATGCCACGTCCAATCGATCGTATGCAAGGCTATTTCATTTGCAGCAGATGCGGAAATAGATCAACGATTATGGTAACTGCTGATGATTATGAACGAATAGCCATGGAACTTGATCAGAAATTCCATGAAACCATATTAAGATCCAAAGCTGCTGCAATAAAAGAAGAGCCAGCAATACCTTTTGATAACCCGGGAAAGAAATCTAAAAAGAAAAAACCAGCAAAAAAAGTAGCTAAGAAAAAAACCACTAAGAAGAAAACAACGAAGAAAAAAACAGTGAAAAAAAAGAAAAGGAAATAATATT
>JAHJCT010000030.1 GCA_018812715.1 Microcaldota archaeon | reverse complement strand
TCGGTCGAAGTTTAATGAAATTTTAACATAAATAAACACGGAGGAAAATTTCAACAAACTAAGATAATCGGTCGAAGTTTAATGAAATTTTAACATAAATAAACACGGAGGAAAATTTCTAATGGTTGAACTAACTGAAGATGACCTTGATATCTTTTCAAATTTTGAGAAAATCACAAGAGTAATGCCTACTGATTATCTATCAACTGAAAGTGCTCTAATCTTTATTGTAAGCACAGAATCTCTTGGTAAGGCCATAGGAAAAAAGGCATCTAACATTGAGAGATTAAAGCACGTTTTCAGAAAAAGGGTCATAATTCTTCCAAACAGTACTGATCCAGAAAGTTTTTTGCGCAGCTTCTATGGAAATATAGCCATAGACAGTATAGAAATCAGAAATGTAATGGGCGAACAGGCCATAGTTCTTACAATTGATGAAAAAGATCGTGGCATAGCTATAGGTCGAAATGGAGAAAGAATAAAAGCTGCAAAAACACTTTTAAAAGGAAAATTCAATGCAACGTTACAACTTAAAACAAGAAGATCTCTTATCTAAATGCTTGCATGGAAATTTCTGTTATTGTTATGTTTTTTCTGATTGCCACTTCATGATAATCACTTCCTTTTTCTACTCCGGCAGGGCCACCGGTCATCCAAAAGTACGGATGGCCATTGGGATCATTTCTTTTTGTTATGTTTGCTTTGTAACGATGCTGATGCATATGATTTGTGAAAACTATCCTTGCTGATTTGAGTTCATCTGGTAAATTTACACTAAAGAATTTATCGGGCATGAGCATTGGTTTAAGTTCTTTGATTATGCCCTCTACTCTCTTTTCTACTTGTTTTTTATTTCCCCATTCGCTTTTTTCTTTCCAGTGTTTTTTTGCTCGGTACATAGAAAATGCTATTGAAGGAACGCCCTCTATAGCTGCCTGCCAGCATGCACCAATTGTTCCAGAACCAATAAGCGCAGCAAGACCTGTATTATCCCCCCAGTTTATTCCTGAGAGTACCAAATCTGGCTTTGTAAATTCTCCTGAATACAAAGAAAAAAGAACACAGTCTGCAGGTGTGCCATTTATGGAATAAAAATTTTTGTCTATTTTGTGCAATCTTATTGGTTTGTGAAGTGTAAGTGCCCCAGAAACAGCACTTCTCTGCTTATTTGGAACAATTGCATATGCTTCATCGAACTTGTTTGCTGTTTCAAGAAGTATCTTCAATCCTTCCGTATTGCCATCATCATTTGTTACAAGTATCATGGCATCAATCTCGTTCTGTCCCTTGGGAACATCATACATTCTCGTATATTTTCTTGATTACATAATTTCATTACAAATCTTTCAAGACCTATGCTCCATCCTGCGTGTGGTGGCGCCCCCATTCTGAAAGCATTTATGTAAAACTCGAAATCATAAGGATCTAAACCTCTTTTGCGTAATTGTTTCTCAAGAAGCTCCGGAAGATGGATACGTTTAGCGCCACTTGATATTTCTAATCCACGGTACATCAAATCAAACGCATGACAAATCTCTTCATCATGTTCATCTGGCATAGAATAAAATGCCCGTATCTCAGTAGGCCAATCATAAATAAAGTACAATTCATCCCCAAGAATTTCATGTAGTTTTTTCTCCGCATCTCTTGTGAAATCCCAACCATGTTTTATTTAAAAACCATTTTTTCCTAATTTCTCGATAAGTTCTGAGTATTTGTATTTAGGTATTTTCTTCGGAATAACTACCTCATGTTTGAACACTTCTGCTATCTCATCTCCAACTTCTTCCTTTGCCAGCTTAAGCATATGTAAACTTACTTGTTCGAGTACATCCATTGCATCGTTATGGTCTGCAAATCCCATCTCAATATCCATTTGGGTTACTTCATTCAAGTGGGATGTAGTGTTGTGTTTTTCTGCTCTGAATACTGGGACAGTCATACTTACTTTGTCAAAGCCTCCGATGACAGCAAGTTGTTTGTATAACTGAGGTGATTGTACTAAATAAGCTTTATTTTCAAAATACTGAATAGGAAACACATCTGCGCCTCCTTCAGTTGCAGTTCCTGTAATAGCCGATGGATGGATCTCTATAAATCCCAATTCTCTAAGCTTTTCTCTGAATGCATGTGCACAAATAGATTTTGTTTTGAATATAAGTGAAACTTCTTTTCTGCGTAAATCTATGTAACGGTAATCTAGTCTTGTATCAAGTTCTGAATCTACATGCCCAGTAGGATCAACCGGAAGTTTTCTTTCTACCTTATTAAGATGCTTGAATTTAGCAGGTATGAGTTCTCTTCCTCCAGGGGCTATCTTATTTTCCTTAATTTCACCTTCAAAAGATACAACATCTTCTTTATTCACATTAACTTGTTCGAGTAGCCTGTCGTCTACTACTCCTTTTTTCATTGTCACTTGCATTATTCCAGTTATATCCCTTACGAGAACAAACTTCAACTTTCCTAAATCACGGAAATCATGCACCCATCCAGCTATCTCTACATTTCCTTTAATTGCATCTTTTATGTAATGTGTCCGGTCCATTTTATCCCTCAGAAATAAGTCTTTTTATACACAAATACTTATAATAAAGCTATTAAATATAAGTAATCAATAGGAGACTTAAGAGGTTTATATCAATATGGAAGTCTTTCTTCCGTTACTCGTATCACTGCCCGCTTCCGCCGGGGTTATGATAGGCGTTAGCCTGGCTTTTGGCATTTTTGTAGTTGGCGTCATGTATCTAGTAGCCTATTTGATGCAAAGTCCTCCAATGAGCGCAATTGCAAATGAGGAGCTTGCTGCATTTCTTTTTACAGTTTTCATTGTTTTCTTTTGGCTTGGATTTGATTCTGTTCTCAATGGCATAACGCTTGGACTACTGGCGTCGGCCCTTCCTCATGATCTTAGCACGTTTTTATCCCCAACTTACTTAAGCGATTTAAGCATCAATCATCTCAACCTTGCTATAGCAAGTTTAGATATTATAAGCAAAAAACTTATCGCTCAATATTCTGACCTTTATTTGTTTGAAGCTCTTATCGGATTTCTTTCAACTGTCACGTTCCCATTAGGTTCTCCTGTTCCTGCAGTAAACGTCATTTCATTTTCTCTTGCTCCTTTCACTGGACTTGCGCTTCTGAGTAATGCCCACACGACCATTGTTGAGGCTATTGGTTATATTATTACCGTTGTCTGGGCAAAGGAATTCATACTTGTATTCGCTAGGGATGCAGTGCCAATATTGCTTTTACCATTGGGCATTGTACTGCGCGCTTCACCATTGTTCAGAAAAACAGGTTCGAGTATAATCGCCCTTGCATTCGCATTGTATTTCGTATTTCCATTTGCCGTGCTTCTTTCCAACTATCTTATCTTTGATGTCTATCAACCTGCTGATTTTGCATACACACCGGTTTCTTCAAGCTATCTTAATACTGAAAAAAGCAGTGATAATTGGCAGGCTCAAATAGAAGAGGGCAGACGACATGCAGCCGAGGAAATTCTTGATCAGTTCCAAGCTCCTGATGTGGTTGAATTGGCGTCCGATTCACCAGATGATGAATGTTCTGGCAATTTTATTATCCGCATGCTTTGCAGTATAAAAAACATAATTACAACTGCGTTTACTGTCGTCGGCAGTTTTATTTCAACAGTATTTACGATCTGGTGGTTTATGATTGGTATGACCGGCGATTTCTTTATGAGCGGTTTTAACAATCCTCTTCTTCCTGCAAGCGCATCAGCAGGACTTTATTATTTTATTATAAGAGAAGTGACGACCATTAGCCCATTCATAATTCTGATAATATTCACTACAGTAGTGGAAATTGTGATTACAGTAACAATGTATCGGAACATCTCCCTCCTTATAGGCGGAGAGGCTGAATTGATAGGTATGACTAAGATCGTGTAATTATGAGGTTAGTGATATTCTTTCTTTTGATGATGGCCCTTGCGATGGCCACACCACAACCAGTTTTTACTGAGCCATCTCAAGCTCCAAGAGAAGCATTGATGGATCAGCTCAATACTCTCATGGGCGTCATCGTAGCTCTTATGATGCTTATGATAGCCCTCGCTGCCGCGGTTTATGTTGTTGGGCAGATGTTTGGTAGTGAAACCCGCGCCCGCGCAACTGTTTGGGCACATAGCATGCTTGCAGCAGTTGGAATAGCCGTAGTTATCAGTGTAATGCTCTATGTTTTGCTTCCAGAATTTATGAGTGGCGGCAATGTTCCAAGCTCCATTGATGTGGGCGCTCAATTTACAACTCTATTAGAACTAGCAAAATCAGTTCTTGTATTACTTATCCTTCTCTTCATTATTTTGGCTGCCATTGTTTATGTTCTTGGCCAGCTAGCTGATGCTCAGACAAGATCAAAAGCAACAGTATTTGCCACTGGCCTTCTTAGTGGAGCCATTGTTTCAACGATCATTTATGTCATCATCATTGCATTATTTAGCCAATTCCAAACTGGTTTATTCACTGGAACTGTTATTGCACCTTATGCCGATATTATAATTATTATCGCCTTCTTCACATCAATTGCCATCCTTATAACATATCTTCTTTCCAAATTCTTCAAAGTACCTGAATGGGAAGCTTATTTGAGCATAGAACTTTCTAATGTTGCAAATTCCTTTTTCCTTGTAGTGTTTGTTATAGGATTATTTGTAGTTGGAGATGCAGTTGCTTCAGCATATATTAATGGTGCCGCTACCCCCCCTCAAGCTGCAATTACCTATATGAGAAGCGTTGTAGCAGATAGCGTTCTTAGAGGCATTTATGACATATACCAAATACAAGCATGTACTTCAATATTAAGTACCATTACCAGAAGAATTGGAGAATTTGTACTTACCCAAACATATAAAGTGTTCCCCGGCCTCGATACATTTGTTTCCATATCAAATGTTATTGGCTTTGGGCTTATATCAATTTATGGAAGTCTTACTGCCCAAATATCATTTCTTTATCTAATTGATAGCACTATGAGAACATTCATTCTTCCTGCAGGACTTGTGCTGCGTTTTTTCCCACCGACCAGAGATGCGGGTGCATTTCTTATTTCTCTTGCTTTTGGTCTTCAAATTATATTCCCAACAACGTATATGATCAACAAAACAGTCTATGAAGAGATTGGCGCGCAACCATATCAAAGTCGCCATCTTCTTATGGCCAGTCTTTGTGGTCCGTTCAAATATGGTGTTGTTGGTGTTCTTATAAACCCAGGAACCAATCCAATTTTTGGACTTCTTCCTGGTGGCGCAGCAATAGGAACATTACTAATGCGGCTTACTTCAGAAACTTTCCTGAATCTTGTTTCAATGTCTGAATTCATACCAATAATGAGGCATATAGCTTCACTTTCTTTGCTTGCGATTTTCATTCCTGCTCTTTCGATGATGGTTACAATAGCGTTCATAAATGCAATGACGAAATTTATAGTTGCGAAGGTGTAATATGGGTCTTTTGGAATTATGGGGGGATTGGCTTTGGTTTGCTGGCGTTGCGCTTGCTCTAGCCACTTCGCTAATTTCAATAGTCTATATTCTCTCAGGCTTTCTTATGAACGAAAAAATGAGAACCTGGGCAAAAATGGAACTTGTAGAAGTATTCTATTCTGCATTGATCATTGGTTTTGCTATTTTTGGTGTTCAAGCTATCGATGCTGTTGTACAAGGATCTCTTGGTGTTGAGAATACTGGTGGTGCCCCTGGTGGTGGAGGCAATTTCCAATGCCTTGGCAGTGTAACGAGTGCATGGATACCTACAACTGATTATGGGAATTTTGGTTCACTCACCTACCGGTGTTTAGATATATGCGGGGAACCAATCGCTGCTGAAGAATTGTCAGTTTATCACGGCATCGAATCTTGTCATATGCGGCTTGGTATATGGTATCTTCGTGAAATATTTACTGAAGCCAAAGATTTTGCCTTCCAAATATATCTTGACTACATAAAAACGTCTATGCTAGCAGAATTCACTATAAATATAGAATTTCTATTTGAAAAAGCAGGATTCTTTACATTTACTCCATGGAGAGGTTTTTTCACTATGGGCAATACAATCAAAGAGCTTTGCTTTGATTGGGCAATGAAAATTATGACGATTACCAAATTCCAGGAAATATTGCTCAGATTTATCGCAACTGCCTTTTTCCCTGCTTTCTTTGTAATTGGGGCAATATTAAGGACATTTACATTCACAAGACGTCTTGGTGGTCTTCTGCTTGCTATGGCAATAGCGCTTTATTTCATTTTCCCTGCGTTCTATGCATTCGGTGCTCTTGTAATGCTTGATCTCAAGGATAAAGCATATGATTCTTGGATACATAATACTGATGCTAATCCACATGGTATTAATGATCCTGATCCCCCAGTAGCAAATACAATGTATGTTACGGGCGATTTCTCTATGATTGGTGGTAGTGGCACTTTCTCAACCCAAGAAGCAGTTGATCGTCTTAGATATTATGAAGGCATGCCACCTGATCAATATTATGAGGCAATGGAGGCTGGCGGATCTGATGAGATGCCCTTATCTGGAGTTGATCTTTCAGCTGATCGTAGTGATACTGAAGAAGAACAACGGGAAGCATTAGAAAGCGCAACAGAATCAGGAGAGAGTTGGTTCAATACTGTTTCAAGTCAAAGTAAGATAGATGAACTAATTGACTTTGCCTGGGAACCCAATGGACCTGTAGAAACACTTTCAAGACTTACTTTCTGGTCATTGTTCTTTTCGCTTTTCAGTGTAATAGGAACAATCGCTGCCATTCGTTCACTTTCAATGACTTTCGGAGGAGACATAGAAATAGCAGGACTTACGAGGCTGATATGATATGAAAAGGCTACTCTTATTGTTGTTGCTTGTTTCACTTGTCTTTGCTGATGAAGATGGCAGTGCCATGGGAGACTTTTTTGACGATACAGTTGACTTTTTTGAAGATCAAGGCAACGACTTTGTTGAGGCTGGTAGCACTTCAGGAACAGGGGTTGTCACTACTTTCACTAGTATTTACGATGCTTTTGGGCCTGGCCAATGTGGAGACGATTGGATATCTGGATCTACTATAGTTGGTCTTTGGCTTGCACCAGCAATTATCGTTGGCTGGATTGTAATGATGGGAGTAATAATCATATATATGATTGGCCAATTGCTAAGTTCTCAACCATTGATAACACTTGCTAAAGATGAAGCGTTTCAGACCGGCCTTACATTCCTGAGAGTTGTATTTGTTATAGCAGCAGTTCTTGCAGGCCAGGCATGGTACTCAGTAAGCTCTGTAGGAACAACTGATCACATCTATCAAAATAACCCTCTTATGATTGATGCTGCGATGGCATTTGCACGTCAAATGGTATCTGATATGACAAAACATTACAGCATGCTTCTCCTCTACAACATGGTTGTCCATACTATTTTCTCATCAACAATGTGGTTTGGTGTTACGTGGCGTACAATGTATTCATTCAATCTTGGTCCAGTTCTAAAACCTCTTATTGACATCATAGGTACTGCACTCCAGTTCCTTTCACTTGGCCTTAGTTCATGGATGCTCCATATTGTTACCCTCTGTCTTTTGAAGAAATGGACCTGGACACTTTTCATACCATTATCTATGCTTCTTCGTGCCCTTCCTTACACACGAAATGCTGGTGAAACTTTGTTTGCCCTAACATTTTCCTTGGCATTTTTCTATCCATTCATGTTCATTTTTGATTATGAAGTTCATAAGATTATGGAAAACAATATTGTTGATGCCCAAAGTGCAATGAGTGGGTTTATCCATCAAAGTGGCATACTTAGTGTGGCTGGTTCTGTTATTATAATAATGTTCCTTATGGCAGGCGTATTCATGCCATTTTTCTTAGGTGGGGCCCTTACTCTTGCCCTAGAACTTATACGTGGAGCAATCTATTACATAGTAATAATGAGTTTACTACTTCCTTTCCTTAACATATTCATAACATTGACAGCGGCAAAAGAAACAGCAGCGTTCTTTAGAGTTGATGTTAACTTTATGTCTTTCCTGAAAATAATATGAGGAATATATATGGCACTTATAGGAAATTTGATTGAACCGAATGACATCATTTACCAAGGACCTACTGGTGGTTTTTGGGAATGGGTAGGTCTTGCTGGTTTGGCACTTGCAGCTTCAATTACCATATTATCTTTCCTTTACATGTGGGCAGCACTTTTTCGTAATTCTCAGCTCAATGCATATGTAAAACAGGAACTTTACGAAGTTGTTGTTTCTGCTGTTCTTGTGCTATTCCTTTTTACTGCAGTGGGGGCCATGAGTGGTCTTAAAGTAAGTTCTTTCTTTCCAGATGAACTTCTTCCTTCTGATGTTGACAGCACTACAACTATATACGAGGCAACAGCAAAATATTATGAAAGATTAGATACTGATATGGCCGGATGGCTGAATATGAACTATGTCATCAATGTTTATATCGATCAAATTGCATCAGTAACTCCATACGCAAGACCATTAGGTGTTGGCCTTGTTGCTTCTCCAATGGCTGGCATTGCAGCTCCGATAAAACAACTTCTCTACAACATGAGTGTTGCACTTTCAGTAGCGTTTATCATAAACTATGCACAGCTTGCTGTTTATGTTTTCTCTCTTCAGGCATTTATGAAGTATTACCTTCCACTTGGGATTTTCTTACGCTGCTTTACGCCAACAAGAAAACTTGGAGGCACACTCATTGGTGTTGGGATTGCATTTCTCTTCATATTTCCAGCATTAACAACCATTACCTACAGCATGTTTTACAGTCGTTCTAGTGGCCCTCTAGTGAGTTTTAATAATATGATCTGGAACTATGTCGATGATAATCTTGGTTCAGGTGGCGGAGCGTTTGCAACATTCTATGATGACAATTTTACTGGATCAAGTAGTAGTCTTATAGATATGATCTCAGGTGCTTTTGGAGCAATAGGTATGTTCCTTACTAATCTCTTTGGAGGGATACTTCTCACATTACTTTTATTTCCCATCTCAACAATAAGTATAGCGTTTGCTGTCGGTTTCATAATGCCCACATTTAATATTATGGTATTCACACAGGCTGCACGCGGGTTGAGCAAGAGCTTTGGGGAAGAGGTTGATATAACCTCATTAACGAGGATGATTTAGCGATGGTTGATTTCACAACAAGCTTTTATGCAGATTGGCGAACCATTTCAATAGCTGCTGCGGTTATAGCTGTGCTGGGATCTTCCATCCTCATACTACTCTCACGGCTTTTTGCATTAAAAAACCTAGAGCAAATAGCAAAAACTGAATTTGCATATGCAGGATCTACTGTGCTTATCGTAGTAATGGTTGTTGGTATTATTCAGGTAGCTGAACCAATGCTTGCAAGTGGCCAGAACAGTATCGCAAGATGTCTTTATCTGAGCAGTTTTAACTGCGATTGTGCTAGCACTACAATAATTTTTCCTGAACAGACTCTTATAGATTGGACAAAACTATACCTGCAAACTCCAGCTGAGTGTGTTGACGATTTTATGGGGGCTCTTTATGTCCTAAGCATTCCTGTTGAAGGCATGGCATCAGTATACATGGAAATTTTCATGTCTGAGCATGCTTCAGGTTTTGGTGTTAAATGGATCGCCGAGCGTATAAAGAATACCACACAGTCTCTGACATTTTACATGTATATGTATTATTTGCTTGTTCATATACTCAATTTCATAAAATATTATGCGGGCTTCTTCTTTTCAATAGGTGTAGTCCTTAGGGCATTTCCACCAACACGTGGTGCGGGAGCCTATCTAATGGCAGTATCGTTTGGTTTGTATTTTGTATTCCCATTGACATACGTCATGATAGCTTCGATGTCATTGCCCCATGCCCAATCTACGATGATTCAGGCAACTGGCCCTTCTGGCACATGTACAGGAGCAGTTGGCGGTGGGGTATCATACGTGTGTGCACTTCCAGCAATACCGGACACTCAGGAATATGCATGTGATAGTGCCCACCCAGCGCAAGCCTTCGAGCTTTCAGAACGTCTTTTTGCAACGTCAGATGCCCTTGAAGATATGCTCAGTTTCAGACTAACAGATTTCACTAGGCATTTAATTTCTTCAATCTGTCTATTCCCCCTCATCTCCCTAGTAGTACTATTTACATTTGTGTTGAATACCACAAATCTCTTTGGCGGCAATATCCCGGAAATAGGGCGAGGCCTGGTAAAGCTCATATAAGCTTTTCCCCTGATTATTTTGACATATGGATGTTCAATTGGTGCGCGATGCCCTGAAAAGAGGCAAAGCGCAAAGACTCAAAGAAGACCTTGATTATATAAGATTTAGAGAGTCTTTCAGAGGGGTTGAAAGAGGCACAGTAATAATTGGAAAAAAAATCGTTTGGGGGTATCCACACATAAAAAGAATTTTTACTCTCAAAAATGGCCTGGAAAAAAATCTACCTGAGACTACTTTATACGCAGAAGAAAAAATAGATGGATTCAATGTTCGCGTTGCGTCTATTAATGGAAAATTATATGGATTTTCCAGAGGCGGCTTTCTTGATTCATTTGTCACTGAAAAAATTAGAGAATTGGACCTTGCAAAATTCTTCAAAGAATATGAACAACATGTGTTATGTGCAGAAATGCTTGGTAACACTCCATATACTGCACCATCCAAAGATTTTGATGTAAAACTCTTTGTTTTTGATATAGATGATGGTACTGGGCAGCATATTCCATGCGATCAAAAATATAAATTTTATAAAGAGTATTCCATTGATCATCCGCCACTTTTGGGCAAATTCCAAACTAGTGACTATGAAGGACTAAGAAAACTTATTCTCTCTCTAGACAAAGGAAACCGTGAGGGTATGGTTCTTAAGACTGAAGATAGAAAAAAATTAGTTAAATATGTTACTCCGAATTCAGATATTCATGATGTATCTGAGGCTTCGCTAAACTTCTTTGATATGCCTATAGGTTTTTTCTACCAGCGTGTTCTTCGTTCTGCATTTTTTGTTGATGATTTTAGTCTTGATAAAGATAAATATGCCCTCAAATTAGGGCAGGCTTTCTACAAAGGACTCACAAAAGCCCTTCATCAGGCTAAGAAAGGGGGAGAAATAACTGAGGAATTTGAAATCCTAATAAAAAATAGAGGAATATGGGATGATATACAAAAACACATGAGTAAAGAAGTAAAAATTGAAGAACTTTGGAGACATGAAGAAAAAGGAAAAATAAGAATCAGATTCCAAAAAATCTACAAAAAAACAACTAAGAAATTAGTTTCTTATGCAGCAGGAAAAGGAGTAACAGATTAACTTTTTTTCTTTATTAAATCATGAAATCTTTCCGCAGGTAACCATTCACATCCAACTTGATCAGCGAATTTAAGAACCCCTTCATCTGCTGAAACTAATGTGGCATCAAGTTCTTTGGCAAGAAGTACAAGCTCAAAATCTTCTTTGCTATCGATAATACCCGAACGCATTGCTTCTCTATACTTTTCTCTTAATTTTCTTAGTTTTTCATCATTGTCCGGCCTATTGTCTTGTGCAAATTGTTCTGCAAGTCTCATTCCTTTATTCATTCTAGCGCGTATATCCTCTATAAAATCATAAAGCACTGCAGCTGGTAGATAAATACTATAGGTGTTCGGTGCTCTTTTTCTTATAACTAATTCAAGTTCATCTATTGCATCCTTTTCTACAAAATTATTCAATTCTTTGAATACCAATGGTGGCATGTAGATATCAATTTCGCTTTTACTGACTTTTTTTATGAAACTTTTTACTGCTGTTGTTGGTGTTTTCCCGAATTTTTTTCTAGCATATGGATTAACAAAAAGAGATGTATCTATAACATATTTCTCTTCTGACATAATTACGCATGGGCATCTAAGATTTATATATCTGTCTCCTAACGCAGCAAATTAAATCCCAGTCCCCAAAAAATCTTGTTTTACATTAGGGGGTATTAGTCTAGGGGGATGATTATCAGATCTCAGTCCCCTGACTTTACCATGGGACTTTCTTCAATCCAAATTTATTTGCAAGCGCATTTGTAAGTGGGTGCATTACTATTGTTAGCATTAAGAAGAAAATTACATTGAATGGCTGGTATAATGCACTATTAACAAAAGGAAATGCAAACAAAAGTGCCACTATCAAAAATAGTATCGTGTCTGGCCAGAATGGCTTTCCTGATTCTATATTTAATCTTCTTTTTAGGAAACTTCCTAATGAATCTCCGGTCATTGTTCCGAGGCTTACTATGAATGCTGCTATGAATTGTTCAAAAGGCCCAGTAAAAAAAGGAAGTTGGTATGCTAATGCTACAAATCCTCCAAATACTGTCCCAGCCAGCACTCCACCAATAAAACCCCTAATTGTTTTTCCATTTCCTAATATTCTTCTGCCATCTAGAAAATTTGTACCAAGGTCTAATGCTTTCCCCCCACCGAGAATAACTGGGGCTGAGTTAGCTATATAAATGGGAATAAGAAAAAGCAACAAAACCAAAATATCCATACAATACTCTCTTCTAAAAACATTTATATTTATGTAGGCGATAACCACTCTTATGGATCCTTATCATAAAAAATCAAACTCGCGTGTAGTTGTTGGAACTGGCCTTTTATTATTGCTTGCATTTTTAGCTGTAATAATAGTATTCTTTATCTTTTCTGCTCTAACGCCCTTCTTGGTTGGGCCATGTGTTGCTGTTGTTGATGTAAATGTACCGCTCACAGTTGAAGGTGCTCCACCCTCGTTACTCGATCCAGGCTATCCAGGTTCTGGTGAACTTGCATATACTGTCGAAAGTCTCAACGAAAGAGATGATATAGGTGCTGTTGTTTTCGTTTTCAATTCTCCTGGCGGCAGTGTGGTTGCAACTGGAGAGCTTTACAATGCTATAAAAAATCTTGAAAAACCCAAAGTTTCTTACTTCCGAGAGGTTGCTGCTTCTGGAGCTTACTATGCTGCCACAGGCACAGATTATATTGTTTCAGACCCTAATGCAATTACTGGAAGCATTGGCGTTGTATCAACATCCATGGAGCTTAGTGGCCTTTTCGATCAACTTGGTATAAATGTTACTACAATAAAATCTGGCACCAATAAAGATATCGGTTCTCCTTATCGAAATATGACTTCTGAAGAAGAGACAATCCTCCAAAATCTTATAGATGACATTTACTTAGAATTCCGATCGGTAATAATTGATAATAGAGGAGATAAACTAAACATGGCTATATTTGATGAGGTCACTGACGGAAGAATATTGAGTGGAAAACAGGCATATAAAGCAGGTCTTGTTGATGAGCTTGGTACAAAAGATGATGCCCTTATGAAGGCAGCAGAACTTGCCAATATCTCTGCAGAATCTCCAGATGATGTGAGGGTTTGTTATGTGTCAAGCGGCTATTCAGAAGGTGGTCTTTTTAGTATGGAAGGCATACTTCATATGTTACAGCTGGAATCAAACTCCCCTTCACTAAATTATAAGTGATTTTAGTGAAAAACAATATTCCTTTATTATTTATTTTCCTCCTTTTTTGCATTATAGCAATTACTTTTTTTTTATCTTCGCCTTCAGTAGAACTGACTTATCCTGAAAGCGAACAAGCATGTGCTGGGGGCGAAAAGCAGTGTTATGTTGGTAATTGCAGTGGCCTTTCCTTATGTGTAAATGGAAAATGGGCCCCATGTGAGCTGGAAGTTATATGCGTTCCAGGTACGCGCCTTCCATGTGTTGAAAACGGGTGTGCCAAGGCATATAAAGAGTGCAATGAGTGTGGTACTTTCTATAGCCAATGCATCAGTTACTAATACTGTGGCTAAAAAGATAAAAATGAGCTTTAAGGCATACTTTTTAAATAATACCTAATCTAATGGATTACCATGCGTGCATTTATCTTCTCATTAGACGCTTTTGTAGCATTTACATTAGCATTAGTTGCTATATATTCTCTGATTTTCTTTTCGAATGTCCCTTCATCCTATTATTATCTTCTTACTCAAGGCCATTATCTTACTAGAGATGTTCTGATGGCGCTTTCTACAACAACGTGCGTCTACGATGATTATGGTGGCGGTTGTACGAATTATGAAGCAACTGTACTTGAAAATATCGTTTCTCAAGACAATCCGGCCATTCAGGACAATCTAATTGAGAACACAGTCGGAGAAATGGTTCCAGAACAATTTGGTTATATTGTAGAAATGAGTGATGATCAGGGCCAAAACTGGCATCTTCTTTATGACAGAAATCCGTCTGGTTCTTCAAAGGCAAAAAAACTATCAGTTTCATCACAAGTAATTGCATTTGATTATTCTGGTGAACCAAAAAAACTTCCAGTTTCTCCATATAACTATCTTACATGTGGCCCACTTGCATATGCTGATGAAGAGGAAGCACAAGAATCTGGGTTTGTTGATTTTGGTCTTATCACATGCGGAGTAATAGAAATAGCTGATGATGAAAGTGCAATGGGGAATACCCATCCAAGTAATGTTCTCTATGGAGATCTAGTACCATCTTCAGATGTCGCTATCGTGAGGTTAACTGTTTACATATAGGTGATTTATTGGACAAAAAAGGATTTCTATTTACAGTAACGGTTTTTCTGGTGCTCACCTATATACTTCTTAGTATTTCAGTTTGGGTGAAGGGTGTTGAAACTTCAGAAAGGGCATTTTCTGAATTCTACAAAGAATCCACTATCGAACTTGCAATAGAACAAATTACGCCATCTAGAATGGATAATGTTACTTACACTATAATGGACAGATCTTTATATCGACTTAATGAACACAGTGTTGAATTTACTGTAAATGAAGGACCTGTAGATGATGAAATGCAAAACGTAAGAAGTGCTATGTTCGAACTCCTTATGAACGGTTCAGCTGATTCTGCTTATTTTAATGGTGCTGGCATATCACAGGAAGAAAATTCTTCTCTTACTGCATGGGCCAGCAATCTCAATGCCTCACTCCTTGCCATAGGGGTTTATCTCAGTGATTTTGAAGTAAATAATTTTGAAATTAGTCAGAACGATAAAGCAATTGTAAACTATTCATTCGATATTACACTTCAGATAAAAGACCTTTCTAATACTTCGGCTGTTTCAAGATTATATCTTATTAGCAATGAACTCAACATTACTGGCCTTGTAGATCCGGCCCTTGCTAGAAAAACAAAAAGCGAAGCAGGCGATAATTTAACTGCTTACCGAATGTTCTTTTTCCATGAGGATTATCCTGATTCCTCATCAATATCTGTAACCCAATTACCGCAATCTATTGAAGGTGGCCAAGGTTGGCTCTATGCTCCGCTTGCCCTTGCAAATGGTTCAGCGGATCTCGTTCCAGAATATCATACAATCGCTCCGAGCTATAGATACAGATACATACTTGTCGGAACTTTTGAAGAAATAGCAAGTCTTACTCCAGATATTTATGAAGACTTTGGAGGGTATATACTTACAGATTCTGCTACTGTTACAGTAGGCGTGTGTGGAGAAGAGGAAGACGATACATTTAATCCTATAGAATACTCTATTGTGTGTGAATCATTTCTTGGCACTCCTTACACCGGAAAACCATTCATTGTAGCGCCAGGTTTCAATCCGGAAATTGCTCCAGAATGCCCTCTTCTTGATGGCAGCAATACTACCAGGAGATGTGCGCTCATGCTAAATGCATATTCACAAGAGCAGGTGTCCAATGATCCACAAAGAAAGCTTAATACTGGAGGAAGTGGACTATTTGCGCTAGAAGAAATGAGGGATTTTGTCATGTGCGGTTATTACACTCACAATCCGGTTGCTCCATCCTATCTTCAGCGTCTTCTCGATGATTCATATGAACGCAATAATTCAGCTTATGGAATAGAAACATTCGTGATCGGGAATTATGCAAATGATTATAGCGTATATGATGTAACCAGCAGGCTCGATAGAGAATTGTTTGATGTTGCTGGAATAAAAATCAGAGGCATGCCCGGATGCAAGGACTTTAGTATGTGCTCAGATGAACCAATGACTGGTATATTTGCAGTAAGTACTGAAACACAAGTAGATTATGGTCTTGAAGATCTTGCCTGTAATAACGGCGCTGCGGGGTGCGACTAATGAAAGGACAATCATCCCTTGAACTTCTCATTACTGTTGGCATCGTAATTGCATTTACCATCCCAGTGCTCTTTCTTCTTCTTTCCGTTACATCAATTGGTTATGAAGATACTGCAAAAGCACAAGCAGAAGCCTCAACCCGTACACTTTCCGATACTATTAATCTGGTTTATGCCCAGGGAGATGGAGCAAAAAGACTCATATTGCTCAATACCCCGCCATCTACAAAAGAGGTATCTGTTGAAGATGGAGAAGTTATTGTTACTATACTTACTTCTGGTGGAGAATTTGAGGCAGTCCATCCAACCATTGCAGTAGTCAAAACCGTTTCTTTAGGGGGCAGAACTGGTCTTTTCCTTATAAGTGTAGAGAATGTTGATGGTGAGGTGGAGCTACATTGAAAGTTGCTAGAACAAACTTGAAAGCTCAAGTAGCGATTGAGAGAACAAAGTTCTCTGCTAGCAACTTGAAAGCTCAAGTTGCTACCGAATTCATGCTTTACACTGCTATTTTCATGTTCATTACCATTGCAGCCTTTGTAGTAGTTAATCAAATGATGTCAACTGAAATACCTTTACAACAAAATACCGTAGCAAAAGAAACTGGCGAAGCTTTTGCCAATGCTATATTGCTTTCAGTGAAAGGCGGAAATGGATTTTCATATAACTATACCTTTCCAAGAACGCTTTTTGGACTTCCATATACAATCTACCTTACAAATCTTAGTGATGGTTTTATGATATTGGAATGGGAAGGAAACTATGGTAACTTCAGTTATTCATATAGTGTTCCTTCTTACGAATATAATGTTGACGGTGCATGTCTTACTGGTGGTGTTCTCATGAGTGATACGTGTTCGAATGTGTTAATGTTAAATAATGTTCATGGTAATCTCACTATCAATCAGATGCCATAGGTGTTTTTATGAAAGGACAGTATTTCAGCTTTGATGCGATAATTGCTTCCGTGATATTCGTACTGGCACTTGTAGCTTTGCTTTCCTACTGGCACAGTGTAAAATCTTTCCTGGATTATCAAAATGATCAGCTTTCAAGAGATGCTGTTAGGATATCAAATATGCTCTTTACTCCGCCTGATTCAAGTAATTGTGCCAACATAGAAACATTGGGGCTTGCTGTTTCATGGGATGATAGAAGAGTCGACTCTTCTATGCTAGATTGTATTGAAACACATGATGCTGCGTGGTTAAAAGGAGTGGCGGGCAGCCCATATAATGCTTATATAAAAGTAACTAGCCTTGTTGATGGTAGCGAAACTGAGGTGGGTGATGAACCTCCTGCTGACGCTACAGATGTTGTAAATATAAGAAGATTAGCAAGCGTAGTTAATACTACTGGTGATTTTACTTATCTTGCTACTATTGATCTAAGCATCTACAAATGAACCTTTCCTTAGTTTTTACTTAGGGTAAACGTTCCACTTGAAGCAAAGCTTCAAGGGACCTATGAAACGCACAGAAGTTTCATCAGGTCACGAAACTTTCTGTCCGGTGAAACTCAGGATCTTTGATGACCAATTGAAGCGAAGCCTCAATGGTCCTTTGAAATGAAATATATTCCAAACGGAGTCTTTATCCTTAGAAAAAAATAAAAAAAAGATTCAATTATTTGTTCTTAGCAATAATTTCAATATTGTCAGGTACTTTGTTTACATTACCGATCTTGAGGCCAACCAAAACCTTTACTCCTTGCTTTGATGCAAGATCTGCAAGCCTTTGGGTTATTATACCGTCAAATACAATTGCGTACACATCTTTTGTATCGCTGAGAGATTTTATCACATCTCTTACTTGGACTTCTGATACTCTCTCAAGATTGCCGTTATAAAATCTGGCCCTCAAACTATTGCTTAGGCCTTCCAGTTCTTTTACAAGATCTTCTTTTGCTATCTTTACTGCAGGCTCAGGAGGGGGCACCTGTTCCTTTTCAATTTCCTCTTTTTTAGGTTGCACAACTGGCTTTATTGGTTCTTTGAATTTCATTGTTTCTACAACTCTTCTTTCTGGCCTCCTGTCGCCCTTTCCTTCATTCTGTTCGTATGGTATCCTATTTCTTAGGTATTTGATTATTTCTTTCCTCGTCAGCTCTTCAACTTCTATACCGACTGGTGCTCTAGCAACATAGTCAATATCTACGCCACCTTGAGACAGTTCGTTCAATATTATATCGCCGCCTCGGTCTCCATCGAGGAATAGGGTAACTTCTTTCTTCTTCGAAAGGTTCACTATTGTCCGGGTTACTTTTGCACCACCTATAGCTACGACATTGTTTATATCATTCTTAAGTAAATTTATCACATCTGCTCTTCCTTCTACAAAAACAACGTCATCACTTTTATCTACAAGAGGCCCTGCGGGCAATCTATCTTGGCCATATTGGACTATCTCAGCCGTTTTTACCTCATCACGAACCAATTGTGAAATCTCTCGGCTCTCTGGAATCTCGGTATCAAGAAGATTTTTGAGTAGGTTTTTGGCCCGATCAACCAAATGCTTTCTCTTCAGGTTTCTTGTGACTTCAACTTTTGTAATCTTGAGTCTAGCCTCACATGGACCAACACGATCAACAGTTTCAAGGGCAGCTGCTATAATACATGTTTCTACCATGTCCAGGCTACTTGGTATTTTTATGATGCCAGTGGTTTTTCCAGCCTTTCCAGAAAGATCAACTTCTATTCTACCTATTCTTCCATTTTTTTGAAGATCACGCAAGTCAAGTTCATCACCAAGCAAACCTTCTGTTTGTCCAAAAATTGCCCCCACTACATCTGGCTTTTCTACAAGTCCATCAATCTCTACATTTGTATATACTAAGTATTTTACAGTATCAATATATGTTTTAGCCATTTTTTTCACCTTCTTTAATCAATTCATCATATGCTCTTTTCACATCTTCAAAGTATCTTATTCTCAACGTATGTGCCAACATTTTTCTTGTTTCCAAATCAACACTTATAGAGTGTCTTTCGAGTTCATCCTTGGCAGCCACTGCTAATTCATCTCCTCGGCGATCAAGGTCTGTTAGCACAACTACTGTTCCTTTTTCCACTTTGTCACAGCTTAGACGAAGATTGCCAGATATTGTCAGGACATTAGTTATCCCTAATTTTTCTAGCGCTTTTTTGTCTTTTTTTCCTTCGACAAATACATATCCTTCTTTAAGCCGTTCCAGTAGTTTTCCAAGCCTTTTGAGCCTGTCTTTTATTTCCAATTGCAACCTCCTGGGTCGAGAATGAGAGAACTGTGCACTGTTGACCGCCTTTTCAGGCTACGCTTCTCTTTCGAGCTGCGTATTCCTTCATAGCTTATAGCTCAGGTGGCCATCCATGCACAGTATTGGCATGATCATAATATTGCGGCCCTTTCTTCTATCAGGTCCACAACAATAGGGAATATCTTCATTATGTCTCCTTCACTTAGGATACCTATGAGTTCATTATGTTCATTTACTACCGGGAGCCTCTTTATCTTGTTCTCTTGCATTGCCCTAGCCGCTTCCTCAATCGTGGTCTCAGGTGTTACAACCCTGAGTGGCTTTGACATAATCTTCTCAACTGTAATAGCGTAAGGATCTTCTCCCTTGGCAAGTACTTTGTATACAATATCTCTTTCTGTGATTATTCCCTTGGCATGCTTGCCAGCGTTATCTTCGACTATTATTACTGATCCGATGTTATTTTTTTTCATCGTTTTTGAAACATCCAGAACAGTTTTGCCAAATGGTATGACTACGACTTTCTTAGTCATAATGTCTCCCACTCTCAAATCTGATCCCATGATCTGTAATCTACCTGGAAATCTTTAAAAACCATGCCAGAATTGTACTGGCATGCTCCTAAACAATATATTTCCACAAATCAGTTTAAATACTTTCTTATTTTACCTTTTTCTATAACATCTTAATCATTTTCCACCTCAAAGCCTTTAATATTTGTTCTCTCTATCCTCTCAAATGCTCGAAATCCTCAATCGCATTTTTGTTTTTCTTGTTCTTCTTGCCGTATTCTTAGGAATCTTCATTGGCCTTATTGTGATATTTTTTCCTGCTAACGATGGGTTTGAGCTTGAATATGCTGAATCAATGGATCGCAGCTCTGATTTCCATCTGATAAACAATAACATTTATGTTCAGCCAGACGATTCACCCTATCTAGTCAACTATACAATCATCACTCCACCACTTCAAGAATTCGATCAACTTTATCTTGATATCTATACTAATGGTCGGTATGTAACGTCTACTGATTGCCTTGAGCAATATGAATATTATTCTGATTATCGCAGTCAGACGGAATTTGTTTGCACTGCCAACATACCATATCATTACAGCACATCTCAAGATTATCTTGTTTTTGCGACTCTTTATGGAGAATATTATGAATTCGCCTCTGGCCCTGCAACAATAAAGGCAGATTGGAGCGAATATGAAAATTTCTTTTTGAACATTGCCTTCGTTCTCTTTCTACTTATAGGCGCAGTTTATCTGTCCATTCTCTTTCCTATCACTCTCGCCATTGCATACATCTCTTCCAAGACAAAAAGGCCTACTGAACAATATACAATTCTCTCTTTGCTGAATCCTTTTGCTAATAAACAGACATTATTACAAAAATTCAATTCTTTCTTAATCTCTCCATATTTTTGGTTTTTTGAAATGCTTGGAATCTTTCTTATCTTGATATACATGCTCTTAACTGCTGAGGTATGGAAATCTGCCGAGGCATTAATTGCATTTTTCCTTTCTGGCCTCATGGCATTTATGATTCCCTACCTATGGTGTGCAGTCTGGTGGTATGCTGATTTCAGAGAAAGAGAACCATTACGCATTTTGATTACATTCTTCCTTTGGGGTATGCTAGCTGCCTTGATGGCCATAGGCATCAATACAGTTGCCGGTCTTATCTTTGAATTTCTTGGTGTAGGGTTTTTAGGTACACTTTTAGTCGCTCCAATTATTGAAGAATTTTACAAAGGTTCTGGAGCTGCATTGTTGTCTGAACATCGTGAGTTCAACTCAATAGAAGACGGGGTCGTATTTGGTTTTGTAATCGGAATGGGATTCTCTTTCATAGAGGATTGGATATATTTGCTTGACAGTCCTATGGGTTCAGATATTCTTTCGTGGTTCTCACTTTTCACTATGCGTTCAATACTCTTCTCTGCCAATCACGGCTTTTATACTGCGATAACTGGCGGGATAATAGGTTTCTTTATAGAAAGAGGTTTCAAGGCTCCGGCTTTAGGTCTTTTGGTCGGCTTCCCGATAGCAGCAGTATTCCATACAATACATAATTCAGGAGAAATGCTTACGACTCTGTTTGGTCTTGGCGGTTTGCTTACCTACTGCTGTCTTTTGATTCCTTTATTTGATTATGGTGGCCTGGCATTTCTATTATTGCTCTTTATTTGGGCATTACTTAGGAAGAAACCCACTTCTTAAAAATTCTTTCCCGTCTATAGATTTCCATGGATTCTAATGCTATAGAGAAGAAATGGTCCAGGAGATGGGCTGAAGAAAAGGTCTTTGAAACAGATCCAGATCCAAAAAAAGAAAAACGTTACATAACCGCAGCCTTTCCCTATCCAAATTCCCCCCAACACATAGGTCATGCCAGAACCTATACAACTGCAGACATTTATGCCAGATATCTTCGTCTAAAAGGTTATCATGTACTTTTTCCAATGGCCTTCCATGTTACTGGGACCCCAATTCTTGCTATGGCAAAACGTATTGCAGCAAAAGATCCAGAAGTATTGGGCGTTTTTGAAAAGATCTATGGTATCTCTCCTGAGAAAGCAGCATCCCTTAGCAAACCCAAACCACTTGTGAAATATTTCTCTGAAGAAATAGAGCAAGGTATGAAGGAAATAGGATATTCAATAGATTGGAGAAGGAAGTTCTATTCATATGATGAAAAATTCAACAAATTCATACAATGGCAATTCCGTAAATTGAAAGAATTCGGTTATCTCATTAAGGGCGAGTACCCTATAGCCTGGTGTCCTAATGATAATCAAGCTGTTGGTGCTCATGATACAAAAGGAGATGTTGATCCAGAACTCAAGGAATTTACAGCTGTCAAATTTGCATTTGAAGGTGGATATCTCCTTACAGCAACCTTACGTCCCGAAACCATTTATGGTGTAACAAATATTTGGGTAAATCCAGATAATATTCACGTAAAAGCAAAAAGCAGGAAAACTGGTGAGATTTATCACCTCAGCAAAAAAGCATATGAAAAAATGAATTATCAGAATCTTGAACTTGAAATTCTTGATGAGTTTAAGGGAAAGGCAATACTAGGCAAAACTGCAAAAAATCTAATAACCAATGAAGAAATTCCGATATATGAAGGTAAATATGTAAAAGAGGATGAAGGAACAGGCATTGTTATGAGTGTTCCATCCCATGCTCCTTATGATCACATTGCACTTTTAGATCTAGGCATCCACCTTGATTATACACAAATCATAAAAGTTGAAGGATACCATTTCATGGCGAAGGAACTCATAGAAGAGAGAGGCATAAAAGACCAACATGATCCAAAGCTTGAAGAGATTGTCAAAGAAGTGTACAAGAAAGAAATCCTCACAGGAACAATGCTTGTTGGACCCCATAAGGGTGAAAGAGTTTCTGTTGCTATTGAGAAAACAAAACAGGATATGCTTGCAAATAATCAAGCCCTGGTCTTTTGGGAGCTAAGCAACAAACCAGTTTATTGTCGCTGCGGAAGTCATATCACAGTAAACATTCTTGGTGACCAATGGTTTATTGATTACGGAATTTCTGATTGGAAAGACCAAGCAAAGCAATGCCTTGGAGCAATGTCAATTATTCCAGAGAATACACGGGGAGAATTTGATTATACTATTAATTGGCTTAAAACAAGACCCTGCGCTCGGGCAGCAGGTTTAGGGACAAAATTCCCATTTGATGAAACAAAAATGATTGAAGCACTTTCAGATTCCACAGTTTACATGGCATTTTATACTATCTCTCATCTTTTGAACGACATTGATGTTTCTGAAATGGATGATAAATTCTTTGATTATGTGTTCCTTGGCAAAGGTAAAGGAGATAAAAAACTGAAAAAATTAAGGGAAAGTTTCCTTTACTGGTACCCAGTTGATTCCCGTCACAGTGCAGGAGATCTTATCAGAAATCACCTTACTCTTTACATATTCAATCATGTTGCTCTGTTTGAGAAGAAATTGTGGCCTCAACAAATTGTTACGAATGGTTTTGTGCTGATGGATGGATGCAAAATGAGTAAGAGTATAGGCAATATTCTTCCGCTCAGAAAGGCAATCCAGGAATATGGTGCGGATGTTGTGAGATTTGCAGTTGTGAGTGGTGCTGATCTTTCAAGTGATAGTGATTTCAATAACAGTGTAGCTGAAGGGGTTCGCTCAAGACTAATTTCTATCTCTAAACTTATTCGTGAATCAAAAAAAGCAGGAAAACCACATGGAAGAATAGAGCGTTGGCTTCTTTCAAGATTAAACAGAAAAATAGACAATGCAGAAAAATTATATGAAAAACTTACCATTAGACATCTTGGTTTAGAGATATTCTATGATGTAGCATCTGATCTTCATTGGTATATGAAGCGTACTGAAAAACCCAACCTTCATGATTTCTTTGAAAAATGGATTGTACTTATAGCTCCGTTTATGCCACATCATGCAGAAGAGTATTGGGAAATGCTTGGCGGCAAAGGCTTTGTTTCTTTTGCAAAGTTTCCAAAGGCAGATCATTCAAAGATTAATGATTCCATAGAACAAGGTGAAGAGATAATCAAGAAAATTCATGGGGATATAGAAAAAATCTCAGAACTTATTGGTAAGAAGCCATCCTCAGTAACAATTTATGTTGCAGCAGATTGGAAAAGAAAACTCTATGCAATAGCCCAGGAACAGAAAGCATTTGATAAAATAATGAAAGCCGTAGGAGAAGCTAAGCTTCCAATGAAAGAAGCACAAGCAGTTGTAAAACAAATTATCAGAAATGTACATTCACTTCCGGATGTACTATCAACAGAAGATGAATTAGCCACCTTAAAAGATGCAGAACGATTCCTTTCTAAAGAATATGAATGTAAAGTCATTGCACTTTTAGAGGATGAAGGAAAGCATCCAAAGGCAAAAGCAGCATTACCTGGAAAACCAGCGATTATATTGGAATAATTATGAAATTTCTCAAAATCCCAAGTAAATTAGCAGAAAAAATAAGGCTAGAACTTATAGATGCTAATCTAATTTCCAATGAATATAATATATTCAATGAAGGAGGATTTGTTTTTATTCCAGTAAAGAAACAATGGAAAGATTTTGAATTAATGGAAAGAAAGGCAAAGAAAAGGCCAACAGAACATAAGAATCTTCATGATTTATTGATCAATCTACTTAATGAGGAGGAATTAGAACAGCTTACAACCTCCTTTGACATAGTTGGTGATATCGCTATTATCGAAATTCCGGATTCTCTTGAATCAAAAGAAAAAGAGATCGGTGAAGCGCTTCTGAAGGTTCACAAAAATCTCAAGAGTGTTTTCAAAAAATTAAGTGCAATGGAAGGCGAATATAGAATACGAAAGCTTGGTTTTGTTGCCGGTGAAAATAATACCAAGACAGTTTATCGTGAACATGGATGCAGAATGAAACTTGACCTATCAAAAGTATATTTTTCAGTTCGTCTTTCTCATGAAAGAGAGAGAATTGCCAATCTTGTCAAAGATGGGGAAAAAATAATTGTTATGTTTGCAGGAATTGGTCCGTTTCCATTAGTAATCTCGAAAAAACATCCAAATACTGAAATTATTGCAATTGAAATAAATCCAGAAGCAGTCAAATACATGAAACAAAATATTGCACTCAATTATGCTGAAAACATTATTGTTGAAGAAGGCGATGCGAAAAAAATAATGGGGAAATATCAAAATTTAGCTGATAGAATTGTGATGCCATTACCAAAAAGTGCACATGAATTTCTAGATGTTGCCTTTTCAGCAGCAAAAAATGGTGCTACCATCCATTTCTACAGCATTACTACTTCTTTTGAAGAAGCACTGGATAAGGTTCAAAAAATTGCATCAGAAAATAATGTTACAATAAAACTCCTTTCAAAAAGAATTGTGAGACCGTACTCTCATGATATGAATCAGATTGTTCTAGATTTTCAATTAATAAAATCCAAGAACAAATCCTAATCCTAACGCCACTATCATCCCAAGTACAATGGGTGGCAAAGCTGGCAGTACTGCTCCTTTTTTCCATACTATGTTAAGGAAAAGTCCCATAGAAGTTACTGCGCCTAAAAATACAAAAGCAGTGGCGATTGGACTAATAGATAGTGCTGAAATCTCCAACATTATTGGAGCAATCATGTCTCCTGTTCCTAAATCTATTCGCTTTTCTTTCTCCCCTTTTCTTTTTGGTGCCTCTTTTGCTGTTATTGTAAATGCCAGATCTTTCTTAACAATAAAGTTTGCCATCTCAACCATATGCTTAGTTGTAAACACAGAAAGATAGTCATAAATCGATAGGAAAATAAGGAACAATAGCAAAGGTATAAGGCCAAGTGAAATACCGAATATAACCCCAACCCCAGCTGTTGCAAAAATAGCTGCAGCATTCTTCAAAGCTGGAGTAACAACTTTTAATCCTGAAAACAATAAACCGAGCATTATGGCTGCAATCGTGCTGATTTCATATCCTACTACCAATCTGAGAAATGCATAGAAAACTATCGAGCTTGCACTAGCAATTAGGAAAAATTCCATAATCCTGAAAATAATTGGATATATGCCGAGAAATCTTATCAATAATACCATCACTATAGCGCCTAAGAGTATGTAAAGAATGAAAAATACTGCATTTGTAGGTTCATTTGCATCGCTTGTAACCATTAAACTATTTACAAATGGATTTTTGGCAAAATCCTGTATTATAATTAAGCCCGTGTAAATCCCTAAAATTTGGGCTATTACAAAAAGTGCAAGGAGTGACATTATAAGTCTCATTTATTCACCAACTATCTTTACTTGTCCATACTCCTTTTCATATATTACTCCTTTCCTTAATAATTCTTTGATTATCCTTTCTGCAGTATTATCGTCTATTTCATAGGTTTTAGCATCTGCAATTATCTCTTTAACATCTGCCGTATCACTTCTTCTCAAGTGTTCTCTTATTATCTCCATTATTGTATCAGCTTTCTGCAGCTTTTCTCTTTCTGTTTTTGACTTTCCTGTAGTTACTATGTCCACATCGAAAGTCCCTGTTTCTCTGTCAGTCATAATCTGTCTCATCACATAATTAAACAGTTCAATGGCAACTTCTGCATCTTCTTCGTCTACTGTTTTACTGAGTCGCATCTTAGAATGTGCCTCAGCCAATCTTACAAGCCCTTCCAGATATCTGGGAGTTATAGCAACAGCACCTGCATCTTTACTCTTTCTTCTCAATTCGACATAGAAGTCCTTTATTTTTTCAGATGCAGCTTGAAGAAGTTTTGGTGAAATCTTCCTTCTAGCATAAGCTATGTATTTTGTTAAAAGTTCTTTTTCCATTGTTTCTATCTCTTCTTTTTGTTCCCTACCCATATGACTTGATAATATATGTTCTGCTAGTTTTGCATCTTTTTCTTCATCAAGAACGTCTACTATTGGAAAGATTAAATCAAAACGTGAAAGCAATGTTGGTGGAACTTCAAACTGGTCAGCAAGATTTTTTGTCTGGTCAAATCTTCCATACTTTGGATTAGCTGCTGCAAGAATTGCTGTTTTTGTTCTGAATTTGGCTACAATGCCTGCTTTTGCTACTGAGATGCTTCCTGATTCCATTGCTTCGTGAAGTGCAGCCCTATCCTCTTCCTGTATCTTGTCAAACTCATCAACTTGAGCACATCCACCGCTTGCAAGAACAAGTGCACCAGCTTTTAATGTCCAACCTCCTTCACCAAGCTCGTCTTTTTCTGCCGAAACGGTGAGGCCAGCTCCACTGACACTTTTTCCACTAACATAGATACTTTTTGGTGCAATTTCAGAGACACTTTGAAGACAACGAGTTTTGGCGATGCCAGGATCGCCGATAAGCAGAATATGAATATCATCTCTTGCTACTGCTCCCCCCTTCATCACCTTACCCCTAGTTCCGCCAAAAAGCTGTAGTGCAAGGGCTTTCTTTACTTCCAAATGCCCATAAATAGAAGGAGCAACTGATTGTATAATAATTTCCTTAATATCTGGCCTTTTAGAAAGATCTTTGATTCTTCGTTCATCTTCTTTTGTTATTTCAACTTCTTCGAAATCTTTTTTCAAACTTTTGACACTATTAACATCAATATATCTGCTGTAGATCAATTCTTGTTTTTGCCTCATTTTTATTGGTGGTTTGAGACGAAGTATTCCAGTAACTTCAATGTTATCTCCAGGAGAAACGGTATTAACCAGATCATCTTCCATAAGCAGTTCTATGTGTGCTGCAGGTGCGCCGCCCCTTACGCGCTCCAATAATTCCTGCACTTCTGCTTTTTGTATATCTGTAAATGTACTTTCTTCGTTTATTTGAACTAATGAATATTTCTTACATTGTTCACATCGTTTTGGCGGAGTAAAATTTTTTCCTACGATAAGTCTGATTTCAGTATCACAGAGCTGGCATTTGTACATCGCAATTTTAACGCGGTGCATTATCTCTGCTCTTTTGGTTACAACACATTTGAAAGCCACGAGTTCGTTTATATTTTTGGATCCAAGTTGTTCAATAAATGCCTCTTCTGCAGGCATCGTCATTACCCTTATATGTGGTTCAAACTTTTTTCCTGCAGTAACAGTAAAATTAAGCTGCTTAATGGCCTCTTCTGCTGCCTCCAACATAATATCTGGCGCTTTTATCAGCATATCTGCCATTTCTGGATCAAATTTCTCCAAATCAGTATAATCTAGATATAAGCTTCTTTTTGTTGGATATTTCTGCAATAATTCATCTATCTTTGCATTGTAGATGTTTGTGAAAAAATCGGTGAATGCAGCTACCTGTGCTGATAAGTCGACGTCCATAATAACCACGACAAAAATAGTGGAATTCCCTTTCTGCTTTGATATTAATAAAGCTATTTATTATGAAAAATGGAAAATTGAGATTAGTATTTTACTTATATTGCTAATCTGAAACACCAAGACTTTTATATCTTTTTTACTACTGTGAAGCATGAGAAAAGCAATTCTTCTTATTATAGACGGACTTGGTGATCTCCCTACCCCTAAAACGCCATTACAAGCTGCAAAAACACCAAATCTTGATAGGCTTGCAAAAAATGGCATAACCGGTATGCTTAGTCCTGTCAAGAGATATTTGGTTCCCGGAAGCGATACCTCTCATCTTAACATTCTTGGTTATGATCCTACCATATTTTACTGCGGTCGGGGGCCATTTGAGGCATTGGGTGTTGGAATTGAATTAAATGAAGGGGATGTTGCATTTAGGGCTAATTTTGCCACTGTAAAAGGCAACAAAATAATCGATAGGCGTGCGGGCAGAATAGACACTGAAACTGCTTCTATTCTTTCAAAAGGTCTTTCATTAAGAATAGGGAATGTAGAAGCCATATTCAGAAATTCTGTTGAACATCGTGGTGTTCTTGTGCTGCGAGGACCAAATCTTAGTAGCAACATATCAGACACTGATCCACATTCCACAGGTGAAGTACATTTTTGTTATCCTCTTGATGATAGTCGGGAGGCTAAAAGAACTGCAGATATAGTCAATAAGTTCACAGAAGTAGCTCGCGGATGGCTTGCAAGCGCTCCAACAAATAAAGATCGAGAAAAACCTGCAAATATTCTTCTTCTACGCGGTGCAGGGACATATAGCCAAGTACCGTCTTTCTTTGATCGATTTGGACTTCATGGCATATGCATAGCTGGTGGGGCACTCTACAAAGGAGTTGCTGCTTATTTGAGAATGGATGTTGCTATTGTTCCTGGCGCTACAGCAGATCTAAAATCAGATGTTAAGGCCAAAGCAGAAACAGCTGCAAAATCCCTTGATCATTATGATTTTGTCTTTATGCATGTGAAGGGTTGTGATAGTGCTGGTCATGATGGAAACTTTGATGCAAAGAAGAAAATGCTCGAACGTATAGATAAGGTTATCCCTATTCTGGAAAAAACTGGTGCATGTATCGTTATAACTGGCGACCATTCAACACCGGTAAGTAGAAAACAACACACTGGCCATGAAGTACCAATTCTTGTTTATGGCGGCGAAAGAAAAGATCATGTTAAAAAATTCGATGAAATAAGTTGTGCCAGTGGCGGACTTGGTCATATCAAAGGAAAAGAGGTTATCCCCCTTATCCTCAATATTACCGAACGTGCAGAAAAATATGGAAGTTAATTATTCTGCTTGCACTGTTCCAGTAACTGTCGCTACTGCAAGCCTTTCTGGAGCTCCTGGAACATCATCTTGGTATCTGTAGGTTATGCCTATTGCTCCTTTGTAATTGGAGTTAGCTGAAAGAACCGTCGTTGTCCCATCCTCATTTTTACACGGAACTTCGATAGTGATATCAGATTCCAATGGGTCACCTACAGTTACACTTTCTCCGGCAGCCATCAATACTGCTGAAGCAAGTGGTTCAACATTACTTTTCTCTACGTTTCCAGTTGAACTCGTCACACAAGAGATTCCTGTCAATGTTATTGCCTTACCTTGTCCATTATCCAGTTGAAGTAATATCCTCACATTATTGGACGCATCAGTAACAATAACATGTGCTTTTTGATTGCATGTAAACCCTGGCTGGGTAAACTGACACGTTTCTGGCGCTCTTAAAGATGGAAGTACTACAGCAACAAGAATTGCAAGCACCACCAATATGACAAAAAGAGCTAGTCCATAGGTGATTAAATACTCCATAACTGCTTGTCCTTTCTTATATCCTTTTTTCATATAAATCCCCTACGCAATGGTAGCAAAGAATGTTTCTACTGCATTTATAACAAACCAATATACTAAATATGAAAGCACAAGGACCACTGGGAAATACTTCATTCCTTGGCTTTTTGATCCAGTCCTTATAATACTAACAATAAATGATGAGATAAGCGCGGTTACAAATATTGTTGGAATACTGAACCAGAAGAAATCTGCTGAAGTTATTACTGGACCTGAGAACTGAACATTTGAGAAAGTTGTAAATACTCCCCCTGCCGATCCAGGTACACTACCTGCTTGTGGCGATATTCTTTCAAAAATTTCAATCAATTTTAAAGCAACTGCAAAAAGGAATGGAGTTCCAATTATTGCTGCAAACAAAATAAATATTTCATATAGCACCAGCGTTGCTGCAATTTCCTTTTTCATTATTATTGTGTTTCTTACGTCATCGGCGGTGCGTTCCAATACATTTGTTAGTTCACCACCAGTTGCAGTAGCCTGTTTAAGCAATAATATCGTTCTTTTGAAAACTTTTGAATCAAATCTTGATCCAAGTACATCCAGCGTATCCTCTAAACTTTCACCACTAAATGAACTCTTTATATTAGCTTTTACTTCTGTTGATAAAAGACCAAACTCTGGTTTTGCTGAGTACCACATTGCCTGATCAAGGGTCATGCCAGCTTTTATGTTTGAAGCTACTAAAGTAAGAAAGTCGGGCAGTGTGTCCTCAAGTTTATTTCTACGGTCATCTGCTTTCATTAGCAAATATGCAGATATCAACGTCGTGGTTGTTAAATAAACTACTATGAATGATAAGATTAATATTAATAGAATAACTAATGGCACTGGAATATTGAAATCAGATAAGAATTTCTCAATTATTTCATTCAAAGGCTGGAACAACACAAGGAAAAGTGTAAGGAAAATAGTAACAACAATCAAATTCATTGCTACATATCCTGCAAAGGAGTCGGCTGGAATGTTGACGCCTGCCGTGTTTAGCTGTTTCTCCAAATTTCTTATCCTTTCTCTTGTGAAGAAAAGCCTTCCGACAGTTTCAAACATATTATCATTTGCCATTTCATCCACCTATATAAGATATTTTGGTCTTGAGCTTTCTACGAATCCCAGGAACAAGAACTGTACTAAACCTATTATGAATAAAGTTATTACAAGAATCCCTGAAGAAAATCCGTATGTACCGCCGCTTATAGCAGAGAAAATAACTGTTGCAAGCACTATACCAAGAGAGGGAACTATTATGCCAAACACCATGTAGAACATAACTATTGGTGTGAGTTTTTGACTATACTCTTTCAAAGCAATCATCTGTTCTTTTGATATCTGGTCAAGCACACCTTCAAGAGAATCTCCAACATCTGCTCCACTGCCAAGTGCATTTGCTATTTGCATCATCATTCTTGTGAAATATTTTGATGGATTATAATAGACAACTTCTCTTATGGCCTGAGTTATAGGAACACCAAGCACTACTCTGTCTACTATTTTAGCAAATTCAGAGCTAACTGCACCATAACCAGTTGATGCGCCAACAAATGTATCAAAGAGAGGCATTCCTGATTTTAGTGCTATTACAATATGCCTTCCTGCAAAAACTATCTCATAATCAAGTTCTCTTTGTCTCCTCATACGCATTGCATCTGGGTAGAGCATTAAATATGAAAATATTATTAGTGGTACAAAAACAAGTGGTGCTAGCACCATAAAGGCGAAAAGAAGCAAGTCATTATCCAAATTAAATGCCAGGCTTTCCGCCAGAAAGAGGTATACAAGAATGAGTAGCCCAACAGATATTAAGCATGTCGAGTAAACTACCTTTTCAAGAAAATCGATAGGCTTATCTTCCATTCCAGCAAGAAGGAGTTTCTTTTTGAGGTCTGGGAAATGGGAACCTACTACCTCTGCAATTGAAGTTAATCCTCCTTTTTTTCCTTCTTTTTTTACGGCCATTTCAGTCCTCCTTTCCGCTGAAGTATTTTCTTATCATGTTATCACTTAATCCTTTCTCCTTTGCCATCAGCTCCTTTGCCTTGAAAATCGCTTCAGCTCTTGATATCTGCTTACGTTCATACTTTTTATAATATTCGGGTTCGTTCGAATGAAGGAAATACAACATAGTTCCCTCATCAGTTTCATTTATTTCCTTTACTATCTCTGTTGGCTCAGCTTTCTTTTTTCCTTTTTCTACAGGTTTTGGTGTTATTTCTGCTCCCGCCACTTCTATCATACTCTCTATTTCTCTGCCAACAATATGTTTCACCATAGAGAATTCTTCTTCATATTCCTGCTTAATATAATCTATCCGTTCTTCTACTTTTTTGCGCAGAGTTTTCTCTTTACTACCCAGTACGTCTAATAATTTTTGCATCTCACTTGTATGCTTTTGTGATAAATATTCTTTTTCTTTTTCAATGCTAGCTGGAAGTTCCCCTATCAATGCAGTAATTGACTCAGAAAATTCTTCGAATATTTTTGTTCTTTCTTCGTGTTCTTCAGTTGTTGACATCTTTTCATAGAACTGATCTTTGATTTTTATCATTCCCTTATGATAATCATCTATCATTCTACCTTTTGTGTGTGCTAAATCTTCTTGCTGTTCAGCTAACAAAGCATCAAATTGTGTTTGGGTTGCTTCTTTTCTTTTCTTTCCGCCTCCACGTGCTGCAATAAGCATATTTTTGAGAACTTTTACTTGTAATTTTATCTCCTCTCGTTTACTTACTGTTTTCTCCTTGAAAAGTTGTTTTGTGAGTTCAAGCATCTTTTTCTTTAAGGTTAGTTCATCTGCCCCTTCCCCAAGTGTGCTTGCGATCTGTTCTTCAATACTTCGATATCTCTTTTCAGCTGCCTCATCTGCGCTCTCTACTAATGTTGGCGGCACCACTATTGGTTTCTTTTCTGGAGCTGGTGCCTTTACTTCTGCTGGCTTCTCCTCTTCCTTAAATGGTATCTCTACTTCTTTTTCCACAGGTGCTCCCATTGTTTCGATTTCTATTTCTTCTTTAGGTGTAATGATCTCTCTTTCTTCTATACTTGGTTCTTTTGCTATTTCTTCAGCTTCTTTGAGTGTTTCTGTTGTCATTTCCTTTAACTTCATCTCTACTTGTTGACTCTGGACGCTTACTTTTACTTCTTCACCTTTTTCTGCAAGTATTCCTAATTCAGCTGTACTGATTATCTTTTGGGTGCGCTGATATATATTAATTAAACCATTATAATCAAGTTCTATATATTCGGCTGGTTCCGGATCAAGGGATTTTTCTATATTTATCTCTCCATCATATGCACTATAATCTAATAATTTTTTTTCCAGTATCCTGGCTTCCGTTACTGCTGCTTCAAATCCCTCATTGGCCATGCCTACACCTTAAATTCCCAATCTTTATTTTTCTTTGCTGCATCTATTACATCTTCTGCATTCAGATAATAATGTGCCACTATTCTTCCTACTTCATCTACTTCACTATATCCTTTTTTGACCATCCACTCAAGCACTTCTGTTTTTTCACTTACATCCTGGTCTATTTCTTTTGGACTCATACCAGCATAAAGTGAAAGTGTGTCTGCAAGTGTAGACATCTTACCAACGCCCTTTGTTTTATCGCTTTTTACATCCCAACGATAAAGAACATTTGGTTCACCTTTTTTTGTCATCTCGGCAAATTCGAGCACTCTTCTTATATTGAATCTTCTATGTCTAAATGTAACAACTATGCCAGCAAGAGCATCCAACATTTCATGGGGAATATTTATCGGTGGGTTTGTAAGCCTTGAGATTGTTTGCTCTGCATTGTCTGCGTGCAATGTGGCATATACACTATGCCCAGTGTGCATTGCCTCAAACATAACCTCTGCTTCCCTTTGCCTTCTTATTTCTCCTACAATTATTCGGTCTGGCCTCTGACGAAGGGCATTTACCATAAGATCAAGCATAGTTACTTCTCCCTTACCCTCAGGGTTTGCTTCTCGCACTACTGTAGGCACCCAATGTAAAAATGATGGAAGTGTCAACTCTCTTGTATCTTCTATGCTTACAATACGCTGATTTGCTGGCACTAATCCGGCCATTGCATTTAAGAAAGATGTTTTTCCACTTCCAGTGCCACCAGTAACTAGTAATGAAAGTTCATTTTGTATGCATAACCATATCAAAGCTGCCACATCTGTTGATACTGTTTTTGACTTAATGAAACTCGTCATTGTCCATGGGTTTCTGGAGAATTTTCTTATAGTAATAGTATTACCAAAGGCTGATATTGGAAATAATGTTGCGTTAACACGATCTCCACTTGGCAGATGGGCATCAAGTGTTGGGGTGAGAACATTTATCTGTCTACCAACCTTTCGTGCTATCATAGATGCATAATCATATACTACACTTTCATTCTTGAGCTTTAGATTTGTTTTACACCAACCAAATTTCTTATGATATATCCATACTGGTTCCTGTGCATTGTTTACTACTACTTCTTCCAGCTGTTCATCTGCTAAAAGGGCCTCCATTTCCCCGAGCCCAAGTGTTTTCTGGAGAAGATAAACTGCCAAGACATTTTTTTTGTCTTCAGTTAAAGATGGAAAGTTGCGTTGCAGTATTCTATTTGCAGCAGCAAGGAATTTTGCCTTTACTTCTTCGAATTTTTTCGGATCTAATATCTCACTTATGTCGAGTTTTACCTCTGTGACAAGTTCTCCCTTAAGCTTCGTTTCAAGCATGAGTTTGGTGCCTTCTGCTATTCCAGGAATAGTTACTTCATAAGCCGGCACAAAATCATTCGGCCTTCTGTAAATTTTAACTTCAACTGGAAGACCTTCGCTGTTAAATCCATATGCTGCAATGAGTGAAATTCTTTCCTTCTTTTCTTCTTGTTCTTTTGCCATATTTATCACCATCTAAGACTCCCACAATGTTTTTATCAATTTCTTGAGCTCTTCTCTCTTCATTCTAAATTCCATTTCCTCTTCTTTACTCAACTGAAGTTCATGGCGAATTGCCTCCTTCTTTTCTTCTGTTGCTGGTTCAGGAGTACCATTACCACTTCTTATCTGGAGAAGTTTTGCTTCTCTTGAGAGGAGCACTACTCTTTTATTTAGATTTTCAGACATTGCGACAAGATCGTCTAAAGAATTTTTTATCTCGTCCAATATTTTTTTCTTTTCTCTTATTTCTTCTGCAACCTTAAGTATCCCCTGCATTTGTCCTCCTTTCAATTGTTCCTGAAGATTCTTGGTATCAATTTGCAGATTTTGTTTTTCACTAGCTGCTGCACCCCGTATGCTTGCTATTTTTGCATCCATCTCTTCAAGCTTTGTGCGGTATGATTCAATTGATGGTACAATCCGCTCTTTTATTTTTTGGAAGGTAAGATATGTTGATTTTTCATCTTCAAGAGCAGATTCTAAAATTTCTATGTCCTTTTTCATTTGGAAAACTTTTGTTTCCATTTTTTTAGAAATATCTGCAAATTGCTTTGCAGTAACTTGTCTTCCTCCAACTGCATCCAATAATTTTCCAAGTGATTCTGTTTGCTCAAGTACTTTCTTTTCTTCTTTACTCAATTCATCGAGTTCTCCAAGCACTTTCTTTTGGTTCGGGAATTTTTTGAGAACATTTTTTGCGACAGTAACTGATTCTCCAAGTCTTTCTACAACATCGACATTCTGCTTCATTTGGGTATCTAATTTCTTTATTTTATCTACTAATTTTTCCGTCTCTTTAGCAGTTTCATTCACTTCATTCTGCAAGCCTCCAATTTTTTCTTCTTGTCCCATTATGGATTCTGCAACAGTACTAAGTATTTCTGAACTCTCATGAAGATCCATCATTTCTTCTCTTAATTTTGCATTTCTGGAACGCATGTCTGCAAAATCCTTTTTTATGCTCTCAAACTTTTTCTTGATGTCGTCCACTGATGGCATTTTTACATCTTCAGATATTTTTTCTTTTGATGCCTTGCTGCTTATATTCTGCATTTCTTGTTCCAACTGAATTAATTCTTCTTTCATTTGTTCCATTCTGTCTATGACGCCTTTGCTTGGGCTTTCTTTTTCAACACCCAATCCTTTGATCTCATTACGTATTTGTTCGAGTGATGCTTTTGTGGTTGTTAGTTCTTTATCCATTTGACTTAATTCTCCTTGATATTTCGAAAACATGTTGTCTGATATCGTTTTACCAGCAGGTAATGGCGACACGGTTTTTTCGAGGTCTTCTATTTTTCTAGACGTTTTTGTGTAAAAATCAGTAAATGATCGTTGCAATTCTTCAAGACCGCATGTTTCTTTATTTATTCTTTCCTTTACCCCATCTACTTCTTTCTCTATATCCTCTTTTTCTTCATAGAAAGAGTGTTTCTCCTCTTCTATTTGTTCTTCAGTAGGGGTTACCCATATTAGATATATGTGAGTTAATCGGTATTCTATCCTCAGAATACCCTCCTCTTCAAGTACACGTGACCAATCTTCAAGTGTATCTAGAGGAATATTCAAAATCGAGGACGCTTCGTCAAGCTCGATCCTCTGCCTCTCCTTCACAAGTCTAACCAAGGCGTCAACACCGGTGGTGATAAGTAGCTCGTCGAACTCCATGCGCTAATATGAATTACGTATTTTAATAAACATTTTGCTGATATCATTAGTAGTCTAAATGTGGTATTAATGGTACAGGGTTCAGATTATAGAATAAAAAAAGTCGAGAAGGGCCCTCTTCAAAGATTCAAAAATCAGAATCTCCTTATCAAAAAATTCGGAGAAATAGGCCTTCATATCTACAAATCAATTACTGGCAAGAGAACCACTAAAGAACTCAAGCAAGACCTTGGTGTCGATCCACAGGTCTTTGATCAAGTCATTAATTATATGCAAGATGCAGGAATGATTGAACTTGAACCTTCCGGGGAAGGTGCGCCTCCTGCAAAAGAATTGCCTAGGGAAAAACCAGCAGAAGAAGAAAAACCTGTAGAAGAACCTACTGAAGAAGAACCAACATTAGAGGAATTACCTGCCGAAGAAGAGGAAGAAGTAATCCCATTAGAAGAAGAGCCCCAAGAAGAAATTACTTTTGAAGAGATAAAACCCATAGAATTTGAAGATGAAGAGAAACCTGTTGAAGAAAAACCTGAAGAAGAACCAGAAGAGGAAGAACCAGAAGAAGAAAAACCAGCAGAACCTCCAGAGGAAGAAATAACAATGGTTCATGAAGAAGAACCAGAAGAAAAATCTAATCTTAGTCCAGTGGAGAAAATAATCTCTAATAAATATGGGGATTTGGGATTACAGGTCTACTCACTTATAGATGGCCAAAGAACTGCAGAGGAAATTATGAGTGAAACTGGCCTCACAGAAGCAAAACTTGTTGAAATGCTTGACTTTATGGATGAACAAGGAATAATCAAACTCGACTATCCAAAAGGCAAGAAAGGCAGGGGCCCACCTCCCCCGAGAGGCCCGCCGCCACGTGGCTATGCAACAAGAGGACCTGCTCCACCACCAGCATCTGCAAGAAAGGCCACAGGTTTCGTTCCAATGATAGAAGGTGAAGAATCATTGGAAGAAGCGCGTGCAGTACCTTCTCCACTAGAAATTCCTGTAAAAGCACCCCTTGATATTGTCAAATCAGTGCAAATGAAGGCCAAAGTCATGCTTAAACTTGGAGATAAGGGCAATAAATTACTTGAACTAATTGATGGTAAGAATGATACAATTGATATCGCTCTTAAACTAAATATTCCTCTTTACACTGTTTTTTCCATGCTTCATTTCTTACTTGAAAATGGCATGATAATAATGAAAGCGCTTTCTAGATCAGACGTACACAAAAAGTATGGAGATGATGGTTATTCAGTGTACAAAAGATATGGTAAAGAAGGTCTTATGCTCTATGAGCTTATAGGAAAAGATCTTACTATCAAACAAATGGCAGATAAAATAACCCAAGACCGCTCTCAAATCATTGATATGTTTATATTTATCCATCAAGTGCTCGGAATAGAGCTTCCAATAGATCGTGATATACTAGCCAAGCAGCTTGAACTGTGAACTACCATAACTTGGCTTGCGCCGAAGTTATAGCTTCCTGTTTCATAGACGAAACTATCGTTTCATCTTCACAGGCGTTACTTTCCGTCGTCCCGACGGTAGCTCCAGGAAACTTTGTTTCCTGCCTGTCTGAAAGCTTTGCTTTCAAACATCTATTGAGTATATTTATTGCAGCATTGAGATCTCTATCCATGATCAGACCACAAAAAGGACAACCATGCTGTCTTTCCCATAGCTCCTTTGGCACACAGATTCCACATCTGCTACAATCTTTAGACGTATTTTTCGGATTCACAAATACCACTTCACAACCAGCACTTTCAGCCTTGTAGGAAATTATATTCGTGAATATGCTCCACCCTGCATCATTTACTCCCTTCCCATGTTCTTCTGCTATGCCTTGCACGTCAAGGTCTTCCAATACTATCACGGAGTATCGTGAGATGAGACTATTGGCTGTCTTATGCAACCAGTCCTTTCTTGTATCAGCTACTTTGGCGTAGACTCTTGCAACTTTCAGTTTTGCCTTCCTTCTATTCATGCTTCTGAGTTTCTTCTTAGATAGGTCTCTCTGAGCATCTGCCAGTCTATCCTCATAGATTTTCATGTGCTTCGGTTTCTTGATTTGCTCTCCATTGGAAACGGTTGCAAAAGTCATCAAACCGAGGTCTATACCTATCTGTTCCCCTTCCTTCCTAGGCACGTTGATTGGTTCTGTTTCTGCCGTCAGAATTGCATACCATTTGTCTGACGATTCTCTTTTGAGCGTCAGCGTTTTGATCGTTCCTTCAACTTCCCCATGTTTCTTGATGTTGATTTCTCCGAATGGAGATACTTTCAGTTTCCTTTCTTTGAGAGAGAATCCTGACTGAGGATAGTGCAGGCTTTTCACCCTGTCTATTGATTTGAAACGTGGAAAACCTCCTTTGAGACCTGCTTTCTTGCGCCTGATTTTTGCTTTGAGAGCCATATGGAGACGTATGAAAACATCTTGGGCTACCTGCGAATGCAGTCCTGAGTTCTTGCTTATCTCTTGATACGTCTGCCTTGTTGGAAACTTCTCATAATCTTTATACAGTTGTTTTGCAAATTCTAACCCGCCGTTCCAAAGATTCTTGGAGAGCCATAGATGCGTCTGCATCCCCTTTCGTTGCTCTTTGTTCGGATACAGACGGAATTTGTAGGCTCTAATTACCATATTTTTCTTTCCATTAGCTTTTTTATATACCTTTACACGGTTCATTTCCGCGGAGTAACATCGGGGAAATTATGGGAATAAATGGTGCCAATTCATTCATGTCACGGTCGACGATTCGACCTTGATCATGCTCATGAACGGCTTGCCGTTCATGACATACCATAACTGCGGTTCAGGATATGGACTTCTTGGTACGAAGAGTTAAATTCTGCTGAGTGCTATCGCCTCTAATCTAAGTGGATCTCCTGTCTTTTTAAGTTGTATTTCTTTACCCTCCTTTGGTTTTGAGCCACTAAACAAAATAAGTAAACATTCATCTTTTGGTACTGTTTTCTTTAATGCATTCTTTATATCTCTTGTTCCAGAGAGCCATAATAAGAATTCATATTTGAATTGCTTGGCAATATTTTGTTTGTTTTCAAATGCTTTTTTTGCAAGGTAATATGCAAGTTCTATTTCTTCCATTGATTCAACTGCATCTCTTCTTATTATCACTGCATCAAACTTTTCGATTTCAGGTGGCCTAGCTAAACTAAAAACCTGCATATTATTGTCTTAACCCGCTAATTTAAAATCATTACCACTAATTATTGTAATATGACTTTTAGTTCAAAAACACTTAGAGGTAGTGATACAAGACCAACCGGAAAAATCCCTACTGTCGCTACCCTCCCAGGCCAGGATAAACTGAGAAAATCATTTCCAATAACAGTAATATTAACAGAGAGGGGTGAGGTTTTTGTCCAGGCACAAGTAACTGTTAAGCATTTTCCAGTGCCGACAGTTCTTTTTCTCAAACTTTATGGTCCTATGATTCCTGATGACCATTCTCAGCTTAGAGAATTACCGCTAAAACCAAGTCAAAGCTTTGGCGAAATAGGCATTGCAGCTGAGAGAATCAGTCGTCTGAACCGAGTATTTACAGCCTCTGTTGACCTTCATGAGTTTAGGGAGAATTATGGCGCAGCTATAGCAGCAATAAAAGCCAAAGATGTAACAACATTACGTGAAATATGTCCTTCGGCCTAATGGATATATTTTAAAAGCCGTCTCGTTATATCTTTTTTATACTTCTATAGAGGTTTTCAAATGGATCAATATCACAGATCTCATACTAAGAAAGTAAATGCCGGTACAGGTGGCAGGAGACGTAAGTTTAGAGATAAGAAACTCGCTCACATGGGTGGAGTTTTTACTGCAACCAAAGTTTCTGACAAAGACGTTCATGTAAAAAAACGCACACGAGGCGGAAACTCAGGTTTAAAAATCAAAAAAGCTGTTTCTGTGAATGTCGTAACAAAAGAAGGGACAAAAAAAGCAAAAATTACCAAAGTTGTTGAGAGCCACAATCCTGAATACGTCAGAATGAACATCATCACAAAAGGTGCAGTACTTGAAACCAATCTTGGCAAAGTCCGCGTTACTAATCGTGTGGGCCAGGATGGCATAATCAATGGAGTTTTAGTTGCCTAACCTTATTACTCTTCTCATTATTAAAAAAGCATTAAACCAGCAGAGCGGAAGCCATAGGGGTGTTCCAAGCATTGCTGCACTGTAATGCCAATTCCCGGCAATTATGCAGCTTGTTTCCATCACTGTTCCAAAAACAGCAGCAAATATTCCTATCTTAACTTCCGAGCGTTTGTAATAACCAAAAGTAAAAAGAATTATAGTAATTATTGCAAAGGCCATCAAAATTCCCAATTCATAAGAAAAATTCAGGCCAACTAATACTGTTCCTCCAAAGGCCAATGCTATGGACCTTTTGGAAAAAACTACTGGAACATTTGTAGAAAATGCCTCTTCTAAAAGTACAACTGCCATTCCCCAACCAACTGGCAGCCATATTGGAGCAAAAAGATAATTGGCATTAGTATAATTCCATGCTCCTAGGAAAACAGCAATGTTTTCACATGCCCCGCCTACCAACATTGCAATAAGAAAATGATTTGTTCTTTTCCATTTGTCTATTGCCAGAATTACAATAACTGCACTTCCCATTACTACAAAAAGCAAAATCTCGTTTGTGTAAAAGGTAACCATTGCTACTGTTCCGATTATGAAGAACAATACAGCTACAACAGCATTCATGTAACAATTCCCTTTTTCACATTTTTCATCTTAAGCTCTTCATTACTTTCAGTTATGATAGATTTGCCTTCCGATAAAATATAATAATCAAGTACTTCAATCTTTATTTTCTGGAATTCTTTGAATGTTACTGTTTCTTTTGGTTTTTGTTTCTCGCCTTTAAGGAAAACTTTATTGCCAACTTTACTATTTTCACAGAAAATTACTTCTACCACTTCTTTTTCCATAGCAGATTTTCCGTCGTGCATTGGGGCCATTTCTCTTCCTTCTGCAGCCAAAAGCATGCCATGAGACTCTACTCCTCTAAGCTTTGCTGTGGCAAGATTTTTTACAATCACAACTTTCTTTCCAACCAAATTTTCAGGAAAATAATGGTCAGCAAGGCCAGAAACTATCTGCCTTTCCCCATCACTTAATCTCACTTTTTCAATGAACAATTTGTCTGCATTCGGATGCCTTTCTGCACTAATAATCTCTCCAACTTCGAGATCAAGGTCTGAGAACTTTATTTCCTCCTTTTCTTTACCCGCAAATTTCTTTCTTAATTCACTGAGTTCTTTTTCTTCAACTTTTTTGAAAAGTGGTTTTGGAGAACCTATTTCATGTCCTTCAGCCAATGGTTTTCCAATGTCTTTCCATTTGCCCGGTTCTACATCCAACTGTTCAAATATTTTCTTGCTCGTATCCGGAAGATATGGTTCTATCATTATTGCAAGATCCTTTACCTGATTTGTAAGTACGGTTAAGACTACTCCTGCACGTTCTTTATCATTCTTTACACTTTCCCATGGTTTATTATCCTGGAAATATTTGTTTGCATTTTTGGAATAGTGCATTATTTTGTGAAGAGCGTCTTTGAGTTTGACCTTTTCCAGATCTTCAGTAATTTCGTTTACAATCTTTTGTTGTTGTTCAAGGAATTGTTTATCTGTTTCATTTTCTCCACCCTGAATCTTCCCATCGAAATTATTTTTCAAAAATATAAGTGTCCTGTTCACAAGATTTCCAAGATTAGCAAGCAATTCATTATTTGTCTTATCAGCAAAATCCTCCCACGTAAATACAGTGTCTGCTTTTTCAGGACGGTTTACAAGAAGATAATATCTCCAGACATCACTTGGGATGCCGGATTTCATCGCATCATCACCAAATACTCCCACATGCCTTGATTTTGAGAATTTTCCATCTTCATAATTAAGGAATTCTGTAGTGCTTATGTGATGGAGCAATGTCCATGGCTGCTTTGTTCCTATAAGTGTTGAAGGGAATATTACAGTATGAAATGGTACATTGTCCTTTCCCATGAATTGGTATAGCTTTACTTCGTTTGGATTCATCCACCACCCTTCCCATTTTTCAGTAAGATTTGCAGTAATAGATGGATACCCTATCGGGGCCTCAAACCAGACATAAAATACCTTATTTTCCCACCCCCTCAGCGGAACAGGAACCCCCCATTTCAAATCTCTTGTTATTGCCCTTTTTTTCAGTCCTTCACGAAGCCAGGATTTTGCTATATTTATTGAATTCTCAGACCAGAATCCATCTCTAGAGCTCTTTTCTATCCATTCGCCTAACTCTTTTTCTATTCCTGGAAGATTAATGAACAAGTGTTTTGTTTTCTTTAGAACTGGAGTTGTTTTTGTTATCTTACTTATCGGATTTTTTAGTTCTCCATGTTGTAACAATCTCCCGCATTTATCACACTGGTCCGATCTTGCTCCATCATAATTACAATAACTACATATGCCCTCTATGTATCTGTCTGCAAGAAACATAGCTGCTTTTTCATCATAAAATTGTTCTACATCATCCTCAATAATATATCCATTTTCATGAAGCTTAAGAAAAATATCCTGGGTTATCTTCGTATGCTTCTCTGTTGATGTTCTTCCAAAAATATCAAACTTGATCCCAAACCATTCGTAGATATCTTTGTGTATTTTGTAATATTTGTCACATATTTCTCTTGGTGTAACTCCCTCTTCTAATGCCTTTATCTCAGTTGCAGTTCCATATTCATCTGTTCCGCATATGTACAGGCATTCATAGCCTTTAGACCTACAATATCTTGCAAAAACATCTGCAGATAAAACACATCCTATAATATTGCCTAAATGCGGTACATTATTCACATAAGGTAATGCTGAAGTTATCAGGATTTTCACGAGTATCACCAAAATTTATTGACAAATATGACGTTGTATTTTTAAGGGCTTATGAATGCCAGTTCCTCTGGCACTTGCAAAAAGTTACAACACTTATTAAAACCTTTTTTGTGAGTTTACATCCCCATGTAAATAATGGACCCAATGGTGACAGTTATGGGTTATGTATGTGATGCAGAGCCTTTGAAAGTAGCAATCATAGATTGCAGCCCCAGAGATCAGGAGATGATGTCTTATGGAGGCGCCAAATGGACGATTAGTGAGCTAGTCAGCAGAAGGGTTCAGGCATTTGCACACTGGCGCAATGTTACAATCAAACCAAGACTCTACTGGCCAGCAGGGAGAAAACACGACTATCCTGATATTGAAAAATATGATACTATTATTATACCCGGTTCAAAACTTCATATCGATGTTGGGGGTATACAAAAACACCCCTGGATGGAAAATCTTCTAGAATTCATACGTGATGTTCCTTCTTCCACTTCCATGCTTGGCATTTGTTTTGGGCATCAGGCCATTGCAGCAGCTCATGGGGCATTTGTAAGAAAAATACCAAAACCCCATAATGCAGAGATAGGCTTTGCACCGGTTTACAAAACTGAATATGGTAAGTATGATGTTCTTTTCAAAGATCTGCCGAATGATTTTGAAGGGCTTTTCTCTCATTTTTGTTACCTGCCCCATCCACCAAGAGGCACTAGAGTACTTGCCTATGGTGATATTCCCGGCATGGTCCAGGCATATAGGATTGGAGAATCTACTTGGGGCGTACAATTCCATCCTGATTATTTGCCTCATAATATAAGTGAACTAGTAAATGAAAGAAAACGCTGGCTCTCCAAAATGATGGACATATCAAGAATAAAAATAAAAGCCCAGCAACGCCATGATGAGAAGGTACTTATCAATTTTATTGATCATGCAGCTTCAGTATAGCTTTTTATTTTTATATTCCTAAAAGAATAATTTATGATTAAAAAAATCCCCAAAATGCGGAAGAATCTTGGACTCACACAGAAGCAGCTCGCTGATTTAGCTGGAGTATCCCAGTCATTAATAGCCAAGATTGAATCAGGAAAAATCGATCCTGCTTATTCCAAGGTAGTGCAGATCTTTCAGGCACTTGAAAAAGAGCAGAATAAAGAAAAGAAAATGGTCAGAGAAGTGATGTCATTGAACATCATTTCAGTAAAACCCGGGGATACTCTTGAAAAAGCAGTAAAACTTATGAGAACAAAAGACATTTCCCAGCTTCCTGTTCTTGAAGATGGAAAATGCATTGGCAGTATATCAGAGAGCATGGTCGTTGAACTAGTATCTGATGGTGATCGTAATTTCAAATCAACATTAGTTGAAGATGTTATGCGCAGCAGCTTCCCGACAGTCCCGGCCAATTCTTTAGTAGATGCTATTGCAGATCTTTTATGCTATTACTCTGCGGTTCTTATTGAGAATAAAGGAAGGCTCGTTGGTATTGTAACTAAAGCAGATCTTCTCAAGGCAATCTAATTTTTATTAATTCTGCATTTTCCAATTCTTACTATTCTCCAGATCATAAATGATATAGTTCTAATCTGTCTTTTCATTTCCTCTGCTATTTGCTTTGCAATTTCATCATCATTTTTTCCTTCTGCCATGAGTTCTTCTCTTCTCAATATCATTCTTTCAATTTCTTTACTTTCCTTCATATCGTTATAATTTTCCATTATCATTCCTACTTTTTTAAGCTCCCAGATTGTTCTTCTTATTGCACTGGCATTTCTTGTTTTTGATTCAAGCACTCTTGATATTGAAGTGTCATTCAATCCTAGATCCATCAATTCTCTTCTTCTGCGCATTATCCACTTGCTTTCTTCTGATCTCATTGTTCTTTGATTGTTTGGATTTTTTCCAAGACGTTTTTTGTTTCTGTCTGCACATATGCTTGTTTTTACAGAACTTACTCTTCTTCCTGTTTTTTCTGCAATAACTTTTGCTATTGCACCATCACATAAACCAGAAGCTGTAAGTTCTTCAGCTATCTGTCTATTTTCTTCAGCATTGAAAGGATGTTTCTTCTTTTTGTTTGGATTTTCCTCTAATGTGCCGTCTTTAATTAATTCTTTAATCTTAGTTTCTACTGATCTTGGGCTTCTATTCAATTCCCGTGCAATTATAGTTGCTATTTTCCAGTCTGTCATTTGCTGAATAAGTTCAGTTCTTCTTTGTATAATTGTTCCTATTTCTTCATCAGTAAAATTCCTTCTTTTAAGTATTCTCTCAGCTAGAGGTTCTTTTCTTGAAGTTCTAGGATTTCCAATTTTAGTAGCATGCAGTTGTCTCATGCAAATTCCTCCATCGCTTCAACAACCTGCAAGATTGCTTCTCTTCTTCTTGATTGGTCCAGGTCAACAAAAACATCTTCAAGCAATCTTTTCTTTCTCAAAATCTCATATAGCCCCCTATCAGCCTTCTGCAGTTTTCCTCTTCTGCTTATCTCCCTTTCTTCCATAAACTTCTTAGCATACTCAACAATCTCCTCATCACTCATAGAAGCCCAATCACGGTGCTTCCCCTCAAATTCTAATTGATTCATAATTTCCCTAATCATCAAAACGCGATACAATCCAGAATCAGCCTTCTCTAATTCATGCCGTCCAGTTATTCCTCTCTTCCTCATAAACTCTTTACCATAAGCAACAAGTTCTTCATCACTCATTGAATTCCAATTGCGATGTTTCTGTCTTTTATCTTCAAATCCTATTTTGTCCAGTAATTTTCTTTTTCTCAAAACCTGGTACAATCCGAGATCTACCTTTCTCAATTCAGTTCTCTCACTTATCCCCTTCTCTTCCATAAACTTCCTTGCATGTTTAACTAGTCCATCATCACTTACTTCTTTCCAATCACGGTATTTCTCCTCAAATTCTAATTGATCCAACAATCCTCTCTTTCTCAAAACTTCATACAATCCTCCATCAAGTTTCTGTAGTTTTTTTCGCTCATATATCTTTCTTCCTTCCATAAATTTTCTTGTAAATTCTACCAGTTCAGCATCACTCATTGTTTTCCAATCTCTCTGTTTTCCCTCAAACTCAACCTTATTCAACAATTTTCTTCTGATCAAAATACTGTACAATCCTATATCAGCCTTTGACAGTTGCTTCCTTCCACATATCCTCTCTTCTTCCATGAATTTCCTTGCAAGTTCAACTAGTTCCTGATCTCTCATCACACTCCAAGATCTTCTGTTTCTACTATCTAAAGGAAGAATCCAACTGAACTTTGGATCTTTAGGAATAGTCCAAAGTATTCTCTGCTTTGAAGCTAGCATGCAAATTCCTCCATTGCTTCAACAACCTGCAAAATGGCTTCTTTTCTTCCTGATTGTTCTATAGGGGCAAAAGCTTGATCTAACAATTTTCTTCTCCACAAAGCACTATACAATCCATAATCAAGCTTCTTCAATTCTTCGCGTTTACTTATCCCCTCCTTTTCAATAAATTCCTTAACATATTCAACAAGTTCATTATCACTTACTGTCTTCCAATTCCGAGTTTTCCTTCTTTTTCTTTCAAATTCAATCCTATCCAATAATTTTCTTTTCCACAAAACAGTATACGATCCAGAATCAGCTTTCCACAAGTCCTTTCTCCCATTTATTTCCTTCTCTTCCATAAACCTCTTAACATACTCAACAATCTCTTCATCACTCATTGATTTCCAATCACGTTTCTTATCTTCAAATTCTACTTTATCTAACAATTTCTTTTTCTTCAAAACCTGATACAAATTAGGATCCACTTTCACCAATTTTCCTCTACTACCTATCCCTTCCTCTTCCAAAAACTTCCTTGCAAATCTAACTAGTTCATGATCTCTCATCACACCCCAAGATCTTCTGTTTCTACTATCTAAAGGAACAATCCAACTAAACTTAGGATCTCTAGGAATAGTCCAAAGTATTCTCTGCTTTGAAGCTAGCATGCAAATTCCTCCATTGCCTCAACAACCTGCAAAATTGCTTCTTTTCTTCTTGATTGATCTATAGGAGCAAAAACAGCATCTAATAATTTTCTTATTCTTAAAACTTCATACAACCCTCCATCGCTCTTCTTCAATTCAGTCCGTCCGATTATCCCCCTCTCTTCTATAAATTCCTTAGTATATCTAAGTAGTCTCTTATCACTTATAGATTTCCAATTACGGCGTTTCTGCCATTTTTCTTCAAATCCTACTTCATCCGACAATTTTCTTTTTCTCAAAACATTATACAACCCAGAATCAGTCTTCTTCAATTCACTTCTTCCACTTATCCCCCTCTCTTCCATAAACTTCTTAGCATATCTCACCAATTCTTCATCACTCACAAAATTCCAATCACGGCGTTTCTCTTCAAACCATAATTTATCTAACAATCCTCTTTTCCTCAAAACTATATACACTCCATTATCGGCCTTCTTCAATTCTCCCTTTCCAGTTATTCCTTCTTCTTCCATAAACTTTCTAACATATCTCACCAATTCTTCATCACTCATAGATTCCCAATTCCTTTGTTTTCTCTCAAATATTATCTCATCTAACAATCTTCTTTTCTTCAAAGTCTGATACAACACACTATCACTCTTTTCCAATTCCTTCCTTCCACGTATTCCTTCTTCTTCCATAAACTTTCTTGCAAATCTTAGTAACTCATGATCTCTCATTACACTCCAAGATCTTCTATTTCTACTATCTAAAGGAACAATCCAACTGAACTTTGGATCTTTAGGAATAGTCCAAAGTATTCTCTGCTTTGAAGCTAGCATGCAAATTCCTCCATTGCTTCAACAACCTGCAGGATTCCTTCTTTTCTTCTTGACTGATCTATAGAAGCAAAAACTGTATCTAGGAGCTTTCTTATCTTCAAAACTTGATGCAGCCCTCTATCAGCTTTCTTCAATTCCTCCCGTTCACTTATCCCATTCTCTTCTATAAACTTCTTAGCATACTCAACAATCTCATCATCATTCATAGAATTCCAATCACGTTGTCTCTGTCTCTTTTCTTCAAATCCTACTCTATCCAGCAATTTTCTTTTCCACAAAACAGTATACAATCCAGAATCAGCTTTCCACAAGTCCTTTCTCCCATTTATTTCCTTCTCTTCCATAAACCTCTTAGCATACTCAACAAGTTCTTCATCGCTCATTGATTTCCAATTACGTTTCTTCTGCATCTTATCTTCAAATCCTACTCTATCCAGCAATCTTCTTCTCTTCAAAACACCATATAACCCAGAGTCAGTCTTCTCCAATTCCCTTCTCTCACTTATCTCATTTTCTTCCATAAACCTCTTAGCATACTCAACAAGTTCTTCATCATTCATTGAATTCCAATCACGTTTCTTATCTTCAAGTCCTATCCTATCAAGTAATTTTCTTTTCCACAAAACATAATATAATCCAGAATCAGCTTTACTCAATTTCCACAGCCCACTTATCCCTTCTTCTTCTATAAACTTTCTAGCATATTTCACTAACTCATCATCACTCATCACCCTCCAGGCTCTATTATTGCTAGAAGTTAAGGGAACAATCCAACTGAACTTTGGATTTCTAGGAATCTCCCAAAGTATTCTCTGCCTAGAAGCTAGCATGCAAATTCCTCCATTGCCTCAACAACCTGCAAGATTGCTTCTTTTCTTCTTGATTGATCTATAGAAGAAAAAGCTTGATCTAATAATCTCCTTCTCCTCAAAACATCATACAATCCTCCATCAGCCTTCTCCAATTCCTTCCTCCTACTTATTCCCTTCTCCTCCACAAATTCCTTAGCATATCTAACAATTTCTTCATCACTCATTGAGCTCCAATCACGTTGTCTCTCCTCAAATTCTATAGCATCCAATAACTTTCTCGTTCTTAAAATCTCATACAATCCAGAATCTATTCTCTTCAATTCCTTCCTCCCACTTATCCCCTTCTCTTCCATAAACTTCCTTGCATATTCAACTAGTCCACCATCACTTACTTCTTTCCAATCACGATATTTATCTTCAAACCCCACTTCATCCAACAATCTTCTTTTCTTCAAAACATAATACAATCCAGGATCAACTTCATACAATTCTCCCTTCCTTCTTATCCTTTCCTCTCTCATAAACTCTCTAGCATATCTAACAATCTCTTCATCACTCATTACTTTCCAATCTTTTCTTTTATCTTCAAATCCTACTTCATCCAACAATCCTCTTCTTTTCAAAACATTATGCAATCCTCTATCAACCATACTCAATTCTGTTCTTCCACTTATTCCTTTCTCTTCCATAAACTTCCTTGCATATTCAACAATCTCTTCATCACTCATTGGACTCCATTTTCTTCTTCCTCTACTATCCAACTGAACTATCCCTTCAATTAATGGCCCTTTCGCTGCAGCTCTTACATCTCTTCCAATTTTCTGTTTCTGAAGCTGCCTCATCTAACCGCCCTCCTTTGTCTTTTCTCTATCTCACTAGACGGCCTACCATTTACAAATGCCTTATGATCTGCGTTCATTCCAGCTTCTTCTTTCAATACTACAGTCCAATACTGTCTATTCCCTCTTCCAACACTAACAACTTCTATTCCAAGTTCATCCAAATCTTTTTGAGGTACATGTGTGAGCGATTTGTATCTATCAATAAGGAAGCCCAAACGCTCACTTGGTTTAAGCTTACGAAATTCTTTTCTTGCTGTTTGTGATTCATTTTTCGGAGGAGTTATAGTCACCCTTGCATCTTCAACTGAAACGCCATCTATCTCAAACTGATGACATTCTTCTCTTTTCACTTTTTTTGATACACTGGCCTCCCAGTCCTCACTTTCCATTTTATCTTTTTGGAAATCAAAAAGTTCAAGCGGCACGCTATCAACAATAGGGTCACTTACTTTTACAGCAGAAATAATTGTACATTCAAAATCCGTTCTGTCAATTCCTTGAGCAGTTCCTGTCATATCTGGCAATACCCTGAATCCAAGCATTGGTAAGATTTTTGCTAATTTATCATAACGCCCTTCCCCGCTTGGCATTGTAATTATAACTACCCCATCTTTTCTCATTGCCCTGTTGATCTGCCTGATTATTCCTTCCCGTTCATCCACAGCAGAATGCAATAAACCAAGTGAAAAGGCTATACAATCAAATGTTTCCTCCTTAAATGGCAACTTTGTAAAGCTTCCAACAACTGTTTCCCCTGCTTTTTCACCAAGCATCCTTTTTCCAACTTCCAGCGCTACTGCATTAGCATCTAATGATACGACTGGTCGTTCTAAAGCCCTGGCAAGACAACATGGTCCGGATGCCAAATCTAGAATTTTACCGAACTCCCCCTCTAATCCTCGGATTACACTGGCAACAAGATTATTCATATTTCCATAGAATGATCCTTCAAAGTTGTTCCAGTATTCTTCTGCAACAAATCTTCCAATTACCGGATCCCCAAGTAATCTTATTACTGATTCTGTAGTTCTGTTGTAAGTTGCACCAAAGAAACGGTAAAGCTTTCTCAATGGATCTGTTCCGCATTCAACAAGCCTTTCCCCTTCTTCTATTATTCTTTTTTCAAAGTCTGTAAGTTCCATTCCATCAATAAGAAATTCCCCCAATATTCTCTTTTGATCTATCAGTCTTAATAGTAATTCGTCAATACTATTTTCCGATACCATCAAGTAGATATCAACAGGATTCTTCTGCCCTTTTCTATCTAATCTTGTTATTCCTTGTGCAAGTTTGGCTTCTGTAAATGGAATATCTATGAAATAGCCCCGGTGAGAAACAGTTAGTTTGTCTATTCCTTCCCCAAGGGTTGCCAGTGTTGCTACAACAACATCATATTTTTCTTCATTAAATTCCGTTAGAATTCTATCTCTGTGTTTTCCACTTCTTTCTGGATCACCATCAATTCTTGCAACCCGAAGACCATATCCTTCTATTTCTCCAACAAGTTTATCCAAAACGCCTTCCTTAAGCTCACTGCTGAAAACAACAGCAGGACTATCATCATGATGGTCTACTAGCATTTCTACAAGTCTTTGATATTTTGGTGATTCTTCACTAATTCCTACTAATTGAGGATCAAGAGCACATCTCCGAAGCTGTGCTATGAGTTCCAAAGATCCTACTCCATCAGGGTTCAATTCAAGTCTTTTGTGTTCTTGTTCTTGTTGCTTCGTCATTGGAACAGCAACGACATGTCTTGTGCATTGCCCTTCCCCAAAAGTATCTCTTTTCCTTCTTCTCAACATTCTCGGAAGTATTCTTTCCCTAACTACTCTTGGATTGTGTTTGAATTTTTTGTTAAAATCTTTTGCAGTAAATTCATGGTTCCATAGTATACTTGCAATGACTCCTAGATCTTCTACTCTATTTGGTACTGGTGTGCCACTGAGCAAAGTAACATATTCGGCCCTTCTTGAAAGTCCAACAACGCCTTTACTTCTCAGACTTTTTGCCTCTTTTGTGTTATGGACTTCATCAAGGATGAGGTAATCGCATATTGTTTCTAATTTATTTGCCACTGTCCCTCCGTTGTGCTTTCTAAAAATCATATCATATGAAACAAGTACAAAATCTGGTCGCTCCCTCTCGATTTGTTCTAACGCTTCTGTCTTGTTCTTGCTTGTTATTACAACTACTGATCTTCTTTCCGTATTCCACAGATTAATTTGTTCTTCCCACTGTGCAAGAACATTATTAGGAACAACTGCAACAGCTGTTTTCCTTCCTTCTTCACTTTCAATAAGATTTTTTGCAATAACTGCCAGTGCTGTTTTACCGAGCCCCATTTCATCAGCAATGAGGGTCCGTTTTTTTTCTGCAATAAATCTTGCCCCAATCTTTTGATGGACTGCCGGAAATCCAACTAATCCACCAGTTTCTTTGTCTATTGTCTCATCAACTATGCCTGGAATATTGAGTTTTTTGAGTTCACTGTAATAATCATAAATACTCTGAAGAATTATCTTTTTGCCTGGCTCTTTACAGTTTCTTATTTTTTCTTCAAGTTGTCGTTCTGCTGCTTCATAATTATTTTGATACATCCTCTGGTATTCCTCAATACCATAGGCCTTCAGTATCTCAAGCGCATCAATATTACCTACAAGCAATTCATCAGGAATATCATCAAAAAATGTCTTTCCTGGGGGCGGAGGAGTTCCTTTTCTTCCTGCTTTTCCTTTGATAATTTTGTCTACTATCATGTAAACTGAGGAATACCCTGCGTTTTCAAGCTTGTCAAGATGCAGGGCACATATAACGTCTGCAATTCTTCTCTGATCCCCTCCAAGAAGATCAATAAGCATATCAAGATCAATTTTATTACTTGCCAGTATCTCACGAAGAAATACAACATCATCATTTTCAGGTATGGCCAGTCTTTTACCTATTGCCATAAGCCAAAAATTCATGGCAACTGTTTTTCCAAGGCCTTCAGTCTCGGTTATGACCTTTCGGAATTCTCTTATGGGATCTTCGCCGTTCTCCAATGCAATTTTCTTTACTTTTATATATTCTTGATATCCTAACGGCTTGTTCTCTCTGAGGAATGCTTCGAATTTGTTTCTTGATAGGGGTGTTTCTACCTGTTTACCTCTAGCCATACATATTTATATATAAATAAACACTTATAAAGGTTACTTTTAGTGTTAATTTGAGAATTCCTCCATTGCCTCAACAACCTGCAAGATTGCTTCTCTTCTTCTTGATTGATCTATAGAAGAAAAAACTCGATCTAGAAGTTTTCTTCTCCACAAAGCACTATACAATCCATTGTTCGCATTTCGTAATTTTCTTCGCTTTTTTATTCTCTCCTCCCTCATAAATCCTTTAGCATATTCAACAATCTCATCATTGCTCATAGAAGCCCAATTACGTTGTTTCTCTTCAAACCCTATATCATTCAATAACTTTCTCCTCTTCAAAATAGAATACAATCCAGAATCAGCTTTATTCAATTCTCTCCTTCCATTTATCCCTTTTTCTTCCATCAACTTCCTTACATATCCAACAATCTCTTCATCACTCATAGAAGCCCAATCACGATATTTTTCTTCAAATCCAACTTCATCCAATAGTCCTCTTTTTCTCAACACATCATACAATCCAGTATCTGCCTTCTCCAATTCAAATCTCCCACTCATCTTCTTCTCTTCCACAAACTTCTTAGTATGTTCAACAACTTCATCATTAGTCATTGCTTTCCAATTACGTTTTCCATGGTTTTTATTCTCAAGTTCTATTTCATCCAACAATCCTCTTTTCATTAAAACCTGATACAATCCTTTATCTGTCTTCTCCAATTCATATCTCCCACTTATCCTTCTCTCTTCCACAAACTTCTTAGTATATTCAACCAATTCTTCATCACTCATAGAATTCCAATTACGTTTCTTCTGCATTTTCTCTTCAAACTTGATTTCATTTATCAACCCTCTCCTTCTCAAAATCAGATACAATCCTTTATCGACTCTTCTTAATTCTCCAACTCTTTTTATCCCTTCCTCTTCTATAAACTTTCTAGCATATTTCACTAACTCATCATCACTCATCACCCTCCAGGCTCTATTATTGCTAGAAGTTAAGGGAACAATCCAACTAAACTTTGGATCTTTAGGAATAGTCCAAATAAATTGCTGTCTTGAAGCTAACATGCAAATTCCTCCATTGCTTCAACAACCTGCAAGATTGCTTCTCTTCTTCTTGATTGATCTATAGAAGAAAAAACTCGATCTAGAAGTTTTCTTCTCCTCAAAACACTACACAATCCACTATCAACCTTCCTCAATTCTTCCCGTCCACTTATTCCTTCTTCTTCCATGGTCTTTCTAGCATATTTAATAATCTCATCATCAGTCATTGCCTTCCAGTTACGCATCTCTCTTTTCTTTGTTTCAAATCCCACCTTATCCAACAATTTCCTTCTCCTCAAAACACTGTATAATCCTTTATCAGCATTCATCAATTCTCTTGTCCCGCCAATCTCTTCTTTTTCAATAAATCCCTTAGCATATCCAATAAGTTTCTCATCACTCATTGCTTTCCAATCCCGTCTTCTCTCTTCAAATCTTATTTCATCAAGCAATCTTCTTTTTCTCAAAATTCTATACAACCCCCCATCAGCCTTCTGCAGTTTTCCTCTTCTGCTTATTCCATTTTCTTCCATAAACTTCTTAGCATACCCAACAATTTCTTCATCACTCATTGAAGTCCAACCACGTTCTTCTCTTTTCTCCTCAAATCCCACCTTGTCCAATAATTTCCTTCTAAATAGAGCAGCATACAGTCCTTCATCCGCTTTTCGTAATTCTTCCCGTTCTCTTATGCCCTCTCTCATAAACTCTTCAGTATATTCAACAATCTCTTCATCATTCATAGAATTCCAATCTCGTTGGTTATTCTCAAATCCAATCTCACCAAGTAGTTTCCTTTTCCACAAAATGCCATATACACCTTTATCAGCTTTCTCCAATTCATGCCTCCCGTTTATCCCTTCCTCTTCCATAAACTTCCTTGCAAATTTTACTAGTTCATGATCTCTCATTACACTCCAAGATCTTCTGTTTGCACTATCTAAAGGAAGAATCCAGCTAAACTTTGGATCTTTAGGAATAGTCCAAAGTATTCTCTGCTTTGAAGCTAGCATGCAAATTCCTCCATTGCCTCAACAACCTGCAGGATTGCTTCTTTTCTTCTTGATTGTTCTATGTCAGCAAAGACTTGGTCTAACAATTTTCTTTTATTCAAAGCGTGGTACAATCCACTAATCTCTTTTGATAATTGTGCTCTCCCAGTTATCTCCCTTTCTCTTATAACCATCCTAGCATGATCAATAATCTCCTCATCACTCATTGAACTCCAATCAACTCTTTTTCTATCGAAATTAATACTTCTTAGTAACCCTCTTCTCCACAAAACTCCATATAACCAAGAATTAGTATCTTGCAGTTCTCTCGGTCGGGTTATTCCACTTTCTTCAATAAACTTCCTTACATATCTAACAATCTCCTCATCACTCATTGAACTCCAATCACGTTGTTTTTCTTCAAACCCTACTTCATCCAGCAATTTTCTTCTTCTCAAAACTTCATACAATGCTTTATCTGCCCGGTACACCTCAGCTCTTCCAGTTATCTCTCTTTCCCTCATAAACGTCTTTGCATATCTAACAATCTCTTCATCAGTCATTGCTTTCCAATTCCTGCCCTCTTTTTTTCTTCCAAATCCAAATGTATCTAGCAAATTTCTCTTCAACAAAACATTATACAAACTTCCATCAACTTCCTGTAATTCCTTCCTTCCACTTATCTTTTTTTCTTCAATGATTCTCTTTGCATATCCAACGAGTTCTTTATCACTCATCTTTGTGAAAAATCCATGCGGTCTTTTTTGAATCGCTTCAGCTAGTGGTTCTCTCCTTGAAGTTCTAGGGCTCTCTCTTCCTGGTGGCAATAATTCTACCTGTTTACCTCTAGCCATACACAAATATATACCTATAAACACTTAAAAACCCTTCCAAAGGGGCACAGTCGCTCATAAGTCAGAAGTGCGCTTGGAATACGCCAGTAGTATTTTCTGAAGCACCATTCTTGGCAGGATTAAGCCGTTCAATCTTACTTGGGGTCTCACCAGCAACAATAGCCGTTCTGTCAGAAAAAATTGGCTGTCGATCAGATCCTTCTAGCTCCAAATGTCTCAATAATTTGTTGCTTTTTAATTTCTCACCAGTATCAACATCAATTGCTTCTTCTATCCATACACATGTTGGATTTCCAGCTCTTCCAGTCGTAATATTAAGGAATTTTGTCGATCTGAATTTCATAATATAAATCATTCCAGCATCCTGCTCTATTCCTTCTCTGTTTGTTGTTCTCCCGCTAATACCATTGAATGAGCGTGTTTTACTAATTCTAACTCTTTTCACTCCATCAGATGTTGCAGCTACAATATCATAACCCAGCAATTCTCTTGCAGAATCTAGGCTTTCATGCCTTCTTAAAATTGCCTCAACTCTCTGCTTATGAAAATCAACATCAAGTTTTGGTTCCAATGATTTTAAACTCGGTTTTGTTGCTTCTCTTTGTATTGTTTTTTTAACAGTCATCTAACCCCTCCAAACATTCTTATTGAGAAATCTTTATAAAGAACTCTTTTTTACATTTTTACTAACATATTCTGCACTCTTAAAATGTTTCCGGCAATATTACTAATAATGAATTATCTTTCTAAGACTCCTGGGATTGGAGGCACTATAAAATCAAAACCTGAAGATTTCCTGGTAGAGGAGATAATGCCAGACGGAACTCTTCTTGAAATAGATAAACAATGCTCTATCAAAGATGAAGAGGGCAAGTTTACACATTTTATTCTCCAAAAAAAAGATTGGTCTACTTCTTCAGCGCTTTATGAAATTGCAAAAAGGCTTGCAATAGGACAAAAAAGAATTAGTTTTGCAGGGACAAAAGATAAAACAGCAGTTTCCACTCAACGCGTTTCTGTTTTTGATATTCCTAAAGAAAGAGTGTTGGATCTGAAAATCAAAGACATGCAGATAAACGGAGCATGGTATGCAAAGGATAAAGTGAGGCTTGGACAGCTTCTAGGCAATCGTTTCACAATAAGAGTAGAAGGAGCAGAAAACGTGGAAAAAGTAAAACAAATCTCATCCGAATTGGATGGCAGATTCCCAAATTACTTTGGAGAACAAAGATTTGGTTCAACAAGAAGAAATACACACTTAATTGGTTTGAAAATGCTTCAAGGGAAATTTGATGAAGCAGTAGAAATATTTCTTTGTGATTCAGATAAAGAACAAAATCCCCAAGCACAAGCGGCAAGAAATGCTCTAAAGCAAACAAAAAATTACAAACAAGCTTTGATCGATTTTCCAAAACACCTTCAACTTGAAAGAAAACTTATTTCTTATCTTATGGAATCTCAGGAAAATTATGTAGAAGCACTCAAAAGGCTTCCAAGGCCAATCCTATTGATGTTCATCCATGCCCTTCAATCACATATTTTCAATCAGCTTCTTTCAAATCGTATTGAGAATAATTCACTAGAACCAGCAAAAGGAGAATATTATTGTGGAGAAAAAAATGGCTTTCCAGATATAAAAAAGTTCCAGGATTCTGGCTGGGTTGTAGGAAAACTCATAGGCTATGAAACCCCGCTAAATGAGCAAGAAAAAACACTTCTTGAAGAATTAGGCATAGAAAAAGATGATTTTAGAATGAATGAAATGCCTGAAATTGCCTCAAAAGGTACTTACCGCACATTACTGGCCCCTATAAAAGATTTTAATTTCAATTCAAATACATTCAGGTTTACACTTCCTGCAGGTTCTTATGCAACTGTGTTAATGGGTGAATTTCTTGATGAAAAATGATTTAGATCAATTCATAACTGGAATACCAAAATCAGAACTACATTTACATATTGAAGGTACTTTTGAGCCGGATTTAATGTTCAAAATTGCGCAACGCAATTCAATTGAGCTAAAGTATAACTCAATAGAAGAACTGAAAGCAGCCTACAATTTTAGCAATCTGCAGGATTTTTTAGATCTTTATTATGAGGGTGCAAAGGTTCTAATCAAGGAAAAGGATTTTTATGATTTAACAACTGCCTATCTTGAAAAAGCACAACAACAAAACATCTTACACACTGAGATATTTTTTGATCCTCAAACACATACTGAACGCGGTATCAAATTCAAGACAGTTATCAATGGAATTTATAATGCGCTTGAAGATTCCAAGATTTCAACAAAGTTAATCATGTGTTTTCTTAGGCATCTTGATGCTGATTCAGCAATGAAAACTTTAGAAGAAGCTTTACCATATAAAGATAAGATAATCGCTGTTGGTTTGGATTCTTCTGAAGTTGGCAATCCCCCATCCAAATTTAAGCATGTTTTTGACAAAGCAAGAAAAGAAGGATTTTTGACTGTAGCCCACGCTGGTGAGGAAGGGCCGGCAAGTTATATCCGGGAAGCTCTTGGTCTGTTACATGTCTCACGCATAGATCACGGCAATCATGCTTTGGATGATGAAAATTTGGTTAATGAATTAGTCAAAAGAAAGATGCCCCTTACAGTTTGTCCGTTATCTAATCTGAAATTGGCAGTCGTAAAAGATCTCAAAAAACATCCATTGAAACTAATGATGGAAAAAGGGTTATTTGTGACAATTAATTCTGATGATCCAGCCTATTTTGGAGGTTACTTAAATGAAAATTACTTGGCTATTTCACATGCCCTAACATTAAACAGAGATGACATAATCAAATTAGCTAAAAATTCATTCAATGCTTCTTTCTTATCCAAAGAAGAAAAAATGAGATATATATCAAAAATAGATGCTTGGTGATTCACTGGAAGAAGAAATAACATTTACAGTTCCAAAAAATGTTTTCTATAATCCGCAGATGACATTATGCAGAAGCATCTCTTCTTTGGCAGTTGGAGCAGTAAAACAAGATCTTGAACTAGTAGATGCCTTCTGTGCAACCGGCATACGAGGCATTAGATATGTGAAAGAAAACAAAAATGTAACCCACATAACTTTTCTGGACATTGAAAAAACAGCTATTACAGCAGCCAAAAAGAATGCAAAAACCAACAATCTCAAATTTGATGCAAAATATGGGAATATCTCAAAACTTGCCTTTGAATTAACAGCCGATTTCCTTGAGATTGATCCGTTTGGTACTCCCAGTCCTTATTTAGTTGATGCATTCAGATTTTTCAATCCTAAAAAAACTGCCTATCTTTCCATTACTGCAACAGATGTGGCTGTGCTTTGCGGAGCAAGAATGGCCCCATGCCTGAAGAACTACCATGCAAAACCATTGAACAATGAATTTACACATGAAACTGGTTTACGCATCTTGATCAAAAGAATAGCAGAAGTTGCAGCAGAATTCAACATGGGAATAGAACCATTAATCTCATTTTCTGATAAACACTATCTGAAAACTATTCTAAAAGTGAGCAGAAGCGCAGATTTGGTCCATAAGAGTATGAAAGAACTCGGCCATGTTTATTATTGTAATACATGCGGTTTTCGTGGATTTTCACAATTTCCCCAACCCTGTACCAAATGCAACAAAGAAACAGATTTTGCAGGGCCATTGTGGCTTGGAGAGCTTCACAATCCATCTTTCCTAAAAACCATGAAAACTCTAAATTCCAAAAGAAATTATTCTGAGAAAGATGAGATCTCCCATATGCTCTCTTTAATGGAAAACGAGGTTGGCATGCCTCCTTATTACTATAATATCCATGTGCTTTCAAAATTCCTGAGACGTGGCCAAATACCTAAAATTGATACAATAATCTCCAGATTACAAAAAGATTTCAAGGCAACTAGAACACACTTTTCTAATATTTCTATAAAAACAAATGCTCCATATGATAAAATTCTGGAGGCCATGGAATGCTGATACTTGGAACAAAGGTCAAAAACACTGCAACTTTTGCTTCTAACACAAAGATTGGCGAATGTTTTTGTTTAGTACAAAGAGGACATGAAGAATGCGGAGATTCAGCATTTGTTTATATGGATGATAAAAAAGCCATTCTAGGGGTCTTCGATGGTGTAAGCGGAGAACCTGGTGCTGCCTCAGCGTCATCTCTTGCAGCATCTACTCTCCTCACCTATCTCAAAAAATATGATAAGGCTGATGAAAAGCTTATTCAAAAAGCATTTTCCGATGTGAATAAAAAAATAAAACATGGATATACTACAGCAACAATCTGTTTTATCTCAAAAGATGGTTCTACAATAGTTGCTGGCGTGGGGGATTCACCTATTTATGGGATAAATGACAACGTAGTTCTCGAACTTCCATTAGGTAGAATTGTGGAAGATCAACACTCCATATTCAAGTATTTTTATTTTAGAAACATTGTTACTTCTGTGCTTGGTCCATTGGGTTCAGATATACATATACATACAAGGGAAGGAAAACTCAAAAAAGGCGATTTGCTTATCTTGGCAACTGATTGTCTTAATGATAATCTTTATGTTAAAATACGTGAGGGGTATCTCACTGATTGTTCGGGCACAGAAGATCTAAAAAACATAATCGGCAAAACAAAAAAACCCAAATTAATAGTTGAAAAACTAGTAAAAGAAATCAAAAAAAGAATCAAAAATGGAAAGGTGCAATTAGATGATCGCATGTATGTCCCAAAAGAGGATGATCTTGCTATCATTGCATTCAGGTTTAAATGAATTCTTGTTGAGGTATAACTATGGCTAATCTGTCCACTTCTCTCCTTATGTTCATTGGAATAGTTTTCATTTCACAATTACTTTCAAACAGTGTTACAGAATTATTCATCTTCCATCCACTTCTTGCAATTTCAGAGCCATGGAGATTCATATCCAGCATGTTTCTTCACGGCAGTCTTATGCATTTGTTCTTCAATGGTTATGCCCTTTTCCTATTTGGCAGTATCCTTGAAAGAAAAATAAGCAAAAAAGACTATCTAATTATCTTCTTTGGTGCTGGCCTTATTGGAGGATTTTTGTATTATGCAACCTATCTCTTTGGCATAATCCCGCCAATCCCTGCTCTAGGTGCAAGCGGAGCTATTTTTGGCATTCTTGGTGCTGTAGCCATGCTTCTTCCTAATATGAGGATTTTTATCTGGTTCATTCCAATGACGATGCGACAGGCAGCTTTATTCTGGTTAGTCATTGAACTTCTTGGGACATTTGATATAAGCTCTGGTATAGCAAGTGCAGCTCATTTAGGTGGTTTAGTGTTTGGTCTTGGTTATGCATGGTATCTTAAGAATAAAGCTACTGATATCTATATGGATCCTTGGACCTCTCAATAAGTCCTCACCTATTATATATGTTTTGATTCAATTTTATCTTATCAAATTCTTATAAATTATAAGGTGGTTATGTGGATGGCGAGATACCGGTTCAAACTCATGAACCAGCAGAAGAAAGAGTAACACAAGAACGAACGGAAAAGAAAATTCTACAAGACATAGCCCCAAAATCCCAAGATGATGAAGAGATCTTAAAATTTATAGAAGAAAGCCGTCCTAATATCTATATTGTAGGGGCTGGCGGTAGTGGGGGCAACACACTTGATAGGCTCTTTCAAATGGGTGTAGAAGGCGTAACTCTAGTGGGAATGAATACTGATGCAAGACATTTATTACATGTTCACGCTAACAGAAAAGTTCTTCTTGGTAAGAAAACAAGCAAAGGCCGTGGGGCAGGCAGCAATCCTCTCGTCGGCGAAGAATCAGCAAAAGAATCAGCTGAAGATATCCAAGGGGCAATCACTAACCCATCCTTAGTTTTCATAACCTGTGGTCTTGGTGGTGGCACTGGCACTGGTAGTGCTCCAATCATAGCAGAAACTGCAAAAAGCCTTGGTGCTTTAACTGTTGCTGTAGTAACATTACCATTTACATCAGAAGGAAGAGTAAGAATGGGCAATGCTATTACTGGCCTTGAGAAACTCAAAAAGCATACTGATACTATTATAGTAATAAAAAACGATAAACTTCTGAACCTTGTTCCTGATCTACCTCTAAATACAGCATTTAAAGTCTGTGATGAAGTTCTTGCAGGTTCAGTGAAAGGGATTGCAGAACTTGTAACAAAGGCCGGGTTAGTCAATGTTGATTTTGCAGATCTTAGAACTATACTTACAGATGGTGGATTTGCTGTTATAGGACTCGGTGAAGCTTCATTAGATGCAAAGAAAGAGGATCGCGTTCGTGTAGCAGTAGAAACAGCATTAAATTCACCGCTTCTTGATGCGGATATAAGCGCTTCTAAACGTGCTCTTATCAATGTTATTGGTGGAGAAGACATGAGTCTAAAAGAAGCAGAATTTGTTGTTGCAGAAACATCTGCTCGCATTAGTCAGGATTCCCATATAATCTGGGGAGCCAGAGTTGATAGTCAAATAAAAAAATCATCAATGCGCGTATTGGTTGTACTTGCTGGTGTTAAATTCGCTAAACAAGAATTAACAATGCAAACAGCTACTGATGCAGATGCACTTGATTTAGATATCATTGGTTAGGTGATATTTTGGAAATTAATGAATTGATAAAAAGATGTATTCGGATTCTTCACATCTCAAGAAAACCAACAAATGAAGAATATACTAAAGTGGCCAGGGTAACTGCCTTGGGCATGCTTTTATTCGGTTTTATAGGATTTGTTATTACCATAATTTTCGGGGTTATAGGGTGAAATAATGATACATACTATAAGAGTAACTTCAGGTCAGGAAAAAATCATTGCTGAAATATTAATGAAAAAGGCAAAAGCAGAACAACTTCCAATCTATTCCATAGTTCATGCTGAAAATGTTAAAGGATATCTTTTCGTTGAAACACTTGATGAAAACAGCCTTGTAAAACTTATCCAAAAGGTTAAGCATGTCAAAGGTTTCCTTAGAAAATCGATTGAGGTATCTGAAATAAAAAATCTTTTACAGGCAGAAACGCAACCAGCTTTAACTATAGAAACCGGCGATACAGTCGAAATGTCTTCAGGCCCATTCAAAGGAGAACGTGCTAAGGTATTGAAAATAGATGAAGCAAAAGATGAAATTACTGTTGAATTAGTTGAAGTTGCCGTTCCAATACCAGTAACTGTCAAAAGTAAAATGCTAAAACTCTTCCAAAAAAGAGGGCAGGAAGAGTAATTACTTTTGGTATACCACTCTTGCAGGGAGTGGCATACTAATTTTATTTTTCTTGAACTGGTAGAAAATCTCTTTATTTACTTCTTTTAAAATCTGCCACCTGTTCTTCTCTCCAATTACCTGGTATCCAAATTTGAAATTAAGTGCATATTCACCAAAAGAGTCAAACCTCACCCATATTTTGTCTTCCACAAAAAATTCACTTTGTTTTGCAACTTTGTGAAGGGCTTTTTCTATTAATTTTTCAACTTTATTCACATCCTCATGATGAGAAACACCAAGAGTATAAGATACTCCAAGCTCTGGTGTTGACGAATAATTCTCCAATATCGAGCCTGCCATTTTGGAATTTGGGACAACTATCTCATTTTTCGTGGGTGTCATTAACCTTGTAGTCCTCCATCCTATCTCTCTTACTGTTCCTTCAATACCTGTTTCAAGTTTTACATAATCATCTTGTTTGAATGGTCTGTCCATGTAAATATGGATACCTGCAAAGAAATTGGCCAATGTATCCTGAAGAGCAAGTGCTACTGCAAGGCCTCCTATACCTAAACCTGTTATCAGAGCAGTTGTATCAAAACCAAGCTTTTGCAGTATAAATACTAAGAATAATAGAATAATCGTTAATTTGATTACAGCACGTACAAAAGGATAAACCTCTTTTTCCTTGATTCCTTTTTTAGTTGGTCTTATCTCAATACCGTACCAAATTATCAGTACATCAATTACAGAACTGAGTATAATTGCACCTAATGCAAGCATTATAACCACATAAAGGTCGAATTCGCTGTATTGTCCAAAAACAATCATATCTGCATATACTGTTTCAAGTGATATCCACAATGCGGTAACAAATGCTATTATTGGGAGATATGCTTTGATTGTTTTTACTATTCTGTCATCAAGCGTTGTTTTTGTTTTTTTAACCATAAATCTGATAACTTTGAATATGATTAGCAAAGCAACATCGAAAATCAGTGTTAGTAATATAAGTAATGCTATAAAAGAAACAATCTGTCCGCCCGGAAGTGAAAATAATTCATCCATATACGGTAAGGTTATACCAAAATTCATGCAAGATACAATTAGTCAAAATTTAAAAAGCATTCATGAATTCTTTTATGAAGCGGCTGTAGTCTAGTAATTTTCTGGACAATGGTAGGATTCGAGCTTCCCAAGCTCGCGACCCGGGTTCAAAAGCTTTGAAAAACTGGCGCTTTTCAAAATTCCCTATTGAAAGGACATCTCCTTTCAATGGGCGTAGGGAACACTGTTCCCTATCGTGCCAGCAAAGCTGTCAATCCCGGCAGCCGCATTTGAACAATGTTCAAAGAGCCATGAAAGTACGACTTTCAGTGGACTGCAATTATTAAATTAATTAGCTCAAGTATCTAAATATGGCAAAATGCTATGAACAATATCCCCTGTGGATAGTTTTCCTCTCCAATCTTGTTTCAATTGCAATATATGCAATTGGAGGATATATACTCTATCAACTAGGGCTTATTTGGTTAGCCATATATTTAGTCTACATCGTGTTGTTAGAAGTTAGATTAATGAAAAAAAGCTGCACTAACTGTTATTATTATGGAAAGTTATGTGCTTTTGGTAAGGGAAAACTTTGTGCGATACTTTTCAGAAAAGGGAGTGCAAAAACTTTTGCTCAAGATAAAATAACCTGGAAAGACATTCTCCCAGATTTTCTAGTTTCCATAATTCCATTGTTGATAGGGCTTGCACTTTTGATATTCAACTTTAATTTTTTGATTTTATCCTCGATCATTTTGTTGATTCTCTTGACTTCTGTTGGCAATGGTTTTGTTCGCGGTTCCTTAGCTTGCAAATATTGCAAGCAAAGAGAACTTGGTTGTTCTGCAGAAAAATTATTTAAAAAATAATTTTTTCAAAGTTTACATTTTTCCAAAAAATTTTTTAATTTTGATTTTATTGTACATTTTTTTAACAAAATGACACATACATTTATAAGTGTTCTTTTTGTATCTCCAAATATAAAAAATATTGAGGTGTATGAAAAAATGCCCGTAAAAAGAAAGGGAACAAAGAAAAAGGTAAAGGGAAAGAAGAAGGCTTCTGCGAAAAAGAAATCTTCAAAGAAAAAGAGGAAGAGGTAATCTTTTTCAATAAAGTCTTCTTATTTTTTTATTCCCGTATCTTTTTTTCTTTAATATACCTGAAATCTTTTGCAAAGTTCTTCTACATTGCTTCTTGTCTTTAATTTTAATTCGCTGTCATTTGGATTTTCTATGACTTTTACTATCATTGATGCTATCTCTTTCATCTCACTTTCTTTCATTCCTCTTGTTGTGGTTGCTGCTGTTCCTATTCTTAATCCACTTGTTATAAACGGGCTTCTAGTATCAAACGGTATTGTATTTCTGTTAGTAATTATTCCTGCTTCTTCCAATGCCATTTGTGCATCTTTTCCAGTTATGCCTTTTGGTGTAAGATCCAAAAGTACAAGATGGGTTTCTGTTTTTCCTGCAACAAGACGCAAACCACTTGCAACAAGCTCATCTGCAAGCACTTTTGCATTTTTTACTATTTGTGCTGCATATCCTTTGAATTCTGGTTGCATTGCTTCATGAAAACATACTGCTTTAGCGCATATCACATTTTCCAAAGGCCCTCCTTGCGTTCCTGGAAAAACAGCTTTATCTATTCTTTTAGCATTTTCTTCAGGTCCTAATATCATTGCACCTCTTGGTCCTCGCAATGTCTTGTGGGTAGTTGTTGTTATTACATCTGCCATTGCAGGAGAAGGATATGCCCCTCCAGCTATCAAACCTGCAATATGACTTATGTCTGCCATCATCACTGCGCCAACTTCATCACATATTTCTCTGAATGCTTTGAAATCAATTATCAGTGGGTATGCAGTATATCCACATATTATGAGTTTTGGCTTTTCTTCAATTGCTTTTTTTCTTATCTCATCATAATCCAATGCTTCTGTTTCTTTACTTACACTATACGAAGTGGCATTGAACCATTTACCAGAGAAGTTTACTGATGAACCATGCGTGAGATGCCCCCCATGCGGAAGATCAAGCCCCATAAATTTGTCTCCTACCTCTAGAAAGGCGAAAAAAGCAGCTATATTTGCAGATGAGCCAGAATGAGGCTGCACATTTGCATGGCCTACTTTGAAGAGCTTTTTAGCCCTCTCGATAGCCAGCAATTCTATTTCATCTACATACCTATTTCCAGCATAATATCTTTTGTTAGGGTAGCCTTCAGCATATTTATTTGTCAAAATCGAGCCTGTTGCTTCCATAACCGCTTTGCTGGCATAGTTCTCAGATGCTATTAACCTGAGTGTTTTCTTCTGATATTCTAATTCCTTTTCCACGAGTCCATAGACTAAGCTATCCGTTTCTTTAAGAGACATTGTGACCTCCCCGCAATTAGTTTACTGATAAGTCTTAAAAACCTAGGTGGACTTAGGTTTATCCTACATATGCCGAGATTTACATGAAATGATTTTTCATGTTTCTCAGCATTTCATGCCGAGATCGCATAAAACCTTGAACGATGTTCAAGATTGTCACACAAGGTGTGAAATCCGGTAGTGCGCACGCCTGGAAATTTTAGTAGAACGACTCCCAGTTTTGGGACGCCTTTTACTAAAAGGCGTAAGCGTGTCCCTCTGGGATTGGGAGTTCAAATCTCCCTCTCGGCGTTCAACTTTTTATGGGAAAAGTGAACAAAAACTTGTTCTCGTTCTGAAACTTTTACTTAGGATCCACCTTCTAGAAACTAATATAAATATATCAATATTAGTTACTGCAAGGTGACTTATTTGAGATATTTCATATTATTTGGGCTGGTTCTGGCAATATTTATGGCAGGTTGTATTGAACCTCCTATTATTCCTCCTCTTGAAAATGAAACCCCGGTGGAACCGCCCGTTGTAACGTGTACAACATTTACCGAAGAAGTTCCAGCAACAGAAGAAGTTTGCGAGAATTTCTCTTATACAGATGAAATCTGCGGAAAGAAACAATTAGAATATAGCGCTATTCTTTTACCAAAAACTCATCTTTGTATACAAGATGGACCATGTGTTGGTCAACCTTTAGCTAGCTGTCCAACTTGTTCTAAAGCAATGTCCAGATGCATCCTAGTTGTGACAAATGAAGATGAAGAATACTCTGGTACATGGACGGTTAGTGCAACCTTTTCTGTTGATCAGTCTGGCTTCATAAAAGAACCAATAACTAAAACCATAGCTCCTAATGAGTCATTCAATTTTGATTTCTATCAAATATATGTTGTAGGAAGTCCAATCCAGGCAGCATCATGTGATCTGCCTGTAACAAGTGCACCAATTGTTGATGATTGCCATCAAGAGACCCGAATTGAGACTGAATGCACAAATGTCACAACAACTAAGCTCGTTGAAGTTGAAGTATGCGAATAAACTTTATTTATTTCTTTGGTGCTTAAATGCTTGTTAGTGTTACTTCTTCAGAAATTACTCTGAAAGGCAAAAACCGGAAATTCTTCGAGAGTGCTTTAAAGAGAAATATGGCTGCAGTCTTAACTGCGCAGATTACAAAAAGTGGAACAAGCCGCTTTTTGATCTCTACAGATATGGATAAAGAAACTGTTAAAGATAGACTCCAGAAAATCTTTGGCCTAGATACCATCTCTTTCAGCAATCCAGTTGCTTTAGATCTTGAGGCAATAAAACAAGAAGTTCTTAAGTCTGGATTAACCAACAAGTCAATAAAAGTGGATACACGAAGATCTAATAAAAAATTTCCAATGACTTCACAACAAGTGAATGAGGTTCTTGGAAAAGCTCTTGTGGATGCTGGATGTACTGTTAATCTCAAAAATCCAGAAGCAACTGTCTTTGTAGATCTTCTTGAAGATTCTGCTTTGGTTTCTTTTGAAAAAGTCAAGGGTCTTGGCGGACTTCCTGTTGGTACCAGCGGCAAGGTTCTATCACTTCTTTCTGGCGGTATTGATTCTCCTGTTGCCTCATGGCTTATGATGAAAAGAGGATGTACTGTTGATTTTCTTCATGTTCACAGCACAGATCCAAAAAACTCCAAAATGATCAAGATTGTAAAAAAACTTCGTGAATATTCCCCACGACCCATGCGGCTTTTTTTGATTCCATACACAGAATTTTATAAAAAAACCCTGACTTTAGGTTCACAAAATGAATTAGTAGTTTTCAGAAGATTTATTATAAAATTGGCAAACAAACTTGCAAAACGCAAGTACAAAGCATTTGTTACTGGAGATAGTGTGGGCCAAGTAGCTTCGCAAACCTTAGACAATCTTATGACCACCACCCAAGCATCCAAACTTCCTGTTTTTCGTCCTCTTATAGGCTTTAATAAGTCTGAAATCATTGATTTGGCAATTAAAATTGACACATATGATCTTTCTATAGAGAGATATCAAGATTGTTGTTCTCTGGTAGCAAGTCGCCCTACAACAAATGTCACACTTGATGCTGCTAAAAAACTTGAAGAACAACTGAACATTGATGAATTAGTAGAAAAAAGCATTGAGCTTTGTGAACTCATTGAAATTTAATCTCCTCCAATAAGAAGCTCATTAACTATTGTATCAACAAATCGTTTTGTTTTCTTATGGTGATAAAATCCATATATCCCAAATAAGCATGCAACAACAATGGCAGCATAACCTATATATAAAAATGGTGAGCCTTCTTGGAAGTAACCTACGAAAAACACGCCCCCTAATAACAAACTGATTCCTGTCCTTATGTATGCTAGATGGGTTCTTTCTTGTGCAAGTCTTGTTCTTTCTATCGCAAGTTCATCTCTGAGGATTAGCTCTTTTTCAAGCCTTTTTGGATATAAATTGATTACCTTTTCTTCAGACTGGCCAATTTCTTCCATGTAATGATTATTCCAGTGTGGTTTTATAATTTTTGTATTCTCTCAAGTTTTACTATTAATCCCTTCTTTTTCTCAGAAATCTCCTTACTTGCAATCTCTGCAATACCAATCCCGATGAACAGTTCTTGACAATATATGGCTACTCTTTCACCTTTTTCTACATCATCTACTTTTTCAATTGCAGGAGCCATAATTTGTGCCCCAGAAAAGATAGATTTCAAGGAACTTTCTTTGATAAAAACTTTAGGTAAATCTATCAGTGTTTCTGGTTTTGTTAACATGCCCTCTAACATACTTGGATCTTTATTCTTGAACCAAACTGCATCAACTAATTCCTGCATTGTAACTGATTCTTTTTCACTAATACTACCAACAGCTATCCTACGCAACTCTTCCATACGCGCTCCGCCACATTTCTTTCCAATATCTTCACATAGTGTTCGTATATATGTCCCTGCATCTACTTTGGTTTCAAACAAAGCAAGTCGATCTTGCTTCTCAAGTAATTTAATGTAATAAATGCGGCGTTTTCTTGGAACTTTTCTTACAGCACTTATTTTTGGAGGCGTTTGAGTTATCTCTCCTGTGAACTCTAAAAACAATTTCTCTATTTCCTCTGTTTCAATTATTTTTTTGAATTTAATTATGCCTACATATGTTTTATCTTTTCCAGCAATATATCGTAAGAGCTTTGTTGCTTTTCCAAGGGCTACTGGCAACACTCCTGAAACATTTGGATCAAGTGTTCCCGCATGACCTGCTCTATTCACTTTCATTATTTTCTTCACAGAAGTGGTTATCTCATGACTGGTTATTCCAGGTGGTTTGTCAATAATTATAATCTTGTCCATGCCATTCCCCATATTATTTATATTTAATTAGACTTACCAGCTAGTTTATTATGTTAACATTTAAAATAACGTTGTACTACTTGTAATAATATGTTAACAAAAAGAACTGGGGCAGATGGAGCAGTGCAACCAAAACCAACAACTAGAGCGCCTACATTGAAAAGTAATTTGCTCAGATTTGTCGAGAAGGAAGTTAAATGTATAGGGCTGAAGGATACAGGCATTTCAGTAGTACTTAAAACTCGGTCAAGAGACCCAGAAAACCATCTAAATGATCGCGATGCTGACAATGAATGTGCAGTAGTGGTAACTCTTAGAGTAAAAATGTCAAAACCAAACGCATGCAAATTAGAGGATGTTCCGGAATGGCAAAAAACTTCGGATTGGTCAAGCTATGTTTTCACTGTAGACACTTGGATAGATAGTAATGCGGACAATGCAAGGACGTTAATGAAACTCTATGCAGAAACATTGGCAAAACACATTTCAAGAAAGATCCTGGACAACCTTGATGGCTCGCTTTACAACGGATTTAGAATCAAATATCGTGAACTATTTAATGGTGTTCTTGGCGATATAACTAAAATAGAAAATTACATACTGACACACCAAGAAACTCTTGTAAAACAATATGAAGCCAGCAGTTTCAGCATTTTAGATGTAAAAATCTTGAGAGAGTGTTTCCCCGACCATAGATGGTAATCTATCTTTAGCAAATTTTCTCAACCACTATCTTAAGAAGTTCTTCTGGGTTGTATCTGTCACTATCGAGCACCATGTCATAGATGCTCTCATCATAAATATCAATATTATATAATTTCATGTATCTTTTTCTATTGCGTTCGTCTCTTTCTTTAACATGTTTAATCGCATCTTTGAGATCCATTCCATCTCTCTCAGCAATTCTCTTTGCTCTTGTTTCAATTGAAGCTGTAAGTTTAATTTTCAAATTGGCGTCAACCATCCAAGGACCAAGCCAGGTTGTCACAACACAATTTCCTTTTGCCTGTTCTTTGAGAAGTTCATCAAATTTCTTGTCTATGTTCGGATCTTTTTCAGCCATTTTTTGAAATTCCATCAATGGGACGCCCTCTTTTTTAGCAAGATCTTTGAATGTAGGACAAACAAGTTTGTAATTCAATTCTTCTGCAATTAATTCACCAAGCGTATTTTTTCCACTTCCAGTAAGACCTGAAATTGCAATAATCATTTTTTCTTCCTCAATTTTCCCATGGCGAATGATATGCTCAAATTTGCAATAAGTGATATTAGTATGAACCACCAGTAAGGTTGGTATATTGTTTTGACATTCAGTATTGGTATTGCAAGCGGCAAAACAACACTGAAATATGTTCCATTATCTAATACTGCCTCCATCCTATCAGCATTTCCATTTTCTGCATAAAGCTTTACTGTTTCACCGGCAGAATACTCTTTTTTATCCGTGCTTAAGTACACCGGTTCTCCATGTGGCATTTCAGTGAAATTATCTACCTCTTCTGAATTATAATTGAAATATGTGTAATTACTTCCAATCTCATTATCTTGATTAAATGCCTTTGCGTTGTACATCCATTTTCCATAATTCATATCTTCAAGTTCATAACAAGCTGAATATATTCCATCGCCTGCTAATTCATCACAACCCTCCCCATCATCATTCATTACAATGGTTATATCATCCTCTACTAATGGATTGATATATCCAACCGCCCAAGTAAATGCAAAGAAAAGAGCCATAATAACAATCATTGGTTTGAATTGGCTCATCATGGTCTTACTCATCTTGGGAAGAAAGTCCATTTGTTTTTTCATTGCTTCGTCTATCTTTTTCTGGTTCTTACTTTCCTGAGCTTTTTTTACTTCTTCATTTAATTTTTTTGATTCTGCTTGCATTGCTTCTAACTCTTCCCTATTGACTAATTTATTTTGTATGAATTTAGCCATTCCTGCATAAATCAATGCCAAAAATGCAACTAATGCTGTAAATATCTCAAAAGTCATGATTAGTCATTCATTAAAAAAGGTTAAATAATCTTTGGCAATTGTTTATCGTTATATGGTAGACGAGCTGAATGTTGCAACAAAACTTGAGATATATCGTCTTGTATTGAATAGGTATAAAGATATAATAAATGAAAAAGAATCTCTCACTATTTCAGAAATGCGCCAAAAAGTTTCGCCATACAACGATACAATAAGGAAACTTCGCGATGATTTTACTAAAGATATGATTCCTTATAATTATAAACTTCAATTCTTTGATGCAACACAACGAGCGATTTCCTATATTCGTGATATAAAAACCTGCGAATTTGCCTTTAGCTTTTGGATGGATTTTGAAGAAATGGATAAATTAAAGATCGGCACTGCAATGAACAAGGCCATAATGTTAACTACTTTACTTCGTTCTCTTGAATCTGACGATGTTCGTATAATTGTAACAAAAAAAGGCAAATCTTTTGTTAAGTTTTCATGGGAAAACCACCAATATCTTTTTGTTCCTGAAAGTGGTTCTTTTCTCATGGGTGATGATGCATTAAAAGTTTTTGCAGATGATCCACCGGCATATTCTTTTAATGATCTAGTATATGAAAGTTATGAAGAAGAGTAATTATCTTGTAGAAAATCACTTGAATTTTTTTATTTCAATGTTATTTTTAATAAAATTGTGTTAATAGATGTTTATTTTTGATCCATTTTAGTTGAAGAAAATGGATTTTTGTATGCGTGTTTAGTTCTACTTTTAATATATTTCTATACACGAATATAAATGGAGGTTTATGTATGGCTGTTCTTCAACAATTGGCTGCACGCAGAAATGCCGTCGTTGCTACTGGTTTTGTTACTTCAATGCAAGAAAGAGCCAGAGAAAGATCCTTTGCCAATCCTCGTGAAGCAGCTAATCGATATGCGACCATTGTACAAAAAAGACTAGATAATCTCCGCCCACAAATAGCAGATGCAAAAAGAACATTGATGGTAGCTCAAGAAAAAACACAAAGTGGTGAGTTGGATCTAATTGCTGCTCCAGCAGAACAAATCCCCGCAACAGTTGTTTTATCTTTATTTAGAATGCTTGAAACAATGTACGAAAGATCACGCAATAGTGCTGATGTATATACTATTAGTCGTGTGGGCATCGCAGCAAGTATTCTACAAACCACATTAAATGATGGCCTCTTACGCGAGAGAACATATGCAAAAAATACCGAGGATAGAAAGTCTGATGCAAAAACAGTGATAGGAAAGGCACAAACACTCTATAGGGATGTGTTGGGTGCACTTGATAATACACATCAATCACTTGGCGTTGAACCACCTGCATTCCCAGCATTGCATTAATTATCTTCCAACTTGTCTTCTTATCTTTTGTGCAAGTAGATAAAACATCCTATCAAATCTTTCTTTAGCAAAATCAAATATCCAATTCTCAAGCCTGTCTCTTTTATCTCTTACATGTTCCAATTCCTGATCATTACGAATTGTCCAAACAAAATCTTCAACATCTCTTATGGTTCTCCTACTAGCGCATACATATCTTACAAATTCTATGTTTTCTCTATCTTCTTTTGTTATTCCTTTTCCGCCATTCTTGCTAAGTTCTTTATATAGCTCTCGTTGTACATGCTGATGCACATTCTCTACAAAATTAAGCAGAAAATCCGCCTTATCTAAAACCGCAACATCCTCTTCATATCGTCCTAAAGAATCGAGTATAAATCTTGCCCTTACATCTTCCACATTTAATCCTTCTGCCTTGACTAATGTAACTACAGGATCAAATTCTAAATCCAAATAACCGACATCTTCAACCTTTGTATGTATTCTTCTAGTTATTGCCTCCCTGATTCTTTCTTTTGTTCTTCTACTGGGGGGAAGATCGGCCCAATACTGAAGATGATTTCCGCTTACAGGAACCACATCTATACCCATGGCTTTCAAATCACCCAATGCTTGTGCTATTGGAGTGAGTATGCGATTTGCACGTGCCTTTCCAATGAATGTGTTAAGTAAACGCATCCCCCCTTTCCCTGAAAATAGTTCTGCAAATCCTTTTCTTGTTCCATTGCCCCATTCTCCATCTTTTGTAAGTGGAAGAAGTTCTGGTGCAATCTCACCTATGTCAAGTTTTATTTCAATATAACAACCATTTGGTTTGCTTTTTATCCCATCTGCAAAAAGGTTACGCTCAAATGGAGTTTTAACTTCGGCAAGGCCCCCATTGCCTCTCAAACTAACTGGTAAGTAATCATAAAAATTAATTTCACTATTCTCGAGTTTTCTTATTTCATCCATCAAAAATCTTGGATCTGCCAATGGATTTACAGAAATAGGACTTGAAATAGTGTAACTGCATGCCACCACCATATCTGGATGTTTCAGAATCCTTGAGAATGCTTTAAGATCAAGTTCAAATACTTCCCCACCTATAGTAATATTATATTTATATTTACTCAAATCAAGATGCTCTCTTGCGTATGCCCAGCATTGCTTGAATTGTTCGTGAGTACTTGTTGGTAATCCGGTTCCACCTATAACCAATATGCCCTCATCTGATGTTGGTGATACTCTTGTGAGATGCATGCCAACTCGGTTGCTTCCATTTATCGAGCCTAAAAGCATGGTTGTTGTTGCTCCAACATCCCAGTAAGCTTCCATAGCTCTATCCCCACCATTTTTACCCCCTAATTTATTGACTGGGTTTTGTCGGGATTTATCAATTAAACATACAATTGCACTAAAAGTATTCCCATTTAATTCTTCTTGCATTGCTTCGTCGATAAGATAAGGGCCTACGATAACTTTCAAATGTTCATCAAGTGTTCTGCCATTTGTTCTATCACCGTTTGCCTGTGGATTACAAGTAACAAGTTTCGGTGGTTGGGTACCTTTTTCATGGGCTTTTTTGATAGCCAATCTCAACTGTCTCTTTTTTAGACGGTCTAACATCTGTGCATTACGTGCCTCAGGCGTATCTTCACCCGGTCCTCTGAGTCTTTTAGAAGTCATACTGATCATTTTGAATTTATGGTGGTTTCACTATCCTTTCTTTATATTATTTTACACACTTAACCTTTATAAATACATGCTTTTTCACTAATTCCAACAATCATCTCTGTTTTTAATGCTGGGTCTAGCCTTTTACCTATTTATCAACCAAATTCTTTTATTACTGCCTCTTTTCGTCGAAAGAAAAGTTTACTTTATAAATCTTTCTTAGTATAGTTTTTCTACTTAATTATTTCCGGCGTGGTAAGTGTCACACTTGCATCTTGGAGCATTTCCAAGATCCCGTATGAGAAGGGGTATTTCCCTGGAATCTTAAGGGCAACACGATCCGCTTTTTAGGAAAAGCGGCCAAAAATTAGCTGTCGTATTGGCGGGAATTATAGAAGGTGTTGAATTGTCAGATATACAGAAACCCAGGAAGGGATCAATGGCCTATAGGCCCAGGAAAAGAGCATCAAAACAGAATGCACAAGTCTATTGGCAGAACTCAGAAGAAAAAAGAGTACTTGGTTATGCAGGCTACAAAGCAGGCATGATGCACATTGCCTATGTTGACGAGAGTGAATCTCCATCAAAAGGTCAAGAAATTGTCAGCGCGGCTACAGTCCTAGAGGTTCCGCCCTTAGTCGTATATGGTATACGTTGTTACAAATCAAAGAATTCAATAGGAGATATACTTACACAAGATGATAAATTACTCAAATTATCCGGAGTAAAGAAACCAAAGGAACCAAAAGAATTCGATGAAATTGATGATGCAAGACTCCTTGTTTTTGTAACGCCTTCAAAAACAGCCATTGGTAAAAAACATATTGAAAAAATGGAATTGGGCTGTGGCGGCAAGGATGCGAAAGAAAAACTTGAGTTTTGTAAGAGTCTTCTTGGCAAAGAACTCCCAATAAGTGATGTTTTCAAGAGTGGAGATTTTGTTGATGTAATCGGCGTCACTAAAGGCAAAGGATGGCAAGGTCCAGTAAAAAGGTTTGGAGTAAATATCCAAAGAAGAAAAGCTACTGGTAAAAGACGTCACGTAGGTACATTAGGCCCATTCACCCCTGCTTATGTTATGTATACAGTTCCTCAAGCAGGTCAAACTGGTTATCATAAGCGAACAGAAATCAATAAGATGATCATGAAGATAAGTGACAAACCCGAAGAAATAAACCCTTCTTGTGGGTTTCCACATTATGGTTTTGTCAAGGGAAACTACGTTATGCTTAAAGGGTCTATTCCAGGGCCAGCAAAAAGACTAGTGAAGCTTAGATTAGCGGTTCGCGCATCAGCAGCAAAGGAGCCTCAGCTCACTTTTCTCAGGTGATTGAATGAAAGCAACAGTATACTCAATTGAAGGAAAAGCTCTCAAACAGATAGATCTTCCACATGTTTTCGAATCCCCCCAAAGAGGAGACTTGGTAAAAAGAGCTGTTCTTAGCGAGGAAAGTGAAACTTATCAGCCTAAAGGAGCCTATCCATTCGCTGGTCTTGAAACCAGTGCTCGATACAGGGGTAGAAAAGAAGACTTTGGTACAGTCAAGAACAAAGGTATTCCTCACCTTCCACACGAAGTACTTCCTGGTGGTCAGCTTGGTAAAGTTAAGCGTATACCACTTGCAGTAAAAGGAAGACGCGCACATCCACCTAAAGTAACCAAGAAAATTGTTGAACTCATAAATAAAAGAGAGTATAAAATCGCCCTGGCCAGTGCACTGGCCTTTAGCACTAATCGTGAGGTTGTTTGTGGCCGTGCCAACACTGAGATTGGCCCATCAATCCCAATCATAATAGAAAAACAATTTGAGGGCCTTAAAAAAACAAAGGATGTGATGAATGTTCTCAAGAGCCTGAAGCTTATTAAGTTTGTGGAAAAGGCTAAAAAAACCGGAACAAAATCCATGCTTATAGTTGTTTCTAACGGCAGCACAGCAAAGGCTGCCTCAAATATCCCTGGCGTTGATTTAGTTAGTGTGTCTGAACTAAAGGTAAGACACCTCGCTCCAGGAACACATCCAGGACGGCTTACTCTCTTTTCTGAGGATGCACTTCCTGAGATCGCAAAGAGGTTTGAAGCATGATACTTATAGAACCTGTAAAAACAGAAAAGGCTATTAGTAAAATCGAGTATGAAAATACTCTAACATTCCACATAACGCTTGATGCTAGCAAGCCACAAGTAAAAGAGGAAGTTGAAAAACTTTTCAATGTGAAAGTGGCATCCGTAAGAACTTTTGTAACAGCAAAAGGTGAAAAACATGCCTTGGTAAAACTTACAAAAGAATTCAAGGCAGATGACATTGCTACTAAACTGAAAATGATTGCATGAGGTCATATTTATGGGAAAAAGACTAAAACAACAAAAAAGAGGATCAGGTTCCCCGAGATATCTTGCTCCAAGCCATCGTTATAAGACAGATCTACAATACCGCCGTTATGATGATATGGAAAAAACAGGTGTTTTAACTGGAAAGGTACTTTCATTTGTTGATGATCCTGGAAGAACAGCCCCTTTAATGAAAATAAAATATGAAAATAATGAGAGCGGTTTTCTACTTGCTCCTGAAGGCATTGCAGTAGGCGATAAGATCCATGTAGGTGCTCAAGGCAAACTTGTTCTTGGTAGTGTTTTACCACTCTACCGCATTCCAGATGGTGCATATATATTCAATATAGAGCGCAATCCTGGAGACGGTGGCACACTTGTCAAAGCCGCTGGTTCTTATGCTAATATCATTTCAAAAGAAGGTAAAATTGTCTATGTCAAGCTACCTAGCAAGGTAACACTGCTACTTTCAAATGAGTGCAGGGCACAATTAGGCGTACTTGCAGGCGGCGGTAGACTTGAAAAGCCATTACTCAAAGCAAGTGCTAATTATTACAAATTAAGAAAAGCAAGAAACAGATTATGGCCATCAGTTAGGGGTGTCCACCAATCAGCTTATAACCACCCACATGGAGGAAAGCAACACCATGCTGGTAAGCCTACAACTGTTGCAAGAAGTTCTCCACCTGGATCAAAGGTTGGACATATAGCTGCTAGACAAACAGGTCGTAGAAAAGGAAAAAGGACTGCTGAAACAGGTCAGAAGTGATGATTATGAAGAAAAACACATGGAAAGGAGTTAACGAGGATGAAATTGAAAAACTCAGCTTTGATGAGTTTATGAAAAAAATTGGTTCAAGGGAAAGAAGAACTCTACTCAAAGTCAAGAGCAATCCTCCATTAAGGACTTTTATGGAAAAGGTACGATTAGTTAAAGCGAAAAATCCAAAAAAACTAATCAAAACACATATTAGAGAAGCGGTCATCCTCCCTGAATGGATTGGTTTGACGTTTGCAGTTCATAACGGAAAAGAATTCAAGAAAGTGGAAATAACACTACACAAAATAGGCAAAAGGCTTGGCGATTATTCACATTCGGTAGGAAGGGTTATTCACTCTGGACCCGGTGTGGGTGCTACAAGAGGTTCCAAGTTCGTGCCACTTAAGTGATGTTTATGAAAGGTTATTCTTCAACTATATCGGAAAATTGTGCAACCGCTCGTATCGAGGGCGTAAATGCTTCCTACAAAGACCTTGCAGAAGTTTGTGGCAGATTGAAAAATAAAAAAACAATCTGGGCACTTGGCTTTTTGGAAAAGGCATCAAAAGGAGAAATCCCAATTCTTTATAGGACGCACAATAAACGACTTGGCCATAGGAGAGAGCTTCGCGGGAGGAAAGGGAGGTACCCTAAAAAAGCAGCAGCAGTTGTTTTAAAACTTCTAAAAAGTGCCATTGCAAACGGAAAAGTAAAAGGCCTGGGTGATACCTACACAATTCTGTTGGCATCAGCAAATAAGAAGGAAATGTATCCACGTATTGCATCAAAAGGTCGTTGGGCCAGATCCAATCTTGAAACGGCCAGAGTAGAAATAGTGCTTAAAGGCGAAGAGATACCAAAAGGTGTTACTATAACTCCGCCTAAAAAACCTAAGGAAGACAAGAAAAAGAAATCAGAAGAAAAACCTAAAAAAGATGAAAAAGAACCCAAGGAAAAGAAACCAGAAGAAAAAAAGGTTGAAGAAGAAAAACAACCAGAGCTTTTGAAAAAAGATATGGAAACACATATTCACAAAGAAAAAGATCATGAGAAAAAAGAAATGCCCCATCAACACGGGGAATATGACAAAAGGTGATAATAATGATTTATCAAGAAAAATTGATCGAGGAGCCATTCAGCAAATATCAGCTTATGAAATTCCTTGAAAAAAAGTTGGACAGAGCTGGGCTTGCTAATGTGGATATTCAAAGAACGCCGTTAGTTACAAGAATAACGCTTGAAGTTACTAATCCTGCAAGGATTATCGGAAAAAAAGGCAGGCTCATAAACGAACTTACTGATACGATAAAACAATCATTTGATATTGAAAATCCTCAGATAAGTGTTGTTGAAGTGCAGGAACCTTTTCTTGAACCAAGATTAGTTGCAAGAAGAGCAGCTCGTTATATAGAGATGGGCAAAAAAGTTCGTGCAGTACTTCATTATACATTAAGAGAAATAATCAGAGCAGGTGCACTCGGTGCTGAAATAGTTGCTGCAGGAAAAATTGGAGCAAAGGGTGCACGGGCAAAAAGCCTTCGTGTATCTGCAGGTTATATTCCGAAGGCTGGCGAACCAGCACGATTGGCAAGAAGTGCCCATATCCATGCGAATACACGTTCTGGAATTATTGGTGTGCTTGTTCGCATTGTTCCTCCTGGTACTGTTTTCCCTGATAAAAAAACAGAAAATGTTGTGCTTCCAAAAGTGATTGATTCAGCAAGCAGTGTTGACAAAACACGAAATGAAGGTAATACAAACTCAGCACCAAAAAGATCAGCACCAAGAAGACAACCACCAAGAAGAGGTAGACGCTAATGGTAATCAAAAAAAGCGATATTGAACGCATGAGCGATAAAGAAAAAGAAGCAAAAATAGCAGAGCTTGAACGTGTTATACTTGAATTACATGGCGAAGGAAGAAAGGATAAAGTCAAACCAATCAGAAAAACCATAGCAAGGCTCAAAACCCCCACGTCCAAAAGGGTTAAAAAGAGCTAATTGCTAATTTGTACTAGGTGAATACGTTAATGGATAAATGTCCCAAATGTGGAATGCTCAAGGATCTTTGCGTATGCGAAATTCTTGACAAACAAGGAACAGCGAAAATAAAGATATACTCGACCAAGAAAAAATTCAAAAAGCTTGTTACTATTGTTGAAGGAATTGATAAGGCTCAGCTTTCCTCAACTGCCAAAGAACTGAAAAATAAACTTGCTTGTGGCGGAACAGCCAAAGAAGGCATTATTATACTTCAGGGAAACCATAAAAACAAAGTGGCAGGCATTCTGATGAAGCTTGGTTATCCAGAAGAAAGCATTGAGGTTTCATGACAATTACCAAAAAAAATCTTCTTTATTCTACTTTTATTGGCCTGGATGTAGAAATAGTCAATAGCAGCCAAAGGCATATTATTGGGCTTAAAGGAAAGATTGTCGATGAAACCAAGAATCTCATTGTAATAGAAAAAAATGGGAAAGAAATAAAAATTCCAAAAATATCATCAACCTTTAATTTTATCCTCGACTCGGGCGAAACTGTGGAGGTCGAAGGGAAGAATATAACCTTCCGTCCACATGAAAGGCCAAAAAAAGTCTGAGATTGAACTCCCTCATTTCCTCCTCTAATCATTTTTAAATCTTTGTACCTAAAATAGGGTTAGTCCGTTTTATGGATACACTTATAGGATTCTACATTGGGGTCCGAGCAGTTGAACACCTTTCTGTTCTGCGGGAAGATTCATCTGTTGTTTAATAGAATAAAGGTGATGTTTAATGAAAAAAGACACAAAATTCGATGGCCTTAAAATCAGGGGAGAAACCCTTACTGGCCGTGTAATAAGCACTAAAAGTAAAAAAACAGCAGTAGTTGAGAGGGATATTACAAAATATCTTTCAAAATACGGTAAATGGGCCAAGACACGTTCAAGAATTATTGTTCATAATCCAGATTCATTAAGTGCAAAGGTTGGTGATCTCGTTACTATTGCAGAAACGAGAAAAATAAGCAAAACAAAATCATGGACTATCATTGGTTTTATTGAAGGTGAAACAAAATGAAAGGGCTCACAAGTAATATTTGTAAAACTCTAACTTTAGGTTCTGTTATTCCCTGTTCAGATAACAGTGGGGCAAAACTAGTCTATGTTGTCGGTGCTCTTGGTTATCGTGGAACACGCGGCAGGAACCCTCAAGTTGGTGTGGGGGATATAGTATTAGCATCAGTGCGAAAAGGCAAACCAGATATGATCAAAAAGGTTGTTAAGGCCCTGATTGTTCGTCAGAAGAAAGACTTTCGACGTGCAAATGGCACAAGAATCTTTTTTGAAGACAATGCTGTTGTTCTTGTAACTGATGACTTTTTACCGCTGGGCACTGAAATCAAAGGTGTCGTTGCTAGAGAAATAGCAGAAAGATTTCCAAAGGTTGCAGCAATCTCTGCAGGTGTTGTATAAATGAAATCTGATACTGAAAGAAAAAAGTATTATTCTGAAAAGCTTCACAAGAGGAAAAAGCGAATCTGTGCCCACCTCTCAAAGGAGTTGAGGGCTAAACTCAAAAATAAAAAGAGATCATTGCAGGTGCGCAAGGGAGACACAGTAAAAATAATGCGCGGCCCAAGAAAGGGCAAGGAAGCTAAAATCAGCAAGGTAAATGTTGTGAAACGAAAAGTTTATCTTGAAGGTATTACAGTTACAAATGCCCGTGCCCGTGAGGTTTTCATCCCACTCGACCCTTCTAATCTTCTTCTTACAGGGCTTGAAGCAACGCCTGAACGCAAGAAAATGTTTGCTGCAGATGTTTTCAAGCTAGAAAAACCAAAAACTGAACCAGAAAAGGTTACGGAGGAAAAAACCGAATCCAAAGAAAAAGTAGAAAGGTGATATTTGTATGGGAAAACGAGGAGGAAAAAAACACATGAAAAGAATAGCTACTCCAAAAGCTATTCCTGTGCATGATAAAAAGGCATATACTTGGATTGTCAAATCTTCACCAGGACCACATCCTAAAAAGTATTCTATGCCCTTGGCTGTTTTTATGAGAGACATAATAAAAATAGCAAAAACGCAAAAAGAAGTAAAAAAGATTCTTTCAAACAGACTGGTGCAAGTAGATGGAAGAATTAGAATCAGCGAAAAGTTCCCTGTTGGTTTGATGGATGTTGTTTCTATCCCTAAAAGCGATTCTAATTATCGTATAATGGTCGATCGTAAAGGAAGATTATTCCCTCTTGAAATAGGGAAAGAAGCATCTTCAACAAAATTGCTCAAAATCGTAAAAAAACATACTCTCAAAGGTGCAAAAATCAATGTTATGTTCCATGATGGAAAAAACATGATAGCAGATAATCACCTTAGAGTTGGTGACAGTGTTCTTGTTTCTCTGCCTGTTGCAAAAATAAAAAATCATCTTAAAAGAGAAATTGGTGCACGTTGCCTGGTAATTGAAGGAAAACACGCTGGCATTTTGGTCAAATTAAAAGAAATAATAAATCGTGCAGGAGGAAAACCGCCAGAGGCTTTAGTGCAAGAAGAAAATGGCGGCGAGTTCATCACTATAGCAGACTACCTCTTTGTGGTTGATGCAGATTTCAAAGGTGAAGCTTCATGAGAGACATAATGATAGAAAAGGTTGTTGTGAATATTGGCGTTGGAGAGCCTGGAGAAAGGCTAGATAATGCTAAAAATCTGCTGAGCAAACTTACTGATGATAGAGTTCCTGTTGAAACACATGCAAAAAAACGACAACCTTCATTCAAACTCAGAAAAGGACTAGCCATAGGAACTATGATAACGCTCAGAGGAGAAGAAGCAAAAACTTTCCTTGAAAAAGCCCTAATAGCAAAGAGAAAAATCTTAAATACGAGAAATTTTGATAAGCAAGGTAATCTTTCTTTTGGTGTGCATGAATACATCGATTTTCCAGGAGTAAAATACGATCCAGCTATGGAAATGTATGGTTTTGATGTTTGCGTATCACTTGTTAGGCCTGGAAAAAGGGTTTCACTTAGAAAACTCAAAAGTGCTAAAATAGGGAAAAAACATAGGATAAGCAAAGAAGAAGCAATGGAGTTTGTGAAAAACAATTTTGATGTCAAATTTGAGTGATTTTTATGAAGATACCAGCAGAAGAAAAATATAAAGGAAAAGGAACACGAGTCTGCCGTAACTGCAGCACTTCTAGAGGCCTTATTAGGAAATATGGTCTTTATGTGTGCAGAAGATGCTTTAGAGAAATGGCCGAGAACATCGGGTTCCGCAAATATGGAGGTTGATATTATGGATCATCTTGCAGATGCACTTAACACAATCAAAACACATGAATTGGTTGGACAAAATGTTTGTACAGTTAAAGCATCAAAACTTATAGCCGAAATTCTTAGGCTTCTGAAAGATCATAAATATTTGAAAGATTATAACTTTGTAGACAATGGACGTGGTGGATTCTATGAAATTCACCTTGATGGAAGAATAAATGATTGTGGTGTCATTAAGCCAAGAATGCCAGTACGAAGGCACGAGTGGGCCAAGAAAGAACAGGTATTTATTCCTGGGTTTGGTGTTGGTCTACTCATAGTTTCTACATCCAATGGAATTATGACTAATGCAGATGCTGAGAAAAAGCACGTGGGCGGAAGACTTCTGGCCTATGTTTACTAGGTGTTCTCAATGATAAAAATACCCGAAGGAATAAATGTCTCTGTTGACAATCATGTTGTCACTGTCAAAGGGCCAATTGGCGAACTCAAAAAATCATTTTCAAAAAGAGTTGCTTTGACTGTTGAGGCTAATGAGGTTAAAATTTCTACAAAAAGTCCGGCTCTTGCAGGTACGATTGAATCAATTGTTACGAGCATGGTGAAAGGCGTTACTGATGGTTATACAAAAAAACTCAAGGTGCTTTATGCACATTTTCCCGTTTCAATTGAAATAAAAGGAACACAAATATTAATCAAAAATTTCCTTGGGGAAAAACAACCCCGTAAAGCAGCCTTAGTGGGCAATACTAAAATAGAGGTAAAAGGTCAAAATGTTACTGTTTCTGGTTTAGATAAAGAAGCAGTGGGCCAAACAGTAGCTAATATGAGAATCGCCCTTAAGATAAAGGAAAGGGATGCAAGAATTTTCCAAGATGGTATATACGAAGATGGTGGATAATTATGGAAAAGAAGAAAAAACCAAAGTTTAATGTTCTCAATCTCGGTTTCTTTAAAAAAGTAAAAGACCGCTGGAGAAAACCGAGAGGTACTCACAACAAAAAACGTATGAAATTTGCATGGACTGGTGCATTACCCTGCATTGGTTACCGCAATCCAAAAGCTATTCGTGGACTTCATCCCAATGGAAGCAAAGAAGTGCTTGTACATAATGTGAAGGAACTTGATGGACTCAACGATGTTACTGTTCGTATATCTTCATCTGTAGGTGCACAAAAAAGAAAACTTATAGAAGAGAAGGCAAAATCATTGAAACTCAAAATAGCAAACATACGGGGCCAGAAAAAGAAATTTAAAGGTGCTAAATCATGACGATTTCAACTGTAAGAAGACTCGCTGCTGATATATTCGGTATTGGAAAAAACAAGGTTCGCATATCACCTGATGGATTAAAGGATGCTGAAGGAGCCTTAACCAGGGCCGATGTTAAAGGTCTTATCGATAAAGGTGTTGTATCAAAAATCAAGCCTAAAGGAAGACTTGGCAAAAAGAAAAAGAAGCGCAGGGGTCCAGGTAGCAAAAAAGGACGAATCAGGAATACTAAAACTTACTGGATGCAAAAAGTTCGCGCACAAAGAAAACTCCTTAGATTGCTTATCGGAACAAATGTACTAAATATAGATAATAAAAGACAGCTTTATGCAAAAATTAAAAGCGGTATTTTCAGAAGCAAGAATGCAATGCTTCTATATCTAAAAGATAACAAGCTGATTCCTGAAGATTATGAGTTGCCGAAGCAGGCAATTGAACAAAAGGCGAAGCCGGTAATTAAAAAGAAGGTGAAGGCAAATGACAAGAGCTAAAGGACCAAAATTCAAACTTTATCCTAGGAGACGCAGAGAAGGCAAAACCAATTATGTCAAGAGACTTGCTCTGATCAAGAGCGGTAAGACAAGAATGGTAGTAAGAAGGAGTAATACTAATATTATTGTTCAATTCATCAATTTTGATCCACAAGGAGACAAAACATTAATTACAGTTACTGGAAGACATCTTGCCAAGCAATATAAATGGCCTGCAAAGAGAAATGTTTGGACTGCTTATCTCGTCGGCCTCATGGCAGGTAAGTTGGCACAAGAAAAAGGCATCAAAGATTTTGTGTTTGATATGGGGATGTACGTTCCTTCAAAAGGTTCATTGGTTTTTGCTGCTCTCAAGGGTGCTTTGGACTCTGGCATTAAAGTAAATTGCGATAATGAAAAAATACCTGAGAATAAGCTTTCCAATCCACCAGAGAAATACAAGACAGTATTTGATGATCTAAAGAGTAAAATTGCAGGGTGATTATTTTTATGGCTGAAAAAGTAAGAACAGTAGATAAGGAATCCTGGGAACCAAAATCTAGGATAGGCAAAAAAGTAAAAGCAGGAGAAATAACAACATTTGAAGAAATTGTCAATATTGGTAAACCAATCCTTGAACCAGAAATCATTGATGCGTTGTTTCCAGATCTAGAATCTGAAACTCTCAAGATTAATACTACCCAGAGAGTAACAGACTCAGGAAAAAGAGTAAAATTCCGAGTTGTTACTGTTATTGGCGATAGAAAAGGCCACGTAGGTCTTGGAGTGGGAAAGAGTGAAGAACTCAAACCTGCTTTGGATTATGCTATCAAAGATGCAAAGAAAAATATGGTAAGCATAAAAACCGGTTGCGGTAGTTGGGAATGTAAGTGTTCAGTCGGACATTCTCTTCCTTCTAAAACAGAGGGAAAAGAGGGAAGCACTACAGTTACTCTACAGCCTGCACCACGAGGTCTTGGTCTTGCTGGTAATGATGTTGTGAAAAAAGTACTTACCATGGCTGGCGTAAAGGATGTTTGGAGTTCATGTCATGGAGGTAAAAATGTTTACAACATGGCCGCAGCCACAATAAATGCACTTGATAATATTAATTTGTTAAAACCACGAGCGGAATGAGGAGATAATAATGAAATTAGCAGTTATTCGCATTAGAGGCAGGAGAAAAATAAGTCCCAACATAGAAAAGACACTTGGTCTTTTACGTCTTGAAAGGCCCAATCACTGCATACTACTGGACGATAGCGCCCAGAACATAGGTATGTTGAATATTGTAAAGGATTATGTCACTTTTGGACCTGTTGAAGAGGTAACCATATTCAAATTACTGTGTAAGAGAGGCAAGAAAGGCCGAAAATTACTGCGTGCAGTCATGAAAGAAGAAGAAATCAAACAAGTAGCAACTGAAATCTCTTCTGGAAAAAAGGCAATAGAATTTGTAAATCCAGTCTTTAGGCTTAGGCCTCCTTCAAAAGGCTATAAAGATACTAAATCTCATTATCCCAAAGGCGATTTGGGTAAACGACAAGAAATGGATTCACTTCTGAGGAGGATGATCTGATGGCCAGAAAAGGAAAGAAAACAAGGAAATACTTAGGTACAAGAAGCCACGGAGCAGGCAATACAAAAAATAGACGTGGATCTGGTTGCCGTGGTGGTACAGGTAAAGCAGGTATCGATAAACACAAATGGAGCTGGGCCATGAATGTTGATAAAAACTATTACAGCAAACATGGCTTTTCAAGACCAAACAAAACAAGGGTCAATGCGATCAATCTTTTTGAGATAAACCAAAGAGCAATAACACATGAATTAAAGAAAAAAGATGACAAATATCTTTTCGAATTCGATGGTAAAGTTCTTGCTACTGGTTCTGTTTCAGTTCCTCTTTCCATAAAAGCGGTTTCCTGGAGTAAAAATGTTGAAAAGAAGCTCAAAGAAGTCGGTGGAGAAATCTCCAAACTTAAATCGTGACTTTTATAAATATGATTTAAGCATACTACCTGAGGTTGGATTTTCTAATGTCTTTAATTAACTTGGTTCATTCGTTTTCGAAATATCTCCCTAAAATAAAAGCACCGGATAAGCCCCTTGCAGTAAAAGATAGGCTTATCTGGACTGGTGTTGTACTCGTACTTTACTTCATGTTGTATCAAACTACTGCCTTTGGTGTTCCACATATCTCTGGCGGGCTTGATTTTCTTCAGACAATAACTGCTTCAAGAATAGGAAGTCTTCTAACTACTGGTATCGGCCCTATTGTACTGTCAAGTATATTTCTCCAACTTTTCTCAGGTGCTGGCCTTATCGATTTAGATCTAAAAAATAAAAACGATAAAGCAAAATTCTTAGAAACCCAGAAGGTTCTTGCAATTCTTTTAGCACTTGTAGAAGCAGTAGTATTCGTAATGGTTGCTAAAATTGTTCCAGTAGCTTCAATTGCAGGCATTGATCCATTAATCTTAATGCTGCTCGTAGTCTTTCAGGTAACTGTTGGTTCTGTTATCATACTTTTCCTTGATGAGCTTACTACTAAATATGGTATAGGGAGTGGTATAAGCCTGTTCATAGCTGCCGGTGTATCACTTGCCGTCTTCATGGGTGTTGTAAGTCTTATCTTTAACTCATCTACAGGTTTTATTGCCATAATGGCTGAAGGTGGTGCAGAGGCATTACCTAATGGTCTTCTTGCAATACTTCCGTTTGCCTTTACTATTCTTGTCTTTCTAACAGTTGTTTATGCAGAATCAGTTAAAGTGGAGATACCGATTGCCTTCCAGCGCTTTCGTGGCATGGTGCCAAAATTACCCTTAAAATTCTTCTATGTTTCCAATATCCCAGTTATATTTGCAAGCGCCTTAATAATCAATATTCAGCTATTTTCTGGCGGCATTCTAACTGGCCAATATTACGATGAAAATACCAATCCTTATCTTGACTTTTCTGGTGGTTATGACTTTGGAACGCATGGAATCCTCCCATTAATCGGCTATGTTGATGCCCAAGGTCAACTTAGGGATGGTCTTCTGTACATGTTTACTCCAGTCTACGGTGCTGGAAGAACCACAGTTGAGCACTGGAATTTTCTTTCCAATGCATCTACAAGTCTTTTTGGTATCCCAGAGTGGATGCATGCCATCGTCTATATAATCATGCTTTCTTTTGTTTCTGTAATGTTTGGTATGTTCTGGGTGGAAACAGCAAATATGGACGCTAAGAGTGTAGCGGGCCAGCTTAGCGAATCAGGTATTCAAATACCTGGCTTCAGAAGAGATCCAAGAATGTTAGAAACAATTCTCAATAAACACATATTCCCGCTCACTGTTATGGGTTCCTTTTGTGTTGGTCTTCTTGCAGGTATTGCTGATCTTACAGGCGCTCTTGGTACTGGAACCGGTATCCTTCTTACTGTAGGTATTCTACATAGGATGTACGAACAACTCGAGCAAATGAAAGCATTTGATATGTACCCAAGTTTAAGCGGTTTCCTTGGCTGATGATATGCCTAAGGTCTTTATCAGAACTTATGGTTGTACTTTGAACCAGGCTGATTCAGATATTCTGAGAGCACTACTCAAAGAAAAATATCAGATAGTTGATAATGAAGAAGAAAGCGATGTCATCATTTTGAACACATGCACTGTCAAAGGAGCAACAGAAAACAAAATTTTTGAATATATCAAAACTCTTAGGAAATCTAACAAAAAATTTGTTGTAGCTGGTTGCATCTCTGCAAATGAGAAAAAAATCCGTAGATTTGCTCCATTGGCTCCAATAATTACTCCTTCTTCGCTGAAATCAATATGTGATGCAGTGAATGATGCACTATTACAAAATCCTTCTTTTTACAATGTTTTTCAATCAAAAGAATTACTGCCTAAAACCTTCAGTTCGCCTATTATGAGAATTCCAATAAACGATGGTTGCGTTTCTTCCTGCCATTACTGCCAAACTAAATTTGCCCGGCCTTTTCTTCATAGTTATTCTCCAAAAACAATAGTAAAATGGATAAATAAAAGTGTGAACAACGGTGCAAGAGAAATACAATTAACGAGCATGGATTCTGGTGCTTATGGTCTTGATCTGAAAACAAATCTAATCAAATTACTCGAAGCAATAATAAGCGATACAAAAACAGATGAGCGCTTTTTAGTAAGATTAGGGATGATAAATCCAGATCATGCAAAAAGAATGCTGCCAGACATAATATCGAAGTTAAAACACGGGAGATTCTACAAATTCCTCCACATTCCTGTCCAAACAGGTAGCGAAAAGGTATGCAAGGAAATGAATCGTGATCATACAATTAAGGATTTTATAGATATTGTGAAAGTACTGAGGCTAAATATTCCAGAAGTTAGTATTGCTACTGATATAATTGTTGGCTATCCTACAGAAACTGAAGAGGATTTTCAGCAAACATTGAACCTCCTTAAAGAAATAGAACCGGATACTACAAATGTTTCCAAATTCAGTCCACGGCCAGGCACAAAAGCAAAAGAACTTACCCAGCTCCACAACGATGAGATCAAGAGAAGAAGCAAAGAAACCAGCGAACTAGTCAGAAAAATAAGTGAAAAAAGAAGAAAAATGTATATAGGAAAGGAATACGAGGTTCTTATAACAGAAAAATCTCCTGATTTTAAGGGGAGAAACATCAATTATCAGCAAGTCGTAGTACGTAATTTTAAAGGAAAATTAGGCGATTTTGTTACTGTTAAAATAGCCGATGCAAATCATGGTTCTTTATTTGGAATTCAATAATTTTGCAATTTCCTCTCCAAATTGTCGTGCAGATCCCGGACCATCAGCAGTTACTATATTCCCATCAACAACTACTGCTTTTGCAACATATTTTGCTCCATAATCCTCAAGTACTTTGTCAGTAGTTTTTCCATATTCAGCGTCATTTCCAACCCACACCGTTGCTTTTCTCTCCTTTAGAATGCCTGCTTTTGCAAGGATGGTAGGTGCCCAGCATATAGCAGCAACAATCTTACCTTTTTGATCTGCTTCCTTTGTAATCCTAGTAGCTTCATCGCTGTTCCTTATTATTGGCGTCCCCTGACCCCCAACAAATACTATTGCATCATATTCGTCAACATTTACTTCTGATAAGTTAAGTGTAGATTCAATCTTTGCTCCCAGTACGCCAGTACATGTTCCTTTTTTTGTACTTGCTACTACCGTATTTTTCCCGTAATTTTCAAGAACTTGCTGCGTATGTAATAGCTCCTCATCCCTAAACTTTTCTGGTGCAATTATGAATAATATACTCATTACAACCTTCTCTTCGTATAATATTTTAAGGTTACCATTCTATACTAAATTTATGATTATAGCGATGGGATTACCAGGAGCGGGAAAAACTACTGTTTTGAAAGGGCTTAATACGGATTATAAGTTAGTGAATTACGGAGACCTTATGCTAGAGGTTGAAAAAGAAAAATTTGGAATAAAAGACAGAGATGAGATGCGCCGACTTCCTATTGAAAAGCAAAAAAAAGCCCAAAAAATGGTCTATGAACGCCTTTCAAAAATGAAAGGCAAGGTGATACTCGATACCCATTGCTCTATTAGCACTCCATCAGGTTTTTTCCCCGGAGTACCATTCAATTATTTGAAAATGCTAAAGGTCGATGCAGTAGTATTAATTACTGCAGATGTGGAAGAGGTAGCTAAAAGGCGTGCAGATGACCCCACTAGAAAAAGAGATGCAGATGATATTGCACTCCATGATCAGATGAATCGAGCTTATTTGGCAGCATACAGTGCCTTTACTGGCGCTCCAGCAGTGGTGATATTCAATCGTCAGGGAAAATTAGAAGAGGCAGTTGCCCAACTTCAAAGAATTCTAATTTAAATCCTTCCGAGGAAAGAAAATTTATGATTGATGTTCATCTTATTAGGAATAACCCAGCTGCGCTTGAAGAAGCGCTACAGAAAAGACACTCACATGAAGATCTGCATGTTATCTTACAGAAAGTAATTGAATTTGACAATGAATGGCGTAAAATCAAAAAAGAAGAAGAAGAACTGCGTGCAGAGCGAAATAAACTTGGTGCTGAAGTAAGTGCAAAGAAAAAAGAGGGCGAAAATACAGACAAAGAAATCAAACGATCAGGAGAGGTAAGTGCGCGTATAAAAGATATTTCTGTTGAAACTGACACTCTTCAAGAGAAAATAAAAGAGCTCTTGCTCTACATTCCAAATCCTCCCCATGAATCGGTACCCGTTGGCGCAAATGAAAAATCCAACAAAGAAATCAGAAAATTGGGCGAGCCAAAGAAGTCTTCAAGCGATATTATTTCGCACTACGATTTAGCCCAACACTCAGATCTTATAGATTTTGAACGTGGAGTGAAGCTTGCCTGCCACAGATTTACAGTTCTCTCCGGAGATTTGGCAAAACTCCAAAGAGCAATAACTAATTTCATGCTTTCAGTGCATGTTTCAAGAGGTTATCGGGAAATTGCCCCGCCTTATCTTGTCAATACAAAAACCATGACTGGAACTGGCCAGTTGCCAAAATTTGAAGAAGATCTTTACCATTGTAGTGATGATCTATGGCTTATCCCTACTGCAGAAGTACCATTAACAAATCTCTATGCAGATGAAATTCTCAATGAATCTAATTTTCCAATAAAACTCACTGCGTTTACTCCATGTTTTAGAAGAGAAGCCGGTGCATATGGTAAAGACATTCGAGGATTGATAAGGCATCACCAATTTGATAAAGTTGAATTGGTAAAATTTACTCATCCTAATACCAGCTATCAGGAACTAGAGAGCCTTACCAAGGATGCAGAACGCATATTGGAACTTCTTGAACTTCCTTATCGCGTTGTTGAACTTTGTACGGGGGATTTAGGTTTTGCAAGTGCTAAAACATATGATATTGAGGTGTGGCTCCCATCCCAAAATTGTTATCGGGAAATATCCTCATGCTCTAATTGCACAGATTTCCAAGCACGAAGAGCAAATATAAAATTCAGAGGTGGAACCTCTCTTGAATTTGTCCACACATTAAATGGCAGTGGACTTGCAGTTGGGAGGACTTTAATTGCAATATTGGAAAATTTCCAAGAAGACAAAACAATTGTGGTTCCAAAAGTGCTTCAGGATTTTATGGGGCAGGAAACTATCGAATTTTAGGCTGCTTTTCTCAGTTTGCCAGGTACTTTAGCTCCAGCCACTACCATAGCAGCATCATTTTTAGGATCTACTCTTATTTTGTTATTAGGCATATTGACAAATGCAGTATGCTTGTCTTTTAATTCTTTTAAATCCATTACAAATCCAGCATCTTCTAATTTTCCAATTCTATCGTCAAAAGCTTCGTGCGCTTCTAAAAACTCAGCTCTTTCTTCTGGGCCCATACGAGAAGACATTCTAACAAATTCATTTCCAATATTGTATACATATGCTATCATTCTTTTGTTTGTTTCTTGTTGTTCTGGTGTTAATTCTTTTTCAAGTCTGCTTGCATCTCCCTCTCTTATATCAAACATTTGTATAAAATCATTGAGTCCATATCTGCCTATTCCAAGTCTTTTGAGTACTTCTGCAACAAAGGCAGGATACTTCCATATGGTAGTATACCAGTCTCCTATTACAACCACACCATCTTCTGCAAGTGCCTCTCTTATTGGTTGCAAATATCCCGGGAAACTCATATGATGGAAAACAGCGCTTGATATTGCCAGATCATACTGGCCTTTCCCAACTCTTTCTAAAAATTTGTGTGTAGTGCAACCTATCGGTATAAATTTAATTTCAACCTGCTCAGTAACACGATGTGTTTCTATTTTATCTCCTGCTATGTTAAGATTCTTTCTAGATGGTTCTATAAGCGTAAATTCAAATCTCTCCATTAATTCATATAATTTCCAATACTCTATTCTGTCCAGTATTGCCTTGGTTGTCTCTCCAGATCCTGCTCCTATATCACATAATCTAAATGTTCTTGTTTTGTCATATTCTGCCATTGCAAACATTAGATCTACTGCAACATCACCAACTACGGAATTCATGTAAGTATTTCCTCTTTCAAATCCAGCTAGTTCTGTTGCCCGTATTATTGCATCATGAGTAGTTCCAGTTGTTCTTTTCCATTCATCTTGATAACTTCTAAGAGACAAAGCTTCGATTGCTTCTTTGTTTTCTTCAGTGACTCCTATTCCCCAATTTGCTAAATACTGGCCAGCAATTCTGAGAATACTTCCAATTGGGTACCTAATATCACTGCATGCCCTAGTTATCCTTTCATCGAAAGCCTTTATATCAGATAAATTTGTTATCAGATCCATGGGGCCCACCTTCTCACTTTGCCCCCTTCTTCATTGCCATTATCACTGATGCGCGGTCACTTCCACATATCATTTTCTGAGGGTTATTCGGAAGTCTGGCATTCTTAAACGCTTTTCTAATTGTATCGGGATCGGTTACTAAACCCACATGTTCAAGTTTTTCTACTCTTTTTTTTGTAGTGTCAAAAGCACCAAGTACATAATGTCTTGATTTCATTGGCATTACTCCATCTGCGTAGATGTCATAACTTAGCTCTGCCCAATAATCTTGATGGTCTGCTACAGCTCTAATCTCTTCATATGACATGTTTGGATAAGAGGTTGGATCTAAAAATTCATTGAACAGATCTCTGAATAAATTTACTCTCCAGGCATCAATCCCCATTCTTTCGAGAAGTTGGAGTATGTATATTGGGTGATTACACAATGTAGAATGCCAGTCTCCTGAAATCAAAACTCCTTTTTTTGCAAGAACTTTATACACCCTTTCCAATGTATCCTGAAGAAAAGGTTTTTTGTGAAAATGGCACAAAGATAACACAATGTCGAATCGTTCTGGCGTTATGTCAAGAAAAATATCATCTCTTTTTTTGTATACCTCAATTCTATTCGGCCCATATGATCTAAGTTCTTCCTCTGCCCTGTCTAATTTTCTTCCAGAGTAATCTACTAAATGAAATGAGGTTCTTTCTAATAGTTCTCTTGTTGTTAGATCAATCCATAAGGCACTTGCTATTGCAGAAACTGTTTGTCCTGCCCCAGTAGCCAAATCCAGAATGTTGAATTCACGTTTTCCATCATCTGATGCTTGCATAAGTTCCTTAGTAATAACAGCCATAAAACGTGTCATGCTGTCTCTCATAGATATGCTGAGTGATGTCTTTTCCCTGCCGCTTATGTCCGTATCTCTTTCTCTTTCTTGATAATCTTGCTCTCTAAATCTGTTATGCTCATCAATAAGTTGTTGTCTGTTTTCTTCAGTTATTCTTATTCTCCAATATTCATAATATTCACTTGGCACTCTCAACAAACTCCCTGTTCTTATAGGTAAATCCTTTAATACCTCCCAAGTATTTTTGTCAAATTCGCAAATATCATTAAAATCAGTGAAAGTTTCAACTGCAGGTCTTGTTCTGAAGAATTCTGCAGTACCATCATTAATCTTTGCTTTTGCAGTCAATGCACCACCCACATATTTTATTTTATTACCATAACTTTATAAACGTATAGAACCCTTTTCATATATGAAAGAATATTGCAAAAGCAGTGATGGTTCAATCACCTATACTACTGATGGCAATTTTATCTATGCAGAAAAAGATGGCATTTCAATTCGTCTTGATCTATTTGATAGGCATTACTACAAACTTCGTCTTTACAATAACGTTCCTATCCTTGAAATCGATGGCATCAGAATGCAACTGGTAAAAGACTTCAAAACACCTCTTGATTATTCTAAAGCAGTTGTAAAAGGACTGCAAATCCCCAAAAATGCAAATGCCTCTCTGCTTGATACTTGCATGGGTCTGGGATACACTGCTATCGAGGCATCAAGGCAGAAGGGCGTAAAACTTGTAACAACATGTGAAATTTCTGATGCTGTTTTTACCCTTGCTAAGTGGAATCCTTTAAGTGAAACTTTGTGGAATAAAAATATAGTTCCTATGAAGGGTGATGTGGTAGAAATCATAAAGAATTTTGATTCATCAATGTTTTCTTTTATAATTCACGACCCGCCAAGATTTTCCCATGCCCCCCAGCTTTATTCTTTAGAATTTTATAAAGAACTCAAGCGCATATGTAAGAAACAAGCCCGCATATTCAATTATGTTGGCAGCGTGGGAAAGAAAAAAGGGCGAAACATTGAAAAAGAAGTAGAAAAAAAGCTTTCAGTTGCAGGATTCAAAAATATAAAATATGTAAAAAAATTACAAGGTATTTTTGCTACGCTTCCATGAAGAATTCTGGTGTTGGAGGCTCTGCTTTTTCTCCTTTCCTCTCTCTTATCTGTTTCACTATTTTAGTTACGAGGTCTCTTGGAACCGTATGATAACCGGCATATTCCTGATACCATATTGCTCTTCCTTGTGTGGCACCTCTAAGATCGTTTGAAAATCCAAACATCTCTGCTACTGGTAATAATGTAGTTATAGCTGCATTTTCTCCTTCCTGTTCCATTCCTTCAAGTACGCCTCTTCTTCCGTTTGTAAGATTTATCACATCACCAGAGTATTCCTGGAGCGTATTTATGAGTACTTTTTGCTTAGGCTCAAGAAGTGTTGTTCCACCATATAACATGCCGGCATATATGGGTCTTTTTACTGTTGGTATCATCTGTGCTGGGCCGCGGTGTACATTATCTTCGTGCAGCGTTGCATCTACTAGTTTTACTTTTACACCTGTTACTTTTTCTTTTGCAAGTGGACCTTGATCCATTGCCTCTTCAAATCCCTGCACAACCAGTTCTTCAATTTCGTTCAAGTATTGTATACCCTTTGTAGAGTTTATCAGCATGCAGCCATTATAGATATCATAAATATTTCTGGCCTCATCTCTATCCATGCCAAGCTCAACAAGCTTTTCCCACACTTCCCTTCCTTTTGGTCTACCCTCCTTTATCTCCCCTTCTTCTATTGCTTTCAATATATGTGCTTCAAGAGGTTCAACAGTAAATTTCAGTCTGTTATGCTTGTTTGGTGACTTACCTTCTATGGGTCCAGCCTTTCCAATAAGTGTTTCTCTGTAAAGAACTATTGGTGGTGATGTCAAGATTGGAATCTTTTTCTCATTTTTAATTTTATACTCAATAATCTCAAGATGGAGTTCACCATTTCCACTTACTAAGTGCTCTCCAGTATCTTGGTTCAAACTCACACGAATAGTCGGATCTTCTTTTGATATTCCCCGTAGAGCTTCTATGAGCTTTGGCAGATCTTTTTGTTCTTTCACTTCAATGGATTTTGTAATAACTGGCTCTGAATAATGCTTTATCAGTTCAAAAGCAGGCATTGGATCTGCAGAAATTGTTTCACCAACATAAACATCTTTCATTCCTACAAGCGCACCTATGTTTCCTGCACTTATTCTTTCTGCAGCTACTCTGTCAGGACCCATGTAAACACCAACCTGCTGGGTCTTGGCATATTTCTTTTTGGATGATACATAAAGTTCTGTTCCTTTTTCTATTGTTCCAGAGAAAACTCTAACTACTGCTACTTCTCCCGCATGTTCATCGTGCACAACACCAAAACATACACCAATAGCTTTTGCTTTTGAATCGCATGTAAGCATGCCCTTTGCTTCTTCTGATTGCAGGTCCCCATCTTTCCAAAGTACTGGGATTCTGTACACCTGTGCTACACTTGGGGCTGGCAGGTGTTTTATGATCATTTCAAGAAGCACCTCGTCCAATGGGCTTCTTTCTACAAGATATTTGTGATCTTCTTGGGCACATTTTTCATAAATGTCCTTAAACGTAATATTGAATTTTCTCATTGATGTGATGGAAATAGCCCATTTGTTGTATGCTGTACCAAAAGCTACATTCCCTTTTTCAACACCAATTACCCAATCTTTTTTCTTGTCTTCAGGGGCATTGGCTTCTATTATCTTATTTACTTGTGTTATAATTTTAACAAATTTATCTTGCATTGCTTTGGCGTCCAGTTGAAGTTCGTTTATGAGTCTGTCAATCTTATTTATGAAGAGCACTGGTTTGGCACGTTCTTTCAGGGCTTGTCTTAGGTTTGTTTCTGTCTGTGGCATAACCCCCTCAACAGCATCTATAACAAGACAAACGCCATCCACAGCTCTCATTGCCCTTACTACATGGAAACCGAAATCTACGTGGCCAGGTGTATCGATAAGGTTGATAAGGTAATCCTTACCATCGTAATTGAATCCAAGTGATATGTTTGCTGATTTGATTGTAATTCCTCTCTGCTGTTCCTGTTCATCGAAATCAGTCCATCTCTGTGCTCCTGCAAGCTCTTTGTTGATAAGGCCTGCTCTTGCCACAAGGCTATCTGTTAGCGTAGTTTTTCCATGATCAACATGTGCTACAATAGCAACATTCCTTACATTCTCAAGAGTATCCATCAATTTTTGTACTTCTTCGACTACAATTTCCTTTCGTGCCATCTAAATACCTCTAAACAAATAGTAGACCATAAGGAGTCTCTTACTCACGTCTTTAGATAGAAATAAATAAAAAGATCGCCCTCAAAAGGGCATTTACTCAAGGGCGTTTAGAAGCTCTTGTGTTTTGTAGATCAAGTAAATCGCTGGTATGAAGAATATTATAGATATTATATAGAAAATCGTTGCTCCCAGCGGATATCCACCAACACCTTTCTTCTTTGCTGCATCCTCAACACCTGTGAAAAACTTCCATAGGAAATAGAGGTTTACAATCGGAATAAGACACAAAATCAACCTAATAAATGGGCTGTAATTTGCCGTGGTTGCTGTCTTGAGCTCATCCCACCACTTATATATCAAATATAGATTTACTATAGGTATACACGCCATTATCAAAGCTACTATTGGGCTTCTTCCCATTATTATCACCTTTAAGTCCCTCTGAGATAAGGATTTTAAACCTTACGTAGGACCATACGGCGATAAAAGAATAAGAAAATTATCTGGCGCTTCTGGCCATACGCTCTGTTTCATCTCTCTTTTTGATGGCATAACTTGTCTGTACATCTCCTTTTGCAGTTGAAATTATCTCATCTGCCAATGCACGATCAAGTGATTTTGGCTTACCAAATGTTCCCATGAGAGCTGCCAGGGAGATGTTTCTCAAGGCCATGTCAAGCCTTCTTGTTGCAGAAACATCTACGGCTATTTGATAACTTACACCACCATGTGATACTCTTGTAACATCTTCTCGTGGTGCTGAATTCTCTAAGGCACGCAATAAAACTTGTACTGGGTTTTCTTTTGTCTCTTTTTCTACTATTATGAATGCCTTTTCTACAAATTTAAGAGCACGAAGTTTTTTTCCTTGCATTCTTCCATTGCTTCTTATAACCTTACCAGAGGTTTTTTCACCAGTTCCTCCTCTCATAAGTTTATTTGCAAGTCTTTCTACAACATTAACTTGAATCTTTCCCAATGCCCTTTTCTTGTGCCTACCAAATGAATGTGGCACTTCTACCTGCTTCAAACAAATTGTCTGGGCAAGGCTCAAATCCTTTATTTCTAGTTTATCAAGAGGATATTTTCCAAATAATTTATCCATATGATCATCTCTTTGGTTTCTCTTTCTTGCCCTTTCTGAGCATCTGAAGATCTGCATTATTTACTGCAACGATCTTGTATCTAACTCCTGGAATAGACCCCATCTGTCCTCTTTGAGAACCACCAAGACCTGCTAGTAAAACTTCGTCGTGTTCGTCTATATAGCTTATCGCCTTGTTTCTTGGTGCATGGGCTGTTACAACCTTACCATTTTTGAGAAGCTGGCATTTGCAGCATTTGATAAGACCAGAGTGGGGCTGCTTTTGTTCTAGCACTACTTTCTCTAAGACTATTGCTTTTGCCTGTGGTGCACCTTCTAGTGGGTCGTATCTCTCTTTAAGCTTTAATTTTCGTCTCTTCCATCTTTTAGAGAGCCACATGTATTTTTTCCTTCTGCGATGCAAGTTTCTTCCTGCAAATTCTCCGTTGCCTCCTTTACCCATTAATCCACCTAAAAATATTACATCTAAAAAGATGTTCTGTCGAATAGCGGATAGCAATAATACTGAGAAGTATTTATAAAATTACTTCTTCGCTCTTATTTCCTTTCTTTTAGGCCTCAGATGAGGTGATCCGCATTTTCGACACTTCTTCGAAGTTCGTTTGTTCCTTGCTTTGCACTTTTTGCAAATAAACGTCTGAGCAATTATCCTGTCAGCTTCTGGAAATTTTCCCATTAATGAACACCTAATTAGTTAATCTGTTATTAGCCATTATTGTTTTTAAACTTGCTTATCTCTTCTAAGTCTATGAAAAGAGTGATTGTATTGTTTCTTGTACTTCTTCTTATGGGTTGCACTCAAAAAGTACCTCATGAAGAAAGGTGGGGAATCTATTCTTTTGATCTTGCTACTGAAAAAACTGAATTAATTTACAGCTCTTCAAAAGAAATATCGGGCCTTAGTGTTTTTGGTGACAATTTCATTTTTTCTCAGAAAACTGCTATTGATAATGAGAGCGAAGAACTTTTTTCCGTTACAATGAACGGTACTGTAAAACAACTTACTAATAATGAATTCTGGGACCTTTACCCAATTTGGTCTTCTGATGGTTCTAAGATCGCCTTTCTTACCTGGCGCAACAACACTCTTGATATATATGTTATGAATCAAGATGGAAGCAACATAAAAGAACTCTATGCTTCTGAGTTTCATGATTCTGATATCCACTGGAGTGGGAACAAGATTGTTTTCACCCGGAATAGCCAAATATGGATGATGGATGATGATGGTACTAGTGCGCATTCAATTACGTATCCTCCAAATGCCGGAGAATGGGGGAATGCCAATCTTCCTTTTGGCGATTATGATCCTAGATTAAGTCCAGATGGTTCTAAGATTGTCTTCGAACGTTTGGTTAATGATATTTCGCCCCATGGGAATTATGATATTTACATAATCAATTCAGATGGCTCTGGAGAAAAAGCACTCACAAGTACTGGATATAGCCAAGGTTTAGCGAGTTGGTCACATTCAGGAGATAAAATAGTCTATCTTGTAGCGGCAATCGGCACCACCGGTAAATATGACTTATACATGATGAATTCTGATGGAACAAACAATCAAGATATAACTCCTGATTATTTCCCAGATTCTTTCTTATGCCACTCTCCAGTTTTCTCTGAAGATGATTCAAAAATTTATTTTGTAGGAGAATGGTGGGATGACTAAATTTTTGTGAGTATTTCTTTGAAGAGCTTCTTGTATCTATCTTCATAGAGATGTTCTTTAATCGTTCTTTGATATCCACGTTCAGTAATTTTCCTTCTTTCTTCTTCATTATTTAGATAATAATTTATTTTTTCAACTGCGTCGTTAATTCCTTCAAATACTTCTATTTCTTTTCCTATTTTGTAATATTTTTCAAGTCCTGGGGCATATTCCGTGAGCAAAAATCCTCCGCATGCAGGAATGTCAAATATCCTGGATTTTATCTGTTTAGTGGGGCCAAGTGCAGAATTAGAGAAATTCAGATTTATTTTACTTCGATTATATATCTCGATCATTTTTTCAAAAGAAACCCATTCAGAATCCCATCCAGCTCCAAACCGTTGTATTTCAATCTTATTTTTCTGTAATTTATCAAATAATTCTTTGCGATTTGAATAATTTTGACCAACAAATGTTGCACCAATATCCTGTTTTATCCCATCAATTTTGTGATATAATTCGGTATTTGCACCCCATTGGCTCATTAAAATATTCTCATAACCTAGACGACGATATTTGTCTAATGATAGTTCGTCTACAGTTACACAAAAATTAAAATGTGGTGCATAATATCTACCAAAATAATCAAAGCGCCAATGATCATCAGCAAACCAATTGCAGGTTATTGTTCTTGAATTTTCTGAAATTTCACGAATAGTTTTTGGAAATAATTCATCTTTAAAAATACATGAAAAAACTAGATCTGGATCTTCTTTTTTTATTACCTCGAGAAATTCTGCATTCATTTTTCTTTTCCCTATTTTTGTGAACTTTCCAATATCAAAAAATACTACATTTGCAATATTGCAGAGCGGATGGAAGTGATACTGATAGTCTATGCTCATGCTATTCTCGTATCTAGGATCATGCCTTTTAACTGCGACTATGATTTTTTCTATTTTATCTGCTTTTTCGACTTTTGGAATAGGTACTGTAAGAGGCGCAATTCCATTTTTCAATTCAAGATCAGTTCTAATGGCATTTACTCTCATATCTAATAGCAAAATTGATTCATAGATGGTTTTGATGCTCGTTCTTTTCAGGGACGTTAACTGTTTTTTGAATTTCCAATCCATAAAATCCCGTTTATTCATTTTCTAAAAAATTATTGCAGGGAGCAGGACTCGAACCTGCGAAGGCACTAAGCCAATGGGTGTTTTCGAGCCTTGTTTTTCCTCAGGGCTTTTCCCGAGGGTTTTACCCTCCCGATTGAAACGATAGTTCGTTTCAATGGGCACCATGAACGGAACACCGTTCATGTGTGTAGAAGAACATTGTCAAAAGGCTCTCCTAAACCCATCGCATTTGACCGCTTTGCTATCCCTGCGTTTCTTTAGTAATAATAACGTATAATATTAAATTCTTCATGAAAAAAACAACATAATGAAGAAAGAGTATCCAGTCCTTATAGCCATATTTCTAATTTCATTTCTGGTGAAATTTCTTTTCCTCCAACAGTTTCCTCACATTCCAGGGGTAGACTCAGGTTATTATGTTTGGCATGTGGATGAAACACTTGAAGGAGATATTTTCTTAGATGATCCTCCATTCGTATTTTTTCTCTCAGCGCTTTTTTCATTCCTCTTTAATGACACTATCATAAGTGTGAAAATTGTTATCGTTCTACTCTCTTCACTTTATGTGCTGCCTTTCTACCTCATTGTTAAGGAAATCACTAACAATGAGAAACTCGGAGTATTCGCAGCACTTATAGGAACATTTTCTGGTGCCAATTGGTGGGTTGCTTTGGGCCATGTGAAAAATATTGCAGGTTTACTGTTTGGTCTTTTTGTTATCTATTATTTCATACTCTGCATGAAAAACTTTTCAAGAAAGAATGCCGTCCTCTTAGCATTGTCTTTCTTATTTATGGTTGGTAGCCATTTTTCATCAAGCGCATATATGGTTGCTCCTTTAATGGCTGCAGCCTTTTTGATTCTTAGTTTTGTTCTTTATACCAAATCAAATGAGAATGCAAGAAACGTGTGCATAGCTTTGATTTTGTTTTCATTTTTAGTTGCAACCTCAATCATTGTCTTAAAACCTAGTCTCATAGGAGACTCCACCATAGGTACTATTGGCTTACAAGAAGAATCTAATACTAAGTTCAGTCCAATAAAACAAGGAGAATTATTCCGAATTTCAATCTTAGAACATTACAGTATATTTTCCATTTTAGCCCTTCTTGGTCTTTACGTATTATGGAGACAAAACAAAGAGCTTTTTATCCTCTTTTCTATTTGGATTTTCACAAGCCTCCTTTTCACCCAGCCTGCTTTTGTTGATGCACGCTGGGTTCTTCGTTTTGAGATGATGTCTTTTCTTCCATTTACAATCTTGTGCATTACAGGACTAAACTTTTTTGAAAGCAAACCTCTTCTGTATTCAATAATGTTTCTACTTTTCATCTTTACAACATTTGATTTTTTGAATACGCTTAACGATCCTAAAATGGTTATTTCAAATAACACATATTTTCAACTTGTTGCTTTTCATGGTAGTAATCCTGATATAACAGTATACTGCACAATGATGCCAGAATGCTATTGGTTCCATGCCATTGGTTTTGAAGTTATTGATGGTCAACCAGAGCCTCCTTTTGAAGATGGCGATTTCCTGGCAATTAAAAATAAACAACCTGGAATACGTGTTGGGGATTATACTTTTGTTCCTTTGGACAAAAAACCTCTGCGACCTATGCCCTAAGCACTTTCCTTTCTTTTCTCAAGATATTCTAATGTTTCATCTGTTCCAAGAATCAGTTTCTCAAAAATTTCTGCGCTATCAAACAAGTTGATCTTTCCCTCTGTTTTTGCCTTCAATTCTTTTAGGGCTAAATCTCTCACTGAAAGATTTTCCTGCCTGCTATTCCTTATCATTTCCAGTTTTGCTCCCAAACTTTCAACATTCAATCGATTTTCTATAAACGTATTTTCATATTCATCAATTTTTATGTCTGAACCGGAAATCCCTTCTTTCAAATTTCCGTTGAGTTTTATTGCAATTAATGCTTCTGGATATTCTTTTCTTATTCCTTCAATCTTTTCTTTTACTTTTTCGTTTATTTCTCTTTCTCCAGCATCTTTGAAGTCTAATTCTTCATAGAAAAATTTTCTTGTTTCTATTTCAATGAATTCAGCCTTATCCTCAACTGTATCATAAAGGTAATACCCTTTATTTGCCATTTCATTTTTCTTAAGTTGTGTGATAACAGTGCTTCCAGGTATCAGGAATTTTCCATCAAGTTTTGCTACAGTTTCATGAAGGTGGCCGTTTACTATCAAATCAAAAGGCAATGTTTCAAGAAATTCTAATGAGACCTCTTCCTCTGCACCGGGGATCAATTCTTTTATGGACTGGTGCATCATAAGTATGCTAAAGGCATTCTCTTCTTTTTTGAAGCGTTCATTCACTGTTTTTCTTATTGCTTCTGTTGCATACTCTTCCGGTACACTCCCAACTCCAAATATCAGGATCTTTTCCCCATTTTTTTCAAATACTGCAGTTTCCCCGTGCAATAGTTTTATCCCAGTACTTGCTGCGAGCAATTGTGCCGGATTTACAAATTCCTTCGCCCTCCTTTCATGATTTCCAAATATGGCAAAAATAGGAATCTTTGATTTATTGAAAATCTCAACTGCCCTTTTCAATGTTTCAAGCTTTGGCACTTTAGTATCAAATATATCCCCACCACAAAGAATGAGGTCTGCTTTCTCTGTTGCATCGACTATTGTCCGTTCAGCTTGAATGTAAGAATCCTCTTCGAAACGGTGGTAGCCTAAATGAGGATCTGAGAAAATGGCAATTTTCATATATTAAAATAAGAAAGAAAATTATAAACAATTATTGATTTGTCTACTAGCTGCCAGTGTTACTGTACAGTTTATGTCTCCTTCCATAATATTCGGATAGGTAAACTTGCATACATCTCCGCTTGTTTCACAAACTTCAATAGTTGTTATGCCCACATGCGGTACGTTGATATTTCTTGGTACTCCAACCAAAAATGTCTTCCAGTCACTACTGGAGGGATTTTCAGTGTTGAAACCAACAAGATCGATTTTAATTGTTCCATCATCGTCTCTCATTTCCATGAACATGTACCCATAATCCTCACAATCAGGCCTGAATCCATTACCCAATCCCAATAAGATCCTATTTACATGACCTTCTCCAAACAAGCTGCAGGGAGTTTCATCTGTAGTATCATCAGCATCCATTGTATCGTCTGCATCATAAGTGTCATCCGCATCTCTTTCAGTTTCATGATCTGCATCAGCATCTCTAGAATTATTCTCTCCTCCACATGCAATTGCTGCAACAGCTAATGCAGCTATAGAAGTAGCTTTTGCATTTTCTTTGAATTTTGCGAATTTACTTTTAGGTTCAGCATCCTCTCCTTCCCTCCTCACTTCTTTTGTAAGCCTCATTACATCACCTAACAGATATATACACATATATTATTTAAACATTAATTTTTCCTTTATCCATATTATTTTACCCTCTCTCATCCAGAAAAAAAGAACTTTTTACATATTAGATCATCTATTTCTAGAAAAACTTCAAAATGCAGGAAATTAGAAATTCTTTAAAAAAACAACTGTAGATAGTTCTCCTACTTTTGGGCCCGTAGCTCAGTCTGCAACTTTTGGAAAAAGTTACATCAAAACCAAAAATTGCCTGAAACGGTTAGAGCGTTCGACTGATAATCGAAAGGTCGTGAGTTCAAATCCCATCGGGCCCAAAACTCCTTTTTATTACCGGTTTTCAGTTTTGCCTCAAGGGTTTTGGGTGTATTGAAACGCACAGAATTACTACTCACAGTCTCATATGATATGCGATTACAAACTTCTCAAACAAGAATAATGGAAATCCTGTGCTTACGAGCAAGTTCGCCAGACATAAGAAACTTGAAACAACAATGATCTATATCTACACAGACAAAGAGCAGCTATACAGGAGCATTGACATGATCCAGGAGGATGGAATCTTTGAAAAAGTGAGAAAAATACAAAGAGATCTTTGAAAACTGACCTCTAAAGCAACATGATAAAAACTGTTATCTGCCCATGTTTTTCATGGGTAAATCTGAGAAAGAGTTTTTGGAAGCTCTTGGCATACTGCTATTAGGTAAAATCCTAATCGATGCATTAAAAAAATACAGGTGCCCTCGTTGCAATTACCCAGTCAGTGATTCCGACATTACTTGTCCTAATTGTGGCCAGCCATTAATCTGGAGGGGATTACATGACTAAGCTCAAACCAAGGAAACCAAAAAAGATCCCACCATCTCGCAAAGTTATTTGTGCTTCACTTTTGCTTGGTGCCATTCACCTTCTTGCTTTTGTTCTTGTTTTGGTTAGTGGCACAGTTATCATCTTACAATATGTCAATATCATTTTCGGAACTTTACCAAGTGAAATTCAAAAAGTGCAACTTGATTATAGTTTATCTATTTTCGGTGCTTCTGCTCTTTATCTGCTTGTTTATGCTTATGAAGCCGAAAAGCTTGTGAAAAAAATATTCCGAGTTAAAAATGTCCGAAACTAACTCTAGCTCACTTACCTCATAATATCTCTCTATTTCATTCACAACTTTTTAGCATTCTTCCTACTCCTGTGAAATTCTAATAGTTTTTTCTTATGTTCATCTGTCAATTTCTTACCTTTCTTTTCTCCAGTGACCCACGGACATTTCAATCCTTTATTCCATGATGGTTTTCCTCTACAGGCATTTGCTCCAGCTTGTCTGAACTTAGCAAGTTTATCTTTGGGCATTGCTTTTCCTTTGCATCTTTTAGAACAATACTTTCTTTTTTCAAAACGATGATACGTTTCGTTGTGTTTTCTTTCGAACTTATCCCCACAAAAGGAGCATATTCTATAGCCCAAGTCTTTTGGAATGCGATCATGCCCCCGTTTTTTTATCCTATGGCTATGAAGTATTCTGTATATGGATGTGATGGACAAACTTAGCTGTTGCCCAATTTTATCTAGGGATAGCTTCTCCTTGTAAAGTTTGATTACTTTCTTTTCTGTTTGTTTATTAATTCTTCTTTTGTCAGCTACTATTTTTATTGAACAGATTGGACACCAACGATTGGCATTCTTTATTTTACTTGGAGTTGCAAACCATCTATGGCCTTGTTTGCATTCCCACTCTAATTTTGTGTCTGAATTGATATAGTAATTGCTTAGGCATTTCCCACCCTTCTTTTTAGCAATGTTACTCATTTCAATAATTTTTTTTGGTGAATATGTATCCAATTTCTTATAATCGATTTGTGCAATTTTCTTGGTTAAAACAATTCCATTCTGTTTACATTCAGCTAAAATGTATTGTGCTATTCTTCCATGACTAACTGTATAAGGAATCTCAATTAGAAGGACATTATGTTTTTTACACAGAAATCTTTTTCTTTCATCATCTGCTTTTCTTTGTAGTAGTGTTCCTCTTTTTCTTAAAAGCCATGACTCTTCAAAATGTTGAATTCCATGATATTCAAATGCAACTGATAATAACTTAGAATACCCATCTAATTCCATCCTATTACCCTTGGAATTGAGGAGCCATTTTGGTTTTTTCTTTGGAAACTTTTCATTAAATATTGTCTCCATAATCATTCTACATACTCTTTCGCTTATGTTCTGAGAGCAAGTGGGGCACCAGTGTTTTTGGATGTTGTGTGGAGTTGACCACCAAGTGTGACTATCAGCACATCTCCATTTAAGTCTAGTTTTAGAATTAATATATCTCAAGGATAAGCAATCTCCTCCTTTCTTTCTGGCAAGCTCTCTCATATCATTGATATCCTGATATTTTACACCGCCCTTGCAGTGTGGACACCACCGCCCTTTGTGTTTAATATTTGACGCTATTGCATACCAAACGTGGCCCTTTTTACATTGCCATTTCAATTTGGTAGTTATATCACCATATTTTTTGGAGAGACATTTCCCACCTTGCTTTTTTGCAAGATTCTGCATATCTCCAATGGTGAGTTTTTTGTCATTACTTCGCCCTCAAGATTTCTTTCCTCTTTTTTCTTTCGTACAAACAGGACACCATTGTCCTTGTCTGATATCGTTTGGTCTTGCCATCCATTCATGCTCCTGTTTACATTGCCATTTCAGTTTAGTTTGGCTGTTGATATATTTATCAGAAAGGCATTTTCCTCCTCTGCTCTCAGCAATCCTTTGCATGTCTTCAATTGATAATCTTACATTCCTAGCACAATAAGGACACCATGTATGATATTTTACATCTCTCGGAGTTGCTTCCCAGACATGGCCCTCTTTGCACTGCCACTTTAATTTTGTTGTACTATTTACATATCTCTTAGAGAGACATTTACCACCTTTCTCTGCTGCCAGTTCTTGCATTCCTTTTATCTTTTCTGGTGAGTAGATGTCCATCAATCTGTAATCAAGAGACTTTGTTATTTTTGGAACCCGAATGCCTTTTGCTTTACATATTTTTATTATGTAATTAGGCATTGCTTCAAAATCCACGGTATAAGGAACCTCTATTAGGATTATATTGTGCTTTCTACACACTTGTCTTTTGAATTCATCTTCTTCTTTATACTGTTCTACATTTCTGCTTTTGGATAGCATCCTGCTGGATAGATAATGTTGTTTCCCTTGATACTCGAATGCTATTCCAAGCTTCTTGCAATAGCCATCAAGTTCCGTCCTATTTCCTCTTGAGTTAATAAGCCACCGAGGCCTTAGTTTAGGAAATCGTTCATTGAATATCAGTTCAAATATCCTGCGACACACTCTTTCACTAATACTTATAGAACAAATAGGACACCAACTACCATATTTGATGCTGGCTGGTGTAGACATCCAAATATGGCCTTCCTTACATTTCCATTTCAGTTTAGTGTGTGTGCTGACATATTCAGTGGAAAGGCATTTACCTCCTTTACTTTTGGCGATCTCCTGTATTTCTTGCATTGTAGGTTTTGCTACTCCAATACAATACGGACACCAAGTACCTTTCTTTATATTCGTTGAAATTGCTTTCCAAGTATGCCCTTCCTTGCATTGCCATATTAAATTAGTGCGACTGTTGATATATTCACTGGATAAACACTTGCCGTCTCGTTTCTTTGCAAGTTCCTGCATGTCTTTGATAGTTTCGTACTTTACCCCTCCCCTGCACTTAGGGCACCACCTATTAGAATTCTTAATTTTTCCTGGTGTTGTTTCCCAGGTATGTCCTTCAGCACATTGCCATGTTAATTTTTTGTGCATACCTACGTATTTCTTTGAGATGCATTTTCCACCGTGTTTTTTAGCAAGTTCCTGCATATCTTCAATTGTTTTATGATACCCAGCACAATAGGGGCACCAACTTTTGTTATTCTTCACACTCCTCGCTGTTGCTTCCCATTCATGTCTTTTTTTACATTGCCATCTAAGTTTAGTAGCTATATTGATATGCTTTTCAGAAAGACATTTACCCCCTCTGGTTCTTGCAAGCTTCTGCATTTCTTCAATAGTAAGCTTCTTTCCCATCAAATAAATTGTAGTAAAACTAGTATATAATCACCTCTGTTCCGGCAAAACGGATTTAATGCCCAAGCCCTTTCGGGTTCGGTGCTTCGCACACGAAGGCGAATAAAACCGTTTTGCCTTGCTTGCATTTCCTTAGTCTAGTTGTATTATCGGAAGTTTTGCTCACTGTAAAACTTCCTTGGCATAAGAAGTTTGATAATATGAAAAGCTACTATGGGCACTATGCAAAGTATTATAAATATTGTTTACACATGATACTGTGTGATCAATATGGTCAATGTAACAGTTTCAGTACCTGAAGAAATGAAAATGAAGATGGAACAATTTGCTGTAATCAACTGGTCAGAGGTAGCAAGGGAGGCATTTGCAGTACAGATTAGTAAAATGGAACTGCTGAAAACTCTCACATCAAAAAGCAAAGCTACAGATGCAGATGTTGATGAACTAGCAAAAAAAATCAAAGAAGAAGTGTGGAAAAGACACGAGGAGAGATAATGATCCTTGTAGTAGATACCAATATTATCATTGCGGCTATAATCAAACCATCAACTACTCAGGAACTTATCCTCAAGGAGGACATAAAGTTCTACTCACCCGAATTCCTGAGAAATGAAATTGAAAAATACAGAACTGAGATCTTGAAAAAGAGTGGTTACACTGAATCAGAATTAGAAAGCATCATCTCCATAATGTATTCCAATATTACGATTGTTCCTAAAGACGAATATCAACATCTCAAAGAAGAAGTTTTGAAATTCACACCACATCAATCAGATTGGCCTTTTCTGGCATTAGCCAAACACTTAGGCGCAACCTTATGGACCAATGACTCAGATCTGAAAATAAAGCAAGCTGTTGTTCATATTATCACAACAGCTGAATTAGTGCAAATGCTTGAGAAATAATTAATGAAGAAATTGATATTTGCTTTGAAAGGTAATAAACGAAGTTTGATGTAAGAAAATCTTATTCATCTATTTTTGATAAACCTTCGGAGGTTATACTATGAGATCTACTGGAAAGAAGTTCGGAAAGCAGCGTTCAAAACCTGCTGAACTCGGAACAGAACGGCAGAGAACAAAGTTCTCTGCACCCCATGTCATAAAGACATGTGGGAACCGCAGAACTCAAAACCGGTCGAAGGACGCATCCCTCGACGGTCCACAGAACGAAAACTTCGTTCTGTTGGACGTAAAACCCACAACACAGAACCCTAAACCCAAAACTTCCCTGCTCATCGGGCCCATTTTTTCTTTATGGTTTAGTGTTTCGGGTTTTGAGTTTTCATAAACCTTTTTATCCGTCTCTACTTACAATAATCACATGGAAGTAGTTGTTTCCTCAGATACAAAACTCACTGAGATTTTACATCAAATTGGCATATGTGCAGAGTCAGTACTGCTTACAATTGATGGAAATCTTGTTCCAGAAACAGCAATTGCAAAAAAAGGCCAAACTCTGGATATCTTATTTTACAAACATGTTCCACCTTTCAATCCTCAAGAACCAAAAGGCCATTGGAAAAAAGCAAAATACAAATCCTGCTGTAAATTTCCATCCGTACTTTATCTTCCTCAAACTCAAAAACACCTTTGCAAAAATCACTTCTTTCGTTTATTTGAAAAACGAGTAAAAAAAACCATCAGAACCAATAAAATGCTGAATAAAAACGATCGCATTGGAATAGGCCTTTCCGGTGGCAAGGATTCATACGCGCTTCTTTGTGTGCTCTCAAATCTCCAACAGTCTCTTCCATTTGAACTTGTTGCATTAACAATAGATGAAGGTATTCCGGGCTATCGTGATAAAGCAATTGAAAATACAAAACAAAGGTGCAAAGAACTAAAGATAGAACATCACATCTATTCTTTCCAAAAAGAATACAACACCACTATAATGGAAATAGGAAAAAAGAAAGACAATCTCTGCTCTTATTGTGGAGTTTTAAGAAGAAAGATTCTGAACTCCAAAGCCCGTGAGCTTAACCTGAATAAATTGGCCATAGGTCACAATCTTGATGATGTTGCTCAAACTGCTCTTTTGAACATGGTCAGAAATGAACCTCTTAGGATTGCAAGATTCAATGAACCCCTTATCCAAAATCAAAAATTCATTCCACGTATCAGGCCTTTCCGTGATATCAGAGAAAAAGAAGTTGCTGCATATGCATTTCTCAGAGGTCATCAGTACAATTCAGGCTGTTGTTGTCCATTTTCCAAAAATTCTCTGAGACGCTCAATCCGCTACAAACTCGATTCTCTTGAAGATGAATATCCTGGAACAAAAACCAGAATTGCCTCAAGCTTTGATGTTTTTCAAAAATTAGCAAGAGATTCAATAAAAGAAAAAAAGATAAAATTCTGCAATGAATGTGGCGAACCATCCTCCACAGAACAATGCATGAGTTGCAAGATGCTCAGTGCTTTAATTTGTCCTTGAGAAAATATCCTCCAATAATTGCTAGTATTACAAGCGCCCCCATAAGCAACCATGTTCCCTCCCCACAATCGCCTTCAAGCGGGCAGTCATCTTCATAATCCATTTTTCCATCATTATCCAAATCCATCTTCTGACAATCTGGATCTTGATATTCATTTTCAGAACAGAACTCATATATCTCCTGAGAAAGATCTACTGATCCCATCGGTACCCCGGTTTCATTATCAGTGAATTCAACTGTCTTCATATTCTCATAAAATGGAAGTATTAAGGTGAAATTTGCTTCATCAAGCATCATAGCACTATGGTCTTCTTCAATGTTTTCTCCGTGAATCAAACCTAATCTAGGATCCATTATTCCATATCTATCTGCACTGATTCCACTAGCTGTCAGTGCCTCTACATTAATGAATGGGTATTCAACAAAATGCTCTGGTGGGTAATTGTAGATAATTTCTTTGTCAAGAACAGTTATTGTATCTCCTTTGATATTCAAATATAATATCACTGCCTTTGTAGTATCTTCCGGTATTTCTGCGTAACTCAGAGAAAGCAGAAACACCAATGCTAAAACAAATAATCTCATCATAATCACCTACTTGTATTTACTCATTACCCAATTCACTCTTCTTTGACAACCGCTATCAAAAGTATTGCCGCTGACCATCGTGCATGTATCTGCATCTGATTTCCACCATCCATTCCCGCAGCATGTTTTGTTTCCAGTTCCTCTCCAATTACATGTTGTTCCTTTTGGACACGATGAAAAGCACTGACTTGCATTTTTTCCTACATTTGCTGCATCGTTCTGACAGTTTGAAAGTGAAGAATAGATATTTGGGTATGGGCTGGGTTGCCAATAACCTCCATCACAACAATATTCATCTGCTAAGCCAAATATCGCGTGTCCACTTTCATGCCTCAATGTTCTGAAATTATTGAATCCAATTGAAAATGTTTTTCCAGTTGCACAGTCACGCCATCCAAATGTATGCATAATTGCTACTGAATCTGCAAACGAACAATCTTTCCACAAATTACTGGGAACCGTGTTTTTACATAATGCAGGTAAACCTCCAGTTGTGTTATAATAATAGAAATTGAATTTTTCTCTATTTGTAGTTGTGTTCAGTAATGGATCGCCGAAATATCCCTGAAATATCAATCCCATTGCATGTTCTGCAACTAATGACATATTGGTAGCGTAGCTTCCATTTCCTATAAATACAACATCTATCTTGTCACTATGCTTTCCATTCTCAAGTAATGGAATACATTTGGGGCATGGAGCTAAACAGGGGCCACCTCCGCCACAATCAGCACCTACTTCATTAGGACCTTTGAACCCATCTGTACAGTCGCATGCATCACCAGTATTATCATTATTCATATCTGCCTGATCTTTGTTAGCATATGTTATACAATTGTCACAAAAGTCACCGATTGTATCGTTATCTGTATCAGTTTGGTAATAATTAGAAACACTTGGACAATTATCACAAAGATCTCCTATGCCATCCCCATCAGTATCTGTTTGTGAAGTACTTGAAACGTAAGGGCAGTTGTCACATGCATCCGCTATTCCATCCTTGTCGCTATCATATTGACTTGGATTATAACTTGCACAGTTATCACATGCATCTCCTATTCCATCACTATCTACATCACTTTGATTTGCGTTGGCCGTATTAGGACAATTATCACATTTGTCTAGCAACCCATCCCCATCACTATCAGTTCCACAGGCTCCATTACAACATCCAACAGGGCACTTGTATACTTCAGAACCCATGAATCCATTAGTATCGCAGTAATACTCAGTCAAATGTGTTGTATTAACACATGAATCCAATCCTGATCCTGGATGTACTGCACCTTTCTTAGCAGTAGTTACAAATCCCCATGCATTATAGTTTTTGCCTCCGTCACTATCATCACAAATCGGTGTTACATTCGAAAGATCTGGTGTCCATGGCTCTTTCTGATCTGTGTACTTTTCTATTCCTTTTCCATCTCTAACTACTGCTCCGATATATGGTGGCTCAGCATATGGCCCTCCTTCGTAATCGCATTCTTCTACCTCTATACATTCCTGGACTGGTTCATCATTTATGATTATGATAATTCCTAATATACCATCGGGATCTTCTGCTCTTACTCTCACCTGTACTGGTAATTCAGGATCATGTTCAAACGGGTGCACTAAAATAATTACAGTTGTTGGTCCAGTGTCTTCTTGTTCTTCATCAGGACAACCATCTTCATCTTGATAATCATTATATGTTTCTGGATCATCAGGGCATTCATCTTCAGCATTAGGTATTCCATCCATATCCCAGTCCTCATCCTCTGGTGGAATGCCTTCGCAATCTTCAG
>JAHJCT010000029.1 GCA_018812715.1 Microcaldota archaeon | reverse complement strand
TCTAAACTATCCGCACTAAAACCGCTTCCAAAGCGGCAGTCATTATTTAGTTCATCTCCGCAAACTTCGGGTGCATCTGGGTTGATGCAGATTGCACATTTGGAATATTGTTGGTAAGGTTCACAATTAATTTCTCCTGTATCTATATCTAATGTAGGACAACCTATTTGTTGTAGTCTTGGATCTTCAGGATCATCAGCACAATCTCCCATATCAGTAGTGTATCCATCCTGGTCTTTATCTTCTCCGAGTAATCTCTTCCAATATGGAAAATTAGTCTCCTCATCTATTGTACAATTGTAAAGATTAAAGTTAGCCCAGGTAAGAGTTCCTAAATCATTTGGATCTTCTTCTTCAGACCCCAGACATTTATGCCAATAGTGGTCATCCGCACAAATATAAGATTCCGCGCCATTCCATTTCCATTTGAGACTCTGTATCATACAATAAGTATTTATTCTGTGATCATAATCATAAGGTCCACCAAATTTCCAATCACCATAACTCTCTTTTGAAGAAAAAGATTTAATGTTATGGAAACCTGAATTGTCACCCTTCTCAGGATCACCACCACTAAGAGTTAAAAATTCATCGCCATTAATAATTCGCTCCGCTTTAACTGTTGCATATGCACAATCATTATCATTTTGTCCAAAATCAAAATCTCCTGCAAAAACCCAGCAACCTTCATCTGAAGGAGCGTTATATTTTGGTACATTATCTCTAAAAGCAACACTACAGTCTTTTACAAGACTTCCTTCTGGACCAGTAGGAAATTCAAGAGGAAGCCAGGCACCTTTATCCTGAAAATCACACCCGGCTTCCTGAGCTGCAAAGAATCCTTCTTCGTTTAAATCATTGCAAAGCATTTTTGCTCCATCACAAGTAGGATCATGACTTTGATGATCACCACTATACTCTGGATCCATCCCCAATCGCAGTGAAACAAGTGTAGATTTATGAGAATTCAGTGCATAGCCTACTTTAAACATAACTAGAAGTATGACTAAAACTACTAACAACATCCCTCTTTTTTTGTTCATGGTTAAATAATAGAATATAATAACTTAATATTTATAAATGTAGCGACAAGTAGAGAAAGAAAATTAAAAAAATTAACCATGTTCTTCTAAACATTTTTCTTGTCTGGATCCACTACCCCATTCACATGAATCTTCATGTTCGTATAAACAAATATCTCCCTTATAAACCTCAGAAGTATTTCCTTCTCCAATAAATGATTCACAATTAGAAACACAACCACCAGAATGAACATTCCAATTATCAAGTACTTTACAAAAATCTTCAATTCCTCTGTCACAACAACCATTATATGCATCACAAACATCATCACAAAGAGATTTTGCATCATTTTCATCACCACAAGCCATCGGACTTGCCAATGCAGTTCCTAAAGCAACATAACTTACCAATTCATTTATTCTCATTTTATATTAACCTCCAATGTTATAAACAACTATCAACCGCAAACAGTACAGGGAATATTATAATTATTAAAAATAAATATTCTACTTGAAATACTTCTGCTCACAGCTATTCAGTTGATTATGCTGTTCATCACCACTATACTGACAAGCATCGTAACAACATTCAAAGAACTTCTGGGGAACACTACTTTTATCTTTACAGGCACCATACAAGTTACTGAACCAAGTTAATTCGTAATCACTAGGACACCCGCTTTCTTCAGCTTCGCAACACAAATCGACAATCATCCGCGATCCACTCTCACAAGTATACTCTCCACCTTCAGTATATTGGTTATTTGTAGCATCATCACCACAAGCCATCGGGCTTGCTAATGCAGCAACTAAACCTGTCACAGCTGCAACTTCTTTTGCTTTTCTTGCAATATGATCAATTACCATTTTCAACAAACCTCCAAAATACTACTCAGAGATAACAATTATTTATAAGGGTTATGGAAGAAAAAAGTAAAAAACAAATTTAAATAGAACGGCGTCTTTACAGCAGACATGAAAACAAATAAAGAGATTATAGCAATAAAGAAAAAGGACATTCTAACAATTTCTGAAATAAAGAAGAAAGCAGTTCCATTATTGAAGAAGAATGGGGTGGTGAAAGCAGGGATATTCGGCAGTTATGCTAGAGGAGAAGCCAAAAAGAGAAGTGATATCGATATGCTTATTAAAGTTAAAGGGCGAAAATTTAGTCTGCTTGATCATGTAAGATTAGAGAGGGAGCTGCAAAATAATCTCAAAAAAAAAGTTGATATTCTTACTTACAAATCAGTCAACCCCTTGCTAAAAGAATACATATTCAAAGATGAAGTGAAGATATTATGAAAAAAGAGAATTTGGTATTTCTTGAACATATGCTTGAATCTATAATAAAAATTGAAGATTCTTTGAAATGAGTTTCTAAAAAAATGTTTTTGCTTGACTCTGATAAGCAAGATGCAACATTTCGGCGTCTAGAAATAATTGGAGAGGCTGTAAAAAACATCCCTTCTGAGTTCAGAAAAAAGCATAAAGAAGTTCCGTGGGTTGATATTGCTGGAACAAGGGATAAATTAATCCATCATTATTTTGGTGTAGATTTAGACGAGGTTTGGAACATTGTCAAAGAAGACTTGCCGAAACCAAAGAAGCAGATTGAAGAAATTCTAGAAAACTACTATCAACATCCCTCTTTTTTTGTTC
>JAHJCT010000028.1 GCA_018812715.1 Microcaldota archaeon | reverse complement strand
GGACTCGTAGAGATCATAGGATTTGCTATTTCTACTATGCTTGGTTCGCTACTAGGTTACATGTTAACTAGGCCAGCATATGCTGCAATAGTTGAAAAGGTAATTGCAAAAGAACGAAAGCCTCCCACCTCTGAAAGCAAGAACTTATAAATACTTTGAAACATAAAGTGTAACATGTCTAAGGGGAGGAGTACGCAACACCAAGGTCCACCACGAGCAACAGTACCGGATAGGCCAATTGCTCAAGAAATATCGAGATTTCATAGCACTGAATCACGTGTTGGGAAAATCATTGATGGGCGCTACCGCCTTGATAGAATGCTTGGGGAGGGCGGCATGGGAATTGTCTACCAAGCTTATGATATCAAAGAAAAGCGCAAGGTAGCAATCAAATTCTTGCACGAAAGTGAGAAAAAAAGCGGGGAGGAACGTTTTCTGAGAGAAGCAAGAGCAATCATGAAAGTAAATCATAGAAATGTAGTTGAAATAAGTGATGTTGGACTTTTTGAAAATGGTCTTTATGTGGTAATGGAATATCTCGGGGGAAGAGATCTTGCAGGTGCACTGAGAGGCAATAAAAGATTAGATTGGAAGATTGCAAAAACTATTTTATTGCAAGTTTGTGATGCAGTGCAGGCAGCTCACGAAAAGGGAATAATCCACCGTGATTTGAAACCAGCAAATATTTTTCTTGTAAAAAAGATGGCGAACTAGTTGTAAAAGTACTTGATTTTGGACTTGCCAAATTCACAGTTACAGAAGAAGAGGAGACAGAGCTTACAAAAACAGGTTTCTTCTTAGGGACTCCGACTTATGCATCGCCAGAACAGGCGCGGGGAGATAAGAATTATGATCATCGTATTGACATTTATTCCCTGGGAGTTATAATGTATGAAATGCTCTGTGGGGCTGTGCCTTTCAAAGGAGATACACAATTGAAAACATTACTTATGCATAGAGACGCCCCTCCAATACCACCAAGCAGAAGAATGGGCGGGCCAGATATTTCGATGGGGGTTGAAGCCATAGTTTTGAAGGCACTGGCAAAAAAACCAGAGAATAGATTTCAGACCATGGAAAGAATGAGAATAGCTATTGAAAATGATGGAAAGGCAACTAATCTCGACGATGTGCGGTTAGGAGAGGCATTTGCTGCAATGTCACGTACTGGCGGCTATGAAGAAAGTGATGTTGGATATAGTTATACAGAACAGACAACGCCAATACTAAAAAAATCAAGAAGAGGTATGAAAACTGTTGGTATTTTGCTGGCATCTGCAGTTGTGGCTTGTGGAGCTTATTTCCATGAACCAATTTTACAAAAAATGAGAGAGTTGGTTGATACATATATAGGGCAAGAGGAAAGAGAACAGGTACCATATCAAATAAGAATTGAGACAGAACCTGGAGGCGCAGATGTGTATATTGAAGAGGAAATTGCTGGGGCAAATAGATTAAGGCTTCTTGGAAATACGCCAATTTCACAGAGAATGCCAGTTGGAGAGCATACACTGATCATAAGAAAAAGAAGGTATGAGGATGCGCGAATAGTTGTTTCTTCTGAAAATAATGAGCACCAGATAGAACTTCAAAGAAGATAAGAAACAGTTAAAAATTCTAATTGGTTAGGATAGATCATGTGCAACCTCTACCTGGAAGGAACACGAGCGATAGTTGACTTAGCAAAATGTCCTTATGAATTTGCTTCACCTGAATTTTTGAACTTACACTTAAAGGACTTGTCAACAACTGAATCACCGATAAAAACAATACGTTATGAAGAAGAGATAGTAGTAGAATTAAACGAAAACAAAACACTTATTTTAACTCAATATGCAGCATTCATAAGGCAACTTGAAGCGATTTTCTTAAGAGAAGACATTTATGGCCTTAGTCAAGACCCTCAATATGAGAAGAGAAAGAAAACGTTGAGGCGATTCTATGAGTATGTTTTTCTTAACCCTCTTCTTGCAGCTCAACAACTTCAGGATTATAGTGAGCCAGAACCTGAAAAATCACTTTACATAAAGGGGTATCAGACATATAAAGGATGGGTTGCTGGCATTTTGAAAAGATACATCTCAACAAAACTCTATGATCTTGTAAAAGAGACTGGCGACCTCAGAGCTGCTTTTCTTGAATTGGTTGGACTCAAAACATTATACTTTGTTCCATCACTTGTACTTGGGATACCAGAAGGGGCAAAACCACTAAAAGATCCAGAAGCAAAGTACAGTTTACCTTATGGAGTAGATGTGCAACTTTACGAAATACCAAATGAAGAAGCGTATTTATATGTCCAGAATAATAATGCGATAGCAGGACTTAACCCAGAGCTTAACAAATTACTCAAAGGCACTATCAATGAACAATTCAAAGAGCAGTTTACCAACGTAGAATGGGATATATTGATGAACCTCAAAACAAGAGAGTATCGTCAGTATTTCATAGATAGGGCTATGCTTGATGGAATGGCGATAACACCACAACAAGCCTTAGCAATGGGGAGAGAATGTGCAGCATGGGTCGTAGGATTAGGGGCCCACATTGAGAATCTTGCACTTGATAAAGAACATATCACAGATATTTACATAGATAGTGAAAACTCACCGATTTACGTAGAACACACTAAGTATGGCCTCTGCCATACACTCTATAGATATAATCGAGATCTTCTTGAAAGAGCGTTCAAGAATATTGTTTACACACTTAAGGGTACGAGAAAATTCGATGATGTAAACCCAATAGTGGATGTTGTATTAAAACGTCATTCTATGAGATGCCACCTGCAAAGACCTCCAGCAACATTCGGTGAATTGCAAGGTGCACTCAGAATAATGAAAGAACAACCTTTCACATATGCACAATATCTGAATTTTGATTCGTTTACTCCCTTCTTTGCTGGTTATGACGATGTGATGGTGGGTCTAGGATGCTCAGAAGCAGTATTGGGACTTAAGGGAGTAGGAAAAACAGCATTTACTGCTGCGAAGATAACTTCTATAGGAACAAGGAGAAGGATAATACCGATACAAGATATTGAAGAAATACCGATCAGAGCATTTAGAAAAAGAGGATTCCACATAGGTGCTGCCCGTGTACAAAGCTCAGAGGCAGAGGCAGGTGCATCGAGAGAACTGGACTTAGTAACGATGGCCAATGCACTCTTGCGTATGGGTGATGCTGCACTTATAATAAATGAAGTTCGTTCTCGTGTTGCTGTTCAAGGTATAATCAATTTGCTTAACACCCAGCCAGGTGTATTTCTATTATACAACCTGCACGCTGAATCGTTGAGAGATGTACAGGATAGGCTAGAACTTGTGTTCGGATTGCCTGCAGCAAGTATGTATGCTACAGACAGATACAGCTTTTTAAAGAAAATAAGATTTGGAAGAAAAGGACGCATTTACAGGGTTCTTGGATTTGAATATGAAAGTGATATTGATGAAAAGAAGTTTGTAGAGGTTTTCAGATTTAGAAGAGGGGATGGAATAAAAGGATGCACATGGGAAGCAAAATTCCTTAGAAATCCAGAAGCAATGATGAGAGATTTCAGTAAAATTGACATAAAAAAACTAGAGAAAGATCTTGATCTTTCCTTTATTCCACCAGCACTTGCAAGAAGGAGTGAAGAAACGGGCATATCACCAGAACAATATATGCTTCAAGCATTCTGGAAAGGAAAAATGTATGATGATGTATACAGGACAAGTCAAAAACTCAATGACAAACTTATGCTTGAACTTGATTTCGTACTAAAGGTCAACACTGCCGCAACAAGACATCTTGTTAGCATGGAAAAAGAGACAGGCGACATTGATTTTGGAGAGGCATGGAAAACATGGGAACCAGTGTTTAAAGGGATTGTAAAAAGAGAACTTGAAAAACGCAAACTTGGGGCAGTTGAAATCTTGGGAGAAATAGCTGCTCCAACAACTAAAGAAGCACCATCTGAAAAGGAAATGGAAGATGTAGAGGAAGAAGTAGAGGAAGAAAAAGAAGCCATTGAAGAAGCTCAGTTGGGATTATCACTAAGGGAAAGATTGAAGCAAAAGAGAAAAGATATCAAAAAGAAGTAGTCATGTGGTAGAAAGCATTTAAAGATGTTGGTTATCATACACTTGTTATGAAAAAGGCAGTAGTAGGCAGGACAAGAAATGATCCTCCAAGAAATGTTTTTAGCTATTGGAAAGAAAGAGTCATGCTGCCCTCAGATTCAAAAATTTCAAGATTTATTAAAGGTGCCACATGTCCAGATACTCAAGAATTGCTAGATATTTTAGCTAGAACCATTGTCGAGAGGATAAAGGCAACAAAGGATGAAAAAATCAGACTAGAAGCATTTAGAAAACTAGGAATGGTTGCAGTTCTCGAACCACGTTGGGCCCAGATGTTTTATCATTTTGCCAGTAGGCCTCCATATGTTATAGAGAATTATGAAGAAGCAGAAAAAAGATGGAAGGAATTAGATTTCACTGTGATGGACATAAGAACCATGTTGAGTGCTGGCAGTTGGAAAAATATTGATGTATACCACTTGATGAGAGATTTGATGCAAAGAAGATCTTTTGCATATGAAGACGAATTTGTTAAAGCAAGCATTGACGGGCTTCCCGAATTTACAAAAGAAGATTTAAGATTACTTTTCACAGTTCATCATGCTATTGATACTTTACTAAATGTTTTCAAATTGCAATTTATCATGTATGTTAAAGCACCTCAAATTGGTTATAGTAATCATGGGAATTCATGTGCTTTGCTTGCTGAAAGCTCTAAGCTCAGCATGTTCCCTGCCCTTGGATTAGAAGCGTTCGGAAGAGCTCTAGAATTTGAAAGAACTGCTAGAGGAGATCCAGATTTTCATCTTCAGAAGCTAACCCAACATTTTTCAGCAAACAGACATTTTGCTTCTGTAATCGCTAGCAGGATTTCATGAATTTATCTATTCTGTTAAAGGCTTCGTCGATTTGTTCTGGTTTAGGAAGTAGAACCATTCTGAAATATTTTTTATCAGTTGCTTTTGGTATAAACCCAGAACCAGGAACAACAACCACTCCTGTTTTCAAAAGTTCATATACAAATTCTTTATCTGTTTTCCAAGGGCCTTCCACACCTATAAAGGCATAAAAGGCACCACGCGGAGGAGAGATGCTCAATCCTTCGATTTCATTTACCCTTTTAACCATTAAATCGCGTCTTATTTTCAGTTCTTCATTGAATTTTTTTATGTGGTCATGCGGACCTTTGATAGCAGCTATGTATGCTCTTTGCATTTCCCAGTTTACTGAAAGTCTTTGGTTGCATAATCTTTGGGTTGCATCTTTGATCTTGTCCCAACCTTCACCAAAGAATGCTAGATATGCAGCACGGGCACCAGGGTAGATATAGTTCTTCGAAAGACTGTTTCCTGAAACCACTGGAATATCTTTGGAAATACGACGGAGAGGAGTGATTTCACCATCAAAAACCATTTGATCATAAACATCATCTGCTATAATTGGGAGTTTGTACTCCCCTGCAATGTTGATTATGCCTTCAATTGTCTTTCTTGAATAAACTGCACCAGTGGGATTGTTTGGATTGATAACTACTAGGGCTTTGGTAAACTCATTTATGTTTTTTCTTAAGCTATCAAGATCGGGTTCATTGGTGTCATCACAATCATAAAATTCAACCGTGCCATAACTAATGCGTTCTTTAGTAAGGTAAAGAGGATAGGTTGGAACAGGAAGCAAGAAATTTCTTCCCGGGTCGAGTAGTGCTTGAAAAAGGAAATCGATCCCTTCACTAAGTCCTGCTGTTACAAACACATCTTCAGGTGCTACTTTTTCAAATTCAGCTATTGTTTCTTTCAATTCATGATCACCCTCAGAGGGTGCATAACCAGAGTAATTTTGTTTCAATGCATCTGCAGCTGCATCAAGAATGTGTTGTGGTGGCCTAAAACCATATGGTGCAGGATCACCAATATTCAGATAGATCATATCTGTTCCTTGTTTTTCATATTTTTTTGCTGCTTGGACTATATCCCTAATCGGGTATGAGACTAACTCACTTCTCATTGATGTTTCTATCATATTATCACCAAAATACGTTGGAAATCTATCTCGAACAATGTTTTTATTGGTAATCATACGTCAGAAGACGATATTATGTTCCCAAAGAAAAGGTAAAGGTTCTTGGTTTTCCATCATAAATTGCTGTTTTTGTAAGAGATGCAGTAATGTTATGAGGCTGAGTTCCGCCTCTGCAATTTGTTATGAAAACCCCATCAATGAAGATACAAAGGCCTGTTTCATTTCCAATAAGAACGAGGTCATCTTCTAAATGAATGTGCGTGCTGCTTCCTAAATTTTCAAAATCTCCTCTGAGGTATAATACACGCCAAACATCTTCTATAAGTTGTATTCGATAAAGTGAATCATTAGTAGGAATGGGCTCTGTTGTTGAAAGAATGTATGCAGTTATTGAAACAAAGAAAAGAAATGAGATGCTAGCTTCAATTGTCTGCATATCAACCACATACAAAAAGTCGATTTATCTGTTTGTTATCTCCCGTAACCACAAGGCGATATATACAAACTTGAAAATTTTCGCTAGGCTTATCTGTACTGATATATAATTCTGAAAGTTCAGCACGTATACGAAGATCTTCTACGTATGAAGGAGTAATGAAGTTGGCTTCAAACCAATTGGGATAGCGGATATCATCGGCTCTTTTTACAGCACCAATCTTTACTGTATAATCAGCAATTGAAACGAGTTTGTCAAGAATTTGTTGTTTATGTATCGCCTCTGCACTGTTGTGAGTTACGAAAAACGAAATATTCAAAAGAAAAATGAGCATCAGTACTTGGGGTAAGATGCTGAAAACGGCATCAAAAGAAGAAAATCCATTATATCGGTTCGGCAGTTTCATGTGTAAAAACCCCCTTTATTTCAATTACATCACCTTTGTAAGAAACAGTAAAACGGTTATCTTCAGCGGCATAAACATCTGGAAATGTAATGTGCATTTCAATACCGGTGTTTAGAGCAGCTTCTATCGCACGGGCACTTGGTTCTAAAGCAACTATTTTTTCAATGTCCTGTGATTTTTCTTCAAGTTTATCTTTATGAGCAAGAACAGCTGATGAAAGAAGAGAAATAAAAATAATTGTCACAGCAAAAGCAAAAAGAAATTCAACAAATGCTTGGCCCTTCATCATATAAAACACACCCCTTAGGAATCCGCGCTTCGGCTGAAATATCAAATTTTTCAGAAGATAATCCAATCAGAATTTCCTTCCTGAATTGGGTATAATCAAGAGAAAAACCATTTTGAGACAGAGAATCTGGTTTAAGATAAACTGAAAGATTGAATGTGCTGATGGAAACATCAAAATCAGGATCAAATATGTGAGTTGAGATCAATTGTAATTTAGACAAAGCACCATTGACTGCGGAATTTCTAGCTTCATCTTCTCTAAAACATTTTGCACAAAGAATTGGATCACAGTGATTGGTAGGAGAAGATGGAATACAAAAATGATCTGGGCAATGTTTACACAACTCAGTACTGTGGGACAAATCATAGTCATGAAAACCTTCGCTAGCGCCTTGTTTTACTGATTCAAAAATACTTTCTTTAACATTCATTTGAACTGAATAGGTACGTTGGACAGCAATAGCTTTGGAAAAATCAAATGTAATCTGAAGTTCAAGAAGATAGAAAATGACTAGAAGGCAAATCAATACCAGTACAAAAGATAGATAACCTCTCATTCATCCCCCATGTAAGATAGAATGAGAAATATTAAAAATTATTTGACGCGGATGGCATATCGGCCTTTTAGATTTATTTCAACAACTTTTGCTACCTCAGAACGCTCTGGATCTAAAATCATCACCATGCCCGAGAACTTTTCAGAAAGTTCACCTTGGCATTTTGGACAAATTTTTTCCTTGCCTTGTACGATATAACGGCAGTTTTTACAAGCGCTCACTTCTTTCCACCTTTCTTTTTGACCACTGGTTTTTCAATCCAGTCAGGTCTTCCAAGACCATCAGGGCGCATAGTGAGTCCAATTTTCGTATCTGAAGATGTTGATTTTAGACTCACGGTTGAGACTTTTACTAGGGCTTCATCGCCTTTTTTCAAAGTTCTTTTCAGAGCTTTAGAACCAAGAGATTTATTCTTCTTATCATAATAGAATTTCTCTCGGTCTATTTGTGAGATGTGTAGAAGACCCTGGAATGGACCGATTGATGCGAACGCACCGAATTCCACGATTTCTTTTATATCTGCTCTAAAGACTTCATTAACAAGTGGGATGAATGTCAATGCCTGACAACCAACAGTATAATAAGCACCACTATCGCCAGGAATTACAACACCGTCTGAAAGTATTTCAGGTTCATTTACTGACAGCACTATGCCTAAATCTTTGTATATTCTTCCTTCGTAGCGTTCTCTCAAAATAGAAAGAACTGCATCTGTTAGTTTACTACCAAACAGAGAAGGGGGAATGCAAATCCGATCTTCGAGTGTTTTTATATAATACATTAGGTTACCTCCGTCATTCGCTTTTCATATTTCATGAAAAGAGAGTCTAGCCTGAAGCGTATTCAAGCATCTCTAATTAGACTCAGCGAGTTTAAAAGGATTATGATTTTAAAAAAGTATACTATTTAACAAATATTAAATAGTGGTTCATATGGGAAAAATCAAATGTGCTGTTGTGGGAGTTGGGAATTGTTTTGCTGGTCTTGTGCAGGGAATAGAATACTATAAACAGAACCCTAATCAAAAGATTACTGGGATAATGCATGACAATATGAGCGGATATACCATCCACGATATTGATTTTGTTGCTGCTTTTGATGTTGATTCAAAAAAAGTTGGAAAGGCCTTGAATGAAGCTATTTATGCAGAACCAAACAAGGTGAAGTGGATAGACTCAGTTTCATCAATGGAAGATGTAATAGTAAAGCAATCACCACGTCTAGATGGAGTTGGAAGCTATGTACAAAAGGTTGTGGATCCGGTTCCTGATAGACCAGTAGAAGAATTGAAAAAAGAGATAATTGAGGAATTGAAAGCAAAAAAGATTGAGGTAATTGTTTCTTATCTTCCGGTAGGGTCAGATATGGCTACAAAATTCTGGGCACAGGTTTGTCTCGACACAAAAATAGCATTTGTAAATTGCATGCCTTCGTTTATTGGATCTGATCCTCAATGGGCTGAAAAATTCAAAGAGAAGAATGTGCCGATTGTGTCTGATGACATAAAAGGGCAAGTAGGAGCTACAATCGTGCATAGGACCCTTGCAAAACTGTGTGATATGAGAGGTACGAAGATAGACAAAACATATCAAATAAATGTGGGAGGAAATACGGATTTTCTAACTATGAAAGAACAAGAAAGACTTCATTCAAAAAAGATATCCAAGACAGAATCAGTCCAATCTCAACTTTCTCAAAGATTACCAGATGATCAAATATATGTAGGTCCTTCTGATTTCATACCATTTTTAGGTAATACTAAGCTGATGTTCATGCGTATAGAAGGACGTATGTGGGCCAATATCCCATACAATATGGAAGTTAGATTAGAAGTTGATGATAAAGCAAATAGTGCTGGGATTGTTGTTGACGCAATTAGGGCATGCAAAATAGCATTAGATAGAAAAATGGGGGGGCCATTGATTGCGGTAAGTGCTTATCTTATGAAACATCCACCTAAACAAATGAGTGATGACGAAGCAAGAGCAGAATTCGAGAAGTTTATTCAAGGAAAATCATCGTAGATCCTAACAAGATCTGTGTAATGTTTAGGAATCTGCTCAAAATATTCTTTTTTGTTGAGAATTTTTATTGCTGCAACAGCCATTTGTAGGGGTATTCTAACTTCCCCACGTCTCATATGCTCAAATTGACGATAATTAAAAGAAGTTAAAGGATAAGATAGTTCATTTCCGCGCCCTCAAGAACGAAGCCAGAAAACTTGCTGAAGAATTTGGGAAGTAAATAAGTTTTTATTTTATCTTAGCGTCAATGAAGTATGCTTCTTTTTTCAGATGTGGCAGCGGTCTTCGATGAATTAGAAAAACGAAGTGGCAGACTAGAGATGACAGATATCCTTGCAGAGCTTTTCAAAAAGGCAAAAGGAAACGAGATAGGCGAACTAGTTTACATAATGCAGGGGATAATTGCACCTCCATATAGTGGTATTGATGTTGGAATAGGAGAGCGATTTGCTATAGACGCGATAGCAGCTGCTTCAGGATATACTAAAATGCAGGTGGAGGAGAATTATAAGAAAAGCGGAGATCTGGGCGACACTGTTGAAAAATTACTTGAAAAAAGAAAGCAAACTGCCCTATTCACAAGTGAAATGAATATCAATTATGTCTATGATGCAATGATGCACATTTCAATAGCTGGGGGCACAGGAAGCCAGGAACAGAAGATAAAACACCTGACTGAATTATTGAATAATGCATCGCCTCTTGAAGCGCGATTTCTTGTGAGATTTGTATTGGGCAGATTGAGATTAGGAGTTGGAGATCCAACAATTTTAGATGCAATTTCTGTAGCGCATGCTGGAGATAAATCTCTTCGTGAACCACTAGAAAGAGCATACAATGTTTGTGCTGATATGGGGTATGTTGCAAGAGAGTTTTACAAAGATCCAAAAAGTATTGAAAAATTCAAAGTACAGCCTTTCAAACCATTGATGCCAGCACTCGCAGAGCGACTGAGTACGCCTAAAGAGATAATAGATAAAATAGGAAAATGCGGAGTAGAAATGAAGTATGATGGATTACGGTTACAATGCCACAAGAAAGAGAATCAGGTTGAGATATATTCAAGAAAATTAGAAAAAATGGCGCATATGTTTCCTGATATTGTTGAAACTATCAAAAAACTGAAGGCTAAAGAAATTATATTTGAGGGGGAAGCACTCGCATATAATGCAAAGAAAAAAAGGTATTATTCATTCCAAGAAACAATGCATAGAAGAAGAAAACATGGCATAGAAGCGATGGCAAAGGAGTTCCCGCTCAATGTCTTTGTCTTTGATATTTTGTATCTCAATGGTAAGGATCTCACAAATGAACCTTACAAACAAAGAAGAGAAAAAATAAAGAAAATGTTCAGAGGAAAGATACTGAAAGCAAGTAAAAGTTCTCTTGTATCAAAAGCAGAAAAACTTGATGAAATATTTGAAGAATCGCTGGCAGAAGGATTGGAGGGAATAATGGCAAAGGATCTTGCAGCTCCATATACGGCAGGAAAACGAAAATTTGCATGGATAAAACTCAAGAAATCATATGGAAAAGCTGTGGACACAGTAGATGGGGTGATAGTTGGGTATTACTTAGGCCGTGGAACGCGCGCTGAATTTGAATTCGGTGGCCTTCTGATAGCTGTCTATAATTCTGATAATGGGAAACTTGAAACAGTTGCGAAAATAGGTTCTGGATTTACAGAAGAAGAGATGAGAGAATTGAAAGAAAAACTTGAAAAAATAAAAACAGAGAAGGCACCAAAGAATCTTGATTATAACATTGAACCAGAGTTTTGGGTAGAACCAAAATATGTGATAGAGGTGGCTTTTGATGATATTACCATTTCATCTATCCATACATGTGGGAAGAAAAATGAAAAGGGATATGCATTGCGCTTCCCACGAATGGCAAAAATAAGAGAAGATAAAAGTATAAAGGAGATAACGACTAGCGAAGAAGTTATAGCAATGTTTAATCTACAAAAATAGACAAATGATAGTACACCAAGATTTTTTAATCTGAGATGAATAGGCTAGATCATGAAGGCCGAATTCAAGAGAATGGCATTGGATAAAATCAAAGGTGCGCTTCTTTGTGTTTTTGTAATGCAGAATGAAGGGGCCCCCATAAAGGGGTATGATAAAGAATTTAAAGCACATAATTTTGAAGGAAAATTAGAACAAGTGGTACATTTATGCACAACAGGTAAGGAGAGATTTGATCACCTTCTTGTAGTAGGACTTGGAGAGAAAAAGGATTTCAGATTAGACAATTTTAGGAAGGCGGCTGGCGTAGCAACACGATATGCATCTATACTCAAGCAAAAAGAATTTACGATATACGTACCAGAGGGAAATGAAACAGCACAAGCAATTACAGAAGGTGCATTATTAGCCTCATATAAGTTTACTCATTATAAAACAGAAGAAAAGGACAAATTTCAAATTGAAAAAGTGTACTTAATGAGTGAAAAGGATCTTTCTAGGGGAGTGGGATTAGGAACAATTTATGCTGGAGCACAAAACTATGCAAGAGACCTTGATGAACATCCGGCAAATATTGCTACGCCAACAGCTATAGCAAAAGAAGCAAAGGTATTGGCAAAAGAAAAGAATTTGCACATAACCATATATGAGAAAAAAGCACTGCAAAAAATGAAAATGAAGGCTATCCTTGCGGTTGCACGCGGAAGTGAAGAGCCCCCAATACTCGTAAAATTAGAGTATAATAAGGGCAGAAATTATCCGCTCTATTGTATAGTTGGGAAGGGGATAACGTTTGACAGTGGTGGCATTAGCCTTAAACCATCAAAAGGTATGCATGAAATGAAATACGACAAAACGGGAGCAATAAATGTTCTTGGTGTAATGAAGGCAGTTGCTGAGCTTAAGCTTCCGATAAGACTTATTGGATTAATGCCTTTGACAGAAAATCTGCCATCAGGCAACGCACAAAAACCAGGAGATATAATCAAGGCATATAATGGTAAGACAATTGAAGTGCTCAATACTGATGCAGAAGGAAGATTGATACTTGCGGATGCACTTAGTTTTGCTGCAGAACAAAAACCTAAAGCTATCATAGATATGGCCACATTAACAGGGGCAATATTGGTATGTTTAGGGCGACATGCAGCTGGTTTGTTTAGCAATGATGACAAACTTGCAAATATTTTAGAAGAAGCAGGAGATGAAACCCATGAACGAGTTTGGAGATTGCCAGTGTGGAAAGAATACAGTGAAATGATGAAATCAGATTTTGCAGATATAAAGAATATTTCTGAACAAGGAGAAGCAGGATCTATTACTGCCGCTGCATTTCTGCAAGAATTTATAGGAGATACAAAATGGGTGCATCTCGATATAGCTGGAGTAGGAAATATTAATGAAAAACATGCTTACCTTAGTAAAGGAGCTACAGGCATAGGTGTAAGATTAGTAACAAAAGCACTGGTAAAGCTGTCTGAGAAGAAATAAAAACAAATACAATCAATTTTAGAACAGGTGAGCAAGTGAATTACAGTTTTAGAGAAACGGCTATAAGTTGGTTAAAGGAAAAGGGCTTTGAGGAAAAAGAAATAGAAGAACTCCAAATAGTATTGAATGATCTTAAATTATACAAGAAAAAAGATGATCCAGTTATTATTTTGCCGAAGCATACAAGCAAAAGAGTTGCTGCCATCGTTTATTTGCTGAATTCTATAACAGATGAAGATGGTGCACCAATGTGTTTTGATAAAGCGGGCCTCATAGAAATACCAGAGGATGCAAAGAATTATTATGAAAATGAGCTTGAATTAGAAGAACTTGAAGATGCAATAGGAAAACTACAGAAAACAAAAATTGGGCGAGTGCATTCTTCTCCAAGAAGAAGAGGCAGTGTAAAAAACGAACGGTACTAGTGCCGGACATTGAATCCGGTAAAGTTTTCTTTATTTTCAACCCATTCATGTTCTACTTCTGTTACATATGCACCAGATGGCCCTTCATGGCACCATTCCAGTAATTGTTCTAGATGGTCTTTTTCACCAACTGCCAGTATTTCTACTGTGCCATTCCCTAGATTTCTTACCCAACCTTTCAGATCAAGACGTCGTGCATACTCCTGAGTATTCGCACGAAAAAAGACACCTTGTACATGCCCACGAACTTTAATGTGAATAGCATCCATAAAAAAGATAAGAAGAGAAAAATAAAAAATTACATCATATCCATACCTGGGCCGCCAGGCATTTCAGGTGGGCCGCGAGAACCGCCTTTTGAACTGATAATATCATCAATTCTAAGAACAAGACGGGCTGTTTCAGTGGCTGAAGAAAGGGCCTGTTTCTTGACTTTTGCAGGTTCATATATGCCTGATTCTTTGAGGTCTGCCACCTTCCCGTGCATTACATCTACACCAACTGTTTTACCAGCTTTTTCTTTATGTTTGTTTCTTAGAGAAACTAATGTGTCAATGACATCCATACCAGCGTTTTCTGCAAGTGCCTTGGGTATTGATTCTAAAGCTTCAGCAAATGCTTGGATGGCAAGCTGTTCTCTTCCACCAATCTGCACTGCATAATCATGGAGTTCTCGGCTGATTTCCATCTCAACACTTCCGCCGCCAACAACGTACTTACCATCTTCAAGTGCACTGGAAACTGCGCCTCTGGCATCTACAACTGCTCTTTCTACCTCACTTACTACATGATCAGTACCACCACGTACAAAGACAGTTACTGATTTGGGGTCTTTACACTCTCTTACAAAGACCATTGCTTCACCAGAGATTTTCTTTTCTTCCACAATCCCTGCACTTCCTAGATCTTCTTCTTTAAGGTCTTGTAAACTAGATGCAATAATTCCTTTAGTTGCTCTTGAAAGTTTTTCCATATCGCTCTTTTTTACTCTTCTAACCGCTACGATTCCTTTCTTGGCAAGGAAATGCTGTACAAGATCATCAATGCCTTTCTGACAGAATACAACAGTGGCTTTGGTTGCAGCAATCTTTTCGACCATCTCTTTCATCATTTTCTCTTCTTGCTGAAGGAATGCTTCCATTTTGTCAGGAGAAGTGATTTCAATCTTGGCATCAGTCTCAGTTTTTTCTATTTCAAGAGCAGTATCAAGAAGGAGAATCTTAGCATCTTTAACGCTCTTAGGCATGCCGCTGTGTACAATTTCTTTGTCAATAAGAATTCCTTTTATCAATTCTGTATCTATGACTTCTCCGCCTGCTTTTTTCTCTATCTTTATAAGCTCAAGATCTACAGAGAATTTACCATCTTTTTCTGTTGAAACCTGCATCACCGCATCAGAAATGATTTCAGCAATTTTTGCTTTTTCATCATCACTACCTATGCCCTTTGAACCCATTGCTACAAGAGATATTTTTCTAAGAATATCTTTATCTGTAGGTGTAACTGGTTCAGAAGTATTGGCTAATACTTGTTCGGCTCTTTTTGATGCAAGTTCATACCCTTTGATTATAACAGTCGGATGAATATTCTGATCCAAAAGTTCGCCTGCTTTTTTGAAAAGATTTCCTGCAATCACAACTGAAGTTGTTGTTCCATCACCAACCTCTTTATCTTGTGTTTTTGCTATTTCAACCATAAGCTTTGCTGCAGGATGATCAACATTCATTTCTTCGAGGATTGTAGCTCCATCGTTTGTTATCACTATATCCCCTAAATCAGAAACGAGCATTTTATCCATGCCTTTCGGACCAAGAGTGGTTTTGACTATATTTGCCACTGCATATCCTATAGCAATGTTGATGCGCATGGCATCTCTCCCAATAACTCTTTGTGCGCCCTCAGGCAACACATACATAGGTTCTCCACTTACTTGCTTTGACATTTTCATTTCACCTCTAATTATCAATATAAGACTTCTAAGTCTTCATAATTAGTAAAATCATTTTTATGACAAATATTTATAAAAATAGCGTGAAAACCTTTAACAAGCTCACTTGCCTTCTTAGCGTGGCTTATTGATAAAAGAAGTGTTTAAATATAGTTGTGATTAATGACTTTTTATGAGTGGAGTTAATAGAAGGGTGGTGAAACGAGCCGGGGATATAGGTGATGTGCTCAAGCTTGCCGCAGCAAGGGCACCAGAACCCCTGGGATATAAATATGACCAGATGATAGATGGAAGAGAACTTCATTATGGAGAAAAGGCACGATTACTTACACTCCTTAGATTATCTAAACCAGAAGAAAATGAAACACGTTGTGCAGTTGCTTATATTGCAGCAGGAATAGGATTAACTGAGGCGCTTCCAATTCTGAAAAAAGAATTAGAGAGAGAATTGCCACCATATGTAAATTGTGCATTTGAGTTTGCAGTTTATTACCTTGAAAACATGGGCGATAAATTTGATAAAAGGCGTCAGCTTGAGATTTTATTAAGAATGTGTGAATCCGAAGAAGCTGGAGAAAGAAGATTTGCACATCTTGTTATAACGAGAGCAAACATAAAATATGGAACTGTCACCAGCTGGTAACAATAAAAAGCTGTTCTGATTACAATTGATACAGATGATAGCCGATTTAGGAAAAAAACTAAGGCAAACATTAGCGAAGCTTACAAACAGACCATTTGTTGATGAAGATGATGTAAAGGCGCTGGTAAAGGATCTTCAAAGAGTGCTCATATCATCTGATGTCAATGTTAAGCTAGTGTTATCTCTATCTAAAAGGATTCAGGAAAGGGCTTTGAAAGTCGAAAAAATGGAGGCACTTTCTCTCAAAGAACATGTACTCAAGGTTGTTTATGAAGAGCTTGTTGAATTGATGGGAAAAAGTTATACACCCAGATTAGATAAACACAGAATATTAGTTTCAGGTCTCTACGGATCTGGAAAAACAACAACATGTGCAAAACTAGCACATTTCTATAAAACAAAGGGTCTTAGCACAGCCCTTGTCGCAGCAGATACTGATAGGCCTGCAGCTCAGGAACAACTTGAACAATTAGCCCAGCAAGTGGGGAGCGCATTTTACACAATAAAAGGAGAAAAAGATGCAGCCAAGATAGTGAAGGATGCTCTGAAGAAATCAAAAGAAGAAGTCGTTATTGTAGACTCAGCAGGAAGAAATGCCTTTGATGGTCATCTTGTAGAAGAACTAAGAGGAATAGCAAAAGTGTTGGAGCCTGATGAAAATTATCTTGTCATAAGTGCAGATATTGGTCAAGTTGCAGGAAAACAAGCAACAGAATTCAACAGTGCAGTTCCACTTTCTGGTGTGATAGCAACAAAAATGGATGGTTCGGGAAAAGGCGGCGGGGTATTAAGTTCAGTGGCTGCATCAGAAGCTAAGATTGCATTTATTGGTATTGGCGAAAAAATAGGAGATCTTGAAACATATAATTCTGAGAGATTTGTTGGGAGATTGCTTGGTGTACCTGATATTGAGGGATTGATGGAGAAAGTAAAGGAGATATCTGAAGGAACAGATCTCAAGAAAATTGAAACAGACGAGTTGACGATTGAAACATTTTATGAGCAATTGAAAGCAGCTAAAAAGATGGGGCCTTTAGGTAATGTGTTCTCAATGCTTGGGGCTGCGGATATACCAAAAGAAATGGTGCAGCAAAGTGAAGAGAAACTAAAAAAATTCGAAGCAATGATAAATTCAATGGCAAAGGCAGAGAAAAAAGATGCATCATTACTCAGAAAAAATGCAAATAGAATAGCTAGAGTAGCAAAAGGAAGTGGATGCTCAGAAAAAGAAGTGCGCGAATTCTTATCTCAATTTGAAAAAATGGAAAAAATGATGAATAAGTTCAAAAAGGACCGGGGATTCAGAAAGAAACTGGAGAAGATGCTGAAAGGCGGCAGTCTTCCAGATATGAAAATGGTATAACTTACATTTTTTACCAAAAAAAGAAACTTTATAATATCTTCCTTGCAAATGATAATAAAGATATTTATGAGACTATTTGATAGAAAAAGGATAGAAAGACCTGGTGGCAAAACTTTTCAGGAAGTTATCCATGAAAGAAGATCTATTAGACACTTCCTAGATATGGGGTTACAAGAAGAAACAGTAATGCGTATATTTGATGCAGCAAATGCAGCTCCATCTGCCGGTAATCTTCAAGCATATGAAATTGTAGTGGTAACAGATGCATATACCAAAGCACGGCTTAGAGAAGCATCATTAAATCAAAAATTTGTTGAAGAGGCACCGGTCGATCTTGTTTTCTTTGCAAATTTAATGCGTTCCGCACTCAAATATAGAGAACGTGGAACAGGATTATATTGTGTTCAGGATGCAACCATTGCAGCAACCTATGCAATGTTGGCTGCTACAGATGCAGGATTGGGAAGCGTCTGGGTTGGTGCATTTAACGAAATTGAAGTTTCAAGGATATTGCAAGCACATGCTCATCAACGACCAGTAGCGATATTGTGTATTGGGTATATAGGAAAAGAACCCGGACCAACACGAAGACGAGAACTAACAGATTTAGTCCATAACGAAAAAATCGAGCATCCTTAATTTTCAAGAATAAGTTTTTGGTGGGGGACATAGTCTGCCTTTTGTGTTTAAACAGCACTGTCAGTTTGCAACTAAAAGTTGCATTAAAAACTTTTGACTATCCGTTTATTGCTTACGCAACAAAGGATCCCAAAACTCTTGCGAATTTCAGGAAGCGGTCCAAAGACCTTGCTCCGTCATCGAGACAAGAGACGATGCGTTGCATCCGAGCCTTTTGACTCCAGCCTATCCAAGGGCAGCCCCCTGGGAACCTATAGGTATTATCAGGTCTCGGTATCGTTTCTGTTCCGCCTCTCTTCCCCTTAAAGGAAATGCCTCTCGCGGAGGGCAGAACTTCCTCAGCTTCCAAAGGAAACCGTAGCTGTTTGCCCCTCACCTTAAACTTTTCTTAGATTATATTGAGGCTAAAGTTTAATCAAAGTTCCTGTTCGGTGAACTTTTCTTAGTTTTACTTGGGTCAAAGTTCAATCAAATATCCTATTCGGTAAAACTCAAGAACCTAATTTGAGCAAAGGTTCATCTGAAAGGACGAGAATTTCTTCTTAATGGATTCAGATTTGAAAGGGCAGTTTCTAATGATTCAGCATCTTTTCGATCAAAAGCAGCGCACATATCTGCTTCGATTAAAACCGCCGGATAGGCAAACCGGTCGCTTATAGAAGAAAGAGAGTGAACGGATGATGCTGCCTTATCTACATCTGAAATAGTTTCTATACGCAAAGGAAGATCATTTGCTGAAGCTTTGAGATAAAATACTTTCACTTGATCATACAATTTAGCCAAATCTTTACTGGGTTTTGCATCACTATACTGTAATTCATTTGTACGCTCGCCAGCTTCAAGAAAATAATTACAAAATAAAGTATCTGAACAATTGAGGTCTAAATCTTTAGTTAGTTTTTTTGAGCGTGAGTCTTTTATTACACCACAAAGAATTGAATCTTGACATTGGGAAAAAAGTTTTTCATAAAGAGAAATAATTTCATCATACATTGGAAGAAGGACACTGACATCTGAAGGGCGATCATTAGGAAGAGGAAGCAAAGAACCATCGATCAACATAAGTTGAGGGGAATATTTTTCAAAAATATTCACAGCACATGTTAATTCATGTTTTAATCTTACAAGGGAACGAAAAACATTGGCTTCGTGTTCATCTAATGTATCTCTATATTCTACAGAACTTGATGGTTTTTTTCCTGGATAATATTCAAATGATTTCAAACGCGAATTTTCATAAGTAAAAATAACACCAACTGCACGTGCCATAATAATATCAGTGCCATGGACTCTGTAAGAAAGAAGGCCACCATCAACAGCACATACTGAAAGGTCGATGGAACATTTTTGGACAGTTTTTATGAGTTGGGGATTTCTGGCTTGTTTTGCTTTTTCTCGCAGATGGTTGTGAGTTTCTCTGATGTCTTTGGCAAATGAAGTTAAGATCTCCTGCATAAATGAATAACTGCGGATATGATTTTAAAGGACGTCATACAGGATATATAACATGATATTATCAGATAAGGACGTCAAAGAGTGCCTCAAAAAAGGAATAATTAAGATGGTCCCGCTTAAAGAAGAACAAATAGGGCCAGCAAGTGTGGACCTCACACTTAGCGATGAATGGCATTTTTTCAAAAAAGAATTGTTGGGTAAATCAGTTGATCTCAAAAAAACAGCTTTTCAGGATGCTTTTTTTGTAACAAAAGATAATACTATAACACTGAAACCAGGAGAGATGTGCCTTGCTAAAACAGTAGAGAGAATAACACTTCCAGGCGACATCATGGGAAAATTAGAAGGAAGAAGTCGATTTGCAAGGATGGGACTTGTAATCCATATTACTAGTGCCTTAGTACAACCAGGTAGCGATAATCGCCAGGTACTTGAGATAGTAAATTTAGCCCCATTTTCAGTGCAGTTGCATGCAGGGATGAGAATTTCACAAATAGTCTTTGAACGTCTTGAAAGTAAGACCACTAAACCATATAAAAAATTCGGAAAAATAGCCCTTAAACAGTAGATGTTATGGTGAACGTAACTAATATATCAACAAAAACAATTGCAATAGCAACAGTGGTTATACTCATAGGCATTATGTTGTTTTCAGGATTTACATATCAGCCGCAATTGGATAATGCAACAATCATCTTCAAAGAAGAACCTTTGGAAAAAAATACAGAACTGCAACTTCATGATGGTGAGCAATATGTCTATAGTTATGTATTCAATAATACGCCGATCAATATGACATATCAAATTTCAAAAGGAAATAATTGCACCATAATTAGATTTGTAGAAAATCTAAACAGATCTGATATTTGTCTTGATAAATGGGGAGTTGAAAAAAGTGGATCTAATGTGAGTTTTGGGGATGGGTCAGTCTTACTTTTTAAACCATGGATGCTTGCACTTCATGAAGGCTGGCATTGGAATACCTCTATGTATATGCAAGTTGATAATACGGAATACTATATGATTGATGCCCATTATCGTGTAATGAGAATAGATAATTACCGTGGAAGAGAAAGTTTTGTAGTAGAGATAAAAACAGATGATGCACCGGCAGAGTATCAATGGGTAGATAAAGAAAGGAGAGTATTGCTCAAGATAATAAATGATGGATATATGCTTGAAATGGTAGATGGTTTAGTTTTCTCTCAAGACAGCTAACGGTATTAGTTCACTGTCTAGCTCTTCCTGAGCAATATCAATAAACGTCGCTTTAGCGCGAGATACTTTGATTAATGGGGGTGCACCCATTGAAAGTTGAAGGGCCCGTGCACCTATAATGCGAGCAAGTTCGTATTTAGAAAGATCCATTTAGTCACCACAATATTCTAGTTTTAGCTCATAAAACAATATAAATACTGCCTTTTCTGCCTAATGTCAAAGCAGTCTCTCCCGAGAACTTAAAACTCTTTGCTGTCCCTTTGACAACCTTGATTTTCATTCCTGGATTTACCACCAAGCCACGATCATCAAAAAGATAGACTACCCCCTCATTTCCGTCTTCATCATGAACAAGTAAACGAGTAAGGGCGGCCTTTTGCTTCTTGGTTTTTTGATACTCCATATTTTCGACTGATGCAACGATAAGGGGCTCAGTATTAATGTTGCGCATCCTATCTTTAATCTCTGTAAGATGAGTGATGTTTTCTTCTTTAAACCTTGTTTTGGCAAGTTTGAATGCAAGCTCGATTTCTTTTTTTGCAGCTTGGAGCATGTTTTTCATTTCTCTTTTCATGATTTTGTCGTCGCCATTGGAAAGCATCATAACCTCAAAGGCCTTTTTGAAGTAGGTATCTGGAAGGCCCTCAATTCCTTGCTGCTGTTTTACCTCTTCTATGTTTTGTGCTTCAAGACTTGCAATCTCAGTTGAAATGTTATCAAATTGTTCAGGCTTTCCAACAGTTTCAAGGTCTGTAGAAAGTTCTGCTTCGATTTGAATCTGATCACCATTACCAACCCGATCAAGATCAGACATAACCTCAAGATAACTTGTAAGAAATTCCTGCATTGCTTTCTTTCCTTCGGTTTTTTTGCCCGTTTTTTGAGTCATCGCCTTTTGATAGATTCTTTCTATGCTAGGCATCATTTTACTTCTAACGAGTTCGGCTTTTTCTTTACCCAACCGCTTTTCAAAAATACGGGTTATTGGAAGAAGTACTCTATCTTTTGACGTTGAAGGTTCTTCTTCTGTTTCACTTTTCTTTGCCCCACTGGAAAATATCTCAGCAAAAGACATAAGCTCAGGTTCAGAACTTTTTTTCTTATCCAAAAGTTTCTGGGCCAATTCTCGCACTGAGGTATCTTTGTCATAGCTTAATTCGACTAATGCAAATACCGCGGCAGGGTCATCATCAAGTTTGCCGAGCATCTCTGCAGCGTGTTTTCTTATTTCTGGATCTTCGTCAAAAGATAATGAAACAGCCTTATTTATATTCAAAGTAGCAGTCATGTTATCCTTCCAACCGTATATTGGTGAATCTATTTAATTATTTTCTCCTCCAGCTTTAGCTCTCTCGAAGAATTTCTTCAATTGTATCAAGAGCAGCTTCAATATTCTTGATATCAAAATTGCCCATGTGAGCAATTCGTAGGCCATTTTCTTTGAAAGTGCTACGTGAACCAACAATGCGAATGTTGTGTTCATCTAAAAGTTTTGATCGGATTGTTTTCGCCTGTTCAGCACTTTGACAAACAAAGCCCGTAACTGTATTTGACTCGAAACCTTTTTCAGCTATTAGCCCAAAACCCATGTCAGCTAATCTCTTTCTCGTATAGGCTGCTGCATCTGCATGGCGCTTTACCGAGGCATTTGGGCCACCCTTTTGGTCAAGTATATCAAAGGCCTTTTGTAATGCCCAGAAAAGCGTTATTGCAGGCGTATTTGGAGTTTGATTGTCTTTTTTATACCTTTTTTGATGTCTTCGCAGATCACAATAGTAACTTGGAACGCTCGCCCTTCCAGAATAACGCTCTACAGCATCTTTGCTAAGGCCAATGAGCACCAGGCCAGGGGGAGCAGCAATGGCTTTCTGACTACCAACTGCAAATCCATCTACACCAAATTCTTTCATATCCATTTCTGTACCGGGCCAGGCAGAGATGCCATCCAAGATTGTTAACATATCTTTGGATTTGGCATATTTACATATCTCCTTGATATGATTGCGAATTCCATAACTGGTTTCATTGTAAACCATCGCAAGAACTTTGGCATTGCTGTTATCAATAATTTCTTTAGTGCGTTCTAAATTCCATCCCTTTCCAGCCTCGATAGAGTGTGGATCTGCATCAGCATAAACTTTGACTGTTAAAACAAGTTTTTCTCCAAAATCACCATTAGGAAAACATAGTACTTTGTCGTCTTTTTCACATAAATTAAGTACAAGTGTCTCTATACCAAGTGCACCTGAACCAGTAATTGCATAAGCCTCTTTAGCATTAAAGTACTTCAGTAGTCTCTCAACAATATCATAGTAAAGTTCAGATGACTCTTTGCATCTGTGCGTTATCATTTCTTTACATTGTGCTTTGAGGATCTCTTCCAAAACAGGTACTGGACCAGGTGTAAGCAGCATAAATATCTAATGATAGTAAAGCACTAAAATAGTAGCGGACTTCAAAGATATATGGAAATAATAGTTTATTCAACAACTAGTTGTCCTTATTGCAATAATCTCAAGACGTATCTTAAACAAAAGAAAATAGAGTTTACTGATTATGATATCTCGAAAGATAGAGAAAAGGCAATTGAAATGATAAAGAAAAGTAGGCAAAAGGCTGTGCCAGTGATTGATATAGACGGAATCATTATCGTTGGATTTGATGTGCCCAGAATAGAGAAAGCACTCACTGGATTGAGAATAGACCGGGATTCTGGAATTCGAAATTTAATCTTTGATCCTTTTGATCAATAGATAACTATGACAGGTTCGTAGTATTTTCTCACATTGCCGCTGTATGCCCTGTGGCTAAGCATTCTTTGCAGTTCTTCTTGTGCATTTTCAGGAGATCGGTGCAACCAACCAAGACGCATATTAAGCCTAATTATTCTTCCTGGAATGAGATGCCGGGTAGATTTAGGAGGGAATGGAGAATGATCCTGGGCTGCCTTAACTATTTCTTCTTTGGTATATGATCGTCTGAAAAAGACGGATTTGCCAGTCTCAATAAGTTTTTGCACTTCCTCATCAGGCATATAATCAACAGTATCTTTCTCAAGCAAAGAAAGGATGTAATTTTGTTCTTCAACCATTTCCATAAGTTTGTAGCTTCCAGGATTGAGAAGAAAAGAACCGGCTTTTGTTGAGAGCATGAATGGGGCTTTGAGATTGTTCACTGCCTCTTTTCCAGTTTCATACTCAACTTTTTCGTATTTTATAGAATCTAGATTAAAGATTTCATCTGGAGTTAATGAAACTGTAGGAAACCAGGTTCCAACAGTTATGTCTTCACTCATGTAGTCAATAATTTGGCAGGCGGCATAGGGACATTCGATTATTTCAAGGACTTTTTTGCGGTGATTCCCATCAAGAACAAGGTTGGTTTTGTTATCCACAACAATAGGATCGACCAGTTGGCCAAGGTTTAGCATGGATTCTTTGAGTCTCTTTAAGTTGTGTGACATGGTTTGTTCATGTGTAAGTAAAACTTTGGTTTCTCTTACCTCTAGCTGAGCTAGCATTTCATCTATAAGTTGACTCATAAATTCACTATATGGAGAGGGAATTAAAAACTATCGGACTTGGTTCAGACGGATGACGAAAAGAAAATATGCGACAGAGAGAAACGAGGTTTCTCTTGTCCCTTAAACTTTGTTTAAATGCGACCGCCGGGAATCGAACCCGGTCCGCGAGATTTTCGCTCCGTTTTACAGCCCGTTTTGGGCCGCCTTTTACTAAAAGGCGGGATGGCAATCTCGAATCATAACCGTTGACCGCCTCGAGCGGGCACAACAGAGAACGAAGTTCTCTGTGCCCCATGAAAGGATATTTCCTTTCAAGCGGGAATCTTGAACAAACCGTTCAAGGCTGTAGACTACGATCGCGAAAGTAGAGAAGATAGCTATTTGAAAAGAAATTAAAGGATATCGACTATTCCCTTTTCCCGGGAAATGAACTGTCATAAGGCATTTTAATAGAGGCAGAGAAAAGAAAGCATGGGAATAGGGAAGGGTGCTTATCTAAAGAAATTGACTTCCGGAACAATGAAATGGAGAAGCATTGATGTCAGTGAGAAATTAGATGGAAGTTCGCCACCATCTGTTTTTATTGGAAGTCATGGTTATCCAAAAGTAGCAGTAGGTCCAATGATAACGCCTTCTGAAGGAGATACTTTTGTAATGGATACTCCTGAAGAGTGGATACCAAGAAAATATAATCAAGACGATATTATCCGATTCAGATTAGGTTTAGTGCGCGGGAAGAAAGAAGTTGGAATAAAAGATCTCGATGATAAAGTTGTGAGGAAAATACAGGAAATCTCTCTTGCATCAACATCTGTTGAAAGTGAAGTAGAATTTAGATACAAACCGCACGGAGTAACTTTTAATGAAGAGCACCAGCCATTTGGGCCAAGTGCTTCTTTAGAGAGATTTGATATTGGAAATGTAAAATGGGAAACACATCTGGAAAAAGCATATTATGATACTGATTGGAAAGCTGCTGAAGCTATAGGCGAACTATATGGAGAAGGAGTGTTGTTTTCACAAATGCAGAAAGCGCTTTCCACTGGTACGATGGGGGTTGGAAAGAATAGACGATTAGTACCAACAAGATGGTCAATCACTGCTGTAGATAGTATGCTTGCCGATCATCTTTATGATCAAATAAGATGGTACGATGCAATTGACAATTACCAGGTGTATGAATTTTCTAGTTTAAACAATTATTATGCTGTAATTCTTACACCAACACCATGGCAGTATGAATGGATTGAGGCATTTATTCATGTGCTTGGAAAGGAGGAGGTGATTTTTGCAGACCAGGAATGGCTGAAACCAAAAACTGAATATTCTTCTGTTGGTGGGTGTTATTACACCTGTAAGTTTGCTGTGTTAGAAGCCCTTGAGAAAATGAAAAAACAGGCCGGGGCGATTGTGTTGAGAGAGGCATATGAAGGATATGTGCCACTTGGTGTATTCAATGTGCGGGAGAATGTGCGGAGTGCAATGAAGCAAGTGCCCAGAGAATTTGAATCATATAGAGCTGCATTGAATTATGTTTCTACAAAACTAAAGCTTCCAATTTCAAGATTTATGGATCAAGGTGTGCTAATCACAGAAATGTTAAAATCGAGACAAACTACGCTAGCACAAAAAATATAAAAAAATTAGGCTCTCCAAAGAGCATACTTCGTTTCTATGTTTAAGAAAGAGAAGTCTATTCTTGAAGAGAATGCACTGAGCATTGTAGTTACTGCATAGTGCATGACACTGATACCTGCTGCAAATGCAAGTCGTTCCATTGCAACAATTGGTATTAGGGCTATCCAAACTTCTGCAGGCAGATTGAATGCATAAAGGAATGCAACACTACCAACAGCATGGGCAGTAAATGTTGTGCCAAGACTTCTTACAAACAAATTCTGTCTGTAGAAAGTAGCTGCAAATGGAATAACCCAATAAAGTGGATAGAACCATGCTTCTTGTCCAATAGGATGTAGCCAAAATAATGCAATACAGATCAATGCTACAAATGCAGGAGTTTTTCTCGTGCTAGCAAAGTAGATGGCAGCAAAGGCCATTGGAAAGAAGCGAATTACAGTCATGAGGTCTAATGCCTTTCCTGTGAGGAAAAAGTTTACAACTTCCACCAGAAGTACTGATATTGCACCGGCGACACCACCAAGAATTCCTCCGCCAATTGGCCCTATAAATTGGAAGAAGGTAAATGAAGCTTTGGATTCTGAGCCGACAATTTCAGAAAAATTAAACTGGTAGAATGCAAAACTCAATACTGAAAAAATCAAAAGAAACGCAATTTTTCTGCTATCTAGTTCTAAACCAAGAATTTTCATTTCTCCACCTAATTGATAAGCTTTAATTAAAGCATAGTAAATTTAAATGATAGTAGTGATCGAGGATGGATCTAACAAATTATCTCTACTCATTAAAGAGTAGAGGAGCAAAACTTGGTTTGGAGAGAGTGCAACAACTAGTAGATGTACTTGGAAACCCACAGAACGAATTCAAGAGTATTGTAGTGGGTGGAACAAGTGGAAAGGGATCAACAGCGATTATGCTTTCTTCTATTCTCAAAGAAGCAGGATTCAAAGTAGGGACATTTACGAGTCCACATCTTTCAAGCCTCACAGAAAGAATAGTAGTAAATGGCAAAAAAATACCAGAAAAAGAATTGGCGAGAATTGTAAAAAAGATAAAGGAAACAATAGAAAATACAAAATGGTCAGAGCAGCCTACTTTTTTTGAAGTGATAACTGCTGCGGCTTTTCTTTATTTTAAAGAACAGAAAGTGGATTTTGCAGTCTTGGAGGTTGGACTCGGTGGACGGCTTGATGCTACAAATATTACAGAGCCAGTAGTATCGGTTATAACAAATATTTCGCTTGAGCATATGAAAATTCTTGGAAATAGCATAGCTGCAATAGCAAAAGAAAAAGCAGGAATAATTAGGGAAAACAGAACGTTGATAACAGCAGCAGCTGGCAAGGCATTGGAAGTTTTTGAAAAAATCTGCAAAGAAAAAAATTCAAAAATAGTCAGAGTAGGAAAAGAAATTGTAATCATGAGAAAGAATGCTGATTATAGTGGCCAGGAAGTTGAAGTTAGAATTTCAGATAAAAAATATGAAATAAAGATACCTTTTTTGGGGAGGCACCAGCTTGAAAATGCAGCATGTGCTATTGGAGCCGCATACAAATTGGAAGTGGATGACTCGGCTATAACAAAGGGCTTGTTGAAAGCAAAATGGCCAGGTCGAATTGAGATTATACAAAACAAACCGATGGTGATTCTGGATTGTGCTAAAGATGCTAAAGCAATGGAACGTCTAAAAGAAACAATAAGTGAGGATTTGAAATATAATAAACTAATTGTAGTTCTAAGCATCTCATCAGATAAAAATATTCAAGTAATGGTTAATGAAATAGCACAGGTAGCAGATTTGATTGTGATTAGTGCACATAAAGTTATGGAAAGGGCTGTTGACCCGAAGATAATAGCCGAAGAAGTTGAAAGGTATGCAAAAAACTATGTGATTGTAAAGGACGTTAAACAGGCAGTAAAACATGCAATAACTTTGGCAGAAGAAAATGATTTGGTATTAATTACTGGTTCAATTTTTACAGTGGCAGAGGCCAGAGAACTTTGGCATAAAGAAACAGTGTGCTGGGGCAAGGAATTCAACGAATCGGGAAAATTTTAAAACTTAACAGTGGTTATAGGCACATGAATTATCGCTATATGCTCCTTCTCTTAATGTTGGTAAGTACAGCATTCGCAGGTTGTGCTGGATATCACGAAATATTTGAAGTCCAGGTATTGGATGCAAAATTAAGAACGCTTTCTGATGCGGAAGTGACAGTGACTTATGATAGAGGTACGAGCTTTGGCGAACAATATTTCACAACCCCAATTCATTATACGGATGCAAATGGAAAAACCAGTTTTGATATCCTCAATCAAGGAACAACAACAAGAAAGATTGATTGTGACATAGTGATAACTGCTTCAGTGGCTGGAAATACAAAAGAAGAAACAATAATTGCTGAGCAACACGGTTCAGTTGTAAGCGTAATTTTCGATAATGTCTATCCAGTAAATTTTTATGTTAGAGACCATTTCAATGGGCCTTTAAGTAATGCAACTGTGACTATTGGCACTGGGCAAAAAAAGACAAATGAAAATGGGGTTGCTAAATATTATCTCAAAACCGGAACATATGAGTATTTTGCAAGTTATCTTGAAGCAAATGAGGCAGGAAACCTCACTGTTGAAGATGATATTGAATTTCAGGTAACATTTCCTTACTATAAAGTTGAGATAGAGGTAGTTAATGATTATGGAGAACCGCTAAACGCTACGCTCACGATTTACAATGAAACAATGCAAATTGACGGTCATTTTGAAAATAATAGAACTTTTGGTCAAGAAATACGATATGAAGCAAGATATGCAGGTCTGATTGAATCTGGCAGCATCATTCCAGAAGTAAAACCTAATGCTTTGATAGTTTTTGATGTTCATGCCCCTCTTTTTGGCCAAATAGATTCACAAATAACAACAGATAGAGCAAAACTAACCATACCAGTCTCTGATCAGGGACAATATGCAAGTGGCGTCGATCTTTCGAGTATAGTGGTAAGCTATAGAATGGAGCCTGCTGATCCATCCACACCTTGGAGCAATGCAGTGGTTTTCCCAGTAGGTTATAGCACATTCACAGCAGAGATCTCAGGATTGCCAGAAAACAGCATCGTTAGCTTCAGCATAGATTTAAAAGATAAAGCAGGGAATAGAGCCACCATAGACGGCCAATTTTCAACTTTATCAATAGTGAACCAAACGAATAACACGCAAAACCAGACAGACACACATGATTCTGATGAAGATGCACAGAAAATACCACTTTTTTACATATTTGGTGGTATAATTGTAGTGATTTTGGTCATTTATTTGGGAAATCGCATAAAATCTCAGGCAACTGGGGGTGTGTGACACAAACAAATGTTTATAAACTGTGTGTTTTATATCTATAAATGTAAACACTCATATTCACATAAATTATAATAAAATGGTGGTGCCATGCCTAGAGGAAAAAAGATTATAATTGAAACGGAAATTGATGACGACCTTGTCGATAGGTTTAGATCCATCGATATCGAGGATATAAAAAGAAGGAGAGATAAGACAGAAAAGGGATTATCTAGTTCTGTAGCCAATGTCTTCAAAGTAGCCCAGAATCTCTATCGCCAAAAAGCGAGTGAAGACGAGCTAGAAGGCAAACATGATCTTTATTCAGTACGGTCAGCATATGAATATCTGAAAGGTAATGGTGTTTACATATCGTTCAGGGCTTTTGGGGGGAGAATTGAACGTGGCACTATCCCCTTTGTAAAGGTCGGAAGAAAAAGATACATTCCTAGAAGTGTTCTTGAGGATATAACAAAAACAAAAGGCGACTTTTTCACAGTAAAAGAAGCTTATGAAGAGTACAAAAAAGCTAATCCAAGAATTAACTTCAGGGCATTTATCGGAAGAATAGAAAAGGGCTCTATACCATCAGTTAAATTTGGTACAAGAAGATTAGTACCAAGGGATGCTGTAGATGCAATGACTCATATAAGTTCCAATTATTACTCAGTAAGTCAAGCAATCAAAGAGCTTCATAAAGAAGGGATCAGAATAAAGAGAAATGCTTTTGAGAGGCGCTTGGACCGTGGAAGGATCCCACATGTAAAAATAGGTGGAAGAAGATTTATCCACGACGAAGTACTAAAGGAACTTGTTGGAAAAGAACTCAATCTTAAAAAATAATTTTTTTCTTTTATTAAAATATGGGTGGGAGTAGATGCATGGCTATAGAGTCAGAGATAAAATTGGACCATTTTTCAAAGGCCTAGTATATGGAAGGCCGTTTAGAGAAGTAGCTACTGAAGGACTTAGAAGAGAGCTTCCTGAAGAGATGAAAGCGAAATACGCCAAAAGAATTATCAGGTGGGGCACAACTGATGAGATTTATCGAATTTTGAAGGCAGGTTGTGCAGAAGATGTTCAGAGTATATTGACAAGAGGTTTTGTGAAGAGGTTTTATGACAGAATATGTTTTTTGAGTTTTCAGGCAAGGGATAAAGACCCGATAGGAATTATGTTTTTAGATGCAAAAGTACACGCATATGATAATCAGGTACGAAGGCAGGCACGCGAACTACTTGAATCAGGAAAGATAACATCAGAAGAAGCAAAAGGAAATATTAGTGAATTAAACCTAGGAAGTTGGAGCATGGAAATGCAAAGATTAATGGCAGTGATTTAGAGGCAGTTTTATTATCTTTGTTTTCTCATTTAAATTATGAAAAAAAGACGAGCTTATTTTATTGATGCCAGCTATATTGTGAAGAATAATCTCACGTATATCTCTCTTCTTCTCAAAGGAAAGGATGTTGTAAGGCTTTATTACCAATATGACCCATATTTCCTTGTTGATGCCCCAAAGGATAGAAAAGAAGAATTGCTAGCAATAAAAGCAACAACAAAAAGAGGGCACGTCGTTTCACCAATTCGTGTTGAAGAAGTAGAAAGAAAAGTTGAGATGAAGAAAAAGAAAATGCTCAAAGTTTATTGCAAAGAACCGTCTGATGTACCGGCAATAAAACATCAGGTACCTTATCCGTGTTATGAATTCAGTATACCATTTGCCAGAAGATTTATGTTTGATATGCAGCTTTCGCCTTTTTATGTAATAACATATGAACGAGAAGGGAAATTGATAAAAAAAATAAAATCAGTAGAAGAACCAGAAGACCCCCCAAAACTTGAAACAATGGCATTTGATATAGAAACATACAACCCCATGGGAATCCCAAGAGAAGAAAAGGATCCAATAACTATGATTAGTTATTGTGGAAAGAAACGAGGGGTCCTCACCTTCAAAAAATCGAAAAAGAAGTTCGTTGAAACATTGGAAGGGGAAAAAGAAATCATAGAAAAATTTAATCAGATAATAAAGGAAGAAAATCCAGATGTTTTATTCGGTTATAATTCAGCAAATTTTGATCTGCCGTATCTTGTAACCAGGGCAAAAAAGTTAAAGGCAACTTTTAGACTGGGACGATTCAGAGGAACGATGCGGACCTTGAAAAAGGGGCTGATAAATGGTTATGATATAGATGGGAGAGTGCATTTTGATTTATATCCAATGATGAGATTGTTTGGATTTATAGGATTGATAAAGGCACAGAAGTTTACTTTAGATAGTGTAGCAGAAGAGGTATTGGGAAAAAAGAAAATAGATGTAAAAAAAGACCAGATATGGCAACTGTGGGATGAAGGAGATATAGATAAGCTTTGCGAGTATTCGATGGTTGATGCAGAACTTACATCAGAACTTGGTGAGAATTTCCTGCCATTAGAAATGGAAATGGCCAGTACTGCAAAAATGCCATTGTTTCAAACAACCCTCTCGACAAGTGGACAATTAGTAGAGAATTTATTAATGTATCATGCTGCTGAGCGTGGAGAGATAATACCATTAAGACCGGTAGGTGAAGCAATATATGAAAGGATTAATGCCCCGATCCAGGGAGCATTTGTAAAATTACCAGAGCCCGGCATATACGAAAACTTAGCTGTATTGGATTTTAGAGGACTGTATCCATCCATAATAGTATCTTATAACATCGATCCAGAAACCTTGCTAAAAGATGAAGAAAGCAAGCAAACATTCGTCTCGCCAACCGGTGCACGGTTTTCGAAAAAAGAGATCGGATTGGTTCCCAGAGTACTTGATTACCTAATAGATATGAGAATAAAAATCAAAAAACAGTTGAAAAAAATAGACAAATCAAGTCCTGCGTATGTAAAGATGAATGCACGGTCACATGCACTTAAAATTCTATCAAATTCGTTCTATGGTTACCTGGGCTACGCCCGCTCAAGATGGTATTCGCGACCATGTGCAGAGAGTGTAACGGCATGGGGAAGAAAGCACATTACTGAGACTATAGAAAAGGCTGAAAAAGCAGGGTTTCAAGTTTTATACGCTGATACCGATTCCGTATTTCTAATTTACAAAAACAAGAAAGAAGTGCTAGAATTTATGGATGATGTGAATGCAACTCTACCTGAGAAGATGGAGTTAGAATTAGAAGGTTTTTACAAACGCGGTGTTTTTGTAAGTAAAAAAGGCAAGGAAGGAAAAGGTGCAAAGAAAAAATATGCAATGATTGGTGAAGATGATAGGATAAAGATAAGGGGATTTGAACTTGTAAGAAGAGATTGGTCTGAAATAGCCAAAGAAACACAATTGAAAGTCCTTGAGGCTATTTTGAAGGAAGGTAGTAAAGAAAAGGCAGTAAAGATAGTGAGAGATACTATCACTAAACTTCAGGAAGGCAAAGTACCATTAAAGAAACTTGCAATAAATACACAATTAAACAAAGATCCAAGAAGATATGAACTTGCTAGTCCTGAACTCAGTGCAGCCAACAAAATGCTAAAGGCAGGAATGCCGGTGGAGAAGGGGAGCATAATTTCTTTTGTGATTGGAAAGAAAGGTAAGACGATTTCCGAAAAAGCAGAACCACTTGAATTGGCTAAAGACTATGATACTGATTATTACATTAACAATCAGATATTACCTTCTGTTATGAAGATACTCAAAGAGCTTGGATATGATGAACATAGTATGAAAGTAGGTGGAAAACAAAAAAGCCTGGACTCATTTTTTGACTAGTACTAGTAATTAAAAAGATAATTACGATAATTTAAGCATGTCTACTCAAACCACGGCAAAAAGGAGTATAAGGGAACGCTTTAATGAGATTTTAGATGAGGTTTTTAGAGCTGGCCCCGCATTCTCGATGGAAACGTTGAGACGATATGAAGAAACAGGGTTGGAAGCCAGACAACAGAGAGAGATCCGTGAGGCAACACCAAGGCCTACAGAAGAGAGGGATGTCTTAGGCGAACTTGTCTTCAGAAAAGCTCGAGAAACGCAGGAACCAATAAGGGCACCCATGACACAAATGGCACTTAGTCAAACATTAGCTTTGGCAGAACAATTGGAAAACGGAAGAGTAGATTTTAGAGGTTGGGTGGAAGGACAATGATGGAGGATATTATAAGTGACCAAAACAAAGAAAAAATACTAGGCATGTGGCGGGGTATGAGTGAAGGAGATAAAGCACACTTCATAAACCAAGTAGCACTTGCACTGAGTGTATGGGGAAGTGACAAAAAAGGAAAGGAACTAGTAGTAGAAATACTAAGAATGATGACTAGTAATGGAACCAACACACTCGCAGATTTTGGTCTTTATATCGAAAAAGTGATTGAAATTAGTGAAAATGACGAAATGTTTGATAAAGTAAAAAGAGCTGCACTCATTATTGAAGGTTATAGAATAAAAAATGCCTTATCATCAGAACCACATCGGGAGCTAGTTTGATCTAAATGTTCCTCTGCAGGATATGCAATTCGGCCAATTGTTCTTCTTTTGAGATGGGCAACTGTTACATATGCAATGACAAGGCTATGGAAACCGATGAAATGATAAAAAAAGCAATTGAACTAATTTCAAAGGAAGATGCAAAAAGCTTTTCTATATCCACTATAATCCCTAAAGATTGGTTAATCAAAGAAGAGGATGTCTGGGACAAAAAAATAGCAAAAGAAACTGAAAGTATAAAGAATTACTTAAATAGGCATATTGTAAATTCCCTGAAAGAAACAAAATTAAGATACCTCGCTGATGGAGATTGCCGTCTGAGATTTGATTACAAGAAAGGAGAGGTAGAACTAGAGTTAAATGAACTTTTCATATTTGGACGATATAAAAAACATAAAACAGGACTTTCACAAAGTAGATGGATTTGTACAGAATGCAATGGAAAAGGATGCAAAAGATGTGATGGAAAAGGAAAGAATTACGAATCTGTAGAAGAAAAGATAGGAGAGCCAGTAAAAAGAGCAACAACAGCAGAGGATTATGTTATGCATGCATCCGGAAGAGAGGATGTTGATGCAACTAACAGTGCTGGAAGAGCATTTGTGTTAGAGATAAAAAAACCAAAAATAAGAAACCTTGATTTGAATGAAATGAAAAAAAAGATAGATAGTAAAGAGGTATCAGTAATTGATCTTGAGATTGTAACGAGAGGCTTTACTGAAATTGTTACTGAGTCGCACTTTGATAAAACATATAGGGCAGAAGCATTGTTTGGGAAAGAAGTAGATAAGAAAGTTATAGAAGCACTTAGCGGAAAAACCTTATTGCAGCGTACACCAACACGTGTAGCCCACCGCAGAGCTGATTTAGTGCGTCATAGGAAAGTGAAAAAAGTAAAAGTGGTTGAGGTTCAAAAAAATAAAGCAGTATTAGAGATAAAGGCGGAGGCAGGTACTTACATAAAAGAATTTATATCAGGAGATAATGGACGCACAAATCCAAGTATTGCAGGAATACTTTCAACAAGTGCCGAATGTAAATCACTAGATGTTGTAGAGACAGACGATGAATATATAAATTTCGTTAGAAGGAGCCGTATGTCTTAATATATTTTTGATATCTTTCAAAAGTCTTATTGTTTACATAACTTTTTCCATCAACTTTATTGTCTTTAAGATAATTGAAGATGTTGTCAATATTTTCTATCGCAAAAACATTAATGCCGCTAAGTTCAGAAAATTCTTCAATTGCACTATTCTTCTTACCTATTTCCATACGATCCACGGCTATAACAATCCCAAGAATGTCGGCTTTTATAATAGTTGAAAGTTTCTCTATGGCTTCTATTTTAGTGCCACCGGTTGTTATGACATCATCAACTATTACAACTCGAGAACCCAAGTCCAAATTTTGACTACCAACAAATGTACTATTGGCATCTGCGCCGTGTAATTTTTTTTCTTTTCTATCAAAAAGCCAGCGTTTGTTTCCAAATTGCATGGCTGCGCTAACGGCGATTGGGACGGCTTTGTATGCAGGTCCAAAAATAACATCAAAATCTTCGTTAAAATGATCACGGATTTTTGCTGCATAATATTTACCAAGTTCAGAAATAGTAGTTCCAGTGGTAAGTACACCCATATCTATAAAGTAGGGCGATTCCCTACCACTTTTCAATGTAAATTCACCAAATCGTATGGCCTCATTCCTTGCAAGAAATTCAATAAATGAGGTGTTCATCTTTTTGCACCTTCACGAACTGCTTTTACCATTTCTTTTATTTTTGAAATAGAACCCTCTTTCTCAAATGCAGTGCCAACTTGAATAATATCTGCACCTGCTTTGATAACAGATTTTGCTTCTGCAGCTGTTTTTATTCCTCCTGCAGCAATATAGGGGATGGTAATAACAGAACTCACTGCTTTCACCATATCTAAAGGCACATGGCCATGTTCTGGGTTGCTTCCAGTATCAGTAATAAAGAAACGAAAGCCCATATATTCAGCAGCCATTGCAAATGCGGCTGTGATTTTGGGTTTGTTCCTTGGGATTTCTTTAGCATCACCAACCCAACCTACAGTGCCCCCCGGTTCAATAACTACATAGGCAACAGGCAATGGTTCGATATTATAGTGTTTGACCATCGGAGCCGCGAGCATTTGGGCCTCACTGATCCAATAGGTATTTCTCGAATTGAGCATAGACATGAAATAAACTGCATCTGCATATCTTGTAAGAGTACCAATATTACCTGGAAAGAGAACAACTGGTTTGGAAACAGCTTCCTTTATCTCTCTTGCCACCTCATCAAGAACAGTACCTTGAACGCCAGTACTGCCACCAATTAGTATTATGTCGGCATCAGCTTCGTCAGCATTTTTTGCAGTTTTCACTGCATCTTTAGAGGTTTTATAATCAAGAGGGTCTATAAGGGCAAATAATAGCCCTTTTTTAGTCTCAAGTTCATCATGAATATATTTTTCGATTTTGCCATACATGTTAAGCAACTCCTGTAATATTTTTCAGAAAATGGGCCACTCCTTCTGGCTTAATCATCCTTGTAGGTTTATCCATATGCCCATGAGCAGATAAATAAGCATCACATTGGAGCTTCTTAAGTCTTTTGCCAAGGTTAGAAATGGCATCATCAGAAAGAGAAGAGAGATAAGAATGTAAAAGACCATGCATTTTGAGATCTGGCCCATAACGAAGGCGCCACTCAAATTCATATCTCAGAGGTTCTTGGACATATTTTCCAGCTAATCTGGCACAATTACCACCAAAAATTACCCCACCACCAGTAGTAGATTTTACTTGACCGGCCGCATCGCCTACAAGAATTACCTTTACTTTTCCCATGCGTTTGCCAGTACGCGATCTTACTCTAAGAGGAATAGTATGGCCTCGAGGTTTTAGGCTGCTTTCGATATTTTTCATTTTTAGCAAATATTTCCAGGATGTAAAGACATTATGTAAGGGTGATACGCCGACCCCAAACTCAGCAGTATACTCATCATGTGGAATTATCCAACCAAAAAAACCAGGAAAATGTAAATTAGAAAGAAAAACTTCAACTTTATTAGGATCTTCAGATTTATAAGCTACTTTTGATTGAAGTGTTGATGCGTAGAGATTGATTTTGTTGAAATTAAAATGCCTGGCAACAAAAGAAAAGGGGCCATCAGCACCAATAATATTATTAGCATGAAAATTGCCAGATATCTTTTCCCCGTAATTTATTTTGGCACCATCATTTTCGGCTTTGTTAATAAGAAATTGATCCATCGCAGTTCGATTGCAAACATAACCAACTGGGTTCTTTTGTTCTATGGATAACTTTTCATCTAAAAGATGTATGTTCGCACCTTTGATGGGGTTTATAACAATCTTTTTGTAATCTATGAAATCTCTTAATGAATTTAATCCATCCTTTGAAAAAAGACCAGAACAATTTTCTGGAATGCCAGCTATCGGATGTTCTTCTGAAACGATAACATCAAAGTCATTTTGAAGAGCACTTATGGCAGCAATCGATCCTGCTGGCCCAGCTCCCACGATGTGCACTTGCATGTTGAAGATGGTATACGAAAAACTTTTTTAATGGACGGCTCTTATGCACAGAAAACCAAGTAAGAGAAAGGCCGCAGGGCATAGTTCTGGAGAAGCAGATGCGCCATTAGGGGCAGTGCCAGTTATTTTTATAAGTTCATCATCTTTTGCATCATTGAATGACGAGTAAACAGGAATAGTATAAACATAATGACTATTGAAAAGAGAGAGATTAAGACCATAATAACGGTAAATATTTTCATTTGGATTGAGAAGTAGTACTGTGCTTTGTACTCCCCCATACTCATCAGGAAGTTGGGTCATATAGTTACCAAAAAGATATTCGGAACGTTCATTCATTATAGACACTGTAACTATATTGCTCTGATTATCAAAATCAATAGAAAGAGAGGCGCCTTTCGGATCTTCAATTGAGAATTGTTCGGTAAGACTATTTTGAACTTCCATAGTTATATTTTGTCTGTTAGCTAGCAAAAGATCGTAAGATGTCGATTGATCATCACCGTAACTTATTGCAACATGGCCGCTGTCAAGTATCCCAACCTGATCAAAGGTGGCATCAACAGGCAACCAATCATAGTTCGGAATATATATTTCAACCCAGGCATGTGGTTGCCAAGAAGTTGTAAGAACATAACCACTTACATAACGTGTATCAAAACCAACAGAGCGTGCCATAGAGATAAGAAGATGGGAATATTCTACACATACTCCACGTTTTTCATTAAAAACATCTTGTGCAGAATTTGATCGCCCCCAATAATTTAGATCATACTCTACGTAATTATGGACCCAATTTACGAGATCTTTTACTGTTTTAAGAGAGGAATTGTGATTTGCGAGTAATTGCGCCTCGGTTCTTATTTCATTATTTGGCATTGTTAAATTGGTAGACGATAGAGTGCTCAAAGGAACGTTGCTATCAGAATAGATATTCGTATTATAATCTACATCAACTATTGCTATGCCTTTAATCGAAAAATGATTGTCATTTATTGTTCCATTGTAATGCACTGAGATAACGCCATCTTCATTTGTTGAGTGGGATGCCTTTGGGTCGATTGTAAGACTAACAACACGTTGATTGCTATTATTCACAATAAGATTACCTGTAAAATTGATATGTGCACCCTCTGCATCTTCTACAATCCATGTTCTTTCTATAGTTATTCTTGAGTAACCATAAATTGAGAATGCGCAGGAAAAAAGAAGAAGGAAAATAAGTATGTGTCTCATGATGAACGTAGAGATTTCATATTTGTTATCCGTTTATTGACTAGTTCTTGTGTGCCTATATCCTCACGATGCCAGACTGGTCCTTTAACAAAATTACAACCATTTTCAGCTATTTTTTCTGCTTCCTCTAATGTTTTTGCTTTACCAAGAACACCAAAAGCCCTCGAACTTGTGGTGAGTATTTTTCCATCTTTTTCATAAACAGATGCATAATACAAACTTGCTCCGCATTTTTCTATACCAAAACTATCGATTAATACTTCTGCATCTTTCTTTGGAGAATCAGGATATCCTTCTGGTACAAGATATTTGAGCACTGTGCATTCATCAGAAAACTCTGGTTTGCTAAGTCTGCCCTCTGCCATAGAAAGGAAGATATCTACCAAAGATGTTTTAAGTAAAGAAAGGACATTCATAGCCTCAGGATCCCCGAATCTTGCATTGAATTCAATTACTTTTAGACCATCAGCAGTTGCCATGAACTGGCCGTAGAGTATTCCTCTGAAGGGAACTTCTTCTTTCTTAAGTGCATGTATTATTTCTTTGAGAATTTTTGTTGCATCATCTAGATCTGATTTCTCAAGAAAAGGAAGATTGGCTCCGGTAGAATAACTGCCCATCCCACCCGTATTCGCACCGCTATCGCCAGCATATGCTCTTTTATGATCCTGTACTGGAGGCATTACAGCAATTCTTGACCCATCTGAAAATGCCTGGAGTGTAAATTCTTCACCAATTAGTTTTTCTTCAATAAGTACACAACCGTCTTTTCGTATAAGTTCCTGAGCATATCCGATTTTTTCATCAATGCTATCAAAATGATCTCCGCTTACCTTCACACCTTTACCACCAGAAAGACCCAATGGTTTTATAGCCACTTGACCATAATCGCGAATTGCTTTTACTGCACCATCAACATTGTCCACCACTTCATGTTTTGGAGATCCTTTTATTTTGTGATTTTTCATAATAGTTCGCATAAAGCCTTTATCCCATTCTATTCTTGAGGCAGATTTTGAGGGTGATGCAACAAGTATTCCAGCATTTTCAAAAACATTACTTATCCCAGCTTCAAGCGTAGCATCTGGACTAGAAAAAGCCAAATCAAACTCATTGTCATGTACAATATTGGCAACTTCATTAACATTATTTATATCACATAACCAGTACTTCACTGAAAGTTGAGCAATAGCTGGATTTTTCTTTGACATAATGGCATAGAGATCACAATGTTCAGCTAGTTTTTCAGCGATTATGTGCTCTCTTGCCCCATTTCCAACTAAGACTACTTTCATATTCACACCTTAGAACCAAAAACAAGTTCTGAAACAGTATCTTTTAATGAACGTTTGAGTGGTGCTTTGAATATAAAGGACCGGCTATTGGGATAATGACGAAGAAGTTCGAATGTATATACATATACAATAGATTCTTGCTTTTTTGCTATTCGAACCGCCTCCGTATATAGCCATTATTAATGAGCATGTTCAATCCCTCTTCAACGCGGCTAATGGCGACACTATGGGCCTTGGAAAACTCTCGTACATCAATAGTGCCACTATGAAGCTTTATCCAGTTATAAAGAGATTCTTTGAGAAGATCATCGGTCATGCCAGTAAGATGATTAAGTTGTTTTTGAACTTCATCACGTTTTCTTTCACATTCCAGCAAAATTCTTGTGTTTGCTTCACTGGAGCGCACCAGATCTTCGTATTTTGCATTGAGTTCCTGGTGTTTAGTTTGTAGTTCACTTAGTTCAGTTGAAAATTCTAAAGCATCACGATTTAGGACTTTGGAAACCTCAGAAATAACATCGTTTATTTGAGGGAAGATACTTGTAGGATTTACGTCATAGTAATCTTCTGCAACCTGGAGAATGTTGAGAAAAGTAGGTAGAAGAGTGAGCATCCTGGCGAGTTTATTCCGCTTAGCAGAGCAGCTAAACGTAAATTCAATCGAATTGGGTTTAAATTCGACCCGGTACTCTAGATAGGGCTGACCTTTAAGATCGCGCCCTTTGATTTTTTCTACTGAGAGTAACTTAGTTGAGTAAGATATTTTTGTAAAACCTAAATCACCAAGTAATGTAGATAGCGTCTTGAGATTTTTCTTTTGTTTTGCTGCTGTAACTATTTTTTCCTCAGGCATTTGTATCCTCCAAAACGACGTTTATAACGCCTTTAGTAGCTTTTCGCATCTTTACCAAAGAGAAGATACGAACAAGATTTTTTTCAGTAATGCCCAATTGCCTTAAAAACGAAATTATAGCCGCCCTGGAATAACCAAATTTTTCCAGAATTGCAACAAGTTGTTCACCATCGAGCATTCCATCTCCTTTTTCAAACTCAGACCTTAACAGTGAAAGTTGACTTTCGCTAAGACCAAGTTCATACAACATCCGGACAAATTGTTCTCTTTCTATTTCAACCATCATTTCCCCACCCTTAATTTTATATATCAAAAGGGGCTCTTCTCCATCTATTTTTTCCATTAGGAATGTCATTACTTTAGATTGGCGTTGTGCAAAGATCATGTTAACTGCAGCATCACCCACACCAAATTTGGATATTTCAGTATCTATAAAGTCTGAATAACCAATTGATTTCCTCAGATAGTCCCTGTACTCACGAAGAATCATACGAAGTACGAAAACTGTACCTATATTGCTGAATATTGTTTTATGCATGTCGGTTGGATTTTGAGTTGCAATAATGAGAGAGAAATTGTATTTACGCCCTTCTCTTACTATTGAGATAACATCGCTCCTTTCATCTTGTGCAATTTTCCATGCTTCATCAAGTACAACAAAAAGACGGACATGCCCGTGATCTTCTTTCATTCCTTCAGCTCGCATAAGCTCTTTGATATATTGTAGAATAGTAAGGCCAGCCAAACTTCTCATTTCTTCTGTGGGGAGTTCATGAAGATCGATTGATACAAGACCACTTGTTGTGAGTTTTTTTATGTCAAGCGTTGAATTCCCAGCAAAAAAGTCAGTGCCTTCTTCTGTAAATCTTTTCAATAACCTGGCTGCTTTTTTCTTGGTACGTTGTTCCAAGAGTTTTACGACATCAATCAAAACAGGTTTTCTTTTTGATTCGTGCATATAAACATGTTCAAGAGCATCTTCTATTTCATCACGCTCATTAGGATAGCTCTTCAGATCAAGAAGAATATCAAGAGCAGAAACTAGCTGTTTTATTCTACTTCTTTTTGGGAGTCCAACAAGATCCAGGATATTAAGACGTTCTTTTGCAAGATTAATTACCGTACCGCCAGCCTGCCTTACCCAATCACCATATTCACCGACCCAGTCGATGATAACAGCATTAGTATTCCAAATAAGAGACGCCCTCGTGAGAAAAGTCTTTACTGTGTAACTTTTTCCAGATCCGGTTATACCAAGAACAGCAATATGGGGATTGATAAGCTTGACTGGATTCCAGAAAACAGGGGTGCGTAAAAATCTAGTTTTCCCTACATATACGCCATTAGATGGTCTCGAAAGAAGAAGTTCTTTACGTGGTTCTGGAGGATGAACAAGAATCATCCTCTGTGCAAGTTCTTTTGAAAGCATATATGAAGGTTTTAGAGTCATACTTGTTGTTCCCTCGTTATAATTATAAAGAAGGCTAGAACATGAGGTCTTTGATCTCCTCCTGTGTAGTCGGGAAGAAATACTCCCATTCAAAGCATTTGAGCATTTCAAGATCTTTAAGTTCTCTTATATCACAACCCAAAGAACTTGATAATATCGTTCTTAGCTCTTTTGATTGGCGAGAAACACGACTCAATGCTTCATCTCTTGTAAGCCCGAATGCAGTAGTAGATGCAAATGCGATCACCTCAACGGGTCTTTCACCTTGAGTTATGCGATCTAGTAGACGGTTCCAATAAGCAAGTTCCCTATCAAGTCTGAGAGATTCATCCCGTGCTAATTTGGCTTCTTTGGATTTTCGTGCTTCAGCAGCCCCTCTCTTGGTTTTAATTTCATCAATATGTTTTGATAAATCAAGAGTACTTACCATAAGGGAAATTTTTACAATATATTTCAAGGAACTTATTGCACGTTCAAAAGACTCAAACATATTCTGTTTTTCATCTTTGGATTTGTCCATAGAACTCTCATAGAAACGAACCTCTAGAAATTTAGAGGCATAATAGCCATTCTCATTCTTTTTTATGATGTAATCTCTTGAAGATGGAACTTCATAACCGCCGCGTATTTCTACAATATTTGTTGCCCTGGTAAAAACAGGAATAATCAAATATCCATATTTCCAGAGAAGCAGGGTTAGTGTAAAGAAAACAGCTGCGATTATTGGAAACAATGGATTTCCTGATAAAAGCGAAATAATAATGGCGAGTACACCGCCGACAACAGCCAATGCTGTTATTGCTCTATTAAGGAACATAACATTATCACTCCATTGGTATATTTAAAGATTATATAGCTGTGATAGTCTTAAGGCCTATCTCACTGCCGAGAATATTTGCAAGTTCTTTAACAAAAACAACAGTCACTAGAAGTGAAAAAAGTGGGGCAAGTACTGAGTATAAAAGCGACATAGATAATGCATTGTTGTTTTGTTGAACAACGTAGGTCAGATCACCAGTGAAATCCAGAGAAGTATTTTCAGGTAATGCTGGCCCCCAGATAGTAACGTTTGGAAGAGTTGAGATATTAACTAGTAATCCTTGATCTATAAGGGTTTGATTACAGTTTGATGTATTTGATAGATTTTCTTCGAAACATCGGCCACTGAGTATATCCAATTTCCCTGCGATAGCATAATTATCATTTAGATCTACAACTGGAAGAGTTGCATAGAAACTATTGTTGTTAAATGACTCCATTGTGATGGTGGCATTATACAGATTTGTAGAAGGATCTGGAAATATCAAAACAAATGTTGGGTAAAATAAGTAAAGGCCAACAGCTAAAGCTATAAGAAAACCGCCAACCTTACGAGTTGCGAACAAAGTACGTAATACAAGGCCAACAGGGAAAAGAAGTGCAAGCGCATTTTGACCAATAAAGTTTGTTATATGGATATTGAGTTCGACAAGTAACAATACAATATTAGTAGATAGAAGTTGGGCAGAGAAGGAATTTGACAATGCACTAAGATTGACAAATGGAGAAATAGCAAAGGCGCCAAAATCAAGCTCAAGTGTTTGATAATAGCCAATGCTCATAATCATGGCAGCAAGTTCTTGGAAAAAACTGAAAAGATTTGTATTGACAGTTTCAAGAGTACAGACAAGTTGGTTGACTACATTTCCTTCTGCGCATGTTTCAGTAACTACGCTAGCACTAACAGCTGCTATTAACTCAACTACTGCGGCGAATGAACCTATTATTGCAGCATTAATTACAGATTGGATTAGTTCTTCTATCCCAAAATATTCTATGCGTTTATAACCAAAAGCACGGCCAAGACCTATGAAAATGCCTGCAAGAATAATTGAAGCAGTAACAACAATTACAGCTATCTCTATTCCTACAAATTCGCCTGCCATCAAGAATGGATACATATCTTATGATTAAATATGTTTCGTGCGTGCATGTAGAATCATGAGAACGGTATTGCTCATAATGGGATTGCTTCTTATCAGTGGATGTACTGAACAAATGGAACAAATTGACCGAGAATCAAAAATTCCTGAAGACGCAATTAAGATGACTCCTGAAAATGACAAAAATCCACCTCAATTGCTTTCTGATGAATATGAGGAACCTGCTCCTTTACCATATCCTGTAAATACAAGAGGAGCAGAAGATTCTGCATTTATCATGCCCGATGGTAATACGCTTTATGTTTGGTTTACTCCAAACAACAAAATGGATGTTATCGAACAAGCTTATGATACTGTAACTGGAATCTATAAGTTTGAAAAACAGGGAAGTGGTTGGAGCGATGCTGAGCGCATCTGGTTTGTTGAGCCCGGAAAACCTCATTTAGATGGCTGTGGATTTTTTCAGGATAATGAGGTGTGGATTTGTGGAGTGAGAGAGGGATATACAGGACTTCATTGGTTTACTTCTGAATTCAAAAATGGAAAATGGGCGATTGCAGAAATTGCAGATTTTAATCCAGAATATGAAGTTGGAGAGTTACACATATCAAATGATGGTAGTGAGCTATATTTTCATTCCTCAAGAGAAGGCGGGAAAGGAGGATTGGATATATGGATGTCAAAAAAGGTGAATGGGGAATGGCAGGTTCCTGAAAATCTGGAAAATGTCAATAGTGAATATGATGAAGGTTGGCCTGCATTAAATCCTGCTGAAGATGAATTATGGATTTCAAAAAATTACGGGCTTTGGAGATCAAAAAAGGTGAATGGGGAATGGCAGGTTCCTGAAGAGATTATATCAACCCTTGCAGGAGAAGCAACAATAGATGCAGAGGGGAATGTTTATTTTACCCATCACTATTATGATAATGACACTATGATTGAAGCGGATATTTACGTTGCTTATAAGAAATAATTAAATTTTGAATATCTTTTTTCCTAAGCTAAGGATTTTTGTTGGGCCTCGAACAAAGAATGGGGCTTTCTTTGTCACAAATTTTGCCTTTGGGAGAACCTTAAGAAGTGCTTTGGGATTATTCAGATCAAAATCTGAAACTTCAGCATAAGTGCTGCCAAATTCAAAAAGAAAATGAGCATCACTTCCAACAGCTGCAAGAAGATTGTGTTGTTTAGCAAATTGTTTGGCCTTTTCATTAAAATAATCATTAAGGCAGCGTGCATTAAAAATTTCGATAATGTCTATTTTGGAAATTTCTTCCTTAGATGGGATTACGCCGCTTCTTGTTACTTCGTACATATGTGGAAGATAAGAAAGAGCACCTTGTTCATGGATTTTATCTAATGCATCCATAAAAGAAATGCCTCTTGGAATTTCTTCATTTAAATATAGGCCAATAAGATCACCCAGATCAGTTCTTACTTCTTCGCTTGGGATAAATTCAGAAGTCATGTCCTTATGACTGCACATGTTGTTATGATCAGTAATTGCTGGAATGATCTTTAATCGGTGGGCTTTTTGTGCAAGATCTTTTGGTTTGATTATGGAATCAATGGAAGAATTAGTATGGACATGGAAATCTATTTTCATATAGCCCCCTCTTTTTCAAATGCATGGGAAAGTTTTTTGGCAAGTTGTTCAGCGGATTTTTCACTCATTTTTGTATTGGATTTTATCATTATTCTACCACTCGCATAAACACTTACTGAATAATTCTTGATTTTTGCAAGCAAAACAATCGGACTGCTGGCAATGGTTTTACCAAGAGAAGAGATGGCTTCTTCGGCTTTTACAAGATTTATAGCTTTTTTAAATTTAATTTCAAATCCATTAGCTGTTGCGCAGGGTTCAACTACAAAATATTCGCTCATGGTCTTCTGGCTCCGCGCATCTTGTTTTTTATATGCTTTAATTGGTGTTTCCCTAGTTTCTTAGTCTGTAATGTCGTTATGCTACGCAACACATCAAGTCTCTTTTGAATGTGTGGATCGAATTTTTTCTCACGAATTACACCAAAAGTTGTGATTAGATAAAATGCAAGTGAGACGCCTGCAAATACAAGCAGTATTGTGCCAACTTTGCCAAGTTCAGTAGTGGGGATAATATCACCATAACCAACTGTGGAGATAGTCATAGTTGTGAAATAAGTAGCGTCCAAAAAACTCCACCCTTCAACAAAATGAAAGAAGATAATTGCAAAGATGTAAAGTATGGTTAGTAGGATAAGTGGTATGAAGAGGGTGTTGAGTTTTCCGGAGGCCATTAAGTATCATAAACCTGTAAAATATTAAAACATTCTATGTAATGTGGCATTATGGGATTTTTTATTGATTGTCTAGGAGCTTCACGAGAAGTGGGAAGAAGTGCATTTTTGGTCCGTACTGACAAAAAAATAATGTTAGATTATGGAATAAAAATCTTTGACAAGAGTGGATTTCCTAAATTTCCCCTTGAAAGTGTGAATCCAGATTTTATTGTTCTTTCTCATGCCCATCTTGATCATAGTGGCTGTTTGCCTTCATTTTACCGAAACAGTAAAGTAAGATGGTATGCTACGCCACCAACACGGGATATCTGCGAGATCTTATGGCAGGACTCGATGAAGATAATGGGGGATGGATTGCCTTATAGAAAGCAACATTTCAAAAAAGCGTTAAAGTACTGGACACCACTATTATATGATCATCCTATAGAAACTGGTGGAACGACAGTAGAGTTCCTTGATGCAGGGCATATTAGTGGATCTGCAATTGTAAATATAGGATATGAAGGGAAAAAAATAGTTTATAGTGGTGATTTTAAGGGCGAAAACACGTACATGCACAAGGGAGCAGAATCAATAGAGGATGTTGATGTGCTGATAATGGAAACAACTTATGCACAAAGAGAACACCCCCCAAGAAAAAAACTTGAAGCAAATTTAATGCATGAGGTATATGAAACATTGGATGATGGTGGAAATGCATTATTACCTGCATTTGCAGTTGGCAGAACACAGGAACTGATCTCCCTTCTAAGGCATCATGACAAAGAAATTCCAATTTTTGTGGATGGGATGGGCAGAGATATTACAAAAATTTACATGAAACATCCTCGATACATTAGAGAGGCCCAAAGCTTTAGAAAGGCAGTAAGAAGTGTAAATATTGTCGAGAACATATCAGATAAAAAGAAGGCGTCTAGAACACCGTCTGTAATAATTGCAGGGGCAGGAATGCTGAATGGCGGTGCGATATTGAATTATCTATATCATGCTAATAAAAATTCAAAATTAATATTCACAGGTTACTGTGTTGAAGACACTAATGGCTGGCTGCTTCTTAACAAAGGATATATTATGAAAGATGAGCAGGAATTACAAGTAGACTTGCCAGTGGAATATTTTGATCTCTCAGCACATGCAGGAAGATCAGATATAATGAGTTTTATCGAAAAAGCTAATCCAGAAAAGATAATTTTGGTGCATGGTGATAAACCAGAAAAATTTGCCCAAGAGCTTAAGGAAGAACATGGTTACGACGCAATTGCTCCATTAATAGGAGAACGGATAGAAATTCACTGACGTTCTAATATAAACATCTCTTCTGGATAGGCAAGATGTGATTTAGATTTGTTGAAGTGTTTGAAGAAATGTTGGATAGCAGATTCTGGTTTTGTCATTGGATTATTAACTTCTGCGTAGATCTTGTTTTTTCGTTTTATGAATCTGGCTCGCTTATGCTTGTTTCTGAACGCTTTGATATGCGGTTTCATTTTCAGAGGCGGACCCTCGATTAACATCTTAGAAGGAAGCTTCGATAAACTAAGTACTACTGCTATTCGTATTATGTGCCTAGTATCATCAGCAAAGATCTTTTTGGGTTTGAAATCTTTTAAATGGAGATTCAATTGTTTCATCATTCGGTGTAATTGGCCCCATAGAACATCATCAACAACATCTGGACGTGGCATAGAAATGGTAAATATTGTTTTTCCTTTTGTCTTGGAAAGTTTTTGTTCGAACGTTTCTGGTTTTTTTAAGAATGCTGTTTTTGATGGTTTTTTTAGAAATGTCTTGCAGAGTTTTGTAAATTTCTTAAAATTGTCTCTTGAAACTGCGGCAGCAACATTGCGATTTTTATCGGTAGGATCTATTACAGTAAAAAAATCAAATTGAGGTGGCCTTTTTTTCTTATAATAATTTTGTAGATCGATAAAAATGGGCTCTTTCCAGTTAGATGCATGCTGTAAAAGTTTCATGAAGGTTCCATATTTGATTATAAGTAGTTCACAAAGATAACCAGAAAATCCTGCAATTTTTATTTCAGCGCCATAAACAGAATTTGCTTTCAGGAATTGTTTAAGAAGAAGAACTTCATCTCTTTGTTTGGCTTTTAGATGTTTTTTTACAAATTTAGTATGAAGTACAGAACGATCAACTGCGCTTATTCTTTCTGCTGCTTTTGATATTTTATATGCCGGTACCAGATCTATGCGTCTTCCTTCAAAATGAAAGCGGACATATGGATGCTCAGCATAACTTACCTGATAACCAATTTTTGGAAATGTGGATTCAAGAATATATTTTATGGTTGATTCTAATTTTTCTTTCTGCATAGAACGATCAAAAAGAACGAAAATGTCAACATCGCGTTGATCCCTTAAGAAAGTGCACTTTGCTACAGAACCAGTAAGAACAACCTCGGAGTTCTTTGGAGCATTGGCTTGTATGCGTTTAATGAGGCCATTGGCAAAATGAAGTTCTTTCGCCAGTTCGTCTGAGGTTGGTTTGATAATTGAAAGAACGTCGTTAAGAAATTGTTTTGCCATGCAATAAGGTTTTAAAAGAAGACTAATAAATGTTTCACATGCGTTGGTTCTGGTTATTCTTGTTTGCAGTGCTGTTGTTAAGTTTTGGATGTATAGAGGAAAAGAGCTTTACCGGTACAAAAAGCGAGCAACTAATTAGTACTGAAGAACAGGATCTTGATGGGGATGGTATTTCTGATTATGCGATCTATGATTTTAGCCCAGTAATAATAAATGAAGCAAATATGAAAGTGCAACGACAAATCACCGTCAATACAAAAACAACTGGTACCTATACTTCAATTAATCCTGAATTAACAGATGTTGATCTTCTCATAGCAGACCAGAGTCTCGAAGAATTCTCACAAACAAGAATACAATCAGATACTGCATGTAGCAATAATATCGGTCTTGCAAGTGTAGTCTGTTCTGATGTAACAACATGCAGCAAATTGTGTTCTAGTACCTCAATAAAATGTAGAAACATTGCAGAGACATATGAAGATGAATTGGCCGGAGCTATGATATCATATGTCCAAGCAAATAATGAGATCCGTTCACTTCTTCTTGATTCACGTAGAATGGTTTTTGATCTTAGAAATACAACCGATGCAAACAGGGATGTTTTTCTTGGCAAGATAAGAACTATGATAAGCAAAGTAGGGCAAATAAATGCAAATCCATTATATGCAAATGACGAATTGAAGTTATGTGCTGCCTCTGATTTTGGCGTCAGTTATCTTGTTGATGCCGCTGAAAAAATAGGAGTATATAGAACTGAGGTAAGTGGATATCATTATAGGATGATGATTTCAGTAAAACCAACTGAACAGAAAGAAGAAGGGGAAATTGGTGTCGAGGTTGGTGGTATTGGGATTACAGATACTGTCCCTCAAACAGTTGTGGCTGATTCAGAGGAACTATCATCAATTCAAAAACTAGTAGCTAATGAGAATGGGGGAACTGTTAAGATAGAATGGAATTCTGAAAAATTATCTCAAGATGGTTATCTACTTATTTATGAATTTGATTCTGATGTGCCACCAGAAACTGCGATGAGTTCTCTGAAAACGCCAACATTAACAGTAAGGACTGTGAACTTGAGTGGGCTTATACCAATAAATTTCATCTTCTTGTTGTTAGATAACCTTGGCGGCAATTACTATATTGCACTGGGAATCACGATCGGCCTGACATTGGCAATCCTTTTATTCATCTACAATATTGTGATACTGGTATTTACTATAGTTAGCGAAAAGATGGCTGGAGCCACTACAACAACTGGATTTAGGAAAGCATTTGGAAGAACGGAAGTAAGGTGGAAAAGTGATATTGTCTTCGCCTTACTGTTCTTGGTGGTGGGGCTATATGTCTCCGTATTTATGGCAGTTCCACCAATCACATCTCCGCCCTTATTGGGATCTATAGATTTTTTACTTGAAAATGGAATGGGGGCAACAGGAATTGCGCTAATAGCCATAGGCACATTGATGGTATACTTCACAATAGAAAATATTGGAAAAATAATTGTGCTTGAAAAGGCTTATGGAAGTGTAATGAAAAGTGAAAGGGAAGCATTTGTTGCAAAGGCGGACAAATTGAAGGATAGAATAAGTGAATTGCGGGAATTAGTAAAGCAGTATAGTGAAGAGAACTTTGATGTAAGCCAAGAATATGACACACTAACAGGTTTGCAAGCTGAAAAGATAGACACATTAGCTAAGAATATGACCCCACGAAGCAAAGCACTTATAGATGAGTATCTTGGTCGGGCAGAGCGAACGAGGAGTAGCCTTAAAGAAAAGAAAAAGCTTGCAGATGAAAATTGGTTGAAATGGAAAGAAATGATAGCAAAATTACTTGAAGAACAAGATGAGGTATATAGTTCCTCCCTTGTCACAATTCCAGCATCATTGCGTACTTGGGCGCTTGGCCGTTATGCTAAAGAAGAAGGCATACTTATGGATAGAGATGCCATAAAAAAAGTGAAGATTACACCTGAAAAAGTAGTGCGAGAAATGATAAAGAAAGATCTTATTAAAGGCATAATAATACTCAAAAAAGAGGCCGTTGTTTTGACCGAATTTTCTGATGGAAGTAATACTGTTGTAAATGCTCTTGCATTGAAGCTGAGAAACTATTTGCGCTCTTTAGCCAAGAATTTAGGGCAACATCAACCACAAAGCTATGTAGCAATAGGGGAAAAAACAGTTATAGTGTTGATGAAGGGCCAGATAATGGAGTCAATTTTGATCCTAGAAAAAGCTAAATTTAATGAAGCGATAGAGCAATGGAAAACAAAAATGAAGATGCTCGAATCAAGTTAAAAACATAACAATTTAAAGACTTTTAATTAATAATGATACACTGGTGACAGAAGCCTTTTTATCGACGATAAACTAGGAAAAAAATTAGTGGTAATAATATGGAAAGTGACTCAGAATATACAGCTAAAGAAATCCAGATTCTTGAAGGTCTCGAAGGAGTACGAAGAAGGCCAGGAATGTACATAGGAGACACTGTCAAAAGAGGACTACACCACTTAGTCTATGAAATTGTAGACAACAGCATAGATGAAGCGTTAGCCGGGTATTGTAAAAATATCAAAATCGTATTACGCAAGGATGGCTCAGTAAGTATAAATGATGATGGGCGAGGCATACCGATAGATATACATAAATCAGGAAAATCAGCCTTAGAAGTAGTATCTAGTTCTTTGCATGCAGGTGGCAAATTTGCAAAAAAGGCGTACCAAGTTTCAGGAGGGTTGCATGGTGTAGGTATGAGTGTTGTTAATGCACTTTCTGAATGGATGACAATTGAGGTACATAGGGAGAAAAAATTACACACAATTGGATACAGTAGAGGTAAATTAATACAGCCAGCAAAAATTGTAGGTGACACTGAGCACAGGGGAACAGTAGTGATATTCAAACCAGATCATGAAATTTTCACTGTGCTTGAATTTGATTATGAATATTTGAAAGAACGCTTAATGGAACTTGCATTTTTGAATAAAGGTCTCAGAATTTCACTTGGAGATGAACGAACCGATAAAGAAGAGAGTTTTTGCTATGAGGGTGGAATAACACAGTTCGTAAAATACCTTAACAAAGCTAGGAACATGCTTCACGAACCGTTTTGTTTTGAGAAAAAAGCTGATGGAATCGAAATGGAATTGGCACTCCAATATACAGATAGCTATAATGAGATGATTTACAGTTTTGTTAATAATATAAAAACAATAGAGGGCGGAACCCATCTGACTGGTTTCAGAACAGCTTTGACAAGAACAATTAACGATTATGTAAAATCAAATAAGATCATTAAAGAAGAGAGAAAAATTACTGGTAATGATGCAAGTGAAGGACTTACAGCAGTAGTTAGCCTTAGGATTCCTGAACCACAATTTGAAGGACAGACAAAAACAAAGCTTGGGAATAGTGAGGTTCGGGGAATCGTTGACAGTGTTGTTTATGATAATCTCAAAACATACCTCGAAGAGCACCCAAATGAAGCAAGAATTATAGCTCAAAAAATAGTAAGTTCAATGGAAGCAAGAGAAGCAGCACAAAAAGCAAAGGATCTGATAAGAAGAAAAACAGTATTTGAAAGCAGTCTTTTGCCCGGAAAACTGGCAGATTGCAGTGAACAAGATCCACAAAAAGCTGAGATTTTCATTGTGGAAGGTGATAGTGCAGGTGGATGTTTTTCAGGAGATACAAAAGTTGCTTTAGCGGATGGCAGGAATCTCAGTTTTAGAGAACTTGTAAAAGAGCATAGGCAAGGGAAACAGAACTTTTGTTACACTATAAATGAGGATGGTCATATTGGAATTGCGCCGATAAAAGATCCTAGAATTACCAGAAAAAATGCAGAAGTAATAAGAGTTATTACAGACGATCAAGAAGAGATTATATGCACACCAGACCATCTTTTTATGGTACGTGACGGTTCTTATCAAAAAGCAGAAGAATTAACTGAAAAAGTATCTTTGATGCCGTTATATAGACAATATTCAAAACTAGGTAAAAGAATAACAATCGCGGGTTATGAACTAGTTTTCGATCCTAAAGATAGTAGATGGATATTTACTCATTTACTGGCTGATGAATACAATTTAGCAACAAAAAAATACTCAAAGAAGAAAAACTCATGTGTGCATCATGTCGATTTCAATAAACGTAACAATAATCCAACGAATCTGCGTCGTATGGGTAAACAAGAGCATCTCGATTTACATGCACGAGTGGTAAAAGAGACTATGGCAAAGCCAGAGGTATTGGAAAAAATCCGCAGAGCACATCAAACTGAAGAATACCGTAATAAAATCAGTGTAGTAATGTGCAAGCCAAAAATACGGAGGATGTTAAGTAAAAGAGCAAAAAAACAATGGAAAAATGAAAGCTACAAGAGATATATGGTTGAATCTTTCCTTAATTTTTACTATAATAATACAGAATACAGAAAGAGAAATAATGAATTACTTAATCAAAAACAACAAGAACATTGGAGCAATCCGGAAAATAGGAAAAAACAATCTGAGAGAGTAAAGGCATATTTCAAAAAACACCCCGAAAAGAAAAAAGAATTGGAAAGGAAAGCAAAAATGCAATGGATGGATGATAAATTACGTGTATGGAGAAGACAAAAAACAAAAGAGCAATGGACGACAGACTTCAGAGCAAAAAGAAAAGAGAGTTATAACAGAACGTATAAGGAAAAAGCATTAACAGTAATGAGAGAGATTTTTGAAAGAGAAGGGGAACTTAGTAAAGAGAACTATAATAAAGAAAGACTAAAAAGAAATGATAAGAATCTTCTTAAATATGATACTATATGCCAGCGATTTTTTGGAAATGATGAAAAATTGTTAATGGAACAAATACAACACTACAATCATAAAATCAAAAGATTAGAGAAGATTAATAAAAAAATAGATGTTTACGATTTTGAAGTAGAAGGAACACATAATTTCGCTCTCGCAAGTGGTGTATTTGTTCACAACAGTTCAAAACAAGCAAGAGATAGGAGATATCAAGCAATACTTCCACTTAGAGGAAAAATACTTAATGTTGAGAAGGCACCGATGCACAAGGTATTGAATAGTGAAGAGATAAAGAATGTCGTTCTTTCTATGGGTGCAGGATTCAAGGATGACTTTGATATTTCAAAAATTAGATATCATAAGGTAGTGATAATGACTGATGCTGATGTAGATGGTTCGCATATCAGAACGCTTTTGCTTACATTGTTCTATCGCTATTTCAAAGAAGTAATAGAAAAAGGATACTTATACATTGCACAACCGCCTCTTTACAGGGTTCAGAAGGGAAAACGAATAGATTACGCATATAGTGATGATGAACTCAAGCAAAAGTTAATTGAAATTGGAGAGGCAGGAATACAACGTTACAAGGGTCTTGGTGAAATGAATCCAGGACAGTTATGGGAAACCACTATGGATCCTGAAACGAGAACACTCAAGAAGGTAACAATAGAGGATGCAATAGTAGCTGATGAGCTATTCACAGTACTTATGGGAGACAATGTAGAGCCCAGAAGACAATTCATAGAAGATAATGCAGTCGAAGTAAAGAATCTGGATATATGATGCCTTATGACCGAGAAGATAACTGAAAGAACGATAGAAAAGGACATGAAAGAGAGTTATCTCGATTATGCAATGTCAGTGATAATAGGGCGGGCCATACCAGATATAAGAGATGGGCTCAAACCAGTTCATAGAAGAATTCTTTATGCCATGCATGAGCTCGGTAATGTTTACACTAAACCACATAAGAAAAGTGCAAGGGTGGTTGGTGAAACGCTTGGTAAGTACCATCCTCACGGTGATATGGCGATATATGACGCTCTTGTGCGTATGGCACAGCCGTTTTCGCTACGTTACATGCTTATTGATGGCCAAGGAAACATGGGATCGATTGATGGTGATAATCCGGCTGCTATGAGATATACTGAGGTACGGATGTCCAAGGCTGCTGCGGAACTTTTGACAGATCTAGAAAAGGAAACTGTGTCCTGGTCAGATAATTTTGATGGGACATTAAAAGAGCCAGATGTGCTTCCCTCAAAACTCCCTAATCTTCTTATCAATGGCTCTTCCGGGATAGCTGTTGGAATGGCAACGAACATGCCACCACATAATCTCAATGAAGTTATAGATGGTACAATAGCTGTGATAGATGGTGCAGACGAAACAGAATTACTAACTATTATTCAAGGGCCGGACTTTCCAACAGGGGGATTGATAGTTGGAAAAGCTGGGATAGCACAAGCATATGCAACTGGAAAGGGAATAATAAAAGTAAGGGGGAGAATAGAAAAAGATGAGGAAAAACATGAGCTGGTTATAAATGAAATACCATACCAACTTGCAAAAACATCTTTGATAGAATCAATTGTAAAGGCAGTGAAAACCAAGAAAGTAGAAGGAATTTCTGGGATCCATGATCGTTCAGATAAAGAAGGAATGGAAGTGAGAATAGACGTAAAAAAAGGATATGATCTGGACGTTGTGGAAAATCAGCTTTATGCCCATACCCCACTACAATCAACTTTTGGAATCATAAATCTTGCAATTTCAAACAAACAGCCGCAAGTGCTTCCTCTTTACAAGATAATAACTGAATTCATAGAATTTAGAAAAGAGATAATAAGGAAAAGAAGTGAATTCGAACTTAGGCAGGCTGAAGAAAAGGCGCACATATTAGAAGGCCTGAAGGTGGCGCTTGAAAATATTGAACCGATTGTTGACTTCTTAAGAAAATCCAAGGACATAAATGAAGCAAGGCAGGGATTGATGAATAATTATTCTTTAACTGAAAAACAAGCAAATGCAATACTGGAAATGAAATTATCTAAATTAATAACACTTGAACGTGAAAAAATAGAAAATGAGTATCTAGAATTAACAAAGAAAATTGCATGGCTCAAGGATGTTCTTGCTGATATTAACAAGATTTTGACAATAATAAAGGAAGAACTTGTTGAAATAAAAGAAAAATATGGTGATGAGAGGCGTACAGAACTTATAGATGGTGAAGAAGACATTGATATTGAAGCACTGATACCTAATGATGAGGTTGTTGTAGTAATTACCAATAGAGGTTATGTGAAAAGAGTTGGTTTGGATGAGTACCGGGCTCAACATCGTGGGGGAAAGGGAGTTAAAGGAAGTACTAAAGATGAAGATTTTGTCCAGGATGTCATCATAACTCAAAATCACAATTACTTGTTGTTGTTTACTGATAAAGGAAGAATGTTCTGGATGAAGGTCTATCGTGCCCCTGAAGGAAGCAGATATGCCACTGGAAAAACACTCGTAAGTCTTCTTGAATTGAAAGATGAGAAAGTGACATCATGGATAAGTGTTGATAAATTCGATACTGAAGAGCATTTGATGATGTTTACAAAGAAAGGAGTCGTAAAGAAAACAGCACTTGAAAATTTCAAGAATATAAGACGTGGCGGCATTATTGCAATAACACTTAAAGAAGATGACGAACTAGTTGAAGTAAGAAAAACAGATGGCAAGCAAGAAGTAATAATTGCAACCAAAAAAGGACAGGCAATACGATTCAAGGAAGATGATGTGCGTGAGATCGGACGTACTGGGCAGGGAGTTATAGGCATAAGATTAAAATCTAAAGATGATGCAGTCGTCGGAAGCGCGGTGTGCAGAAAACCTGCATTGCTTACAATAACAGAAAATGGTTTTGGAAAAAGAACTTCAATAGATGAATATAGACTTCAATCCAGAGGCGGATCTGGCGTAATAAACATAAAAACAGAAGGCAGAAACGGAGATGTAGTTGGCATAAGAGCAGTAGATGATGGGGATGGAATAATATTGATGAGTTCTAGAGGGCAAGCAATACGTACGTATGTTAAAGATATTTCAGTTATCGGAAGAAACACGCAGGGAGTTAGAATAATACGTCTTGGTGATGGGGAGAAAGTAGCGACTTTTACTGTTGTGCCAAAATCAGAGCAAGAATAAGTTAAGAAGATAAAGCACATTGAAATGCATTGAAAGTAAGGCTTGTTCTGTTTATATTAGCCCCATTTAGTAGGATACCATACTCTACTAAATGTTGTAGATCTGAATCTTCCGATAAAGTTTTATTATCAAAAGCGGAAAGCGCAAACTGGATATATTCTAAAGGAAGGGATACTCCAGCAATTACATCAGAAGCAAAGCGAGTTAGCAGACCCGCTTCATGTAATGCTTGGCAGAAGTGTTCCACATCACCATCATCAATTAATTGTTTGAGGGCACGCCTATGATCAAACATTTGTCTAAGTAGGAGTGTAGAAATGGCACCATCATAGAGGCCAATATGCTCAGCTAGTTTATCTGCAAGTTTGTTAACTCCTGCTTTTTGCTCAGAACCAAAGTACGATGTGATTTTGAAGTAGAATAGATTGGCAAAATCCTCTAATGTGAGATAAGATGGGATGGTGATAGTTGCCCCAGGACCAAAAAAATCAGCCTCTTGTTCACGTGTTTTGTCTGAGCCAGCAAGATGTTTTTTGATTGAGGGGAATGAAACAACCAATGAGGTAGAATCAGGTAGTTTTGCTAATATGTCGAGTAATATACCGAGGTTTAGAGTAGGATCTGGAATAAACTTTCCATTCAACAATTTACGTAATTTTGGAACTGCTTCTGATGCTTCATCAATAACAAGAAAACGAGGCTTAAATCCTTCATCAATAAGCTTCCATGCGGTTAGCAATTGATCAGAATGAATATGAAAACCACCAAGGTTGGGATATAAAATAATGCCTAAACCAAGTAGATCATCCTCATAAGTTTTGGTAAGCATGTGTATTATAAGTTCTGTTTTTCCAGCCCCAGGATAACCAGTGATTCTCAGTGATTCACCAGCCATGGCTCTTTCATAGACTTCTTCAACAAGTGGGGTGCGCATTTTGAGAGGTTTTGCTGGAAAACCGCACATAAGTTGAAATTTTGGATTGTTATATGTGTGATTTGCTCTTATGAGGTCTGCAGTCTCAGTGTTAAGTCTGAACCCTTCAAAACGTTTCATTGTGTTGGATAATGTATAGATCTGTTTAAAATTCTAATGGGAGATACTTGATCCAAGTAAGAAGTTGATGCAGTCATCCTTTGTTCCAGATTTTTCATTCCATTCTTTTACTATTTCTTTGTAGAGTTTGAGTTCAGTTAAAAGAATAGTTTTGTCTGTCTCAGGGCCTTTTAAACGAAAGAAAAGTTGAGAGGGTAATGGACAAAAACGTGTATTCATATTGCCTACTGTGTATGGAAAATGTCGACATGAAAGAGGAGCGCTTTCATAGATAGAACAACGGTTATTCTCAAGAAAAGTGCAGGGGTGGGATTTGAAACCTAAAATATAATGACCATAACGATCGGTTGTATTGAGAACCATGTCTGGATCATAATTAAGAAGTCGGAGTTCGTGTAAAACAGCAAATTCTTCGTGTTTTTTTCCTGTTGCTTGACAGACACGTTGAACATCAAAAGATGTAGTGGTTATGATGTATGTCTTGCAACAAGAAGCAGGACATAATGAACATGGATTAAACATGATTATTCCTTGGTAAAATCAAACAAAGGAAGTTGTTGAAACTTTCCGCCCAATCTCATTTCTCTTACATTTGCGAGAGCATCAGTATATTCTTCTACCAATGGATTTCGCTCATCTCTAAGATAGGACGTAATTGCTCTATGAAGATCTGAAAGTGCTACGGGTGGCCTTCCATCCCTGCCCCTTTTAGCATTCATAATATTTAGAACATCATCTATTGTTTTGTCTACGCTGCCCCATATTGGCATAGACCTTGTGGATTTAGTCCTCCTGCTCGCTATTGAGAGAATGGCACGTGAAATATCATTGTAATCTCGAGTTCTTAATGCTACTGCAACCATATTTTACCTCTTTCTTTCTATAATCTGTGAAACTGCTTTACTAAATTCCGTAAACATGTGTCCTTCAGTGTATGAAGCGAGATGATCAGCTAAATGAGCTCGATCATAGGTTCTTTGCACGTCTCTTCCACAAATTTCCATAATTAACTTATTTACAAAAGCATTTATATCAGTGCCGATTTCGACTAAAGTCCCTAGCGTCTTGTCTATTACAACCTCTGGAATGCCACCTACAGGGGTTGCTATGACGTAAGCACCTGAGAGTACTGCCTCTACTACGGCAAGTGGAAGGCCTTCGCTCCTTGAAGGGTGAAGATAAATGTCTGAAAATGTCTGAACTGGTTTGTTCGTCATACCACCATAAGCTTGATGATGTTCTATCTCAGAATAACCACGTAATCTAGCATAATCAACAAGAATATCGTGTACGTGCCCCCTAAATCGTGGATCACTACGGGTGAATTTAGAGATATCGAGGACTATTTTTAGTCTGTTTTCGCGAATGAGTCTTTCCATCCTCATAACCCATTTGAAGTGCCTTGAAGCAGAATCGATATTGAGTACGTGAGGAGTAGCAATAACAAAACCAACTTTGCTATCTTTTGGATCTTTACTTCTATCAAAATGTTCCAAAACACGTGCTAGAAAACTGCTGCCTTTTATTTTATCTAAACGGCCAGCATATGAAACTACTTTTTCCAAATCAGGTGCAAGTCCAATTTCTGCACGTGCTTTAGTAACCTCACTTTCAGCATCAATTACGTATATATAAGGATCAATACCATTACGAACAACAAATGCGCTAGACCGATCAAATTGACCATTGCCTGTTTGCATAAAGCTATCAAGTACAGAATCACTCACTGAGATGGTGCCGTCAGCTGCCTGAACCATGTGATCATAGTATCGTCTGAAACTTTCACTAGCTGCTTTATGAACTATGCCATCTGCACGAGTATGTAAATAGAAGATCATTGCAACGTGATCATCCAATCCAAGCTGCTTAAGACGATCTTTCAATGCACAGGCAAAGATAGTATCAGAACTCATTGCATAGTGGAAGGATAAAACGGGATAGAGACCCTTGTCAATCAGGCTTCTGATAAAACGAATATTATCATCAATGGCCTCTATTCCATAGCCAAATTTTAATTCTGCATTAAAGCGTTTTTCTGATAATTTGTGAACTTGTTTACTTGTAAGGCCCTCTTCAAGAGGTGCAAGATCTCTTATAAAAACAATGTTTTTTCCTCTGCCATTGAAGCGGGTTGCAGCGGTAAGATTGCCTATAACGAATGTTTGGCCAAAGAATATTGGATTGACTGGAAATGGAAACCTGCTATTAAAGTGAAGATGGATAGGTTTAGCACTCATTCTGGCGTTTTGCATAGTTTATTACCACACTTAATATTTAAATACTTTACCACTAATAACCACTAAAGCAATAGATTTAAAAAGACACTCCCAACCACTGGTTTACACATATTCAGAGTGGCGCTTCTTCTTTATTATCTCTGCTACTTCTTGTGGATCTACTTGTAACCGATATTTTTGCATAACTGTTTTCATATCATAGCTATTCTGTATAACAAGCTTTTCCAGATCTTTACTTGTTATCTTTTGTAGACGATAAACCTTAAGTATAGCTTCCACCCGCGCTCCTTTAGCCATGAATTTGAGGACATCTGGAATTGCAGCTTTGACAAACGTGCCTTTTGCATATTCTTCAAAAAGTTCAAGAAGGGGCTCTTCGAGATCCTTGAACTCTACACCTTCACGTCTGAGAGAAATTATAGTATTCTCAATTGTTGTAGCAACAAGCATTGGATCTGCCCCAGTTTCAACAATTCTTTCAAAAAGATGTAGGTGCCTAGAGCGAATGATTTTGTTGGCCATTTCTTTGTTTAGCATTTTTTCAAGTTTATGTTGCTTTTCATCAAGTGATTCTGTCTTTTCTATTGATGAGAGAAACTCTTTGGTTACTGGAACTGGGGGGATATCAGTTTCTGGGTAAAGCCTAGCTCTTCCAGGTAAGGGCCTCATGAAATTAGTAGTGCCATCAGGATTTGCTCGTCTTGTTTCCTCTGGAACAAAGTCCATATTGGCGCGGAAGATCACATGATCCATTGCCTTGTTTGCCTGTTCTTTTGGAGCAACAATAAGTACAAATGCATCTTCTTCTTTGGCATGAAGCCCTTCTCTAAGGGCTTTTTCTTCTGATTCTGAGATGCCATACTTGGAAAGAGATTCATCACTGTGGATTATGCCTTTTACGCCTGCAAGCTTTGCATAATCACTAAGCTCTGTACCATAACGCTTTCCTTTTTGGATTTGTTTTCCTAAGATGCCAGCATGATTTTGAAGTTTCTGAGCAAGAACAAAGGCACCAGAATCGAGACTATTTTTAATCAACTTGGCCTCAGTTTTTTTGAAAATATCTGTTACATCTTTAGCGTGTTTCTTGATTGGAATGGCTTTGCGCTGTCTAAGCTCAGCAAGTATTTTAACTAATTCAAGTTGTCTTTTTTGTTCTGTTTCTACCAACAACGGAAGGGTTTTCAGATCTTGTGCTCCTTTGATTTCAACTCGTGCTCCGCCACCTGTAGAGATGTTCACATCCTGCCTCACTGTTCCAAGCCCCCTCGCAACCTTTCCAGTTGCACGAAGAATCATCCCTAATTTTTCTGCAACTTCTTTCAGATGGTCGGCATCTTTTATATCTGGGGCAGTTGTAATTTCAATCAATGGTATACCTAAGCGATCTAGCCGATAGGTTGTTTTTGAGGATGACGCTGACACAATTCCGGCACTTTCTTCTTCAAGAGCCATAGTGGAGATACGAACAAGGCCTTTAGGGGTATCAAGGTGGCCGTCAAGAGCAATAATGGCAGTTCGCTGAAAACCAGATGTGTTACTTCCGTCTATAACCATTTTTCTCATTATATGAACTTCATCAACTGGAGAAGCATGAAGTTGAAGAGCAATATTAAGTACTGTTTTTAGGGCTTCAAGATTAAGTGGGTGTGGTGGTTCTTCATCAGTTTCTACAAGGCAATTATTGTTGCGAAAAACTTGATATTCAAAGACTTTGCGCTTGGTATATTCTATTCGTGAGGCTTCATCTATCTCACCTAATTCACTAAAAACTGGGTGTAAACGACGAACAAGTGTAAGGTTTGGCTCTTCATCATCAAGTTTTGAACTGCAATTACAAAATAGTTTATTCGTATCAAGACGCTGATGGAGTTCAAGTCCAATTTTCATCAAGATTCCTCCAGTGTAGATCGATCAGTTATTTCGCCGGCTATGTTAGTCATCATCAGCTCTTCGATCTTTTTCATATCTTTTGTTTGTCCCACTGCCCAACAAAGCTTTACATATGCAGATTCTGGTGTCCAATCAGCGCCATCACCAATTACCCCAGCCTGCATTAGCATTCTGCCAGTAGCATAAACACGCATACAGATTCTACCTGAGATACATTGAGATGTCATCACAACGGGAATGCCAGATTGGATAAGTTCTTGGACTGGTTTGTAGATGCTACTAACAGTTTTATCATCAAAAGGATTGGCCGGAACATGACCTAGGCCAGTACCAACAAGAACAATTCCATCATATGAATCAAGTTTGGAGATTAATTCTGGTTTTATGTTTGGGTGAGTATAGATAAGGGCAACATTATCATTCATGGTTTTTTTTGATATGAGTTTTTTACTTCGTGGTTTATATTCTGAGAGTGGATCAAATCTTTCTGTGCGGTAGTCAACTGCAAAAAGTGGGGAAGTGCCTATTGAACGGAATGCATCTCTTCTTGAAGTATGCATTTTTCTAACTCTTGTTCCTCGATGAAGATGGCAATAATCATCATTGGTACTAGAATGCATACAAACCATTACTTCACCTACGTTTTTAGTAGCAGAAAAAACAGAATTGAGAAGATTGGTTTCATTTTCACTTGAGGGCCTGTCAGAACTTCTTTGTGAGCCAACAAACACTACTGGAACTGGTAGGTCCTGTAGCATAAAACTAACGGCAGCTGAGGTATATGCCATAGTATCAGTGCCATGCATCACCACAACGCCCCTAGCTCCATTTTTCACTTCTTTTTCGATTTCATCTGCAAGCATGCGCCAGTGAGTAGCATTCATATCCTCAGAGAAAAGTGAAAAGATTTGTCTGGAATGTATGGGCCATTTTTCTAATGCTGGAAATACAGTACGAAGCTCCTGCGGTGTAATTGAAGGATATACTGCTCCAGTTTTATATTCTATACGCGAGGCAATAGTGCCGCCACAGCCAAGAATACTGATGTCTCCTTTTTTTGATTTTTCATGTTTGTGTTTGGGAAGCTCTTTTGCTTCGCTGCTTTCTATAAGTTCAATAGAATCAAACTTCAAACCAACATTATAGCCGCTTTCAAGTTTTATTACAATGATATCCGGATCTCCAGAAAAAGGTCTGGGCATAAGAAGACCAGTAAATTCCCGATCATGGGAGATGATTCTGACAATGTCGCCAATACCTATATTCTTCAGCTTCTCCATGACTTTCTTAGAGTACATATCAATCAGTTATTTTGTAGATCTTAACCGCTCCGCCGGGGGCAGTATAGACAAGCTCAAAGCCTGGGAGAGTATTCAGGAAAAGTGCGTTATAAATATTAGAATCATAGAATTTGCCTTTACGGTCTTCATAACCTGAGGTTACTACCCCATTTTCTAACCAAAGTGCATCATTGGTATAGAATAGTGTTGTTCCTATTGCTGGGCCAATATGCGAAGTCGTCGGAAGTTGGAAGGGTAATTGTAAGAATGCTTTGTTGAGTTTAAGGTCCCCATTTGGATTGGTTTCATTAAGATAGTAGGTACCGGGATATACATCACCGGTGGCAAGTGTTACTTCACCTACACAATAGGTTGGCACTAATGTTACATAATCACGACAATAGACAATGTCATTTGCAGTTTTTGGCTCCATGCAGTTTGATGGATAATATGGGATATAGGTATCACCAACATATACTTTGTATGCAATAGTGCCAGTTTTGTTGCTGAGCTCGGAAATAGTGCACTGATGATTTGAAACATAGGCCGTTTCCCAAAGATGATCTGCTTCGCATTGAGATGTGCCTGGTTGGTTTGCCACAGTAGTTTCATTATTCCAGGCGCAAGAAAGATAATTCAAAGCGCCGTACTTGCCACCCAATGTACTGCCACTATGAATAAGTTCCATATCAAACAACGCATATTCACTATCATGCTCTTGCATCCATTGCTTGAGTTCTTCTGGTGTTGCACTTAGATAACCATCTGCAACTGCCCCTATCATTTCATGTGATTTGTGTTCATTTCTCAAAACGGTATTTCTCTGACCAAAGAAATTAATCCAATGACCATAATCCCACCACGAGGTGGTTCTTGAATCATTTGGTGTGTTCTCTCTTATCCATTCCATTGAATCAATCCAATATGTGGAAAGACGCTGACAACGGAACATAGCAGCTTGAGATTCCCATGTTGGAGTAGATGTAGAAGTGCTAAGAGAAGAATAATTTGAGAATAAAGAAAGCATGCATAGTTTTTGGTTGTATTGGTAATTGGTTCCAAGATCAGCATATGCAAGCGGATCCAATGCAGCGGCACAAACATCTGGATCACCAGTTTGTGTACAGAATTGCTCAAACTTTGGAACCAGTGCTTCAGGATTGTTTTGATATAGAGGTTGTATCGATCCCCATATCAAAGAAGGTGCAAAGCCATTGTATGTGAATTGTAATAATACGAGGAAAATACCAATTGCAAGAAGAATTTTGTAGAATTTTCCTTTGAAGAAACGATCAATTTCTCCTAATGAAAACCCAATCGCAATTGTAAGTAAAACTGCAGAATAGATAGTATACTTAGCTTTGATTATACCAACTACGAAAGCAGGCATAATGAAAGTAAGCATAAGAATGGAAAGGTTGATTTCTTCTTTTTTGATAAATTTAAAGACAGAATATAGTGCTGTGATCCAGAAGGTTAACATCCAAAAGAGCAGAAGGCTGTTTGATTTTTCTGTAAATGCAACATCAGTGCCAAGAACAAGATTGACTGCACCAACAAAAAGTGCTAAAAGTATATTAACAGGAACAGAAACAAGCAAGAAGATGGATGAGAATAGCCATCCAAGTGATTGCTCAAGATTAGTAGCAACATCTTGCGATCCTAATTTAAGAACAGCCGTGATTGGAGTTAGTAAGATTGAAATTATATCAGTGTATTCCTCTGCAATAAAACCCATGTGCCCAGCAAGAGATGATGCAGCAAGGTTCTGCTCTGCAATTGTTCTTTGTAATGGTACTTTGAACTCTGCTATTCCAAAAGCACTTTTTGCTGAGGAGGTTATGTAAGTACCAATTGGGGTTACAGCAATAACAATAAGTCCAAAAACTATAATCACTGCCAAGATAAGAGAAGCACGTTGGCGATCAGGAATCTTTTGTTTCAGGAAATATAAAAGACCGCAGAATGCTACAGCAACAAAGAATGGTATTACCATGGAAAGTGCCGGGTACCCATGCTCGAAAATATCTTTCAGTATGGCACTTCCGAGCAATGGGCCTATAACAAATATTATAGCATTTGAAATTGTAAGATAACGAAGTTCTGATTCGTCTTTATCTCTTAAGAAAAGAATTATAGAATGAAGAATCAGGAATAACAATACAGAAATCATGGCAAGTATTTGAGATGAACTGCCAAGAGCTACTGCTGCAAAGCCAAGACCAGCAAGAGCTGAAAATCGCAAATCTTTTTTCATAATAGAAAGTACATACATTGCATAGAAAAATGTCAAAGAAAAGAATGCATATGGCTGGACTTCTTGTTCTCCAGCAGAAAGTTTGAGTATGAAAATAGGAATGAAGGTGACAAGGCCTGCTGAAATTAGGCCCCATTCTCTCTTGCTAGCAACAGACACAAACAAATAGATAAAGAATACTGCAAATGCAGCCATAATCGGAGGGTACATTGATGCTATGAGTGCCAAAAGCATATGGCTATATTCTCCTCCGCTTGTGTAGAGAGAATACCAAATTGATTCGAGATAGGAAAGAGCAGGAATAGTTCTGTGGTTGACTTCAACCTCTGGATACCAGGCAGTTTGGTCATCTTCCGGGTTTTCACCAAATATAAGAAGCTGTTGAGCAGTGTATGTATAGTAATAAGGATCGAGCTCTTGGAAGATTGGACTATAAGACCCCATTCTAACCATAAAGGAGAGAATTACAAGAACTAAAAGAATAATAGAAATTATAGCAGTATTTGAAATTTCAAATTTCTCCAAATTGATTGAAGGTAATTTGGGGATTGACAGGTCTTCATAAACTTTGTTTTTGACAAAGAATGCTGCAGCAATTATGTATAGAAGGACTATGGACAATAATGCAATATTATAGCTATAGGTAATTCCGAGAATAAAGTAGAATAGGAATGGAATTAATGGCAGTATGATTAATCCAAGAGCGCATCCTATGAGAGCTTTTTCAATGAATAAGAAGTCGTCTTTCCTAAAAATTGAAAGGGAAAGCAATGCTCCGGGAATAAAGCTGGATAGAAAAACCCAAAATAGGAATATTAGTGGTTCAAACGATACAAACACATGTTCACCAGATTAAAGGTATTGTAGATCCCCGTTGTCAGAATCATTAGATTCTTCTTTTCCAAGGATATATGAAGATTTCACACCAGTTATTATAGCTGTCACCCTAATGCCACTTTGAACTGCTGGATTTACTCGTGCCCCCATCTTTATATTGGCAGTATCATCAAAGCTTTCTGTTAGTAATTCACCGGTTTTTATAGCATCACCAAGAGTAAGATCAGGGCCGCCTTCGAGATGAATTAGACAGCCGCGAGCGCCTTCGTAATTTACATCTAACAATGGATGTTCAAGCGTATCTTTTACTGCATTAGTAACTTTGTCATGGCCATTGCCACTACCTAAAGAAATCATTGAAAGTCCACCACCCTGCATAATGCTCTGAACATCTGCATAATCAACGTTTATGAGGCTTGGGAACATGATGGTATCTGAGATACCAGTGACTGCCCTGGTTGTTATTGAATCTGCAAGCTCAAACGCCTTGTTTATTGGAAGATTTGGAGCATAGGATGCAAGTCTGTTATTATCTATCACAACAACAGTATCGCAAACATCTACAAGTTCAGTTAAAGATGCCTGGGCTTTTTTCAATCTCACACGTTCTAGTGCAAATGGGTAGGTAACCATTGCCACTACAATTGCACCTTGTTCTTTTGCAAGTTTAGCTACGTAGGGTGCTGCACCACCACCTGTTCCACCACCCATACCTGCGCAGATAAATACGAGTTCATTCTCACCAATCTCACGTTTGAGTAAGTCTTTATCAACTTCGGCACATTTTTTTGCAATAGTAGTGTCTCCACCAGCACCAAGACCACGCGTTATGGTCTTCCCTATAAGTATTTTTTTATGGGCACCAATCATGTTGAGATGTTTCCCATCTGTGTTGATAGCAACTGTTCGTGCACTTTTAATGCCGCTAGTATAGATACGATTCACGCAGTTGCAACCAGCACCACCAACGCCAAGAACAGAAATCCTAATAGAAGAGCTTTCTATGTCTTTAGGAGGCTCTTCTTTTGCTGCTTTAATAATGTCGTCGAACATCAAAACCCACCTGTAGACGTATTATACAAAGAAAAAGAATATAAAAGCAGAGGAAAAGAATGGGGGACACCACCATATAAGGAGGGATGGGTGGGTGGGATGGTGGTTCCCCGCGTTAGTGTCTAGTATTCATATGCTGCCATCATTTCGTCGATATAGTCGTCCATAGTGCATGCCTTTCCAGATGTCTGGAATTTAGAGGCATCATAGATCCATGGAACACAACTTATATCCTCTGATGGTACATCCTCGAAATCAGGTTCACTCATAGTAACTGTTTCTGATTCGGTTGCATTTTCTTCTGTAAATTCAAACACAAGCCAGTCACATGTTGAGCCGGGGGGTATTTGCCACCTTCGCATCCAAAGTAAACCATATCTTCTTTGGAGATGAAAAGCAAGTTAGTACAATTATACTCTTCCATTTCTTCCATGTAAAATTCCCAGCTAAATTCGTCTTCACTGACCACATATAATGTACCGGTTACTGAAGTTCCATCATCATCAATTGTTACAGTACATTCAACTGGAATGCCCAAAGCCATAATTGCCGCATATTCAAGACCAGAAAGATCAAGTGGTTCTTCAGGTTCTTGCTGAGGCGGCGTTCCAGGTTGAGTCGGAGGGGTTTGGTTTGGAGGGGTTCCGGGTTGGGTTACTTGTTGTGTCTCTTCTGTTCCTTGCCCAGGCATAGTGCAGCCAAAGATAAGAAAGGCAAGAACTAATGTTATGATAATAATATTTCGTCGCATATTTACCACTCACAGCAATCAAAATTAAAGTTTAAAAAGCTGTCGCGCGTTGCGATCCCTTTTTATTTTTTGTAAGCTTAATTTGAATGGTAATTCTTATGGCAAAATTAAAATGCGAATTTTTTGGGAAAAAACTCAAGAATCCAATAATACTTGCCTCAGGCGTACTTGGAATGACAAAAGCAAGTTTGGAGATGGCATGTGAAAATGGATGCGGAGGAGTTACAACAAAATCACTTTCAATAGAGCCTAGGAAAGGGCATGAGGGACCAAATGTTGCTGAAACAGAATGTGGATTCATGAATGCTATGGGATATCCAAATCCAGGTATTGATGCTGGATTGAAAGAATTTGACGGCTGGAAAAGAGATGAGGCGCTTATCATAAGCATTGTTGGCAAAGACGCAACGGAATTTGGAACACTTGCAGAAAAAGTAGAGGAAGCAAAATTGAACGCTGCAGCGATTGAAGTAGTGTTGTCATGCCCACATACGCCCGGATATGGAACGATGGTTGGTCAAGGAAGTCCGGAATCGGTTACAGAAATATGTAAAACAGTAAAAGAAAAAACAAAAATACCATTAATAGTAAAACTTTCGCCATCTGTGCCTGGTGAAGTAAAGGCGGCCGAAGCTGCAAAGAATGCTGGTGCAGATGCAATTAATATGGGGAATTCACTTGGACCTGCAATGAAAATAGATATTCATAGAAAAATGCCAGTACTAGGATTTGGAATGGGCGGCCTTAGTGGGCCAGCCATTAAACCGATAGCTATTAGATGCATATACGCAATTAAACAAACAGTTGATATCCCGATTATTGGAACTGGTGGGGTTAACTGCGGCACGGATGCAATAGAAATGATGATGGCCGGAGCCAACTGGATCAGTGTTGGTACTGCAGTGTATTATAGAGGACCTGAAGCGTTTGATTACATAGCACGAGAGATGGATGCTTGGATGGACATGTATGGATACAAAAATGTAAATGAAATAGTTGGTGTTGTGCATGAAGAAATTCGAAAGTACAAGAATTATTCACAGTAATAAGATAAAGAAGATAATTGAAGAGAATTATCGTATAAAAACAATTGAGATAGATCACAGTATAGAGGCTTTGCCAGGGCAGTTTTTGATGGTCTGGATTCCTGGAGTTGGTGAAAGGCCAATGAGCATAGGGAATAATGATCCGCTCACTATTTCTGTTGCTAACGTCGGTAAGGTTTCTGGGAAGATGCATGAATTGAAAGAAGGAGAGTTGATATCATATCGCGGACCTTTTGGAAATCCATTTACACTACCACAAAACGGAAAACGTATTCTTGTAATTGGTGGAGGATATGGAGTTGTGCCGATATATTTTCTTGCAAAGGTAGCAAAAGAAAATGGGGCTGGTGTTTATTCTGTTATCGGTGGAAGAACAGAAAGGGACATTGTTTGGGAAAAGCAACTTTTTATGGTGAGTACAGAAACATTCATAACAACTGATGACGGTTCAAGAGGTAAAAAAGGAACAGTATTGGTGGAAGCAGAGTGGTTGATTAAAGAGAAAAAAATAGATCATGTTTATACCTGTGGTCCAGAGAAAATGATGGAAGCAGTAGCAAAATTGTGCAAAGAATACGATGTGGCATGTGAAGTAAGTTTAGAGAGATACATGAAGTGTGGAGTAGGGGTCTGTGGTTCATGTGCTGTAGACGGAAAACTTTGTTGCCAAGATGGCCCAGTATTTACTGGAGAAGAAGCATTATCAATATCTGATTTTGGAAAAAGAAAGCGAGATGCTACTGGTAGATTAGAAGATATTTGAATTAACCCAGCTTGGTTCTAAGAAATTCTGAAATTAATTCAGCATCTCTTCTTGTTTCATGTTCTGGGAATATCATCACAGTTCTGAACATCACTTCATCTGGTGCTGTTCCAAGCATGAAGAATCTGTCGCCAGGAGCAGTGGCAACCCCAGTTTCCATAGCAAGTTCTAAACAAAATATATCAGATGGTGACATTTTTTCTAGAGGTACATGTTGTTTGAAATAGTTGAGTGCATTAAAAGCACCAGCACGAATTCGTTCATCATCTATTTGGCCGATCAATTTTTCGAATTTGTGCAGAACTCCTTGTTTATATAAATTATTTTTCCATGGAAGATTTGATCCAGTTATTTTGAAAACTTCATAACCACTTGATTCTACCATCACATCTGGATAAAGCGGAGCAATATGTGGTATGGCACACATGATAGCACGATTTCCATTGCTGCCATCTTCTCCTACAAATCTTCGTTTTGCCTCCATGCGCAACCCATCAAGCTCAGCATTTGGCATTGATTCTTCTTCCATAAGTATTCTGTGGGCTTCAACCAATGCAGCTATGGATGTTCTTGAACCCTGAACCAGATAAATGCTGTTAAGTGCATTCAGATTTCGTATAAGTGCGCCTTCAACGACCTTTCCGATATTTCCAGTCGTCCAATGTTCTGGAACATATACTGCAAGTACTCCAGCCCTTTGGCCCGGTTCCAAAAAGACTTTGGAAATGCTGTTGAGAAATATGAGTACGTGATTTTCATTCGCCAATTTTATGACTTCATCAATAGATACTGGATTATTTCCCCAAGAAAATGAAGAGTAGATCCAATCAAGTATTATTGGTCGTATTACACCATCTGTTTGTGCAGCTTCATTAAGATCAAAAATGCCCGTTCCTCCATTACGGAAAAATGATCTTGGATAACGGATTGGAATTGGATTATCAAATGGTATAAAACTGGAAAGATTGACCTGTGCAAATGGATTATCGCCATTAGTGCACGAGGAAAAATCAGGTAGGCCTGCTGAAGTTCGATCAACAGTTACGACACTGTGAATGCCACCATAAGAGATTGCACTGGCAAAGTGTGTTGGGTAGCTGGCATTTGGAATGAGTACTTTACCGCCCGTACTCCCAAGAAATGTGTCATACAGGTATTCAATCCCCCCACTAATTCCTGCTGTGAAAAAGATTTGATGCGGAGGTACTCTACCATAATATTGCGATACAAATTTACGTGCTTCTTGAACGCCAGCACCATAAGCCCCACTTTCGCGCTTTGATAATGATTTCCCCATTGCCCGTCTCAAACGATTTATACAGATGCCAGGGAAACACTCTGGAAAATTACCAGAACTTCTATTACGCAATGGCACACTATTGGGAAGTTGTCCATTAGAAACACAATATTCCAGTAAGATAGCAACAGTGATTGTACTCTTCAATCCTTGTTCTCTTGCTGCTACTTTATTTGGATTCACAAGCATAGTTGGATTATCAACTAGGGGTTTGTTGGTTGAAAAACTTCCAGTAGTTGGTCTCTGGTCTAGGGCTCGTGCTAATAAGTGCATGATTCTTTGGTCTCTACATGAATTTATAAATTAACTGCAAAACGAAACTGCAAATGACGAAATGATTAGTCTAGAGATTGTTCAAGTTCATCAAAACTATATTGTTGAACGCCAATCTCACTCGTCACAATACAATAACGACTCTTTTTTATACATGAAATATTTACCCCGTGTTCTCCATCAGCCGCATTGACTGTACAATCATAAGATTTTTGTAGATAATTCTCGTTAGGGGCGCATTTACAGTTGTAGACTAAGAATGCGCCTCCAAGGACTTGTTCTTTTGCTTGTTGTAAACAGTAGTTTTCAGCACTTGAAATGTTGATTTTTTGCCATTGTTCATCAGGAGTAGATAATGTAATTGTGGTATCATCACAAAGACCGCTAAAGAGTAGCAAAAGGAGTGGAATAACGATATAATTGTAATCCATAAAAGTATAATTCACTTGCTCTTTTAGAAAGTTACGTTACCAAAAAATTGGTAGCTACCTATAAATAAGTAAAGTAGGATAATCTATATATGATTATTAATGATGCAGTAGCCCAGCTTAGAAAAGGAAGTATGGTACTAATCTATGATGGGGATGAACGCGAAGGAGAAGCAGATATAATTTTTCATGCAAAATTTGTAACACCTGATAAAATAGAGAAACTAAGGAAAGAGGCAGGGGGATTGATTTGTCTAGCAATAGAACCAATGATAGCAAAGAGAATGGGACTCGTATTTTATACAGATATTCTAGCTAGTTCTGATGCTGAGATCAAAGAAATGGAATGCACAAAAACTGCCTACAAGGATAAGCCAGCTTTTTCTATTCCAGTAAATTACAAGGGCGTGTATACAGGAATTACTGATAATGATCGGGCGCTTACCATAAAGAAAATGAGTGAACTCGCAGAAAATGAAGGGGATTTAAAGAAAGAATTAATTGCAGATTTTTACTCACCAGGGCATGTTTTTCTTCTCATTGGGAGGGGAATAGAAAATAGAAAGGGGCATACAGAGCTTGCATTAGAATTAGCAAAAAAAGCTGGTTTGAAAGGCGTAATGGTACTATGTGAAATGCTTGGCAAAGGAAAGGCATTGTCAAAAGAAAATGCACAAAAATATGCAGAAGAAAACGGATTTGTATTTTTAGAAGGAAGTGAATTTTATGATTAAACTAGGAATTGTTGATACAATGTTTTCACGCGTGAATATGGGAGAAATTGCAATTGATGAGATAAGAAAATATTCGGATATTGAAGTAATAAGGAGGACGGTTCCAGGTGTAAAGGATCTTCCAGTGGAATGTAAAAAATTATTAGAAAATTGTGATGTATGTCTTGCACTTGGTATGGTGGGTGGAGCACCTATAGATACACAGTGTGCACACGAAGCATCCCTTGGCATTCAACAAACAAAGCTTCTTACAAATAAACATATCATAGAGGTTTTTGTACATGAAAATGAAGCATGGAGTGCAAAAGAATTTGTTGAGATTTGTGAAAATCGCATTAGAAAGCATGTGCACAATGCTGTGTTGATTGTAAAAAACCCAGAGGAACTTGTAAAGAACGCCGGAATGGGAGTAAGGCAGGGTAAGGAAGATGAAGGACCAATAGAAAAAGATGAAATAAGAATCGCGATTGTTGTTGCCCAATTTAACAATGAAATAACTGAAAGGATGGAGAAAAAGGCTGTTGAAACTGCTAAAGGCGCCGTAATAAAAATTGTAAAAGTTCCTGGTGTTTATGATATGCCCTTAGTTGTGAAAAAAATGCTTATGGAGAAAAAGGTACACGCAGTCGTGGCTTTGGGAGCAGTGGTGCATGGGAAAACTGCTCATGATGAGATTATAACGAAAGATGTAGCAAAAAGACTCGGTGAACTTTCGTTAGAGTTTAATAAACCTGTAACCTTAGGTATAATTGGTCATGATGTTGGTTGGAGCGCAGCTGAAGAAAGGGCTGAGGGATATGCAGAACGGGCCACAAATGCTGCATTAGATCTTGTAAAAACATTACGGGGATAAAATGGAACATATAGATGAAGCCGCATTTCCAACTAAATTTGGAACGTTTACAGTACATGCATTTGTGGATGAGGGGAGAGAACACCTTGCACTTGTTAGATGCACGAATGAAAAATGTGAGAATGTGCCGGTAAGAATACACTCCAAATGCTTGACAGGAGATACGTTTAGTTCATTGAGATGTGATTGTAGAAATCAACTTGAAGCAGCATTAGAATATTTAGGAAAAGAAGAAGATGGGATTTTCATATACTTAGATCAAGAAGGTAGGGGAATCGGCCTTGCAAATAAGATAAAGGCATATGCTTTGCAAGATGGTGGTCTTGATACTGTGGAGGCTAATTTGGAATTAGGATTTTGTGATGATTTAAGAGATTATGCTGCAGCAGCAGAGATATTGAAATATTTCAAGATAGAGAGTGTCACATTGCTTACAAATAATCCAGATAAAATCAAAGAATTAGAAGAACATGGAATAAAGGTTGCTGAAAGAGTTCCACTTATTTCTGATCCTAATGAACATAATGAAAAATATTTGAAAACCAAAAAAGAGAAAATGAATCATCAACTTTGACTTGGTAATGCCAGAAAAGATTGTGGCACATCATTGGTGAAATAAAGAAGTTCTGTTTGTTGATTAACTTTCATATACCCACCGTCAGTATAATTAAACAGGTAAACATTGGTCAGATCAAGGCTGAGATTTCTGAAAGTGATTATGCCAGTGCTTTCATCAAGACATTCATTTATTGGACCATCTAAATGTGCAATAATCCACAGGAATGTTTCTTCATCAAATTCTCCTATTGCAAGTAGTTCTTCAGCATATGTTTTATTTCCACTAATAAGGAAATTATCACAATGAGAATAAATTGTATCAATTTTGCCAGTATATTCGATATGGAGTAGTTTTTCTAGAGTAATTGAAGGTGAAAGTTCTGTTTTTCCAAAATGAGCGCATGTCGTTTTTATAGCATTTAAAGTAGTATAATATTCATCAGATTCTTGTTGTGTCATAACACGCATTGTACAATTAGGAGTACAATTGTAGATCCGGCCATCTTTCCATATCGTAGTTAATTCTTGATCTTCAGTTATCACAACGCGTTTCATTTCATCATTAAGAAGATAGGTCTTTGTTGTTTGATTGAATGAATAATCTTCTGCAATATTTTGTGCAATTTCAAGCTCTCCAGGTATTGTTTCTATTAGGCCAGAAATGCTGGGGGCGGAAATGTCATGCGTCACTATTAGGAAGTCACCTGAGAGTGTATCACAAGAGAGATTTTTGAGTTCATAATATTTTTGTGCATCTGCACTGAAAGGCTTAATTTCTGGCGGGAATAAACTTTCGAGACAACCAAAAGTAAGAATGAACATGATGAAGAGCGGGAAATATCTTTTTTGCATGGGATTCAAATGTAATTAAAACTTAATAAGCTGAGTCTTATATGATGGCAAATTTTATGCAGCTTGCTTTTAGGCTAGCGAAAAAAGCAGACCCATTTCCAAATCCTAGAGTAGGGGCCGTTTTAGTAAAAGATGGGGAGGTAATAGGAACTGGATATCACAAAAAAGCGGGAGAGGAACATGCTGAAATAAATGCAATTAATGATGCAAAGCAAAAAGGAAAAAAAGTAGAAGGAAGCACGTTTTATGTTACTCTGGAACCATGTTCGCATACTAACAAACGTACGCCACCATGTACAGGGGCAATAATTGCTAATAAAATTAAGAAAGTAGTTTTTGCAATGAAAGACCCTAACCCATTAGTAGATGGAAGGAAAAAATTGAAAGAAGCGGGAGTAATAGTAGTTGGTCCTATCAACGAGAAGAAAGCAAGAACACTCAATAAAAAATACTTGAAAAATATTGCCAGAAAAACATTTGTTGCAATAAAAATGGCCATGAGTGCAGATGGAAAAACTGCAACAAAAACAGGAGATTCGAAATGGATCACAGGAGAAAATGCTAGGAAATTTGTACATAAGTTGAGAAGTGAGTTTGATGCTGTAATGGTTGGTGCTGGCACAGTAAAAAAAGATAACCCAAGACTAACAGCACGAATTAAAGATGGTAGAAATCCGTATAGGATAATAATTGATAGCGATCTTTGCATACTAATAAATTCTAATGTATTTGGAAATGGTGAAAAGACGATAGTGATAACAACAGAAAAGGCATCTAGAAAAAAAAGAGAAAGAATGGGCAAAAAAGCGCAGATTTTTGTTTGTGGAAAAAAAGAAGTGGATTTGAAAAAAGCCATATTGGGATTGCAGGCAATGGGTATAAGAAAAATATTAATAGAGGGGGGAAGTGAGTTGAATGCAGGGGCATTGAAAGCAGGCATAGTGGATAAGCTCTATCTCTTCATTGCACCTAAAATTATAGGGGGAAGGACAGCAAAAGGAGTTGTCGGTGGGGATGGTATAAAAACAATGGAAAAGGCATTGAAACTCAAAAATAGAAAGACAACAATTGTAGGTTACGACGTATTGATGGAATTTGATATCGAAAGGAGATAAAGAATATTTTTAAATCATTTGTCTTGAATAAAGAAAGAAGTAACAGACTTATTTTTATTTCTGTGGTTTTATGGAATCAGAAGAGGAACTCAAAGGAAGGATAGATGAGCTAGAAAAGAAGAAGGCAGAGCTCATTGAACGCATAAAGAGGTTAAACCGCAGAATTAGATATAAAAAATATGAACAAAAGGCGCTTCAACCATTTTTAGAACAAACTAAAGAGGTCCAAATCGCTCCACACCGAAAGAAAAAACGAGCCTTGGAATTCAAAATCTCTATGGCAGCTTATACGCCGAGAATGGAAAAGGAACTCATACGGCAGCTGAAAAAAGTAGATGACCAACTTGACGAAGTCAAAGAAATAGAAAGAGCAAGGCGCAAGATAAGATATGTTGAACAAGACATAAAGGAAGGCGAAGACGAGATAGGAAAAATAGAAGTTGAATTAAAAACCATACGAGAAGAGCTCAAAAAATTGTATGATGAAAACAAAGTTTTGAGGACAGTAGCAAGAAAACAAGCAGCGGCCCAGGCACGAGCCGAAGAAGACATGGTTGCATTAGGAGATCTTGCATTTATTGAAAATGACAATTGAATCCTTAACTATTTTTGGATGATCAGCACATAGAGGTGGGAGAGCATCTAGATCGAACCATTTTGCTTCTGCAGCATCATCACCGCCCTTAGCATTTCCACTAATAAGCCTCACAAGATAGGCAGCAGTGATTATCCTTCGTGGATCTCTGCCCGGGTCAGAATAAATGCCCACTAATGTAATTGGTTCTATTTCAAGACCAGTTTCTTCTTTCATTTCACGCTTTAGGCATTCTTCTGCAGTTTCATGGTCATTAATTCGGCCACCTGGTAGTGCCCATTCACCCTTAAATGGCTCTTTTCCACGTCTGATAAGAAGAAGCTTGTTATTTTGTATCAATATTCCATCGCAGGCAAATGGCCGCATACTACTCAACTTTTACTTCCCAAATGAATTTTCCTCGTGTAGGTACTGGTTGAACATTTACTTTTATTCTATAATTTTGTTTTTCTATAAGATTATGAAGATCTTTGAGGATTTTGTCATTTACAAGGTCTATATTTACCCAAGAACATGATTTTCTGGTGACGATGCAATCAGCTATAACAAGGGCGTCATGCTCTGAAATACCGACACCTTCAAGCTCTGCTGCTACTTCATCTAGTTTAGACATGTAGAGTTCTTTCGAGAAAAAGGTTTATATTGCTGTCAGAATAATCGAACCTGAGCTGCTCCAGAATCAAACTTCTTTACAACTTCCAAAACAGGCTGCCATGATTGATCTGGTAGAGGATCTGGTAGGGGTCGTCCTTCAAGAAGAACAGAAACGGTTCTTGTCATTGCCTCGACTAAATTTTCTTCTACTGAAATACTAGTACGAAGTTCTGTGAGGATATCAAGAAGAAACCGTGCCTCGTTATGAGAAAGTGTCATTTTTGGCTTATGGCTCTTTCCATGGGTGCAATAGACAGATATTACATCAGATCCATCGCTTGACACCTCCTGAGCTGTAGGTCTGTACGGAGAGGTTAAAAGGCGCAGCCCCTCTTCCATCACTGGAACTCCTGCGGTTAATCCATACCGCACAGTTGCGGCTAATCTGAGTTTTGTTTCTTTTGAAAGTCTATTGAGAGTCAGATGTTTTGCAGCTTCCATGTTATTGAATATGGTTAAAAAAGCATAAAAATGTTTAGATTCGTTATTTTTTGTGGGTTTTTAAGAAAAAAGCCAACTTTTATATCCTAGAAGTACGAAAAGACAATTGGGATGATGACGTGAACAACCTCTGAGCCCCCTAAGGACTGTGATGAAGTCAACAGCGTCTGACCAAAACTTTTCCGCAGGCCAGTCTAATGGTAAAAGTTTTATCAAAACTTCTTAAGATAAAACAGAGTCTCATAACAATTTCATCAAAACTTCTTAAGATAAAATCAAGTTTTTGAGGCCTTTAGCAAATAGAGTTTTTCGAAAAAAAAGTTTTGTTGTTCCTTGATAGTAACGGTATAGTTCTGTTGTTTAAGGGTAGAAACTGTTTTTTCTAGATTGTTTAAACTACTCTGGACAAGAAGAAGTTGTCCATGTGGTTTAAGGTAATTATCAAACTTGGTGAGAAAAACGTCAAGAGTTTTTCTGCCATCTAACCCACCATCAAAGGCATAATTTAGAGAATCTGACAAACGTTCGTTTTTTTCAGTAGGGAGATAGGGCGGATTGAATAGAATTGCATCAAATGTTCCTTTTACACCTGAAAAAAGATTGCTTTGTATAAATTTGGCATTTGTGATGTGGTTATGCTCCGCATTTTTCTTTGCACACTCCACTGCATCCGAATTGATATCAACACCAAGAATAGAATCTGCATTCTGACAAGATAGTGAAACGATGCCACAACCACAACCTATCTCCAATATATTTCCTTGCAATGATTCTGCTGCTTCTGCAAGCATAAATGAATCTTCGGCTGGTGGATAAACTGTAGCAGGAACAACTAGAAAACGTCCTTTGTAAGCCAGTTCCATGATATTTAATATGGTTAGTGTCATTAATAAAATATGGACGAAGTCCTACTTTTCTTATTCAAAAAAAATGGACATAGACAACCAGTAAGGCTGTCTACTGCAGAATTGGGTTCAGAATTAGAAATGTCACAGCAAAATGCTTCTAGAAGATTGAGGGTTCTTGAAAAAGACGGATATGCAAAACGTAGTAAAGGGGGAATTTTGTTAACAAAAAAAGCATATGATGAAATTGCAAGTGTTTATGGAATTCTAAAAAATACGTTTGAAGATAAAGAAATGACAATTACGGGAATTGTAACTAAAGGACTTGGTGAGGGAAAATATTATCTTGCTATGGGTGGATATAGAAAACAGATAAGAGAGAAACTTGGTTTTGACCCCTTCCCCGGAACACTAAACATAAGAATCGATGAAATGTGGAAAAGAAAACAACTACTTCAATTTGAATCAATTGTAATAATGGGATTCAAAGATAAAGAAAGAACATATGGCGATCTTTTTGCATATAGGTGTAAAATAGAGGGCCTGGAATGTGCGGTTATTGTTCCTCTTAGAACTCACCATGGTACTGAGATACTTGAAGTGATAGGGCCTTTTAACATTAGAAAAAAACTTGGGAAAAAAGATGGCGATAGCATAATGGTGGTTATCTGATGAGAGGGATAGTAAGCAAGGTAAGGTATGAAAGAGGGCGTTGTTCATGTAAAGTAATTGATGGGAAAAAAGAATATTCATTTTATAGCAAAGAATCTTTGCCACAGGGTAGTGCAGTAGTTGTTGAAGGAGAGGAAAAAGAAGAGCCAACTTGTGTCATTGTACTTTCTGGAAAAGAAGCAGATGAGGTTCATCAAGAAGTAAAAAGAAATATGGCTGAAACGCTAAAAATACCAGAAAAACCAGTATTGAAAAATGATGAGATTAGCATTAGATTATGGCCCGGTATTAAGAAGGTCGCAACTGAATTATTATGTGCAAAGAAATTGGGCCGTAATTTTATACTTCATTTTCATGGAGATGCTGATGGAATAGCAGGTGCATTGGCATTAACAAATGTATTTAGATGCAAAGCACATCAACAGAACTCTGCTGTTTATAGTGTAAGGGACGCTTTTAGGGACATTGGATTAGCAGAACAGGAAGGAAGACCATTAGTTGTATTGTTAGATTTTGGATCTAATGATGCATCTTTAGAAGGACTTGAGTTGCTTAAAGCTGCTGGAACAGAGGTTATTATAATTGATCATCATCCGCCAGGAAAAAATAAAGATATACTTAATTCTTGCACAATATCGCCAGACGCCTCTAAGTATACCGCAGGATATTTAGCATGTGAAATAGCAATATGTTGTGGTGTTGACAGAGATGAGGGAGAAAAACTTGCAAAAATAGCATGTGCTGGGGATAAAAGCGATTTGTTAGGAAGTGATAGTGGGGATGTAGAAAAAGCAATGGTGTTGGATTATCTTGCTGCACACATATCATTTGGCAATAACCTTGATTTTTATCGTAAAGTAATGGCAAATGAAAAACTGTTTTCATCAATTGTAATGCAGGCAAAAGAAAGCATTGCAGAGGCTGCAGATCGTGCAATGCAACAAATGAAAATTATTGAAAATGGAGTGAAGATTGTAACATTTCAACTTGATAATATTGTAAAGAAAGGTGAATGGCCACCGGCAAGCAAAATAACCACATGTGTATTTGAAAGATTATCAAAAGATGAGGGCATTGTTTGTATTGGTTATACTGAAAGATCTCTGATAATGAGGCTTAATGATCTGGCCGCTGTTAAACTAAGCGTTAACGAATTGGCAAAAGAAATATTGCAAACTATGCCAGATTTCACAGAAGGCGGTGGTGGACATGTTAAAGCAGGTGCAATAAGAGTAAAGATTGGTTTTGTAAAAGATGTTTTGGGAGAATTAATAAGAAAAATAAAAGAAAAAAATTAGGCTTTTTGTAGTTGTGAGACAAAGTCTTTGGCTGCTTGAAGAGTGTCCTCTTTTTCTGCTCCTGCAACCACAATCTTGGATCCCTGGACGACTTCTCTTACAATCTTTGTTTCAGTAGCCCAGTCAACTGGTGCACCTGAGAGAAGATCTGCAGTTACTGAGTTGACTTGGTCACCACCAACAGATACAAGTGTTCCTACACCTACTGCATCTGTATCAAGGATAACAAGGCTGCCAAAGTTGCTGTATGTTGCAACATTAACTGATGCTGCATTGTTTGGC
>JAHJCT010000027.1 GCA_018812715.1 Microcaldota archaeon | reverse complement strand
TGCACAGTTTGAGATAACACAGTTCTTTGTAGTCATGAAAGTTTTATAGCCGTTTATTACAGATGCTTGGCCATCATTAATTATCTGAGTGCCGTTGCAATCAAGAGTGATATTGTACTCGTCAAAACTAATAAGAATGTAATTTGGAGTTGTGGTGTTTATGTAATAAACACCTTGACAAAGTGTGTATGTCTGATGTGCATCAGTTAGATTAAGTCCAGCATAGGGTGGAACTATGTATTCATCTGCATCATTACAGTCTTCTAGTACTCCTCCACATGCACCTGGAGAATATGAATGGAAAACTCCATCACCATCATCATCCCTGCAATCACTTGTTCCATAAAATATTCCATATCCACTAGCTGGATTCATATTTGTTAACGTGAGAGTATTTGCTCCGGTATCCAATGTGGCTCCAGTGTTACTCCAACTGGAAGAATATTTCCAAAGTTCAAAGTCAGTTTCGTTATAAATTCCAAGTTCTGAATCTAGCCAATGCCATGAAATTTCATCTATTGAAGGTGATGGTGCAAGGGCAGTGATATTTACGAATTTCTGTGCAAAAGAAAGGTGGCCACCTGGAAGACCATAGGAATTAGATTCCCAACTGATAGTAAAGATGGAATCTGCCTCAACTGTATCATTTATGGTTAGATTTGTGTAGTTTTGGAAGTTTCCTAGAGGATTATCTAGGATAATGCGTGAAAGTATAATTGGAGTGGGCGTTAGAGTATCAGTTCTAAAAAGAATATCTTCGTTGTTGTTATAGAAGTGAACATCTGAAATATTGAGATTTGTAGAATTATAGATATAGAGACCATATAAAGAATTATTGTAAATTAGACTATTCGTTGAGGTAATATTAGGACTCGATTCAATATCTATACCATAAGCATTTTCATATGCTTGAGTATTGATCATAGTGTTGTTGAGAGAGTTCGTAAATCTGAAGGCGTTGCCGCTAATTTCATATGCTGTGCTGTTGGTTAAAGTATTGTTAAATGAATTTACGCTGAAGGAGAAACCGCTGGCGCTGTGGTGTGCTGTGTTGTTGAGTAGATTATTGTAAGATGATGAATCAGAGAATCTGAAACCAAAACCAATAGTATGATTATATGCTGTGTTGTTGGTCAGATTGTTGTAAGAAAAGCTTGGATCAAAATAGAAACCGGCAAGGTTATCGTGGGCTGTGTTGTTGGTCAGGATATTGTTGAAACAACTGGTGGAGAATCTGAAACCAAAATTACCATTTTCATATCCCTGATTGTTGATTAAGGTATTATTGGAAGATTCTGAGAATGTGAACCCCTGGCTAATATGATCATGTCCTAGATTGTTGATTAACGTATTGTTGGAAGATCGATAAAATCTGAAACCAAAGCCGCCGCCGTATGCTTCGTTGTTGATTAAAGTATTATTGGAAGCATTTGTTTCGAATGAGAACCCCCCAGGATTGTTGTAGGCCGTGTTGTTGGTTAGGTTGTTGTAAGGACAGTTAGCCTCAAAAATGAAGCCAGCCTGGTTATCATAGGCTGTGTTGTTGGTTAGGTTATTGTAAGATGACAATAGAGTAAATATGAAACCAACGTTGGTATTGTTGTATGCTGTGTTGTTGATTAATGTATTGTAAGAAGAGTTTAAATCAAATGAGAAACCATCTTGTGAATTGTTGTATGCTGTGTTGTTGGTTAGATTATTGTAAAATGAGTTGGAATTGAAGGAGAAGCCATTCCATGAATTGTTGTATGCTGTGTTGTTAAGTATAATATTGTAAGCACAGTTTGAATCGAAGAAGAAACCATGTTGAGAATTGTTGAAAGCATGATTATCGATTAATGTATGGTTTGAAGAATAAAGATGGAAGCCATGCCATGAATTGTTGTATGCTGTATTGTTAAGGAAATTGATACGATAAGAAGATGTAGAAACTTCAAAACCAGAATAGAAATTATTGTAAGCCACGCTATTGGTTACATTATTATCATCGCTTAAGATGAAGAAAATTCCTCTTGTGTTGTTATGAGTAGTGCTGTTAAGAATACTATTATTAGCAGATGAACGGACGTAGATACCATAACTATACTGAGTAATTGATGGGCAGTTTCTTACAGTAACATTTGTCGCTGATGCATTTATCATAATTCCCATGGCTGAACTAGTTCCATCGTTTGTGATCGTGTAACCATTGCAATCATAGATAACATCTGGAGCAGCTATTTTTACACAAACATTGCCACCCACTGGATATGCAGAATTGGGGGCTCCAATGAGGTTACCAGTCTGAACATAGGTGCCACCCGATGTAATAACTGGACAGGTGGCAACATTGTTCTGTAGAATGCCGTACTCACTAGCAGGATTCAAATTTGTGAGCATTAAAGTATTAGTTCCAGGAGTTAATGTTGCGCCAGTATCAGACCAAGTGCCATTGTATTTCCATAATTCAAAGTAATTTTCATCATATCCTCCAAGTTCTGAATCTAGCCAATGCCAAATGATGTTGTCTATTGAAGGCGAACCTGAGATAACACTTATATTTAGGAATTTTTGTGCAAATGAAATGTAGTTTGCTGGAAGAGTAGATGAATTGGTGCTCCACTGAATAGTATATGCAGAGTTTGCTTCAAGAATATCATTTATTGTTAGGTTTGTATAATTTTGATAATTGCCAAGTGGATTGTCTATGATAAGATCTGAGAAATAAACTGTTGTTGGTGTTGCATTAGTAACAAGATAAACATCATAATAGCTTGGATTGTAGATATGTGTGTTGATTGCATTTGTATTATTAGACGAATTTATGTAAAGGGCATAGAGAAGGTACCCACTGCTATATATTGTATTGTTTATGAGAGTTGTGTTTGGACTTGAATCTATATAGAACCCAGCTTGCGATAAAGTGCCATATGCAGTGTTGTTGATTAAATTAGTATTAGTGGCATTATAGATCTCGATACTGCGAATATTGTCATATGCACTATTGTTGAAAAGAGTAACATTATCACTAGTGGATATGCTGAAACCATCCGAGTTATCATATGCTGTATTATTGCTCAGAATACTATCGTTAGTTTGAAAAAGGAAGAAACCATTACCATTATTGTATGCAGTGTTGTTGAAGAAACTGATATTGAGAAAATTGCGATCAACAAAAAATCCGTTCACATTATTGTAAACAATATTATTAGAGAAAATTAAATCATTTGAACCCTGAATAAAAAAACCACCATTGCCAGAATTATTCCAAGCAACGTTGCCATCAAAGATATTGTTAGGAGAATAGTGAATGTAAAAGCCTATCTGAGTATTGTTGTAGGCACTATTATTTATGATGTTATTATTATTGAAATTAGTGCTGAAATAGAAACCATATTGCACATTGTTTCTGGCTGTGTTGTTAATAACATTATAATTAGAAGATGAAAAGAGATAGAAACCATGCGTGTTGTTATAAGCGGTATTATTAATTAGATCAATAGAATCAGAATAGCTGTAGAAACCATATATACTATTGTGTGCTGTATTATTCACTAGAATTGTGTTATCACAATTTAGTTCTATATCAAAGTTCCTATTAGTATTATCATATGCTGTATTATTGATTAATGTGGCATTGGAATTTCTTAAGCGAATACCATAATTACTATTATCATGCATAACATTGTTGATAAAGAAGCTGTCATTTGTCAGATATACTTCAACACCATATTGATATCCGGATAAACTTGGACAGTTACGTACAGTGACATTGTTAGCATTGACAGTTATTATGGCCTTCGTAGTTCCGCCCGATCCAGTTATATTATATCCATCGCAATCAAAGATAACATCAGATACGCTTATCTTTATACATGTAGTTCCTGCAAGTGGAGATGCAGAGATTGGAGCACCAGTAAGATCAGTAGTAAGTATGTAACTGCCAGGCGTGTTTATGTCTTGGCAAGAAGAGAGTCCAGTATAAGTTGATGTGAGAACACCGTATGTGCTTGTTGGGTTAAGATTGGTTAAAGTAAGACTATTTGTTCCAGGGGTTAATGTAGCACCAGTGTCAGACCAAATTCCATCGTATTTCCAGAGTTCGAACAAATCTTCATCGTATCCGCCAAGTTCTGAATCCAACCAATGCCAAATGATTTCATCTATCGAAACTGATCCCGAAATAATACTTATGTTTACAAATTTCTGTGCAAATGAAGTGAGATCCGGTGGATAGGTTGGTGGATTGTTTGTCCAGTTTATTGAATAAGCAGAAGCAACTGCATCATTAATTGATAGATTAGTGTAATTCTGGAAGTTTCCTAATGAATTATCAAAGATTACTTGGCTAAGATTGAATACTATTCCAGTTCCGCTTACAATAAAGCTTCGGGTATTATTGTAATAATGGTCATTAGTTATTGTTGTTCCATCAGAATTCACAACATAAGTACCTTGATTGTTGTTGTATGCTGTGTTGTTAATCAAAGTATTATCATCACTAGAGGAAATAAGAATGCCTTGATATAGTGAATGGCTATGGGCCGTATTATTGATTAAATTATTCTCATCAGCAGTGGAAGTGATCTCAAAACCTCTATCATGATTATTATATGCTAGATTGTTGAAGAGAGTATTATTTGAACAATTATTAAGTACAAAACCTGAGAAAGAATTGTTGAAAGCCTGATTTTCTACTAGATTATTAAAATCAGAATTTACTGTGAGATAATAACCATTTTGAGAGTTATTGTAAGCACTATTATTGGTGAAATTATTTTCAAGGCTTGTTAAAAGGTTAAAACCATAATTATTGAAACGAGCCGTGTTATTGATTAATGTATTATTATGACTTGTGGATAATCTAATACCAGTTAGAGAGTTATTATGAGCCGTATTGTTGAGAATATTATTGAAATCACTGTTGATGAAATTAAATCCGTACCAGTTATTATCATTTGCTGTATTGTTAAGTATATTATTGTTGTTGATTGAAGAGAAGTAGAAACCATATTGAGTAACACTGGTATAAGCACTGTTATTGAATAAGAAATTAGCATCACTTATAGAAAGGAAAAAGTTTGATTTTGTATTATTATATGCACGATTATTGATTAGATCATTCTCATCGCTTGTTGAGATGTATATACCATATTCAGAATTATTGTAAGCAGTATTTCTAATCAGAGTATTATTATCTGCATCTAAAGAGAGTAGAAAACCATGGTTATTATCATAAGCAGTATTGTTAGTCAGGTTATTATCAGTACTTGAGTAAAGGAAGAATCCTTCTTGAGAATTATTGTATGCAGTAACATTTTGGATTGTATCATTCGAAGAATAGTAAATGTATGCACCTACGAAATATCCTGAAATTCCTGGACAATTTCTAATTGTTACATTTGTGTAATTTATTTGAGTTGAACCATTGATTACAATGCCTGTTGAATTATCAGTTCCATTGTTTGAGATATTGTAACCATTGCAATCATAGACAACATCAGAAGAGGCTATTTTTACACATGCCCAATCAATACCAGAAACTTCAGACGCATCATTTGGTGCTCCAACAAGATTGCCTGTTTGAATATAAACTCCACTTGATGTAATGACTGGACAGGTGGGAACAGGAGGAGCATATTGTAATATTCCATATATACTTGCAGGGTTTAGATTTGTCACTGTTAAGGTATTTGTAACAGTATTACGAGTTGCACTAGTATTAGCCCAATTTCCGTTGTATCTCCAAAGTTCAAATTGAGATTCATCATAGCCCCCAAGTTCTGAATCCAACCAATGCCAAGAAATCGAACTAATTACTGGAGATCCCCAACTAACACTAATATCTAAAAATTTCTGCTCAAAGGAAATGTAATCTGAAGGGAGAGCGGACGAATTTGTGGTCCAACTAATAACATATTTACTATTAGTTTCAGTAGTATCAGCCAAAGAAAGATTTGTGTAGTTTTCATAATTACCTAATGGATTATCGATAATGAGATTAGAGATAGAAACTGATCTTGTAATGGCGTCTGTTATGGCAAAGGAAAAATCATTTGCACTGGCACTGTAAATATGATTATTGATAATATTGGTATTATCACTCGCTGAGATATAAATATCATAATTTGAAGCACTAACTGTATTATTGATTAAATAAGTGTCCTCAGAATTAGGTACAACGATGCCATAGGTAGTAGCATTATGCACCGTGTTATTGATCAAAATGGCATTTGTAGAGAGATAAACATCGATACCATAAGGAGTGTGTCTGGCTGTGTTATTAATGAGGGTAATATTTTCTGGATAAGCATTAAGGTAGAAACCATATGTGCCATATTGGGCTGTATTATTGATGATAAGGCTATTGGTTGCAGCACTTATAGAAATACCAGTAGTATAGTGAGAGATACTAGGGCAGTTTTGTATAGTGACATTATCAACACTATAGAGAATGTTTGTTGATATTCCATAAGTAATGCCCGCTGTTCCATTGTTTGTTATATTGTAGCCCTTACAATCAAATAAAACGTCAGAAGAATTTATGAAAATACAACCAGTTTTAGTAAGAGGCACTGGTATTGGAGCGCCTTCTAAATGAGTAGTAAGCTCATAAGTACCAGGACTACTAATTTTAGTACAGGTATTAACTGAGGTAGCAGAAACATTTCCAATTAACAAACTCAGAAGAACAACGAGGACGAACCTCCGGCTAATGGACATATAAAAGAAACGAGTATAAGATTTAAATAGATTAGGTATATAAATTACTAATCATATTCGTAGAGGTCTACTTATGACTAAGGTAAGAATAAAGCTCAGTGGAGAGGATCCAAATGCACTAGATAGTGTAGTTGGACAAATAAAGAACCTAACAGACACGTTAGGAATGACATTCATGGGTCCAGTTAGGTTACCTAATAGAAAACTTGAGATAGCAACCAGAAGAACTCCATGTGGAGATGGAACAGACACCTATGAACACTGGGAAAAACGCATTCATAAAAGACTCTGTGATATAGAAGGAGACGAAAAATACATTAAACAAATTCTGAGAATAAAGGTTCCGACAAACGTTTTTGTCAAGATATCGTTATCATGAAATTCCTTTTTGATGAGATGCTTAAGCGTCTGGTACATTGGTGTCGCATTTTTGGTATTTATAGTGAGTATATTGTAGGGAAGAGTGATAGCGAACTTTTAGATTATGCAAAAAAGAATGGGCTAATTTTTGTCACAAGAGACGTTAAACTGTTTGAAAGATGTAAGGAGATAAAATGTGTTTTTATTGAAAGTGATGAACTTGAGGAACAAATAGTACAAATTCTCAAAGAAACTAAAGTGAAAATGACTTTTCCTGATGAAACGAGATGCCCTACATGTAATGGTAAACTCAAGGTGATAGGAAAAGAGAGAGTAGAAGCTGTTCCAGAGGATATTTATAAAAATAATAAAAGGATATGGCAGTGTAGCGAATGCGGAAAGGTTTATTGGGAAGGCGGACACTGGAAGAATATAACCAGAATTTACGAGAATGTCAAAAAGAAAGTTATTTAAGGAAAACGCCTAATTATCTTGTCTGCGAATTGTAATATTTATTAGGTGAATTAATGGGATCTAAACCAAGAAAATGGAAAAAGAAAAACAGAATGCGCTGGAAATGGGTAAAGAAAAAGCGCAAAAGACTAAAGAGAAAAATGAGGAGAAGAGTCGGTGATCTCTAGATGGAAAAAGTCCCAAAAAATGCGAGGCCACCGGTTGAAGGCCATAATCCCAGAAGTAAATCTGAGATAGCACTGCCTGTTTGGCCTAGTTATGGGCTAGGAAAGGAAGGCCTAGCAATGGTTCCTAAGGACCGTAATATTAAGAGCAAATCAGGCCCGAAAGGAAAAGAATAGGATTTTTAAAAATAAGCATTTACATATTCAGAATACCCGTAAGGACTACTCAGATGAGTAGGAGGGCTTTTTTATGGATAAGAAAAAATTAGAAGAAGCCGTAAACAAGGCTTTAGAGGATAAAGGAAAGAGAAAATTTTCACAAAGTGTAGAGATAGTCATAAATATGAGAAGTATTGATTTCTCAAAAAGTGAGAATAGACTAAATCTAGATATATTATTACCTAAAGGCAAAGGAGGAAAAGAACTCAAATCAGCCGTATTTGCTGAAGGCAGTATGGCAGATGAAGCAAAGAAGGCTAGTGCCGACCTTGTAATAGGGCCAAACGAAATAACTGCTTATGCTGATAAAACCAAGGCAGTAGACTTAGCTGAGAACTACTTTTTGCTTGCAGACCCTAAAATGATGGGAGTTGTGGCTAAATCACTGGGCCAATTCCTAGGAAAACGAGGAAAGCTACCAAAACCCATAACTGGAAATATTAAAGAGCTGATAGATCGTTCTAAGAAAACAGTGAGGATAGTATCAAAAGGGAAGTATTTACCTACAGCACAGACAATCATAGGAACAGAAACAATGAGTCTGGATGATCTTATTGAAAATGCAGAAGCGGTGTATGACGCAGTGAAAAACAAAGTAAAGGAAGGAAACATCAAATCAGTATATGTGAAGCTTACAATGGGTAAGCCAGCGAAAGTAGGGTGATAATCATGGATTACAAGGTTGATGTTAACAGAAAAAGCGTAAAGAAAAAAATAGAACAAGTAGAAAGAATAACAGAGGAGATGAAAAAATACAAAACAGTTGCACTCCTCAATCTGCGCAAGCTTCCTGATGCTCTTCTACAATCACTAAGAAAAAAATTGAAAGAAGATGGAAAGGTATATGTTCTTAAAAAAGCAGTGGCAACTAGGGTGCTTGCAGCAAATCCAAAATTAAAAGAAAGGATTTCTGAATGTGAAAAACCAATTGCATTGATATTAACAAATCAAACTCCTTATGAATTAAATAAATTCTTTAAACAGCATAAGAAAAAGAGAGCTGCGAAAGTTGGTGACATTGCAATTAGTGAAATAATAGTTCCTGAAGGAGAAACAGATCTTCCTCCGGGACCGGCCCTTTCAGAGCTTAAGGCAGGCGGAATTAACGTACAGATAAAAGGCGGAAAGATTGTCGTTGCCAAAGATAGCCTAGTAGCCAAAAGTGGGGAGACACTCACTGGACCTAAAGTAAAGGCATTGCAAAGTCTTGGTATTATGCCTTTTGAAGTGATGGCAAATATGATCTTTGGATTTGATGGTACTTACACATATACAAGAGAATTGCTAGATATGGGAGACACTATCCAAGAGGATGTGACAGCTAGTTTTTTACAAGGATTCAATTTATCCATAAACGCTAGCTATCCAACAAAAGGAAACGTCGAGGTTCTTCTTGGAGATGCTGTTAAACAATCAATCAATATTGCATTGAATGCAGAATTATATTCATCAAACTCAATTGAGCAGATCCTAAGCTCTGCTATTAGGCAGGGCGGTTCTCTTGAGAGTTTGGTACCTGCTAAGGCAGAGGCTCCAAAAGAGCAAAAACAGGACAGTGGGAGTGATGCCCCTGCTGATACTGAAAAAAAATAATATTTGAGGTGTTGAAATGAAAGTAGATCCATATTTGCATGCTGTGCTTGTTGTGCACGGAGCTGGAAAAGAAGTTACCAAGGAGGCCATAATAGCTGTAGTTAAAGCAGGTGGTGCAGAAGCAGATGATGCCAAAGCCCAAGTACTTGCAGAAGCAGTAAAAGGTGTAAACTTCGAAGATCTTCTCAAACAATCAACTATGGTTGCAGCAGCTCCAGTAGCAGCAGCCCCAGCGGCAGAAGCAAAGAAGGAAGAGAAGAAAGAAGAGGATGAAGGTAAGAAAGAAGAACAAGCAGCAGAAGGTCTTGCTTCACTATTCGGATAGCCAACTATCCATTTCCTTTTCTTTACAAAACCTATTTATTTTTAGGCTAAGTTAGTAGCACATGCAGCGAATAGCAAAAACAATCAAAGAAATCAAGTCATTGAAGATCCAGGGAGCACGAAATGTTGCTAAAGCAGCTCTCGAAGCCCTTATAATTTTAACAAAAAAAAGCAAAGCAAGAAATCAATCCTCATTTTATACTGAAATCAAAAATACGGCCGAGCAACTAGCTGAAAGCAGGCCAACAGAGCCAATGATGAGAAATCTTTTGGATGGATCCGTGAAATTTGTTGGATCACAGAAGAAAACAAGTATTGTAGAGATTAAGAAAAAAACAAGAGAGCACATCGAAAAAGTACTTGAGCAAATGGCAGATGATAAGAAAAAACTTGAGAAATATGGTGCAAGACTTATTCCCGATGGTGCACTCGTTTTAACACACTGTCATTCTTCCACAGTAACTGGTGTTCTTATAGAAGCAAAAAAAATGAAGAAAAAATTCTCAGTTGTATCCTTTGAAACAAGGCCCAGGTACCAAGGAAGAAAAACAGCAAAAGAATTGGCAGATGCAGGGATAGATGTTACATTTGCAGTTGACGGCGCTATGGCACTTTTTATGAAAAAAGCAGATTTGGTATTAGTTGGGGCAGATTCAATAACATCAAGAGGCGATTTGATAAATAAAATAGGAACATCAACTATTGCACACATAGCAAAGGCTTATGATGTTTCAGTTTATGTGGCTGCAGAACTTTCAAAGTATAGTTCAAAAACTATTTTTGGGAGTAGAGAAAAAATAGAAGAACGGGATCCTGAAGAAGTATGGGAAAAAGCACCAAAGAAAGTGAAAATAAGAAATCCAGCTTTTGAAGCTACCGCAGCAAAATACATCAATGGTTATATAACTGAGGTTGGTGTGATACCACCCCAGTCGTTTTTCACAATGGCAATTCAAAAGCTTGGAATAAAAATATATGAATGAGGGTTTTGATATGGTTGAATATGTAGAAAAAAGTACTCAAAAAGTGGATGTATGGAAACTGAAGACATATATGTGTAAGGTAAAGACGATGGATATTTACACTGGCAGAAACATCATAGTGCTGAATAAGGATGAAGCAAAAGAACATGATATTTATGCTGGTTATAGAACCAAACTAAATTTTCGAAATAAGAGCGTTATCGCAATAGTGGATGTTAGTGATGAGATTGTAAGGCCAGGAGAAGTAGGCGTATTCAGAGATTTAGCAAAAGAACACAAACTCAAAAATGGAGAAAAAATATCAATAGTGCATATGGATAGGCCAGAATCTATCGGATATATTAAGAAAAAATTAGATAAAGAAACGCTTAGTGAATACGAGGTAAAAACCATTGTAAGCGATATAATGATGGATAGACTAAGCGAAATAGAAACTGCAGCATGGATAAGCGGGGCTTACATAAATGGACTTTCTGATGACGAAATAATTGCACTTGCCCATGCAACAGTGGAATCAGGAGATAGGCTGGATCTTGGTAAGAAAGGGCCTGTTCTTGATAAACATTGTATAGGTGGGGTAGCAGGAAATAGAACAACAATGGTTATTGTTCCTCTAATAGCAGCTGCCGGATTATACATACCAAAAACATCTTCCCGTTCAATAACATCTGCTTCTGGAACTGCAGATACAATGGAAGTATTGGCAAATGTTACATTCACTATAGATGAACTCAAAGAAATAGTGTTGAAAGCAAAGGGAGCAATTGTATGGGGAGGTGGGATGGAACTTGCTCCTGTTGATGATAAATTGATAAGGATAAGGCATCCGCTAAGTCTTGATCCTGAAGGAATGCTACTTGCCAGCATACTTGGAAAAAAGAAAAGTGTTGGTGCTCAACATGTCGTCATAGATATACCAGTTGGCCGTGGCGTAAAAGTACCATATATAGAAAGAGGGAATCATCTTGCAAAGCATTTTCTCAGTGTTGGAAATAAAATGGGCATGAATATAGAAGCACTCATAACTGATGGGGCAGAACCAGTAGGACATGGTATAGGTCCGGCTCTAGAGTGTATTGATGTGCTGGAAGTTCTTGAAGGAAAGGGCAAGGGGCCGGATGATCTTCGACATAAAAGTCTGCTTATGACAGGAAAGCTGCTGGAACTATGCGGTAAAGTAAGAAAAAATGATGGTTATAGAGTTGCACAGGATATTCTTGACAGTGGAAAGGCACTCAAGAAATTCAGAGAGATAATTGAATTGCAGGATGGAGATCCAAAAGTAAAGGCATCAGATATTGAGGTAGGGCAATACAAACATGCAGTAACATCAAAAGTTGGAGGAAGCATTTTCCATATTGACAATAAGACGATGGCGAAGATAGCAAGAATAGCTGGTTCACCAAGAGATCGGGGGGCAGGGGTATTAATCCATAAATTTAGAGGAGACAGAGTAGAAAGAGGGGAGAGGCTATTTACAATCTATGCTGAAAGCGAGGCAAAGCTTGATTTTGCACTTAAAGCACTTGAAAAACTTGAACCAATAGAAATGAGAAAAATGCTTCTTGGTAGTGTAGGTTGATTACCATTGTTTAAATGAGATGAATGTGCTCGTGTCGGCCACACCTTTCACTTTTCTTAATTTATCTATTTTGGCATCCAACACTTCAACAGACGTGCCCTGGAGGATTATACAGCCATCGAATTGCCCAGATATTTCATAGGCATCTTTATGTAAATTTAAAGAAGCAATATCCTTCATCATTTTTTTTGTATCGCCTCTTGATTTTATCATTACAACAGCAAAATAAGATGCTTCAGAAAATTCAATTGTGAATTTTTTTATTACACCAGATTTGGTAAGTTTTTTTATACGTGAACGTACTGCACCCTCTGTTAAATCAAGTTTTTTTGCAATTTCTACATTCGATATTCTTGAGTTTTTACTAAGTAAATCCAGAATGAGTTTATCTTTATTGTCAACCTTCATATACGAATTTCGTAATAAATATTTAAAAAGGTGTGGTTTTCGGAAGAAAAATACGAAATACTTAAAAACATTGTGCTTCTAAAAGTACTAATATGACTAGAAATATTGAATTACTAGAATGTCCTTTTTCTAAAAAGCCCCTTGTGGGCAAACACTAGTCATACTCAGGAATTTTAGGAAAAAATTTTGCAGATTAGAATCGGTGATATTAAAATGATGTTAAAAGTTGGAAGTATAGGTGCGGCTTGGCCGCCTACATATGACAGAAGAAATGACAGGATAAAAGGCTTCTGCCCTTTCAAAGTAGAGGATGGAAGGCTGTTTGAAAGGTTGATGGGTGATATCCAATCAGTTAGAGAAAGAAACCCCCAGGCAACAAGAACTACTGTGAGGGCGTTTATGGCCTCTCGTATAGCTGATGCAGTTAGTGGATTAGAAGCAAGATTTCCAGTGGACCGCATTTTCCCAGGATTTGAACTCGTGTATCTCGGATATAACTCAGATAGTAGGGTGTCCCCGCCGGAAATTATAGCTGCAGAGCAAGAAAGTGTATCAAGAATAATTGGACAGGAATTGAATGAAGATGCGGAGCACGTATTTGCAAGGGTTCGTGAGGGGGGGTATGATATCAGACCATTAGCAAAACCTGAAAGACAAGCCATAGTTCAATTATTGGAGCTATATAGTGAAGCATATGAAGAGTATACATTCGAGATAAACACAGGGACCATCAATGATATGCTAAATAATGGCAATATAGTTTTAGTTGGCAGAAGTTCTGATGGAAGGATAGTGTCATCTCTAATAGCAGAACATGCACTACTTGAAATCGATGGAACAACTGTGCATTTGTATGAATTGAGTGATTATGCAACATTGCGAGCGCATCGAAGAAATGGACTGATAACTGCGATGCAGATGATAGTGGTAGAATGTATCAGAGGACTCGAACATGGGAAAGAGAGTATAATATATGCTGAGGATAGGGCAGCATGGGAGGCAGTAAATATCTCTTCACATAGAGCTGGGCTGGCATACTGTGGAATGTTGCATAAACATTGTGTTTTGGTGAGTGACAGAAGTATTCCTGAAACAGGTAGAATGGAGAACCTGAATGTTTGGGTGAGTCCATGAGCATACTACAAAAATTAGTTTCAATAAATTCAATATTTCCTAATGAAAGAGAGATTGCTGAATTTATCGAATCTAGTTTGAAAGAATCTGGATTTGATGTCAAAAGGCAGTATGTTAATGAAAACAGATTCAATGTATTGGCAGAAAGAGGAGAGAGTGGAAGTCCGATAATGTTCTATGGGCATATGGATACAGTTCCTGTTTATGGCGATTGGAATTCTGATCCTTTTGAACTTATTGAGAAAAACAGAAGACTCTATGGATTGGGAGTTTATGATATGAAAGCAGGCATCGCAGCAATATTGAATGCTGTGCAAGAAAAAACAGATAGAAAAATCAAAGTAGCGTTTGGCGTTGATGAAGAGAACAATTCAGCGGGTGCATGGAAACTCTTCGAAAATGGATTTTTGCAAGGAGTTGAAGGTATTGTTACGACTGAAATAGGCGATGTTCAAGATGAATCACTGGCTGGAAGAGTGATAACATTAGGAAGAAGAGGAAGAGCAGTATTTGAATTCAAAATTCCAGGAAGATCTGTACATGGAGCACATTCAAATGGTCAGGCAAATGCAACTAGTGAAGCGGCAAAGCTTGTTCTGGCTCTTGAAGAAATGAATGAAGAATTGCCTTCTCATGAACTTCTCCCCAAAGCAAGTCAGTTTGTAAGTTTAATGGAGAGCAAGGCGACCTCTCTCTCGACACCTTCTGAAGCAGTTGTGGTACTGGACAGGCATATGGTTGTTCCTGAAACTATTGAAGACGTTTTGAATGGATATAAGGCATACCTTGACAGGCTTTATTCTGAGGGGAGATTACAGGAAATTGATGGAAGAAAAGTAAGAGTTTCAGTAAGGGAAAGAAAAGAACCATATCTCATGCCATATTATACATCAAAAGAAAATGAATTTGTAAGAAGATTCTCTGAACTAATAGAAGAACCATTTTACAATACAGGATATTCTGTAGCAGATGAATGCATTCTCGCGTCTACTGGCATCCCATTGCTATCACTTGCACCAGTAGGGGGGAACGAACATTCAGCAAATGAGTGGGTATCAAAAAATAGTTATTTAGAAATGACAAAAGTTTTGAGGAAATTTATAAGATCAATGTAATTGTGCAAGCCTTTGAAGCACAGTTTTCTTTTCTTTACTTTCTAATTCTGAAGCTTCAAGAACATTATTCAGAAATGAGGTGGAATGGTCAATTGAAGGAGAGCAAATTCATGTTCAAATGCCGGCCTCACGATACGCTTGCTTTAAATTTCTGAAGTAGTTGCCAAAACCAACACCGAGTTGCAAGTTGATATCCCTCCACCCCACTCTTTTCCCTTTTATGGCATTCAGACGGATAAAGGACAATATCTTCTGCCGTGTTCTTTCCTTTTCCTCTGGTGTCTTCGAAACGACAGTTCTATCATATGTTACACCTACTAAACGATAGATTTCTCTTATGCCACCTGGAAAGTAAAGCTTGGGCAGACAATGGAATTTCTTTTGGATCTCTTTATATGTAGGCGTCCTTTTGTGTGCAATCTCAGATCGTACATAAGAAAGAATTCTCTCGCGTATGTGTGTTTTATTGGAGTTGCCGCCCATCCTGTGGTTTGGTATGTCATTAGGAGTTGCACATATTCTGCAGTACAGCTCATTCATATTTTTAAAATAAGTTTTGATGTTAATTCCGAATAAGTTTTGGATCTGTTTTCTTGGAACATATCTACCTCTTTCAAATTTCTGTTTGCAATGGGTGATTATAGAGTCCCTAACTTCCTTAAGTTTTTGTTCTTTAGTGGTCGATGTGTAGGTATTTCTTATCCATTCCAAGTCTTCTAACTCTTCTATAAGATTATAGCTCATTAAGAGCTCGCTTAGATTGTTTCCACATAAAATTTGCACGCGTGGGTCTGGATTTTTGATGCTATTTCTATTCGTACTAGTTATTAGATAGCCGTTTTTTGCACCCATAGATTCCATATAACAAACTAACTGTTTCATTTCATTACCGAAATAGTGAGAATATTTGCAAAAACCACTACTAGTTCCCAATCTACCAAACTTATGGTATGCCTTAATCTCAAGAGGGATAAGATGGCCTGAAGCATCCCTCACAATCAGATCGGGCCCGCCCATTGTTGAAGGACCAATGGATATTTTTTCGATGTGATATCCCATTGCCACAAATAGTTTTACACAAATGCTAGCTAATTTTTGCTCTTTTTCGTATTTGGTGAAGGGATTTGGATCCCTATTGTATGGGACACCAGCTTCATCGTAAAGTCCTATTATAGTTGGAAATAGGAACCTTAAATTAAAATGAAAATGCTCAGCTAACTCATCATATGTTGGGTAATGCCCCTTAGAGGCTTCGGCTTGAACGTAAGAAAGTATTTTTCTTCTTCTAATCTCGACTTCTTCTTTAGTTAATTTTTTCATCAAATCACCTCAATTTATGAGATTTTTAAATTTTCACAGACCTCATTTCCGCGGAAATCTCTTCCCCGGCTTCTCTTGCCGCTTTTCACGAGCGTCATTGCGACGCCCGTAATTTAACTTAACAGGCGGAAAGCAATGACGCGGAGGTAAAATCCCAAAGAAATAGATGCGACAAAACCAGGCAGACCGCAGCGGGAAAAGGATTAAATCGAGCCGCGAAGCGGCGGAGATATTAATCCTTTAGCGAAGCGACCCGAGGAGGCCTGTATGAAAATGAGGCAAATGTTCAGTGGGTCTTTCTTATCTTTTCGAGAAGAAGATCAAATCGCATATAACCTGCTTTGGCATTGAAATGGCCTGCATTAGGTAATCTGATGAGTTCAGCATCCAAATTCTTCGCGAGCTCGATTCCGTTTCCAATACCGACCATAGGGTCATCATCCGAGTGGAACACTACAACTCGTTCTGCCCGCGATCGGATAGCCTCCCAATCGAAGGGTTTTCCGATGAATGGTTGGTCTCCATCCCAGTTCTTTATTGGTCGAACTCCTACGGGGGTTGCAACTAAAAAAGCAGCTTTTATCTTAACAGAGTATCGCTCAAGAACACGAAGCGCAAATGCGCCGCCAAGGCTGTGTGCTACTAAAATTGTTTCTGGACCGAGATATTTCTTATACCTGTCAAAAACTGCAAACCAGGTTTCAGGAGTTTGGTTTTCCGGTGTAGGAAATTGAGGGACAAAGACCTTGTAGCCCATCGCTTCCAGCTCTTCTTCCAACCAGGGAAACCAGTTTTCTTTTGGATGGCCTCCGGTACCATGGATGATAAAAACAGTCTTTTTGAATTTGTTCATGTATCGATGATGTCTAGAAATCTTTAAATGTTGAAAACAACGGTATTGACCTAGAAAAACATAGGGTCAGAAAGGCGGTTCAGGAGCCCTTTGGTCCCATAGTCTCTGATAATTATCTGGCTGATCTCTTTTGTCAATGGTCTCATACGTTTGAAGAGCCATGCCGGGCATTTGCCGGGGTGAAGAGGTAGGTCAACAACGCCTGTCTTCATGAAGAATATGGGATTTTTTCCTTTATATAGCTAGAGACAGTTCATTTCCTGGGCAAAAAGTAAATTTATAAGGAGTTCTAATCAGTATATACTAACTTTGTCCCGCCTTAGCTCAACGGTAGAGCGGCCGGCTGTTGGACAGGTGAACAATTGAGAGAACATAAGATAAAAAGACAAGAAGAAACCATTAGTCTAGAAAAAGCCCGCATTATTGCAAGGCTTATGGGAGACGGTGCTGTGTACCTACACAAGCACGATTACATAATGAAATATGGTGTAAAAGATAAAGAGTCTTTGCAAAGTTTTGCAAAGGATATGAAAACAGTTTATGGATTGAAAGCCGCAATAGGAGAAAGTAGGTCAGGAAAAGGAAGTATGGTCCCTTATGCTAGAATTCGTTCAAAATTAGCATATGAAGATTTACTTAGATATGGTCCGTATGACTCTAGATCCTGGAGAGTTCCTGCTAAGATTTTTAAGGCCAATTCAAAAGTTAAAGCTGGGTTTCTTAAGGCTTTTTTCACTGATGAAGGCACTGTTGTTGGGAAGTATGTCCGGTTATATTCCATAAACAAAGAAGGACTAAAAGGGGTAGCAAGACTGCTCAAAGAATTTGGCATTAGAAGTGTTCTTCGTCCTGGATTTGGAGCTAGAAGAAATGTTTATGCTCTCATAATCAGTAAGGAAAAAAACATACAACTGTTTTCTGAAATGATTGGTTTCTATCTTAAAAGAAAAAACAAAAAACTGAAAGAATTGCTCACCAGTTCGGCCAAAGTTTGCTCTGTCAGCTAAGCTGACAATACTGCTGGAGTTCCCAGTAGATACCGGCAGGTTACTTGTTCAAATCAGGTAGGCGGGACTCAGTTCTTTACAGTTTAAAATGTTTTCATATAAAATCATATTATGACACAAAAACTACTGCTTGTGGACTGTGAGATTAAAGAAACCAAACGAGGTCTTCAACGTAGTTGTTATGCTGAGCTTACATTGATGAAGCTTGCAAGAAAACATGGATTTCACCTAGACAGATTTTTGTTAGTTGATCATCCAGACATGCGAAAAGAAAGAGTTGAAAAAGTTTTTAGTGAAGGCAATTATCCAGGAATAATAATTAATGGGTCTTCTTTTCTTAATCCACTATACGATGAGCTTGGCAGTGGGAGATTTAATAGCACGGTTCTTAGAATCATTGAACATGCTTTTGAATCTTCAATTCCATTGCTTGGTATATGTTATGGACATTTAATGATAGCACGGTTTTTGGGGGAAAGATTACCAGTTCGTTTACTTAGAGTGGGCTTTGTGGAAACTGAACTAACAGAAAAAGGACAACAGCACTGGGTCTTTGCAGGCGTCCCAGCACGAGTACTTACACCACAATTTCATGCAGTAGCCATTCGTGAGGCAAAATATAGCGAAGTACTTGCAAAAAGTGGCATAATCACTCAGGCTATTGCATGCAACAATGCAATTGGGCTCCAATTCCACCCTGATTTTCATGGTGATGTTGATGGAAAAGGAACTGGAGCAGCTAAGTATTTCTATGAAACAGATTTTGAGTTTCGTAAATATCATGATTTGTATCGTAAATTTAGTAGGAAAACTCCAGTAATAGAACCTGATGGTGCAAGTAATATTTACGCTACGAACAATCTACCATTGCTAAATTTTGTTAGTCATTGTCTGAGAAGATGATTATTTTATTGCATCTTTGATGTCTTTTCTAAGGCGAAGAATATTGGTTTTTCCCATTTGTTCTTTTTCTAATACGCCGCGCCTTACAAGCTTTTCAATAACGCGGTGGGCCTTTACTTTTCCAACGCCTTCAACTCTAGAGATTTCTGATTGAAGGGCTTCTCCACCCTTTTCAACTACCTTTTCCAAGACTTTTCTCTCTGCAGGTTGGAGTAAAGAAAGTAATATTTGTTTTCTATTGGCCTCGGGAAGTGGAACTTCAAGCTTTCTTTCGAAATAGAAAAATGAAACAACAACTCCAAAAAGAAATCCTAATACTATAAATGCTGGGATATATGTGATAAGACTTTCCAGATAAGTTTCATGCTGGCAAACCCCGTCATCAATACAAATTAAAGGCACATTCTTTTCGAAAAATTGAGGAAGATAAAATATTAGAACTATAAACACTGCGATAGCGAAAAGCCCGGCTAATACTTTCTTGTTTCTATCTGCCATAGACATATATCAGATACTTGAATTTAAAAACAAACTGCTTGGTTTCGCAAAATGAAACCATGGTTTCGCTAAATAATTAATATGGTTTCAGTTCTGCCATTAGATGGTGAAAACATGGCCAATGGGCAAAATGAAAAAATCAAGACGATTGTCTACGGATTGATCATTCTTGGAGCATTAATTTTAGCTGGGTTCTTGATATTCGCACAAGGAGAAGAGAAGATTAAAGAGCAGGAGATTGCCCAGCCAGTCATACCAACTGGAAATGGAATTGTGAATCTTATAGATGATGATATGAAAAAAGGATCTGATTCAGCACCTTTAGTAATGGTAGAATTTTCAGATTTTGAATGTCCATACTGTAAAAATTTCTGGTCACAAACTCTTCCGCAGATTGAACGCGATTATATAGACACTGGAAAACTGCAGATCGTTTACAGAGATTTCCCATTAAGTTTTCATCCGGCAGCACAAAAAGCTGCTGAGGCTACTGAATGTGCAGACGATCAAGGTAAGGGCTGGGAAATGCATGATAAGATATATGAAAATCAAGCAAGCCTAGGTTCAACCGAGGCTTCGGCGATTGTTAATTTTAAATCTTGGGCATCTGAGTTGGGACTGGATAGGACAAATTTCGATCAGTGTCTTGATTCAGATAAATATGCTAGTGAAGTTCAAAATGATGCAAATGATGGTGCTGCTATTGGTATTAGAGGGACGCCTGCATTTCGTCTAGGAAAACGCAACGGAGATGAAATTTTAGAGATAAGTGGAGCTCAACCATACAGTATATTTCAGTCTACTATTGAGCAACTTTTGGAGGATGATTTAAATGAATAAAATATATTTGGCATTTCTTTTTGCGATTATTCTGTTTGGATGTACTGCGCAGGAAACTGTAGATGCTGGAGTTAAAAGTACTGGTGTTAAAGATAGTGCTCTTTTACCTTCAGATTCGATTTCTATCCCACTGTCAGAGATTACAGAAACTGTAAAATATTACCAGTATGATGCTGGAGGAGTGGCAGTGAGATATTTTGCAGTGTTGGGTTCAGATGGGGTTGTTCGTACGGCATTTGATGCCTGCGAAGTATGTTATAGATCCGGGAAAGGTTATACGCAGGTAGGATCAGATGTGAGATGCAATAATTGTGGATTAAGCTTTGAAATCGACGAGCTGGGAACTAAAAACAAAGGAAATGGATGCTGGCCAGCATATCTGCCACATCAGACAAATAATGACAAAGTACTGATAAAAAAATCAGATTTGGAAGCTGGAAGTTACATGTTTGGTTGATTCATATGAAAAAAATTATCAAAATAACTGGAATGCATTGCAAATCCTGCAAATCTCTAATTGAAGCTGAATTATCTGATATTGAGGGTATAGATAATGTAACTGTTTCTATCGAAAAGGGAATTGCAGAAATTGTAATGAAGAATAATTGTATTGAAATTGTCCTAAAAAGCATTGAAAACTTAGGCTTTTCAGCACAGGTGAAAGAATGAAGATCAAATTGAAGACCAAAGGTATGGAATGCTACTCTTGTGAGCAGTCTATTGAAGCTGCTTTAAGGGAAGTGGAGGGGGTAATAGGTGTCAAATCCGATTATGTAACTGAATCCACCACTATAGAATACGATGAAAGTAAAGTGGATGAAAACACCATCCGCAAGAAAATAGAAAGTAAAGGTTATATTATTGGAGATGGCACCCCCCTCTCAGCTAAATTTGGAACTTTTGCCATTGCACTTGGAATTTTTGCAATAATAATTGGCATTTATCTGTTGTTTAGGAATAGCATAAACATTGACTTTAACAATATAAGTATGGAAACCAGTTTTGCAGCGCTTTTCATTCTTGGATTTTTGACTGGTTTTCATTGCATAGGCATGTGCGGTGGCTTTGTACTTTCTTATGCAAAGAACATCAAAAAAACTGGAGATCTGTTGCCCCATTTTCTTTATGGTTCTGGTAAAACAATCTCGTACACTGTTATAGGTGCTTTATTTGGTTTATTGGGTTCTTTCATTTCATTCACTATTGAACTAAGAGCAGGTGTCGCAGTACTGGCAGGTTTATTCTTAGTTATCTATGGATTGAATATGTTGAATATCTTCCCAATTCTTAGAAAGTTGCAGCTTAGGATACCAACACCAATTCCTAGTAGAATAAAGGATAAGGGGCCTCTAGTAACTGGATTGCTCAATGGTTTTATGATAGCATGTGGCCCACTTCAGGCATTGTATATTTTTGCAGCAGGAACGGGGAGTATGGTAGCTGGTGCACAGGCACTTTTCTTCTTTGGGCTGGGAACGCTTGCACCATTGCTTACATTTGGAGTTGCATCAAACTTTCTTAGTGCAGCATTTTCACACAATGTAGTGAAATTTTCAGGGATACTCGTAATAATTCTTGGTTTGGCAATGGCTACAAATGGTCTTAATTTGCTTGGAGTAGGTATTCTTCCAACTAATAATGTAATCGGAGCAGATGACATTCAAACGAATATAACTATTGAAGACGAATACCAGGTTATCAAAATGGAAGTAACTAGATATGGCTGGGAACCAAATAGTTTTGTTTTGAAAAGAGGTATTCCAGTTAGATGGGAAATAGATGCAAAAGAATTGAATGGGTGTAATAATGAAATCATTGTAAGAGAATATGGACTAGATATCAAACTGAAACAAGGACTTCAAGTTGTTGAATTCACACCAGAAGAAGAAGGAATTATCAGATGGAGCTGTTGGATGGGGATGATCCCAGGTCAGTTTGTAGTAACAGATAATGTAGAGATCACAGAATCAGGAGAAATTAATCAGGATGAGGTAGAGACACCAGAACTTCCAAAAGGTTCAACGTGCAGCGGAAGCTGTGGTGGCTCATGCACTGGTGGCTGTGGTTGTGGGGGTACTGGGTGATCACAATGAATAAACTGTTGATAGTTAGTTTGATAGTAGGAGTTTTGCTTGGGTCAGCATTTATGTACTTATACCAAATACCCAAAACGCCTAGCAGAGAAGTTGTGCTTAAGGAACTTTCTTTGGCGATCGAACAAGAGGTAGAGGCAGGAAATTATCGTTGTTGTATAGACCCTCCTTGCGATATGTGTTACTTAGGACATTGGCTATGGGATGATGGTTCATGCAAATGCGATGACATGATAGCACAAGGAGAATATGACAAAGTATGTCCACAATGCAAAAAAGGAATTGAGACAGGGTTGTGCGAATCAACAGATAATGAGACTTGCCCGCCTGAATAGCTAAAAATTTAAATTAAGTTGGAGGAGATGATTTGATGAAAAAAACAAAAATTTCTGTTGGCGGAATGCATTGCGCCAGTTGTGCATTGAATATCGAAAAAACACTCAAGAGAGACAAAAGAATAAACGATGCAGTAGTAAACTTTAGTACTGCTACTGCAACAGTGGAATTTGATGAGAACGAGATTAAAGCAGAAGAGATTAATAAAAAAATCGAGGATGCTGGATACAAAGCCCATACAATAACAAAGGATAGTGATGTAGAAAAACGTGCACGCGAAGAGGAGATGGCGCATTACAAAAAAATGACCTTGATCAGTTTTGTATTTGCAATCCCTGTTTTTATTATTGCAATGCTTATGATTGAGATACCATACAAACCGTATGTATTGTGGGCCTTATCAACACCAGTTCAGTTTTATGTTGGATTACAATTTTACAAAGGAATGATTAGTGCCCTAAAAAATAAGACGGCCAATATGGATACGCTTATTGCAATTGGTACCAGTGCTGCGTACTTTTATTCTGTCTATTTAGTGTTATTTTCCATAGGTATGGAAACTTACTTTGAAACATCTGCAGTACTTATTTCACTAGTAACATTTGGAAAATACCTGGAAGCAAGAGCAAAGGGAAAGGCCAGCGAAGCTATAAGAAAATTATTAGATCTGTCACCAAAAAAGGCCAGGTTGATTGAAGAAGGAGAAGAAATAATGGTTGATGTTGAGGATGTTAAAGTAGGGAATATCATACTAGTGAAACCAGGTGAACTAATCCCAGTTGATGGAGTTGTGGTATCTGGACATTCCACAGTTGATGAATCAATGATTACAGGAGAACCTATTCCTGTTGAAAAGGTGAAAGGAAACTCTGTTGTTGGTGGAACAATTAACAAGAATGGAGTATTACAATTCAAAGCTACAAAGGTTGGAGATGACACAACACTCTCTCAGATAATCAAGCTTGTTGAAGAGGCTCAAGCACAAAAAGCCCCAATACAGCGATATGCAGACATGATATCTTCATATTTCGTACCGGCCGTGATTCTGATTGCTCTAATTACATTCTCCGTGTGGTACTTTGCACTTGGAGAGATATTTTCGTTTTCTCTTATCTTGGGGGTATCAGTACTCGTTATAGCCTGCCCATGCGCTTTGGGACTGGCCACGCCAACTGCTATAATGGTTGGAACTGGAAGGGGGGCTGGATTAGGTATTCTTATAAGAAATGGAGCAGTTCTGGAAAAAGTGGAAAAAGTAACTGCTATTGCATTTGACAAAACTGGAACAATAACAGTAGGTAAGCCACAGATATCAGTAATCAAATCATTTGGATCTGAAGAAGAGAAAATTATGAAAATTGCTTATAGTCTTGAGAAAAACTCGGAGCACCCGCTTGCAGAATCATTTGTTGATTATGCAAAGAAAAAGAAAATGAAAGCTTGGAAAATTAGCAAGTTTAAAGCAATTACAGGCAAGGGCATTCAAGGAGTGATAGGGAAAACAAAATGTTATCTTGGCAATAGAACTATGATGAGGGAGATTGGTGCCCACGTAGAAAAAGATGCAGAAAAGGAGGCAGAAAAATTAGAAGAAAAAGCAAATACAGTAGTATTCTTGGCAGTTGGTAAAAAAATCATTGGCTTGATTGGGCTAAAGGATGAGATTCGAAAGGATTCCAAAGATGCCATAACAGGGCTAAAGAGGCTTGGTCTTAAGACTTTTATAATAACTGGAGACAATGAACGAGTTGCCGCCGCTATTGCGAAAGAAACAGAGATAGATGAATATTTTGCTAATGTATCCCCGGCAGAAAAAGCCGGGTTGATAGAAAAACTCAAGAAGAGAGGATTTGTTGTGGCAATGGTTGGTGATGGGATAAACGACGCACCAGCCTTGGCAAAAAGTGATCTTGGAATAGCAATGGGTTCTGGTACAGATATTGCAATAGAGACTGGAGATATAATACTTATGAGAAGTACTCTCAAAGATGTAAAACGAGCAATATTGCTTTCAAAGGCTACAATGTCTAAAATAAAACAGAATTTGTTCTGGGCCCTGATCTACAATGTAATCGGGATTCCTGTAGCTGCTGGGTTACTTTATCCGACTTACGGACTTCTGCTCAATCCAATGATAGCTGGCGGGGCAATGGCACTTAGTTCAGTATCAGTGGTAACGAATTCGCTGCTGTTAAACCTAAAAAAAATAGATTAAATACTTTCAGCGCCTCGTTCAACAATCTCACTTAATGCAGGATGGATGTGAACTGTTCTTAAGATATCATTAATATTTGCTTTTCCTCGTCTCATGGATACGAGCACTTCATGGATAAGAGTTGATGCCTCAGCACCCATGATATGACAACCAAGTATCTTGCCTTCATAATCAACTAAAAATTTGACAAAACTACCTTCTTCTTTCATTGCCAACCCCATGCCGCTATCAACATAGTTGTAGCGACCAATCATATATGAAATTTCTTTTTCTTGCAATTCTTGCTCAGTGACCCCCACACCGGCAATTTGAGGATATGTGAATATAGCATGAGGCATTGCCGTGTAATCAACAGGGATTTTTTTATCTGAATGGAGAATGTTATGAACTGCGTATTCTGATTCCAGATTAGCTGAATGTTTGAATTGATATTTTCCGATAATGTCGCCTAATGCCCAAATACCTGGAATGTTCGTTTCAAGGTATTCATTGGTTTCTATATAGCCTAAATTATTTGTTTTGACACCTGTTTTTTCTACATGTAACAAATCAGTATTTGGCTTTCTACCAGTTGCAATAAGGAGATCAGTTCCATCTACGGTTTTTCCATCTTTACTGGTAACGATTATTTTATTGCCTTTTTTTGTTACTTTAGTTGCATTGAAACCAAGATGGACATCGTATTGTTCCGAAAAAAGTTTAGTAAATTCTCTGCTAATTTCTTCATCTTCATCAGGAAGAAGATGATCTGGACGTTGAAGAACAGAGATTTCAGAGCCCATTGAACCAAAGAAATGTGCAAGTTCAGTTGCTATGTAGCCACCACCGATTATAATGAGTTTTTTTGGTAGTTTTTCCACGCGGAGGAGTTCATCGCTTGTCATATATGGAACGTTATCCAACCCTTCTATTCGAGGGATGGAAGGTCTTGTTCCTGCGGCAATTAGTATTTTATCTGCTGTTATTTGTGTTTCACTGATTTGGAGGGTTTTTGGACCAACAAATACGCCACGGCCTTTGAAAAGTGTGATATTAGGGGCTTTTCTGATGTTTTCTTCAATGTCTTTTGCCTCTTTATCAACAACCCATGAGCGTTCCATAATTTTCTTGAAATCTACGGTAATTTTCCCATCAATTTTGATATTGAATTTATCAGCATGTTTGATTGTCTGCAGAACATCTGCAGTATGGATAAGGATTTTCGAGGGAATGCAGCCACGGTTGAGGCATGTGCCACCCAATGGCCCTTCTTCTACCATAGCGACCTTCAGATTTCTGGCTGCAGCGGCTACATTTAATCCTGAGCCAGCTCCAATGACTATTAAATCGAATTTCATGTTAGGTTTAAGACCCACCCAAAATAAAAAAGCTATAGCAGAGGAAGATGGATGCTTTTATGGTCCTTTGATCGGACAATTTCAAGATAGTTTATTTCATCTCCGAATTGATTTTTGAACTCTTCTTCAATTAGTTTCAATTGTTTGTAATCTTTTACCTCAAATCCTAATGCGAGGTCTGCTCCACCCACACCATCATAAGCAAATACAGCATTAGGATGTTGAACTGCAAATGTAATTACACTATCATGAATAGAATAATCATCTAAGTAAATGTCAAATCGATATTTTTCATAACCAATATCAAGAGAGCATCTACTTCCTAATATTACGTCGTTTTCTTTCATATTTTTAATCCTGTAATGTACTTGAGCAGCACTTAAACCAACTTTTTTAGCTATTTCAACATCAGCCATTCGTGCGTTATCACCGAGAATTTTTAGTATTTCTTCATCAGTTTTATCAGTACGTCTTTCTGGTTTTGCTTCTAGAATGTGATAATCATTTTTTCCTTTGTAAAGGTACTTTCTTCTGAATTGGTAAAACTTGGCAGAAAGCATAAAACTGGTGTCGCGAACATGTCTTGCATATTCGCCTATCAATTCTCTTTGCAGTTCTTTTACTTCAGGAATTGTTCTGACAAACCAGCCGAATTCAAAATCATATCGTCCGTCCCTCTCACTAAACCAGAAAACGCGTGGATCTGAAGTAATGTTTTCAATAAGTTGTTTTTTCAGGTCAAAAGAACTATGTTGCAGTTTCAAATTTGTTGAACCTGCAAAAAACCCTAGCTTAGAGTAGTCTATCAGCGTAACGTATTTCCTGATTATACCTAAGCTCTCCAGTCTTCTCACTCTGTAATGTATGACGTCGCGGGTGGTTTTGAACTTCTTTCCTATTTGGGAAAGGGACTGAGAGGCGTCCTGATCTAGTTCTCTGAGGATTTTGCAATCCAATGTATTTATTTTGGGGGAGGAAGGCGGGAGGCTTTGGTTCGCCTTTGCCATTGTTTTTCTACATATCAAAAATAATATTTATAAATGTATTATTTTGTTGAAAATTCTCTTCAAAAATCTCACGAAAATGTAAAAACCTAATATAAAGCAAGTGTAACAAGAATAGAGAAATAGACGAAATTAATAAAGTTACAGACGAATTAGAGAACATGCTTATCATTGTTTGTGGGCTTCCCGGAAGTGGGAAAAGCTCATTGTCAAATATTCTTACAAAAGAGTTTTCTGCAGTTTATCTGAATAGTGACGTTATTAGGAAACAACTTTTTGAGAAACCAGCGTACACAGAAGAAGAAAAGAGAAAGGTTTACGAAGAAATGGGAAGGCGAACAGAAGAGATGTTGAAAAAAGAGAATGTAATTGTTGATGCTACATTCTATAGAAAAGAGTATAGGAAACTGATGATTAATATTGCAAAAAAACTTGGTAAGAAAACGGCAGTTATAAGATGCAAAATTGATGAGAAAGAAGCAGAGAGGCGGTTAGCAAAAAGAAAACAAGGACTGAGTGATGCTGATTATGCGGTTTATAAAAAACTCGAAAATGAGTTTGAACCTTTAGAACCTCCATATCTTGAGATACATAGTTCAAAGAAGAAAGAGGTTGTTAAATACATAAAAAGAGTTATGGGTGAGGAGCAATGAATGAAGATCAAGTGAAAAAGCTTGTTGGATTTGAACTTGTTGAAACGCATATTTCATGGATACTGCTCGGAGATTACGTTTATAAGATAAAAAAACCAGTAAAATTTTCATTTCTTGATTTTACTACTTTGGAAAAAAGAAAACATTTTTGTGAAGAGGAAGTAAGATTGAATCAGAGGCTTTCTCCGGATATGTATCTTGGCGTTGTTCCAATCGTTGAGAAGAATGGCGGCGTTTCTCTTGGTGATAGTGGAAAGGCGATAGATTACGCAGTAAAAATGAGGGGAATGCCAAGAGAAAAAACAATGGATGTTTTACTTAAACAAGGAAAGGTTGAGGCAACGCATATAGAAAAAATAGCAGAAATGGTTGCTAATTTTCATAAAAAAATTGACGTGATAAATGATAAGAAATATAGTTCAGCTGGGATTGTAAAAAAACAAATAGATGATCTTGGAAGCTTTAGAGAAGTTATAGAAAAAGCGTGTGGATTAGGAAAAAAAGTAGATTTCATCCTTGAGCAATCTGATTCTTTCATAGTGAAGAATAAAAAGCTTTTTGAAAAAAGACAGAAAGAAGGGAAGATACGAGATTGTCATGGTGATTTGCATTCTGCAAACATATTCATAACAGATGAAATTGTGATATTTGATTGTATTGAATTTAGTAAAGATTTTAGATTTGTTGACGTTGCAAGCGAGATAGCTTTCATGGCTATGGACCTTGATGCTTTTGGAAGAGAGGATTATTCTGAATTGTTTGTAAATAAATATATTGAACTTAGTGGGGATAAAGAGGCACTGGAGATACTTGATCTTTACAAATGCTATAGAGCTAATGTCAGGGCAAAAATAGCAGCCATAGAATATTCACAACATCCTGAAGAAGAAGCAAAAGAAAGAATAAGAGAATATGTTGAACTGGCTGCTAAATATGCGAGAGAAATTAGTGCCTAAAGTGGCGTACGCCAGTAAAGACCATCGCTATGCCTTGCTCATCTGCTGCTTTTATGACCTCTTCATCCCTAATAGAGCCTCCTGGTTGGATTACTGCAGTTATCCCTCTTTTTGCTGCAGCATCTATGCCATCACGGAAGGGGAAAAATGCATCTGAAGCCATTGCACATCCCTTTAGATCAAAACCAAAATCAGCTGCAATATTTGCTGCAAGCCTGGCAGCATCCACACGTTTCATCTGCCCAGCACCTATACCCACAACTCTAGTAGGTCTTGCATAAACAATAGAATTGGATTTTACATATTTACATACTTTCCAGGCATATTTCATAGCTGCCATTTCATCTTCTGTAGGTTTTCTTTTTGTAACGACATTGAAGTTGCTATCATGGAGTTTGACATTACCATCTTGTACTAGAAGACCACCGATTACAGAACGAAATTCCTTGTACGGTTTGCGTTTTTTATTTATGCCATCTACGCGAAGAAGTCTAAGCTTTTTCTTTTTTGAGAATATTTTCAATGCCTTTTCAGTAAATGATGGGGCTATCACTATTTCTAGGAATTTTGATGCTATTTCTGTGGCAAGTTTTTCATCAACTTCACGATTAACCGCAGTAACGCCGCCAAAGGCTGCTTCTGGATCAACAGCACGTGCCAGTTTATATGCTTCGAAGATGTCATTGTGGGAAGCAACGCCAGATGGATTGTTATGTTTTACAACGACTGCAGTGGGTTCTTCGAATTCTTTGACAAGTTCAAGAGCAGAATTGGCATCAAGAATATTGTTGTAAGATAACATTTTCCCCTGCAGTTGTTCTGCAGTTGTTATGGATGGCTCTTTCTCATGATCATCTATGTAAAATGCTGCAGTTTGGTGAGGATTTTCACCATAGCGAAGATCCTGTTTTTTTCTAAAAGTGAGATTAAGATAATTAGGATAAACATCACGCATAGAGAATATCTTTCTGAAATAACGTTCTATCACAGTATCATAGTGGGAGATTTCTTCCCAAGCAGCTAGAGCAAGTTCTTCCCTTGTTTTTTCTGAGATTTCATTATTTTTCTTTAATTCATCAATAACTTTTTTGTAATAAACCGGATTTGTAACAACTGTAATATTTTTGTAGTTCTTTGCAGCTGCACGAATGAGTGTTGGACCGCCTATATCTATCTTTTCAATTGCTTCTGATAGTTTGGCTTCTGAAAGTACGGTTTGTTCAAACGGATAGAGATTCACTACGACAAGATCTATCAATCCAATGCCATATTTTTCAGCTTCTTTAATATGTAGTGGATTAGAGCGATCGGCTAATATAGCACCATGAATTTTTGGATGAAGTGTTTTGACTCTTCCATCCATCATTTCGGGAGAGTCAGCGTATGCAGAGACATCAATAACTTTGATTCGGTTTTCTGTAAGAAGTTTGGCCGTTCCTCCGCTAGAGAGAATTTCAACACCAAGATCAGTTAGGGCACGGCCTAAATCGACTACCCCTTCTTTATTATAGACGCTTATGAGTGCTCTTTTTACTTTCATGGAAATTTTTCCTCAATTAAATCAAGAACCAGTTAATTAATTATGTTAAACGTTCTTAAAAAGGTTTTCTTGCAGCCTTGAGATGATCGAGAAATTCATTCGGAAGACCGAAAGTGCCTAGTTTTGCACCTTTATTCGGACCATGGAAATCAGAACCGCCACTTTCAAGGAAATTGAATTTTTTAGCTAATAGCTGAAGTTTTTTGGTTATTTTTACATTGTCCTCTTCTTTATATCCATGGCGAGGATAGTTTTGTGCATAGTTGTATACCGTTTCTATGCCATCACCACCCAAACCCTTGAAATCAGTTAGTACATTCTCAAGATCATACCCCCTCACATCTGAATAAACCATGGGGTGAGCCAAGATTGCAATGCCATGTGTCTTGTGAATTAGACTTATTGCCTCTTTCAGACAAAAGAAAGCGGTACGAGAACGAAAAGCTGGTTTTCCTTGATCTAAAAGTTTTTCAAAAACATCTGAGATTGAAGTGAATTCGTCTGGGTATTTCTCCATTAATGCGCGTGCTATATGTGGACGACCAAATGAACCAGTGGCATATTTTTTTGCAGATTCATAGGTTATATCATAGCCAAGCTTGTTGAGTTTTTTGATTATTCCTCTTTTTTGTCCTTCCCTTTCTTTTTCTAAACGTTCAAGTGTTGAAAGTAGTTTTGGGTTTTCCGGATCAATAAAAAGACCAAGTACATGTAGATCAATATAGTTTAGTTTATTATCATAAACGGATATTTCAATACCAGGAATAACTTCGATATTTGTTTTTAAATTTTTGATCTTAAGTGCACTTTGAACAGTATCGTGATCTGTTATTGCAATTGCCTTGAGTTTTGCAGTTTCTACTTTTTTCACTAGTTGTTCTAGATTGAAGGTACCATCAGATGAATTTGTATGCAAATGAAGGTCGATCATAGATAGGCCTCAAGAATTCTTGCTATGATGCCTGCAAGAAGAATAGCAAATATTACTTCAAAAGCTGAGATTATAATAGCATTTTTCCATCCTTGCTCTTTTTTCAAAGCTGCAATAGTTGCAACACATGGAACATAAAACATTGTAACAATTGCAAATGTTATCATCTGGACTGGAGTAAGAACAGTATCAAAGGCTTCTGTGCCGAGCAATGCAGCAAGCATGATAATAGTTAGTTCTTTTCTAAGGATGCCAAAGATCAATATTGTACCTACTACAGCAGGAAGACCGAGCCACCCCACTGTAATTGGACTAAGAAGATTGGATATTGGTTCAAGTAAACCTGCCAATTCTGCAAGTTTTATTATGAAACTAACGGCAATTACTATTGGAAACGCCATGAAAACAAATGATTGCAATTTCCGCCATGCCCCTAAAATAATGTTTTTCAATGATGGAATTTTGTACGATGGCATCTCCATTATTAGACCAACTGATTCTCCAGGAAGAAGTTTGAATGCAAGACGCCCAAGTATAAGGATTATTATAAGATTGAGAATATAGAGACCTAGTGCCCATTCTAAACCAACAAAAGTAGCTACTAATCCCATGATTACCACAGTAACTGCAGCACATGGAATCAAAGTTACTACAAAAGCAGCGAGTAAGCGACTTCTTTGTGTTTCCAGTATCCTGCAAGAAAGACATGCTGGCACGTTACAACCATAGGCTAGCAACATAGGTATGAAGGCCTTGCCATGTAATCCAATTTTGTGCATGGCTCCGTCCATAAGAAATGCCATCCTAGCTAGATAGCCAGAATCCTCTAGCAAAGCAAGTATTATGTAGAAGGGGATCAGATACGGCAAAGCGATTGAAATGCCAGCAATTAATCCCTCTAATACACCATCAACAATAATCTCTTGTAAAGGTCCTATCCCCAGATAAGAACTAATTGCATCTTTAAGAGAAGAAAGAATGGAAAGTAAATGACCAGATAGGATCTCACCCAGTACAAACATAGAAAAGAAGATTATCATGGCAATTAAAGCCATGAAAAAATAACCAAGATAACGATGCAAAAGAATGGCATCAAGTTTTTGTGTTAATGGGATTTGAACTTTTTCGAGACTGATACAACTTCTGGCTATTCTCTCAGTAGAAGAGTAACGTTCTGAAGAAACAGCTACCGCCCCCCTTTGCCCACATCTTTTTTCTATTTTTTTAAGAACAGTTTTGGCTTTTTTTATTATCTGTAAATCTTTTTTTTCTATTATCTCTGTTATGTTTTTATCTTCTTCAAGAAGCTTGATTGCCAACCACCTTGACGGATAATCAAGTTTTAGCTTATCAATCATTTTGGTTATCTCACGTATTTCGTTTTCCATGCCTTTTCTGTACAAAATGGAAAAGGGCTTCTGTTTTTTTCTGCTGATCTCAACTGCTTTTTGCATAAGAGTTGATACGCCAATTCCCTTTGGTGCTATAATTGGGATAACTGGCACACCGAGAAGTTTGGAAAGTTTTTTTGCATTTATTTTCATGCCCCTATTCCGGGCTATATCAATCATATTAAGGGCGATCACAACAGGAGAGCCGAGTTCTAATAATTGAAGGGTAAAGAAAAGGTTCCTTTCAAGCACAGATGCATCAACAACGTTTATTACAACGTCTGGTTTTTCCTTTGCTATATAATCTCTTGAGATTAGTTCTTCAATAGAGAAAGTAGAAAGAGAGTAAATGCCAGGAAGATCAACAATGTCTATTTTCTTCCCTTTAAAATTCAAAGTGCCTTCAGCTTTTTCTACGGTTTTTCCAGGCCAATTACCTAAATGCTGATGTAAACCAGTAAGGTAGTTGAATAATGCTGACTTGCCAACATTGGCATTTCCTGCAAGTGCTATTTTCACTTTGTCACCTGGATAAATATTTTTTCAGCAAGCCCTCGGCCTATAGCAAGGCAGGAAGAACGAATGCAAATTTCAACTGGCCCTATTCTGCTGGATGCCCTACCAATTGTTATTTTTGTTCCAGGTGTAAGGCCCAGGTCAGTTAATCTTTTGCATGCCCCAGCTCCGCCAGTAACAAAGATGATTTTTCCTTTTTCGCCTTTTTTCATATCAGTAAGACGACGAATATTTTCTACATTTAGACCAGTTTTGTTTGCAGTTAATATACTTTTTAATGCATGTTCAACATTATCAGAGATTGCATGTTCCAGAATACATGCCTCGTCATGAATCTTGTTCTTTTTAACACCGATAAAGGTAAGGAAGCTTTCAATAATTCGGTGCTTTCTCAATACTGTTTTGCCCAGCTTTTCTCCTTTTTTTGTGAGAGTTATTTTTCCATATCTTTCATATGTAACAAAACCTTGTTTGGATAGTTTTTTGAGCATCTCGCTTACGCTTGCTGCAGAAACGTTTAGATCTTTGGCAAGTTCTTTTACTTTTGGCTCTTTGCCTTCTTCTGTATACCTCACTAAAGTCTCTAGATATTCTTCAAGCTGAGGTGTTCTCTTTTTTATCATAGAATGTTAGGTACACCTAAGATTTATAAAATGATCAATTCGCCATCAACGATTAGTTTTTAAAAATGAGTAAGTAGAATTGTTCTACTTATTGCCTCGGTAGTGTAGAGCATTGAACATGTGACTGTAAATGCACTCAATGGTTAGCATACGAGACTGTCACTCTCGCGACCCGGGTTCGAACCCCGGCCGAGGCGCTTATTATATTCTTATTCTGTAGGTGGTCAAGAATGTGTTAGGAAATGGTCTTTCGCATATATTTATAAAGAGTTTTGTGTATATATAATATACTCAAAAACGAAGTTTTATATATAACAAAAGGAGGAAATAATATTAGAGGTAGGAAACTATGTCGGATATAATGACCGAGATGGTGGAAAGGCTTGCTCGTAACAGAGATGCCAGTGAAAGCAAATCCTACTTTATTGGCCTGGAAAGGGGTAGAATTTGGGCCTCTGATGATGCTGATTATTTTGAAATGAGAGAATGGAGCGAGCTTGAGGCAGAGAATTTTGATGATCTTGAATTGCCTCCAAGAGAAGAATTGCACTTCAAAGTCCTTGGTGCTGAAACAGAATTAGAATGGAACGCATATCTTAAAGGCTGGTTAGACGGTGTAAGAGAGATCGTCGAAACTTACTAAATTAAAATCTTTTTAGATTTATACTAATTATGAAAAATTTCATTATTTGGTTGGCAATAGCATTTTTCATGTTTGGATGCACTGGAGGAACGGTTGAAACACCCAGTGAACCATCTGAAGAAGTGGTATTGGCACCTCCAAACGAAACTGTTGAAGAGTGTACACCAGCTTATTCGTTCTCAGAACCTATTGCAGGGGTATTTTCCGAAACAACTGTGCTTACTGGAACAGCTACTTGTGCAATAGGAAAAGAGCTAGAGATAACTGTTGATGGCGAGACAGTAGCAACGACGACAGTACAAGGAGCAGCAATAAGCATAGACGTTCCTGCTATTAAAGATGGAACTCTCGAACTAGCAGTAATGAGTGAAGGAGAGATATTGTTCTCAACAGACTGGAACGTTGACGCTCTCGGCAACAGTGATGTATCTGGCGTGGATTATGATCCCATATCCTTCAAAGAGTGGAGAGCAGTGGCATTTGATATTGAAAATGAAATTGAAGTTGGGAGAGTAGATATCTATATGAAACGCCTCGAAGGAAATACCCAACCAGGAACAAATTTATTAGTTGAAATAAGAGAGGATGATGAGGGAGAACCAGGTGCACTAGTAGATTCAGTACAGATTCCAGTAACAGAGGCTACACTGAATTACAAATGGGTGCATTTTGACTTTGATCCGAAGGTTACACTTAGCGAAGAAACATATTGGGTTGTTGCTAAGATAGAACAAACAAAAAATATCAAGGTTGTCAGCGACGTTGTTATGATGCACTATAATGCCTTGGACACAGATACAGAAGGCAACGATTACACGCGAGAAATGAGATTAGATGTGGATGATGAAACCGGTTTTGGAATAGAAACAGAATGGCAGCCAGTTGCATATGACAAAACATATAATGTTTTATTGAAAAGCGACTAACGTCCTTCATCTATTTTTTTTGCCATTTCTTTTAATCTTGTCATTCTTCTTAACATATCATTTTCAATTTCGTCAAGGGCATGCTCAAGACTGCCACCACGAAGATAATAATCTCTACCTTGTTTGATAATAAGGCCAGAACGTATGAATGTATTGAGATGATATACAATAGCGGCCTGGGTTACTGGAATTTTTTCCATGAGATCTCTGGAGGAAATGCCTTTGTTTTCACGGCTTGCTTTAACAAACTCGTGGAAGATTGCCCTAGCAATCTCATCAGTTTCGCCACCAAGGCCAAGACACTGAAAGATCCAATTGAGTTCCGCATCATAATTATCCTCTTGCGGAAGCATGATATAACGAATGACGATTTGTTTGACATAGCGTCTTTGGACCATGTTTAATGTTCTGGGCCAAAATTTAAAAATATTTCGAAATATAAAACAATTTGTTAAAATTTCAAACAAAGTGAAGGGGAATGAGACCAAGAAGTTAAGGACGAAGGTGATTGTACGACAAAAAAAGAATCAGAAAAGAAAATGCTGGATGCTGACGAAGAGGCAGGCGTACTTCCAGCAAGTGAGGAGAAGACGCTTGTAGAACACAAAGATATGCAGATGCTTGAAGCAGATAAGGTAAAACAACTCGAAGACCGATTACTCAGGCTTGCAGCAGATTTTGACAATTATAAGAAAAGAGCAGTAAAGGAAAATGATACACTAAAAGAGCTTTCTGTGGCTGAAACTATGAGAAAAATACTTCCTATAGTAGATGATTTCGAAATCGCAATCTCACATATGAAGATATCAAAAGACAAGGAATTCAAACATGGAATGGAGCTCATATACGCAAAATTATTGGATTTGCTTAAAAGAGAGGGAATTGAAGAGATGAAAGTCCTTGGTAAGAGCTTTGATCCTTATGCACATGAAGCTATAAGATATGAAAAAGGAAAAGAAGGGGAGATTTTAGAAATTGTACAGAAAGGGTATTTATTCAAAGGAAAGGTTTTGAGATATGCGAAAGTGATTGTTGGTAAGGAGGAAGAAAAATGCTAAGCATAGATATGTTACAGTCTCTTGGATTTGAAAATGAACGGGAGTATAATCTTTATTTGAAAATAAAGGAATCTATGGATGAGAAAAAGGTTCCAGTAGGAATAGCATCTTGAGGTGAAAATTATGGGAAAAATAATAGGGATAGATTTAGGAACTTCGAATAGTGCTGCTGCATATTTAGAAGGAGGAAGACCAAAGATAATACCAAGCTCTGAGGGGATAACACAATATGGAAAGGCATTCCCAAGTTATGTTGCATTTACGCGTGATGGGAAAAGGATAATTGGTGAACCAGCAAGAAGACAGGCAATCAGTAATTCTGAAGGAACAGTCACTGCTTTCAAAAGAAAAATGGGCACTGATTACAAATACGAGATCCACAAAAAGGAGTACCGGCCGCAGGAACTTTCAGCAGTTCTCTTACAAAAAATAAAAAAAGATGCAGAAGAGCATCTTGGTGAGAAAGTTGATAAGGCAGTGATAACTGTTCCTGCTTATTTTAATGATAATCAAAGGCAGGCAACAAAAGATGCAGGAGAAATTGCTGGTTTGGAAGTAGTAAGGTTAGTTAACGAACCAACTGCAGCATGTTTGGCATATGGCCTTGATAAATCAGATAAGGAAATGAAAATCCTCGTCTTTGATTTTGGTGGCGGAACATTAGACGTTACTATTATGGATTTCGGAGGGGGAGTATTCGAGGTAAAATCCACAAGTGGAGATACACAACTTGGTGGAACTGATATGGACAAAGTAATATCAGAATATCTGATAGACCAGTTCAGAAAAGAGAGCGCCGTGGATATATCAAAGGATAGGCAAGCACAAGAAAGAATACTTGAAGCTGCAGAAAAAGCAAAAATAGAACTATCAACTACATTAGAAACACAAGTGAATCTGCCGTTTTTGGCTTCTGTTGATAATCAACCAAAGCATTTTGTACATCAATTCACAAGGGCAAAACTCGAAGATTTGGTTAGGCCAATTATAGAAAGATGCAGAAAACCAGTAGAACAGGCAATCAAAGATGCTAAACTTGCACCTAAGGACATAGATAGAATAATCCTAGTTGGTGGGCCCACTAGAATGCCTATGGTACAGAAATTTGTTGAAGATACTATAGGAAAGAAAGTAGAACGCGGGGTTGACCCAATGGAATGTGTGGCAATGGGTGCTGCAATCCAAGGGGGCGTTTTATCTGGAGAAGTAAAGGACATATTGCTCCTTGATGTTACTCCGCTTTCCTTAGGGCTTGAAACTCTTGGTGGGGTTTTCACAAAGCTTATAGAAAGAAATACAACTATACCCACAAAGAAAAGCCAGGTCTTTTCAACAGCAGCAGATATGCAGACTGCCGTTGATATCAATATACTACAAGGAGAAAGGTCCATGGCAAAAGATAATGTAGAACTTGGCAAATTCACGCTGGTTGGTATTCCTCCAGCACCAAGAGGTGTGCCCCAAGTAGAGGTAACGTTTGACATAGATGCAAATGGTATACTGCACGTGGGTGCCAAAGATAGAGCTACAGGAAAGGAACAAAGTATGCGAGTTACGGCACCATTGAAGATGAATGATAATGAGATAAAAGAAAAGATGGCTGAAGCAGAAAAGCATGCAGAGGAGGATAAAAAAGCATTTGAAACAGCCACTGCAAAGAATGAGGCAGAATCAATGGTTTACCTTGCTAAGAAAACTATCGACGAGCTTAAAGATAAATTATCAAAAGAGCAGTATGATAAAATAAGTGAAGCTAAAAAGAATCTTGAGGATGTAATGATTGGAGAGGATCTGGAAAGAATAAAGAAAGAAACAGAAAACCTCAAAAAAGCATTACAGGAGATTGGCTCAGCTGCATATCAGCAGGCAGGTGCTTCAGAAGAAAAAGGTCATGAAGAAGTAAAGAAATCAAAGGATGAGAATGTTGTGGAAGGCGAATATGAAAAAGTAGATGAAGAAAAATGACAAAAGATTACTATGAAATCCTCGGTATTCAAAAGAATGCCAGCAAGGACGAGATAAAAAAAGCTTACAGAAAGCTTGCACTTAAGTATCACCCAGATCGAAATAGCGAACCAGATGCAGCTGAAAAATTCAAAGAGATAAGTGAAGCATATGCAGTCTTAAGCGACGATAAGAAAAGAGTACAGTATGATCAATACGGACATGCTGGCTTTGACCAAATGTATACTACAGAAGATATTTTCAGGAATGCAGACTTTGGAGATTTTCAGGATATTTTTAGGGAATTCGGAATGGGCGGCCCTTTTGGAAATATATTTGGCCAGATGTTCCGGGGCGGTTATGGGAGGCCGATGAAAGAGTATGGAGCAGATCTTGAGATGGAAATTGAGATAGATCTTGAAGAGGCTGCTAAGGGAGTAAAAAGAGAGGTGACTTATCATAGAAGCAAGGCATGTTCAAGATGCAGGGGAAGTGGAAATGAACCTGGAACAGAGATAAAAAAATGCGATGGGTGTAATGGACGAGGCCAGGTTCAACAGGCAAGGCGTGCAGGGCCAATGGCGTTTTATACAGTCACTACATGCGGCAAATGCAAAGGTGAAGGAAGTATAGCTGAAAACCCTTGCAAAAACTGTGCTGGTTCTGGTAAGATAAGCTCAAATGAGCACATAAAAGTCGATATCCCAGCAGGGATACATAGTGGCATGCGGCTTCACTTAAGTGGTTTAGGCGAATATGGTAAAGATGGTCCTGGAGACCTTTACGTAAGAGTGTATACCAGACCCCATAAAAAGTTTGAAAGAGATGGAAACGACCTTTGGATAGATGTACCAATAAGTTTTCCTAAGGCGGCTTTGGGTGGGGATATAACCGTACCAACACTATTTGGAGAGGCAAAACTCTACATACCTGATGGAACGCAATCACATACAGTATTTAGACTTAAAGGAGAGGGAATGACCCACATGAAGGGAAGGGGAAAAGGAGATGAGATGGTCAGGGTCATAATAAACGTTCCAAAAAAACTTAGTGGAAAGCAAAAAAAGCTCTTGAAAGAATTTGAAGGAGAAAAAAATGAAAAAGGCTTTTTAGGGTTTATTTAAGGAAGTTAAGAATAAGATCACTCAGTGATTCTGTCTCGTTTTCTGTGGCTTCAAAAAGATCTGTGCCATGAGCTGAACCAGAATAAATCTTTTTTGTTATGCCAGATGAAGAAAGTGAATCTATCTCAGAAATTGCACTTACTGAATAACTATCCTGAGCTGAGGCTACCAGAAGAAGAGGTTTCATATAATCATCAGCAGCCCTTTCTATATCAACACCTTGGTATTCCATACCCGGCGAGATCATTGCGATTTTTATGATATCATTCTCCATAGCACCTGCAAGAATGGCAGCAGTAGAACCCATGCTGGCTCCAACAACATAATAACTGTCTATTGTTGGATAGTGATCCCCTAAATACTCCATCCCATCAAGAACATCTTGCCGCATATCCTTGAATTCAGCAGAGGTAAAATTTTCCCATACGCCAAGAGCAGTACTTTCACCATGACCCCTTGGATCAATAGCAAGTATTGCCAGTTCAGGCATTTCTTCGTGAATAAGTGTAATGAAATTTTGGGGATAGCTACCTCTTACTTGGCCAAGCCCTGGCATAAGAAGAACAACTTTTGTCGGATCAGTATTTGCACTTGGATAAAAAGTTGCGTGGACATCCCAGCCAAAGGATGTGTAAACTATATCCTCGGATTCAAGAGTGGGTTCTTCTTCAGGTTGGGCTGAGGGTTCTTCTGGAGGAAGTTCTGTTTCTATTATTGGAGGGGGTTCTTCTTCTGTTAGGTTTTCAGGAGGAGATTGTTCTTCTGTTACATTTTCAGAAATATTTTCATTAGATGGCACCAACGGTTCTTCTGGTGTTGGTTCAGAGAATTGCATACATCCAAAGAAGAGAATGAAAAGGGCTAAAAAATAGAATAATTTCATCTTCTCCTCTTTTTCTTTGCCTTCTTAGTCTTTTTCTTTGCAGGTTTCTTCTTGCTTACTTTTTTCTTTGCAGATTTCTTTTTCGAGGTTTTTGCTCCAGTGCTTCCGCAGCATTTTGACATAACCTCTATTTCTACGGCCATGAGATCAAGAGAAACTGCAAGCTTATCCAAAGAAATTACCAATCTGTCGAGCCAACTTGCTATGACTTCTGGATCCGCAAACTCTCCTCTTTTATACATCTCATTTCTAAGGGTTTTCAAATCATCTTGGAATTCTTTTACGGTCTTAATCATTTGACCACCAGTATGCCTAACGTGTTTAGTTTTTATAAGGTTAAGCTTCAAGGAGACGGGCTATTTGAAGACATTCTTCTTTTGAAAGAGTCCTGGCCCTTCTTTTAGCGAATTTACCAATAGGGACAAGTTCGTCATCTTCAAACATTTTTGAATCACGAAGAGCATTGCGCACTGTTTTGTTCTTATGCTGGAATAAGTATCTGATTATGTTCTCTTGGAATTGGGTTAAAGAAATGCCGGTTGGAGTTAAGGTGATTATAGCAGAGTCCACTTTCGGCATTGGCCTAAAGAGGTGGCGCAACACTGTTCTCTCTAATTTAATCTTATAGTAAAGTTGGGAGGTAACACTAAGCCTTCCATAATTTTTGTCACCGGGTTTTGCAACCATTTTTTGTGCAAACTCTTTTTGCACCATTAAAACAGCATGCTCAAAACTAGAATCTTTAAGTTCAAATATGATATCTGAAGAGATATAATAGGGGATATTGCCGACAATAACGTCAACTTTTGGTATTTCCATCTCAAGAAAATCTTGTTCAATTATTTGAACTGAAGGATCTTGGAACCTCTCCCTAAGTATAGCTGCAAAACGAGCATCTTTTTCTACAGCAAATAATTTTTTTGGAGTGTTTTTAAGGAGCTCACTAGTTAGTCTTCCATCTCCTGCACCAATCTCAAGTACAGTCTTTCCAGTTACTTTCGCAAGTTTTGCTTCTAGCTGTAGGATATTCCTATCTTCAAGAAAACATTGGCCAAGACTTTTACGGCGAGAGGAGTTCATCTTTTTTCCCTTCTATAACAAGTACGGCATCTATAAAACCATAAGCATAGTTGGCTGCACCGAATGCAGTAAAATAATTTCCTTCTTCATAGAAATGTCTTGCATCTTTAGCATAATTTTCTGCATATTCAAGGACAGTTGAATATTTTTCTCCTAATTTCATTTCCTTGAACTTTTGTATTATGCGATCCAACTTTTCAATGTCTTTTTTTGCCCGTTCTTTTTGATTCATGTTAAACCTCTTTAACAATTTCTTCTAATGGTCTTCTTTGAGTTACCCTAACAGGACCATTTCGATAGCCAATTGGAATCAAGGCAATGGGAACAACCGCTGCTTCTGTCTTGAGGATATAAGAAACTTCTAATGGTTCAAAAGCACCCACCCATACTGATGATAACCCTTCTGCTTCTGCAGCAAGTTGAGAATAGCTTGCGGCAATAGTAGCGTCCTGAAGAGCGTACAGCTCCTCTCCCCGTTCTCCGTATTTCTTACCAGAATGATCTTTATCAGCACAAAAAACAAGAACTATTGGGGCTTGAATAACAGGATTTTGGCCTAAAGCTGCTTGGGCTAATGCTTCTCTAGTCTCTTTTGAGCGTACGACATAAACTTTATAGGCTTGAAGATTGCCTGCTGTAGGGCAACTCGCAACAGTATTTAGGATATTTTGAAGCTTTTCTGGTTCAATTGGTTTATCTGAGAATTCTCTGCATGAATGTCTTTTTTCTAAAACTTCGTAGAATTGCATGATTAGAATTAGAAGAATAAGATTAATATGAGTGTCAGCAGCAGTGCACTTTCCCGCCAGGAAGGCAGTACTCATAACACCGTGAAGAGACTTAACTTCTGAGTTCGGAATGGGATCAGGTGTTACCCCCTCCCTATGACCGCTGACAAGAAAGATATGATAATAAGTGTTTTTAAAGGTTCAGTAACGAGTTTTAATAATGGGTAATGACTTAGATAGTGTTGGAAAATCATTAAATGATACATTCAAGTTTCTGACTAAAAATTACAAAATGGAATTTACCGAATTTGTAAAAATATACTTATTGATGTATGTAGTTGCCATTTTAGGAATTTTAATTATCGGTGGCGCTGCATTTTTGATTTTGGGAAGTATGATAGTGCTACCAAATACTCCATGGATATTGGCAATTATTGGATTAGTAGCATTATTGATTGTTTTAATATTTGTAATTTTAACAACGTCCATATCATCTACTGCTTATACAGTAATAGACAAAAAAGAACTTGACATATTTGGAAAGATCAAAGAAATCTTAGTGCCTGTTGCGAAATACTTCATAGGCATGGGCTTATTGAAAATAGCAGTATTTGGAATACCAGCTATAATAGTACTCTTTGGTTTTCTCAATAATCAACAATTGATGCTTTGGCTCGGAGTTCTTCTTTTTATTCTGTGTATTTTAGTATGGATAGTTATTGGATTTTTCATTCAGTTTGCACTCGTGGAAATTGTTATTAGAAAAAAGGATGGGATAGAGGCAATTAAAGATTCTTACCGACTTGTAAAAAAGAATATTGTAGCAACAGTTGTTTTCGACATTCTACTTATGGTTGCCATGTTTGCCATAAACGCAGTGTTCGGAGCAATACAGAACCTTGTTGGTGTTGTTTTTATCTTTGGAATATTCAACATAGCCTTTATGGTTCTTGGTGGAATATTTATGATAGTGATAATGTTTTTCCAGAGCATTATAATGGGGATGATCATGATACCTGCCCAATATTTCTTCTGGAAAGCAATAGGTGGTTCAAATAAAAAATAAATTATTGGAAAAGACAGCTAAGGAAAGCTTTGAATTTATACGTGGTTCATACAGAGAACTTCTTACAAATATTTTCAGAGTAGAAGTGCTTAGTCTCGTCGTCATATTAATAACACTGATATTGGGGGGTGGAATTATTTTTGCCCTTGTAGGGGGGTTCAGTATTGCTAATATGGGCATCCCTCTTATTCTTGCATTAATAGGGATTTTAATTATTGGATTCTTCATGGCAGCAGTTGCACATTCAATAGCATATAACGTAGTTGATGGAATATTCAAAAGAAAAGAAACGCCGTTGCTGGATACTTTTAGCGAGAATATGATGCCAATGTTAAAATATGTAATTGTGAGTACGATAATATGCATTGTTACTTTTGGTCCTTTCATATTGGCTTACCTTGCATTTACTGGGGCAATTAGCCTTGGTACTTCACAAACAACTGGCCTTATTGCTACGAGTTTGGCTGAGATCATATTCAGGTTGGTAATAGCTGTTGTGGCCGCAGTAGTTTATCTTTTTACTCAGTTTGCAATCTTTGAATTGCTTATTGGAAAAAGAGGCATAATTGAAAGTTTCGGAAACAGCTTTTCAATAGTAAAGAAAAATCCAATAGAAACAATAGTGTTTTCATTTGTATTATGGACTGTTGAAACTGCAGTCCAGGTGCCGTTCATCATAGTTGGGGTAGGCGGGGCAGTCTTACTTTTATTTGTAATGGGGTTCATTGGAACAATTTCTCCAATTATGATGATACCATTAGTTCTCATAGCCTTAATTGCAATACTTATTCTATATCTACTTTATGTAACTGTTACAACTGCTTTAGTATTTTCTGCACAATACATTTATTGGAATAAAATAAGAGAGGTATGAGAATGACTGAAAAGCATATGCACTGGTCAGAATGGCTAGCAGAAAAAGTAATTGAAGAAAAGAAAGAGCCATATGTTATATCTGGAGGAATGACAACCTCTGGCCCAGTTCATTACGGAACTTTATGTGAATTTCTTTTTCCTTCAGCAATAAAAAAGGCAATTGAGAAAAATGGTAAGAAATGCAAGTATTATTTTGTAGCAGATATACTGGATGCATTTGACTCCGTACCTTTGGCAATGGAAGAGTACAAAGATCAGCTAGAACCACACCTTGGCAAGCCATTATGCAATGTCCCAGATCCTACAGGAAAAAGCAGGAGTTTTGGAGATCATTACCTTGACGAAGCAATTGAACTTATGAAAAGATTTGAAGTCGATGCAGAAGTAATCCGTGTAAATGAATATTATGAAGCTGGCAAATTTGACGAATGGGCACGCTTTTTCCTTAAACATGAAGATGAAGCAAGAAAAATTGTAGAAGAAACAAGTGGAAAGCAGGAGAAAAAAGATTGGTCTGCAATCATGCCTATTTGTGAACAATGTGGAAAGATAGCAACTACAAGAGTGCTAAGTCAAGATGGAGAGAATTATACATACATTTGTGATAAAGATGTGAAGTATACCAAAGGCTGTGGATACGAAGGAAAAGGCAGCATAAGTGATCATAAATACAAAATTGTTTGGAGATTGCATTGGCCAGCCTGGAAACAGATATTTGGTAGTAGTATCGAGGGAGCAGGAATAGATCACCATACTAAAGGTGGCTCAGAGGATACATGCAAGGCAATAACCCTAGGTCTAATGAAGAAAGATTATCACATACCATACAGATATGGTTTCATACTTTTCAAAGGGAAAAAATATTCTAAATCAAAAGGCAGGGGAATGGGTATCAGTGATGTCATAAAGCTAATTCCACCTGAGATAATCAAATATATGCTTCTCAAACCAGATTTGGAAGAAAATGTAGATATTGACCCAACAAGTGAAAAATTACTGCGCACTATCGAAGATTTTGAAGGTGCAACTAAAATAGATCTTTCTAAAGAAGATCTGGCACGTTCTGATAGAAAAAGAGCTACAGCATTCAATCTCAGTACAGATAAAATGAAGTGGAATGCTCCTTTCCTTGATATGATTCTTTATTATCAGTTGTATCATGACTGGGAAAAAGTAAAAGAACTAAGTCAAGATTTAGAAGGAGTGGAATATCTGAAACCATACATGCAAGAATGGATAGAGCAAGAATACCTTCCAGACGATTATCGCTTTAAGTATCAACCTTCCAAGGAATCCAGTGAAAATGTGAAGAAATTTGTTGCAGAACTTAAAGATGGGATGGATGCTATTGCAGTTCATAATGCAGTGTTTGAATTTGCAAAAGAGAATTCAATAGCACCAAAAGAGATGTTTAAGGAACTTTATATGGCCTTTTTGGGGAAAGAACGAGGTCCAAGAATGGGAAAACTCATTACTGCTCTTGGTATTGAAAAAGTGAAAAAAGATTTGGGGATATGACTACCATACTCAAAATAACAGAGGATGATTTTGAAAGTGCTGTTGACATAGCTAGCACATTTCTCAAATCAGGGGGCACCATAATATACCCAACTGACACTGTTTATGGAATTGGTGGCGACGCAACATCAGGAATAGTTGTAAAAGAAATATTAAAAATAAAAAAGATCAAAGAACCGCGCCCTCTTTCAATAATGGTATCTGATGCAAGTATGGTTGAATATTACTGTGAAACTGGCATCTGGGAGGATATGATACTCAACAAATATCTGCCCGGGCCTTATACATTTATATTAAAGAAAAGAAGGCCATTGCCAGCATCACAAACTGAAAAGATTGGAGTAAGATATCCGGAATCTGTATTTTGCCAGGCACTTTGTCGCAAATTTGGAAGACCAATAATAACAACAAGTGCGAATATCAGCGGAAATGATTCGCCAGTAACATTTGATCAAATTGATAAAAAAATATTGAATAATGTGAAAATTGCAATAGACGGAGGGCCGACAAAATATCAGGCAGCTTCACTCATTGTTGATCTTGTTGATAGAACTGTTCTGCGTTCTGGCGGAGAAGCAATAAGCTTGATTGAATTGCCCGAATATTAAAACCAATTGTCAAGCTTGCTTTGTGCAGCATGCTCTTTTGTTACTTTTATAAGATCTGAAAGGCTTTTTTCCACCCTTTCTTCTGAAAAATCATGTTTCTCAACAAGCATTTCAATTACTGCATCTGGATCAACATCTTTCCATTTTAATTTCACGGGTTCGTATGGTGGATCAAGGAAAAGATTGAAAACTTCTTCGATGTCAACCTCAAATTGATAGTCGTATTTTTCTTTTACATAATCTAAAAGTTCGTCTAGATTTTTTACTTGTTTTACAATTTTCAGAGCAGTTTTTGGCCCAACTCCTTTTATTCCTTTATTGAAATCAGTTCCAGTAAGAATGCCAATAAAAATAAGGCCAGAACGATCAATAGTGAGAGAATCAAGGGTTTCTTTTAGACTTATTTGTTCTGGTTCTACCATGATGTAGCGATTTTGTCTTGGCACTTTTCTTCTTCCGGTTATTGAAAGGTTTCTAACAAGCAAAGGAGAACCAAACATTAAGGCATCATAATCTTGAGAAGCAGTGGCATATGCCAATCCTTGTTGAACCATTATAGCAGCCTGTGCTTCTCCATCTCCTGGAGCTTGTACCACTGGCAAACCCATGGCATCTAGAAGAAGCTTGCTTTCTTCAACCATTTCAGAAGTTAGACGCGATGTGGCCTGAGCATATTTCTTTGCATCTTCATATTTTTCTTCTTCAAGTGCTTTTTTCCATTTTTTTTCAGCAGATTTTTTGGCAAATGAGCGTTCTTTATGTGTTCTCTCTTTAAGTCGATGTGACTTGCCATCAAAAACAAATGCTGGTCTGATACCGTTTTCAAGCAGCTTGCATGTACGGTAGAACAATCCTGATAGATGGGCTGTAACGTTGCCTTTGTAATCCATAAGAGGGGTTCCATCTTCTTGTCTTATAGAAGCAAGAAACTGGTAAAGCATATTGAAGCTATCTATAGCGATTACTTTATCAGAAAGTGATTGAAGAGATATGGCATTTTTTACAGTAAGATCGCCAAGGTCAACTCCCATCTAGTCATCTCCCACCATATCACCAAGCGTAGGTTCAGTGAATCGTCCGGAAGACATGCGTGAAGGAGCAATACTTTTTTCTGCTTTTTCTATAAGTTGTACACCGAGTTCTTTTTCCAGTTTTTTTGCTACTTCCATGGTAGGTGTAAGACGGCCACCCTCTATTGCTTGAAGATAACTTTCTTTTTCACTTATGCGTTCGGCAACAACAGCAAGAGGAAGTTTCAATTTCTGACGGCCTTCTTTAATTATTTTTGCAAAACCTTCAACCACTTCTTCTGTAGCAGTCGCCCGGGATCTTGGCTGTGGAGCTTCTTCTACTGGTTCATCTTCATAGAATTTGTGGATTATTTTACCGCTTTTCATACAGCGTCCACAAACTAATAGTTTTGCACCTTCAAGAAATATCTGTGCTCTGATAGGCGTATTGCCACAAATATCGCATGATAATTCGACCATAAGTCTCTATTATTCCATAGCTATAAAAATACTAACCTATCATCCTATGTTCATGCTTTTACTCCTATTAATCGTTGCATTAGCTATAGGGTTGTTTTACAGTGTACTGCAGCTTGAGATATCAGGAACATGGAAATTTTTCATTATCTTTGCTGAAATGGCTTTTATAGGATGGGGATTGATAAAGCAGTATAAATTGCCATCTGAGATGGGATTGATACTAGTTAAAAGCAAAAAAGGTTTGACTATAATAGAAAGTTTGGCAAAAAAAGAGAAACTTTTCAATTTTATGAGTGATGTTGGAAATGCAATGGCCTATGGATTGTTAAGCAAGGTAATCATAAAGAAAGGCTCAATTGTAAGTCTTGTAACTGGTCTTTTCTTACTCGGGGTTATTTCATTTTTAGTAGCGCCAACGGCATTCGTCTTTCTTTTCAAAGTTATGCAGATTGGTACTGTAGAAAAATCAGTTTCAACTTTGACAGATGGCGTTGATTTTGGTCTGGCTTTGATAACACTCATATTGCTTGTTGGAGGACTTTCTTTATTCATTCTTGCAGGAGTCATATTTTATGGTGGGGTAGTTCTCAGTGCGATTATTCAGACGTTTTTGTTTGGTGCTGATACGATTTCGGGAATAAGTCCAGGTGGAACATTTCTCTTACCTGGTGTTAACCTGCCGTTGTTTGAAGGGATATTGGCACTCCTTGTAGTGTTAGTTGCACATGAAGGAGCACATGCAGTATTGACAAGAATAGCAAAAATACCTTTACTCTCTTCTGGAATTGTCTTATTTGGGATAATACCGGTAGGTGCATTCATTGAACCAGATGAAAAGAAACTTAACAGAGTAGATGATCTAAGGCAGACACGTGTGCTTGTTGCAGGTCCAGCGGCTAATCTGCTGACTAGTGTTGTGTTCTTCATACTTTTCATAGGATTAGTTGTTTTGATAAATAATCTGGAAATTCTTCAAGTGGGTGTTATTGGTAGTGCAGCTAAATTTGTCTATTATACTCTTGGCCTTACATTCGCACTCAATTTCATTGTAGGGGCGGTGAATCTATTGCCACTTCCTCTTTTCGATGGATTCAGAGTAATAGATATTAATATTAAGAATAAGACAGCAGTGAAGGCACTGATGTATGTTACCTTATTCTTCTTCGTTTTGAACTTCTTGCCTTGGCTTTTCCGGTAAGGCCAAGCATTTTCTTTTTGAAATAAGAATGCAATCTTTTTGCTGGTTTTTTCTTTTGTAGTTTGTCTAATTTTCTTTTTTGTGATTTTAGTTTCTCTTTTTTAGATTTTGAAACTTTTGGTTTTTCTGATGTTAACTCTCTTGGTTTTTGAGTTTTTGATTTAATTGGTTCTTTTTGAGAGATGGTTTGTGGCTTTTTGATTTTTTCTGAAGTTTCGGGCGGGAATTTTGGAATCATCTTTGGCTTTTTGAATTTTACTTTGGAGCTTTTGGTTGATCTTTTCTTAGTTCTTGAAAGTTTTTTAGATTTGATTTTTGGGGTTTCTTCAGTCTTTTGGCTAGCAACTTCTGGTAATGGACTTGGATTTACAAGTGATTTATCTTTTACAAAACTTGTCTCTGGAGCTTTTTCCTGAGGCAGATTTGTTAATTGTATGGATGTATTTTGTTTAGATTTGAATAGAGTGGGCGGCATTGGTTTAGCTACAGGTGTTTTAGAACGAACGAATTGAAAAGGAATTGGTGATTCTAGCGCAGGGGCATGTCTAAATGTTGGTAAAATTCTTGATCGGTGGACTTTTAATGGCTTGACATCTTCATCAGGGAAACCATATAATTTGCCCCACAACTTCCTCTCTGTGGGGTTCATTATCATTCTAATTATTGGATTATCATCTGGTTCAAATTTAGATTGGTTCTTGGGTTTTGCACAAACAAGCATAATTGTTGCCTCAGCAGGCAAAGAAGTATTTGGAGGGTTAGCAAACGAGGTCATAGAAATAGGATTCTGTTTAATGTCATCTTGCCAACACATTCTTACATTGAATTCAGTAGCTTGATTTTGGATGCTTAGTGATTGAGGACGGGGGGGTTCAATATATGTAAATGCATCCCACTGGAATGTTTCTGGAGGTGCTGCAACAGCAATAGTTGACATACGGATTGGATTGCTCTCTTCACCTGTATAAATAACAACTTCAGTTATATCAAAGACCAATTCTTCTTTTCCATTGCAAGCCCCACCACAACCAAGTACAGGTTTTTTATCCAAAAGAGAAAAATTATTTGGTGATTCAGGACCAAATCTAGCAGTCATTGAATTTTCAGTGAGGACAATATCCTGAGTCATTCCTTTATCATAACGCCAAACAATAGCAAGTTCAACATCAGGAGGAAGATGCTTAAGATACTCTGCAAGTTTATTCATATTAACTGACACACCATAAGCAGATTGGAAATAATCTGTATCAAGAGGGCTCCTTGAAAGGCCCATCTCAATTGCCTCTCCATTTTTTACAAATGCCAGATAAACTTGAAAGCCGTCTTTTCCTTGCTTTCTTTTTCCTTCTATTGCAGTTATTTCAGTCTTGCCAGCAAGTTCACCTTCTTTATAAGTATAATCTTTTGTTTTGTAAAGTTTTTTTGTAATTTCAGGGACAGACATGCCATGAAAACTAGAAGGTACTGCCTTATTGCCAATTACCTTTTCGCCATCATGTACTATGCAACGTAATCTTGAACCTGTCATATGACTGGCCTCTTGGAAAGTTCTTTAGAAAACGAAATTGGACAAATTTGGACTGAAGAAGAAATCATAGGAGTAGATAATATAATTCAATTTTTTAAATCTAGGCATTAATTGATTGAGTTTAAGTTCTTGATACTTCCGCAGAAATGAACTGTGCTAGTTCTTCTTTATAAACAATCTGTAAGAGTATAGACGGGGGATGAAGAGCAGATGAGAATGGATATAAGAGAGTTCTTTGAAGAAGATGAAATTTATGTGAAATATGATAAAGAAAAGGGAGTAAAATTTTCTGAGTTTAAGAAGAAACATTCTCTAAATGCAGTTGAAAAAATAACTGCATTCCACATTGGAAGATTTGGTAAATATCTTTATTTACCTTTGATTTTTGAGGTTGATGAGGAATGGTTCTATGTGTCTGAATTATTAAGAACTGATGGACATATTTCAAAGGAGTTAAACCATATAAAATTGACAAGTGTAACTAATGAATTAAAAGAAAAAATAAGACAGTTTTTTAGAAGGTGTGGAATCGGATATATAAGAGAAAAGGAATATGACAGAATAGTTGCATATAATAAAACTTTAGCATGCATTTTAGTGAAAATCTTTGAGATACCGGCAGGTAATAAAACATTTATTTGCACTATGCCGAAATGGATGAAACATGCTAATCTTAAGTTATTGGCTTGTGCACTTAGAGGGGCGTTTGATGGGGATGGGTGCGTTCAATTAACAAAGTCAAAAAGAAAAACTGGCGGAGATACTAAAAGAATTAGACTCTATGGTGCAAGCACTAGATATTTACATGATATCAAAGAATGTCTAATGCGTTTCAATATTAATTCCAAAATATTCAAAGATGCAAGAAAGAATAAGACATATTTTTTACAAATTTCTAGAAGAGATGATATAAGAAAATTTGCTAAAAAGATTAATTTCAATCATCCAAAAAGAAGAAGAAAATTAAGTTGGGTAATTAAGTCATATGGCAATTACTACTTTTTATGGGAGTTTGAAAAAATAGTTATTAAAATATTGAAAAGGGATGGACCAATGACAATAAAGGAACTATCAAATAGAATAAACAGAAAGGATTCGACTGTTTCGGAACAAATAACTAAATTAGAAAAAGGAAACAGAATAAAGACCAAAAGAATAGGTATTAGAAGAATTGTTTTTATTTAAACAAGGGTCTTTTGCTTAATCTCTTACTCAACGAGAGTTTTTCAAATGGTTTTCCTTGGTTTTCTACTTCTACGATCTTAGCAAGTTCTTCTCCGCCCATTTCCTTTTTTTCACCAGTAGAACGAACAGTTACGGTCATTTTTCCAGAATCCATTTCTTTATCTCCAACAACTGCTATAAATGGAATCCACTCTTTTTCTGCATTACGTATTTTTTTACCTAAAGGTTCATCTTGATCATCTAAATCGACGCGCACATTTCTTACATCAAGTTTTTGCAAGAGATTCTCAGCATATTGCTTGTGTTTATCCCCAATAGCTATTACCCTTATCTGTGTTGGTGAAAGCCAAACTGGGAACATTGCCTTCTTTCCTTTATTCATTTTCATTGCTTCATTTTCTAATAAGGCATAGATGACACGTTCTATACTACCACTAATTGATGCATGTAAAATTAATGGCCTTTTGTTATTTCCATTTTCATCAACATAATGAATATCGTACGTGTCTGCATTTTCAACATCAATTTGGACTGTGGTTAATGCACTTGCCTTATCCATGCTGTCAACAAAATTGAATTCAAATTTGGTTATGAAATAGGCATAGCGCTCTTTGAATATTTCAACAAGAATTGGTTTACTAGCTTTTTTTACCATCTCCATATACCAGTCTTTATTCTCATTATAGAAATCTTCTTGAATTCTGAATCCTACTTCAGTATCTAATCCCAAAGGAACTAACCATTCTAACCCAAGATAAAATTGTTTTTCAAATTCCTCTTTTGCTTGATCAATATTAGCGGCTACAGTGTGCATATCCGGCATAGTAAATGCCCTTAATCGCTTTAGCCCTGCAAGCTCACCACTTTGTTCCCTTCTAAATGAATACCTTGCTAGTTCATACATTTTTAACGGAAGTTGTTTGTGAGAAATTACCATATCATGTTTTATAAGGAACGAACCGAAACACCCAGCGAACCTCAAAAAAAGTTTCTTATCCTCACTGAGAACAACATATTGTCTTGCTGGAAATCTATTTAGATATTTCTTCAAAGAAGGATGTTCATAGTCATACATAATCGGCGTCTCAACTTCCATTGCTCCAGCATCAATGCAAACTTTGTTTATTGCTCTCTCTAATAAGGTTTTCATCAATCTTCCTTTTGGCAAAATCCTGAAATTGCCTGAATCAGAGCCAGGCTCATAATCAATAAGATCATGCTCTTTCATCAGCTTAATGTGCGGGGGCTCTTTTTCATATGCGCGAACCTTTTTGGTTTCATATTCGGCGAATTTTTTCAGATTCTCATGTCCTTTGAAATTAAATTTATCGATTTCATGAAATTTCCCATCAAGATCAAGAATATAAAATTTACTTTTCAGTTCATTTTCCTGACGTAGGCTTTTTGAAACCTCTTCAACATCGCTAGGTTTCACATCTACACTACCAGGTCCGTGTATCTCTCTTGAAAGTTCTGAAAGAGGGTGGCCCTTGCATTTTAGTGTGTAACCTTTGTACCAGCCAAAAGGTGAATGGGAAACAGTATAATTTTCTTTAAGTTTGGTTTCTGCTTTTTCGATGACTTTCTTTGCTATTTGTGGGGAAGATGGTTTGGAAGTGAGATGGACTAGTGGGTAGAGAAGAATGTTCTTAGTTTTTACTTGTTCTGCAATGTTTGAAGCTTCCTGAACTAAACGCACCGAAGTAACATCAGTATCTTCATCCCCTTTTTCAACTGCAGTGAAAACTACAAGTACTTCCTCATAACGTTCTGGACCTTCAGATTCCAATTTCTCAGCTTCTTTGATGGCCTTCTTTGTTGGAACAACCTCTATATAATCAGCATGTATGGTAAGAATACGCATTTTGATACCTCCCGCAAATTAGTAACTAAAATGGGTTATAAAGTTATTGTTTTGACTTTACATAAGAGAAGACTTTGTGGTCTTTTGTAAGTTTAACATAATCTTTTATAAATGCAAGAAAAATCAAAGGTCTTTCTAAAATAAGCCGGTCTCCTCTTTTTCTTGTCCCAAAGCCTAGGCGTAGAAGCATCATTTCATCCTGCCGATTTGTTTTTTCAAGTGAAACAATGCCTTTTTCATCAACATATCCCACAGCATCGAATAATCCAGCTAGATAGTTTGCCGCGTATTCATTCAGATATTTGAATCTTTGGAGCTGTTCTTTTTCTATTTGTTGAAAGAATTTTCTATATGCAGTATGATAAAAATAGATCTTTTCTTCTTCAGAAACAAATTTATCGGAGCTAGATAATTCGTTCTTTAATGATTCTAAGGAAAAGATTTCCAAAAGATCTTTATTGCCAATAACCCCAAGCCCTTCTGATGAGCGAATCTTTCTCCACAAACCAATCATATACGAAAGTTCTGGAGTAAGTTTGATTTTCATTTGGAAACCCTCCTGCATATGCAAGGATAGATTAAATTTTCATTTTTTCTTTTTTCTCATTTGTTTCAAATTTAACAGTCTTTTTTCGTGGAACGCCTATGTCAACTCTCCTTGCACCCGAAATAAATTCATTGATCTCTTCTGCTAATAGCTCGTCTAGTTGAGCTGAGAACCATCTCGCTACCTTAGCAGAGATATATGCCCGCTTAAAGATGTCTGAAAGCTCCTTAGTTTCTGCTTCTGTAAAGGGCTCTTTATCTGCAGTAATCCTAGATTCCGCAGCTTGTAAAAGCTCTCCAAAGCGATTAATATCATTCCGACTTGCTCCACCAGCACCAAGTGCTGAGAGAATGCCTTTGGATAAGATAGTATTTCTCTTCCCTGTGCGGGTAAGAAGATTGTCTAATTTTTTTAGATCAATGGCATTCAGTCCGCCTTTTTTTGCGGCTTCAAGAACTCGTCTGGCGAACTGGAAAAATGATCCTATAAATTTCATATCAGAAGAGATAGATTCAAAAAATTAATAAATTAATGCCAGAAACTAACCAATTTAAACCTCCGCAGATTAAAGTGATTATGAAGTATCAGATCGATATAGGCCATGTTAAGAAGATGCAGGGTACTATTTGGGACAAAATAAAAACCACATTCGCTTTTAGGAAGGGCTATGGCGAAGCAGTTCCTGTTTTTGGGCATTATGGCGGAGTATTCAAATGTGGGGATCAAAATCTAGTTATTCATACTGATGGGGTAGGCACAAAGTTGTTGGTGGCACAAGACCTTGAGAAATATGACACCGTTGGTATTGATGCAGTAGCAATGTCTGTAAATGACATATTATGCGTTGGTGCAGAGCCTCTTGTTGGGGTTGATTATATTGCTCTTGCAGAAGAGGATGATGAACTTGTAAAACAGATAATGGAGGGACTTGTGAAAGGGGCAGAAGAAAGCGGTTGCGCGATAGTCGGAGGCGAGACAGCAATTATACCTGATATTATAAAGGGAGGAAAAAGACCATTTGATTTGACATTTACTGTAGTTGGAAGAGTGAAAAGACTTATTCTTGGTAATGAGATAACTAAAGGAGATGTAATAGTAGGGCTCGAAAGCTCTGGCATACATTCGAATGGTTATACATTAGCAAGGAGAGCACTTGATACAAAGGAATGGGGCGCCGAAATGCTTACACCAACAAAAATCTATGCAAATACCATACTCGAAGTTATAGATGCCTGCGATGTGCATGGAATAGCGCATATAACTGGCGGAAGCTTTTCAAAATTGACAAGGCTCAATAAAGAAGTTGGATATTGTCTTGAGGATCTTCCTAAGCCAAAACCAGTATTCAAAGCATTGCAGGAAAAAGTAAAGGATGTCAAAGAGATGTACAGAACCTTCAATATGGGAATTGGGATGGTTGTAGTATTGCCAGAGGATAGGGCCGGCACAGTCATAAATATTGCAAAAAAGCATAATGTAGAAGCAAGTGTAATTGGAAAAATAACAGATAAAAAAGGAGTATGGATGGATTACAAAGGCAAAGAACTTAGATTAAGTTTTGAATCCTAATGCTATGCCTCTAATTCCATCCCAGGATTTTTTCCATTCTTTAATTTTTATTTTATCTTTAAAGAAAGGCGTATTGGTAACAAATGTTTCTCCCTCTCCACCTTCAAGGAATGGATGAATGCCTGGTTTTTTTGAATTTACCAGTTTTTTCAGAGGTTCGCCAAGGAATTCAGGACCCAAACCTTCTGCAGAAACAGCAGTAACATAAATCTCAAAATACTCCAGCATTTCTGCAAGAACTGCATCTTTATGCCAAAGCGGTGCATAGGTTGGGATACTAAGTTCTTCACCAATGGCATCTATTCTTCTGCGTTGGTACTCACTTTCTATAGCGCCGGTAACAATGCCATTTATTGTTAGTTTTTTGAAAAGCGCGGTGAGTTTTTCCTCCCAATTATCTTCAGTAGTTTCCACAAAAACTTGTTCAAGTTTCATTACCTTGGCTTGCTCTGTAGTTAGATCGATATTTGGATGATGGAACATCATAGAATAATCTGGAGGCCTTACAGTAACTAATACTGGAGTAAAGCCTTGTGTTAACGCCCAGAAAACAGCAAAGACTGAATCCTTGCCACCGGAGAAAAGAACTGCTACGCGCATAACATTATAAGTTGACAAACCATATAAAAAACATGATAAAAGGAGTTATTTTTGATTTAGACGGCACTTTATACCGAGGCAAGAAAGTTATTGATGGTGCTGCTGAGACACTTGAAAGATTAAGAAACTCAGGTGTAAAGGTTCTTTTTCTGACTAATGCTGCTACAAAAAGTAGAGAAAATGTTGCACAAAAACTTACCAATATGGGATTGCAGGCAAATAAAGAAGAGGTGTATTCAAGCTCATATTTTCTTGCAAGATATATAAGCAGTAAACACAAAGGGAAGAAGGTTTTTGTTGTTGGTGAACAGGGCATCTTGGATGAGTTTAGAGAAGCAAAGGTAGAATGTGTAGAAGAAAGGGCCGACATTGTTGTTGTGGGTCTTGATAGAAAATTTACTTATGAGAAGCTGGCACATGCACTCGCTGAATTGAGGGATGGTGCAATATTGATTGCAAGCAACAAGGACCCAACATTCCCTACTGAAAATAGTTTTATGCCTGGAGCCGGATCCATAGTAGCTGCAATAGAAACAGCTTCAGGAAAAGAGGCACGGGTTGTTGGAAAACCAAACTGTTATCCCTTGGAGCTGATAAAAGAGGATTACGGCTTAAAAAATGAAGAGACAGTAGTGGTTGGAGACAGACTTGACACTGATATAAAATTTGCAAATTGTTGTGGGATAAAATCGGTTTTGGTTCTTAGTGGCGTTAATAAAAAAAGTGATATAAAGAAGGATATTCCGGATTACATTCTCAGTTCTGTGGCTGAATTTAATCTTCCATTATATCCTTGAGCGTGTCGTTTTGTATTTCTGAAGAAAATATGCTATCATCTAGATTTGTTACTGTTTCTTCTTCTGATTCAGTAGTGCGGGTTTTCTCGATTATATTATAATTTACCTGTATTGTATTGCCACACTTGCCGCATGTGCCTGCAAATACGAGTTCTTTCAGATCAAGCTCACTGCTCAATTGAACATAAGCTTCTGTTCCACAATTTGAACATTTTATTGTCCTTCTTATATCGGTCATGACTGTTCACCTTATCGATTATAACCTGCTAGCTTATTATCCTTTTCTCAGTGATTATTTCATCCATCCTCTGATCATTCTCATGTCTGGGGAGACTTTCTATTACTTGGAAATCATAACATATACCTATCCTATAAGCAAATGATTTGCCTAGATAATTGTCATAGTGGCCTTTTCCATAGCCTATTCTATGCATGCAAAGACCAAAGGAAATACCTGGAATAATAATCACGTCGGGTGATTTGCTTGGTTGGACTTTGGTTTTTGGTTCCAAAATTCCATATTTTCCTTCTTGTAAATCCTCGAAAGAAGTAAAACGATAGAATGTGATCTTATCATTTGTCACTGGAACAATGACTTCTTTTCCAAGCAATAGTGCCTCTGAAATCATATTTTTTGTATTCACTTCGCTTCCTTTATGAAGATAAAAAGCAACTGTTTTTGCCTTTTGAAACCTGGGACATGAAAAAAGCTTTTGTTTGATTGCTTCACCCATGGATGAATGTTGTTTCTCGGTGAGGGAGTTTCTTTTTGATAACAATTTTTTTCTTAACTCTCCCTTTGCTTTTGAAACCATAAACCATAATGCATTCAAAGAATTAAAAAAATCTTTCCAGAAAGATTGGTGTATGAAAGCGGTCGATTTTACTGGTGAGGCGGTGAGGTTAATAGATCAAAGTGCTTTGCCACATAAAGAACAATGGATAGAACTGAAAACTGTTGAAGGGGTTGCAACAGCGATAAAGGAAATGAAAGTTAGAGGAGCGCCGGCAATAGGTGTTGCGGCTGCTTATGGAATGGTATTTGCACAAGATCCTGAGAAAGAAGCAGATATTTTGAAATCTGCAAGACCAACGGCAGTAGATCTGGCCCATGCTGTTGATTTTGTTCTTGATATGTTGCGTAATGGAATGAATGTGATTCAGGCAGCAGCACAATGGGAAAAGATGAATGAGGAAAAATGCAAAAAAGTTAGTGAAAATGGAGCTACACTCATTAAAGATGGGCAAAAGATACTCACACATTGCAATACTGGTTTTCTGGCAGCAGATGCATATGGCACTGCATTGGGAGCAATAATAACAGCTCATAAACAAGGGAAAAAAATCCACGTCTATGTTGATGAAACAAGACCAAGGTTACAAGGTGCTATAACAAGTTGGGAACTACTCAAAGAAAATGTACCACATCATGTAATATGTGATAGTTCTGCAGGTTTTCTTATGAAGAAGGATGAAATAGACAGTGTAATGGTGGGAGCTGACCGAATTGCAGCAAACGGAGATACTGCAAACAAAATAGGGACTTATTCACTTTCTGTTCTTGCAAAGGAACAATGGATTCCGTTTTATGTACTGGCGCCACTTTCTTCATTTGACGCCGGCATCCAGAATGGAGAACATATAAAAGTGGAAGAAAGGGATGAAAGAGAAGTGCTTGAGATAAATGGTATGAGGATTTATCCAGAAGGTGCACATGCAAAAAATTTCGCATTTGATATTACACCAGCAAGAAACATAACTGCTTTTGTAAATGAAAATGGAGTGTTTAGGGGCATTGAGGATGTATGGAAGAATACAATGGAGTGAAATTCAGTTATAGACTTGTAGAGGGAAAACTTCCAGAGATAAGTTCATATTTAACACTAGATGCAAAACTCAGGGGATTTCTAAATCCAAAAAAGAATGAAGGGAATATGAGTATAAGAGTTGCAAATGGATTTTTGATAAAACGCACAGGAGCAAAAATGACAGAATTAGGAAAAGAAGACGTTTCACTGGTTTTGGAGGTAGATGAAGATATAGTAATTGCAGTGGGGGCAGTGCCATCTTCAGAAACAAGGATGCACTATGAGATTTATGGAGCGCTACCTGAAGTAAGTATAATACTCCATTTCCATGATGAAAATTTGTTGGAAAAATTTGAAGGGGCCAGTGTTGGGCCTTTTTCTTATGGGAGCAAAGAGCTTGCAAAAGCAGCTGCGAAAATGGCAAGGTTACATGGGATATTTATGATAAAGGAACATGGATTTGTATTGATAGCAAAAAATGAAGAAGAACTTTTAGAGATGATGAAATGGAAGAAATAGCAAAATATATATTTGAAGCCGGAATGCTAAAAAGAGTTGCAAGAAGTGGATGGTGGGCAGAGAAAATTAAGCACCCAGAAAGTGTTGCAGATCATGCATATAGAACAGGAATTGTAGCATTCATACTGGCAAAGATGGAAGGGGCGGAGGATGAAGATGCTAGAAAATTATGTACTGCTGCATTATTTCATGATATGCATGAAACAAGATTATTGGATTTGAACAAAATTACGGCAAGGTATATTGAAGTGACTGATGAACTTGAAAAGAAAGTGGAGAATGAACAGGTAAAGAATATGCCTGAAAAAATCAAAGATTCCATTTTACAGATACTTGACCTTTCTGAAAAAGAAAAAGTGCTGTTAAAAGATGCTGATTATGTTGAATGTGCTTTTCAGGCAAAGGAGTATTTGGATAGTGGATATAAAGGAGCCGGAACCTGGATAGAAAACATCAAAGAAAGAGTTAAAACAAAAAGTGCAAAGAAGCTTCTAAAGCAAGTGGAAAAGCAGGATTCGAATTCTTGGTGGAAAGGATTGAAAAAATTGGATTGATGTAAACTAAAAGTTGCCAAACGTAAATATTTAAAAGTTTACAGTTGTAAATATTTGCATGAGAATTAATGATGAATCAATAGCAAAACAAGTATTCGGTTCAAAGCTAAAACGAAAAATATTGCACTTTTTGTTACAAGAGCAAGAATCATTGAGTGAGAGAGAATTGGCAAGAGTATTGGGAGTAAGTCACACGGCAGTAAATAAAGCAATGAGACAGTTGCTTGATCTTAATGTCATAAAAGGAAAAACTGTTGGTAATGCTTTGGTTTGGAAGTTAAACACGGATTCTTTCGCATATCCTTATGTCAAAGCTTTTCTTGAAGCATCAGAGATTACGCCATTAAACTCCATAAAAAGAATAACAAAAGAAACAATAGAATTTCTAAATATCATGATTGAGATATATGGCAAGAATAAAATTCCACCTATAAAAGCTGCTTATATTTTTGGCTCTGTAGCAGAAGGAACTGCAAGGCCTGAAAGTGATATTGATATACTTGTTATTGTTGAAAGAGAGGGGGAAAATAAAATGTTAAAATTATTTATAGAAAGTATTCTTGGTATGGCAATACAAGAAAAAATGGGTAACAGAGCATCAATACACATATATGATGAAAAAGCAGTAGAAAAGAATAAACCAGATTGGCTCTCTGAGGCAACCAACAAAGGAATAAAGGTGTATGGATGACCAGAATAAAGAAAGTTTCACGAGAGAAATATAGAGGATTTCGAGAAAAAGCAGAACAATATTATGAAGGAATGAAAGATGAATTTGATAAAAATAGACCGAACAATGCAGTTACAATGGCAGTGCATTGCGCAATTGCTTTTGTTGATTCGTTTACTGTTTACAAATTAGGTAGAAAATCTTCAGCTCAAAATCATGCAGAAGCTGTTAACTTATTGAAAGAAGCAAAGACATCTAATGAAAAGAAAAAATCTCAAATATGTAGAGATTTGTACCAATTAATAGAAATGAAAACACCAGCTGAATATGAAGATGGGTTGCTAAGTAAAAACGATGCTATACGAGCAACATATCTTTGTGAAAAAATCAAAAATTTCTTTAAAGAAGAATTTGAAAAGATAGAAATAAATTAACGTTTGAAAGCAACAAAGGCTAGCATACCAAGCAAGGCAAATGTAAATGAACAGGGGTTAGGTGGGGGCTTAGAAACATAAAGGCAAGTTCCTTGGGCACATTCATTGCCTTCGTTTGCATCCATACATTCAAGATCATCATTGCAACGGTACAACCCAGTTTGTGTGCACAAACCCTCATCGCAGATGTAATCTGGGCCGGGAATTGATAGTGGGCAATCTGCATCTACTTGACATTCTGCCGGTTCTACAAATCCGCAAATGCCGGCTAAACAGGTATTCCCTTTTCCAGCAGAAATACAATCATCATCATTTGCACAAAGATAGGCACCTGTTTCGGTACATGCCATTACATCACAAAAATATTCCGGGCCTGGGACAGTTGAAGGGCAATCACTATCTAATTGACATGCATCGAATGCAACATCAATACAAGTTCCATTCAAACATACATTGCCAGTGCCAGCACTGAGACAATCTTCATCAACATTACAGGCAAAAGAAAGACCAAACACAAACAAACCAATAATCAAGTACCTTAACATAAGATTGACTAAAAGCTGAGATCTTAAAAATGCTTGGTGAATAGATCAAATCTAGATATGGGAATTCAAGAAAGGATAAAAGAAATAGAAGAGGAGATGGCCCGCACTCAGGTCAACAAGGCTACTGAGTATCATCTTGGAATATTAAAGGCAAAACTAGCGAAGCTTAGGAGACAGCTCACTGCACCCAAAGGAACTGGTGGCGGCGGAGGCTTTGAGATACGTAAATCAGGAGATGCGACAGTTGTAATGATAGGATTGCCGAGCGTTGGTAAGAGTACATTGCTCAATGCTTTAACTGATGCAAAATCACAAACTGCTGCATATGCATTTACCACATTGAAATGCATACCGGGCATCATGAAGTATGAGGATGCAAAGATACAGATACTTGATCTTCCTGGCATTATAGAAGGAGCAAAGGATGGTAAAGGAAGAGGAAGAGAGATAATATCAGTTGCAAGAAGCGCAGATTTGCTTCTGATTTTAGTAGAGGCAACCAATCCACAACAAAAAAGAATAATAGAAAATGAATTGTATGGCTTTGGAATTAGAATAAATCAAAAGCCCCCAAACGTCTCGATATCAACTAATATCAAGGGCGGTATCGAGATACACGCCACCAAAAAAATTACTAAAATAGGTGAAAATGAGATTAAAGCAGCAATGAGTGAATACAGGATTTTTAATGCAAATGTTACTCTTCATGAGGATATTACTATTGATCAATTCATAGATGTACTTGAGGGAAATAGAGCGTACATACCTGCACTTTATGTACTTACAAAATGTGATCTTGCAAAAAAAATACCAAAAGGATATGTTGAGGTTGCAGCAGAAAAAGAAGAAGGCATTGAAGAACTTAGCAAGACTATTTACGAAAAACTAAATTTAATACATATTTATACTAAAAGAAGAGGGGAAAGGGCAGATCTTGAGGAGGCTTTAATAGTAAGGCAGGGGACAACTGTAAGCGAAATGTGCGAAAGACTTCATCGTGATTTGAAAAAGAATTTTAGGTATGCGTTAGTCTGGGGAAAAAGTGTAAAATACCCGGGACAACGAGTTGGTCTAGACCATGTTTTGCAGAATAAAGATATTATTCAAATCATAAAAAGATAGAAAAATTAAGATTTGTCCTCTTTGGTGACTTGGTCTTTCTTTTGTTTGATGAGGAAGTAATAGATTGCACAACCAATGATTCCTCCAAAGAGTATCACAAGGGCCCAAAGAAGTCTATCATTTGGGCCATCATAATTTTCGCGTTTTAGACAGTCAATAAGTAACCAAACCCATATGACAAAGAATACAATACATACTAAAATGGCGAGGCAGTAGAAAAGCCAGAAAAACCCCATTATCCCAGCCCATATGGCCGTAAAACCAGCAGCGGCAGAAGTGCTCATAAGAAATTCATTAGCATACATAGTAAAGATATGGATACAAAAGTTATATAAAATAGATTTCAGAGTTTTCAATATGGTCACGCAGCAGGAGATAGACAGAGTAATTGAATGGTGCGAAAAGGTAAAGGCAGAAAGAAATCGGATTTATGTGATAGAAAGAAATCCGTTCAGGGACGAGATAGATTGGATGAGGAGATTTATTCTTATTGAAATAGACAGACCAAGAGATTCTGCTTCTAAAAACGATTTAGTCTATGATTCAACTATAAGACAATTATGGCAGTTTATGAATGGCGATTGGAGAAGGGTAGAGCCGGACATAAGGATAGGTTAATTATCCGATTGAAAGCTTTTTGATAAACTTCAACTCTCTTATTTTAACTAATGCTTTGGCTGGAAGTCTTTTTTCCATAATTATGACTAGTTTGGGATCGGGATAGATGTCAGGATCATCTGAAACAATCTGCCGTATGCTTATGTGTGCCTCGGATATAATTGTAGTTACTGCACTGATTATGCCAACTGCATGCGGTTCGGCTTCTATCTCAAGAACTTCAAAGCCAAGGCTTCTTGCAACGCCACGAATAGATGTAGTTGGTGCAAGAGAGTGGAATATACTAAAAAGTTCTGGAACATCAGCAATCATTTGGCCAGTTTCGACGACGACACGTCTATCAACTTGTAATGCTTTTGCTATTTTTGATGGCGCCATCTCTACATTTCCGGAGTAAATGTTACCATTTTTATCAACTCTAAGTCCTTGTTTTAACAAAAGTGAGGCCACTTTTTTGCGCATTGGAAAGCGAATAAATGCATCTTCTAGAATAGGAAACATAATGTATATTTTTGTACATAAAAGCTTTAAATATTACATTGGCGCTAAGATATATCCTCGGTGGAGCTAATGATACTCAAAAAACTAAAAATCGCACTTAACCCATATCAGCTTTATGCAATTGTAAACAGAGAGTATGAGCACTCATTTCTCTTTGAATCAATGGAAGGGGGAGAAAGTCTTGCAAGGTTTTCGATAATTGGTTTTGATCCTTCCAAAAAAATAAGTGCAAATGAAAAAGTGGTTTCTGTTGATGGGGAAGAGGAAGATGCAGAAGAGCCGATCCGAAAGCTTGCAGAGAACATACCAAAAATAGACATAAAAAAAGAAGGATTTACTGGTGGGGCAGTAGGATATTTTTCTTATGATTATGTCAGATGCTTGGAGAAAATCCCTGATTTGACAAAAAATGAGATTGAATTTCCTGATTTTGAATTTGGAATATTTGAAGATTGCATAGTCTATGATAACCGAAATAGGGCAGTGGAATATTTATCTGTAGGAAAAGATCGATCTGAAGAGATCTTGGCATTAACGAAAGAAGAATCATTTATTGGCCCTTTTGAAGCAGCAACACCAAAAACAAATCTGAATCAAAACGAATTTGAAAATGCTGTCAGAATTGCAAAAGAAAAGATAACAGATGGTGAGATATTCCAGGTAGTATTATCAAGAAGATATGAATTTCCATTTGAAGGGAATGCATTGCGTTTTTACAATTATTTAAAACAAACAAATCCATCGCCATACATGTACTATTTGGGATTTGGTGATAGAAAGATTATTGGATCCAGTCCAGAGAATCTAATTCGAGTCGAAGGAAGAGATATTGAAAGCTATGCCACATTGGCCGGCACAGTGCAGCGTGGGAAAACAAAAGAAGATGATAAGATACTGGAACAGAAACTCCTGTCTGATGAAAAAGAAAAAGCAGAGCATTTGATGCTTGTTGATTTAACAAGAAATGATATTGGAAAGGTGGCGGAATTCAATTCAGTAAAAGTACCGGAACTGATGAAAGTTCATAAATACAGCCATGTGCAGCATCTTGGATCGCAAGTTATTGGCAGATTAAGAACTGACAAAGACCGGTTTGATGCCTTCAATGCAATGTTTCCTGCCGGAACATTGAGCGGAGCACCAAAAGTACGTGCCATGGAGATAATTGAAGAGCTTGAGAACACTAGGAGAGGGCCATATGGTGGAGCAGTCGGCTACTTTTCTTCAAACGGAAATTGTGATTTTGCTATTGCCATCAGAACATTATTTGCAAAAAGGCAGAAGGCATATATCCAGGCTGGAGCCGGAATTGTCTATGATTCTGTGCCAGAAAAAGAGTATAGAGAAACCGAAAACAAGATGATGGCTTTGATCAATGCTCTGGGGGCGGGATGATGATACTAATAATCGACAACTATGACTCATTCACATACAATCTCTACCAGTCTATTGGAGGAATCACAACCGAAGAGATAGCGGTGTATAGAAATGATGAAATAACTATTGAGGGGATAAAAGAATTGTCTCCAAAGAAAATAGTATTTTCGCCAGGACCAGGAAATCCAAGCAACAAAAAAGATTTTGGAGTGTGTGCTGAAATTCTTTCCAATTTGAAAGTGCCAATATTAGGAGTGTGTTTGGGTCATCAGGGAATAATCCATCATTTCGGAGGAAAGATAGTAAAGAACAAGCCTATGCATGGCAAGACAAGTGAAATAAAACACAATGAAACTGGAATCTTTCAAGATGTTCAGAGTCCTTTGCGTGTAATGCGTTACCACTCTTTAGTTGGAAGCGAAATTCCTGATTGTCTTGTAATAACTGCAAGAAGTGACGATTGTATTATGGCTGTACAACACAAAGAACTCCCAGTCTATGGAGTGCAGTTTCATCCAGAGAGCATAATGACTGAGAATGGAGAAAAGATTCTTGAAAATTTTTTGAGGGATTGAAATGATTCTGCAGAAAATTATTGAAAGGAAAAGTCTTACAGAAAATGAAGCCAGGGAAATGCTCAGAACGATGATTAAAGGCGAATTAGGACCAGTGCAGGCAGCTGCACTGCTAATAGCTTTGAAAATGAAGGGTGAAAGCACAATAGAATTGGCAGGATTTGCAAAGGAAATGAGAGAAAATGCCACACTCATAAATCCAGTAAAAGAAAATCTTGTAGATACCTGCGGCACTGGAGGAGACTCTACGTGTACATTCAATATATCGACAACATCTGCTTTAATTGCTGCAGGAGCTGGAATTAACATAGCAAAACATGGAAATCGCGCCATATCAGGAAAATGCGGCTCTGCAGATTTGCTTGAAGAATTAGGAGTACAGATGCTAAAGCCGGAAAAAGTAGAGGAGTGCATTGATAAAACTGGTTTTGGGTTTATGTTTGCTCCATATTTTCATCCTGCTATGAAAAATATCATGCCAATACGCAAGGAATTAGGAGTTAGAACCGTATTCAATATGCTTGGTCCACTTACAAATCCGGCCAATGCAAAGACACAGGTACTTGGGGTATATGATGCAAATTTAACTGGGGTATTTGCTGAAGTTCTTAGAGAATTAGGAACAGAACATGGACTGATTGTTCATTCTGAAGGAATGGATGAAATTGGATTTGGGATAACAAAAATAAGTGAGCTGAAAAAAGGAGAAATTGAAAATTATAGTATAGAAGGGGCAGATTTTGGATTTGAAAAAAGAGAGATCCCAAAGGTGAGTTCACGAAAAGAAAGTGCAGAGATTGTGAACAAAGTATTGAAAGGTGAGGGCGGGGCAGCGAGGGATGTTTGTATTCTCAATGCCGCTGCAGCAATATATGTAGGGGGTGCGGCGTCTTTAGATAAAGGGATTCGTTTAGCTGAAGAGGCAATTGATTCCGGAGAGGCGATGAAGAAACTTGAAGAAGTGGTAAAGTTTACTGGTGATGCATATGGACATTCTTGACAGATTTATAGAGAATGCAAAAATTAGTGTTGCTGAAGGCTACTATGATGAGATTGCACAAGAAAATGTGAAGAGAATTTCACTCAAAAATAGAATAGAAGAACAATTCACTGTAATAGCTGAAATCAAACATGCATCCCCTTCAGGAGAATACAGCTATAGAGAAATTGATGCTGAAAAAACAGCAAAGGATTTTCTTGAAAGCGGGGCAGATGCAATATCTGTAGTGGTGGAACCAAAAATATTCAGAGGAAAATTATCAAATGTCCCACTTGCAAAGAAAGCAGGCCTTCCGGTACTTTTCAAAGATTTTGTATTTTCTGATGAACAATTAAATGCAGCGGCAGGTGCAGACTGTGTGCTCTTAGTAGTAAAAGTTATTGATCGCCTTGAACTTGATCTTGATGAGATGATCAATAAAGCACATGAGAATAATCTAGAGGTTTTATTGGAAAGTTATGATGAAAATGAAATGAAAAGAGCAATGGAAACAGATGCAGATATACTTGGAATAAACAATAGAGACCTCCAAACCTTGACAGTTGACATAAAAAGAACAGAAAAAATATTGGAGTTAGTAGGAGAGACAAAAAAACCAGTGATAAGTGAAAGCGGGATAAAAAATGCTGATGATGTGAGGACTGTGAAGAAAGCTGGCGTAAAAGGAGTTTTGGTCGGCACTGCTATTTGGAAGGCGAATGACATCCAAAGTAAAATACGTGAACTCAAGGAAGGTGGAGCAAGTGGATAGATACTTTGGGAAGTATGGTGGCCAGTTTGTTCCGGAGACACTAATTCCTGCGATGAAAGAACTTGAAGAGAACTACCTAAGGTATAAAGACGATCCTGAATTTAGAAAAGAATTAGATGGGTATTTGAAGCAATTCGCAGGTCGTGAAACGCCATTGTATTTTGCAAAGAGATTAACAGAAAAAATTGGCGGTGCAAAGATTTATCTAAAAAGAGAAGATCTTTTGCATACCGGAGCACACAAGATAAACAATGCATTAGGACAGATCTTGCTTGCTAAAAAAATGGGAAAAACAAGGATAATAGCTGAAACAGGTGCTGGACAACATGGAGTGGCAACTGCAACTGCTGCTGCGGTTTTTGGTATGAAATGCGAAGTATATATGGGAAGAGTAGATGCAGAGCGCCAGGCCTTGAATGTTTTTCGCATGAAACTTTTAGGTGCAAATGTAAATATAGTTGATAATGGATCAAGAACATTGAAAGATGCAATAAATGAGGCCCTTCGTGATTATACTGCTAATTTCCAAAATACTCATTATCTTCTTGGTTCTGCACTGGGGCCACACCCTTACCCTACAATGGTCAGAGATTTCCAATCTGTAATTGGGAAAGAAACAAAAAAACAGATTATGGGTGTGGAAGGAAAAAACCCAGATTATTTGGTGGCTTGCGTTGGAGGAGGAAGTAATGCAATTGGTTTGTTTTATGCTTTTCTTGACACATGTGTAAGGATGATTGGTGTGGAAGCCGGTGGGGATGGTAAAAAACACGCCGCACGTTTAACTGGAGAAGGAAAGGTCGGGGTATTGCACGGCATGATGAGCTATTTGCTCGAAGATGAAAATGGACAAATAAAAGAAACACATTCAGTATCGGCTGGTTTAGATTATCCTGCTGTTGGGCCAGAACATTCAAACTTAAAGGACAGAAAAAGGGTTGAGTACGTATCTGTAAAAGATAATGAAGCATTGGAGGGGTTTTACCTATTATCATCAACAGAAGGGATCATTCCTGCATTGGAAAGTGCCCATGCAATTTATTATGCTGTAAAAATCGCAAAAAAAATGGAAAAGGAACAGATAGTGATAGTTAATCTCTCTGGAAGAGGAGACAAGGATGTTGAACATGTTAAAAAATTAGGGGAATCATCATGAAATTAAAGTCAGCTTTTATGCCATATGTATGTTGCGGAGATCCTTCAACAGAATTTACAATAAAGCTTGTCGAGAAGCTAGTTTCTAGTGGGGCAGACGCAGTTGAACTTGGGATTCCATTTTCAGATCCAATTGCAGATGGTAAAACAATTCAAGCTGCTTCAGCACGTTCACTGAACAATGGTATGACACCAAAAAAAGCAATTGAGATAATACAAAAACTCAGGGAAAATGGAATTGGCGTTCCTTTGATAGTTATGACTTATTACAATATCATATATGCCAATGGTGGTGAAAAGTTCATTAAATCTATAAAAGAAGCCGGGGCTAATGCCATTATTGTTCCTGATGTCCCTTTAGAAGAATCAGAAGAATTGCATAGGCAATGTGAAGGTAATGATGTTGATTTGGTTTATCTTGTAACCCCTAATTGCGATGATGAAAGACTGAAAAAAATTGCAGAAAAATCAAAAGGGTTTCTTTATGCAGTTGCTGTTCTGGGAATAACTGGGACAAGAGAAAATGTGAGGCCTGAAGCACTTGAACTTATAAAAAGGGCAAAAAAAGTAACGACGCTTCCGTTGGTGGTTGGGTTTGGAGTTTCTAATGCAAATCAGGCAAAAGAGTATATGAAAGCTGGGGCTGAAGGAATTATTGTTGGAAGTAAAATCGTTGATATTTATTCCAAATATTTGGAAAATGAAGAAAAAGCACTTTCAGAGATTGCAAAATTTACAAAGGAAATAAAGGGAGCGATTGATACAAAGATATAAATACTTTCAGAATCTAAATGTGTACAAATAGATGTAAGAATGTGGTTTTAATGGTTAGCAATGGAGAAGCAAAATACTATTCCTGGTTCGGCTTCTTCAGCTTTAGCTATAACCAGTGAAAAACCGCATAAAAATCTTCTTTGGTGGTTTTTCGCTTATGTGAGGTAGGTAGAGTTAAAAAGGTGTGAAATATGAAAGGACTGAAACTTGCTGCATTGGATGATAATAAAAGAACGGTCGTTCGGGTAGGCGACGTGAAGGTAGGTGAAGGATTTGTAGTTATTGCAGGCCCATGTTCAGTTGAAAGTGAAGAACAAACACTTGAAACTGCGCATGCTGTGAAAGAAGCTGGAGCAGATATGCTCCGAGGCGGCGCATTCAAACCCAGATCTTCTCCGTATTCATTTCAAGGTCTTGGCCTAAAAGGATTGAAAATACTGGAAAAGGCCAGAGAAGAAACAGGATTGCCTGTCGTTACGGAAGTTGTTGATTCAAAGGATGTACAATGGGTTTGCGAATATGCAGATGTGTTGCAAATAGGAACAAGAAACATGCAGAACTTCGCTCTTCTTAAAGAAGTTGGAAAAGCAAACAGACCAGTGCTATTGAAGCGAGGTATGTACTCAACTATTGAAGAATGGTTGAATTCTGCAGAATATATTCTAAACGAAGGGAATCCAGATGTTATTCTATGTGAAAGAGGAATAAGAACTCATGAAACCTACACAAGAAATACTCTTGATTTGAGTGCAGTACCAGCAGTAAAGGAATTAACACATCTTCCGATAATAACAGATCCAAGTCATGGAACCGGAAGGCTGAGTCTTATCCCACCAATGAGCATGGCATCGGTTGCTTGTGAAGCAGATGGGATGATAGTTGAGGTTCATAGAAATCCGCCAGAAGCCCTTAGCGATAAGGATCAGTCTCTGACCCCAAAGCAATTTGCAGATATGATGGAAAAAGTGAGGGCACTTCAGAAATTTATGGAGGCTCAAAAATGAAATCTTTGAAAATAGCTGGAAAAACTGGAGAATGCGAAATAGCAATTGGCCAGTCTATAGAAGATATCAAAATCAATGCAGAGAAATTGGTTGTTATAACTGACCGCAATGTAAAGAAATTTCATGGAGAAAGATTTCCAGAAGCAGAAATAATTGAGATAGGACTGGGAGAGAGGATAAAGACACTTGATACTGTGTCAACTCTATATGAAAAATTCCTTGATATGGAGTTGGACAGGTCATCACTCGTAATGGGAATAGGGGGCGGCATAGTTTGCGATGTGGCAGGATTCGCAGCCACAACATACATGCGCGGTGTGAACTTCGGCTTTGTGCCGACAACAATTTTAGCACAAGTAGATGCAAGCATTGGAGGAAAAAATGGAGTAAACTTCAAAGGTTACAAAAATATGGTTGGGACAGTACAGCAGCCCAGGTTTGTTCTTTGTGATGTTGCGTTATTGAAAACACTTCCAGAAAAGGAGGTGAGAAACGGACTAGCAGAAGTAGTCAAGCAAGCTGCAATAGGAGATGCTGCATTGTTCTCTTTTTTAGAGGAAAATGTAGAACAGACATTGCTTTTGGAAGCAGAAATAATGGAAAAAATAGTTCATGATTCTATTGTTATAAAAACCAAGATAGTTGAAAAGGATGAAACCGAAAGGCATGAGAGGATGAAACTGAATTTTGGGCATACAATAGCTCATGCAATAGAGAAAACAGCTGGAATTTCTCATGGAGAGGCAGTAAGCATTGGAATGATCGTGGAATCAAAGATTTCAGTTGCCAATGGTATGATGAAGAAGGCAGAATTAGAAAGATTGAAGGGGTTGCTTGAGAAAATAGGATTGCCAACAACACTAAAAGCGAACATATCCGATGCTATCAGAAAAGACAAAAAACGAAGGGGCAATGTAGTGAAAATGCCTGTGCTTAATGGCATAGGTGATTCAAAGATCATTGACCTGCGTGTAGAGGATCTGGAGGCTGTAGTGAATGATATGTGTTAGCATTGCCAATAAGGAAGATCTAAAGGTGCTAAAAAGTTTAGAATTGGCAGAGATTAGAATGGACAAGATGGATTTGAATGATGGCGAAATAAAAGAACTATTTTCAATGCCCGTGAAACTTATTGCAACATGCAGAGGGAACAGCAAGGAATTGCTCAAAGCAATTCATGCAGGCGCTGCTTTTATTGATATAGAACTTGGAGAGGATAAGGAAATTATCACAGCAGCCAGAAAACAAGGATGTAAAGTTATAGTATCCCATCATGACTTCAATGGTACACCTAAAAGAGAAGAATTGGAGAGTATTGTAGAAAAATGTTTTGAAGCAAAGGCAGACATAGCAAAAATTGCATGCAAAATTAATTCTGAAGAAGACAACGCAAGACTGCTTGGTCTTTTGGATTCTGAAAAAGAAATTATTGTAGTGGGAATGGGGGGGAAAGGAAAGATAACGAGAATCATTGCACCATTGATTGGCAGTCCGTTTACTTTTGCTGCATTGGAAAAAGGAAAGGAAACTGCAGAAGGACAAATGACACTGGATGAAATGAAAAAAATATACAACATAATGGTGGGTCAGAATGATTGAAGTGTATGGGATTGTTGGAAATCCAGTGGCACACAGCAAAAGTCCGCAAATGCACAATGCTGTTTTCAAGAAATTGGAGATTGATGCAGTGTATGTCAGGATCACAGCTGCAAATGCGCAAAATGCAATGTCTACAGCTGAAAAGCTGGGTCTGAAAGGATTTAATGTAACCGCACCGTTCAAGCAAGATTTTCTTGAAATTGTGGATGAAATAGATGAAGATGCAAAAGCAGTGGGCGCAGTCAATACAGTTATCCGGAAGGATAAGTGGATCGGGTATAATACTGATGTGGATGGAGTGAAACAAGCGCTCTTATCAAATGGTGTAGAGGTACGAAGGAAAAAAGCATGTGTAATCGGAGCAGGCGGAGCAGCAAAAGCAGCAGCTCATGCTCTCATGTCAGAAGGCGCTGAAGTGACAATAGCAAACAGAACACAGAAAAAGGCAAAACAATTGGCAGAAGAATTGAATTGCAGATATTGTTCATTGGACGATATCTTATGCGATGTGATTGTATCCTGTGTAAGTACACTGGATAGAATTGTTCCAAAAAAAATATTGAGAAGAGGTATGGTTATTTTTGATGCAAATTATGCTGGCGAAAGTGCTCTTGTCAGTGATGCCAAGGAGCATGGGTGCAAAATAATAGATGGAAGAGAATGGCTTTTGTTCCAAGGAGAGAAAGTATTTGAATTATTCACAGAACGAAAAGCACCAGTGCAAACTATGAGAAAGGCAGTTTATCAAAGTGAAAGAAATGCGAAGAGAAATATTGCCTTAACAGGTTTTATGGGATCTGGAAAAAGCACAGTGGCCAAAATAATGGCAAAGAAAAGAGAGGCCATAGATATTGATGAAGAAATAGAGAAAGGCGCTGGCACCAGTATAACTAAAATATTTGAGGAAGGAGAAGAAAAATTCAGGAAATTGGAAAATGACAAAATTGCAGAATTAGAAAACAAAAATGACTGTGTAATTGCCTGTGGAGGCGGCTGCATAATTGACAAAGATAATGTAAAGATGCTCAAGAACACATGTTTGGTTTTCCTGCTTTGGGCAAACAAAAAAACGATAATGGAAAGAATTGGAAATGATAAGAACAGGCCGTTGTTGAAAAGCATAGACGAATTAATGGAAAAAAGATTTCCATTATACATGAAGGCAGCTGATGTGATAGTTGATACTGAAGGAAAAACACCGGAAGAGACAGCTGAGATGATTGAGTATGAAGTGGATAAGGCCATCGAACATTGAAGGCGCTATTGATGCACCGCCATCAAAGAGCATAATGCAAAGAGCGGTTATAGCTGCAGCTTTAGCAGATGGTGAATCCTTAATAACAAATGCAAGCTTTTGTGAAGATGCACTGGCAACTATTAATGTAGTGCAAAGTCTTGGGGCAAAAGTTCAGAGGGGAGATAAGAAAGTAAAAATCAGTGGAAATGGAAAACCTCTTGGCCCAGACATGGATTGTGGAGAATCAGGAACATGCATGCGCATGATATCTGCAGTAGCTGCGCTGTATGATAAAGAATTCACAATAACTGGGCGCGGATCGCTCATGACAAGACCAGTAGATATGATAGAAAAACCATTGAAAAATCTTGGAGTTGCCTGCAAAACAAACAATGGGTTGCCTCCATTGAAAATCAAAGGGCCAATGCATGGCGGAAAACTTGAAATAAATGGTGCTGTGACATCACAGTTCGTGAGCGGACTTCTTATGGCCTTGCCTTTGTGCAAAGAAGATTCAGATATTGAAGTGCATGACTTGAAGAGTCATGCATATGTTAGTTTGACTGAATCTGTTCTCCATCAATTTGGCATACATATTCGAATTGACGAGAAAATGAATAGATTTCTTGTAAATGGTAATCAAAGATACTTAGCAAGAGAATACAAAGTGGATGGTGATTGGTCAGGTGCAGCGTTTATGCTTGTTGCTGGTGCAATAGCCGGGAATTTGGAAATAAGAAATCTTGGGAGTGGAATCCAGCCAGATCAGAGTATAAAAACAGTACTCCTTCATGCCGGTGCAGACATTGAATTTAATGGTGAAGATATTACAATTCACAAGAGTGAACTTAGTGGTTTTGAGTATGATGCAACCGGTTCACCAGATCTGTTTCCTCCGCTTGCAGTACTTGCATGCAACTGTAAGGGAAAAAGCGTCATATACGGGACGGAAAGACTCAAACACAAAGAAAGTGACAGGGCAAGCGTATTGGTTCAAGAGCTTAGAAAATTAGGTGCTGAGATTAAACTGAAAGATAATAGGATGGAGATAATTGGAAAGAAATTGAAGGGGGGGGAAATTAGTGCGCATGGGGATCATAGAATAGCAATGGCAGGTGCAATAGCAGCACTTAATTCAGAAAATGGAGTTGAGATTGACAATGAAAAATGCGTAGCAAAATCATACCCAGAATTTTTCAAGGATCTTGAAGAGGTGACAAAATGAACACATTTGGAAGATTATTCAGAGTAAGTATTTTTGGGGAGTCACATGGAGATGGAGTAGGGATAGTGATAGACGGGTGCCCGGCAGGTTTGGATATTTCCAAGGATGATTTTGCCAAGGATCTTGAAAGGAGGAAAGGCGGAAGTAGGAACACCACTGCAAGAAAAGAAGCAGATATTCCGATGATAAAAAGCGGAGTATTCAATGGAAAAAGCACTGGCGCACCAATAATGATATTTTTTGAGAATAAAGAAGTTGATTCTTCAGATTACGAAAGAATAAAGAATACGCCAAGGCCTGGCCATGCAGATTTGGTTGCAATGCAAAAATTCAAGGGATTCAATGATTACAGGGGAGGGGGCCATTTTTCAGGAAGGCTCACAGTGGCATTGGTTGCAGCAGGAGTGATAGCAAAAAAAATACTGAATAATGTGAAAATCAAGGCAGAGCTAATGGGGCAGGAGATAGAAGAATTAGAAGGGGATTCAATAGGCGGAATTGTTGAGTGCATAGTGACTGGGCTCCCAGTTGGCTTAGGCGAACCATTTTTCGATTCAGCAGAGTCTTTACTCAGCCATGCTGCTTTCTCAATTCCAGCAATTAAAGGAATAGAGTTTGGCGCCGGCTTTGCATGCGCTAAAATGCGCGGAAGCGAATTCAGCGATGAGATAATTGACATCAAAGGAACAACAAAAACAAACAATGCAGGTGGAATAAACGGTGGCATAACAAATGGAAATGAACTTGTCTTTAGAGTTGCAGTAAAACCAGCTTCCAGCATAAACAAACCGATGAACACAGTGGATGTAAAAACCAAAGAGCAGGTTTCATTAGAAACGCGCGGAAGACATGATGCGTGCATAGCACTGAGAGTTCCGGTAGTGCTTGAAGCAATTACTGCAATAGTTCTTGCAGATTTGATGTTGATTGATCAGAGGTGAAAAAATGGATTTGGAAAAAATTAGAAAGAAAATAGACTTTATTGATGCTGAGATTGTCAAACTACTTAATGAAAGAATGGAATTTGCATTAAGAACAAAAAAACTAAAGGAGAATATTGTAGATGCAAAAAGAGAAGAAGAAGTATTCGGGCAGATACGCAAATATTCTCAGGGGTTGATAAGGCCGGAATTCTCAGGGAAAGTGTTCGATGAAATTATCAAAGAAAGTGTGAGGCTTCAAGAAATTGACCAGAAACTTGTAGGATTTCAGGGGGAACACGGAGCTTTTGGTGAAGTGGCAATAAAAAAATACGATGCATCACTAGTGCCGATTCCATGCATGGAATTTATTGATGTTTTTGAAGGGGTGCGGAAGAACCAACTGGACTTTGGTCTTGTTCCGGTAGAAAATTCACTTGAAGGTGCAGTCACGCAAGTGAATGATCTTTTAGTTGAAACTGATCTCAGCATAGTCGGAGAGATAAATACGCCTATTACACATTGTCTTCTTGCATTGCCAGAAACAGATTATAGAGAGATAAGGGTTGTTTACTCGCACCCGCAAGCACTTGCCCAATGCAGGAAGTTCATTTCAAGGAATAAGCTTGAGCCAAGGCCTTTCTATGATACGGCTGGTGCAGCAAAAATGCTTTCTAAAGAAAAACCGCGGGCAGCTTCAGCAGTTGCAAGCAAATTATGTGCAGAACTATACAATCTTGAGATTATTAAAGAAAATATTGAGGATACCGACACAAACTCAACCAGATTTATTCTGCTTTCTAAAGAAAAGAGCAGTGAAAAGGGAGATAAATGCTCCGTAATCTTCTCAACAAAGCATCAGGCCGGCGCTTTGTTTTCCGTACTGGAGCTATTTGCAAAAGCTGAGATAAATCTTACCAGAATAGAATCGCGGCCTATAAGGACAGATCCAGGGAATTATGCATTTCTTCTTGATTTCCAAGGATCTGATGAGGATGGAAAAGTTATTGAAATTTTAGAAAAAACCAAGGAGAAAACTTCAATGTACAAATTCCTTGGATGTTACAGGGAGGCACAAAGATGAAAATTGTGATCTTAGGAATTGGCAATATGGGGTCATGGCTTGCTAAAGAGCTTAGCAAAGAAAATGAAATTGCCATATACGACCAAGACAAGAAAAAGACTGCCAAAGTAAAAAATGCAAAAGTACTGTCAGAGCTGTCAGAAATCAAAGAGTTCGGGCCAGAGATGTTGGTAAATGCAGTGAGTTTGCAGAATACTATCGAGGCATTTGAAAGCACAGTAAAATATACGCCGGAAGAATGCGTCATCTGTGATGTTGCTTCAATAAAAAAAGACCTACCTGGATACTATAAAAAATGTGGAAGAAAATTCGCTTCTTTACATCCAATGTTTGGCCCTACATTTGCTAATATGGATAGTTTGAAGGAGGAAAGTTTGGTAATAATAAAAGAATCTGATGGGCAAGCAGCGAATTTTTTCAGATGGTTTTTTGGAAGATTAGGACTGAAATTGTTTGAGTACACATTTAAAGAACACGACAATATGATGGCTTATTCGTTGACAACCCCTTTTGCAGCATCTCTTGTATTTGCTGCATGTGTTGATGATACTACAGTTCCTGGAACAACTTTTGCAAGGCACAGAAAACTAGCAAAAGGGCTTCTTTCAGAAGATGACCATCTGTTGGCAGAGGTGCTGTTCAATCCTGAATCAATCGGCCAACTCGAAAGGATAACCAGTCGTCTTGAGTTCCTTAAGCATGTGATAAGGGACAAAGATTACGATGAAGCCAGGAAATTTTTTGATAAATTAAGAAAGAATATAGAGTGAGAAGATGAAGTTCTATGAGCTTGCTGAAAAGGCATTGCAATTGGAGAGAGAAGGAAAGGAGATAATACGACTCAATGTAGGAGATACAAATCTTTCTCCGCCAGCATGTGCAATAGAGGCAGTAATAAAAGAAATTAAACACGGAAAAGCTAATTACGGGTCATCAATAGGCATGCAAGAACTCAGAGAGAAAATAGCTGAAAGAGAACAATGTGAAGTTGAAAATGTTGTTATCGGGCCTGGATCGAAACACTTAATTCATGCCCTTCTGAGCTTATTTGCAAAGAAAGGTGAAGTTTTGCTTCCCACTCCAACTTGGCCTGCCTACAGATTGGCATGCGAACAACTTGGGTTCAAATATCGCCAGATAAAAACAAGGCTTGAAGACAACTGGAACTTTGAGAAATTGGATTTTGAAAAAGCAGAATTATTGATATTGTGCAATCCAGGAAATCCGACAAGTACAATATACGAAAAAAGAAGAGTAGACGATGCAATAAAAGAAGCAAATGAGGAAGGAGTTACTGTAATAATTGATGAAGCTTACAAAGATCTTGCATTTGAAAAAGCTCCGCATTACAAAGGAGTGATACGTGTCAGATCGTTCTCAAAAGAATTCAATATGGCCAACTGGAGATTGGGCTATGCCATTGCACCTGAAGAAATAGTAAACAAAATCAGTGAATTTAACCAAATAACAATAACATGTGTGCCTTCTTTTGTACAAAAAGCTGGGATTGCATGTCTTGAGAATAAGAAGGACATACTAAAAGAAAATGTAGAGATATGGAAAAAAAGAAGTGATGTGGCACAGAGGGCATTGAGAAAAGAAGGATTCAGATTTGCAAGACCTCAAGCTGGCATTTACATCTTTGCAACTCATAACGAAATAACAGATGCAAACAGATATGTCATGAGGCTATTGGAGGAGGGGATTGCTGTCGCTCCTGGCGATGTTTTTGGAGAGTATAACGAATTTGTAAGAATTTGTGTTAATAGGAGTGAAGATGTATTAGAAAAAGCGATAGGAATAATGTGTAATGCGCTAGATTAAAAAAAGAAACACGAGAAAGCGTTCCATGCAACAGCAATCACTTGCAGGACAAAAAGTAGCAGCATATGTATCAACTTTGCAAAAAGATGAAAGCGTATCTGCTGCCTTGTTAGTATTTTTTGGTGCATTGTTTCTTTTATCTACAATTCCATTTTATCCAATTTATCTGGTTTTTGTACTTGCAACAGCATGCGGAGCAGTAGCATACAAAAAACCGCCAATGGGAATTATTATAGGAGTGTTACTTGCATTCCCTGCAATTATATACCAATCTGCAATATTTGGCTGGTTCTATCTGCTATTAGCTACTGTAATATTATTCGAAGTCTTTGAAAATTGGAAAGTGGTTGCTGTGCTTGAAGTGCTTATTCTTGCACCATTTGCTTTCGGTGGTTTCCCTCTTGTAGGATGGATTGGACTAGCTGGAATGGGGATGGGGGCTCTTTATTTTGGTTCCAAAAAGAGCGTTGCTATTTCTATTCCTTCGGTAATGCTGATACTGATATTGTCATCTATTTGGTTGGTTGAAAATACTGCTTATATGCCTCTGAAAATGGATCTTTATCAACCTGGAAAAGCAGAGCTTCAATTCACTAAAGCTGCCGTCGGTATCACAGAAATAGCACCTGAAATAAGCGGTGCTATTGGCGGATTTCTTAGCTTAGATAATCTACAAAGAGTGTGGGAATCAGTAGGTTGGATACTCGGTAATGTTGTACTCTTAATGACAAATGACTCACTTATACTCCAGCTTATTGGATGGGGAATCGCACTGTATCTTCTTGGTTATCTTCCGCCACGCATTAAGAAAAGACCTCAATTGTTTTCATCACTTGCATTGCTAATTACTATACCGTTCCATTTTCTTGTATCAATAATATATGGAACACCATTCAAAATTGAGTTTGTTGGAGGAATCATATTTGCTATAGGCGTGTTAGGAGCACTTGAGCATATTGGTCTTAACATAAGCAGAGAGTCAGTAATTGGAAGACAAGAAAAGATGAAGGCATATGGAAAATTTGGCATGGCAGACATTTCACTTAGTGGAGATGAGAAAGGACTCGATGATGTTGGTGGTTATGTTGATGTTAAAGACGAATTAAGAAATGCAATAATGCTACCGCTTGAGAAAAAAGAAATAGCTTTTACTTATGGAATAAAACCGCCGGCAGGTATTCTGTTATTTGGTCCTCCTGGTACTGGTAAAACAATGCTCATGAGGGCCCTTGCAAAAGACCTGAAATATAATTTTATAGAGGTTAAATGTTCCCAGATTTTATCTCAATGGTATGGTGAATCTCTTCCCGGTAATGAGAAACTAATAGTAAAAGATGAAAAAGGAAAAATAAAATTTGTTGAAATAGAAAAGATTGTAGAAGAAAAACAAAGAGTGAAAGTTCTAAGTTTTGACATTTATGGAAAAGCAGTTTTCGCTAATATCGGGGATTGGATAAAACATAGGTGTACTTCACCAATTTATGAGATTAGAACAAGAACTGGAAGAAGAATTCGCGTAACAGATTATCATTCCTTATTTACACTTAATGGAACAAAAATAGAAAGTATCCCGACATCAAAACTCATACCAAAATCTTCATACATTGCAATTCCTAATAGAATACAGTTTGTCTACAAACCAACTAATGAAATAGATTTCATATCAGCATTAGAAAAGGATGATCATGGACTCTTTGTGAAGAATGCTGCTAGATATCTAAACAAAGCAGTAACAAAACTTGGAAGAAAAAAAGTTGCAAAGGTCCTTAGGTATAATAGAGAGCATTACATTGACCAGGTAATAAATGACGACGTTGGTGTGAGAGTTAGTCGATTCCTTCGGCTCATGCAAGTGAGTGGAATACAAATTGATAAAGAGAAAATTTTGATTGGGGCTGGAAGTAAAACATTGCCAGGAGTAATGAAAATCGATGAGAAACTTGCAACATTCATTGGATTATGGATCGCTGAAGGCAGTTATAATCGAAAAGATACAATAAGAATTAGTGTTTCGGATAAGGAAATTAAAAAAATTGCTAAATTATGCAGAACATTATTTGGTAAAGTAACTTTATACAAGAAGAAAAACAGCAAAGGAAGGGATGTATACATTGGTTCAAGGCCATTATATGTATTGTTTAGAGATGTGCTTGGTCTGGAAAGTGGAGCAAAAAGAAAGAAGATACCGAAGATTGCATTTAATTTCAACAGAGAGAATATGAAGGCTTTACTTAGAGGATACTTTAGTGGCGATGGAACAATATATGAAAATCAAAGAGGGGTGGCAACAGTAGAAGGATCCACTACGAGCAGAGGGTTGACAGATCAGATTCTTTATATGTTGTTGTATTTTGGGATAGTAGCTAAAGTTTATAGAAAAAAAGAATGGAATGGAACTAATTCATATAGAATCTGCATGATGGGAGGCAAACAGTTAACCAACTTTAAAGAAATAGGATTTCTTGATGCAGAAAGAATGAAAAGATTAGAAAATTCAATCAGCAGAGTCGGTTGGTTTAGAAATGAACAGATTCCAATTACAGGAAGGCTTAAGACAATTATTGAACAGCAGCTCCCAAAATGGAATCATTCAGACAGCATCGGCAGAGATGTCCTGGAAGATGCAGGATTAGAAGAAATTGAGAACGATATATACTTTGATCGTGTAGAAGAGGTAAAACGAGTTAATAATGAGAAATTTGTGTATGATATTTCAGTAAAACCATGTCAGAATTTTGTTGCTGGTTTTGGAGGTATATTTGCCCATAATAGTGAAAAAAATGTAGCTGAGGTATTTGATAATGCAAGAAAGAATGCGCCTACAGTGCTTTTCTTTGATGAAATAGATGGGGTAGCAAAGAAAAGAACTGCTGGTGGTCTTGACCAGGTAGGACCAAGGGTACTTAGTGAACTGTTACAGCAGATAGATGGTGCAAGCAAAACAAAGGCTACAGTTATGGTTGTAGGCGCAACTAACCTGCCCAATGAACTTGATCCTGCAATTCTTAGACCTGGAAGACTAGACAAAATAATTTATATGCATCTTCCTGATCCAGAAGCAAGAGAGGCAATACTCAAAGTGCATGCAAAGGGACTTCCATTAGCAGATGACCTCGACTTTGCTACAATCATAAAGAAAACAGATAGATTCTCTGGAGCTGATTTGAAAAACGTTATAACAGAAGCAAAAAGACTTGCTGCAGAAGAAGCAGTAAAAAAAGGTGTAGTTGTTCCAATTGGTATGAACCACATCCTTAGAACTCTTGAAAATATAAAACCAAGTACTGGTCTTTCTCAACTTGATATGTACGAACAATTCAGACTTGATTTTGAACGCCGTGTTAGTGGTGCAACAGAACGAAAAGAAGAAGAAAGGAGAAAAGAAAGTGCAATCAAATGGGAAGATGTTGCAGGACTAGATGATGTAAAACGAGCACTTCTTGAGGCAATAGAACTGCCATTGCTTCATGAAGAAGAAATGAAAAACTTCAAAGTAAAGCCAAGTAAAGGAATTCTGTTATTTGGGCCACCAGGTACTGGTAAAACCCTTATTGTACGTGCTGCCGCAAATGAACTCAATGCATCATTCCAGGCATTAAGTGCAGCAGAGGCCATGAAAAAGGGGTACACACAAGCAGTTACTGTAATTAAGGAAACATTTAATAGGGCAAGAGAAAATCCACCTGGAATAATTTTTGTTGATGAAATAGAAACATTTGCACCAGGAAGAGGTTCTGGTGGATCAGCAGAAATAATCGGCCAGTTCCTTACTGAGATGGATGGAACATCAAGTCAAAAAGGAGTAGTAGTTATAGCAGCCACCAACAAACCACAACTTATGGATGCTGCGATTATGCGTCCTGGAAGATTTGACAAGATTTTTTATATTCCGCCCCCAGATGAAAAAGGAAGAGCAGAAATCTTTAAGATACATTTGGGGAAATTTGCAGAAAATGTGGATTTGGCAGCACTGGCTAAGATAACGCCAGGATTCAGTGGTGCTGATATAGGGGCAATATGCCAAAGCGCTAAGATGGATGCCCTTAGATCAAAACTTGAAGGAAAACCAATACAAGTCACAACACAGCTGCTGGCGGATATAATAAAAAGAAGAAGACCATCGATTACAAATGAATTACTTCAGGAGTACAAGAGATTCCTTGAAGCATATGGTGAGAGAAGATGAAATATTTTGCATTAATAATTGTTTTTGGAATTTTGATTTTTGGATGTTTAGGAGGGGAAGAGAAAATTCTTAACGCGGAGTCTAAAGAGTATAATATCAAGGGTTTCAGATTCACATGTCCTGCCACTTGGGAAAGCGAACAAAAGGAGTGGCATGTAGATAATGAGAACATCACTTGTAAATCAGAAGATGGCATGGGCCGAATAAGAATAAGAATTTTTGATGGTCCTGCATTATCGCCAGATGAAATTGCTGATGAGACATTGGGAAGCAAAGCAATATACATTGCAATGGGTGGTACATTTGAAAAACCAACAATGAAGGAGTCTGAGCTCAATGGAATACCCGCATTTGAAGGAGAGTACCTAGTAGATGCAAGTGATGATAACTTTGATCAAATAGGAAAAATATTTGTTATATCCTGCAATAACACATTGTTTGGCATAGACGTAGCAGCACAACCTGAAGAATTTGAGAGTAATTGGAATAAATATGAAGAAGTTCTTGATACAATTGACTGTGAATATAAAGAAGAAATTAATGAAACTGAGGAAGAACCTACTGAGCCAGAAGAGGAAATTCTTGAACAAGTGACCGAAGAAAATGAAACTGAAGAATTGGAATTTGAACCAATTAGTGAAACAGGATGTTGGGAATTCGGAGATGTTAGAGATCCTGAAACAGCTACCTATGTCATATATACAAAAGGTACATATGCAGAAGGACATTATCTTGTTAGGTGGGATGACCATTGCAGATCAGAAAATGAAGTAGTAAAAAAATATTGTCCAGTCACAGGTGGAGGGATTGCTGCTAGCAATATGACAGAATGCCCGGCTGGCACAAAGTGTCTTGATGGTGCATGTATCGACAGTTCTGAATATGAAAGTGCAGAAATATGTAAAGATCTTGAAGGGGGAGATAGAAGTATTAGCTTATGCGATGGATATACCTTCACACATTCATCAGGTATAGGTATGACACCAAATCTGATAGTGTATAACACTGGTGTACTCCATACGATGATAATGCATCTTACTGGAGCTGAAGAAGAAATGATAGACGATGGAGATTTCATGGAACAAGAAATCCATAGCGATTCTGGTAGAACAGTATTTCTAAAAGTAATTGGAGCTGGCTGGACACAAGAGAATCAAAGTTCATATGTCTTACTTCAAATATGGACTGAAGGTGGAATTAATCCGTCTGAGCTCGAGGGAGGAGTAAGAATTCGCTAGAAAGTGCCTCTTTTTCTATTTTGTTTATTCTTTTCTAGTCCTTCTGAGGCATATGGTGAGAGAAGATAATTACCTCACAAGTTGGGGTTTGCTTCTCTCCGCTCTTGTAGTGATAGATATTAATTGCCCATTTTCTGCTGGAATAGAACTTGGAGTATTTGTTACACCAACAAGAGTTGGGTGTTGATTTCTTTCTAATGAATCGAGAACCACATGGCCAGTTTCAGTACGTTGCGAATCCCCCCAATAGTAATACGCACGTTTGATTGATGGGACCATAATTGCCAATAAACTATTTAGCCCTGAGCCAGTATACCTTCCAATGTATGGAACATGTTGGTGGCCACTAACTACAGTTATATCTAATGTATTTTGAAAGTTTTGAAGAATTTGAAGTAGACCATCTTCACTAACAATAGTACTTCGTATTCTTCCACTGTTTGGTTGCAACCCAGCAATACTGTCTAATGGGAAATGGCTGGCAATTGTTACATGGGTTATGCCCATTGATTCTAGTGTTTCTAGTTCATTTCTTAGGTACTCTGCATCAAGCCTATCAACATTTCTTCCAGACATGCAAATTAGAGCGCCATTACCATCAATGAGAGTAAAATTAGCTGGAAGTTCCCCAGGAGTTCCATAGAGTTCCCCAAAATAATCACCAACAACGTCTGAAGCTACAGAGTGTGTACCATCATGATTTCCAAGAATAAGAAATACATTTACGCCACTGGCTTCAAGTTCTTGTAGAAAAGGAAGAAGAGCATCCCACGCTTGTCGTATTCTTGTTTCATCTCTTGATCCATTTGGAAGATCAAATATATCTCCAAGAAAAACAATATTATCTCCCGGTCTAACAATTTCACGGATTCGGGTTGCTACTCTATTTGTGCCGGTGATCTCTTCGCCAGCATTAAATTCGGCATCTGCAAAGAACAAAACCCTTCCTTCAATTGCCACCATATTAGGAATAATACTTGCTTCAATTGTAACTGATTCCAGGACTATGCGCCGTGGTTCGTCATCTCCCATGCTATCAAGTTAGATATAAAATTAAAAAAATAGATCTCTTTCTCCTTTTTCAATTCTTTTTAGTCTGTTCTTTGTTTCTTTTCTTCTTTTTTCATCTTCTATTTTTTCAAGTTCTTTTAGAATAGTTTCTTCGCCTATTTTCTTCATTTCTTCTGAGGTATAATCTTCTAGATATTCCTTGAAAGTTAGAATTGCATTTGGATGACATAAGAAATGGATATTGCCTGCTTTTGCAAGTTTCATGAATGTTTCTCCTGTTCTTTTGCTGCGATAGCATGCAGTACAAAAACTTGGTAGCATTTCTTGGTTGCACATATCTCTCAAAACTTCATCAACTGGTCGATGATCAGACAGCTGGAACTGTACATTCTCTTTTGTAGAATAGCCACCAGGAGATGTTTTTGAAGCAGCCGACGTTTGAGAAATGCCTAATTCAAATGCTTTTTTTCTTATTTCTGGCGATTCTCTTGTTGAAATAATCATGCCAGTGTAAGGAACAGATAAACGAATTACTGCTATCAGTTTCAGAAAATCAGAATCTGAAACAGGAAACTCTGGATTGTAGAATACAGATGGCGCATTCTTGAATCTTGGAACAGAAATAGTGTGTGGACCAACACCATATTTTTCTTCCATATATCTTGCGTGTGAGAGAAGGGCTAGAACTTCAAATTTGTAATCATATAAACCAAAAAGAACACCTATTCCATAGTCATCTATTCCAGCTTCAAAAGCGCGTTCATGTGCAGTGATTTGTCTATGATAATCAGACTTTGGCCCTTTATGTAATTTTTCATATGTTTTCTTGTGATATGTTTCCTGGAATAGCTGATATGTGCCTATCCCAATTTCTTTTAATTTTTTATAATTTTCAACTGTTGTAGCGGCTATATTCACATTTACTCTTCTGATTTCTCCATTCTCTATTTTTGTATCATAAATAGTTCTAATTGCATCACAAACATAATCAACTGAGTTATCTGGATGTTCACCAGATTCAACAAGAATGCGCTTATGCCCCATTTTGATTATCAATTCTGTTTCTTTTCGTATTTCTTCCATTGATAAACGCTGTCGTTTGAGTTCTTTGTTTCTGCAATGGAATCCACAATACTCACAATCATTTATACAGAAATCTGAGAGATAGAGAGGAGCAAAAAGAACGAGACGATTTCCATAGATTTCATGTTTTACTTTCCATGCAGTACGGAAAACTGCATGTAATTGGTTGCCTGAAACATGGAGAAGTTCTGCGGTTTCTTCAATGGAAATTCCTTTTTTCTGCAATGCTTTAGCAAGGATCTCATCCAATCTTTTATCATCTGGAGCAGAAGTAGAGTTCAAAATATCGTTTATTTTTTTTTCATCAATCATTTTCATACCCCAAGATCTGTTGGTGCTCGGCCTAGTGAATGTAATAGGCCCACTGTCTTTTTGACGGTTTCCTCCAAAGGCTCGTCAATCACTTTGCCCGGATAAAGATCATATGATTTTTTGAATTTCTGCGGAGTTATATTTATCATTAAAGAATTTCCACCCGCCATCAAACCTTTTTCTTTTGCATCAAAACTAAGTGTTTCAAGAGCAGTTGTAACTAATATTTTTGCTTCAGGATCAACAATTCGAGTTAGTGCAATGACTTTAAGTATGTCGTCCAAAGTCGGTTTTGGGACCGAGGTTAATGGAGTTGCTGGGTGCGGAATTAACGGGCCAAATGAATACATGTCAGGTTGCAAGGATTTGGTAAGCAAAATATCATTGATTATATCTTTTTTAGTTTGATTTGGAAGGCCAATGAGAAAACCGGTAGCTATTACAAATCCAATGTTATTCAATTCGCATATCAGCTGCAATCTATCTTCGAGCTTTTTGCCTGGCCGCAAATGGGTATAGAGTTTAGAGTTCCCTGTTTCAAAACGTAAAAGTGCACCATAGGCTCCTGCTTCATATAGTTTTTTGTAAGAATCTTTACTGCGTTCTCCAATACTCATGAAAAGTAGAATTCCATGCTTTTTACGTATTTTTTTCACAATATTGACGAGCATGCCATCTGTGTAATACAAATCTTCACCAGATTGAAGAACAAGTGCTTTGAAACCAAGTTGTACTGCATAATCAACAGCATCTAAAATTTCTTTTTCGCTCATGCGATAGCGTTCTATGGATTTATTACTGCAGTTAATGCCGCAATAAAGACAGTTGTTACTGCAATAATTAGAGAATTCCAATATTCCATGCACACAACATGCATTATCTAATCTTTCTTTTCGGATTTTGTTTGCTGTGTGATAAAACGAATCTAATTCGCTTTTATCTTCAACAGCAAGAAGTGTAAGCATTTCATTTTTAGTCAATGTTTCAACTTTTTTTAGGATAGGAAAGGAGACTTTATCTAAGATTGATAGTCCAGCATCGATTTTCTTAAGCTCAAAAAAATGATCTTTCCATGTTTCAAGAATTGGGAGTGCTTCATTTTCTGATATTTTACCTACAACAATGCCGCCTTGAGCATAAACATATTCTCTTGGCTGGACCATGGTATCAATAATGTGTGCTTTTCTTAATTCTCCAAAATAGTCTACAGTAACTGTTTTGTTATCTACAGAAACTACTTTACCAGGAATAGCATAACACATGAAAAGAATAAGAAAGAAAGGAAATAATTAGATAACGCTAATGCTTTGGGCAACGATTATGCTTGCAAATACAAGTGAAACTGTATTTACTACCTTTATCAGGGCGTTTAGTGCCGGACCTGCAGTGTCCTTGAGCGGATCTCCTACTGTGTCACCAACAACTGCTGCTTTATGGGTTTCCCCTCCTTTGCCCCCAAGATTGCCTTCTTCTATGTATTTCTTGGCATTATCCCAGATGGCTCCAGCAGTTGTCATGGTTAAAGCAAGCATAAGGCCGCTCGCTATTACGCCGGCAAGAAGACCACCTAGTGCTGCTGGACCAAAGAGGAAACCAACCGCAAGTGGTGTAAGGACAGCTAATGCGCCTGGCAAAGCAAGCTCCTTAAGCGCCGTAGCAGTGGAGATATCAACACACTTTGCATAATCTGCTCGCCCTGTTCCTGCCATAAGACCTTTTATTTCTCTGAACTGCCTTCTTACTTCCTCTACTATTTCAAATGCTGCTCTTCCAACAGCCAGCATAAGAAGACTAGAAAATACGAACGGCAAGAGTGCTCCTATAAAGAGCCCAATTACTACAGGCGTATCAAGAAGATTGATGATAGTTAGATGTGTTGCTTCTGCATATGCAACAAAAAGCGCTAGTGCACCTAATGCAGCACCTCCTATAGCATAACATTTCGTAGTTGCTTTTGTAGTATTTCCAACAGCATCTAATGCATCAGTAACTTTTCTGACTTTAGCAGGAAGACCTGACATTTCAGCTATGCCGCCGGCGTTATCAGTAATTGGACCATAACTATCAATTGCAATCACAATTCCACTAAGGGAAAGCATTGCAGCTGCTGCAAGACCTACGCCATATAACCCAGCCACCTTAAACGAAATTACAATGGCGGCAGTAATCAGCAACACAGGAAGTGCTGTTGATTCCATACCAATTGCAAGTCCGGATATGAGATTTGTAGCTGCACCTGTTTGTGATGATTTGGCCACTTCACGAACAAGTTTGTGTTCTGTTGAAGTATAGTACTCTGATATCATGAAAAGTAACAACGTAGTTACTACTCCCATGATTACAGCAGTGAAAAGCGACGTTGCTGGAATATCGAGATTTGATAAGCCAGTAAGATATACATATGTGCCTATCACCATGATGATAACACTGACTAGTAATGCTCTGTAAAAAGCAGACATAATCTTTTTCACAGGCCCTATTCCAACGAAAAAGGAACCTATGACACCTGAGATTGTACCAATAGCTGCTATAGCCAATGGAATCTCTACAAAAACAGTTGCAGAGAGAGTAAGGCCAAGAAGCATGGCTGCTATCACTGTTACGACAAACGATTCGAAAACGTCTGCTGCCATACCAGCGCAATCACCAACATTATCACCAACGTTATCTGCAATTACTGCAGGGTTTCGTGGATCATCTTCTGGTATTCCCTTCTCTACTTTGCCGACAAGATCAGCACCAACGTCAGCAGCTTTTGTGTAAATGCCGCCACCAACACGAGCGAAGAGAGAAATCAAAGAAGCACCAAAACCATAACCTATCAAAGGTGCAAGGTCACCGTAATACACATACAATATAGATACACCCAAGAGACCAAGTCCAGCCAATGCCATTCCAGTCACTGCACCTCCCTTAAAAGAAAGATCCAGCGCAGGTTTAAGTCCTTTCTTTGCTGCTTCTGCTACGCGAACATTAGTGCGAACAGAAATTTGCATGCCAATATAACCGGCAAGAGCAGATGATAGCACACCAGCAAAGAATGCTATTGCAGTTGGTACATTGACGCCGTAGCCGATTATAATAGCTAGTATTACTACGATGGGCGCCAATGTTTTGTATTGCCTGAAAAGAAATGCATTAGCACCTTCCTGAATTGCCTTTGATATATCCTGCATTTTAGTGTCTCCAGCAGGCGATTTTATCACCCTAAAGACAAGGTATAATGCGTATAATAACGTCAGTATACCAGCGCCTAAAGCTAATTGAATAACATCCATCAATTCACCTTAAAATTTGACCAGGAAACTAAATGAAGTAAATATTTAAAAACTAAGTGGAGATGCAAGGCTTACTCAGATTTAAAAACGGAATGTATCAAAGAAATGTGACGAGAAAAAATACTCCATGCAATGGTGGTTTAATGGGACTGTTTGACAAAATTTTAGGTGGAAAAAGTGAAGAGAGCGATGTACCTGATTTGGAAGAACTAATGCAATCCGAAGGGGATGTTGTAAGCCCGCCAGCGGACTTTTATGTCAAGAGAGTTGACCTAAGGAACGAAGGTGATGGTGAACTGGCACTGAATGAGCTAGCATCAAAGAATATAATAATTCTAAATGTTGTACCTCTTTCAAAACAGCCAAAAAGGCTTAAGGAAATTTTGGCAAGGTTGAAGATGCATACTGGGAAGATAAATGGTGACATTGCTCTTTTGAGTCATGACACAATTATTCTTACGCCCACAAATGTAAAAATAGTAAAATCAAAGCCTAAACCAAAGCGCGGCGATTCTCTTTCTTAATTTTTATTATATATAAAAATCTCCCCAAACATCTTATCTTGTCTCAAATCAATTGAATCTGTTTGGACTAGATGTAAAAGGCACAGAAGAGTGTAAACAGTTTGCTGGAAATCACAACCATCGGTAATGGTTGAGAAAAGAGACCAGCCTTCATCATCTGTGTTTTCTTTTATTTTTTCCAATAAATCCCGCATATCATTTTCTATATTCTGTTCTGGAAGCTCTAGATCAATTGTTTCGACAATAGAGCCTCTTGGAACATGCACGCGTTCTATATCTTCGTATTTTATCACACGCTCCATTTCGTGAATGAGCTCATCTATGGTTATCTGGCGTTTTGGAGGAATGCGGGAAGAAAGCGTAAGAGAAGGAAGCTCATCTGCAATAACAGGGTCTGCTTCATCTGGAATAAAATCTGGAAGTTCTGATTGTTCTGTACCAAAATATCTCAGATAATTACTTTTATACTTTAGGAGTATGGATGCAGCAAGGATGACGTTTGCTTGCAAAACAAAATTCATGCTTTCCATTTCTCTTACTTTTTTTATGAAAGCATCAGCAATTATGATCAAATCAATGTTCCAGGGATCAAAAGTGTTTGAAGACATAAGGTCTAGGAGAATATCTTTCCAGGTGGGCTTAGACACCATGGTCTCTAGTGTACTAAAGGAATGAAACATCTGGTCTGCCATAATTGTTTTTATACCTATTTATTTTAAATTACCTAAGGCCTAAAGTGTTGGAAACAGACGAAGGGATGTGTAGTTATGGAATTAAAAAATACCTTAATTTTGGATGGTTCTGAGAGTCTTTCGAAAGTAATGTCTCATCTTAGCGAGATGCCTGCTGTGATAATAACAAAAAATGGAAAATATTACGGAGTGATAGATCACAGAAGTGTGACGGATGGATTCAAGAAATCATATAATATCAAGTGTGAAAATGCTGTTGTGAAACCGCCGGTGATAGTCAAAACAGCGAATATAGCTGAGAGAGTCGCCTATTTTCTTGATGGCCATTTCAAAGCACTGCCAGTGGTGGACGAAGATCACAAACCAATTGCAATAACAACGAGAGTAGAGCTTCTCAAGGATATGGTCCATGAGGGAATTATGCCGAAAGGAAATGTAGAAGATCTTATGAGCGCTCCTGTCTACACAATCGAGGAAAATAAGAAAATATCAGACATCAAAAGCGAACTCAAAAAAAGAAATGTAAGACGGTTGGTAGTAACAAGGGGCAAATATCCGGTCGGTCTAGTTTCTACTTTTGATATAAGTGCATGGAAGGACAGGCATAATCTGGCTGGTGGAAGAAAGGATGTGCATTTATCTGAACCAATTGATTATGATAGTATGTACTTGTCTGGATTTGTAAGACCAGACATAACAACAATTGACAGAACTACAACTATAGAAGATGCTGCAAAAAAGATGATAAAAAAGGAAGTTTCAGCATTAGTAGTGATGTCTGATAATAAAGCGGTTGGTGTGCTTTCTGCACTTGATATATTCAAGTATATCAAGGATGTTTTAGAGGAAAATGTTGAGGTAAGAGTTTCAGGGTTAGATGAAGAAAATATGAAATACTATAAGAAAATACAGGAAAAAATAGGCCAAATTTTAGATAAATTTAGTGGAAGTTTCAATATAAGAAATGCAAAAATACATGTAAAAGAAGGAAAGAAAGCATTTAACGTTAGCATTTATCTTGATACTGACGAGGGGCATGTATCTCTTCAAGGAGAACGCGCAACTATCAAAGAAACTGTTGATGAACTTGCAGTAGAATTAAGTAAAGTTTTGAAGAAGAAAAAAGAGATGCGTAAGGCCAAGCCTCGTACAATTAGTTATAGTGGTACTAAAAAATATGGGAGGGGTAAAAAATGAAAGGACAGGTAAGTACTGAGCTTTTAGTCATTGTAGCACTTGTGTTGCTGATATTCATTCCGCTACTTGTGCTTGTTTATTTCAAGGCCAACGATGCAAATCAGCAAATAGCATCTTATCAAGCAGAACTTTCGGTTTCAAGAATAGCTTCTCTTTCCAATTCTGTTGGAAGTCTTGGAACGAATACATCAGTAACAACAGACATTTTCATACCACAAAATACGGAGAGATTAAGCATAACCAATGCTGGCGGTGGCTCGGAGATAAGTCTAGAATTGGAAACACCGCAGGGATCAACTGAGATTGTTGAGGTTATAAAATATCCTCTAGAAGCAGATGTTGAATTGGCAGATTCATCAGCTGCTGGTGGCTGGATGAGAATCAAAGTTACTTCAACATATGAAGGAGGCCGGGCCACTCTAACAGTAGAACAAATCAAATAAAACAATACTCTAGATATACGGGATTTCCATTCCTTATTACGGTATGGACTTTCCCTTTTAGTTTTTTTCCTTCAAAAGGAGACCATTTACATTTTGTTTCGAGATCTGAACCGCATACTTCCCATTCTCTTTTAGGATCAACAATGGTGATATCTCCAGCATAACCTTTCTTGAGCCTGCCTTTTTTCTTTAGATTAAAAATATCTACAATATTTTCACTCATTCGCTGAACAACCCAAATTTTATCCAAAAGACCTTGATCACAGGCAGTAAGCATAAGAGAGAGGCTTGTCTCAAGGCCTGGAAGCCCCGCTGCTCCGTTTTCTTTATCTTCAGTTGTATGAGGAGCATGGTCAGTAGCAATACAGTCAACCATTTCAAGAGATTGCCAAAGATAGATTCTCTTTTGCTCTGAACGTAAAGGCGGGTAGACCTTTGCAAATGGTCCAAGACGCGATTCATCCCTTACAGATAAGAAAAGATGATGTGGGGCAACTTCAACGGTGCAGGTCTTGCATTTTTGAGCTATGAGAACTTCACTTTTTGTTGATGCATGTGCCAAGTGGATATGGCGCTTCATTTTATTTGCCAAAGAAATCGCATGTTCTGTTTTTTCACAACTTTGTTTGACATTGGTTTCTGGATCTGAAGAATCACCACATGCATGCAGAACAATGGGCCGATTAGAAGGAAAGTTTTCATAATGGTGCTCAAGAGAATCAGGATTGTGAAGCATCATTTCACCAGTGGTTTTTGCAAGATAAAGTTTGAGAGAAAGCGGATCTGCTTTCTTCACTTCATCGAAGTTTTTATCAGTACCGCCAAAATGGAGAAGAACATCACACAATGCCTTTTTAGCTAGTTTTGCCTTTTCTTCAAATCTTTTTTTTGTCACGATGGGTGGAAGGTTATTTGGCATGTCAATAACAGTAGTGAACCCACCAGCAATGGCTGCCCGGCCTCCAGTAACAAAATCCTCTTTGTATTCTTGTCCTGGCTCTCTTAGATGAACATGGGGATCGATCAAACCAGGAAGAACGAGCATGTCAGTTGCATTTATTTTTTCATCTGCTTTTAGATTAGACCCAATATTGGTGATGATGCCATCTTCTATGCAAATATCTTTTTTCTCAAAATGGCCATTAATAAATGCTGTACCGTTTTTTATAACTAAACTCATGAAATGGATTCAAAAATAATACTTAAAAACCTGATTTCGTCACCTGAGCCGCGTTTTCGTCGTAGAGCTTTATTTAATGAAGCATTACCTGGTTCAAACGCGACTGATGTAATATTAGAAAAAACGGAAGTGGCGAGATCAGGTTAAATTAGACTATTCTGCCTTTTTCAGTAATAAAGACAATGATTCTAAGGAAGGTAAGGGCGATGAGCTTTAGTGCATTCAAGTAGATTTTAACATACCATTGATTCCTGTTGTTTATTGTTCCTAAGAGATCTTTGAAGGCATCTCTTTCACCAGCTCCCATCTTACTGTCTGTTACTTTTTTGTGCTCTTTTCCGTCGATAATTGTGACCTCTTCCTGCTTACCTATCTGCTTTTTGGCCTGTTCATACCATGGAGGAAGCGAAGAGCGTTTCTTTGAAATCGCCTTAACAAAATCACCAAGAGTAAGAGATCTTTGTTTTACCTGTTTTTTAGCTAAACCTTCTGCCTCTTCACGTGACATGCCACCTTTCACAAAACCTTCGATTTTTTTCTCAATGCCCATAAATGCCTCTTTCCAGGGGATTGTGGCGGCATCGTCTACTATGGCTTTATGATCTGCAGAAGCATAACCAGTTGTAGCAACACCGAGAATGCGGAATGAGATAAAATTTGCAAGAGGTCTTTTCTTTGCATGCATTTTGAATATTGCAACACGAGAAGAATAATCTGGTTCAGGCACGTAAATAGTTTTACTAAAACGGCCAGATCTTCTTAACGCAGGATCAACATCCCATGGTGCGTTGGTTGCTGCAATGATAAGAACATTTTGATTGTTTGCCTCAACACCGTCCATTTCATAGAGCATCTGGTTGACGGCCATCTTCATGTATTGTGCTCCTTCTCCCTGATCTCTTCTTCCACCAATAGCATCAACTTCATCAAAGAAAAGAATGCATGGTGTATTTTTTCTGGCAAGTTCGAACACTTTGTGAATATTTTTCTCTGTATTTCCTACATACATGTCAAGAAGATCAGATAGTTTGGCATTGATGAAACCAGCACCACATTCACCCGCTGCTGCTTTTACTATGAAAGTTTTTCCACAACCTGGAGGGCCATACATCAAGATACCACCGCCTCCAAGTTTGCCGTATTTACGTGCTAGATCAGGGTTCATCATTGGATAAACAACTGCTTCACGAATTTCTTCTTTCATCTTATCCATACCAGCAACATCTTCAAAGTTCATGTTGGGTTTGGTAAGCATTTTTATGTCAGCTGTTCCACCTTCTTTTCCGCCTTTGCCTTCCTGATCTTTTTTTGCCCTTGCACTTTCCAAATGTGTTTTTGCCTCAGTAAGTTCTGGGTTGAGCTCTAATGCCTTTTCATAATCAACTACGGCATTGGAGAGTGACCCGGCATATTCATATGCAAGACCACGAAGATGATAAGCCTCTGCAAAATCAGGTTTTAGTTTTATTACTTTGGTAAAATCTTCAACTGCTTTTTCATATTCCTCTACAGAAGCATATGAAAGTCCGCGGTTGTAGAATGCTTTGAGATAATTTGGATTAAGGTTTATGGCTTTATCATAATCTTTGATGGCACTCTGGAAATCCTGCTTGCGGTAAAATGCATCACCACGATTATTATAAATAATAGGATTTTGAGGGTCTAATTCTACAGATTTTGTATAATCAGATATTGATTTATCAAAATTCTTTAGCTGATAATAGGAAAGTGCTCGATTGAAATATGCTTCAGAGAAAACAGGATTTAGGAGGATTCCCATATTGTAATTTTCTATTGCTTTGTCATAATCCCCTTTTTCGTAATACTCATTGCCCATCTGGTAATATGTTTTAGCGTCTGTAGGGTTGGATTTTCTTCCTGCCATAATAGGTCACTTTTGTTATAATGTTATTGAAGGTAAGTTTTTAACCTTAGTCTTGCATCTGCATTCTCTCTTCTATACGAAGCAGCTGATTGTATTTTGCAGTTCTTTCACCTCTCGCTGGGGCGCCTGTTTTGATTTGCCCGGCATCAATACCAACTGAAAAATCAGCTATAAAACAGTCTTCTGTTTCACCAGATCGATGGCTCACTACAATGTTAATATCATGCTCTTTACATATTTTTACTGCTTCTAAAGCTTCTGAAACAGTTCCTATTTGATTTACTTTTAATAGAAGAGCAGTAATAGAATTCTCTGAAATCGCCTCTTTTAGGCGTGAGGCGTTGGTAACAATTAAATCATCACCTACAATCTGAATTTCATGAAGATCTTCTTTTAATGCAGCAAATGCACCAAAGCTCTCCTCATAAAATGGATCTTCAATACTTCTTATTGGGTAAGACATTACAAGCTGTGAATAGTAATCTTTGAACTCTGCTTCTTTGAATTCTTGGCCATCTATTGTGTAGATACGGCCTTTTGGATTGCAAAAAGAAGAGGCCGCTGCATCAAGTGCAAGTGAACATTTGTATCCTGTTTCTTCTATGGCTTTCATTATAGCATCGCATGCTTCATTGCTAGTTTTCATTGGAGGGGCGTATCCACCTTCATCACCTACATTTTTTGCAGATTTGCCATATTTTTTTACTAGTTGTTTTCCTAGTACATGATATATTTCACTAGCCATACGAATGCATTCAGATAATTGATCTGCATCCGGAATAATCATAAATTCCTGTATAGCTAATTCATTTCCTGCATGAAGCCCACCATTCAGTATATTGAACATTGGTTTTGGCAATATAGTGCCGCCAAGATATTCATGGAGCATCTTTCCTTGTGATGCCGCTGCAGCCTTCATTGCAGCCATCGACGTTGCAACCATTGCATTTGCACCAAGATGGCTCTTATCTTTTGTACCATCTAACTCTCTGAGTTTTCTATCTATTGCTTCCTGATCAGTTATTTCCATACCAACAAGTGCAGGTGCTATAACACTTCTGACATTATTTACGGCATTTAATACTCCTTTGCCAAGATAGCGCTTGTTTTTATCACGAAGTTCAACTGCTTCGTGTTTTCCTGTAGATGCACCACTAGGCGCTGCAGCACTGGCAAAAACAGTCTCAGCAACAATATCTACCTCTACAGTTGGATTGCCTCTAGAGTCAAGTATCTCACGTGCCCAAACAGCAGTTATTCTCATAAAATTTATTGCGAAGTCAACCTTATTTAATTTGCCTATTAATTTTCTATTATGGAAATAGTTTTCCTGGGTACAGGTGGGGGCAGAATAAATCTGATAAAACAGGTGCGTGGAACAGGTGGATTTAGAATAAATTCTCATTCTGCAAACATCCAAGTTGATCCTGGGCCTGGTGCCCTCGTAGCTTCAGTAAAATATAAACAAGATCCACTCAAACTTGATTGTGTGATTGTAACGCATAATCATGTAGACCATGTTAGTGATATTGAGGCCATGATAGAGGGTATGACTGGATATGCACTCAAAAAAAGAGGGGTTTTGATAGGCAGTAGGAAAACTATTGAAAATGGTATTAGTGAATGGCATAAATCCAAGGCAGGGGTTGTTTATACTGCTGAATTTAGAGAGAAAAAGAAATTTGAAAGTGAGAAGGGCTCATTTGAGATAGAGATAATTGAAATGAAGCATGATGAAGAAACTGCTTTTGGCTTTAAACTGAAAATTGATGGAATGGTGATAGGACATATATCAGATACTGATTATATGGAAAGTTTGGGAGAAGACTTTGCTGGCTGTGATTGCCTTATAGTGAATTGTATAAAACCTGAAAGTGACAAATATTTGGGGCATCTTAAGACGGATGAAGTGATTAAAATAGTGAAAAAAGCAAAGCCAAAAACATGCATAATAACCCATTTGGGGATGAAGATGATGAGAGTTGGGCCAAACTCTCAGGCACAAAAAATTGAGAAAGAAACTGGAGTAAGAACTGTAGCTGCAAAAGATGGGATGCGATTCACAATCTAAATTTTCAAAATCAACTAGTTCTGGTAATTAGTAATATTTGATGCGCATAGCCATTTGTCCTAGAGGTAATTTACCTAAGATAAACACAACAATGGCAGAGTCAATAACTTTAAAATTGCATGTTGTGAAGAATTTTTTAGATTAAAGTTTAAAAGTATCAAAAACTTCGTCAATTGTGTAAATTTTCACAAAAAAGATAGCTTTTTATATAAGGTTGGGCATAATAAAAATGGGGTGGAAGCATGAAGGAGTTAACGCATAAAGATACGATGCGAAGGCCAGAGACTTCCAGCCGTAAAACTAATTCTTCAGAGATTTTAAGGAAATTTAAACGTGTGGGTGAGGCAGGAGTAGTTGCCTTAGGCTTAGCGTTTGGAATTGGAGCTCCTTTGATTATTCCAGGTATTGCTAGAGCACAAGATGTAGTGATAAATGGAAGGACAATTGATCTTACTGTTGTTAGATTAAATAGAACGTTAGGAGAATTGGATAGAGAAACAGAAAGATATAGAGAGGATGAATTTTTCCCAGCATCTCATAATAACCATACATATTCAATTGCGGCAGTTATTCCTGGTGAAGTAGATATAACTATTACTTTGGCTTCTCAAGGAGATAATAAAGGATTAGATGTTGTTTTCCCAGCTGAAAGAGAAAGCACCAGAGCTCCGGTCGAAATAACTCCAGGAGTAGTGGTTGGTGTAAGAGGATTAGATTTAAACGGATTCGCAGCAATTGTACAAGAATTCACTGGTCAGGAACTACAAAGAGTTAGAATTGTACTTGAAACAGGGACATTTGAGTTAAGAGGCGTTGAAACAACTTATACTGATATTTACGTTCTTCCTGTGGATCAGCAAGGAAGAGTATTGACAAGTCTTGGTGGTGGGGAATACGTAGTGTTTGGGGCCACATATTATGGAGATACTTTACGTGGCGGAGTTGTTGTTTTAGCAGAACCAACAACCACTTCAACTGTTGCTGTAGCAATGAGATAACATTTAAACTTTATTTATAAATATTCTAATTATGGGCGGAGCATTTTTAGAACCGGAAGAAGAACAGCAAATTCAACCAGAAGTTCAAACACCACAGGTAACTGTAGAACGAGATGTGACAACTAGTATTGAGAGTAGAAGAGATATAGCAGTCCAACAAGCTGCAAACAATCAAGAGATACTGAGATTAATGCCAAATAGCAGCGAAGAGGAAAGAAACGAGATCGTAGTAGCGGCACTAGAAGGAAGTTGGACTGAGTTTAATAATCACATAGCTAATGCTGAAATCGCAAGAGAGCAATATACTGATATACAACGCCAAGTTGCCGATATATATCTTAATGAATGGTATTCAATATTTGGAGAGGCACATGCTGAAGCACGAACAACAGGAGATGATGTATTAGCAAACGCATTAGTACATGAAACTGGAAGGGTGCGTGACCTATTCGCTGCCTTGTATGATGCTGAAGATCAAGATAGGTACAGGGACAAGCAATCGACTATGTTTCTTACAGCTGGTCGTGAGGCACTTCAACATGCGTATGAAGAAGGTAGAATTACTGAAGCGCAATTAACAACATCTAGTGAAGATATGCTTGCTGCAGCAGTAGTTCCTGCAGATCTTGGTGGAGGCGGAGTTTCAGCATCAGTTGCTTTCCGCCTTGCAAGAGAATGGGGATTGGAAACTGGTGGACAACAAGAAACTACTGATACTAAAGATGAAACGGCTGGCAGAGGTGGGAACCAACCATTGCAACCATACATAAGAGAGTTAATGGCACAGCAATTGCAAGAATTAAGAGGACTTTTGGAAAGGAGAAGTAATGATGAAGAATACAGAAGAAGAGCCGATGAAATCGAACTAAGACTTGCAAGGCTTGTAGGTGGAAGGCATGCAAGAGAAGCAAGGGAAGAGATGGAAAGACAAGGTGGAGAAACAAGCGATTTGATAGAACAAATCTTAGAAAGACAAATAGAATTATCAAGAAGACTTCACACTGGTGAACTCGCCGGGGTAGTGCCTGACACGGAAGAAAGAATGGTGTAACCTACTTATGCTTCAAAAAAGATTCGAAAGAGCCATTGAAGAGAAATGGCAAGCCCACTGGGAAAAAGATGGTACATATAGGTTTGATGAAAATGATACAAACAAACCTATCTACTCAATAGATACTCCGCCTCCTTTTACAAGTGGAGAACTGCATATGGGCCATGTTCTCTCTTACAGCTATTTTGATTTTGCTGCACGTTACAAAAGAATGAGAGGATTTAATGTTTATTATCCTCAAGGCTGGGATACGCAAGGATTTCCAACTGAGGTGAAAGTGGAGAAAAAACATGGAAGATTGCCACCTGAAGAATTCAGGCAAAAATGCGTAGAATGGACAAAAGAAATGATAGCAAGAATGAAAGCACAAATGACAGAAATGGGTTTTAGTCCAGATTGGCGCTATGAATACCGTACAATGGACCCAGAGTACCATCAAAAGGTCCAGCTTTCTCTTATAAAGATGTATGAAAATAAGCTTGTTTACAGAGATAAATATCCTGTTTATTGGTGTCCAAGATGTGTTTCAGCTGTAGCAAAGGCTGAGCTTGATGAGATTGAAAAACAAGGAACACTTTATGATGTAAAATTTAGTGGGCCAAATGGGGATTTAATTATAGCAACAACAAGACCTGAATTATTGCATGCATGCGAAGCAGTATTATTCCATCCAGATGATGAACGCTACAAAAACCTAAAAGGAAAAAAAGTAAAAACGCCGTTAGGAAAAGAAATCCCAATACTGCCAGACAAAGAAGTTGACAAGGAATTCGGCAGTGGGTTGGTGATGGTCTGTACCTTTGGAGACAAGATGGATGTTGTCTGGATGCACAGGCACAAACTTCCATTGTACGAAGCTATAGATCAAAAAGGAAGAATGATAAATTCCGGAGAATTAGATGGATCGAAAACAGAAGAGGCAAAAGAAAAAATCATTGAGATTTTAGGCGACAGAGTAGTAAAAGAAAAAAAGCTTACACAAATGGTTAAGGTTCATGACCGCTGCAAAAGACCGGTCGAATTGCTTCCATCTTTACAATGGTTTGCTGATATCAGAACAACTGCAAAAGAAATCAAAGCAATGGCAGAAAAAATAAAATGGATACCTGAATTTGGAATCAGTTACCTCATAGATTGGGTAGAAGGAGCAGAATGGGATTGGGTTATTTCAAGGCAGAGGGTATTTGGAACACCATTGCCATTCTATTATTGTGAATGTGGGATTACTGCTGCGGTTGATTTAGATGAATTACCATTTTATCCTGAAAAAGCAAAGGAAAAAACATGCAAATGTGGAAAGAAAATGCAGCCAGAGACAAGCACATGTGATTGTTGGGTTGATTCAAGTATTACTCCATTGGTAATAGCGGGTTGGCCTGATGAAAAAAAGATGAAAAAGTTATATCCGATTACATTAAGGCCGCAAGGAGTTGAAATAGTACGAACCTGGGCATTTTACACCATTTATAGAAGTGGAGTTGCATTAACAAAAATACCTCCATTCAAAGAAATATTACTCAATGGAAATGTACTTGCGCCAGATGGAAAGAAGATGAGTAAAAGTCTGGGTAATATTATCTCTCCTACCGAACTGTTGAGAGATTATCCAACTGATGCTATAAGACAATGGGCAGCATTGAGTGGGGCAATGGCAAAAGATAGGCCATTCAGCTATGAAGACATCAAATACGCAAAAAGTTTTCTTACAAAACTATGGAATGCAGCACGCTTTGTAGAAAATTTGGGCAAGGCAGAATCAGGAGAATTAAACACTATAGATAGGTGGATTCTAGGAAAACTGAATAAACTAATAATTGAATGCACAGAAGCCATGGAAAAATATGAATATCATCATGCAATGAACAAAATCTATTCATTTTTCTGGCATGATTTCTGCGATCATTATCTTGAGTATGTAAAACACCGGGTTTACACGGATTCTCCAGGTAAAAAAGCTGCTTTGTACACATTAAACAAAGTATTGTTGGATTGTACAAAATTAATGGCACCAATAACTCCGCATATCAGCAATGAAATACAAGAGCAATTATTTGGAGGGGTTGATGGAAACTGGCCAGAAGCTGGTGAAGAGCAAGAAGTAAAAGAAGTGGAAACACTTAAAGAAATTGTAAGCCAGCTGAGACAATACAAATCAAACAATAAAATGGCCCAAAATGCAGAGCTTGAAAAAATACGTCTTTCTCTTCCTCAAGAAATGAGCAAAGAACTTCTTGACGAATTAAAAGAGATAAGTAAAATAAAAGAAATAGAAACAAACAAAGGCGAATTTTCTGTTATTGTGGTATAACGCGGCCAACCACCCTGCCAGTTATTACATGTTGCGATGTAGTACAGTCAGGACCAAGTTCTGGGGCACATGAAACATAGGTGACGTTTCCAACAAATCTTTTAACAGAACCCTCACCCAATGGTGGTCCGCTAAGAATAGCATCAAATGTTGCGTTTCCCCCGCTGTCAAGTTCGATATCAGTAGGGAATCCTGAAAAGTATTGCTTCCCATCCTGAGTCTCGATATTTACGCTTATTATTTTGATCTTGTATGGAAAGCCGTTGAAGACATTCAAAAGGATTTTTGTTGATGCACCCTGATTAAAAAGTGCAAAATTACACTGAAGATTTGTACCAAAAGTACACTCTTCAGAGATCAGGTAATTTGGGGAAAGAATACCACTGGAAAATAGGACTGCTATGACTATCAACAAGGCAAAAATAGCCCAACCGTAAGTCGTAAGATATTCTACTGCTGCTTGACCTCTCATAGAGTAGCATTCTCTGGATATCTATTAAATAGCTTTCGATGCTTATAACCACTAATTAATTGGGAGTGGAATTAATGGCTATTGAGACATGTACACGATGTGGCAAACAAACAGCTAAATTGCAGAAATGCGATTATTGCACAGGTAAGATATGTTATTTATGCATAAAAAGTTCAAAAAGAAAGAGGATAGGTAAGAGGTATATCTGCAAAAGCTGCTGGAGCAACATGAAAAAGAGAAAGGTATACAAAGGGGAGAACTAGTCTTTTTTTATTAAGATTCTTACGATTCTCCCGTCAATTTTATACTCTTTCATATCTTTTGCTACTTTATAATCGAGTTTTTTTGCATTCACTTGTTTTAGTAGTTCGTTTTCGTGTTTTTTCAATATCGCTTCGATTTCTTTTTCAGTATCAATATGTATTTGTATGGTATTATCTTCGACCAAAGAAGCTTCTTTGCGCATGAGTTGTATTCTTCTCTTTATTTCATTTATCATGCCTTCTTCATAAAGATCCTCATTTATTCTCTTATCAAGATGGACTGCGCCTTTTGAGAATTCTCGAGTGCAGATTTCACCATGCGGTACTTTTTCAACAATCTGAACTTCTTTTGCATTAACAAGCGAAAGCAATGTTTCCTTGAATGCATTTACTGCATCTGTTGCTTCATGCGATTTGGTCTCAATGTAAATGTTTTGTATAGGCCAACGGACTTTTATGTCAGCTTGCTGTCTTACCAGTAATGCAGTTGAAACAATTTCCTGTATTGTTTCCATTTGTTTTTCAGCTATGCCATCTATTCTGCCCACATCTGCTTCTGGAAGTCGAAATAAGAAAATTGATTCCTCAGTCTCATATTTTCTAAAGAATTTTTGGTAAAGGTGCTCGCTTAGCATTGGAGTAATGCATCCAAGCATCCTGATTGAGGAGAACATTACATGATAAATTGTCCAAAGAGCAGCTGCAGCATTACTATTGGCAGAAATGCGATCTTTCGCTATTTTCATATAAAATCTGCTTAGATCCTCCACTATAAAAGAACGTAAAATTTTGACAGCCTTATTAAGTTCATATGACTCGAAAGAATTTCTGAAAGCTTTTATGGTAGAATTCAGTTTGCTTATCATCCATACATCTATCGGTTCTAGATCAACATCTTCTATTGTGCTTTGTGGATAGAAACGCTCTAAGAAAACTACCATATTAGAGACGATGTTGAGATCAGACGTTGCTTTTTTGAGTTCATCCCAACTGAACTTTAGTTCATCCCAAACAGTATTACTCAGTCCCCATAATCTAAAACTATCTGCACCATACTTGTCAAGAATATCTTCCAAAGGTATGAAATTACCGACAGATTTACTCATCTTTTCTCCATGTTCATCAACGAAAAAGCCATGCATAAGGAGCTCTTTGTACGGTGATGCCCCGTAACGAACAACACCAGAACCAAGTAAAGAGTAAAACCAGCCTCTTATCTGATCTTGGCCTTCGATAATAACATCTGCTTTTTCGCCATATACCTTAGCTTCTTCCGGAGTAAGTGAGGCCCAAATAGCATTGCCCGAATCAAACCAAACATCAAGAACATCTGGGATGCGTTTTGATTTTTCTCCACATTCGCATTTCAATTCAATATCATCTATGTAAGGCCGATGGAGTTCCTTAACTTCTGGAAGTTCGGTTTTAGAACCAACTACCTTGATTTTGCCGCATTCGCATTTCCAAATTGGCAATGGAATGCCCCAATATCTCTGTCGTGAAATGCACCAGTCAGGAGCATTTGAAACAAATTCTTTGAAGCGATCCTTGGCAAAAGAAGGATGCCAAGTAGTTTTATCGATTTCATTAACCATTTGATCTTTTATTTTTGAGATTGTTATGAACCATTGATTGGTAGTAAGGAAAATCAATGGCGTTTTGCAACGCCAGCAATGGGGGTAACGGTGTTTTATGCGTGATTCATGAATTAATGTGCCATTCTCCTTGAGAATATCAACAACAAGTGGATTTGCTTCTCTTACATTCTTACCTTTAAGTTCACCTGCTTCTTTTGTATAATTGCCTTTGTCATCTACGGGAGAAAATGCCTCTATATCATAACGTTTTCCAATAATGAAATCTGCAGGACCATGACCCGGGGCTGTATGCACTAACCCAGTACCTTCTTCAAGTGTTACGAATTCATCGCTCAGAACTATTTTGCGTTCATATTCCTTCTCAATTTTATCCTGGAATGGATGAAGATAGACTAGGCCATTGAGTTTGCGGCCAGGGATTTCTTCAAGAACTGTTGCGCTCGTATCCAGTAGATTCATGAGATAATCTAAACGATCCTTGGCTAGCAACCAAACCTCGTCATGAACTTGCACCTTTACATAAGAGTAAAGTGGGTGTACCATGACTGCCATGTTGGATACCAAAGTCCAAGGAGTAGTAGTCCAAATGACCAGGTATTCATTTGGTTTATCCTTAAGTTGAAATTTAACAAAAATACTTGGATCAGTCTCATCATCATATTCTAATTCATAATTTGCCATGGTTGTTTCGCAACGATAGCAGTAAGGAAGTACATATACGCCTTCATGTAAAAGCCCTTTTTCATGGGCCATCTGAAGAGTTTTCCAAGATGAATCGATATAACTATCATGATATGTAATGTATGGAGTATCGAAATCCATCCATACTCCTAGAGAAAGAAATTGGTTTCCCATAACACCAATATATTTTGTTGCAAATGTCTTGCATTTTTCTACAAATTTTTCTATGCCATATTTTTCTATATCTCCTTTGTGCTTGAATTTGAGTTCCTGCTCTACTTTTACCTCAATAGGAAGACCGTGTGTATCATAACCAGCTTGCACGCGTACATCTTTTCCGCAGGCACGATGATAACGACAAACTGAATCTTTTATGGTTTTGTTCCAACCTGTGCCTGGATGTATCTGGCCAGTAGCATAAGGAGGGCCATCACAGAAATAAAAGCTTTTTTCACCTTTATTCTGTTCCTTTGCTTTTTGATATATATCGTGTTTCTTCCAGAAGTCTAAGACTTCTTTTTCTATCTTGCGATGGTCATACATTGAAAATACCTCTAAATAAGAAGAATGATAGGAATTCTCACAAAGTATTTTTAACTTTGAGCAGGAGGATTAAAAACACTTTGTATCACTTACTACCTCATGAGAGAGTTAACTCTGGGGAGAAATTGTTCAAAGGAACCAAAGAATCGGCATCACATGAGAAACTCCTTAGCCGCCATTGGTTTTGCAGCATTTACTCTTGGTGTGCCAGCAACCGAAGGAATTTTTGAAACAGCTTATGCTCAAACCGTTCGATCAGTTGCTTATAATCCAGATGCGAATCCATTTACTCTAAATGATAGGATGAGAACACTAATTACTGGATTTAATTCACAAGGAACAACGAGAGAAAAAATAGAGCAAATGCATAGAACGCTCAATGGAACAATAAGTGTAGTTAATATGAGTGGTAGGCCACCAAGAACAGCTATAGAAACCCTTGAAGATGGGGGGGACTGTACAGATCTCGCAAATATAGTTGTGGCTATACTTCAGGAAATGAACATTCCTGGCGGAGTACTTGTTGTACATTTTGGTAGTGCACCGGCAGGAATACACCACATGATACCTTATGCGCAGATAGGAAATGAAAGAGTGATAATCGATTTGCAGAGTTCTAGACTTGGAGAAACGGCAGATGGGGGATATAGTACAATAATGACGCTTAGTTATTCGCAAGCTGCTTCGGTCTATCATAGTGAATGGGGTGACTATTTTAGGGATCAGGGAAGAACAACTGATGCTATTACTGCATACGAAAGATCTCTGGCGATTTATGAAAGTGCATATGCTCATCAAAATCTCGGTATTTTATATGAAAGCCAAGGTGATATGGAGCAGGCATCTTCACACTTCAGAAGGGCTGTTGAGTTGGATCCCCAATATAGAAGAGACGTAACAAGAGGAAGTTATAATGAGGAGCTTCAACAAGGAGAACGCGCCTATAGAGAAGGAAGATGGGATGATTGCGTCAGACATTTCCAGAATGCACTTGATTCAGGAGAAAGAATTAGTGCAGATGAAAGAGCAACAATAGAACAATATAGAGATGTGTGCAGAGAGAGGGGTCAATCTCTTTGATACATATAGGTATCTGCTTCTGCATCCTGTGCTCCGACTTTTTGAGCAAGTGAGCGAAGAAGCTGGCCAGTATTAACATCGACCTTTCCGCCAATGCTTGTATCATGTTCTAAGGAATATCGAACAGTAGCTGCACGCATTACACCTTTTAACTCGCTAGCTGTTTTATCTCGTATATTTATTTTGAGTTGGCTGAGGGTAAGTGAAACTTTAAAATATACTGTTGGACCTTCAGCTATATCAAATTTTACAGGAAATATAATTGGCATAGCACCTAGACTCTCGCCTTTTTCTCTTCCTTTTTCAAGACGTACAACATAGGGCCTTTTTTCAGTTCCTTTTCCACCTTTGATTTGTCTTGGAAGTGGAGGAAGGTCTTTTGCTTTTCTTGAAGTATCTGGATTTATAGTTCTTCTTGCTGGTATTGCTGGATCTAAGGAAACACAATCAAATGTTTTAGCAGAACCAAGAGCTGAGATGCCTTCTCTGATATTGGATAACAGAACTCCTTGAAGGAATTGTCTTCTTGCGGATGGTTCTAATCCTCTTGTTTTTTCTAAAAGACGCGCGGAATATGAAGAAGGTAGAGAAATTTGAATGTGGTCTCCGGCAGTCATTGTAGGAACATTAATCTTAATGGATCGATCTGTAAGCTGTGCAAAACGACTTGTCGTTCCTTTAACAGTTTTTGCAGAACATACATCTTGTGCGCTAGCCAATTGAGGGACAAAAAGAAGGGCAGATGTAACAAAAGCAGCTGCAAAAGCTTTGGGTGGTTTTTCAGGTTTTCTTGATGTATTTGGATTTTTATAAGTAAAATTCATAATAATCCATATATTATCATAAGAAGAAATGCTTATAAGACTATTTAATGCCACAAAAATAAAAGAAAAAAATTAGGCTTTTTGTAGTTGAGACACGAAGTCTTTGGCTGCTTGAAGAGTGTCTTCTTTTTCTGCACCGGCAACTACAATCTTAGAGCCAGCCACAACTTCTCTTACAACAGTTGTTTCAGTAGCCCAGTCTACTGGTGCACCTGAAAGAAGATCTGCAGTTACTGAGTTGACTTGGTCACCACCAACAGATACAAGTGTTCCTACACCTACTGCATCTGTATCAAGGATAACAAGGCTGCCAAAGTTGCTGTATGTTGCAACATTAACTGATGCTGCATTGTTTGGC
>JAHJCT010000034.1 GCA_018812715.1 Microcaldota archaeon | reverse complement strand
CTCCTCGACGCGCTCGGTCTCAAGTTCCCGACGCTCGGTGTTCATGTCCGCTGACTGATTGATGTAGTGCCGAAGGATCAGCCATAGAAAAAAGGCCATGAGGCCGGAGACTCCAAACTGCGTAATGACCTGTTCCCATCCGTTCATGTAATCACGCCTTACAAACGTCTATTGCGAATACTCCGTTATAAAACTTGGTGAGGTTTGCTGAGGCATCCCAGCAGTTGGCCCGGATTTCAATCGTGTGCGAGCCCGCCGATAATACGCGTTCGCCCGCCAGGGCGATTGATGCGTATGTGATACGCCCACTGGTGAGGGCCGCATGATAGAAGCCGCAGCCTCCGAAACTGCCTATTATACTTGTGCCGCCTGTGCCGTAATTGATGTGGGCTATTACATTTCTCCAAACATCAGATGTGACTGCGTTGAAAAAACCCACGAAGGTTACCCGGATTCTCGAATCCTCGGAAAGCGTGATTGTCTTCCGGTAGTTGGTTGTGTCGAAACATGCGTATCCTCCTCTGGGTACGCTGATTGCGCGGTTGACGTTTCCGTCTTCGTAATAATGAAGCCGCCGCCAGTATCCGAGGAGAGGGGCGTTGTATCCGATATCGCCTTTGTAAACCGGGTCCATCATCAGCTCCTGTTCGGCGGTTGGAGTGCGTCCAGATAAGCGAGCATCTTTTCGAGGGCAAGGCCGGTACGTCCCGGGGCGACCGTCACGCACCCCGCGTCAACGTCAACGACGGCCTCGACGACTTCGAATGTTGACATCTCGTTGACCGTCTCCGCGTCGGCGATAATCATCTCGGCGGGGAACAGATCGGGTATTCGCAGGACAGGACCTGCCAGGACCTCGAATACAGGGATGACCGCCCCCGCCGCGTCGTGAACAGTTCGGCAGGTGAAAGACGTTTGGGGTTTCAGGAGCTTCCGTTCGTTGAGGAAGACAGTCGCCACCTGGATCGCGGTGGCCGAGTTCGCCTTTCCCTGCAACGCGATCTCGCCGTCGCGCCGCCTCCACCGGCCCTGCGAGGCCGCATCCTGGACATACCCGTACTGGTATGTTGATCCGTCAATGGTGTACGCGTACCGGACGAAGTTGATCACGTCATCCACCGAGTACGCGAGGTCGCTGTCGGACTCCTCAATTGATACATACAGATCGGGTGCTTCCGGTTTGGGGTACCAGTCGAAGACGGGCCGGAACGTTCCCGGCGTTACGCCCGTGATCCCCCAGTAATACCCGTTCGCCTTATTGATCCGGTTGAGGCCTTCTTCGAACGTTATATGGGGCGACATGTCCACCCCGTACGGAAATGCGAAGTCGGCCGTGTTGATAACCCCGGCGTCGAAATCAAGGTCCGCGTCGGCGAGCAGGACCCCGGTGATCCAGTCTGAGCCTTTCTGTCCCGCTGCGACCCCGGTTGTCGTCAGACGCGTTTTAAGCCGTCCTGAGAAGCCGTCCGCTTGGACCGCGAGGGTCACTTCGTCTCCGATGGTGCGCTGAACAGAGACGATCTGGCCGTGCCACACCAGACGTGGGCCGTGATAGATTCGGACCGTATTTGTGATCCCGATATCGTCGAACAGACGTTGAGGCGACCGGTACATCTCCCACGAACAGGCCGAGAATCCGCCGGGGGAGCGCGACCCGTACTTCAGATTGCGTATTTCATCGTCGAGATTGTCGTAACGGGTTGTAATCCCGTCCGGACTCCAGAGTTCGAGGGTCAGAGAGTCTTTTCCCATGGCATGAAAAAAGCCCCCGTGCGGGGGCCTGTCCTCCGTATCTGTTATGAACGGTTACGCCGTGTTGAAATACCGGGGTCGGTACTTGATGATGACATTCAACGGGAGCGCTACCTGGTGGTCTCCCGCGCTGTCGTTGACGGCCACCAGAGTAAGGTTTATCCCGGCGGGGTCGGCCTTGAACTTCGGCGTTCCGAGCGTCTTTGTCGGGTCAAAGACTTCGGAGAGTTCGAGCGTCCCGTCAATCGACTTCAGGATCGCCCGGTCTTCACGCCCGGCCAGGACAAGAGCGTTCCCCGAGAAGTCCGTCACCTCGACGTATTTGTCCACCGGGATAAGGCCGAAATAGTCGTGCCGGAACGTCGTGGCGAGACTCGGATCAAGCGATATCCTGATGACCTGGTTCAGCGCGGCGGCGAGTTCCCACCGAGTGTACGCCGTCGGAATCTCGAAGGGGTCCTGCCGGTCGGTAAACGTCAGCAGTTCCTTGAACAGCGTGTTCGGGTTCGCAAGGTCAATCGTGAACGTCTTGGTCGCGCTCGTAATAACAGTCCCGTCGGTTGCCCGGAGGAACATTGTCACGGTGATGGTGTCGTACGCCGTTGATGCGCCGAACGTGAAACCACCGACCAACATGAACCGGTCCCCGTGACCTGGAAGGATGAATTCTGCCTCCACAGTAGTTCCGGTGTTCACCGTCCGGTAGTTGTTGCTTCGCCGCCGCAGGCACTGAGCCGTCGTGTTAACGAGCGTTCCCGTGGCGATCTCTTTCACCGGGTCGAACTGCGCCGAGTACGTATCACGCTGGCCGAGATAAAGCTCGGTGAACGAGGCCGGGGTCATGGCCGTCTTGCTCCACAGCACGGTTTGACTGCCATCGCAGACCCAAACGTCATCAGCGTCGAACCCGTGTATTGCGCCAAGACCTGTACTGATACCCGTATTCACAAACGACCAGGATGAGCCGTCATAAAATATGAGACACCCCTGACCGCCGCTGATCCAGGTGTGCGACGAATCGAGCGCGTACACTTCCTGGAACTCATAGACCCCGGCCGGGATCGTGATGTTCAGCGTAACGTCTGTCCAAACACTCCCGTCGTAATGCCAGATCGCGGGGCGGACGTTTGAACTCCCGTAGTCTTTCGAGCCAACGACCCAAACGTCATCCGGCGCGGCCGCACAAACCCCCCGGAACTGCGCGTTTGCCGAACCGGTGAAAGAATTGCTCCAGACGGTCCCGTTGTAATGCTGAATTCTCGGAGAACGACCGGCGCTGAAAGCGCGGGTCACAGCCCAAACGTCGGCTGGTCCGGTGCCGTGAACATCATAGAAGTCCTCGGTAGTTCCGCTCGCCTGCGTTGACCAGACCGCGCCGTTGAAGAAGTTGATTACCCCGCCCCAGGCCACCGCCCAGACGTGCGTTGCATCAGCCGCGTATACCGCCTCGACAGTCCCGTTGGTGAGAGAACCGGAAAGCGACCATGCCGTCCCGTTG
>JAHJCT010000026.1 GCA_018812715.1 Microcaldota archaeon | reverse complement strand
TTTGCTACAGGGGAACCTGTGCCATCTACCAAAGTGGTAGATTCAAAACTAAGAGTGGCAAAGGCCGCAGAACTTGCTAATAATGTTGCTCCTGCAACAATAGCTCCGAACTTTTTTAGATTAATTTTCATCATTACACCTCAAAAAACCTTTTCTCCGACGTACACTTTTATACCTGAAGGGGTTACCTTAAATGGGACAAGTTCACGAGAATGGTCAGTCCCTCGCATTTTGAATACTTCAAGTGCTCTTACTCTTCGATCCTCGCGATCAAGATTGTAAAGATTGATTATACCGTCCATAACAAAGTGTTCAATATCATATTTCATCTCAGATCTTCTTGCAGTGCTTGCTTCTACAGTAGTTATTGAGGTCACATCTAAATTTCTGAGAAGCGAAAGGAACTCGAAAAGTGTTTGCCTGTATTCTATCTCTGTAGCAAAGGAAAGACGAATCATAGTGGCTGAATCAATTACTGCTCGTTTTATGTCATTCGAGGTTATTCTGTCTTCTAATAAATTGGCTACTTCTTCAAGATTAAGCTTATCAGGTTTTACTATTTCTAGCTTTTTTTCAGCAAGCAGCTGAGAAGTATCAGTAAATAAACTGAATGAATTCCTCATATTCTCGATGATATCCTCATGTGTTTCTTCAAGTGAAATATAAAGGCCATTTTCACCCATTTTTGCTCCACGATAAAGATATTCAAAGCAGAACGAAGTTTTTCCTGCCCCGGGCCCACCGTAAAGTGCAACGTGCCTGCCTGCCGGGATTCCACCATTAAGCATTTCATCCAAACCAGAAATTCCTGTCTCGATGCGATCCATATTTATCACTTGGAGGTTGATATCGTATAAAATTTATATATATTGGTCAAAAACTCATTTGATGGAAAAAATAGATATTTTACCCTGGACAGAGAAATACAGGCCTAAAAGGTTAGAAGATGTGGCAGGACAAGAAGAGGCAGTAAAGAGTTTGAAAGCATTCGTAAAATCAAAAAACATGCCAAATCTTCTTTTTGCTGGACCGCCAGGAGTAGGAAAAACAACGTGTGCACTTGCTCTTGCAAAAGAACTTTTTGGAGAAGAATTGCACGGGAATTTTAGTGAGTTGAATGCATCAGATGAAAGAGGCATTGATGTAGTGCGGGGAAGAATAAAGGATTTTGCACGATCAATTTCATTGGGAGATGCACCATTCAAACTGATATTTCTTGACGAGGGGGATGCTCTTACAACAGACGCGCAACAAGCGTTAAGAAGAACAATGGAAGCGAATTCTTCAATTACCAGATTTATTATATCGGCTAATTATTCATCCAAAATAATTGAACCTATACAGAGTCGATGTGCAGTGTTCAGATTTGCACCACTTAATGGAAATGATGTCGTTGGGGCATTGGAAAAAATAGTAAAAGAAGAAAAATTAAAAGTAGACAAAGACGCTTATGAAGCAATCTTTTATGTTTCAGAAGGAGATATGCGAAAGGCGATAAATATTTTGCAGGGTGCTGGTATGCATTCTACTCACATAACTGCAAAGTTGGTTCATAAGATAAGCAGCAGGGCAACACCAAAAGAAGTGAAGATTATGACGGAGCTTGCACTTGAAGGAAAATTCAAAGAAGCCCGCGAGAATCTGGATAAACTGATAATATCATATGGATTAAGTGGGGAGGATATTCTTCTACAGATATATAGAGAGATACCGCAGCTTGAAATTCCAGAAAATCAAAAAATAAAACTTGTAGAGATTATTGGTGAGCACAATTTTAGATTAGTACAAGGCGCAAATGAACGAATACAGCTAGAGGCTCTTATTGCGCATTTTGCAGGCATCAAAAAATGAAGCGGATCTTCTTTTTTTTATTTATTGTTTCTCTTGCATCGGCAATATTAGGACCACAAATTTATGAGCAGAAAAATCTTGGATATTACGCTTATCCTGAATTTCTTTATTCGCTTGGAGTTGATTGTGATAACGGTGAAGTACACTTGAATGTAATGGACACAAACATGAGTGGAGTTGAAGGAACAAAAACATACTTACAATATATCGATTTTGCATCACCACTGTTATCTTCGGCAAGTACTGGTGAGGATGGATTTGTGAAGCACAAACTCCCGGGTAATGTTACGTTTATGCGTGGTTTGTTTATGTTACGTATAGAAAAGAATGGATATCGATCAAAGGAGATACATTTTGATATTTTATGTTGTCTTGCAAATGAATCATGGATCGCGCCAATAGCAAATAATACTAAACAAACGATTCCTTCTCCACAAGAACCACCATTAATCCAAAATCCAGTTCTTTCGAATAATTCAACTAATCAGACGGAGAGTGAGGAAGAAACTGCACCAGAGTTATGTATCCCGGCCTTGCTTCCTCTCCTCATACTTTTTAAAAGAAAACAGATTGAATAGTGATTATGAAATCACTCATTATTGTTTTGCTTCTTATAGGATTGAGCACAGCATTCATGGTAAAGCCACATTACATAGAAGTGCAGGATACGGGAAATGAAAATCTTCCAACAATGGATATTGATATTACAATAAACTGTGATAGTAAAGAACTTACTGTAGAGGTTAGTTCAGAAGAAGACGCCGTGGAAAATGCATGGATATATCTATTCTATACTGATTACGGGTATCAGGCACTACCAAATTCTGGGCAAACAGATGCTAATGGAAGGTATACAATGGAAGTTGCAGGTAGTATGGAATTTCTAACAGCAATGTTCATTTTGCGAGTAGATAACCCAGCATATCAAAGTAGAGAAATAGAATTTGCATATGAAAAATGTTTTGAAGAACCTCCAGAATGCCTTGTTCATGCTGACTGCCAAGTTGGGTATGTATGTGAGAATGAAGAGTGTGTAGAGTGTATAGTTGATAACGATTGTTCGGCAGGATATGTGTGCGAGAATGAAGAGTGTGTAGAAGAACCAGAATGTATAGCTAATAATGATTGTCCAACTGGTTATACATGTGAGCATGAAGAGTGTGTAGAAGAACCAGAATGTGTTACAAATTCAGATTGCGCTCAGGGATATGGATGTGAAAATGAAGAATGTGTAGAGATAATCGCCCCTCCCCCACATGGGCCGCCCAATGTAACGGAAAATGAAACAACCGCCCCTCCAATTGAAGAAACACCGATCTGCCCAATTGCATTTGTCCTATTTTTGTTGTTAGTGATTAAGGTGGAGAGATGAGAGAGGAAGAAGATTTCATAGGAAAAGTAGAAGTTCCAGAAGATGCGTACTATGGATGTTTTACTGTTCGCGCTAATAAAAACTTTCAGTTGAGTGGCACAAAAGTCAATATAGAATTAATACATTCAGTTGCACTTATCAAAAAATGTGCTGCTCTTGCAAATATGGAACTTGACAGACTTGATAAGAAGGTTGGAAATGCAATAGTGGATGCAAGTCAAGAAGTTATTGATGGAAAATTTGATAAAGAATTTATATTGGATGCTTTTCAGGCAGGAGCAGGCACTCCTTTGCATATGAATGTCAATGAAGTTGTTGCAAATCGAGCTGAAGAATTACTAGGTGGGCAGAAAGGAGAATACAAATTTGTACACCCAAACAATCATGTAAATATGTCTCAAAGCTCCAATAATGTTGTTCCATCAGCAACAAAAATAGCCGCAATAAGATTATCAAAAGAATTAGTTAGAGAGGCTGAACTGCTTCAGAAAGCTTTTGGAAAAAAATCAAAAGAATATGACAAGGTTATGAAAATAGGAAGAACGCATCTGCAGGATGCTGTTCCAATAACCTATGGGCAGGTTTTCGCTGCTTATGCAAGGGCTATGGAAAAAGATATTTATGAATTAAAAAGAACTGTTGAAGGAATCAGAGAACTTGGTATTGGGGGTACAGCAACAGGAACCGGAATTACTGCACATCCACAATTCAGAGAAATTGTAGTAAAGCACTTGAATAAAGAGAGTAATTTGGATCTAAAAGCTGCAAAAGACCCAATTGAAATGACACAAAATATGAATGATTTCATCAGTTATTCTGGGGCCTTAAAGAGATTTGCAGTTAGCCTGTGTAGAATAGCCAATGATTTGCGATTACTTTCATCAGGGCCAAAGGCAGGAATAGCTGAGGTAATATTGCCAGAGGTAGAGCCAGGTTCTTCTATAATGCCAGGAAAACTAAATCCGTCTATCCCAGAAGCTGTGAACTTGGTAAGCTATCAGGTGATGGCAAATGACAAAGGAGTAATTCTTGCAGCACAATCTGGGCAGCTTGAACTTAATTTTGCAACCCCTTTGATAGCTTATGACATTCTTCAAAGTGAAGAAATGCTCACCAGATGCTCAAAAATGTTTAGAGAGTTTTGTATCGACGGAATTAAGATCAATGAAAAGCAAACAATGGAAAATTTTGAGAAAACATTTGGATATGCCACAGCCTTTAATCCATACTTAGGTTATTCAAAAGTTTCAAAGCTCGTAACTGAAGCGTATGAAAAAGGAATAAGCTTGAAGCAACTCATTATAGAAAAGGGGATTTTAAATAAGGAAAATGTTGAAAAAATCATTGCAAGTGCAAAAGGACCATCAACAATTGATGATGAGATTAAAAAGAAGATTTGACTCTTTTGTAGATATTTTGAATTACATCTTTATTGAATGCATCCGGAATTATTTTTTCTTTTGTTGGATTTATAGTTTCTGCTATGCCTTTCGCAGCTGCAATTTTCATTTCATCAGTTATTTTAGTGATTCTGAGATCAAGAAGTGTTTTTAGGAATCCAGGAAAGCAAACAGAATTGTTTATCTGATTGGGGTAATCGCTTCTACCAGTTCCAAAGACATCAATATCCAATTCTCTTGCCTGTTCTAAAGAGAGTTCAGAAATTGGATTGGAAAGGGTAAAAACAATATTGGGCTTTTTCATTGCTTTAATTGTTTCAAAAGGAAGGGCACCTGGTTTTGCTGCAGAGATTATTACATCAGCCCCATGAAATTCTGAGATTGTACCTTCATAATCAAGAGAATTTAATTCAGAAAGCTCTCTCTTATATCCATCTAGATTACGATTTTTGTGTATGGCGCTTTTGCTATCGAAAACTACTATATTTTGAAAACCAGCAGCAAAAAGAAGTTTTGCGATTGCATAGCCAGCACTGCCAGCCCCAACAATTCCTATTTTTATATTTTTATTTTTCCCGGTTACCTTTAGTGCATTATAAAGCCCAGCAAGTGTAACCATGGCAGTTCCATGCTGATCATCATGAAAAATAGGGATGTCGAGCTCTTCAGTAAGTCTTTTTTCAATATGAAAGACCTTTGGTGTTGAAATGTCTTCTAAATTAATGGCACCAAAGCCAGGAGAGAGTGCCTTTATGATTTCAACTATTTTATCGGGATTTTTTTCATTTAGGCAAATTGGAAATGCATCTAGACCAGCAAACTGCTGCATGATAAGGGCTTTTCCTTCCATTACTGGCAATGCAGCTTCAGGACCTATATCACCAAGGCCAAGAACCCTAGAACCATCAGTAACAATCATAACTGTGTTTCCTTTCATTGTATAATCATAAACAAGGGATTTGTCTCTTGCTATTTCTTTACATGGATCTGCTACTCCTGGCGTATACAATGTAGAAAGATCTTCAATTGTATTGATGTTTGTTTTGCCTCCTATGAATATCTTTCCACGGAGTTTTTTGTGAATTGAAATGCTGTCCATCTAAAAAAATTTACCTGGGAGTTTTTTAAAGGAGATTGAATGTTTTTGCCAGTGTAAAAAAACCAAGCAATAGTGCTGCGATACCAACGAAGATGGTGAGCTTGTGTTCAGTTATTTTCTTCAGCGATATTGCAGAGAAAGGAACTGAAAGAACTGCACCTACAATAAGGTAAGGGGCAAGTTGCCAATCAATAATACTATTGGCAAAAAAGTAGAAAAGAACACCGACAAGACATGTGCATGCTTCAGCAAGTGATGTGATGGCGATTGCTGGCTTTCCTTTTAAGCCAGAAAGCATTTGCCCAGTAACGACTAATGGTCCATACCCACCGCCAGAAATCCCCTTATTGAATGCAGCAAGAACACCAAGGCCAGTGATTTTTTTCCATGAGAATGAACCATTTGAATTTCTGTGCCAAAGGATAAGAATTCCCATTAGAAGAACTAATAGGCCTATATACAGCTTGAGATAAAACACTGGAAGATTGATTACAGCAAAACCGGCAAAAATAACGCCAGCAATACTACAGACACCTAATAAAAGAGCTATTTTAAGATGAACAGAATCTTTTGCAAAATTAACATTCCCAATAGAATGGTGTGCACCTGCTGCAAGGAATCCTGTGATTAGTTCTGAAAGAAGAACTGCAGGAACTATCTGAAGTGGTTCAAACCCAAACAATAATAAAATAGGGGTTAATGTAGTGCCATAACCCATCCCTAAAGTAGAGTCTACATATTCGCATAAAAAAGCAAGAAGAGTTATAAATAATCCAAGTTCCAACAACATAGCAAGGCCTTAATTACATGTCATTAAACTACATTAAGATTTATAAACCATGAGGTTAACCCAAAAAGCCCCTTTTCCATGCAGCTGCTTTTATGCCGTCTGCAACTTCTGTGTGTTTGCCTTTTTTGAAGTTATCAAATACTGCAGTAGTAATCTCTCGATATTCGGGCATTTCTTCATAATCTATTAAGTCTAAGACTTTGGAAATGTCTTTCTTGATAGAACTGGGCATTCTTCCTAGATTAGTTTTGTCAATGAATTTTGAAGCATCACGCAGGTCTTCATCAATCTTAACATAAAGATCATTGAGTTCATCAAACTCTTTCTCTGTAAGGGCTGAAAGCCCAAGCAGTTCAGGTGGGATGCCAATAGAATAGAAAGCAGCACAGAATTTAATGGCACGAGGGAGTTTTATCCCTTGAAGCGATCTGGAATAACCAAATAGACCAATATGAAGTTTTCTTGCCCTTCGATTTGGTACATACACTGAAATACCATTTATCAAATCAGCCATTTGTTTTATTTGGCCTTCGTAAACTTTCTGGATTTTTTTCGCAAGAGTAAGGGCACGGGCCTCATTAATTTCCAAGGGCGGACGTCTGTGGCCATGATTTAGCATATCTACAGCATTAGCAACATCACGAAAAGCATAATCATATTTGAAAGAAGATTGCACAGTAAATGTTTGAACACTTGGATATTCTTCAGTACAATTATTCACATTGTTGGGTGTGAAATTGCCACGGAAGGGTGCACCACCAACACCAAGAATAGGAAGTATGGGAGTTCCAGTTTTTTCTTGAATGTTGTGTAATTTTGTGAGTGCTATTTTAGAAAGAAGAACAGCACTCACAGAACCATAATTAAGTGCTGGATCACTTCTTGCAAGAAATACTCTTTGGTATTCTACATCATTATTTTGAAGAAATTTGGAGACAATAGTATCGCAGGTAATCAATGAATTGAAATCTTCGAATAACGGAATTATGTTTATCTTTTCAGGCTTGAAATCACCAACCCATTTTTTAACTGAAATTTTCTCTGAGCCAAGAGGAATGTCCTGTTGCCCAATAATTACTTTTTCATAATAGTTTTTGATACGTTCAAGTTCAAGATGAGACGTGGTCATAGGAAGAATTACTTCAAAGATGGGACAACCATCGATGCCAGCCGCTTTGGTTACATCAAATGCCCTCGGAATGCTATGTAATGTTTCGAGTAAAATCTTCCCCTGTTCCTTTTCCACGGAGGGATTAGGTACTCTATATGTAAGGAAAAATTCCTTCCCGAGTGGTTTTTTAGTAAAAAAATCTTGGTAACGGGAGAGAAGCTTTTCAACCACCTGATTGTCAACCTCTTTTCCTTCACTATCCCACATCTGCTCTTTACAGCCTAATTGGGAGAAAACAAAGAATGCTTCCTTGACTTCTGCTTCTCGTGCAAGAATATCTGAATCAGAAAAGAAAGGAGTTGCGACATTATCCGGATGTTGAGTGCTCATGCACCTAGGTACATTTTTCATAAAAAAGAGAGGGACGACGACATTTAAATAATTTGCTTTGTTAGTGTTATAAAAAAGAGGTGAGAGGTTTGATAAATAGCCTCAAAAAATCTTTCAATGCATATTCGAAAAAACCGTTTCTATTTGTATGGGCATCCATGCTGCACATTTTTATAAGTCTGATATTCAGTTTTGCAGCAATAGGAGTATTTCTAATTTATTTCATGTTCATTTCCTTATTTGGCCAAGAACTTACTCTTGAAGCCATATCAACACTTGCGGTTATTGGAGTAATTTTGACGATACTTTTGCTTTTCATGAATGGAATTAATGCCGCTCTGGCTAGAGCATATAAAAAAGCATTGACAAAAGGAAAAACCAGCGTCGCGGAATTCTATTCTTATGCATTAGATAAAGCACCTGAAATGTTTGCCATAATGCTAACACGCGAATTCATATGGCTGCTTGTCGTTGGACCAGCAATTGCACTCTATGTTTATGTATTGCAAGGATATGAATACATGGATTGGTTAGTTGGAACTTATGCATTCTGTGCAACATTTGTAGTACATATGATATTTACACCATCACTCATACTTGCTGGTGCATTCAATGCCAGCATATACGATTCTTTCAGGCAGGGGCTTAATTTCTGGAGAAAAAAGCATATGTTTTTCATAGGAATTTACATAATATTTGCCGTTGCTTGGTTGCTTAATTTCATACCATTGCTTCAGATTGTAAGTATCTTCTTCCTTTATCCACTTGTTTATACCGCAATGGTAATCATGATGCAGGATACGATAAGAGTAGGGGATGACTAATGGACCGTGTTTATGAATGTGATTTATCAAAAAAAGCAGACGTGGCCAAAATACTAGAAGCTGACCCATATGGTGAGGATAGCTTTGCAAGGGCAGGATACAAGGTAAAGGATGGTACAGTATTGGATGAAGACAAGGATAAGATATACATCTACCTATCAGCATCAGAAGAATTCATAAAAAAAGCAGATGAAAAACTCAAGGATGTTGCTAAACCAGCAAGTGAAGAAAAAGAGAAAAGAGTAGCAGAGAAGATAAAAAAGGAAGAAGAACAGGCTGAGGCAGGATTTGGATCAATCTTTGGAGACTGAAAGAGTTATATTTATTGTCTGATTTCCTAGTTTATGGCAGAGAAAACTATTAGTTCGAGAGGAGTGCCCTCATCAGAATCAATTTATCTCCCAAGATATGACAGCCCAGAACTTCGTAATTTTCAGGATAAAAATGAAACCCCTACAAGAAATCTTTGGGATATTGAAGAAGTGACAAATTTTATATTCTCAAAAAAATACCAGCCAAAATACTATGAAATAGCCTTAGGATTTCTGAAATTACTGTGTGAAAAAACAAAACTTGACGGTGAGGATATATCCGGTTTTGTAAAAAATAACGGAATATCCAAAGCAACTTTTTACAACCGTGTTCTTCCCAGATTGAAGCGGGTGGGAATGATAAAAGTGGAACGCAATACTATTATTGCTGTTGAGAGCAAAAGAAAGTTTAGGCCAATGAGAATCTCGCTCAATAAAACATTTGGCAATTATTTTATGAAAATAGGAGATTCCTGGCTTGCAATAGTTGACGATGCAAGAAGTAGAGAAGAAAAACAAATGAAATTATAGTCAGTCTAATTCAAGAATCATTTTATAGAGTCCGCCGGCATGGAAGTACAAGCTTACTTCGTAATCCATATCATTATACTCTATAGTGTCGCCATCTTCGATGCCATCGTAATCATTTCCATCTATTTCAAAGCTAAATTTCTCATCTTCGACATCGATTTCAACGATCTCTGCGGTTTCTCCTAATAGTTTGAAATCTTTGCCATCAAGATTGAGACTGCCGGATGAAGTATCCAAGTATGGGAAGAAAAGGGAGGTATGTTTAGCAAATGTACTTTGATCATCAGGACAACCACTACCGATCCATTCTACATCTTCACCTTCTTGATCATAATATTGGATTACCATAAAGTCAGGCACTGAAAGCTCTACGTATTCGTTTGTGCTATCAACAGTATCAACTTCTATTTCGCCAGTGTCTTCACCACAAAGATCGGTTGTGGAATTGCCTTCTTCAACCTCTTCGGAACAGAGATCGTCATTATCCTGATAACCTTCATAGGTTTCAAATAATGTTAATGTGGTTTCATTTCCACTAATGCTCGTTAATTCTAGTATGAACTCATCGTTTATTTCTAGAATATCGCCTTCATAAAGTCTGACCGAACCGCCTTTATCATCAATCAAGAAATAAAGATCATTATCATCAAATTCATCGGTTTCAGGTTGACACTCTGCTTCAACGCATTTTCCATTTGAACATTCATAACCAGAATCACAATTAATTTTTTCAACATCAATTTCTGTGTCACTAGCGCAATAATATTCTAAAACGGCGCTAGAACTGTAGCAGTTATCCACATATTCGTCATTTTCATATGAAGTAGTGCCTTTTGTGAATTGATCCTTGCCATTGTCTGAATCAGTACATGTTTCTTCTTCAACGCATTCGCCATCAACACACTCATAGCCGCTATCACAATTTATGGTTTTGTTCTTTATTATATTGCCATCACAATAGTATTCGGTCACAGTATCTGAATCATAGCAAGAATCAGTACCGGAAACGCTACCAAGCGTAACTGTTCCCTGTTCATCTGCATTTTCACCATCATCACTATCCTCACATTGTGCTTCTTGGCATGCACCTATAGCACATTCTTCACCAGAAAGACAATCAACATACTGGAAGGAAACGACTCCATTTTCACAGAAGTATTCCTTGACGGTGTCAGTATCAACACATTTATCTGTTTGTTCATCTGTTGCAGACTTTGCAGTTCCTTTTGTTGTTGGAGTATTGCCGCCATCAGAATCATTGCAAGGTGAAAGAACACAAGCACCATTTTCACATATATACCCTGGAGGACAAGGAAGTTCTGCTAAAGAAGCTTCATTATTTTCACAGAAAGATTCTTTTACAACACTTACAGTCTTACAAACATCATTGGATGCATCTCCATTAGCGGTAACACTTCCAGCAGTAAAAATATCTTTGCCACCATCAGAATCATTACATGCTTGAGTGCATGCACCAGAACTAGCAATAGAAACACCGGCACGACTAGCAAAACAAGAATTGTTATACGTTACTCCATCAGTACCACAAACAGGATCAACAGTTTTGGAGCATGGAAGCATACCAAAACAACCGGCAAAAAGTAAGATAAACCCAAATAAGATAATTGTGTTAATTTGCATAAGCTAAGATTGAATAGAAACTTTAAAATTATTTCTTCTTTTTCTTTTTCGGATTTTTCTTTTTTGGTTTTGTTGATCTGGCTTCTTCCTTGAGTTTTTGTCTCTCTGATCTTTTCTCTTCAACTATAGTCTTAACTTTTTGAGTTTTTTGCTTTACACGTGATAACACTGGGTCAAAATCCCTTGAATCTGCAACATCGCCACGAATTTTCGTTATCATCTCTTGACTTTCTCTAACGAGTTGGGCAATCTTCTCTTTTGATTTCATAATTTCAGAATCAATATCCTTTTCTTTGGCTACTGCACCTTCAAGTCCAGCTTCATAAGCATCACTCATGTTTTCCAGCTCAGTCAAATATTTCTTTAGATATAATGATTCTGCAGCTTCCCTAAGCTCTGCAAGCTCTTCTGCACTTTGAGCAACATACTGCTCAATTTCGCCGATTTTGGTTTCATAATCTCGAACATACTCCTGAACCCAGTATTCAGCATTTGAAATACCTTCAAGCTCAGCTTCCAAAGATTGAAGTTCATCCTCGTGAGAAGCAACCGTTTCTCTTATTTCATCTTTAATTTCTGTAATTTTTGTTCTTGTTTCTTGGACTTCTTTGAGGTCGACCATTACAGTTGACATTTCTGCATGTAATTCATCAACCTTGATTTTAGCATCTTCAACAGCAGTTGCAAGTTTTTCAGCACGATTTTCTAGAGAACCGCCTAATTTCTCGAGGTTGTCCAACTGGGCATGTTGTTCTTCCATTGAAGAGTGAAGTTCACCTATCCGGCCTGCAAGCTCTTCCTTTGATTGTTCTATTCCATTTAGATATTCCTGCGATTTCTCTCTAGTTCTCTTGAGTGCTCTATTGCCTTCTTCTTTAAGCCGTTCCATTTGTCTATGAAGACTTTCAACTTCATCAACCTTATCTGGCAATTCCAAAACGTGCTCCTTAAGTTCAGCTAATTGCGTTTGTTTTTCTATTATACTCTCGCTAAAAGAAACTAGATCTGCTTGCATTCTACCTTCTAAAACAGCTAAATTTTCTCGATAAAGTGCTTCTTTTTCTTTTTTGAGCATTTCTATTTGGGTTTTTTCCTTGTTTATTTCCTCTAAATAAGAAGTCATAAGGTCTCGAACATCAGATAGTACTACACCTCTGGTTGGTTTCAATGTCTCAGTTGTGATTTTATCCTCTGGCTCAGAAACTTGATCATCTAATTCAGCTGGCGGTTCCTCGGATTCAGGTTCTGTTATGGGAGCCTTTGGTTGGTCCTCTTTTTCTCCAAGTCTGGTGAGTATGCTTAATTTTATATCGTCAGAGTATGAGTCGCCACTTCTTTTTCTTTCAATATAGTCACTAAGAAGTTCTTCTGGATTGAATTCCTCGTCTTCCTCAAGTGGCATTTCAGAGGAAAAATCATTTGAAGGTTCTTCTGGTAGATCTTCAACAATAGTTTCTTCAACTTCAGCTTGCTCAGATATAGTTTGGGTTTCGTATTCTTTTGAAAGATCTTCCAATCCTTTCCAATAAATATAAGTGCCACGTAGGCCATATTCGACTGAGATATACCCCTCTTCTTCTAATACGGTCAACCATTTGTCCATATTTTTCTTACCAATTTGGCAGAGGTTGCGCAAGTCATTAAGAGCTATTTTCTTTTTTTCAGCAATTGTTCTAATTAGATTGTCAACATCTGTACTAATGAGCGGTTCATCTACCGTAATCTTGTCATCTTTCAAAGCGACACCCTCCTCTATTAACTTATGTAAGATTAAGTTTATAAAGGTATGACCACAAGAAAACACAAAAGCCCAAATAAATCAAGAAACGCGGGGACGGATTACAACGCTATATTCGCCTGAAAGTTTACGTTGTGCTTTCTTAAGGGCTTTTTTAATGTGCTCAACATTTGATTTATAAGAATAGACAGAAAATATCTCAGTGCCTCTGTTGAGACGTGCAGCTTTATCTGTTGGTCGACCAAAAGACTGTCTCATGCCTTTTTGCAAACGATCTGCCCCAGCACCAGCAATCATTTTATTTTCTCTTATTATGTGGTGAGGAAAAACACGCACTAGGAAATAATATGCGCCAGCAATTGTAATCTCAAGATGTTTGTTAGATGTTTGTCTTGCACTCTCAATAGCATTATCCCTTACAATAATTGGATCTTTAGATACTAAATCTACCACTACATCAAAATCATCTTTTAACTCGCCCATTCGGAATTGATGGAGATCAGCATGCGGTATTGCCTTGATATAGGACTTTCTAGGTTTGCTCTTGGAAAAGCGTGACCACGGTTGTCTATCTGGTTTTCTAAATGTTTTGGCTGGTCTGAGACCCATAGATATCACCAATTAGAGATATTGCATTGTGTGTCGTTACAATTTTAAATGAATAGCCTGCTGCGAATATTTGAGTAATAAGAAAAAAATATAGCGCCGAGGGCAGGATTTGAACCTGCAATCCCAGAGGGATCGGCTTCCTCGCTTTTGTTTCCAACATTGGGGTTCGAGACCGACGCACTACCGGATTATGCGACCTCGGCATATGAAGAGCTCGGCGTGAAAGATTTATTAAATCCTTTTTCTAATCTAATACTCATGATTGTTCTGAATCTTAAAACATATGAACCTAGCATTGAAAAGGCCTTATTTTTTACAGATATTGCAAGCGAAGTGGTTGCAGAGACAGGATTACGAATAGTTGTATGCCCCCCTACGACTTATCTTAAAGAAGCAGCAGAAAGATTCTCCGAGGTTTTTGCTCAGCATGTGGATGCGAATGCCCCTGGAGCATACACTGGCTCCATTCCAGCACAATTGCTTAAGACATGTAAAGTAAAGGGTTCGTTAGTAAACCATTCAGAAAAAAAACTTCAATCTGAGATAATAAAAGCAACTGTTGAAAGCCTTCATGTTCATGGGCTAGAAAGTGTTGTGTGTGCTGCAAGTACAAAAGAAGCAGTACAGATAGCCCCATTAACCCCATCGCACATAGCAATTGAACCGCCAGAACTTATTGGGAGTGGGGTAAGTGTTTCAAAAGCACAGCCAGAAATAATAATTAATTCAGTGAAAGCAGTGAAAGAAACAAATCAAAAGGTATCAGTTCTTTGTGGAGCCGGAGTAAGTAACAAAGAGGATGTGCTAAAAGCTATTGAGTTAGGCGCAGAAGGAGTTTTGCTTGCAAGTGCTTTTGTAAAGGCAAAAGATCCGAAGGCATTTCTTGTTGATTTGGCTTCAGCATTCTGATTATCTTATTAAAATAGGCGACGGTATTCTTTTTTTCTTAGGGGTAGTAGAGCGATCTTTTTTTACTCTTGAAAGATTGAATTTACCTCTATCTACTGGTGGGCCGAATTGCCATCTTTCTTTTATCGGTTCTGATGCAGTGGGTTTTTTCCCAGCATCGCTAATCAAAACCTGATCTGGCCATAGGGGGTGTTGTTTTATGACTGGTATTGGTGGCGGGAAATTTCTAGAAGTTCCAGTAAGAAAATCAATAACCAATGCTTCTCCAGCTGCATGCCATGCAGCCAATTTAGATCTGAGACTCGTATTTGTCATTTTAGCCCACTCTCAAAAAAAAAGTTCAACGTAAAGGATATTTAAAACCTATCGACAAAACTTTCACTACATTTGCGGTTGTAGTCTAATCTGGTTAGGACCTAGGCCTTCCAAGCCTATGATCCGGGTTCAAATCCCGGCGACCGCATCGAACGAAGTTCGATAGGCACCAAAAACTTTGTTTTTGATTGCCGCATTTGAAGCGAAGTTTCAAAGGGTCCTTAGAAGCTCTGCTTCTAGTAGACCGCAATTGGATATTTTAACAAAAAAAACCTAAAAAGTATGATTTTTCTTAAGATGTTATATTTTTGTTAAAAGAACGAAACTGTATTGTGAGAAATCTTTGTAATTGTATACACGACGTAAAAACAACAAACCCTTTTAAACTAATTATAGCACTAAATAACATAAGAGGCACATGCAAAAACAAAAACCCTTAGTGGAAAATGTGAATGGTCAAGCCAAGCCAACGGTAGGCGAACCGCTCGGCGCCACTATCATAAAACCAAATATAAGATTGCATGGAGTTTCATTAGATACTGATAGAACGCCCGATTATCAATCAGCACGGACAGTCCATAGGATTGCCAGGATGGTGACAGAAAATTTCGCTGATATTGGTGAATATGTTGCAATGTTAATGCAAGAATTTGAATTTGCACGCTCATGCACAGTATATCTTATGCCTAAAAATATGGACGGGGATGAGATTGTACTAGAACATAGGCTCAGTGTATTAAGAAAAGAAGATGGAACATTTGAAAATCGTGAAAAAGGAGACGGGCAAAATATTTCTCTAGCACCTGCGATAGAAGGGGCATTCAGAGAAAGAAAACCAACATTAATCGATCTTAATGTAGGCATAAGGATGGTCTTTGAAGATTTGGACATGGACAGTGATGATTGTGATGTGTATCCAATTGGAAGGTGTGGAACAAAGGAAGCAATTGCTATTATGCCATTTTATTATAGAAACCCTGAGCATCCTTCAGGTGTTGTAGTTTTTGAGGGCGATCTGCGCTGTAAAGGATCTGAGCTTACGGATTTTGCAAGATCATATTGGACAGCAAAGGCAGCAATGGCATCCGCAGCACAGATATCATTTTTAGTGACACACAAATTTGATGCAATAACAATTCTAACAAAAGCAGCTGATTTTGATGTAGATTTCAAAGGAGACATTCAAGAAATTGTAGATCGCAAACTAGATACACTTTACTTTGTTCTTTTGGATCTTGATGATTTCAAAAGGATAAATGATAGGTATGGGTATAGTACAGGGAATGAGGTACTAAAACGCGTAGCTGAAAGGATTAAAGCATCAGTACGTGGCAATGATAAGGTCTCAAGATGGGGAGGAGAAGAGTTTGCAGTTATTTTGGAGGGGGTTTCAACAAAAGAAGAGGCCCTTTTAATAGCTGAAAGAATGAGATTCAATATCTCTCAGATAAATATTAGATCACCATCAGGAGAAACAGTGAATGTAACATGCAGTATTGGAGTATGTGATGTTGCATCAATTGCAAGAAAAGTAGTCAGTTCAGGAGAAAAATACGAAAACGGACAGCTTGTACGTACAATATTTGAGATTGCTTTCAACACATCTGATCAGGGCCTTAAATTAGCTAAGAAAAATGGAAAAGATCGAACAGAATTTGTAGGTAGCTGTTTTTTATAGGTATTATTTGAATAATAATTTCTGCCTCCGTAGCTCAGAGCCTTGAATGACATTCATTCAAGATTGTCACGCAAGGCGTGCCATGGTAGAGCGACTCTCTCGTATCCGCTTTTTAGTAACCCAGTTTTTGGGTCACCCTTTTACTAAAAAGGCGAAGAAAGGAGTAGGTCGCGCGTTCAAATCGCGTCGGGGGCTTTATCCAAGAATTTTACTAAGTTCTTTGTGGAATACTTCTGGCCTTGAAACAATGCCGTGGGCTTTTTTCCTCGTATCATTATAACGAGAAAGTTTTGATGCACTTTTAAGGGCTTCGACATCTCCCTTTAATTTATCAAGTGCAAGATCACGGGCATCTTTGAATTTTGATTTTATTGCTATTGCCAAAAGTGCAGAGCTTTGTTCATTGATTCTTTCGATTGCTGCAGAACGGCAATCTTCATAAGGAGACAGAATTGCTACTTCTGCAAGCATTTCAGGATCATCAATATCCTCAACAATATCTGAAAGAAGCATTAATGCTGTAGAGCGGGCATCCCTGTATTTTGAATTATAAACTACTTCACGCAAACGGAACGGGTGTTGAGAAAGCCTTCCGATTGCAAGGTATCTGGCATCTTCATTGGGAGAAATTTTGGCTATCTCAGTCAGGCTTGTTGCATCATCAAGTTTATCAACTGAAGTAGAAAGAAGTGAAGCAGCAGATTTTCTTACATCAGCATGTTTTGAAGTTAAAAGTGAGCATAGTACTTTTGCATCATTTTTCAGACTTTTTACAGCTTCTGCTCGGGCAGTTTTGTAAGAAGATTCTTGAGCTACTCGCTTTAGGGCTCTGTTATGTTTTGAAATCATTTCAAGTGCTCGTGTACGTGAATCACGATTTGGAGATGATGCAGCAACTTGCGCTAAGGAATCTGGATCAGTAATGATAGAAACTGCTTCAATCCTAGTATCTTTGAACAATGATGAAGATGCAACCTCAGCAAGGGCCTCATTATTAGCAGATAATTCATCAACAGCGGCAGATCTAGTATCAGCATATTGGCAGTATTTGGCAATTTCAACAAGATCCCAGATATCACTGGCTAAATTTGAAATGGCTGCCAATCGTACAAACTGAAAATTGGAAAATGCTGCAAGTTCTACTAAGACTCGTGAACGCCCTTTTAGGCGATCAACTGCATTAAGCATTGCAATACGTTGCCCGCTTGTTAGTACTTTTGCAAGATGAGAAAAGCTATGACTGTCAGGAGATTTTTTGAAAGTTTGTAACTTTTTCTTAGAATTTTTTCTTTTCTTTATCGTCAGTATTTGTTCTGGTTCAGGGGATGATCTAAACACGCGCCTTTTTCTACTACTGGTTGCCATGGAGTTATTTTCCACGATAGGTTAATAAATGATTTGGCGATTTTTCACATTAAATTCCTTATTGTGTGATTTTTGTATAAGCATAAACATAATGTGCAAATCCAAGAAATATGAAAGGTAAGGCTACCCAACTATTTGCTTCAACACTAGTAATCACTAGACCAAAAATTCCAAAAATAGAAGGAACACTGAGAACCATTGGATATGCTTTTGGATCCTTTATTTCTAAGGCCTTAGGAAGCAGATTAAAGTGAAACCACGACATGTCCATAATTAAAAGAACTACAAAAAGAGAATAGATAAGTCCTTTGTCACCAAAAAACGGTTCAATAAATGCATTGAAAGAGAATGGTATAGCAGTACCAACCATCCCAGGAATGATAAATACAAGAAATAAGAATATAATATGGGTAAAACCAAGTGCCAGATATATCGGTATATTTTTGTCCATTGAACCACCAAAAAATGGGGGAACTGAGATTTGAACTCAGATCATCAGCTCCCAAAGCTGACAGCATACCAGGTTGGCCCATTCCCCCGAAAACTTTCCTTAGATAAAACAAATGGTAAAGTTTTATCAAACTTCCTAAGGTTTTCTCAAAAAGTTAATTCTAAATTTTCAATTGTTTGGTTTCTTTACAAGCACATTGATTTGACCAAATTTCTTAAGGAAAAAACCATAGCGAGCATAAAGATCTACAGCAGGATTCATAACCTTTACTTTTAGGAATAATGGCTTATCATCAACAATATCTAACAAATGCTCCATAAGCATTGTGCCAACCCCTCTGCCACGCATAGATTTGTCAACACCAAAACCTTGAAGAATAAAACGTTCGCCACCATCAATCAAATGTGCAAAACCTACTTTTTCTCCCTGAAATTCTGCTAAAAGCAACGTATCTTCATCACTTATGAACACGGAAGCATCTGGAAAGATACTTTGGATAAAATCTTTTGCATCATCGTGTTCACAAGGTTGTGCCAGGCGTACGTTTAACATCGTAAATCCCCACTAGAATGGAATGAATTCTACTTTTATATCTTTGTTTCTACTCACTTTTTCTTCTCTTTTTCGTATTGGGCCATTATTTCGTTATAGCGTTCATCGAAATCTTTTTTGATTTGTGCTGAGATGCGCCTCTTGCTAAAGGCATCTGCTTTCGTTGCGATGGTGATTTTGTTTGCTAACGCACGCGCTATTTTACCTCTTACTTTTTTAGGTGAAGTAGAAATACGAACGTGCTGAAAAATTATGCCATGCTTGGGGGGCGGAATTTTTCTGTTTTTTAAATGTTTGAAAAGCGCCTTTTCAGCTCCAATTACTTGTATGGCACTGGCAGGAAGAAGTGCAAGCTTGTAAAGAGAACCAACATGGGCAACAAGTTTGGCTGCGATTTCGGGGCCAGCAACTTCTGAAACATTAGGGCAAAGTTCTTCAGCAAGTTTCTTTTGATACTCTTCATATTGACTCCTCTGTTTATCCAAAGAAACGATAGATTTTGCTAAGGCAATACACTGAGCAAGATCATTAGCCGATAATTTTGCTCCAAGACTATTCTTGGCTACGGCACTGATCTCACTGGCTTTTTTCTCACCAACAAGAGATGAAAGTTCTTTTTCATCTATATCATCAAGATCAAGAATGGTTACAAGCCTGGCAAATTTTATTTTATCGGTTGATTTCAACTCGGGGAAATAGATGGAGTACCATTCTTCTAGTTGCTCTTCTAAGAGATTGATAGTTTTATCAAGGGTTTCAATAGCTTTAGTAACCCCAGCAAGAAGCATATCCCTGCTTCTCATGGCCTCTTTAACGGATTCTTTTGATTTTCTTAGGAATCGAGCTCTTTTATTTGATCTTTCCATAAATAGAACACCGAATATAGAACGCTTGCAACACTTTAAAAAATATATGAAAAGAAAAAAAATTAATAGTAGTAACTATAGTTTGCATAGTCGATACAATCCTCTTTGGTATATGTATCCACTATGTTATTACAGGTACTTACATCGTATGGATAGGAGGTTGCATATTCATAATAACAATCATCCTTGTCATCGCTATCCGTAAGCTGTTCGCAGATTGATGGTTGCCTTTTGCCCTTAGCTACTTTTCCATAACAGTCTGGTTTTGTGTAATAACTATAGTAATAACCGCCCCCACTGCTAGATGTAATTTTGTCGCAATAGGAAAGCTGACCAGTGCGTTCTGCTGCTTTTTGATAACAATAATCTTGCTCCCAGTCAGCTGAAGTAGAGAACAAATCGCAAATGCTCCAATCATCTATGTAATAGCTATTCCATGAAACATAGTCATAGAGGCAATCGTCTTTTGTTGAGCTGGAGCTTATGTATGAGCAGATTGTATAGTCATATAGTTCATCTGCTAGATCGGCATAGCATTCATCTCTCTTATTGCTAGAGGTAATCTGACCACAAATTGTATAGTCTTCGCTTTGCACTGCAAGTTCGAAATAACAGTCATATTTTGAGAGGAAAGATAGTTCTTCACATACAGTTACGTCATCAGTATACATTGCTATTTCAGCAGCACATTTGGCAGCTGTAGGATCATACCAATCATCGGTGTTTCTGATCTTTTTACATAGAGATGCATTTTCCCTATCCATAGCTAGCTCGTAATAACAGACGTCTGCCTCACTCGCCCCGTATGAAGCAGTGCTGGAGGCGTCTTCACATTCTTTAAGTTCTGCATCAACGTATGGACAGTCATTCAAATCACTGACCACAGTAAGTCCATCAGAACATAGGTATTGGTGTGCTGGTTCTGGCTGGAAATAGATACAGCCAAATAAAAAGAACGCCAAGATAATTCCGAAGAATATTGTGTTTCTTGACATGTTATTTTGTAGATTGCCCCATTTTATAAATATAAGCTAAATAAGATAAGATCATGAGCGACGACGTTGAAAAGCTTACAAGAAAGACCATTGAAAATGGTGGAGTATTGGCAATGCTTTACTTTGACATACATGCCAAAACACCTGAATTAGTCAAAGAGCTTGGAACAGGATTCGTTAATAGTGTAATACAAAAACCTGGGGTAGTATTTGCCTTAGGTGAGATAGATAAACCAGTGGGTGGCGAAGAAAACAAAAACTGGTCTAGTTCCATACAATTAAAGGTATTGACAAAGGATTTTGGAACATTGGCGAATTTATGTATGGCCCACAGTCCTTTCTCTGTAGAGATTACAAGACCGGATGAAATAAAACTTCAACTCAGCGAGGCCCATGATCTCCTTGGTCTTATGGCCGCAACTACAGCAGAATACAAAAAATATATATTAACTAAACTTGCAAAGCCTGGTGAAATAGCTGTAATAGAAGAAACACTAAAGAAAAGAGCTGAAATGGGGAAAAGAATACTCAAAGAAGGTGAAAAATAATGGAAAGAAAACTTGTTAAGACTGGAATACCAGGACTTGATAATATTCTTGGGGGAGGGTTTCTTGAAGGTTCAATAATAACACTCAGTGGACGAACTGGTTCAGGAAGAAGCACCTTTGCATTACAATATCTGTATAATGGGGCAATGGTGGATAATGAACCTGGATTGTATATATCAATTGAAGAAAGCAAACAAGATTTCATTTTCCATATGAGTGGCTATAATTGGGATTTAGAAGAAGCTGAAAAACTGAACAAATTATTATTCCTGGATTACCCTATTTATGAAGTTGATCAGATACTTACGCAATATGGTGCAATACAAGAGATAATAACAAGCACAAATGTGAAGCGTGTTGTTGTGGATTCAATGATGCCTATCGCATTATTTTTCCCTGATCAGGATGAAAGGAAAAAAGGATTTCTCAAATTAATTGATAATATAAGAAAATGGGGAACGACAACATTGATGATTGCAGAGGATACGCACTCAAAAAATATAGGAAGTCTTCCTAGCACTGCTTATGGTATTGAAAGTTTTACAGATGGTTGGGTGAACATCTATTTCCATTATGACGATGCAATGCAAGAAAGAAGACGTGCTGTAGAAGTAATAAAGATGAAGGGTATTCGCCATTCTAACAAAGCATATCCGGCTGCAATAGATAAGGATGGTTTCAAGATATTGACTGGTGAAACGAGTGCCCCCGAACCTGTTATAAAGAAGCAAAAAACAATTGTTGCAACCAAAAAACCAGCCACAGTAAAAAAGACATTGGGCGTAAGAAGGATAGTCAGAAAATCGAAATAATCATTTTATATATTCTATACCTTCGAAATATTTTTTGAATATTGTTTTTATCTCTTTCCAGAGATCACCTTGATCCGGTCGAATTCTACCTATATTATCCATGTGTCTTCCGGCCACAACATAAACAAGATAAGTCTCTGCAACAAATTCTTTCAAACCACTAAGCATGCGGGCAATGCGGGCACTTCTGCCGTCAAGATAATCTAGACCAAGACCAACTTGTATTTTCTTTCTTAATTCTTCAAGTTTTTCAAGATCTGATGGCTCCATTATTCTCTCTATAGAGTGACCAATCTCATGTAATAGAAGTGCAATGAAATTGCGCCTTGGACCTTCAAGTGCAAAATTGTAAATATGAACAGTTGGATCGTTGTATTCTGAACACAATGCAAACGAACCGCTCCACCCCCCTAATTTTAGTTCAATGAAATGGGAATGACCAAGATGGGAGTTAGGGAGCAAATTAATGATATCAGCAGCTAGATAGAAGATTTCATGATGAAGAAAATTAGAGGCATCAGAAATAAAAGGAAAAGAATTATGATAAGAAACAGTTAGCTCAACGCCTTTTGTTTCTAAAAACTCTCTTAAAAACAACATTGCTTGCTCAGACTTTTCCTTACATGCACCAGGAGGAACATATTCCATTTTCGAAATCCGTTCAATCTCTAGAGCAGGCGTTTTATCAATATCAAAGAATTGGATAGTACCAGCACGACCACTACGAAAGAAGAAAAGGCGGTGTACAACCCCGAAGTTAACAACCCTTGAACCAAAGCGAATGTTGGATTCCACTAGTGGATCTGTTCCTTTTGGAAACCAATCTCTAGTTAGACAACTAACCTCTTTTGGTAGCTTTCTAAATGTAGTCATTTGTTATAAATAGTGGTTAGAAGTATTTAAATACTATATGTTAATATGCCAAAAACGAGTTGAGTGCCCTTGTAATCATCAAAAACAATAACTCTTTTTCCTTTAGCTTTGAATTTCTTTATGGATGCGTCATCAGCTTCTTCTAGAATTACATCATGAAAATCATCCAGATGGTATTCTCCATTTTTTGAAATCTTTGCAACTAATAGGTTTTTTTCTTTTATTTCAGAAAGATCGAGTTCTGATGGGACAAGAACTACGCGGCAGCGGTAGGAAAGAAGTTTATGTATAAGGTCTATTTTTGGTGCACATTCGACTTGGATATTTATGAAATAAGTAAGGGCGTCATATACATCAAGATTTGTTGAAGACCCACTTAGAGCATCCATATCAACAATATGAACAAGTTTGTAACCGTCAGCATGGAGTTTCTTCACAACATCAATTGGCTTGCCCAATAGTTTTAGGATATGCGCTTCTTTGCGGAAAACTTGTTTATCTTTGAGATAAATAATAGGAATGTCCAACTTATCTACCTTTAATTTCCTTTACAAGATCATTAAAAGAAAGTTTTTTCTCTTTGCCAGTTGACATATCTCTTATAGTATATGTACTGCTTTCTATTTCACGTTCTCCCAGCACTATCATGTAAGGGATAGAAAGCGCATTTGTATAATCAAATTGTTTTTTCAGATTTCTTTCATTGAGATCTGTTTCACATGAAATGCCTTTTTTTCGAAGTTTTGAAGCAAGCTCATTTGCATTAGGATAAAAATCAGGTTTTACTGCAGCAACAAACACGGTTGTTCTGGTTTTCCTAGCAGCTTTTTCCTTTTCAAGCATAAGAGTGATTAAACGCTCTATGCCAAATGAAATTCCCACTGCTGGAAGATCTTGCCCGTAGACAGCCAAAAGCCGATCATAGCGCCCTCCACCGGCAACAGACCCAATATCTTCGCTGAGTTTTACCTCAAAAACAGGGCCAGTGTAATAGCCAAGGCCGCGAACAAGGAACAAGTCTATTTCAATATCAAAATTACAAAGAGATACGATTTCTTCAAGTTCTTTTGCACCTTCTGGAGAGTATTTCACTGCAATTGAGAGTCTTTCTTTATTGCTTTTTCCAGATTTTACAATTTTTATAAGTTCATTAGCTTTTGCACCAACCAAATCTTTGAGAAGTTTTGCAACTTCTTTCTCTCCAATCTTATCTAATTTATCAAGTGCCCTAAATATTTCATCTCTTTTTTCTGAAACGCCGATTTTATCAGCAATGGCATCAAGAATTTTGCGGTTGTTGATAATGATCCTCGGTTTGTTAAAGCCAAATTTGAAGCAAACCTCTCTTGCTAAAGAAAGAATTTCGGCTTCTGCACGCATAGAAGAAGTTCCGATTACATCAACATCTGCCTGCCAGAATTCCCTAAATCTGCCTCGCTGCGGTTCTTCTTTGCGCCATACACGCTCTATCTGATATCTTTTGAAAGGCTTTGGGGCATCAGTACTGGAAGCATATCTGGCAAGAGGAACGGTAAGATCAAATCTAAGGCCATACTCGCCCCCATCTATGACAAATATCTGCTTATCAACTTCTTCTCCAGCTTTTGCTCTTAATGTATCCAAATATTCCATTGCAGGAGTTTCCAAAGGTCTGTAACCATAAGTGCAGAAAATATCTTTGATACTATTGATCACATCTTCCCTAATTATCATTACTTCTGGATCAATATCTCTCATTCCTTTTGGTGTAAGCTTCATAATATCATCTTCTACGTTTCAATTCATCTAATACTTGGATGAATTTAATATCTCTGTTTTCCAAATAAACAAGAAGGAAAAAGAATAAATCTGCTGCCTCCCAGATTATTTCCTTCTTTTTGTCAGCTTCTATCAACTCTTTAAGCTCTTCTCTAAGTTTAGATATGATTTTTTCTTTTTTGAACACTATGCTAGAAACATAGGAAGTTTTCTTTGGATTTCTTCTTCTATCAGAGATTACATCTGTAAGTTGTTTGATAAATGGTTTGGTGTTTCCAAAGCACGAGTATTGACCTGTGTGACATGCCGGTCCTTCTGGCCTTACCTTTACTAAAAGAGCATCTGAATCGCAATCGTTTTCTATAGAAACAACTTTTTGATAGTTTTTGCTAGTTTCTCCTTTCTTAATCACTCTCTTCAATTTCCTGCTATACCTCCAAACATATCCATCATCTTGCATTTTTGCTATTGCTTTGGCATTGGTATAAAAAAGAGATAAGACTAGACCACTATCAGAATCCTGTATTATCATTGGAATTAGATTATCCCTATCAAAGTTAATTTTCACGTATTTCAACTCCGTTTTTTCCTAGATACTTTTTCAATTTAGGAATTTTTATCATATTATAGTGGAACAAACTCGCTGCAAGTGCGGCAGTTGCTTTAGTATTTTCAAAAACATCCAAAAAGTCTTTTTCAGAACCGGCACCTCCTGAAGCAATAACTGGAACATTGACTGTATTGGAAACAGTATTTGTTAAATCTAAATCAAATCCTTTTTTTGTACCATCTCTATCAATACTTGTAAGGAGCACTTCGCCAGCACCTAAAGAAACTGCTTTTTTTGCCCACTCGATTGCATCAAGAGGAGTTTTCACAGTTCCACCTTTTATATAAACTTTCCAACTACGGGCTTCTTGCTTGGCGTCTATTGCAACAACTATTGATTGTGAACCAAACATCTTGGCTGCTCTTGAAATTAAGTTAGGATTCTGAACTGCAACAGTATTCAAGGAAATTTTATCAGCACCTGCCCTAAAAATATTGTACATATCATCAAGTGAAGAAATGCCCCCACCAACTGTAAATGGGATAAAGATTTCTTTTGCAACTTTTTTGACAGTATTGACCATAGTTTTTCTTCCTTCAATGGTTGCTGAAATATCTAGAAATATCAATTCGTCTGCTCCTTCAGCATAATAGCGTTTTGCAAGTTCAACAGGATCACCAGCATCGCTTAGATCCAGAAATGAAGTGCCCTTGACAACACGATTATTTTTCACATCAAGACATGGTATTATTCTTTTGCATAACATTAACATCACCATTCAAACTTGAATGCATCTCTCAATGAAAGCACATTATCAAGAAATGCCCTGCCGACTATTGCAGCATCCACACCAGTTCCTCTAAGTTCGATAAGATCGACAAGATCTCTTATGCCCCCTGCAGCAATAATTTTTCCTTTGTATCTTTTCCGTAGTGATTGGTACAGAGCTAGATTTGGACCTTTGTAAGTGCCATCTTTAGTTATATCCGTAACCATTATTTCTGGTAATCCTGCGACTACTTGATTAAATGAATAATTACTTTGTTTTGTCCAACCAGCATAACACAATGCATCATCCCTGAAATCAAAAGCACCTATCAACTTTCCATAATATCGTTCTTTTAGTTTTGAGGCTAAAGTTGGTTCTGTCAATAAAAGAGTACTGCTAATCACTTTGTTCACCCCCACATCAAGAAGCACTTTGATATCGTTTTCACTACGTATCCCCCCTCCAACCTCTATTGAATAGCTGGCTGCCAGTTTCTCTATAATAGATAGGTTTTTCATTTTGCCAGTGAATGCACCATCTAGATCAATAACATGGAGTAATTTTGCTCCTTGTTTTGTGTACTCTTCTGCGATTTGAAAGGGGTTTGTTTCATATACAGTGCAGTTTTCTTTTTCACCCATTTTTAGACGAACGCATTTACCTTCTAACAAATCAATTGCTGGTATTACTTTCATTTTCTCACCTCATTAAGAAAATTTTTCAGTATTTTCAATCCTAGTTCACCACTTTTTTCAGGGTGGAATTGAACGGCAAAAATATTTTCTTTCCAAAATGCAGAACTGAATTGCTCACCGTATTTTGTTGTGGCTGCGACCAATGTTTTATCAGTAGGATCACAATAATAGGAGTGTGCAAAATATGCATAAAAATCGTCTAATCCATCAAACAACGGGGAATTCAATTGTTCTACCTTATTCCAACCTATTTGGGGGATTGGATAAGAACCTTCAAATCTACAAACTTGTCCAGGAATTATCCCTAAACCATTTATTTCTGGACTCTCATCGCTCTTATCCATAAGTAATTGCATACCAAGACAAATGCCAAAAAAAGGGACCTTCTTCTTTGTGATAAGATCTTTCAGCAATTTAGCATTTTCATCCAGATTTCTTACAGCAGATCCGAAATAACCAACTCCAGGAAATATGATGCCATCAGCTTTTTCCCAAATAAAAGGGCTATCGCTGATTACAACATTGGCACCTAATTTTCCAAAGGCATTTTTAACATTGATTGTATTTCCTGCATTGTAATCGATAATAGCAATGTCAATCATCCTACCACCTTAGACATATTCATTACAAGGATGTCCTTAGCCCCTGCTTTCTTGATTTTCCTGATGGCAGAGATCAATTCTGCACTATCAACAACACTGTGTACTGAGAAGGTACCTGGTTTTGCAAGTTCCAGTATAGTGGGACTTTCCATTGCAGGCATTGCACTAACTACGCGCTTGAGTTTCTCCTCACCAACCACATTTACCATTATGTAACGCTTAGCTTCAGCAGTGATTACAGCTTCAATTGAAAGTTTCAATGAATCTATTTCCTCTTCTTTCTCTTTTAGGCATTTTTCATTTGCAATAAGAAACTGATATGATTCCTGTATCGTGTCTATTATTCTGAGATTGTTCTCTGCAAGTGTGGTTCCAGTACTTACTTGATCGATTATCAAATCTGCGATATTAAGATATGGTGCTATCTCAGTGGCACCTGCAACTCTAACAATTTCACAAAAGAGATTTTTATTAGCAAAATAATCTTTTGCAATATTAGTTAGTTTAGTTGCAGCCTTCATTCCACCGCGGTAATCTTTTACAGATTTTATATTAGAGTCTTTTAGCGCAGCAACAACTATTCTACATTTCCCAAAATTTAGTTTCAGTAACTTTTGAACTGTAGCTCTAGATTCGTTTATCATATCTTCTCCTGTAATTCCTATATCGGCAGCCCCAGATTGCACATATAATGGTATATCTGCTGCCCTGGCATAAACTATTTGAATATCTGGATTGTTAGTATTGACATAAAGTTTTCTTCCATTTTGAGGAATGTCTAAACCAATTTTCTCAAGTAGTCTCAGGGTATCTGCATTAACTCGACCTTTGCTTGGTATTGCTAATCTGATCATTCATATCACCCCTTTTGTACTTGGAACTCCATTTTGTCTTGTATCTGGTTCACACGCCATACGCAAAGCACGACCAAATGCTTTGAAAATGGCCTCAAGTTTGTGGTGGTCATTCCTCCCTGACAGTAACCTAACGCTAATGTTAGCTCTACTGCCTCGCGTAAATGCTTCAAAAAAATCATATGCAAGCTCAGTGCTCAATCCTCCAATTTCATCTCGTTTGAATTGAGTTTCAAACTGAAGGTATGGCCTGCCGCCAAGATCTATTGCAACTTCTGCTAGTGCTTCATCCATAGAAAGCAGGAAGAATCCATAGCGATTGATGCCTCTCCTCTCGCCTAATGCTTTATCAAAAGCTTGGCCAAGTACAAGGCCCAAATCCTCTACAGTGTGGTGACCATCTACTTCTAAATCGCCTTTTGCATTAATTTCAACATCAAACATTCCATTTTTTGAAAATGAAACTAACAAATGATCTAAGAACTTGATACCTGTATTAATCTGGTTCATTCCTTTTCCGTCAAGATCCAGTTTAATTTTTATTTCAGTTTCCATTGTCTTTCTTTCAATTTCAGCAATCCTCATTCTAACACCTCTTTGATATCATTAACATTTTTCAGGTAAAAATCGGCCTCCAAATCTGACTTCACCGAAATAAAAAGCATATTAGCGGCCTTTGCAGCCAAGGCGTCATTTATTGTATCCCCTACGTAAAATGCAGCCCTACAACCAATTCTTTGCTTTGCAAGTAAAAGAGGATTAGGCAATGGTTTTTCCACATTACAATCCTCAAATGCAACAATAGATTTTTCAGAAAAGAACACTGGAACAAGTTGGCGAAGAACATAAAGTGCTTCATCTCTTGGTCTGCTTGTTACAATGCCCAACTTGTAATTTTGTTGTTTTAATGAGTATAAAAGATTACGAGTTATCAATAGTTTTTCACGATTTCTTAAACTCCCAAGATAAAGGCTCTGGAATTTATCCTTTGCAGCCTGATAGGCACCACTAGTTCTATCAATACTTCTTAGATCCCTAATACCATTAATCAAAGCATAGGTAACATCCCAATCATTATTTGAATTTGGAAGTTTTTTGATTAATTCAATATCAGCATCAGTAATCTTGTTTTCTGTAAACGCCAGAATTGTTTGTTTAATTGCTTCTCTGTAAGATTCTGAAACATCAACTAATACGCCATCTATATCAAAAATTACGCCATCAGGATAACGTGAGAAAACAGATAATAGTTTATCATTATCTTCTTTTGTCCTTACTGTAATACGTAAGCAATTTTCACATTTCTTGCTGAAATTCCGTATGATGTAGCCTCTTTCAAAGGCTTTCTGAAAGAGTCTATCTGCATCGCTCAAATCTGCTGTTCTGAATAAAATGAAATTTGTAACAGAAGGAAAAACTATGAATCCTAATTTTTCCAATTCTTTAGCAACACGTTTTCTTTCTTCAACAACCTGATCTGCTCTCATCTTCATAACACTTACATTGTCCAACGCACCAATTGCAAGTGCTACTGATAGAGAAGAAATGCTTGCAGGGAGTCTGATTTTGTTCATCTTACTTACGATTTCCTCTGATGAAATAGCATAGCCAACTCTTGCACCAGCAAGACCAAATGCTTTTGAAAAAGTACGAATGATTATTAGATTTGGATATTTTGTAATAAGATCAGCAACTGTACTATTGCAGAATTCAAAATATGCCTCATCTATAGCTACTGGTCTGCTAAATCCATTAAGGATTTTTTCGATGTCTTCTTTTGGAATTAAGGAACCATCTGGATTGTTTGGATTACAAATAAATATTATCTTAGCATCCAGTTCTTTTGCAGTCATAAGAAGTTTGTTTATATCAATGCTGAAATCAAAATTTCTTGTAACTTCTATTACTTTTCCTCCAGCTATTTCCGTGCACACTTTATACATAGGATAAGTAGGCGTTGAGATTACAATATTGTCTCCAGGTTCTATGAAAATGTTAATTATATTATTAATTATTTCATCAGCACCAGCACCAATAACAATCTGTGTTTCTTCAACTTTAGCATATTTTGCTATGGCAGTGAGTAGATTCTGATAAGAAGCATCAGGATACTCATTAACTAATGGAAGCTCCAGCCCTAATTTTAGAGGAGGTAGTGTGTTCTGATCAAATCTAATAATGTCTCTTTCTTCCAGACCACACTCTCTAGCAATCATCTTGCTGGATTTTTCCCATGCATAGGACTCAAGATTATCCAAACATTTTCTGAAGTATTGTTTCATTTGAATCGACCTCTAAATCTAGCTGCATTTGCGTGAGCCTTTAATCCTTCAATATCTGCAAATGTACCAGCTAATTCGGCAAGTTTTTCTTGTTCTTCATTTGACATGAATTCAACATAGGTACGAACTAGAAAATCATAAACCGACAAACCAGATAGAAATTTTGCAGTTCCACCAGTTGGGAGTATGTGATTTCCACCACTCATGCCATAATCTGCAAATGATTCACAAGTATTGATGAATATGGCTCCAGCATTGGTAATCTTTGAGGCAACTTGATCAGAATCTTTAGTAAGAATTTCTAAGTGTTCTGGAGCATAATCATTAGCAATATCAATAGCTTGTTGGAGATTAATGACTAATATAATTGCCCCACAGTCAACTAATGATTTTTCTGCTGTTTTTACTAATTGTTTGTTGAGTTCTACTTGAACGTCTTTGGCAAGATTCTCTGAAGTTGTCAAAAGAATTGCAGGTGAGTTTGTCCCGTGTTCAGCCTGTGCAAGCATATCGGCAGCTACATAGTCTGCTCTTGCAGTTTCATCAGCTATGATCAAAACTTCAGAGGGACCAGCAACTAGATCGACTTTGACAAGGCCTCTTGAAGAAACAATTTGCTTAGCTGCTGTAACATAAACATTTCCAGGACCACATACCATATCTACTTTTTTCAAATTTGGCAAACCATAAGCCATTGCAGCTATTGCTTGAGCTCCTCCAATCTGATAAATTTCTGTTATTCCCAATCTTTGTGCCAAGTAGAATATTGCTGGTGAGATGCAATCTTTTTGTGGGGGGGTGCACACAACAATATCCTTGACACCTGCTGCTTTTGCAGTAATGCCAGCCATTAAAAGAGAAGATGGGAGTGGGGCAAGACCTCCAGGAACATAGATCCCCACTCGTTCGATAGGTTTTGGCTTAAATAAAACAAAGCCATCATCTATAGGGATTTTGCTCTCTCTAAGGGCATTTGATGCAATTTGCCTTTGCACTAGATTAACTCGTTCAAAAGCCTCATTAATAGCTTTTTTCTCTAAATCAGTTAGTTTAGTTTTGCCTATTTCTTTCACTCTCAGATTTTGAGCATTGAGTTCAAATCCATCGAATTTTTTGGTATACTCAATAACACCCTGAAAACCGTTTTCTGAAATATTGTTGATGATAGATTCCGTATTTTCAAAAACAGCTTTAGGAATAGCTGATCTTTTTTTCTTCCTAAATTCCCCTGGGTTGATGATATTGATCATTTTTTACACCTCTTTACATAAGCACCGTTTTTGGAACAGGGATAGGAATCGAGATTTTTCGGTGCTTTCGCTACCTCTATAGTAATCTTGCCATCAGTAGCAGAGCTCACGCTAAATAAAATTTTATCTCCGGTTTTAATGTTGATGGCTTCTCTGATTTCTAGTGGTAAAACTAATCGCGCCTTCTTGTCGAGGCGAATGAACTAAATCCCTGCCTATGAAGTAAATCCCTTCCGTTCACCATCATTTTCACCTTAATTACATAGGTATTATGAATTTCCCACTATTTAATACTATTGTTTTTAACTGCAATTTCTGAGATAACTGCATGAAGACAATAAGTGCAGAAGAAATGCATAGATTGGAAGAAAATGCATTTGCAAAGGGGGTAACCGTCTTAGAGCTCATGGAAAAAGCAGGCAAGAGGTGTGCACAAATAATTGAATCAAAACTTGGAACTGGCAAAAAAATCGTAATTTTTTGTGGACCTGGGAATAATGGTGGGGACGGATTGGTTTGTGCCAGATATTTGCATGAGAAAAATGATGTTTTTGTAGTTGCTCTTGAGCCAAAAACCGAGGCAGCAAAAATCAATTATAAAAGAGCGAAAGAGACAGGAGTAAAATTTATTGGAATAGAAAAAGTACGAGATTGTGACATCGTAATTGATGCACTTTTGGGAATAGGAGCAATGGGAACATTAAGAGGAGAGATCAAAGAAATGTGTAAAAAAATCAATTCTATGAAGGCTTACAAAATTTCTATTGATGTTCCAACTGGTGCTCGAATAGATGAAGATGCAATAAAAGCCGATGTGATAATTGCCATTCATGCACCGAAAATAAAAGGAAAACAGTGGGTTGTGGATATTGGACTTTAGTTTTTATTCTTTTGCCATATAACTTCTGCTATTATAGCCCCGTCGTCTAGAAACTTTGCAGATGTGTGCTTAGGACAAAGTTTCATCAAAGGTCCTGAGTTAGACCCTGGTCAAGGATAGCGGGTTCTGGTCCCGTTGACATCGGTTCGAAATCTTTTCGAAACTGAAAACTCGAAACAGACAACGGAAATCCGGTCGGGGCTATTTTTATTATATAGAAATAGAGCGCTGTGAACGAAATTCACTCTTGTAGATTAATAAGATTTGTGATCCCAATATAGCAAGATGAAAAACGCTGAGTTCACTATTAGTGATAGTCTTCTCCATGCAGACTGGGAAACGATAGCTCATGCACTAACTACCTTGAATAATGGTGTTGAAGGAAACAGTGCATCGGCCAGAAAACTTAGGGCAGAACTAGGCGTAGTCAAAGTTATCATGTGTGAAAGCATTAGAACTTGGAATGGAGAAAGCTCAATCGATCTTTCTTTTTTTATAGGGTCATATAAAACAATACAAAGATTGGAGAAAGAATTCGAATTTAATGGAGTAAAAAATAGACAATTTATAGTATTCCTTAAGCTTCTGCTCCAAAAGTTTGGAAGACAAAAGCTTAAAGTAAAAAAACCATTGGCATTAATTGCAGAGTTTGGTAAAATGAAAGGAGTGATTGAAAATGGAGATAACACTTTATGAGAGCCCTCTGCGCATAGAACTTAGAAATAATACTCTTTTTGTCAATGGAAAACAGCATCCGCGGGCAGTAAGAAAAACAAACGATCTTTTGAAGACATTAGCAACAGAAGATGCCGGAGGAAATTTAGACATATATTATATGTTCAGAAATATTTGCACTTGTGATGATATAAGATTCGATATAACAGTTATTCCAGCTGGAGAGATTGGAACCGAATTCCCAAAAACATTTGGCCATCATCATCCAAAGAGTACAAGCGGAGTAGATTATCCAGAGGTATATCAGGTATTGCATGGTAAGGCATTTTTCATACTTCAGAAAAAAAATCAGAATAAAAGTGTGGATGTGGTGCTAATTGATGCTAAAGAAAAGGATATACTAATTATACCACCAGGTTATGGGCATGTTTCGATAAATAATGGTACGGAAGACCTGGTACTTTCAAACTTAGTTTATGACAAATTCAGTTCGATATATGATAGCCACAATGAAAATAAAGGGGCAGCTTATTATTATCTGAGAGATGGTGAAATAAAACAAAATACGAATTACATAGTTCATAAAAATGAGCATATAACTGCACGAGAGTGGACGAAAAGATACGAATTTTCATGCAATGATTTGCTTGTAGAGTTTTATGAGAATCCAAAGAAGTTCGCCTTTCTTGTAAAGCCAGAAATACTCTTTTAATAGTTCTTGGTTAATAGGAATATAGCGATCAGCATGCAAAGAACGAATAGAGGACAAGAAAGGATAATAGGGCGACCATTAATGAGAACACGGACTGCTCCTGAAGCAGTAGCTGCTAAAGTTCTCTTAGATAGAAATGAGCCAACTACGGATGAAAGCGTTGTAAGAAGAATGGCGATGTGGGCACGCTTTAATGAAAGGCTCGAAAGAGCAGCACTAAAATCGAACTACTGAGATTTTCTTTACCTTGCCTTGGGCAATTCGATCGCTTCCGCCTCCTGAACCACCCAATTCTGAAAGTATTTTATCAAGCATTTGTTTAGCACTAAAACCAGATTTTGTACCTGCAGCGCAGATAATACTTCCAGCTTTATTTAGGAAACATGCAGCAGCATCGCTCTCGGCCACTTGTAACCCCAATTTCTTTAAGGAATTTTGATCAAGATCAAGCACTTTCATTGCAGGCTTTCCACTATAGTGCTTCACAGTTTCATGCAATTCATCTTTAACTAAAAGCTCAGTCAGTTCATCGATCTTTTTCTTTTGTAATTTCCATTCATTGAAGAATCTTTCGACAGTTCTAACAAGTTCAGTTTCCTGTACACTGACAATGTCCGATGCTTGTTGTAAAAGTGCTTCCTTTTCTCTGACATATGAAATAGCAGGAACCCCGCATTTGTAGACTATGCGTTCAATGCCATCCTGCACACCTTCACGTTTTACGATCTTGAAGAAACCGAGTTCACCCGTATGTGCGTTCATTTGGTGCGTTCCACCGCAAGCCTCTGTATCAATATCACCTACACTTACAATACGAAGCTCTTTGCCAGGAACTGCACCACCTTGATAAAGAGTAAATCCATATTTTGCTTCAGCCTCATTCCTTGGCAGTACTTGTGAAGTGATTGGAAGTGCTGACATAACATATTCGTTTACTTTTTCTTCTATTCTAGACAATTCATCATTAGTAATTTTCCTATAGTGTGTAACATCAAGATGGGCCTTCGTATCATCTTTTTGTGAACCGCCTTGCCATATGTGATTGCCAAGTACTTCTCTGCAAGCTGCATTGAGAAGATGTGCTGCAGTATGATGCCTTGTTATGGTTTTTCGTCTTTTGAGATCAACGACACCATTTACGTGATCTCCTTTCTTGAACTTAGATGTATCAGAAACTTCATGAAGTAGTACTCCAGCTTGCTTCGTAACTTGTCTTATTTTAATGCCATTAAGAGAACCATTATCAGATACCTGCCCGCCGCTCTCAGGATAAAATGCACTTTTGTCAAGTACCAGATATTTATTGTGAATAATTCCAAGAATCTTGGCCTTGAAAGTCTCATCAGTACTGTAATAAAGTGCTTCCGTTTTCGGGAGCGTTGCAATATCAGAGAAAAGGATTTTTACAGAAGGTGCTTTGCTTGGTGATGTTGCTTCACCTTCTCCTTCTCGTACCAGATCATAGAAATTGCCTGGGATTTTTACTTCTACACCATTTTCTGCAGCGACCTCTAAAACAGATTCTGGGGGGATACCTTGACTCTTATATAACAAAACAAGATCTTGTGGTTCTATTTGTCCTGCTCCAATTCGTTCTTTATTAGAAACCCCTTTCTTCATATCTTTGGCTTTTTTGACCACGTTTATTACAACGACCCTTGCTTTTTCTTTTGTAGCTTTGTAGCGTTTCTCTTCTTCGGCTATGACATCAAGGGTTGTATCAATACCATTTTGCAGATGAGGGAAAATATATTCAAGATAGTCTGCATGTCCTTTGATTATTTTAGCATAATCTAAAGAATAGTGATAGCGTTCCTCAAAACCAAATGTTCGTCTAAGAATCATTCTAAGATTGTAGCCTCCGCCAGAATTACTCGGAAGCATGCCATCAGTTACTGTAAAAAGAAGAGTCTTCAGATGATCTGCAGATGCATAAAGAGCTTGTAATGGTTCGAGTGTTTCAAATAATTCTTTCTTGCTTATACCAAGAATATTTGCTATTCTTTCCTTCTCTTTTTCCAAATCAGGAACTTCATCTTCATTAAGGCTTCCGGAAATCTTTGCAAATTTCAGGAAAAGATCTTTATCTACATTTACCCCAGTTCTTTTTTTCATATCACGTATGACTGGGCCGAATACAACTTCGTAGCTTGTGGGTTCTCCAGACGTTATCCATGCAAGGCGGCTTAGACCAGCGCCCATGTCTATGACTTTAGTTGGAAGTTCTTTGTGGCCCTGAGGAGTTACTTCATATTGCATGAAAACACAATTACCTAATTCAAGTCCGCGTACAAAGTATTCTATACATGGGCCAAAATTGCCTCCACCTGCCCATACATCTTCCTGGAAGATTATCTCTTCTTCTGGAATGCCAAGTACTTTTAGATAATTAAGATCATGAGTAATTGCTTCTTCTTTCCAATAAAAAAGACCAGATTTTTTAGTGTTGAATGCATGCTGACCAATCATAACAAAATTAGTATAATGTCTGCCGCTTACACCGACATTGCTTAGATCAGAGAAACGAATGCATGGTTGCGGCACAATTAGTGGATTTGAAGGGGGGTCTAATTCACCATTTACTACATAGGGTTGGAAATCATTGATTGAGGCAATAGTGAAGTAAAGATCATCTCTCCACCTAGCAACAGTTGGATACGGCTTAACATAACCATGATTATTCTTAGTAAAGTATTTCTCTACTAATTTCCATGTTTCAATATAATCAAGCTTTTTCTTGACAGGAGTTGATGCGATAAATTGATAACCAATGCATGAGGCATCACCACAAAAATCCCGCTCAGTTTTACTCCAAAAAGCACGTGAACATTTTTTACATTTTTTTCTTGTAAAACCACGTTCAGCGAGCACTTTGAGCTTGTAGTGTTTTTCCCACTCTTTGGCAAATTGCTTTCTCAATGCATCCTTGTCAACATCCATTCAAAACCCTCTTATAAAGAAAAAAAGATTATTTTTAACAGAATTTAGATGATATATTTTAAAAATCATTCAAGTCTGAAAGTCAAAAGAAAATGGTCATTTATATCTTCTGTAAGCCTGGGATTCAAAGCAAGCACTCTCACTTTTATGTGCAATGATCGTTCAGGGACATAGAGACTAAGGGCATAACCAGTATGCGGATGCATCCTGAAAGGAACTTGTGCTACATGAGTATCTCTTGCAATGGAGAATGAAGTGATGTTGCCAACTTCAGCATTATCAAGTACATAAAGCGGATCGTCTTCAATATCTTCTAAGAGAAGATCTATTGCAGCTTGAGAAGGAATGCCTTTGAATAGGTTATTTTGATTAACCCCATATTCTTTTGATGTATTGAGATACTGTACTATGAGAAGTTCACCAAGTTCGTTGTTGATTTCATGCTCGCCAGTAAAAGTATCTGTGGTTTCTTGAATAATCATATTCTTAGGATATTCAAAACTGAATTGTTCGGTTGAATGGCGCTCCCACGATTGATTGGTAATGTTTTGAGTTTGATTAGTAATATTTTGGTTGGTGACATTGGACGGCACTTCGACCGAGGTGCAACCAAATAATAAGAGAATTACTAGGATTATGAAAAGCCTCATCTTTTTACACCTATAATAGAACCAACTGAAGCCAAAAACTCTTCTGCTGTAGTTATTGCTTCTTTGGCTTGTTGTTTAGTTTTAATGATGCCCATGGATTTTAATAGCATATAGAAAAGGCCGCGCGTATTCCAATTCTCTATCATTTCCCAATTGCTAAGAGGAAGGTCAGGATAGCGTTCTAAGAGATAGTCATAAGTACTTTCAAAAGTTGAGGCAATATAGCCATCAGCAATGAGAAGAGCTGATGCAGCTGCACGTATTGAATTTTTCGATTCTTCAAATGCTGTATCGTATATTTTTTGTTTGAAATTCTCTCGAGCAGAGTTAAGTATGTCAGACGCAAGAGTGGTGGCTAATATGGCACCATCAAAATTTGGTACTGTCCTTGCAAGGGCAGGGCCTTCTTCCATAACTTGGGTATTCGTGGCTAATTATTTAAAATCACTGATATAAATTGGATAATTATGCAACTCCATGAAAAGATATTTGAACTAGCACTAAAAAGATCATTTTTCTTCCCGAGTAATGAACCATACGGAGGTATTGGGGGGTTCTATGATTATGGTCCAGTCGGGGTCCTCATAAAACATAAGATAGAAAATCTCTGGAAAACAATGTTTATCAAAAGTGAAGGATTCCATGAGGTTGAAACAAGTATTATAACACCAGAACCAGTACTTGAAGCCTCCGGGCATGTAGCGAGTTTTGGTGATCCAATAGTAGAATGTACAAAGTGTAAGACAACTGTTAGGGCAGATACGTTTGTAGAGGAAGTACATTACAAAATGCATGGAGAAAGATGGGATGGAAAGTTAGAGAGTCTTGACAAAACTATAGAAGAAAGCAAAATAAAATGCCCTAAATGTAAAGGCGATTTCGGTCCAACATTTATGTTCAATCTTATGTTCAAAACAGGTATAGGTGGAAATAGGCTCCCGGCTTATGCTAGACCAGAAACAGCACAAGGAATATTCACTGCATTTCCACGATTGTTCAAAAATCATGGTACAAAATTGCCTATGGCGATTGGACAGGTGGGAAGAAGCTACCGCAATGAAATTTCACCAAGAAAAGGGCTTGTAAGAATGCGCGAGTTTACACAAATGGAATTGGAATACTTTTTTGATCCTGAAAGTGATGGATTTGAAAAGTTTGGAAAGGTAGCTGCAGAGAAAATGAAGATTGGAATCAACAATAAAAAAGTTGAATTAAATGCAAAGGAGCTTGTAGAGAAAAAATTAGCCCCAAATGAAATAATGGCATATTTCCTTGTTAGAGAATGGGAATTTTACAAAAAGGTCGGAATAAAAATAGAACAAATGTATTTCAGAGTTCTTGATGCCAATGAGATCCCACATTATTCTAAAGGTAACATAGATATGGAAGTGGAAACATCATTTGGACTTGTTGAAACCATTGGAAACGCCTATAGAACTGATTTTGACCTATCCCAGCATACTAAAGTAAGTGGAAAAGACCTAAGTGTATTCGTAGAAAATAGACGGATAATGCCACACGTAGTAGAAGTATCAATGGGGGTTGATAGGCTTTTCTTTTGTATTCTTGAACACTGTTACAGAGATAAAACAAAAGAAAAAGATTGGGAGTGGTTTGATTTCCCGCCAATTATTGCACCATATCATGTTGCGGTATTTCCTCTTATGAAAAAGGATGGCTTGGATGAAAAAGCCAAAGAAATAGCTGACAGATTAAGAGAATGTGGATTGGATGTTGCTTATCGTGATAGTGGGAGTATAGGAAGAAGATATGCACGCAATGATGAAATCGGCGTTCCGTATGCATTAACAATTGATTATGATACACTTGAAAAGGATACAGTAACGATAAGATATCGTAATGATGGGAAGCAGGAAAGAATTAAAATATCAGAATGTGAGACAGTGATAAAAGATAATATAATGAAAGGGAAGGTAGCCATATGAGAATTTTTATTGCCCTCATTGCTCTTATTTTATTGTTTGGATGTATAGATGGAGAGCCAGAGGTTCAAAATCAAACAAACATAACAAATGTAACAGAACAACAGCCGCCAGTGACTATAATAATTGGACAACAAGAAAATCAAACAGTTGAAGGAAATTATACAGAAATAGAACCAGAAGAGAATGATACGCTAGAAAATACATTTGAGTATAGCCCAAACAAAACACTAGGGATATACTTCATTGATGTTGGCGATCAAATGCTCCATGGAGATGCCATACTTATAAAAAAAGGTGATCTGGACATTTTGGTTGATGCAGGACCGCAAGAAAAAGGAAATGATGTTGTAGATTTTTTGAATTCGAGATCTGTGGATGATATAGAATTGTTGATATCAACTAATGCAGATCCAAGACATTATGGTGGAATAAAGACGGTTGCAAATAATTTTGAGATAGGAGAAGTTTGGTGGACTGGAGATACATTCGCAAACACTGCATATGCAGATGCAATTAACAAAACAGGTGCTAAAATAGAGAAAGTTTGGGATGGGCATACTGCAGAATTGAATGGGATTACACTTGAAATCCTGAATCCTTCTGAAACAGAAAGATTCGGAGATGTAAACAATGATGCAATAGTAACAAGAATAACTGACAGGAATTTCTCATTGCTGCTTACTTCTGGAATACAAACAGGTGCACAAGGAGATCTCATAAATAACCACCTGAATGAAATAAAGAACCAAGTGATACATGCCCCGTATTATGGTGTGGGGGCAGGAACCAGCAACATTGGAATACTCCTAATAAAGGCAGAGCCTGAAGTAATGATAATCAGTGGTAGTGCAGATGAGAGTGCAGTTAATGGAGGATCAAGAGAGCCATTCAAGAGATTAATGGAACAATATGGTATAATTTGGTATGAAAATTATGTAAATGGAACAATAAAGGTAACAGTAACTGGGGAGGGGTATTCAGTTCAGCCGGTAGAAAGTTAAATATTTCTTAATAAATTTTTCACTCACGGGCCCGTAGCTCAGGAAACTTTTTGGGAAAAAGTTTCATCAAAAACTTATTCTCGAATAGTTTGAGCATCTTGGTAGAGCGTCGGACTCTTAATTTTAGGAATTGTGAACCAGTTTTTGGTTCGCTTTTTCCTAAACGCTATTGAAGCTTTGCTTCAATGCGCCCATGGAAAGAAACATCTTTCCATCGGGAGGTGGAATCCGTAGGTCGAGGGTTCGAATCCCTCCGGGCCCGTTAATCTCTTGCTAGCGAATCCCTAAGGATTTGCAAAATCCTCATAACTGGATCAATTTTAGTACCAACGATGATTCGCATGCCGGTAGCTGCCTTATCAGCTGCAGCCAAGAGCTCGCTTAACTGATCCTTTGATATGCCAAGCATTTCAACAACAACACTATCAGGAGTTTTCCGGTAAGGACTTTCAGAAGCACAAAAATGATGTATGTCAGTTTCTTGAATTTGCACAAGCAACCCAGTGCTATTGAAAGGCGGATAAACTGCAGAAAGACATTTTACAGCACCACCATTGAGGAGATAATAATCGTAAACTGGCATGCCGACATATGAAGAATTTAATCTTCCGAGATATCTCCCCCCGCATATGCTTTCAGCTTTTTCAGCATGCGGAATAGTAGTAACATGATGTGGAACATAATATCCACTCACAGAAGGAAAAGATGGAACAACTATTAATCGATCGTCTGGCACGTCTATTCTCACATCTTTACCATCCTTTTTGATATCATCAGCAGTCAGATTAGTAACAACCAGGGCAATTCCTTTTTCGCATTTATATCGTCCTGTTGGGAGTATTGCTCTCGGCATCTCTTCAGATGTATGCACAATTTCTGCTCCTAATTTCTTCCCTGGTTTTTCGTAACCTATCGCCATGCCTATTGGGGAGGGAAAAGCTTCACGAACATCAACCCATTTCAAGGTTCTGTTGATTAGAAAATCGGCAATATGAGGATCAAGAAGTGTTAAGTTCGTCCCGTGTTCTTCATTGAAACGTTTCAGTAAAAGAGGTGTTTCTAGAAGTGGAACGCAATTTTTATCAGCAAACCGCCTTAATGCACCTATAAAAACGGGCCTATCTGCAAAATAAAATTTGGTGAGTTGAAGTTTTTGCATAGCGAAATGCCTCTTTAATCTAATATGTACTTTGCCCTTCTTCCGTCTACAATATATTTTCCTTTAGAAAAAGAATCAACTATCTTAGCATATGCCTTATGCTCTATTTTGAGGATTTTTGCGGCTGTTTCTTCGGCAGTTTTGCAATTACTAATATCCACTACTTCTTGGTAGATAATAGGGCCAGCATCAAGTGTTGCATCAACAAAGTGAATTGTTACGCCAGATACCTTGACCCCATAATCAAACGCCTGTTTCTGGGCATCTACACCAGGGAATGATGGTAAAAGTGCAGGGTGGATGTTGATAATTTTATTTTTGTAAGCCTCAAGAAGTTCCTTTCCTTTCAAAACAAGCATATAGCCTGCAAGAACAACGAGGTCAACTTCATACTGATCAAGTATTTCTTTGATCTTAACATCCATATCTTCTCTATTTGTAAAAAATTTTCTTTCGATTATTTCTACTGGAATGTCGTTCTCTTCAGCTATGGAGATTGCTGGAGCATCTGGGTTGTTCGTTATTAAAACGTTTATCTCAGCATTGCATGTTCCAGCGTTTATCTCTTTGAGAATAGCTTTAAAGTTGCTTCCTCGTCCAGAAGCAAGAATCGCCACCTTAACTTTCTTCATAACATAACAGTTGTGACAAAATTATTTAAGCATCATCTGTAATGCATAAGCATGGTGGAAGGAGATCGTTTTATCATTACAGAGGCAACGGGTGCAGTGCCTCTGGTAAGTGCAATAGAGAAACTGCGCAAAGAGATAGACGGTGACTGTACTGGATTGTCTCAAAAAGCCAGAAAGCTTAGTTTGACCAACAGGAATATAGCCTTAAGACTTAACACCTGGGAAGCCCAATTAGATCAGATAAGAAAGGCTACAAGAACAACACATAACCTAACTGAGTTAAAAAAACTGCGAAATCAGTGTGAGGTTATTTCAGACAGACTGGCTGGATTCAGTAAAAAGTAAACATGCATTGGCAGCAGTTTCTGAACGATCAGTTTGATTTTTATATCTTATTTCTCTAAATATATTAGTAAAAATGGTTGGTTGTGTATGTTAAGCTTCATAATCCCAACGATAAATGAGGAGGAGCATATAGAGAAACTCTTGGGTCAGCTTAGCCCACAACTCAATGAAAAAGATGAGATAATTATAGTGGATAGTTATAGCAAAGATAAGACAGTAGAGATAGCAGAAAGCTATGGGGCCAAAGTTATTAAACAGCCTAAAAAGGGAATAGGATTGGCAAAAACAGAGGGTGCAAAAAAGGCCAAAAATGAGATCTTAGCATTTATGGATGCAGATTGTATTCCCCCAAAAGATTTTGTAAAAAGAATAAAGGACCATTTTGAAGACCCAAATATAGTGGCAGTAGGTGGACTTGATCTTTACAGTTCTGATTCAAAGCTATGGGGATTTTTATATAATTCTTATTCAAAAGGAGTTTTCCATTCAAGTAAACTAACTCATAGTCTTACTGGGAAATATTGGGTACCTGCGAATAATTGTGCCTATAGAAAAGAGACATTCTTTAGTATAGGTGGGTACCGATCAGTTGTGTGTGAAGATACTGACATGATGTATCGTATGCCAGCCTCAAAAAATGTTATTTATGATCCAAAACTTGCTCTTGTACTTTCAGATAGGCGATTTAAAGAAAACGGATTTTTCAGAACGGTTGCATTGTGGGGGTTGAGTAATGTACTTTGCTTCACTGGTAAAGGAGTAAGTACAAAAGGATATAGAACAGACTAGATAATTTTCCATCTTGTACTGTTAGTTTTATCCTCAATTAAGATACCAATTTCACTAAGTTTATTTCGTATATCATCACTTGTTTTGTAGTCTTTTTCTTTTCTAGCAGTTTCACGACGTTCTATCAAAAGCTCTAGTGCCTGTTTTGCAGATGTTGCTTGGATTTTAAATTCTTTTACCAGCCTCAAAAGCGCATCTTTCTTAGTTTCCAGATCTTCTTTCTTTTCTTCAAGGCCCAAAATCCAGATCATTTCTTCAACAGCTTCTTGTATCTTACTAAGTTGTTCATGATCTGGTTTCTTTATACTCAGGTGAGAATTAGCAAGACGAAGCAAGTTGAAAAGGGATGCTATTGCTTCAGGTGTGTTTAGATCATTTTCTAAATGAGTATAGAAAGAAGCCATGATTTCATTACTCTTTTTTCTGAAATCTTCATCGATTTGTGACTCGCCTTTTTCAAATTCTCTTATTAGGCCCAGTGAATTGAATATCCTTTCAACACTCTCTTCCATTGCCTCCAGTTTATCAGCATCATAATCTAGAGGACTACGATAATGGGCCTGTAGATAGAAAAGACGCAAGGCATTTGGTGTGGACCTGGAAAGAGCTTGACTTAATGTTATGAAGTTGCCTAAGCTTTTACTCATCTTTTCTCCATTAACAGTCAAAAAGCCAGTATGGAGCCAATAGTTACAAAATTTCTCCCCATTGGCAGCCTCACTTTGTGCTATTTCATTTTCATGATGAGGAAAAATAAGGTCTCTTGCACCACCATGGATATCAAGTGTTTTTCCCCCATATTTTTTTGCAAGGGCAGAGCACTCTATGTGCCAGCCTGGTCGCCCTTTACCCCATGGAGAATCAAACTCCATTATTTCTCCTTTTGTTTTCTTCCATAATGCAAAATCCAATGGACTGTGTTTTCCTTTTGCCACTTCCTTTCGAACGCCTGCTTTCATGTGCTCTAGATCTTGTCCAGAAAGTTTTCCATAATTGGTAAATTTCAAAACATCAAAATAAACTCCACTTTCTGTTTCATACCCATAGCCTCGTTCTATAAGTAAGGTTATGACTTCTATTATTTCTTGTATGTGTTCAGTGACTTTTGGATAAGTATCAGCTGGTAGTATGTGTAATGAATGAAATAAGTTCATGGCTTCGTCATGAACTTGTGTTGTTAAAGTAAGTGGATCTGCACCGGTTTCTAAGCAGCGATTTATGATTTTATCCTCTACATCAGTTATATTTTGAATATGATAGACAGTCATGCCTTTTTTAATGAAAAAACGTTTCAAGACATCAAAAGAGACATAAGTCCTGGCATGGCCTATATGTGCACTATCATAGGGCGTAAGGCCGCAAACATACATCACTACCCGTCCTTTTTCTAGGGTTTTGAACTCCTCTAAATGCTTGGAAAGTGAATTAAAAACATACATCAGACGTTTGTGCTTACGAAAAATATTTATAAAGATATCATACGAGTATAGACTTACGAAGTCCGAACAAATCGGGCGTTACGTTATTGGAGGTAATATACATGGCAGGAGAAAAAGCAGCTGCAAAACCTGCAGCAACTGGATCAAGTGATGACAATATCTTTGGCGCACTTTGTTATATTATAGGAGTTATAGTACCACTGTTTGTGCTTTTCACTGAAAAGAAAAGCAACAAGTTCCTTGCATTCCATGCTTGGCAATCTTTGATATTTACTGTGGCATGGGTTGTATTGGTCGTTGGATTCAGTGTAGTAACGATGGTACTTACATTTGCAACTGGCGGAATTGCAGGATTGTTGAATTGTCTGTTGTTCCCGATTGCAGGACTTGTATTCCTTTATGTCTTATTGGTAGCATATAAGGCCTATCAAGGAGAGAAGTACAAAATGCCTATTGTCGGTGACTTTGCAGAAAAGCAAGCAATGAAATAATTTTTTTCTTTTTTATTTTATAAAAAGTCTGAGAGGCCAGTTTGTTTTATTTTATCATCTTCAAAGATGCTCTTTATCTCTTTTTCAACTAGTTCTAATCTTTGACTCAGGTAAAGGGGCAGGCCATATTTCTGAATTATATCCCTAGATATTTGCAAATATTTTTCTATGCCACCTTTATTGATCGTTAAGAGTAGATTACCACCACACCTGGTACATTTACCAGCAAGAGGAACACGCCTGTAGATAGTATTACAAGAAACACATCTGAAGGTCTGCCTTGAGAAAGAACGAAGATTTCCATAAAGATCAGGAATGAAATGGCTGAGGATAAGCCGCTCGGCAGCATCATGAATATCAACAGCTCTTAAACGTTCTTGAAGTTTGAATTGGACATCTATTTTTTCTGGAATGGATTCCAGCTCTACATAAGCAGTTCTGATATTGCCCACATCAAGTGTTCCTCCAGGATGTGTTAATGGGATTTCATATTGTTCAGGAGTATCAAGAACATCTTTCACTGTTTTGATTTTGATATCGCTAGGGGATGTGTAACGTTCAGCAGCTTCATAAAATTCCAACGAATATTGAGAAACAAATTCAATAGAATGTGCTTCATCATCAACTTCTTTGGGGTTTACTTCAATTGACAGAACAAGTGGTGCATCCATTGTTCCACCGCGTTTTTCATCTAAAAATTGCCTAGAGAAATTGAGGAGGGCATCCATGAGAAGCATTATGCTGTCCTCATCGCCATCCGCATTGCGTCTCTTTGCTGTATGGAAGTAAGGATGGCCATATCCAACATTTGCTTTTGTGAACCCAATTATTCTAGTGAGTACACCGGCACTGGTATGTGGAGAAAGACCCACGGTCATGTGACCAATTAGATCCTCTCTGATTTTTATATTATAAAATGGGCGCATGCCATAAAGATTGACAAGTATATCGTCTATGAAATGGGCAACACGAGTGAGATAAACCACTGCATTTTCTGAAAGAATAATATCTTGATGTTTTAGTATTATCAATTGGGTTTCTTTTTCAAGTGAATTTCCTAAATAATCTTTTTCATAGCCAAGTTGCTTCAGTTTTTCTACACTAACACCAATATCCTCGGGAGTAAAATGACTAAGTGGTACATCAGTAGCATCAAATCTAGAGGTACCATCCCTAAATACATACACGTTATGTTTTGCTCTAAGAAAACCTTTTTCAAGGTGTTCTGGAATGCGAAGAGCATTGGAAAGGCCTTTTACACCTTTCAGATCTTCAGGGGTTTCACCAAGTTTGTTTCGTATGTTATCGATCATGTCCACAATATTAACAGGTCTGCGATCAAATGGAAGTGTTTTCATATCACAATGCATTTCAAAAAGTACACTTCTTCCACATTTCTGACAGATGCGCTCCTCTGTTGTTCGGCCACCACAAACATCACAGCAACGGTAAAAACATAGTCTATTGCATTTCTTGCATCTCATACGGATAAGTTCTAGATTTATTGTTTTTTCTCCTTCTCTGCCTTTTAAGGTTCGGTAGTGTTTCATAATGCTGCGATTTTTGAAAGAACCTGTTGGGAAAAGGGCCTGGGGGCTCCCGTCCATTTTGCGTTCTTTGGCTTTTTCAGGCCGCCCCATTCTTGCACCAATGTAAATAGGTGCTTTAGCCTTTATTGTAATTCCTGAGAGTTCATTTACAATTGTTAAAACATTTTTTGAGTCATCAAATGTTTCATTTTTCAAATTACCCAAGGAATGAAACAGGATATATGCGTCATCTCCATTCAGAACAACATTATCATCATGCACCCGATGCTCAACAAGCAATTCTTCAAGAACCCTTTTTGCATCTGAGTTTGGAAGGACGAATTGTTTTTTAGCATTGTCATCAAGATTTGAATGTTTTAGCCATTTGATTAAAGCAACGAGTTGATCTAATGAAATGTCATGCCAGTGGTAAGTAAATTTAGGATGCAATGGTACGTCATGTTTTCTAGAAAATTCAAAAAGCGATGGGGCATCAAGATTTTCGGGTGGTGTCAGCCCTTTGGATTTTAGTTGTAAGTTCCACCATTCTTCGCAATACCCCCCTGGCACCAGAGGATGATTTGTTTTTAGAAAATCCCCATAATTACAAAGCATATCTCCTAGGAAAAGGATCTCCACTACTTCGTCTTTTATGCTATGTGCTTCTTCGATACTCCTAACTTTCATAACACGACCATCATTGAGTTTGACAACAGGGGGTTCAAGACCATCATAAGCAGTAACAACGCATCCTTTACCGGGTCTTTCTATTTTCATATGTGTGCCAAAGGCAGGAAAATTATCCAAGAGTAACATAGTTGCAGGGTGAATGTTTTTTGCCATAAGTCCATTTGTTTTGCTTTTACCATAACGCAACCTGAAACCTCCTTTTGCAGAGGGATATGCAAAAACAGGTCTGCCCGCAACAAGGCCTTCTAAATAAGAGTTATCTGGTTTGATTTCGATTTTGTCGGCTTTTTTCTTTATTTTGATTATTTTCTCTAACCATCGCCAACCCAAATCTAATTTTTTGGTGTATTTCAAAAGTTTGGCTGCTTTAAGGGCAACCCCTTCACACATAACAAGCGGAACACCACCACGCACCCTATTAGTTTCAACCCCAGGAACATCACGATATGCAGAAACCTCAATTTCTTCAGTTGGATCACCATCGATACATACTGGTATGTTCTCGGCAATAATTTTCATATGCTCTTCAGGAGGGAGATATTGAAGATGAACACAACGGGTTTCGTATGTGTTAACCTCTTCTATATAACGCATCACTTGAGAATCAGTAGCCCTGTACTCATTAACACCACAAATTCTTCTGGCTATGTCGGCGAGTACAAGACTGAGTGCTGCAGCGGTTCCGCCAGCACTTCTGATCGGACCCGCATAATAAACTGCTACATAGTTACTTCCATCTGGATTTTCTTTTATCTTGACCTTAGCTATCCCTTCTGTAGGTGCTACTAAAACACCCTCAGTTAAGATGCCTAAACCAGTGCGCACTGCCTGTTCTATAAGAAATTCCTTATTGGCATTTAGTAATTCGCCTGCTGCAATTTTCCTCACTACTTCAAATGCTATGTCCTCGCGTGCCATTCCACTTTTTTCAAGTGAACGAATTAATTCTGAAACACCTGGAGGACCCACTATTCCTTCTACACGTGCTGCAACATCTTTTGCAATTTTTACTTCAACATCATCACTAGGATCATACCCAAGTTTTCTTGCTTCTGTTGCTACTGAATATGCTTTATTAAGTTCAGATTTTAACGTTTCGAAGTATAGTTCGCTCATAAATAACCCACTACGCAATTAGTATACAATTTAAATGTTAAGCAAATTAAATAAGTCTACTCATTTGCCGAGGTAGCTCAGCTGGTTAGAGTGCTCGACTCATAGGTGTGAATTCGATGGACCTTTGATCCATCAGCTTTCAAAGTGCTTGTCACTTATCCGATGAGTTATGAGACGCAAGTCGATGATATATATGCACTCGAGAAATCGAGAGGTCGGGGATTCGAGTTCCCCCCTCGGCATTTTTAAGGAGTAAAAATAACAGTTCTTAGGAAGTTTTGTAAACTCTTAACATGAGTAATGTATAGGAAAAGTTTAGGTGATACGATGAAAAAATGTGAAAGCTGCGGCATGCCAATGATGAAAACTTCTGATTTTGGAGGAAGAAAAGAAACCAATAAATACTGTGTACACTGCACATACGAGAATGGTGAATTGAAACCACAGCATGAAATACGCGAAGGGATGATAAAGTATTATATGAGGATGAAAAGAATAGATAGAAAAAATGCTGAGCAGTTTGTTGAAGAACATATGTCGAGAATGTCCGCCTGGCAATAAGATTTTGTTGCGTTTGTTTAATTTTGTGGTGCTGGATCTACGGGGAGGAAAGAACGATTTATAATAATTTAATCCGTATCAATCCTGGATGAGAACATGACCGAAGAGATAAACATCATAACACCCCCGATTGAGATTAGAGAAGAGATGTCTGAAGCACAAAAAATAAAAAGCGGGATTTGTCCGTCTTGTAGTGGTGGCCTAGTTTTTCAGGAAGGATGTAAAGTTTGCTATTCTTGTGGTTGGGGCGGCTGCGACTGAAGGTATAAAATCCTTTTCCCCCATTCTTTTAAGTTCTAATGATCTAATTGTTAGTGATGGGCTCGTAGCTCAGTAGCAGAGCACTCGCCTTGCACGCGAGGGGCCGGGGGTGCGAGTCCCCCCGAGTCCATAATTTTTGATTGATTATGGACGACACTTGAACGTTCGAGAACAACTCCATTTTTCAATAGCGGAAGAGTTAAAAACCCAACAAATCTAATATTTATATTAAATGGAAAAGAGTGATAAGAATGGAACTTAGACATGATACTCAAAAAAATAGAAAAGAGGATAAGAAAGGGGAGGAGAAAGACACCAGTAAATTAAAGGCGATTCTTGCTAGTTCTCTCCTTGTTGGAACAATAGCAACGGTAAATAGTTGTGTATTTGATGGTCAATGGGGATTAAGAGATGAAGAAGATGCCACTTATGTAGATGCTGGGGAAGAAACCGGCGTTGAATTTGATGCTGATAGAGATGCAGGAGTTGATGCTGAAACTGTTGAACCTGATGCCAGAGTAGATGGGGGAGATACTGACACCAGAGTAGATGCTGATGAAGTTGACTTAGATGGGGGAGATGCTGAGGTTCATGAAGATGCTGATACAAGTGAGGATGCTGATGCCAGAGTAGATGGTGGGGATACTGAGCTGGATGCTGATGAAGTTGACTTAGATGGGGGAGATGCT
>JAHJCT010000025.1 GCA_018812715.1 Microcaldota archaeon | reverse complement strand
TTTGCTACAGGGGAACCTGTGCCATCTACCAAAGTGGTAGATTCAAAACTAAGAGTGGCAAAGGCCGCAGAACTTGCTAATAATGTTGCTCCTGCAACAATAGCTCCGAACTTTTTTAGATTAATTTTCATCATTACACCTGTATATGCAAAAGTAGATAAGATATAAAAAGGTAATTAAGTTGAGAAAAGATTTAAGAGAATGTAGTTCATGATAAGTTTAGGGAGAGTGAAATAATGCGAATTGCAATAAGTGGATTTGGAAGAATAGGAAAATCTTTTCTCAAGGCTGCAATAGAACGGGGTATGTTAGGTAAAGAATTTGATGTTGTTGCCATAAATACGCGAAGTCCAGTAGAAAGCCATATTCATCTTTTCAAATATGATTCAGTATATGGAAGATTCAAAGGAACTGTAGAAGCAAAAGATGGAGATTTTATTGTAAATGATTACAGGATAAAATGGATTAGTGAAACCGATCCACTCAAATTGCCTTGGAGAGAATTAGAAGTAGACCTTGTTTTGGAAAGTACAGGAAATTTTAGATCAAGAGAAGATAGTGAGAAACACCTGAAAGCAGGTGCAAGGATGGTACTTATTTCTGCACCTGGAAAAGGTGTGGATGCAACGATTGTTCAAGGGGTAAATGAAGAGAAACTAACAAAGGAAATGAAAGTATTTTCTTTAGCCTCATGCACAACAAATTGTCTTGCCCCAGTATTGAAAGTCGTGGAAGGAAAATTCGGAATAGAAACTGGATTTATGAGTACGATTCATGCATATACAAATGATCAGAATATAGTTGATGGGAGTCATAAGGATCTAAGGAGAGCAAGGGCTGGAGCAATAAATATTATACCAACAACAACCGGGGCTGCAAAGGCAGTAGGAGATGTACTTCCATCACTCTCGGGGAAAATGGATGGGCTGGCATATCGTGTTCCTGTTGCTGATGGATCATTGACTGACATAACGTTATTGTTTAAACAAGAAACATCTGCTGAAGAACTAAATGCAGAATTCGAACGTGCTTCAAAAGAAGAACTCAAAGGAATTTTGGGATATACTGAAGAGCCGATAGTATCATGCGATGTTATTGGAAATCCACTTTCATCTATTGTTGATGGAACGCTTACAAAATCGAATGGAAAATTAGTGAAAATCTCTGCATGGTATGATAATGAATTTGGGTATTCAAACAGACTTGTAGAGTTTGTCAAGAAGCTAGCAAGTTTATAAATTTTCTTTTAGCATATCTGATCAATGGCAGTTGGATTAGAAGTTGTCGCATCGAATATAGCTGGTTTTCTCTCTAATATTGCTCCAGTAATATCACTGATATTGATAATACTCGGGGGTATTGTTTACGGACTTGCACAGGCACAGCCCGCAGAGATGCGTGGAAAATGGCAAACGGCAGCCATAAGCATGATTGTTGGGGGGGTCATAGTAGGCGCTATAGCTGGTGCAGCAAGCTTTATACAAGACCAATCGAGCGGGATGTTAAAGCCCGTCTAATTTCTTTCTATTTTTCATTCAGAGATAATGCACTTATTTCCTAGGAAATGAACTGTCTCTAGATATTTAAATAGGTAAAAACTAATCCCTTAGTATATACTAAGTGTATATGTATATACTAATGCACTCTAAGTATATACTTAGGTGGAGTAAAAGAACCACCTGAAACTTTCAGCTTGTTTGGCTGAGGTTAAAGTTTCATCAAACTTCCTAGGATAAACTTAGGGCTGGTGAAACCTCAGGTGGAGTGAAAGAACCACCTAAGAAAGGCAGTGGAGGTTCTTTATATGAAGGAAACAGAAGTAAAATTGGATGACGAAGGTTTTGAAGAAGTAGAAAGTGGGGAAAAGCAGGCAGGGAGTAATAGGCCAGATATGCGTGTGGTGCAGGCAGATAGAGACAGGGATGGGAATGTTGTATATAGTAATGTTGGGGGAATGTGGAGAAATATTTCCAAGAATGGAAATGAATTTTATACACTCAGGATTGGACAACTCAAATTATTGGTTTTCCCTAATGATAGGAAGTGATTTTTATGGCAGATGAAAAAAAGAAATATTATAGAGATTTGGAGGATTTGCCTGGCGTGGGGGAAGTAACAGCTGAGAAACTAAGGGCAGCCGGTTATGGTGAATTTTCGGCTATAGCGGCAGCTGAGCCCCACGATCTTGCAGAAACAGCAGGAATGGGAGTAGAATCTGCAAAAAAAGCGATTGCAGCGGCAAAAACAATGGTTGAAATTGGTTTTGAAACTGCTGATGAAGTTTATGAAAAAAGGAAAAATATTGCTAAGATTACAACTGGTTCAAAGGCTTTTGATGAATTGTTAGGCGGGGGAGTAGAAACAATGGCAATAACAGAAATGTATGGTAAATTCTCGAGCGGAAAGACGCAAGTAGGATTCCAACTTGCTGTGAATGTGCAGAAATCAGTAGAAGAAGGTGGATTAGATGGTGGCGTGTTATTTGTTGATAGTGAATGTACTTTTAGACCAGAAAGAATCGTACAAGTTGCAGAGGCACAAGGATTAGATCCTACGGAGGTTCTTAGAAAAATACATGTAGCCAGAGCAGAGAATAGTGATCATCAAATAATATTGATAGAAAAAGCAGAAGAAGTGATCCAGAAAAACAATATAAGATTAATTGTGGTTGATTCATTGACCTCACAATTTAGAGCAGATTATTTAGGCAGAGGCGCATTGGGTGAACGGCAACAGAAACTGAATAAACACGTCCATATGCTCCAAAAAATGGCTGAAAAATACAACTTAGCCGTGTATGTCACTAATCAGGTTATGGATAATCCAGGCATATTGTTTGGCGATCCAACAACTCCGATCGGTGGGCACGTATTAGCACACATGTCAACATATCGACTTTATGTGAGAAAAAGTAAGGATGATAAGAGAATAGCAAGACTTGTAGATTCGCCAAATCTGCCAGAAGGAGAAGCAGTATTTAGGGTGACACCAAAGGGGATAGGGGATTAAAAGTCGTTGCGTGGGTCATCCCAAAACGGAAGTGATCCACCATGCTGTTCCAATAACCCTATGATAGTATGTGCATTCTGTCTGTTTTGTGGTGAATGTTGACTTGAGCGAGAAACAATAACTGCACTTAATAAGACAGGAAACCATTTACCTCGTGGATAGTTCCAACTTGCTGCATTTGGATTTGCCCCCTGATCTAGAAGCAGTCTAACCTGCTCAACATCCAACTCATCTACTGCGCCGACCAATTTTTTATTAAGGTGTGCCGTTCTTATTGCATCATCCAAACTTACCTCTTTCATTTCATAATGATCAACTAATTTTCTAATAAGAGTAAGATCACCAATTCTGATAGCACTAGATAGAGCTCTTTTATGATTAAATGAGTTTTCCCAGCGTTGTGGTGGGAACATCCATTTTGGAACAAAATTTGGTGGACCTTGCAGCCTATCTGGTTTTAGCTTCGCCTGAACAGTCATAAAAGTATCACTCGTGAATTTTATTGTGCAAAACCATTTAAAAACACTTTATACGATCAAGTGAGATTGATGAAAATAGAATCATCAAGCAAAGCTATCATACTTGGAAATCTTTTATCAATGATAATAGCTCTTGCCCTGGGTTATGATCTTATTCTTATTATCTGGATTTATTGGCTTGAAAGTCTCATTATGGGACTATTTGCATTTTTGAAGCTTTTAGTTGGAGGGTTAAGACAATCAAAACTACTGCCAATGAGTTTTTACTTAGCAATATTTTTTGTATTGCATTACGGAGTATTCCATTTGGGCTATTTTGTTTTTCTTTCAACACTCCCATGGTTCTCTGTAAAGCCAGTTGAGATGCCCTTAATACTGTATGGGGTATGGGGATTGGTTGCTGGGCATGCATTTTCGTTTTACGAGAATGTTTACAAAAAGTACAAAGAAATACCGGCAGGAATAAATGCAGCAAAGCTTCAGTTCAGCGAACCATACTCAAGAATTATCCCCATTCACATAATGATAATCTGTGGTTTGATTGTAGTATTTTTTGAGTTTTCATATGATATGGGGTTATTGTTGGCATTTGTGGGGTTGAAAACACTTTTGGATTTGTTTTTCCACATGCGAAAACATAAGCTAGTTTGAATCTTCAAAAGACATTAGCTTTCTTTTTTTGGGTTTTTCTTTTTGTTGTTTTATTATATATACTGCAATTGTTGCAAGAATAGCTAAAACAGTTACAACAAGAATTATGAGATTGTTGTCTGTGGCTGGTTCGTAAGAATCAATTTCTTTTGTTAGTGCACTTCCAGTACGCAAAGCATTAACATATTCACCGGCGGCTATCAACCTTGACATAAGTCCTAATTTTTCTGAAAAATCGGCCCAGTCTTCTTCATTAACTTGTTCTGAAAGAGAAATAAGAAGAGAGAGTTTGGCTTCACTTTCATTTTTAAGAGAATCCAAAATTTGTTGCATTTTATTTTTATTTTCATCGAGCGTTTTCAATTTCAAAGCAAAAAGCCGTGGCTCCGTATTTAACGCATCTTCTACTTCTTTTATTATGTTTACAACATTTTTTTCACTTAGCGTGAATAAGCTGCTATATTCTGTGCCTTTTGATGCAGTCATTTCCTTTGTGTAATGTGCAAGTACATTTTCTGTATCAGATTTTAGGCTTTCGAAGGTAATGGAAAGAGATTCTTTTTCTAAAACTGCATGCGCTTCTTGGGCAGTAACAATTTGGTTGACTGCATCTAATGCAGTTATAACGTCTACAGCATATTCGGCACGATTTCCAGTTTCAAGTTTAGTAAAAAGATCTTCAAATTCTAGGAATTCAGAGGCCATACTCGTATTGCCTGCCACATAAAAGCGCTCCTTAAGATCATTATATTCATTGTATGCACTTTTTTTGAAAGAAGTTAATTCTTTTTTCAACCAATTTTGATCCACCTTTTCAAATAACGTTATTTGTTCGCTGAAACTAGAATTGTTAGACGCCAAGAGTATTTTTTCGAGTTCGGATTTTCTCGAAGAGAGTTTATCCGTAAAAGAGGAAGTAAGATTGGTTTTTGATAATGCATGATTTAATTCATCAAGCTCATTCTGAATTTCGCTATAAAGATCTTGGGCTTTTTTTCTTAATTTCGCATTTTGTTTTTCATCTTCTTTTGAAATTGCTTTTACTTTTTCTATAAACTCCAATGCTTCGGAATAATCACCCGATTCAGCTTGGATTTTGGCTTGTTCTAATGTTTCTTCGGCTAGCGGACTAAGGTTCATTAATTCAAATTGCTTGATTTGATCAGTAGCAAAGGATTGGGTATTTTCAACATTATAACTTACTCTAATAATTGTTGGGATGCCAGTCTTAAGATCATATATATAAGCAGATGATTGTGTTGGAGAAATTTGTTTTTTATTCCTAACAGATTCGCCAGTTGCAGCTACAATATTAATGGAAGAGACCCGAGAGTCGTTCAATGTGTCTACAAATAAGATGATTGATTCGAGATCAATGCTCGGAATTAAAGTTATGTCATATTCAACTTGACTATTTATACCAATTGAATAAACTGTGATGTCATCTATTTCTTCTGTGTATGCATCTTCGATGGTTTTTTCAGAATAAAGTGTGTGTTTGCCCGCTGTGAGAAAACGCCCGGGATCGTCGCCATCGATTAGAGAGTTTTGAGGTGCAGTAATTGAAGGAACATCAATATCAAGTTCGAATTCTAGAGTTTCAGTAATCTGTGCAGAGCCATCACCAAGACCTTGCGCAGAGATTTTTTTCTCAATGGTATGCATTAGAACGCTTTGTTTTTCGAGTATAATATGTTTTGTTTCAAATGGAGATATATGATTTAGCACAATAGTTAGATAGCGACCAGAAGAACGTAGATCTTGTACGTTTTCAGTACCGTAGCTTATATCAGAATAGAAAAATGGAATCGAAGGAAGATTGAGATTTAATTTAGCGTTATCAGTACTGTATTCTTGGCTATTGGTTATCAAGATATCAAGCAAAATATCTGCAGGTTCATCAGCTTGAACATTAGTTATCAAAGGAGTAGCTGATACTATCAAAGAATTAGCAATGATATCCGTGAGATGCTGGTCAAGTTCTAATTCGAGATCGTGGTAATGTGTATTGAGATTTTTCAGTTGGCCAATGGCGTCTGGGTATTTTATTGAATCATCATCAATAATGCCAAATTCGTAATGTTCAAGATCAGTGTAGAGGTCAGAAGCAGATCCTCCCGCCAATTCAATTTTATGTAATATTTCGCTTCTTGTAGACAAAATAGCTGATTCGTATTTGTTTCTAGATTTAACAATAATATTATCAACAAGTGCTAAAATGTAAGGGAGCGTTTCAAATGATTCAAGTTTTTTCAAAAGTTTGACACTTTCTTTTTCACTAAAAACATTTACATCATCTAGTTCCGCTCTTTTTATGAGATCTTCAAGTTCAGTTAGTGATGCAGAAGAAGATGACTCTTGTTCATATGTTTCAGAACGCGCAGCTCTGGATAGTGCAGCGGATTTTGAATAAGAAACAAATTGAGTACCTAAAATAGTTGTAGTGCTTGCATCTTCAAAATAAAATTTTGCTTGGTGATAGAGATCAACAGACGCCTCGCTTGGTAGTGTTGATTGAAAATAAATTTCAGTCTCCCCCAGTTCTTTTTCTGCTTCTTGTTTTTGTTGCAAGACAGCGGCAGAAGCATAATCAGTCAAAAGAGCAAGATCCTCAATCAGTTCTGCATATCCATCATCTATATCGGCCATGCTAGTTACGGCATTTTTCATATAGCTTTTTTTAAGAACTCTTTTGCTCTCCAGTTGAGTTTCTTCAAATTCAATAGCAAGATCTTGTTCTCTTTGAAAAGTTTCAGAAAAAATCTCAGATACTGTACCTACTCTTCGGAAACTAGCATCTGATGGGGCCTCAGTTATAAGATGAAGCTTTTCTTTTTGCAATTCTTGTAAAGATTTTTGTACGATATCTTTTCGGCCTTTTGCACTGTCTTCAAGTAATGTGTATTGTTGTTGGGCTAATTGTTTGGAAGCATCAGCTTTTTGTTTTAAATTATTGAAGGAAAAAATGATGCCATTATCTCCCCAAACAAGAGCAATGGCTGTTCTAACAAGTGAAAGGTCTGGACTTGGTTTGTGGAGTTCTTGATCTAATTCTGAGGAATACAAATTCAACAGGGAGGATTGGCCATATCTGCCTTCGGTTATATTATTATCGACAGCAGAAAATGCATTTTCGATCTCGGCACAATGTTCGCTTCCCGGATAAGTATATGTGCTGTCACAAAGCCCCATGAAGGTTATATCTGTGTAGGATTGTCTGGCAGATTGAATAGAACGCTCTGCTTCAGTTGTGCTTTTTTCAATTGCACTGAGAGAAGAATCGACAGTAGTGATCCAACTGCTTTTATATCCCATGCATGCTGAAGCTTTGGAGAATTCTGCTATGAGTAGAATGAAGGGACCAGTAATTGGGCCACCAATTGCAACTGCTGTCCAGGGCAATATATCCAGATCAATGCAACGCGCCATATTGTTATCCGCCTGCGTACCGGCTGCAATGGCATTATCGAGATGTTTCTTAGTGGGCTCTTCTATTGTAAAGTCTTCAATATCGGAAATGTCAAGACTTTCCAATGTCTGATGTAATTGTGGAAGACCCCACCAAATCTCAGCACCATAGTTCCAAATATGGGGATTTGTTGCCACCCATGATTTGTTTTCCCAAGGCCTTGGAAAAGTGGCATGGCTAATGGAAAAAAGAACCAGCCACAATAGAATTAGGGCAAGCTTGCTCATACATCCCCCAACATAAGGGGGGTTTTGGGGCTATTTATATGTTAAGGAAAAGAAAAAATGAATCACCACATTTAATACAAATAAAAATGTGCGGATGAACAATTAAATAGTGGAAAAAAGTTTATGTGTTAAAAACAAACCTCTGATTTTTCTGTACGCAGAACCTAAAGGATAAGACTCAAGATTGAGTTGTCTTAAAGAGAAATAAAGAAAATCATTTGGTGATTCATTTCCACTAGTAATAGCATTCCAATCTGCGACAAATTCTCTGTGTTTGTTCCATTCCCAATAACAATCTTCAAGAGTTTTCTTAGACATCTTTTTCAAGTCAACAGCAACTTGATTTTGTGGAGGGCAGAGGGCATCATTGCGTATGAATATCTGACCATTATGTAAATTGAAAGGATATTGAAGGCATATGGCGGGTTTTGCATCTTCTACCAAACATTTCAGACTTTTTTTACGAGTAAGAAAAATGCATGAGGCATCAGAATGTTGTTTAAGCGAAAATTTTGCCTTTTTGCCAAGCACCCTAAATGCATTGGGATCATCATCTCTGGCCAGCGTAGTATCAATGAATTCTTCTACTTGTTTGTTCTCAAGTGAGACGATTCGGACAATATCATAGATAGTCAAATCAACACGTAACATGCAGCAACGAACATGGCAGCCAAAACACATGTTCTTGAAAATATTATATTTTATATTGGTCCCCATACAGTAAAATTGAGCAAGGTAAAATTATAAGAATGGTGGAGATACGCAATGAGGATAGTGCATTTTGATCAAAAATTAGGTGAGATGAAAATCAAGGCAGACACGCTTGATGATTTATGGCATCTTGAAAAGGTCATTGGAGAGGGGGATGATGTCGAATCACACAGCCTTAGGACTTATAAAGTAGGAAAAACTGAAGAAAAGAAATCAGTAACGATAAGAGTCAAAACTGAACGGGTTGAATTTGCAAAATCAGCGAACAGGTTGAGAGTATTGGGTATAATTGTTTGGGGAACACCAGAAGAGTATATACAGCTTGGAAGGCATCATACGATTGAAATTGGAATTGGAGACCGACTAAAAATAATAAAACAATGGAAAAGTCATGAAGTAAAAAGATTAAGAGATGCAGAAAAAGAGGCAAAAAAACCAAGAATCAGAATTATTGTAATGGATGAAGAGAAGGCCCTTACTGCAATGCTGCGAGCATATGGAGTAGAATATGGAGCAGAATTTCGGAATACTGCAAGTAAAAGAGACGAAAAATATGAAAATGCGGAGCAGGAATATTTTGGAAAGATAATGGCTGAAGTTGAGAGACAACCAGAAAAATTTGTGATTGCCGGCCCAGGATTTTCAAAAGAGAATCTGAAGGCTTTTATCCAAAAAAGAAAACCAGAACTTCTGAAAAGAATAATCTTTGAAAGTGTGAGTTATGCAGAAAGAAATGGAGTAAACGAATTGTTCAGCAGGGGAGTAATAGAAAAAATAATGGGAGAAGAAAGATTTGAAAAAGAGATGAAACTTATTGAGGAACTTTCAACTGAAATTTACAAGGATTCTGGACGAGCAGTGTATGGATTGGCTGAAGTGAAGAAGGCAGCCGAGGCTTACGCAATAGATAAATTACTAGTTTTGGACGAATATCTAAGAACGGATAAAGAAGCAGAAAAGGTTGTTGATTTGGCGGATAAGAATAAGGCAGATGTAGTAATTGTTTCTTCTGAGGGAGACGCCGGACTTAAACTAAAGGGATTTGGAATGATTGGTGCATTATTAAGATTTAAGATGAGATGAATAACAAGGAACACCAAAGAAAACAATCTGGAAATACAGAGCGATTTTTCTAAAGATATTTACGTATGCACGTCTGCCATATACCTCGTAATTATTTTCTTCTATTACTTGTAATATTTCTCTATATAACGTAAATGCCAAAGAGATAACTAGACGAACTTCTTTGTGGATCATTGAAAGACCGCGCATTGCCTCTTCGTAGTATTTTCGAGCGCGGGTAATTTGGAATTTAATGAAATCTATGAAATTGCTGGTTTTTCTAAGTGAAAGAATATCTTTGATTGTAAGGCCAAAACGAGCAAGTTCGTCTTTTGGGAAATAAACTCTGCCCATACGTGCATCTTCACCAACATCTCTAAGAATATTTGTAAGCTGCATTGCAATTCCAAGTTTTGCTGCATATTTTTTGGCTTTGTGAATGTTACCTACCCCCATAACATATGTGAGCATAATGCCAACTATGGAGGCTACCCGATAACAATAACGACGAAGTTCAGTAAATGTATGGTATTCTTTTTTCTTGATATCCATACTTACTCCCTTGATAAGTTGAAGTGGATAACGGATGGGGATGTCATATTTTTTCATTGTGAAAATAAATGCACTTAGGATAGGGTCACTTGAATATCCTCTTTTGTGGGCTTCGAGAAATCTTTTTTTCCAATCTCTTATGAGAACACGTTGTAATTTTGGATTGCCGTCGTTATCATCAATCAGATTGTCAGTATGCCTGCAAAAAGCATAAACAGCATAGAAAGAGTTGCGAAACTCTAATCCCATGAAACGGGAGGCAAAGTAGAATGTTTTGGAGCCTCGTTTTATACTCTCTTCTGCATAACGAAAATCAATGCGCAACCTCTCACCTGTTAGGGATTATGGGAGAATTATTTAATATATATGGTTAGGAGGAAACAAAATAGCGGTCATTGAAACAAATGCGATTTCAGCCGCCTCTTCCTGACTAATGATTTTTTTATCAACTAATTCATTAATCAGACGTTGACGTTCTGGTTCTTGCTTGCAGTACCCATCTAATAAATTAGAGTAAAGTAATAATGAAAGAATGGTGTGGCGTGCTTTTTCAGAAGAAATGTTTCCAGAGATAAGAACTTCGCAGGCCCTTTCGCGTATTTCAGTTAATCTTTCGCTGCGGGTTGCCATAAAATTACGAAGGGTTTCTGATGGCGCAGCATTTTCCAAAGGTGATGGAAGTAAACTATAGAAGTGTTCTAATTCTGAAATTAAATGTTTTTTGAGGATTCTTGCAAAAATATGTTGATTTGCTTCAGGAGTTGTTTTTTCAAGAAAGCGACAAACTTGCGGGGCGGTACAAGAACTTGCGATTCTTCTTGCATATTGTATTCGTTGTTTTTGATGGAGTCTGTAGCCACATAGCCCTTCTCTGGCAATTTCAACTAATGGGCCGACAGTAAAGATGCCTCGAAGAAATGCTTTTGTTTTGGTATAAGTGCCGTAACTAGAACGTCCAAGTTGAGAAAAAGCAAGTTTCGTTGACATGATACACAAATATATTCTTATAACGACTTTTAAAGGTTTGTTGCTAGATAAAATAGTACTTTTAATTCTTCTTTATTTATTCTGTCTATGAAAGATTTCAAAGTTACTCCGTGGGAGGTAAGCGGAGAAGTTGATTATGAGAAGCTGATAAAGGAATTCGGAACAAGCAAGATAGATGCCAAATTAAAAAAGCGGCTAGAAAGTGCTTGTGGTGGAGAACTTCACCCAATGTTACGGAGAGATTTTTTCTTCTCACATAGAGATCTTAATCTTATTTTGAATGACTATGAAAAAGGAAATGGATTTTTCCTTTACACTGGTAGAAAACCAAGCAAAGGAATGCATATAGGACATCTAGTTCCTTTAGTATTAACGAAATGGCTTCAGGATAAGTTCAAAACTAATTTATACATCGAGATAACAGATGATGAAGGATTTCTACATAAGAAAGAGTATGCATGGAAAGATGTTCAGCAAGCGGCGCATGAAAATATTCTAGATATAATGGCGGTTGGATTTGATCCACAAAAAACATTCATTTTCAAAGATAGTGAATATATAAGAAATGCATACCCCCTACTGATGAAAGCAGCAAGAAAGATAACAAATTCGACGGTTAAAGCTGTTTTTGGTTTTACAGACTCGACAAATATAGGATTGTCATTATATCCAGCATATCAAACACTGCCAACGTTTTTTGAGAAAAAAAGATGTTTGATTCCTTGTGCCATTGACCAGGATCCATATTGGAGAATTCAACGTGATATAGCTGAAGGATTGGGCTATCACAAAACAGCTGCAGTACACTGTAAATTCATTCCGCCATTACAAGGCGTTCAAGGAAAGATGAGTTCGAGTGCAGGGCCAGAAACAGCAATTTATCTTACGGATGATGAAAATACTGTAAAAAAGAAAATCAACAAATACGCTTTTTCTGGAGGAAGAGCAACAGTTGAAGAACACCGCAAACTAGGAGGAAATCCAGATATAGATGTGCCATACCAATGGTTGAGCATATTGTTTGAGCCAGATGATGAAAAATTGAAAACAATAAATAGAGATTACAGGGCAGGGAAGATCCTTACTGGGGAATTGAAAGGAATGCTCATAGAAAAAGTGAATGAATTTTTAGTAGAGCACAGAAAACGCAAAGAAAAAATGGAAAAAGAAATGGAATTGTTTATGTATAAAGGAAAGCTGGCAAAATCAATGTGGGAAAAGAGTTATGAATAGAAGGTAACTGTATGGGCCGTAGAAAAGTTCCGACTGGAAGCCCTTTACCAAAGGCCCTTGCATGTGGCATGCTTGAGGATAATGGCAGAATACTTTTTCTCAAACGAATTTCTCATGGAATTGAAAGAATAGAATTGCCATGTGTATTGGTGCATTCTGGAAGAAGTCCAGTTGCAGAAATAAAAGAGAAATTTACAATACAAACTGGGATAGATGGCGAAGTTCATGAAATTATTATTGAACGTAGACATAATGCCGGCTCTAGAAAGAGAAAAATTTGGGTTCCTTGCATTGTATTCAAAATAACTGCAAAGAATATGGGTGCAAAACCATCAGAAGAATTTTCAGGTTTCAAATGGCTATCACTGGAAAATGCAAAAAAACAAAAGCTCAGTAGAAACACAGAATGGTTGAGAAATTATTCAACAAGTTTAAACTTGAAACCATAATGAATGAGGCCTTCAGGATCATCACGCTGAATAACGCGGAAAACCTTTTCTACTCTTACACCAATCTTAACATCTTCCTTATTAGCATCAACGATCTGTGCAGTAAGCTTTGCCCCCTCATCTAATTCTATAACTGCAAGTATGTATGGAATTTGGTCTTCAAACCCTTCGGGAGGAGCTGAAATCTCTGTATATGAATATACCTTGCCTTTGCCAGAAAATTGTATAGGGACAAGCTTCCCCTTACGTCTACATTTTGGACATACGGGACGCTCAGGGAAATAGGTAGTAGTACAGGTTTCGCATTTTACTCCAATTAGTTTGTATCTTTCGGGTATCCTACGCCAGGTAAGCGGAATTGATTCTCTCATAATATCACTTTATTTGATGGTCTTTTTATGTTTTTCGTGGTGCTCTTTGAAGATTTCGATGCCAGTATCTGTAAGTGGGTGGTGCCATAATTTCTCTAAAACAGCTGCAGGAACCGTTGCTATATGTGCACCAGCGTGTGCAGCTTCTACTACATGTAACGGATGACGGATAGATGCAACAATCACTTCAGTTTCAAAATTATAATTCATGAAAATATCCATTATTGCATAGATCAGTTCCATGCCATCTTGAGAAACATCATCCAACCTACCTACAAAAGGAGAAACATATGTTGCACCTGCTTTTGCTGCAAGAAGTGCTTGAGATACTGAAAAGACAAGTGTAACGTTTGTTTTTATACCTGTTTTAGAAAGGGAACGCACTGCCTTCAGTCCTTCTTTTGTCATTGGAATTTTAACGACTATATTGTCAGCCCATTTGGAAAATTCTTCCGCTTCTTTAATCATGCCTTCTGCTGTTTCTGCAATGCCTTCAACCGAAACAGAACCATCAACAATTTTGCAGATTTCTTTGATAACCTGTTTCTGGTCTTTCCCAGCTTTCATGATAAGAGAGGGGTTGGTGGTTACACCATCACACATTCCAAGTTCTACTGCCTTTTTTATTTCTTCAACATCCGCCGTATCAAGAAAAAATTTCATAATATCGCCTTTTCAACTACTTTTTCAATACCTTCAGCATCAAGCATATATTTCTTAAGTAATTCTCTTGCAGAGCCTGATTCGCAGAATGTGTCATAAACGCCGTGGCGCTTCATTGGACACGGATAGTTTTCTGCAAGTACTTCTGCAACCGCACTCCCAAGTCCTCCATTGATTTGGTGCTCTTCAACAGTAACAACATGGCCACATTGTTTTGCATATTTCACGATTGTGTCTTTATCTATCGGTTTGATTGTGTGGCAATCAATTACTGCAGCATCAATGCCTTTTTTCTTTAAAGATTCTGCTGCTTTCAAGGATTCGTAAACAGGAATACCATGTGCAAATATAGCTACATCTTTTCCTTCGTGGTAAACATTGGCTTTTCCTATTTCAAATGGTGTGGCTTCAGTAGTGAATACTGGGGTTTTTTCACGAGATGTGCGTATATAACAGGGTGTTTTTGTTGCTGCCGCAGCGTGTACTGCTTTTCTTGTTTCTTCCATATCTGCAGGGGACATAACAATTAGATTTGGAAGGCAGCGAGTAATGGAAAGATCTTCAAGTGCTTGGTGTGATGCCCCATCAGGACCAACTGTTAAGCCAGTATGAGAAGCGTGAAGATTGACATTTACATCATTATAGCATATTGAAACCCTAAGTTGATCCCAATTCCTACCCGGAGAGAAAACACCATATGCAGAAATGAAAACTGTTTTGCCACATGCCGCAATACCGGATGCAATGCCAGCCATATTTTGTTCTGCAACACCAACCTGTACAAATCGTTGAGGGAATTTTTCTGCGAACAGGTGTGTTCTGGTTGATTCAGAAACATCCGCTGTGAGTACCCAAACATCTGGATTTTTTTCCCCCAGTTCTAGGAGTGCCTTTCCAAAACCATCTCGGCTGGGTTTTTTTAATTCAGGATTGGTTATGAGATTCATATTTCTTCCTCCTCTATCAATTTCCTTACATTTTCTAATTCTGCCAATGCCTTGTCCATATCTTCCTTGCTTGGTGGTTTCCCATGCCACTCAAAACGATGTTCCATAAACGAAACTGCTTTGCCTGGAATGGTATGTGCAATGATAATGGTCGGGCGCTCATAGACCGCTCTGCTTTCATTACATGCATCAATTATTTGTTTTATATTATGGCCGTCAACATCGATTACATGCCAACCAAACGCACGATATTTTTCTGTTAGTGGCTCAAGAGGAACTACTTCTTCAGTATAACCATCTATCTGAATGTTGTTTCTATCCATTATTACAGTAAGATTTCCAAGCTTATATTTTGCTGCAAGCATGGCCGCTTCCCATATTTGCCCTTCTTGTTGTTCTCCATCAGAAACCATACAATAAACGCGCCACTTTTTTTGCTCGGCTTTTGCTACAAGTGCCATGCCCACTGCTTGAGAAAGACCTTGGCCAAGTGGACCTGAGGAATTCTCTATGCCTGGCAAGGTGCCACGATGCGGATGGCCCTGGAGCCTAGAGCCTAATTTCCTAAGAGTCATAAGTTCTTTTTTAGGAAAATAGCCGGCATTAGCAAGAGTGGCATAAAGAACTGGACAAACATGGCCATTAGAAAGTACGTGCCTATCACGGTCAGGCCAATCGGGTTTTTGAGGATCATGATAAAGAACGCTAAAGTATAGTGCTGTGTATATATCTGCAAGACCGATAGAGCCTGCTGAATGACCACTTTTGGCTTCATAAAGCATTTTGACTACATCCTGTCTAATTGTATTAGCAATTAGATTGAGTTTTTTGATGTTTGTTATTCTTTTCATCATGCCCGACACCTACTACGTGCACTTTTTTTGAGATTTCCAATTGCTTTTGGTATATCATCAGATGCGAAGATAGCACTTGCAGCTGCCAAAAGATTTGCCCCCGCCGCATATGCATAACCAATAGTTTGTGCATTTATCCCACCATCCACTTCTATATCAAGATGTGGGTGACTTTTACGTAATTGTTTTATTCTACTTTCCATTCCATGAAGATATTTCTGCCCGGAAAAACCAGGATGAACAGTCATTATTAAAACTTCCTGAACTTCGTCGAGGTATGGTATAAGTTTATCTATTGGCGTACTTGGATTTATGGCAAGCCCCAAGTTCCCGCCCACACTCTCAACAGTTTTTTTTACTGCATCAAACGATGATATTGTTTCGATATGAACAAGGTGCATGTGGTTACCTGAGATTTTTTTTATCCAATTAACCGGATCTTTCACCATCCAATGAAATTCATAATGTGTTTTCGGGAGTTTTTTAAGATCTTGAAGTCCAATTGTTTTGTTTGGAACAAAGGCACCATCCATTATGTCTATTTGAATTGTTTTGACATGGTCTTTTACAAGATTGATACGGCGAAGAAGCTCTTTTCTATCTTTGACTAAGATGGCTGGTATTATCTCTGGCTCCATTCCTCTCCCGCACAGGCACACGGCCCGTAAATAGAATATGGTCTGAGGTAATAAAAAACTATCCCCCAACAACTTGGATTCTGTTTTCTTGGATGGTGAAGGGCGGTAAATGATGGAAATGTTTAAAAATAGAATTAGTATTAAGAATCGTGATTCATATGGGTAAAGATGAAAATTTGGAAAAAGAACGGGCTTGGGGGTTACTTACATCTCTTGATCTGCATGAATGTGATCCAGAGATAGTAGAAAATGAAGAGAAGCTGAAGGAGTACGTAATTACACTGTGTAAAATGATAGACATGAAAAGATATGGGGAAGTTCATGCTCATTATTTTGGTGAAGACCCGATAGTAAAGGGGTACACAGTCTATCAATTGATTGAAACATCGATGATCAGTGGCCATTTTGGATTGAACCCAGGCGGTGAAACTGGTTATGGGTACATAGATATATTTAGTTGTAAATCATATGATACGGAAGAAGCCACAAAATTCACAAAGGAATTTTTCAAAGCAAAAACATTCAACAAAAATGTGTTATATAGGAGATATTGGTTTGAAGAAAAGTTTGAGGCCCAGAAAGGACGGGCAATGAGAATTGAAATCAACGAAAAGTTGGAAGATGTCTACAGTAAATATCAGCACATCAAAATATTTGATACTAAAGCATTTGGAAAAATGCTTGTGTTAGATGAAACGGTGATGCTAACTGAATATGATGAGTTTGCATATCATGAAATGTTGACTCACGTTGCATTGAATACGCACCCAAACCCAAAAAGAGTTTTGGTGATTGGTGGGGGGGATGGAGGAATAATAAGAGAGATTGCAAGACATCCAGGTGTTGAAGAAATCCATCTTTGTGAACTAGACGAAAAGGTTATTGAGGTTTCGAAAAAACATCTGCCATCAGTGGCGGCAGGATTTGATGACCCAAGAGCAAAGGTTTTCATTGAAGATGGGGCAAAGTTTGTGAGAGAGAATAAAGGCTATGACATAGTAATTGTAGATTCTCCAGATCCAGTAGGGCCAGCAGAGGCTTTGTTTACAAAAGAATTTTATCAAAACATCTATGATGGTTTAAATGAGGATGGAATATTGGTGACACAATCAGAGTCAATGTACTACCACCAACAACTAATCTCACGTTTGAGTACATTTATTCCAGAAATATTCGAAAAATACTGGTACTATTATTCGCTTGTTCCAACCTATCCTAGTGGTGTAATTGGATTTTCGTTCTGCTCTAAGAAATATGATCCAATTAAAGACTTCAATAAAGAACGGGCCGAAAAATTAGAGGGGGTGCGCTATTATAATGCAGGAATGCATACAGCCGCATTTAGTTTGCCAACATTCATCAAAAAGAAAATTTAAGCTTTGTATATGTGAACAACTGCAGTTGCTCCACTTCCACCTACATTATGGCTTAGGCCGATATTTGCATCTTTAATTTGTCGGCCTTCTGCTATACCCCGAAGTTGCCATGTGATTTCTACTGCTTGTTTTACGCCTGTTGCCCCGACAGGATGGCCACATGCCTTCAACCCACCAGAGGTATTGATAGGGATTTCACCATCAAGTTTAGTTTTTCCTTCTAAACTTGCTGGACCGCCTTCCCCTTTAGGAAAGAAACCGAGGTCTTCAATGGCTATAATTTCAGCTATGGTAAAACAATCATGAACCTCCGCAAGATTTATATCTTTGGGGGACAGGTTGGCCATTTTATATGCTGTTTTTGCAGCAATTTCAGCAGCTTTAAGGCCAGTAAGCGTTTGTCTTGAATGAAGAGCGATAGTGTCGCTGGCTTGGGCACTTGCAATAATTTCAATAGGTTTTTTAGTAAAACTTTCGGCCATGTCCATTGGTGCGAGAACAATCCCGGCCGCACCATCCGTAATTGGAGAGCAATCAAGAATCTTTAGGGGATCGGCGATCATTTTTGAAGTTAAAACCTGTTCCATAGTGAGTTCTCTTTGGAATTGTGCATACTTGTTTCTTGCTCCGTTATAATGATTTTTTACAGCGGCACTCGCAAGCATTTCTTCAGTGGTGCCAAATTCTTGCATATGCCTGCGGGCCATTAATGCATAAATACCTGGAAATGTTGCACCAAGAAAAAGTTCCCATTCTTGATCTCCTGCGCCACCAAGAATATCGCTGACAGCATTTACACTAAGATCGGTCATTTTTTCTACCCCACCAACAACAACAATGTCGTGCATGCCACTTGCAACTGCCATAAATCCTTGGCGAAGGGCAAGTGAGCCAGACGCACACGCACCCTCTACTCTTGTAATTGGAATTGGATTAAGACCCATGTAATCTGCAAGCAACCCGCCAATGTGTTCTTGGCCAATAAGACTGCCTGAAGCCATTGTGCCTATATATCCAGCATCTATCCTATCGCCCGAAATGCCGGCATCAGTAAGGGCCTTTAAGCCCGCATCTACAACAAGATCACGAAAGCCTTCTTCCCAATGTTCACCAAAGTTAGTCATGCCTGCACCGATAATACCTACTCGCCTCATAAAAATTACCACTTAGATATTGCAAAATTCTATTTAAAAAGATAGTTAATTCGACGAAAAGCGTTTTAGCCAAAGTTTTTTGAAGAATGGAAGTGTAAGGGTAGAAAGCAAGTATGCCGAAGTAGGAACCAATGCAGCAAAGAACGGGGAGGGGGCATTAATCAAAATGAAAAGGATTGCAGAGAATATATATGTGCCAAAAGCAATTATCAGCCGGCGGGTTATGCTAATCTCCCATGCTTTATCCATTTCAACACGGGCATTTCGTTGCTTGATTTTTTCTAATTCGACAGCTAGATCCATGAACAGTTTTCGCTAGAAAAGATTAAAAGAAAATGATATATAGTAGAGATATGGCATTTGAGGAGAAGAGAGAAGAGTGTGGGATTGTTGGAATTTATTCCAAAACCGGAAAAAATGTTGCGCCGTTGCTTCACAAAGCACTTTTTGCATTGCAACACCGCGGCCAGGATGCTGCTGGTTTTGCTGTTTGTGATAATGGGCGAACAGAAGTACGGAGGGGGATAGGGCTAGTTGCGGATGTATTTACACCGGAAGACCTGAAAATTGATGGAAATGTCGGGATTGGGCACACAAGATATCCTACGATTGGAGAATGTAAACTTTGTGATGTCCAGCCCTCATTGTTTGGGAACACTGCAGTTGCGCACAATGGCCACATCGCCAATTATGAGGATTTGAAAAAAGAATTGGAAATGGATTATAGATTTACAAGCACGGTAGACTCTGAACCATTGGTGTATTTGATTGATAAATATAGGAGGGATCTAGAGGCCGGCATAAAAACAATAATGGATCAGGCTGAAGGATCATTCTCAGATGTGTGTATATACAAGGGGGATTTGGTAGTTTTCAGGGATCCGCGCGGGATCAGGCCATTGGTGTGGGGAGAAAATGATGATTTCATTTGTTTTGCATCTGAAACTGTTGCTCTTGACATAAATAATATCCCATATAAAGGAGATGTGAATGGTGGAGAATTAGTAAGGGTAGGGAGCGAGGGGGTTGAAAGAAAACAATTGAAGAATGAAAAACAGAAACATTGTATGTTTGAATATGTGTATTTTTCAAGACCGGATTCGACAATAAACAAAAAAAGTGTTTATAGTGTCAGGAGAGAGCTGGGAACGGTTCTTGCCGAAGAGGCACCAGTAAAGGCAGATGTTGTTGTTGCTGTGCCTGATACGTCGAGAACGGCCGCTTCTGCATATGCAAAAGCATTAGGTTTGCCTTATGCTGAAGGATTGATAAAAAATAGGTATATTGGACGGACGTTTATCATGCCCGATCAGGAAAAAAGGGTGAATGCGGTAAGAGTCAAGCTCAATCCAATAAAAGAGATCATTGAAGGAAAGTCGGTTGTGCTTGTAGATGATAGTATCGTAAGGGGGACAACACTCAAAGAGATAGTTGCTTTGGTCAAAAACGGGGGGGCAAAAGAAATTCATTTGTGTATTACCTCTCCGCCGATAATGGCTCCGTGTTTCTATGGAGTGGATATGCCAACATATAAAGAGTTGATAGCGCACAATAAAACTGTTGAAGAGATTAAAGAATATCTTGGTGCAGATAGTTTGCATTATATATCCATCGATGGATTAAAACGTGCAATTGGACTGCCTATTTGCACGGCTTGTTTAAACGAAGAATACCATACTGAATATGCACAAAAACTAGCCCGTCAAGAAAAGGGATGATGAGATGGTTGTTGTTGAGTTTTGTTATAAAGAAATGAAAGAACTCGTAAATATACCTAGGGAAAAAATGGTTGAGAGTCTGAGTGATTTGGGCGCTCCTTCTGAGTATGAACCAGAAACAGACAAGATATTGGTTGAATTGACTCCAAACCGGCCAGATTGGTATTCAATGGAAGGATTGGCCCGGGCGCTTCGTGCATATATCAAGAGTGAGCATTGTGTATACAAAACACAAAAATCAAAATACAAAGTTCTTGTTGATGCTTCAGTAAGTGAAGTAAGGCCATATACAGTTTGCGCTGTAGTGAAAGGTTTGGTATTTAACGATCAACGAATTCGGGATGTTGTCTTGCTGCAGGAAAAGTTATTGGCAACCCTCGGAAGAAAGGTGAGGAAGTTTGGTTTAGGGTTGTATCCATTATCTAACATTACATTTCCAGTAAAATATACGACGATGAAACCAAATGAAATAGAATACGTGCCATTGGGGCATGATAAAAAAATGAGCGCAAAGGAGATTTTAGAGTTGCATAAAAAAGGGCAACAATACGGTCATTTGATAAGCGGGTTTGAAAAATATCCTGTTTTTGTGGATCATAAAGGAAAAATAATGGCGTTAATCCCAATAGTAAACTCTGCAGAAACAGGAAAAGTAGATGAAGAAACAAAAGAGATTTTTATTGAGGTTACTGGAACTGATTTGAATGTATGTAGTGCCGCCCTGAATATATTAGTTTGTACTTTTGCAGATATGGGTGGGATAGTTTATGAGGTGGAGGTAAAATATAAAAAAGGAAGATATATCACCCCAGATTTAAGTGAAAAGAAAATGAAATTGAATATTGAAAAAATCAACAAACTCCTTGGTCTTGAACTAAAAGAAAAAGAGGTAAAAAAATTGTTGGAAAGGATGGGTTATGGTTTTCATAATGGTTTTGTTATCATACCACCATATCGTGCTGATATTATAGATGTGGTGGATATTATTGAGGATATTGCAATTGCTTATGGGTATAATAATTTCAAAACAACACTTCCAAATTTCTTTACCTCAGGAGAAAGAATAGATATGTATGATGATGTTGGGGTTGTGTTACGGGGGATGGGCTTCTTAGAAACAACGACATTCATATTAACAAATAAAGAAAAATTAGAACGTGTTGGGTGTAGTTCTGAGTTTGTTAAGATAGCTAATCCAAATTCTGAGGAATATACTATTGTTAGACCAACCCTTTTGGCAGATGTTCTTGATGTGTTTGCAACTAACAAAATGAAGGGATTGCCACAAAAATTCTATGAGATTGGAATCGTTTATGAGAGAGAAACGAAAAAAAAGGTTGTTTTTAGTGTAATGGATAAGAAAGTAAAGTTTTCTGATTTCAAAAGTTACTTACAAACATTGGGTGTTGAAATTGGAATTGAATTTGAATTAAGAAAAAAACAGGTCCTAATTTTTGAAAAAGAGATGTCATGTGAAGTGTACCAAAAAAACAAAAAGATAGGTATGTTTGGTAAAGTAAGAAAAGAAGTGTTAGATAAATTTGGAGTAATGTTTGATGTCTTCGTCTGTGAATTAGATTTATACTAGAGACCCTATACTTCCACTATTCCAAGGCTTCAATAGATTCCGCATGGATCTTGTAGACAATGACATTTTTTTTAAAACCACTAAAAAATAAATCAATAATCTTCTCCAAATTAGGTGGAACAGCAAAAGTAGATTTAGTTTTCCAATATTCTTTATTTAATTCAAGTTTGTTTAGGTGGTAATAAAATCTTCTTTTTACCCTATTGAATTTTTTCTTATTTTTAGCTTTAATATCATATATATAAACAATAAACATAATATCACATATATATGTATCTATAGTTACATAAACTTAAAAACAAACAACACACACAAATATTAGTGGAATTACACCCTCCCCTATTTCAACTGTTTTTGATAATTCGCATATTTCACTAATTTGTCAATTGCCTTTACGGCTGAGAGTGGTGAATTATAACTAGGCACTCCTTTACTTTCTAATATTCTTCTATAAACTTCTGTGTATGTCCCACCTATAGATATAGTTGCTATTGGTTTTCTTCGGTCATCTGAGGCTTTTGTGAGCACATGTATTATTCTCTCATCTATTGGTGGTGTTTGTGTCAATACTATAATAATTAGGGCATCTATATTCGGTTCATCCATCATAATATCTATAGCTTTTGCATATGCTTCCACACCAGCATCTGCAACCAAATCTAATGGGTTTGCTACATTACCATACTCCGGTAAAATTTCCTGAAGGGCATTTTTTGTTTTTTCACTAAATTCTGCAAGCACCAACCCTTCATTCTCTATATGATCTGTTGCCAAGACGCCTATTCCACCACCATTTGTAATGACTGCTATGTGGTTTCCTTTTGGTCGTGGTTGCTCAAATATCTTTACAAAATCAAATACCTCAATAATTCCTTCTGCTTCCGTTACTTTAGCTTGTTTGAATGCTGCCTGGTATGCCAAATAACTTCCAGCAATATTTCCAGTATGTGAACGTGCTGCAGCCTGTCCACCAGCTGCCTTTCCAGCTTTCAAAACAACAATTGGTTTAATCTTATTGACTTTTTTCATTGTTTGGAGAAGCTTTCGACCATCTTTAGCTCCTTCTATGTACAAAATTATTGTTTCTGTAGTCTTGTCATTCATTAAATATTCAAGATAATCACTTTCATCAAGAACTGTTGCATTTCCATAAGATATGAATTTAGAAATTCCCATCCCATAATACGCTGTTAAATCAACAACTGTAGATCCAACTGCCCCACTTTGTGTTACAAATGCGATTCCGCCTGGTTTTGGCCTCTCAAGTTTGTACATTGGTAAAAATATACTATCTACTTTTGTATATGGATTAAACACACCCAAACAATTCGGCCCAACAACAGGCATTTCATATTTTTTAGCTATCTCTCTTATTTGTGCTGCCAGGTCATCTCTTTTAACCTCTTCAAATCCCCCACTAAGAATTATTACCCCACCAACTTTTTTTGCTGCACACTCAGTTAAGATCGCAGGCACTGTTTGTGCCGGGGTTGCAATTATTACACAATCCACCGGCCCATTTATTTTTTTTATTGATGGATAACACTTTACTCCCAATACCTCTTCATATTTTGGATTAACTGCATATACTTTGCCTGGAAATTTTGTGTCAAGAAAATTACGCAGGAGCACATTCCCTATTTTGTTAGGTGTTTTTGAAGCACCAATTATCGCAACTGATTTAGGTTCAAAAATAAATTTGAGTTTTTGTATCATTTTCATAAACATTACCTGCTAAACCTGGCATCTACAATGTCACAACCTTCATCATCAAATACAACTGGATTCAGGTCCATCTCCACAATACCCTCCTTTTCCATAAAACCACATGCACGCAATACCAAATCTTCAAGTGCTTTTTTATTTATCGGTTTCTTTCCTCTTGCACCTTCAAGAAGTGGGTGGACTTTTAACTCTGCCACCATCTCTTCTACATCCAGTGCAGTTAATGGGCATATCCTCGCACTTATGTCTCTAAATATTTCGACATATATCCCACCAAGACCAATAATTACCATATGCCCAAATTGTGGATCTTTTTTCCCACCAATAATCAGTTCCAATCCTTTACGGGCCATTTTTTGAACTAAAACACCATCAATTTTTTTCCCTTTGACATTTTGCATCATATCTCTGTATGTATGACGCAAAACTGTTTCATTTTTTATATCGATTTTAACCCCACCAACATCTGTCTTATGTTCTATCTCTGGAGAAACTATTTTCAACACTACTGGATATCCTATTTTCTTTGCAGCGGCAACTGCATCATCTTCTGTTTTTACAAAAAAATAAGGCAACAATCTGAATCCATATTTCTTTAAAAGAGAAAAATCATCAACAATAGTCATGAAAGTTTCTATGCCTGTGCATATTTATTATTAATGCTTAGAGGCAAACTCCCTACTATTGTTGGAAAGCCCACAGATCTTGCATAAACATCTGCTCTTTTTTGATATTGCCAAAATCGTGCCTGGTCCCTACTTTTAACTAATTCTAAGAATTCTGGATCTTGTTTAAGTTCTAATAAGTATCTACACAATAGGTCTTGATCTGATATACCCATTCGTCCCCCTGGGTGCTTAAAATGCGGAAGCATTTCCATAACATCGGTTAATGTTCTGTTATGTACTCCAGTAAGGAAACTACTTACACAAATCGGATCTAATTCTCTTCCTGCAACTGTCACTGCATATGCTATTGCATCATGAAGGGAGACTATCCACTGGTCTCGTCGATAATGTCTTGGGCAAACTGCAGAAAGAAAGTCAGCAGTTTTTGCAATTCTCACATGGAGAGGCAAATCTCTACCATTGAAACGAGAAGGATAACTAGGCACTAAACTATGCTGGCCATCATACATTACATGGTGCAAACCCACCATGTCTAAGAGCACATTGAACCTCTGCCCTGTACCAAACAATTTCACATATCTTATACCCGCATGGAGGTGTTCATATCTCATAATCCTTCTTTCAACACCAGTCATCTGTCTTCCTTCAAAAACCTTACCGAAAAACGTTTCTACTCCCCTTTCTTTAATTACCAACGCCAGTGGCAGAAATGTTTTTCCAATATCATGTAAAATCCCACCAATAAGGCATAATTTTGGATCCAATTCTTCAGCGCCTGGCACTCCCCATCTTTTTGCTTCGCTTGCTATAATATATGAGTAGACCCCAACTTCTGCACAATGTCTTCTAGTATACTGCCATTTTTTCTGTTCATTGAGCCGTTCTACTGCAGAACAGATCAATGGCCTAAGCCCACGCCCAACTCCATTTTCTTCTTCTTTCAATTTCCTTTCCACATATCTCCGTGTTAATCCTTCTAGGGCTGGCTCTGAGCGGCTGAATGCCCGAAAGAGCACTGTTTGAAGCAAGGGCGCATGTGCTGGGCCTTTGTGGTTTGTTGTTATCATTAGGTAATTTGTGTATACAAATAGTTTTATTAACAATTCTCTATTTCTCAACATATGGCCATATATACTAAATTTGGTGATAAGGGGGTTACCACGTTATTAGGCAGTAACGAAATCCCAAAAAACCATCCACGTATTGAAGCATATGGCACCATCGACGAACTCAATTCTACGATCGGTGTTGTTATTGCATTTAGTGATATTGATTCAGTAACTAATTCTCTTAGAAAAATACAAAAAGATCTTTTTGTTATCGGCGCAGAGCTTGCATCAAAAACCCCAAAAAATAGATTAGGCCTTGTTCGTATCAGTGAAATTGAAGAAGAAATTGATGTGCTTGAAGCAAAACTCCCCCCACTTAAACACTTCATTCTTCCAGGTGGAAGTAAAACCGCATCTCTTCTCCATCACACAAGAACGGTTTGCAGAAGAGCAGAACGGGCCGTAGTGGCAGCATCAGTTAAGGAGAAAATCAACCCGCATTTAATCATGTACCTCAACCGGGGTGGAGATTTGTTATTTATGCTTGCGCGTTATGTAAATTATAAGAAAAAAGTCGACGAAATTCTGTGGAAAGGCAGGTAGGCCTATTATAAATGTTATTGTAGATATAAAATTATGCAAGTTCTTGATGAAGTTTACGGTCAGTTTGAAATCTCTGATCCTGTTTTAATCGAACTTCTCAATTCACCAAGCATCGGGAGATTAAAAGGCATTCGCCAATATGGCCTGCCCCCAAACTATTCACTGCTTAAGAGTTTTACTCGCTATGAGCATTCAGTTGGCACGATGCTTCTTCTTCGGATTCTTGGTGCAAGTCTTGCTGAACAGGTTGCCGGCCTGCTTCATGACGTTTCTCACACTGCATTCTCACACATTACTGAATTTGTTTTCCACCGTGATCGCCCAACTCAAGATGAACGCCACATGTGGTTTGTACTTTCTTCTGAACTCCCGGCAATCCTTTTACGATATGGACTTGAACCAAAACTAATTGCTGACTTGCCACACCATACTCTTCTGGAACAACCATCCCCGAGTCTCTGTGCAGACCGTATTGATTATACGCTTCATGAATATGCTCTGGATACATATAACGGAACGCTCAACCTGCTCCTTAGGAATCTCGAAACACGCGATGGGCGAATTGTTTTCAGAACGCCGCATGCAGCTGAAATTTTTGGCATGATGTATCTTGATTACAATATCAATAGGTGGGGGAGTGCAGAACAAATAATCCGTCAGCATCTTCTTGCCAAGGCCATTAGAATTGGATTAGACGACGGCACAATTTCTTTGGATGATCTCTTCGATGTTGATGATCTGGTTCTTCAAAAACTTACGCACACAAAAAACCCTGCAATTAGGGCAACATTAGATCTTCTCTCTAAAGATTTTGAACTGGAATTTGATGAAAAAAATCCAGAAATGAGCGTACCTTGCGGGTTTCAATATGTTGATCCTGAAGTTCTTTTCAGAAAAAAAGTAAGAAAACTCAGTTCCATCAATTCATACTTTGCCCAAACATTAGCCGAAAAAAAACAATACAGAAGACAACTCAATGTCCGCATACATCCCAAATCCACTATATTAAAAGTTGCCAACTGATTCTTAAATATTTTATTCGTTTTTCTCTTATGAAAAAATTAGTCATTTTATTTATATTTTTTGTTTTTTTTTGGTTGCTTTGATAGCCAGACCGATTTCTTGACTATTGAAAATGATTGTGTTGGCGTCTGCACAGCGTACAATTATAGCACGCTGGACAATCCAGTTTCTATACTTTTAGGGTGCTCTATTCCAGAATGCCCGGAAACAGCACAAACTGCAAGTCCAATTACCCATATTACAAGCGACGATCCGCCGTTTTTGATTCTGCATGGTGATTCAGATAAAGTAGTTCCATTAGCTCAAAGCATCGCCTTCAATGAGGCATTGCAAGATAATGGAGTAAATTCCTCATTACTCATTGGAGCCGGCAATCAGCATGATCGTAATATTGTAACAGAACATATGGATGAGATCTTAGAATTTTTTGATGCCACTCTGAGATAAGATCACCAAATAAAAGGCAACAACCGATACTTTGTTTTCTTACAGTATTCTTTATATCCGGACAAATCACGTCTAAGAACTTCTTCTTCATTCAGAATACGTAAGATAATTATTGGAATAAGCAACATAAACAAAGGCACAGCCACATATGACCCGAGTGCAATTGGCGTTGCTAAATACATAACTAACACACCAACATACATCGGATGCCTGACAATAGAATATGGTCCAGTTGATATAACTTTTTGGTTTTTTTCCACCTGAATCGTTCTTCCGGCATACTCATTTTCTTTGAAAACAAGAAATACAATAACATACCCCAAAAACACAAAACCATCTGCTATAAGTACAATTTCAGTTGGTACATCTGACCAGTCAAACCGCTGATCAAAACCAGGAATAAGGAAAGCAACGATAAAAATGATCGCACTTACCTTTACAATGAGGTCTTGTGCCGCTTCTTTTTCTTTCATCATCATCCGTCGTTCCAGGAATTCTGGGTTATTTTTTAAAAAATAAAAAACAACAAAAAATACGGGTATAAACAATACACCGATGTACGCCCATGCTTGCCAATACTCTAATGTACCTGCCGGTGCAAAAAGTGCAGCTCCGACAACTATTAGCGCAAGTAAGAAAATAACAACAACTTTTCCCGATCCTATCATCTTGCTCACCTACGTAATATCATGACCCACCCTGAATTGATCCTTTCCTCTTGTTGGGTCTACTATACAATATGCATATTTACTTCCATCTGGAGCTTTCCTGTCTTCATAGTTGTAATAACATTCTTCTGTGTTAAACCACATCTCTGGATATTCTTCATCAGCATTTAGCAAATCATACATTGCCTTTGCCTCTTCCATTGTTTTGTATTCCACATCAATAAAGTTCAGTGTGCCTATATCCATCTTTGTTATGTGTTTTAGAGAAATAGTCTCTATTTCGAAGTATACAGAAACTACGTAAATAGGGGTTCCATTTTTGTTTTTAGTTGACAGTGAGATTGATCGTATGTAATCTTTGTATATATAACAATATGAGAAATATTCTGCATAAAGATCATCATAAGTTAATTTCGTGCTCCCCGGCTCTTCTTCAGGTGGATTTTCTGTTATCTCGTTGGGCATGATGCTAAAATCTTCAAGCGATGGCGGCTCGTCTGGCAGAGGTTCAAAAGTCGGCGGCTCAACTGGTTCTTCAGGTTCAACCATTGCATAATCATATGTTGGTTCTTCTATTTGTTCTTGTTGATTAATCCAATCCCATTTAAAGTTAGGTAAAATTTCTTCTAATGAAAAAGCATAAACAAAACCAATACAAACTACGAATATAACTAGCGGTTTTAAGTCCATAACAATCCCACTAACCCATCTAGAAACAATATTAATTATCTTTCGGTAGTTTGTCTGCACACGGAATGCTTTTTGAATGTTGACAGGTTTATTCTATTGGTGATACTATGCCGCGCAAATGCGCTAAATGTGGAAAAAGTGATGTTATCGGGGAAGTAAGCATGCAACGAGCAAGAACTAAAATCAAATTATATTTCTGCAGTAATGAATGTGCCAGTATGCTAACAAAAGCACTTCCACGCAAAGCCAAACCATAATTTTAATCTCTTTTTCGTTTAATCTTCTTTATTTTGTGTCAGACCGCACGTAGACGAGGTTTTGTGACAGTTTAACTACATTTACCACACATTAAAGTAGTGTTACATATAGGTTAAACACCATTATAAATCAATCCAATAACTTTCCCAATTTTGAAAAACCAATCAGTGGCGCAATAAGTGTGAGCGGATCAATTTCGGTTTGCATCTCCCCGTTTGGCAATTTAGTTACACGGCTTTTTTTAGATATGATTTTAATGTTACTGAAAAATGAGTATCTGCATTCTCCCACCTCAACACTACATACCCACGGAAGCACAAGACTCAATTTTTTTGACAAATACTCCTGTTCTTCTTTTGTGAAGCCTTTCCAAGTGTGTTCTAATTTCAAGAAGAATTTGTTGAGGTTCTTCCCTATGTGGATCGATGGGACGGGTGAGCGTTCATTCTGTATTAACATATACAAGAGCATCTGTCTTATTGCTTCTTTGTTATGTTTTTCT
>JAHJCT010000024.1 GCA_018812715.1 Microcaldota archaeon | reverse complement strand
CTTGTTCTTCATCAGGACAACCATCTTCATCTTGATAATCATTATATGTTTCTGGATCATCAGGGCATTCATCTTCAGCATTAGGTATTCCATCCATATCCCAGTCCTCATCCTCTGGTGGAATGCCTTCGCAATCTTCAGGACAAGTTTCAACATTTTCTTCTATTTCTTCATTACAAATTCCATCCCCACAAAATTCATCGGTTCCTCCACAATCTTCAGGGCATGTCTGAGCATCTTCTTCTAAACGTTCATCGCAGACACCATCACCGCAAAAACCAAATTGAGCGTATGCTAATCCAAATAAAAAAACCATTCCCAGGAACAGAAATATTATGTATATTCCGCGCATGAATTTGGTTCTCACGAAACATTATTAAATGTTCGAATTCTCATGAGATTTAGGGAGGAAATGCATAACACTAATAAAACGGAGTCTTTTCTTTTAGAATTTGTGCAAACTTTGACTACAAAGTATCCTAGCAATATTGATTTTATACTACTCTGGGGGAGTGTAGTTTTTGGAAAGTTCAAGCCAGATAAAAGTGATGTAGATCTACTTATTCAAGTTAAAAACTATCATGATATCGAGAACATAAGAAACTATGCGACTAAATTATTTTGGAAATTAGATCAAAAACACTTTATACAAGTATGCAAGTTTCATTCAACAAAAGGCAATGTTAATTCTACAGATGTTTTTAGAACAAATTCCTCTTCTTCGCCCCCATTTATTATAATAGGTCCAAACGATATACGCTGGGCTGAAGGTTCTGTGCTACCTCCAAGTTCTGATATATTCGCTTTTTTTGATCCAATTCATCAATTTTCTAAACAACTATCCGCCAGTATCAAAAGGACTGGAAAAGTCCTATATGGTAGGAATATAATTAATGAAATTGGAAGTAAGGAATCATATCTATCCAAATTGAGAAATATCCTCCTCCCCTATGGCTTTTTTATTTCATTATTAGTAATTCCATTATGTTTCATCGTACCAAATAAAGCACTAAAACATTCTGCGAAAAACGCTTTCTACTCACTTGAAACCCAACTTATGGTTCTAGAAATTCCAAAAATCACTGGTGCTTCTAAAGAATTGCTTTTATCTATTGCCAGTTCTAACAATTATTCTGTTCATCTTGCAAAAAGAGCATGCCATCTTCAAGAAAATTTCCAAAACATTTGTAGCAAATGGTCCTACATAGATAAAATTGCTTTTTGCCTTCAAGCACCATTAATAATATGTTACAATTCGCTATTAACCCTAAATAAATTCATTCAGCACTATTAAGACTTTTCAATGATTTTTCTAAAAATCCAAAAACTTCTGAAACTTTTTCTGGCAGTTTTCTATTAGAAATAGCGATGCCATTAGGATGATGGCCTCCAGTTTGACTTTCTCTCACAGTATCCCAATTATTTTTCCTTGTTTCTTCAACATTGGTAAAACCATGATCGCTAAGAATAAGGAAATCTTTTCCTTCTAGATATGGCATTAATTTTCCCAAAGCATTATCTATACTTTGGTAATGTTTCAATACTACTTCTTGCTGATGCCAAAACATATGCTGCACTCTGTCTGGTTCTGAAAACACCACTGCAATTAGATCAGCATCCCCATATTCTATTGCATTTATTGTTTCAGTAGTCATCTTTTTTGTACTAAAATACATTTCTTCTTCAGTAGTAGAAAGAACCATTGCCTCCCAATTTCTCAGTTCACAATTTACATTTATTGGAGGGAGTGAAATTGGCACCCCCATAACTATCGCTCTTTTTACTTTATCCCAGATGAAAATTTTTCTTTCCAGCAATTCCTTTCTTTTTTCTTCGCCCATTGCAAAATAACTCAATCCATGTCCTTCTGGCATAAGACCACTGAATATTGTAGCCCACGACGGCCCTGAATGCACTGGCCTTACATCACATTCAAGCGTGCCATGTTCATATTTTTCTAATAGCTTTTTGAAATTAGGCAACTGATCTAAATTCGGTTTTATCACATCCCAAGTTGCCCCATCCAAACCTAGAACTATCATAAAACAACCCCAACCCCCATGACGCCATCTTTCAAAAGCACGAATCTTCCGGTATGCGGTATTTTGGAAAAACTCTCAAACACAAGTGGTTCACTTAATTCAATCCTAACTTTGGCAGCTTCCCATCCAGAAATTTCGTTTACATCTTTTTTTGGTTCTTTATCAGTAATGGGATTTATCTTCTCTTCTATACTGACAATCTTCGACTTTCCTTCCTGTGAAGCGCATATTATAGAAAGTTTATCACCCACTTTCATTTCATTTCCTGGAAGGCAGAATATCTTTGCATTTATTGTTTTTACTGCGTCTACTTTGCTCTTTGCTGGCATACAAACATCTCCTCTTTTGGCTGTTCCGTTTCCAATAAGTTTCATACCAACATTTTGGCCTGCATGTGCTTCTTCTACATTTTTGTGTCTGACTATCATTTCTTGTATCACAGCAGTTGTATTTACTGGTTCAATTGCTATTTCTTCTCCTATTCTGAATACCCCAGTTTCAATTCTGCCAACAAGCATTCCATCATACACATCCTGTACAAACATTCGCGCAGGCAATTCCCTGATTTCTTTTTCATAATCAAAATTAGCGAATTCTTCCATGAATTCTATTATCGTTTTTCCTTTGTACCATGGCACTGCGTCTGATTGGGAAACAATATTATCTCCTTTCATTGCAGATACTGGCACAAAACTAAGCTCATCATAATCAAAACTTTCCAAGATCTCTGTTATCTCTTTCTTTATCTTGCTAAATTCCTCTTCATTGTAATGTATGGTGTCAATTTTGTTTATTGCCACTACCAGATTTTTTATTCCTAATAGGCTTGCTAGGTATAAATGCAGTTTTGTTTCATCTCTTAATCTTTCATTTGGCTGAGCTGATACTATAAGAATTGCTGCATGTGCAAGGGATGCACCAGTAAGCATATTTTTAACAAGCTCTTTATGGCCAGGTACATCTATTAATTCATAAATAACGTTGTTGTGATGTACCTGTGCTCTTGTTGTGTCAAGAGTGAAACCTCCTTCTCTTTCCTCTTCAAAACTGTCAAGAAGAAACGCATACTCAAATTCTTTTCCCAATGCTTTGCAGGTTGCCTTAGCTTCATTTATTCTGTCTTCAGTTATTGAATGAGTTTCATAAAGCAATCTTCCAATAAGCGTTGATTTTCCGTGGTCCTTATGTCCTAACAATGAAATTTTGATTTCTTTAGCCATTGCAATCACATATATCCAAGTGCCCTAAGTCTTTGCATTACATTTTCCTTTTCCTTGTCTTGCATTCTCCCAGAACGCTCTGCTATATCGGTTGTTTTCAGTTCTTCTATTATCTCATCAATTGTTTGAGCTTCAGAATCAATAGAAACAGTGCATTGTGTGCAACCAAGACTTCGATATCTCTTTCCATTTCTACTAAAGTACAGTGGATTTATTGGTATATTCTCTCTTTTCACATATCTCCATGTATCTATTTCATTCCACTGAAGTAATGGGTGAATTCTAACATGTGAACTATCTTCAAATTTGCTTGTAAAATCCCAGATTTCCGGTGGCTGGTTTTCATAGTCCCATTTGAATTCTTTATCCCGGGGGGAAAATGTTCTTTCCTTCGATCTCACGCCGTGCTCATCTCTTCTTATTGAGACGATAAGACCATCAAAGTTCCGTTCATCAAGCACTTTTTTCAGCGCATCTGTTTTGTTTGAACCGCAGCATTTGATTCCAGAAATGTCATCTCTTATTATGCTTTTTGCAACTATTAAATCCAAATTCCATTCTTCTGCTAGTTTCTTTCTGAATTCGTACGTTTCAGGAAAATCAATTCCATTGTCAATATGTATAACTGGGAAGGGCACTTTTCCGAAAAATGCCTTTTTGGCAATTGCGAGCATCACTGTGGAATCCTTACCCATGCTCCACAAACCAGCCAGATTCTTGAATTTTGCCTTAGCTTCCCTAAGAATAAATATGCTCTGCTCCTCTAGCTTATCTAGATCCTGCAATTCAGCCAATCAGATCACCTATTCTATATATCCAAGAGCCCTAAGCCTTGATTTGATATTTTCTTCATCTTCTTTGCTGAATGCTTCTTCATCCTGCTCTTCTTCTGTCATTAATTCCCTTAGGACAAAAACAACATAATCAGAAACAGATGTAAATCCAGTGTCCTTTATCCTTTCCTTAACCTTGTCATACAAAGGCCTTGGTATAGAGACTGTTGTGTATTTATTTTCCTCTGCCATTTTCTCACCTTAATTACATTTAATTACCTATAATTACTAACTCTTAAAAAGATAACTTCTACATTTACAAGCACATGAAAAAGAATAAGCTAGTTTTATTAGGTCTTGACGGTGCAGATTGGAAAATCCTAGATCCGTTGATAAAAGAAGGTCATCTTCCTAACTTAAAACATATTGTTGAAAATGGTTCTCATGCTCGTCTGCGTTCTACAACCCCTCCAATAACCCCGGTAGCATGGACAAGTATTTTTACTGGTGTAAATCCTGGGAAACATGGTATTTTTGATTTTTTTTATTTTGAAAACGGCATAAAAAAATTTGTTAATACTGAAGATGTTTTAGTGCCTTATTTATGGGAACTTCTTGAAAAGGAAAAAATAATCGCATTTAATATTCCTTATATTTATCCTATACGAAAAAGTGACAATGCTATCATTGTGTCTGGTTTTGGCACCCCATCAAAATCCTCTGATTTTTCTTATCCAACTACTATCAAAAAAGAAATATTAGAAATGGATCCTGATTATGAGACTAGTGTTAATCTAGGTGCTTTTCTTGTTGGCGAAATAATAAAAGATAAGGATGAGGTTTATATTGAAAGTTTGAAGCACCTTGAAGACAAAAAGCATATGGCAACATATTTAATTGAGAATAAGGAGTGGGAGATCGCCATTATTGTTTTTTCATCACCAGATTGGGTCCAACATTTGTTCATATCAGAATTTTATAAAGCAAAACAAAAATCACTAACTTTAGTTGGAAATATATACCGCTCTATAGATGAATTCCTTGGATACCTTATAAAGAAAAATTATAATATTATGATCGTTTCAGATCATGGCTTCTTAGAAAAGAAAAAAGAAGTGTTCGTCAACTCATATCTCCTACATTCAGGATTACTTAAATTGAAAAAACCTCCAATTTTTAAGAGAGCATTTCGTACGTTCGGTATTTCAAGAGAATTTATAAAAAATACTTGGCCTTTTTCTACTGTTTCAGAATTGCTGCTATCTATAAATCCGAGATTATTTCTGAGATTAGGATTCAAAACACTTCCATCTGATAAATTACATATTGATGATATTGATAATGAATCTTCTGCTTATTTAGTATCTAGGCAGGGTTGGATCGCCATATCAAAAAACATGGATATTGAAATTGTGAAAAGGGTCGTGTTAGATTACAAAGATGAAAATGACAAACCATTCTTTAAGAAACTGTTACTGAAAGAACAACTGTATCTTGGGACTGCAGTAGAAAGATGCCAGCCTTTATTTCTCGTTCCATTTAATGACGTTCTTATGAATGAAAAAATTCAAGAGCCATCGTATAAATATATAAATCCTTTAAATGAAAGGAGTGGATATCATGATGAATTTGGAATATTTATATCATATGGTCCTGATTTATTGAAAAAGGATAAACTAGCCGATCTTTCTGTATTTGATATCACCCCAACTGTCATCTCATACTTTGATTATGCCATCCCATCTTATATGGATGGAAAAAAAATTGATATTTTTGAATCATCCAACACTAAAAATACAAAAAACGCCATAATTAAGGCCTCGATCAAAAGATTAATCAAAAAGAAAGGTCTAAAAATTTAATAAAAATGAGATTAATGGCGACCTGCCACAAATATAAAAAACTTTTTGATGAACAATATCAAGATCTGCTGAGGGATGAAATAAAATGAAAAATCCTTTGATAAGCATTGTTATCCCAACAAAAAATTCTGCTGAAACTCTAGGACCATGTTTGCATTCAATAAAAGCACAAACTTACCGAAATTATGAACTTATTATAGTTGATGCTTTCAGTACCGACAATACGCCACAATTAGCAAGAAAATTTACTGATAAATTTTTCACTTCCAAACATGGCCGTTCTGGTGCCCGCAACTTTGGTTTTTCAAAAGCCAAAGGAAGCATATTTCTTTCTATAGATTCAGATATGATTCTTGAAAAAAATCTTCTTATAGATATAACCATGAACATGAATAAACATGGGGGGCTTATACTACCAGAAATAGGTTATGGAAATGATTTCATATCTAAATGCAAAGACCTTGAAAAAAGATGTTATATAACAGATGAAACTATTGAATCTACAAGGGCATTTTCACAAAAAGCATTTGAATCTGTAGGTGGTTACGATACAAATCTTGTTTTTGGAGAAGATTGGGATATTCATTCAAGAATAAAATCTAATTTTACTATAGGTAGAACTAAATCAAAAATACTTCATAATACTGTGCGCATATCTTTACTTTCAAATTTCAAAAAGGCTTATTTATACGGGAAAACTCTTCCAAAATATATTGAAAAAAGTCATCTACAAACAAAGAAGTGGTTTGATTTAAGAAATATATTCTTTCTTCGACACTTTTCAAAACTAAAAAAAGAACCGACACATGCAGTAGGTTTATTCTTCATCAAAACTATGGAGTATCTATGTGCTTTTCTTGGATTTTGTGTTTTCAAGTTAAATGGGCTGTCACCAAATAAAATAATTACATTGTTCAAAATTATGATAAAAATAAAAGATTGGTCAGTTTATACTAACTGTTTTTTGAATCCACGTATTTCAAGTGATATCATAAGATTGAGGAATGGCATTTCATTCAAAATACGAAAATGCCCCAGTGATCTATGGATTATAGTGGAAGTGTGGATCCACCAGCCTTATATCCAGCATGGTTTCAAGATTACAGAAAATGATACCGTAATAGATACCGGAGCTCATATTGGTTCATTTTCCTTATTTGCAGCTTCTCATGCAAAAAACGGACGCGTTCTGAGCTTTGAACCTGTTAAGGACAATTATAATCTTATGCAATCCAACATCAAACTGAATTGTTTTACAAATATTGAACCAATCAATCTTGGTGTTTCAGGAAAAAGAGGGCCGTATGATCTCTATATGCCTACCTCCGATACTACATGTTATAGTATTTATCAAAAACAAGGAAATCCTATTCAAATAAAATGTACAACTCTTGATAACATTTTTAACGACTATAATATAAAGAAATGTAATTTTTTGAAACTTGATTGTGAGGGTGCTGAATATGACATTCTATCAAATACTTCAGATACGGTATTCAAAAAAATAGATAAAATTGTCCTTGAATGCCATGATGGATTTTTTGATTGTAATTATGATACGGACAAATTAGGCAAATTTTTAGAAAAAAAGGGGTTTATTGTAACAGTAAAACAACCAATGATGTATGCGATTAAAAAATAATTTTTACCTGTGTTTCAATTTGAAATGTATTAATCTGTGTGTCATATGAATTGTATCATGAATTAAATTAAATTTTGAATCTCTTGCTTCTTTCCATTCAATCGGCACTTCAATGACGTTAAGTCCTTTTCTTTGGGCTCTAACTAAGAATTCAGTGTCCCAGAACCATTTTTCATTTTCAACTTCATTTATAACAGGAATCACCAGATTTTTTTTGAAAGCTTTGAATCCGCATTGATGGTCGCTTAATTTTGAATTCAATGTAAAATTAACAAGAAAATTGAAGCTTTTGCTTGCCAAATAGCGCAACGGGGCCCGCATAGTTTTTGCCCCTTTTATGTATCTGGAGCCAATTACTATAGCTGCATCTTTCTCTAGCAATCTGATTAATTCTTTTATGTGATTAGGGTGTGAAGCAAGATCTGCGTCCATGAATATTATAAGTTCTCCCTTAGCACAATTGGCAGCATTTCTTATTGCAGCTCCTTTCCCCGTTCTTTTACCATTATGTATCGTTCTGATCTTCTTTGATCTAAGTGATCTGGCTATTTGGGGAGTCTTGTCTGTACTTCCATCCTCGCTTATTATTATCTCGTAATCATTTGGGATTTTATCAAGGGTTTTACTGAGTGTCTTTATGGTTTTTTCTAACACCTTCTCTTCGTTGTAAACCGGTAAAATTACTGATACCTTCTCCATGTCCATCACATCTAATTCTCCACGCATGTTTATAAATTTTCTAAGCGATTTCTGATTTGATTTTATGGATCTTTTATCTTTTGAGGACATCTTTACACCCGACAAATTCCTTCAACTCAAAAAAGCTGGTCTTCTTATCACTAGAGAGAATTTTGATGAATATGAATCATCAATGAAAACTAATGACAGTGCTCTGCCAAATCCGACCTTCTGGAAAGAAAAACGTATTCTCATTACAGGTTCTGCAGGGATGGTTGGCAGTACTCTTGTCGACCAGTTAATAGAGCTAGGTGCCGAAGTTCATGGAACAGTGAAAAGACATGCAGTTAGCCACTATCCGAATATCCACCATGCGATAGAAAACGGCAAACTAACATCTGTTGAAATAGATCTAAGAGATTATGGTGCTGTTGTTTCAGTAATATCAGATATAGAACCACACGTTATTTTTCATCAAGCTGCAGAATCATTTGTTCCAACAAGTCTCTCTCAACCAAGCCATGTCGTTGAAAATAATTGCGTTAGTACTGTGAACCTCCTGGAAGCTACAACAAAAAAAGATAATATCGAAGGAATTCAACTTGCATGTTCTTCTGAACAGTATGGTTTTATCAGAAATATGGATGAACTGCCGGTAAAAGAAACCAATGAATTAAGACCGACTTCTACCTATGCTGCTACAAAGGTCTTTACAGAAAATATCGCCAGAGCATATCATTATATGTATAAAACGCCAACTGTCATAACCAGAACCTTTAATCAGGAAGGTCCTAGGCGTGGTCCTAATTTCTTTACTGCCAGAATTGCTACACAATTGGCTAAATGCCTGAAAAATGAAACTGATCGCATCATCATGGGCAATCCAAATTCTATCCGTGATTTTACTCATGTGCATGATTCTGTAAGGGCACAGATACTTGCTGTAGAAAAATGCAAACGGGGGGAACCATATAATATCTGCTCTGGAAGAGGCATTATGACTGGAGAATATCTACAACTTGCATTGAAACTGACGGAACTTGATAATCAAGTAAAAACTTATATCAATCCCAGTTTCTTAAGGCCTTATGAACGTGGGGAAGCATTGTTCGATGGTTTCATAGGAGACAACAGTAAATTTGTTGCTGCAACTGGTTGGGCTCCTAAAAAAACCTTAAGGGACATAATAACAGATGGCATTGATACTTCTCGATGAGGTGCTACTTACTTGAAAATAGCCTTTTTCAACTGGCGGGACATTAAAAATCCTTTAGCAGGAGGAGCAGAAATTTACAATCATAGAATTCTCAAAGAATTAGTAAAAAGAGGCCATAAAGTTACTATTTTTACCTCTACTTTTCCAGGTTGCATTAACCATGAATTTATAGATGGCATCGAACATACCCGCTATGCTAATCGTTTTTTCATCTATCCAAAATCCTATTTTTGTTATAAAAAACACATACAAGGCAAATATGATATCATTATAGAAGGCATTAATGGAGTACCCTTCTTCACTAAACTATTTGCTCAAGAAAAAGTTATCCCTCTCATATATCAATTGACAAGAAAAAATTGGTATTCTGGACTTCCTTTTCCTTTTGCATTTTTTGGTTTTCATTTAGAAGATTCTATGCTTAGAGTTTATAAAAAAGAACCAACTTTAACTATCTCAAATTCAACTCGAGCAGATTTGGAAAAACTTGGATTCGAGCATGTAACTATTATTTATGCTGCTGCAGACGCCATACCACCAAAAAAAATTATTAAAGAAAAAAATCCCACAATCATCTATTTAGGCAGGCTAACAAAATCAAAACAGGTTGATCATGTTCTCCATGCCTTTAAACTCATAGCTGAACATAAAAAAAACACGCAACTTTGGATTGTTGGAGATGGTTCTGAAAAGCAAAATTTAATCAAACTAGCAAAAAAACTCAGTATCTCAACCAAAACCACATTTTTTGGAAAAGTAACCCAAAAAAAGAAAACTGAACTACTTTCAAAAGCACATATTATGCTCTTTCCAGCGGTTCATGAAGGTTGGGGCCTTACAGTATTAGAGGCAAATATGTGCGGTACGCCAGTGATCGGCTATAACGTTCATGGTTTACGTGATAGTATAGAAGATGGTGTCAATGGACATCTTGTTGAGAATGGGGATATTGCTACTTTAACTAACTCGACCCTAAATTTACTTCAAAACACTAAGAATTTAAATCAACTTTCTATTGCTGCTATTAAACTCTCAAAGAAATTTACATGGAGCAAGACTTCAAAAAATTTTCTGTCCTTTCTCAAGGGTGTTATTGAATGAAAAACCCATTGATAAGTATTGTTATTCCAACAAAAAATTCAGAAAAAACTCTTGAAGATTGTTTAAAATCCATAAAAAATCAAAGTTATCAGAATTATGAAATAATAATTGTTGATGGGTTTAGCAATGATGGAACACGAAAAATAGCAGAACAATATGCAGATAAAGTGTTTACATCTTCAGTATCAGTACCTAGTTCTAGAAATTTCGGTTTCTCCAAAGCTGATGGTGCCTTTTTTCTTTCAATAGATTCAGATATGATTTTAGAAAAAACAATTCTTGAAGAAATAATATTGATGATAGCCGATCACGGCGCACTTATAATTCCTGAGACTGGCCATGGTAATAATTTCATTTCTAAGTGTAAAAATCTTGAAAAAAACTGTTATTTAGGAAACAGAGATATCGAATCTGCTAGGGTTTTCTTACGTGATGTCTTTTTTTCTCTTCACGGTTATGATGGGACTCTTCTGATGGGAGAAGATAAAGATTTTCATTCTAGAATAGAACGAAAATTTAGTATAGGACAAATAAATTCAAAAGTGCTCCACAATACAAATCATCTATCAATATCTTCCATCTTTATCAAGTCCTACAAATATGGTAAAACACTGCCAAATTATTTGGCCAAGGATCGCAAAACTTCAAAAAATTTTTTTGCTTCTAGGAAAGCTTTCCTTATCAGGCTTTCTAAACATCTGAAGAACAAACCAGCAACTGTGTGTGGTCTTTTTATTCTCAAATTTATTGAGTATGGTGCCGGTTTTATCGGCTTTATTGTTGCTAAATTATATGGTTTTCTCATTACATTCAAACATTGAAAAAAGAGTTGCAAGAAACAAAAACAACCAGGATAATGTTGCCATACCCTGAGCTTTTATCCCCGTTTCAATCACAAATAATATACTTGCTATAATTAAACTAACTGAAAAAGCAACTAATAAAGATTTGGTTCTAATCATCACACCACTTTTTTGAAATATATGCCCCTATTAGAATAAGACTGGTTGCGGATAGCAATAACCCAACATCTAACCACTCTTGAGGCGTATCTTTGATCTCTATTCTAAAATTTCCTGTTTCATTTATTGCAAAAGCATTTATTGTTGAATAGATTGGTATTGGTTTTATAGATCTGTCATTTATCTGTGCAACAAAACCCTCGTAATAGCCTGCAGTAAAAATGAGTAAAGTTGGTTCTGTTATATTCGCATAGACAACATAGCTTGTTCTTCCAGTTTTCTCATAATTAACAATGCCTTTTTCCTTTCTGGTTCCATTTTTGAGTTCTTCCAAGATGTTTCTAGCCATATCGTCATAAATTACGATGTAATCAAGAATAGCGTTGTCCGTATAAGATACTACGTCTAAAGTATATTCCCCCCTCTTGAGGAACATTCCTTCGTTATTTACCTCGTTGTCATCTATAGTTATAGAAATATTCTTGCCCTTATAATCCACATAATAAAAACGATCCTCATAAATGTGGATCTTGCTTTTTAGACTTGATTCGTTATTGAACTTAACGCCAATCCCATTACTACAATTTATATCTTCAAAATATTCTACTTTGTTTTGGCCAAATTCTTTTTCTGCTTCGAATACATACATAATACCTTTATTGTCAAGATAAGTTTCACTATAATTCTTTCTTATATAATATCCAATGTTAATCGCATTAAATCCCTCTTTGTTTTTTATCTTGATTATATTCTCACCAGAATAAAGTACCCCGCTGTAAATCTTTTCCCATTCAAAACCAGTGACATTTGATTCAGTTTTAATTAAGGAGGCATAATCGTCATTTGTTGCAATTTCTAGTTCTCCTCCTCGAGGGCTTTTAAAGATTCTTAAAAATATTTCATAATTATCAGTTTTATTAACATCAAAACCAGTATCTATTGTATTATACAATATTTCGAGTTCGCGGACCTCAAAGTTGTTTATGATCACGTTGCTCTGTTCCTTGAATCCATGTGCCAATACAAATAATTTGAAATACTCTGCTTCTTCAACAAGTTCTACTGATTTCGTGATATTGAAACTTTCTTCTTCACCTTCAGCTATTATCTGCTGCCCCACATAACTATCGTTAATATTGTAGAACAAAACAGTTACCCAACAGCTATCAATATTCTCAAGTTCCATTTCTGCCGAAACCTGAATTGCTTTACTTTGATTTAATAATATTCTTTCTGTAAACATAGAATTGTTTGATTCATCAAACTCTAATTCTTGCAAAGAAAAAAACATTCCATTTTCCTGCACTTGAGCATATATTTTTGATTCTGATGTAAATACCAATCCATAACCAAAATCTTCTTGATCTGATTCTAGCTGTTTCGCTTCAATAATTCTAAGCCATGTTCCTTTCCAAGTATCATCAAGAGCCATTCCGTTATACCATTCTGTATCAATCTCTGTTTGATCTACCCAATCCCTAACTTCTATTATATTAGATTTATTCATGTTTGTAAAGGGTGTGTTCATTGAATTGAATATAACGATATCTACGTAGTCATCTGTTTTCTTTCCCATACCAATATTACTATCTCCAATTATCAATGCAATGTCTTTCTTAATCGAAACCTCAGATGAAACTATCTCAAGATCATCATAACCAGTAAATATCATAAATACTGCTTTAGGTAAGTAAAATCTTTCCAAATTATCATTAACTTCAAAAAGTATAAATCTATCCCCATCATATACTGTTGAGAATTTTTGTTTAAGATTTGGGATAGCATTTTTAGCATATCCGAAATATGAAAATGGTTCTCTTGCATTTTTATCTATGAGTAGATATTTTATTTCTAGTGCTGGACTTAATTCTGAGATCCGATTTTGAGCATTTTCATTATCTATAATTTTTCTCAAAGCAAGATTTCTATTTCCAGCTGGAATTATGTTTTCTCTTGGTGAACTGGCTGCATAATCTCCAAACCATGCAACTTTTCCTAATTCTGCGGTATCATTTTTTAGTATATCTATGATTTCTATTATCTCTGGATTTGCAGGCCATTTATTTGTTCTTCCATCCATATTCCCAGTCCACACTGGCCAAGTAAAAATACTTTGATGAATTATTATAATGAAAAGACACAAACTAAATATTAATTTTTTAGATGCTATTTTGGCAAGAAAATGAATCAGGACTAATGAAAAAAACATAGGGAGAAGAAAAGAGAATTTTGGTGAGGCACGTATAAGCCATCCGATTTCTATATTGAAGATGAACCACTCATAAAATTTACCTATTGGAGAGTTGACCCCATTAGTTAATAGTGAAAAAACTCCAAAGTTTAATGTTGCTACTATGGAGAGAAAACTACGGTAGTATACTGATACAAAGAAAATTACAGCTACAATGATACCCATAGATATATAGTAAAAATCTCCAAATGGATACTCGTAACCCCCCCAATAAAGCGGCCAGTTATGTAGATTAATATCAAGTAACACAATGTTAAGCATTTCTGCTTTTTCCCCAACAGCCTCAACATAGCTTATTGAATCGCCATATCCTGGATGAGGTAGCCCACTATTTAGTGACATATATGTTACTGGCAAAATTATAAAAATTGCCAATGCTACGAACCCAATTATTGATTTTAATGCGATTGCGAATACCTTCTCAACATTTGATTTTTTAGTTAAAAGAGCTACAAAACTAAGACAACAAGCTAAAATTGCAAGGTAAATTGCATTATGTATTACGACAAGAAAAAGAACTGCTGAAACCAAACCGAATAATAAAGAGTATACATCATTATTTCTTTTGAATGCCATATAAATAAGATAAAAAGCGATGGGGAAAATTGCATAACTAACTTCAGGATAATAAGCAATAAAGTGTTCTATGGCTAAAGGATTTACTCTGTAGAAAAAAGCTGCAACAACGGCTATGGCATTCTTTTTGAATTCTGTTAATTCGTATTTTTCTTCTTCCATAATCCTTAAAGAAACCAGGTACATTATGAAGAATGTAAAAAATGTAAGCAATGCAAACCGTATCTTATCGTATTGTTCCCAATCTATAAAGAAGAAAATCCAATCAACTACAATTCTTTTTACCATATCTAAATTTGCGCCATTATATTTGCTCTTAAAAATACTGGTGAAATCTTCTTTGAAAGAACCCACATCAACTATGGCGTTCTTATCTATATACGAATGATATCCATCTGTTAGTATTGTTTGAAGATTAAATATAACTGAGAGGATAAGAAATATGAATGTAGAAAATAGAAAACATTTGTTAAGCTGCATTTTTTCTTTAATATCCCCACACGTTTATTTTCTTCTTACCTTTCTAGCCTTTATAATAATTGTGCCGAAGCCTTTTCCGTCTCTATATTCTCTGTCAATTACTCTTTCCAATGCTGCCCGACCAATTAAATCATGCACTCTGAACAGACAGAGGAGATAAAAAATTGGTGTGAAAAATGCCTGGAGGTATCCACCACCAATAAATACCTTCTCAATTACAAAACCTGTCTTTTCTAAATAATCTGATATCTCCTTCTCTTTATAATGTCGATGATCCATTAACCATAGTGTAGGGTCAGTAATATTGGATAGTGGATGGCTATAAGGTGTAGAAAAAAGTATTTGTCCTTCACTTTTGAGAATTCTATTTATCTCTCTCAATGCTCTAATCTCAGTTTCTCTAGGAAGATGCTCCATAACTTCTGTAAAAATTACTTTATCAAAGTAATTATCTGAAAAGTTAATCCTTTTGGTTATATCACTATAACCAAATACAACAATAGTTTTTCCTTTTTTATTTTTCTCTATCTGTCTCCTATCAATATCTATTGCATAAATAGCCTTTACTTTATCAGCAATTTTTTCTTCAAAAAATGCACTTCTACAGCCAACACTCAATATCGTATCTGACTTTTGAGCTTCTAAAAATTTATTATAAATTCTAAACCTCCCATAAAATTCTTCCATGTTATCCTATTGCCATATGATTTTAAAATTATTATCTACTTTTGAATTAATTTTTAAGGTTGATTGAGAAATCATACCAATGCCTAAAGAATATTGGCCTCTGCTAGTATACGGAATTTTAGCATTTATTATAATGATTCCATTACTTCCGCCAGGCTACTATCTTGCACTTGATATGCAATTTGGTCCAAATAGTTTTGCTGATTTTCATTTTGGCAGTTTTTATGGATATTCAGCAAGTCCTTATGGGGCAACTATGCCTTTGGATCTTATCCTGGCAACGCTATCAGATATTTCATCTGTTGTTATCATTCAGAAACTATTACTTTTCCTAATTCTATTTTCATGTGGAGCAGCTATGCATTTTTCACTTCCGAAAGAATATGGCAATGCAAGATACTTTGGTGGTCTTTTCTATATGCTCAATCCATTTGTCTTTATTAGATTCCTAGCTGGTCACTGGACTCTTCTTTTTTCATATGCTTTCTGGCCAATAGCAATATTATTCTTTTCTAAATTTCTAAAAAGACCAGATAAAAAGAATCTAATTCAAGTAGCATTAATTACGTTCTTAATCTCTATCAATATCCATGCGCTATTAATGCTTCTTTTTGTTTATCTCGTTCTATTTCTTCTTTCAAAACCTTCTCTAAAACTGATCAAACAAACACTCATTCTTGCTTTTTTAGTAGTGCTTTTGAATCTTTTTTGGATTGTACCAACAGTGTTAATGTTTGAAACAAATTATTCTCCGGCCTCTACGGAGGCATATCTTGCTGATTTTGGAGCAGAAGGAGATATTCTTTCTATAATCACCCTGCATGGATTTTGGAGAGGCGGGTTTACTTATACAAAAGATGTTTTTGACCTTTGGTATATCCCCTTTGTTCTAATCTTTGCACTTGTTTCCTTTGGTTTTATCAAAATGACGAACACGCCTTTTGCTATTTCTCTTTTACTTATTTTCATATTTGCAGTTCTTTTTACTTTGGCAGGTTTCATCTCTTCAATTATTGGTCCTATCGCAGATTTTATTTTCTTTGTTTTTCGTGATACACAGAAATTTGTTGGTCTTCTGGCCCTTGTTTATTCAATGCTTGGCACGTGTGGTCTTTATCATCTCACTCAAAATCTTCGAGATCATCAAAGAACTTTGCTTCTTCTCCTCATTCTCTCTCTTCCTATTATCTACAATTATGGTTTTTTCGGTTTTCTAGGGCAAATAGGCCCAACAACATATCCAGAAGATTGGGCTGAAGCCGATCGTATAATCGCAGTAGATCCTATAGAATCAAATATACTTGTTTTACCTCTTCATCTTTACACATATTATCCTTGGGTCAATTCTACTCAGAAAACACTAGGTAATCCAGCCAGTCAATTCTTTTCAAAACGAGTTATTACTACATCAAATATTGAGACAAGAAATATATATAGTGATTCAAACAATCCCATTGATTCATATCTTCTTTACCTGCGCCAAAATCAGGATAACATAAACAACACTGCTGAAATGCTTTTACCACTTAATGTGCGCTATATCATTATTCACAAAACTAATAATGAATACATGCACTATCTTCCACTTTATTATCGGTGCAGTCCAGTTCCAATTAATGGATCTATAGATGAAAATATTGTGCCACACATTGATCTTGTTTATGAAGGACCAACTCTTTATCTTTTCAGAAATAATCTAGCAACTGGCCCATTCATAGGTTCAAACGAAACTGGAAATGCTAATTTTACTGATCTAGCTGGGAAAAACATTTATTCGACTTATGTTTCCTATGAAAAAATAACCCCTGCGTCTTATCAAATACTTAATTCTAGTTCCCAGCATCTTGTCTTTACTCGGCCTTACAATAATTTCATTGAGTTTAATGATAATGAAGCAGTTCCATGGTATCAGATAGCAAATGGTTTTACCTATTCAGAGCCAGGAATTATAAAAAATAAAATGTTTTATTTTGTTTTAGCCCTCTTTCTTCTTTCCTGGGCTTTGATACTATTTTTATTAATTAATCCAAATTACATGGGAACGACCATATTAAGCTGTAACTTTATTGTACTCTATCTTCTAACCTCAAATGGTTTTCTTACTCCGCCAATGATTGGCGCTCTTCTAATTGTCTCGATAATCATTGCCTCTTTCATTTATTTATCAAGAAAAACCACCAATTAACAACATACAAAGATTTTTAAATTTCTTATCTTTAAGCCATATCTATGTCCTCAAGAATATTGGTTATATTGGCTTTGATGGTATTATCATGTCCATTAGCATTTTCTGCTACGATGTATGCACAATTCCCACAATTACCTGGATATGATGGATACGATGGTTATGATGGCGATGATGATGGCGGTCATCAAGCAGACCCTGATCTAAACATAGATCTTGAATCAGATTGTGAAGGTGTTACTGTAACAGTAACTACTGATCAAGGGGCTGCTGTCAGCGGTGCAGAAGTTACTGTTGGCATTCCTACATTATTCCATGGTTATACTGACTCTAAAGGAGAAGTTCATTTTGGCTTTGCATGTGATAGGCAAGTAGATGTCTATGCAAGCCATTCTGGTTATCATTCAGCCCATACCTTTGAAACATTAATTGATTGTGGTCAATGTGAAGAACCAGAATGTGATAATGATGATGATTGTCCTGACAATCAACAATGTGATGATGGTCAATGTGTAAATGTTCCCTGCGATTGTGGCGTGGTAAGCAGCCATCAATGTGCTGAGTATGAATGTTGTGCAAATTCAGACTGTCCTCAAGGTCAAGTTTGCCAAAACCATGAATGTACTGAACCACAAGGCTGTACTTCTGATGGTGATTGTGAGCCTACAGAATATTGTGACATTCCTGTTGGGGCAGCTAGCGGCCTTTGTATGCCTGTAACTGGTTGTGGTGAAGTTGTTGATCATGTCTTGGTTCCATATGAATGCGGAGATGATCCAAATTGTCAAGAATGTCCAGAAGGTTTCATTTGCGTAAACTATGAATGTGTTGAAAGCAGCATGGAAGGTCCAGACAATGGTTTTGTTGGTGATGATGCCGAATTCACTGGAAAGAAAGGTGACGAAGTTTGTGCAAACTGTGATGTAGAAGTCACTGATCCAACTGGTCAGAAATGGACTGGCAAAACAGATGAAAATGGAGGCTTTGTTCTTCCTCTTACAATGGAAGGCCCCTACACAATAGTGCTTTTAGAAAATGGTAAAGAGCTCGCAGCGACTGTAATTAATGCCATTCCTAAATCCACTCCAACTGATGAAGGCAAACCAACTGTTGCTGAAGATGAAGGTGGCGGCCTTGCACTCATACTGATATTATTGCTTTTACTTGGTATAATAGTAGTATTATATCTAAGACGAGGACAAAAAGGCAAGAAATAATCTCTTTTTATTTTATTCTTCTTTTATTATTTTTGGTGTTATTAAGTGAAATTAGCAATAGTAAATTCTAATTTAACTGTTTGTGGTGGCATTGAGAGAGTTGTCCTTGAAATAGCCAAACATTTTGATGCCCACATCTATTGTCCTTATTATGATCCTGAAAATACTTTTGATGAATATAGAAATTTGCATATAACAACTCTCAAACCAAGCAATATTCCTATACGTCACAAAGTTCTCAGTACGCTAGAAACAACTAATTATTTTTACAATATGAAACTTGAAGATTATGATTTAGTCAATCCACATGGCCCTCTTTCCGAATTTGTAAGGCACCGTAATTCTCCTGTCCTTTGGTATTGCTATTCTCCTCACCGTCTGGCCTTTGATCTATATGAATGGCATTTAAAACAGCAAAGCCTTGCGTATAAAATACCTTTCCTGGTCTGGATTAAATTCTTTAAACATCTTGAATCTCAAACAGTTCCAAAAATAGAAGAAATCCTGACAATTAGCAATGTTGCCCAAAAGCGTATTAAGAAATATCTGAACAGAGACGCTGAAATCATTCATATAGGTGTAGATTCACAAAAATTTTCATGTAGAGATTATGAACAGTTTTTTCTTTATCCGTCTAGATTAGCTCCTGAAAAAGATTTTGAATATGCTATAAAAGCATTCAAACTTTTTTCCTCGAAAAACAAAGGCTGGAAACTTGTTATTGCCGGTTTTGTAGCAGATATACATAAGCCGTATTTTGAGAAAGTTAAATCTTTATGTGACGACTCATTCATTATAGAAACTAATGTCTCAGATGAGCGTCTTTATGATCTTTATTCAAGATGCTATGCTACAGTTTTTAGTCCAATAGAAGAGGATTTTGGCATTGTGCCTCTTGAGGCAATGGCATCCTCAAAACCTGTTATAGCACGCAACGAAGGCGGACCAAAAGAGACAGTTTCAGATGGTGTAGATGGTTTTCTTGTGAATAGTCCCCAGGAAATGGCCCAGAGAATGGAATGGCTTGCTAAAAACCCTGATATTTGTGAAAAAATGGGCAAAGCAGGCAAAAAGAAAGTTAAAAAATATTTCACCTGGGAACGTTTTCTAAAGAGATTTGAGGAAAAGGCCAAAGAAACAATAACTAAAAAATCAGAATCATAAATTAAAATGTTTCATCCATAGGAGATGTCAATGAAAAAGAAAACTAAAATATTACACATAATACAGTATTTTGGTTGCGGTGGTGTACAAGATATATTTTTTTCTACTATTAATGGTCTTCAAAATAGTGGAATGACTGAAAATGTTGGTTGTGTTCTATTCGACCGTTTAAATATTAAAAAGTACTTTTCTCCTAAAAAAAAAACTGCTATTGTCAAAGTTCCTTATAGCTCTTATAATTTATCTTTAGCCATGATAAACCAACAAAAATTTAATTGCATGTTGTCTAATCCATCGAGCCAATCTGATTCCTCCATCTCAAATAACATAACAATGGTAACCCCTAATCTGCCATATCGTTACTCTTATCTTTTTATGACATTAATAAAACCTTATGAATTTCTAACACTGCTACAGATTGTTAAAGAAGAGAATCCTGATATTGTATACGCATCCCATAGTTTGGGGCAATTACCCATTGCATCTATTATCGGAAAACTTTTGCGAAAAAAAGTTGTTGTTTGTTATTATGGAGAAGATAAATCATTTCCTTTTTTTCATAAGGTCGGTACTCGTATCGCCTATTTTCTTGCTGATAATATCATAACCATCTTTTATCGCGGTGCTGATGAACTTAAAAATATTGGCGTTTCTCCAGAAAAAATAGTCCATATACCAAATAGCCGGAACACGTTGAAATACTCAAGTCTTATTAGCAAAAAACAAGCTAAAATAAAGTTAGGTCTTAAAGGAAATGAATTTGTTATCGGATTAATAAGTCGTTTGGACCCAATAAAAAATCATGAAGCTGTCATTCGTGTACTTCCTGAGCTTCTCAAAATAAGAAAAAATCTTAAGTTTGTCATTGTTGGTGGTTCCCCATCAGATTTTTACAAGAAAAAACTTCAAAAACTTGTTAAAGAACTTAATTTAGAGAAAAATGTTTTATTCTTAGGTCATAGGGAGGAAATAGCAGATATATTGGCAGCTTTCGATATTTTTGCCCATCCATCATTTTCTGAAGGACAACCTGGTGCTGTTCTTGAAGCAATGTGTGCTGGCCTACCTATAGTAGCTAGTGATGTTGGAGGTACAAAAGAACTTCTTGGCGATACTGGCATTTTGATATCCCCAACAGATCAAAAAGGCTTGACAGAAGCTATTGTAAAACTAATGAATGATCCAAAACTCAGAAAAGAATATGGGAAGAAAGCACAACAAAGAGCTGAAATAGAATTTTCAGAAGAAAAAATGATTAATAATTATGAAAAGCTTTTTTTGCATTTAAACAAATGACATATACAATATAAAAGTTTTCAATTTCAGTAATATTTGATGAAAAAGAAAATTAAGGTACTGCATGTAATTGGTTCCTTAATGGTTGGGGGATCAGAAAAAATGTTCCTAACTACTCTAGGAGGACTACAGAAAAAAACAGAAATGGAGCATATTGGATGCATTATTTCAAATAGGCTTGATCTTCTTTCTACTAATGTCCAAAGATTAATCACTTTAAATTTACCGAGAAGTGATTGTTACCCCCTCAGAGCTTTGCTAGATGTATACCAATTTCCATTTTTGTTACTAACTACCCTAAGAGAAAATCCGGATATATTATATGTTTATCATAATACCGATGACAAATTCATAGTGACGTTAATCGGAAAAATACTTAAGAAAAAAGTTGTTTTAAGAAAGAACAATCAGAAACGATACCTTCCCATAATTTCTCATTTTATAGCACCTATAAATTATTTCCTTTGTGATAAAATTGTAACTATCTTCAAAGAAGGCAATGATGAATTAAAAGCCTCAAATGTCCCATCAGAAAAAATAATATACATCCCCAATGGGAAAAATATTAGTAATTATAAGTCTAATCTCAACAAAAAACAAGCTAAAATAAAGTTAGGTCTTAACGGAAATGAATTTGTTCTTGGGATAATCAGCCGTTTGGATCCAATAAAAAATCATGAAGCTGTTATTCGTGTACTTCCTGAGCTTCTCAAACTAAGAAAAAATCTTAAGTTCGTTATTGTCGGTGGCCCTCCTTCAAATTTTTACAAGAAAAAACTCCAAAAACTCGTTAAAGAACTTGGGCTAGAGGAAAATATCCTCTTCTTAGGTTATGGAAAAGACATTCCAGACACATTAGCAGCTTTTGATATTTTTGTTCATCCTTCTCTTACTGATGCCCTTCCAGGTGCTGTTCTTGAAGCAATGTGTGCGGGCCTATCAATAGTAGCTAGTGATGTTGGAGGAACAAAAGAGCTACTTGGTGACTGTGGGATTTTGATATCCCCAACAGATCAAAAAGGCTTGACAGAAGCTATTGTAAAACTCATGAATGATCCAAAACTCAGAAAAGAATATGGAAAGAAAGCACAACAAAGAGCTGAAAGTGAATTTTCAGAAGAAAAAATGATTGATAGCTATGAAAAGCTTTTCATTCAATTAACTAATGAAAAATGATACTGGTTTTTTGTAATATGTGGCAGAACAGGTCTTATGAATTCTTTTTAGCTATGAGAACTATGAATGGTGAACTATATTTGTTTGCCAAAACAATATTCAAATTAAGAGCATCAGTAATTTTATTTAGTACCAAACTTGTACCAACTAGTGGAATGTTCAAACCCCTCGCTAATTTATTTTTGCTCTCATGCCAATATGAAAAGAATTTGTAATGGCCGAGGTAAACTGTCTTTAAACCGAACTCTTCACACCTATTCTTCCAAAATTCAGTATCCATTATCCTAAGGTTATGTATTTTTTTCCAATTTCCATTATCATGGGAAAATAACGAACGTGTAACGGAATTTATATACCTAAAACTTGGAATTTCGACAACAAGATAGCCCCCCTTTGCTACCAACTCGATCATTTTCTTTAGATGACTCGTTGGATCTTTGAAATGTTCTATATATCCAAATGAAGACACAACATCAAATTTCTTTTTTGTTTGCCATTTTAAGAAATCCGTTTCATACAAATTATAATTTTTAATTCCGTTGAATTCAAGATTTTTCTTAGTTACTTCTATTCCACACATGTCAATGCCATTTAATTCGTATTCAAAATTTTTATGAAAAGCTACAAGAAATCTACCTGGTGCACAACCTATTTCAAGACATTTCATTGTCGAGTTTGTGGGGAGGTATTTCTTCAGAAGATCGAAAAAAATATAATTTTTCTCAATTTTTCTGGGCTTGAATCCTTTCCAGGTTTCTTCCCAGTACTTTTTTGTTGTAAGCTCATTCATATTGAATTATTTCTTACCAAGCTTTAAAATCACTTTATAGATGATTTTATTATGAATCTTCTGGTAATTGGAGCTGGCTATGCAGGTTTGATCACAGCCATCTGTTTTGCTAATAATGGCAATCGAGTCTATGTATATGATAAAATTAAAGAAAAACTTGACAAATTAAAAGCATCTGAAACTCCATTCTTTGAAGAAAATCTAGCTTCTAATCTTGATAAAGCAATTAGCTCAAATAATCTAACTCCAGTCTATAATCTATCTGAAGGATTTGAGAAAGCTGAAATAATCTTCATCTGTGTTGCAACTCCTTGCAAGGAAAATGGCATCGACCTTAGCCAGCTATACTCTGTATGTGAAGAATTAGCTCCTTTAATAAAATCTTCCTCTTCTAGAAAAATTATTGTAATCAGATCAACTGTGATTCCTGGAACTACCATTGCATTTACTAAAAAACTTGAAGAATTAAGCTCCAAAAAATACCCCCAAGATTTCGGAGTAATTGCCAATCCAGAATTTCTCCGCCAAGGAGATGCCATCCAAGATTTTCTTAATCATAATAAAGTCATCATTGGTTCTGAGAATGAAGAAGATGCTAAGACGCTCAAACAACTTTATGAACCTCTCGAAAGGCCAATTATCCTTCTTTCAACTAAAACAGCTGAGATGGCGAAATATGTGAACAACTGCCTCTCTGCAACTAAAATTTCCTTTATCAATGAAATGGGACTTATTGCAAAAGAATTCGATGTAGATATAAATGAAATAAGTCAAGCATTGGATCTAAGAGTTGGTCCAGGTAATTTTCCCCTAAAGGCCGGATGTGGTTTTGGTGGAAGCTGTCTAGAAAAAGATATGAGAGCTCTTCTTGCCGTAGCCCATAAAGAGAATAGCCCTTCAATTCTCCTTGAGTCTACTATAAGCGTAAATGATTCATTGCCCATTCGCATGGTAAATAATCTTGAAAACAAATTAGGACCTTTAGAAAGACGTAAAATCGGTATTTTAGGTCTTTCATTTAAACGTGGCACTGATGATATAAGAAATTCCCGTTCTGTCCCTATCATTATTGAACTGAAAAGAAGAAATGCTACAATTTTTGCATATGACCCAAAAGCAACAGAAAAAATGAAATCTGTATTCTCTGAAATCTCATATTGTGAAACTGCACAAGAACTTATTGACAAAAGCGAAGCTGTTGTAATCCTGGCTGATTGGGAAGAATTTTCAGACCTAGATTATAGGGATAAAATAATTTTGGATGGACGTAATGTAATACCTAAAGCAAAACGTGGAAAAAACTACGAAGGTGTATGCTGGCCATAATAACACCAATCAATATTGGTTGATGAATAACATAAATTAACAATGCATTCCTCCCTAGAAAAGCAAGGTTCTCATTTGTTGGCAATTTCAATTTACTTTTACCTCCCGGAAAGAGTTTGTTTCCTATGTACATGCCTACCAAAACAACACCAAACCATGGAATTAACGAATAATGGTCTAATTGCATATATCCTGGATAAACTATTCCAAGCCAGAATAAGTAATGTGAATTTGTAACTAATGTACCTACATAAAAACCAAGAAGAATGATCAGCAGACCCAATACCAAATTCCACTTTCCAAATTTAAAGAAAAACGGGGCAATAAAAGTGCTCAATGCTATCAAATGAATTATACCAAACATGATGAATCCTTCATGAGGATAAATCCAGGTTGCAACTGTTATCAGCAATGCAATTCCAGCAAGTTTCAATCCTCTCTTTGCGTGTCTTTTATACCCTTCTTTATTACGGTTCTCACTCAATGTAAGGGAAATGCCAACAATAAGAATAAACAGCGTTCCTATATTGCGCTGAAATAACTGCCATCCAAGTTCATACAGATTTATATCTACCAATCTAAAATAGCTCAAATCAAAGAAAATATGATAAATAACCATCAACACTATGGCAATACCTCTTAGGGTATCCACCTCAACTAGCCTTTTCATTTTGCATACTCTGCCTTTTCTATTATTTTTTTGGCGCTTGGTAATGATATCTGAACCATATCGGCAAGTTTGTGTGCGTCAGTTGGTATATCCATAACAGTTACTATCTTTCTTGTCAATAATTTTCTGAGTGTATGCGGGTTCATATCTATAACACTCACTGGATAGCATTTCGTTTTGTCAATCAATGCTTCAAGGCCTTCTTTGAGCGGGTATCTCCATCCAAGTAAAGGTAGATCCATACATTCACAATAAGAAACAACATCTTCTGAGAATTTTGTATTTGTAATTAACCATGGCTTTGTGAATTTCCTTTCTCTTCCCGCATTTATATCAAGATACCTTGCATATACATAAAGCGCTGTTTGTATTCTGCATTTGGTTCCAGGTTCATTATGAAATTTACATTCAATTAGATAATTTTCATGATCTTTTGATGCTGTTACATCAATCTCATGGTTTACGCACTTTCCCTGAATTTGCTGTCTTAATCCTATATTATAACCTTTCAAAGAAAGTAATTTTGCAATAAAATCTTCAAATTCGTATCCAGCTGGACCTAACATTTGAAGGGCCCTTTTCAGATTGTATTTATGTGTTACTTCTGGCCTTAGATCTCTTACAATGCCATAAACAGTAGCATATATCTTCTTCGTACTCATGCCGTCGTATAATTTTGGGCTTAGCTCTTTTAGAATTTCTTCGGCTTCTTTATTACTAAGGCCGCTTCTTCGCAATGCTCGTTTTACTTTCTTTACATCGAACTTTTCCTTTTCTCCATTTTCCTTTACAACCCAAATGTCCATCGATTAGTCTAGAACAACAAGCATTTTATTTCTTCTTTCTCAAAAATTCCCAATTTGATTTCCTAGGAAATAAGCTATTTCCGCGCACATTTAAATCTTTCCTGCTATACTATCACATGTCCAATTATTTCGACGACAATGATACTTATTCTTCAATAATAATCTCAGAAGAAATCCTTTTACCTGATTATTTACCTGACGATCTTATTCATCGAAATAAAGAACTCCAAAGCATAGCAGATTCTATCAAACCAATTATCAAAAAAAGAACCCCAGATAATTTATTTATTCATGGACCATCAGGCAGCGGAAAAACATGTTGTATAAAACATATTCTCAAACAACTCTCTTCTTATTCTACTGCAATACTTCCAGTCTATGTAAACTGCTGGGAAAACCAGACTCAAATGGCAATTTATAATAGAATAATCGAAGAGATGCGTTTACCATTGCCAAGAAGAGGACTTGCAACAGATGAAATTTTTAGCAAAATTTGTGAATATGCAAAGAATTACAAAAAACCCATTCTCCTTGTTTTGGATGAACTTGATGGTTTGCGCCATATGGAACTCCTCTACGTTGTTGCACGTGCAAACGAAAAAATGCTGATGTTTGGGATAATCGGCATCTCAAATAACAAGGAACTTCTTTCAAAACTGGATACTAGAATAAGAAGTTCATTAAGATTTTCTGAGATGGAGTTCAAGCATTATTCAGAAGAAGAATTAATTTCTATACTCAAATTACGTGCAGAAAAAGCCCTTACAAAAACAAGTTTTGATGAGCGTTTGCTTGCAAAAATTGCACGATCTGCTGAAGATGGTTCTGCTCGCATTGCCATAAGTCTTTTGTGGAAATCAGCCAAACATGCAGAAAAAGCAGGGAGAGCCAAGATAATGCTTCAGGATTTGGAAGACATACTTTCTGAACAGCCATCTTACAAAGATGAATTCAATCTTAGTGCTGAAGAATTGCTGATTCTTGAACTCTTGAAAAATGGAAAACTTCAATCATCTGACATATACGATGCATTTATCAAAAAAATTCCAAAGACAAAAAGACAAATAAGAAATTATTTAGATCTTCTTGAAAAGAAAGGGATCATAGAATCTGAGAAGTTTGAGGCTGATGGCATTCTTAGGCCAAAAGTATTTAGACTAAAGTAATAGGATGTGCATTCAATGACATCATATACAAAAAGCTTACTGGTAAAAATATAGAAATTGATCAATATGCGCAAACAAGCACTTCTCGTTATCAATGCTGTAATTTCAATTATTCTTGTTGCCATCATTCTTCATTTTGTTGGCATTGAAGATGTTGCTGATGAATTAGGGAAAATAGATCTCATTTATCTCTTATTGAGTCTTTGTGCGTTGTTTATCATGGATCTTGTAATGTCTTACAGGATCAAAATACTTCTTGAGGAAGCTAAAGCAAGAGTACGTTTTCTTGATATTTTAAAATCTCATTTTGTTGGTATGTTGTTGGCTGATTTTACTCCATCACGTGCAGGTTATTTTGCAACTGGAGCAGCTTTGAGATATAATTACAATGTAGATTCTGCAAAAGCTTTACTCTCTATCTTTGGTCCTCAGATTTTTGATTTTGCCTTCAAAGTAATTGTAGGCGGATTAGCAATTTTGTATATTATGATGGTTTTCATTGGCCCTGATCAAGGTGTTGTACTTATCGCAGGCGCAATAATCATTAGTTTTGTCATAATCTTAATGTTACTTACTTTATTCTCAAAAAGATTTCTTAATCTATTTTCATTTGTGGGGAAACTACCTATACTCGCCCAATTCTATTATGTTGTAGTGAGAATGCAAAAAGATTCTAATGTAGTGGTGAAAAAAACGCCTCACATCATTGTTCTCATACTAATAAGCTGGACATTTCGTGCTCTTTCCTGGTATTTTGCTGCCAAGAGTGTTGGCATTTCTCTTAATCTTCAATTCCCCGAAGTTTTCTTCTATTTCTTTCTTCAGCCTTTGATTACCATGCTTGAATTTGTCCCATCGCCGACAATTGCAGGATTAGGATTAAGCGAAGGTGGTGCAACATTAGTATTTTCTTTATTTGGCATCCTTCCAGCCAAAGCTGCTTTGTTTGCTCTACTGGTGAGATTCAAAAGTACCGTACTCCATGTCGTAGCAATTCCTGAAGCATTAAAAGTTCCAGAAAAATTTAAAATCTGATGAGAAATGTCGTTCTATAAACTCTTTTTCCTGCCTCTTCGCCTACGAGTTTTTTTGTCATCAAAGTCTTTAGTTTTAGTGCTGTCACAAGTTCTACAACCGCCCGTGAATCGCCTACATAGAGATCAACACCACCGTGTTTTTCCTCTGCTTTGGTAATGAATGTTTTCTTACTTAATTTTTCCAGAAAAAAATCTGCATATTTTTCTATTTTTTTACTATTTCCTCTTAACTGAATTATTCCTTTATAATATCCGCCACTTACACGTGAACAATAAGTACACAAAACTGTTTTTATCTCTAAATCTACTCTTCTTTTTATCTCCTTTTTCCCTTCAATAATAAATCTAATCACACCATTCTCAGGTTCATATTCTGCAGCGTCAAACTCTCCTTTGCACTTACTCACAACATACTCACTTATTTTTCTCTTATTATATGGTGTCCATTCTCCTCTCATTTTTATTTTCTCACATCTCCTACACTGTTCTATCTCTAATTTACCTGGCAATTTGATATTCACTGGATAACATTCTATGCAAAATGCTTCTATGAATTCGATTTCCTCACTTTTTTTGCCGCATTTGGGGCAAATCAGACCTGACATATCTTTTAAACTGTTGAGAATGTATAAAAAGCGATGACCAAAAATCTAAATCGGGCGGTAAACCTTACCTCCTACTTTGTCAGTCTTCCTCCCACCTCTCATATGCTTGGAGCCATGATACTACTTGGCGTACTTTTTGGTTTGATTATAAATCCAGGTAACAGTGCTGAATTTCCTAATGCAATAGCTGATGGTTTACTTCTCCTTACCATTCCCGCACTTTTAGCCTCACTAGTTGTGAAACTTTTGATGAGAAAGTTATCATTCAAGCGTATAATAGGTACAGCCTTAGGTGGCGAAGCAGTGTATTGCCTTGCTTATAGCATTGGCCTTGTCCTTACTGATGTTAACCCAGTATGGGCCCAGCTTGTTATTCTTGTTGGTTCAGCTCTAGTATTCATTATATGGTATCTCATTGCACGTTTCATTTTCATTCTCAAATATCGCTCGATAGTATTCGCAATTATTCAGCTTCTTTTCTATCTAATATTCCTTTTAAGCAATCCAAGTTTCTATGTCACTTCTGAATCATTCATTGATGTTGCAGCAAAATTTTATCTCTCTTCATTCGTCTTATTAGGTGCACTGGCAATCTTCTTCTTCATCATAAATGCTCCAATGAAAAAAAGCTTTGGACTTAGTAGTACGGATGCCATGTCTTTTTTCTTTAGTCAATGGTTCTATCATAATAAAGATTTAGAAAAGGCATTTGAAAAAGTTGGCGAGCCGGTAAAAACAATAATGTGTCTAATGGGGTTCAAAAGAAAAAAAGACACAATCTTCTTCCTAACTCCGTATGTTCATTTTGGTCCTTTTGGCAATCTTGGCGGAAGCGAGTTTTCCTATCTCTTAGCAAAAAAAATTGATAACAAATATAATTCCAAAACATTTGTATTTCATGGAACAGTCACTCATGATTTTAATCCGGTTTCCTCATCAGAAATAAACAAAATACTGGGCACTGTGGATTCATCCATACAAAATGCCAAATATCAAAAAGTTAAAGTTGCCCTTTCTTTAGCAAACTCAGAAGAGTGTAAAGCCGAGGCGCTTATGTTTGGTAATTCTGCAATGATTGGTCTTAGTAGGGCGCCGAAGGTCACTGAAGATATCAACTTTGGCCTTGGTCTTGCTATGATGCATGAAGCAGAAAAAGGACTTGAGACTGCAATGATTATAGATCAACACAATGCAGAAACTGGTGATGTCACTAGCTTTGAGCCAGGTAGTGAAGTTGGCTTTAATTACATGCAAGCCTTGAGCAAAGCAGTTTCAAAAAAACGCCAATCGAAATCGCTAAAATTAGGCGTAGCAACACGCCAAGTAGATTCTGATGTTCTTGGAAAAGCAGGAGTAAAAGTTGCCATATTCTCATCAGTACCAGAATATGTTTTAGTTCTGATTGATTCGAATGGAATAACTCCTGAGTTCAGAAATAAGATAGAAAAAGAAGTAAAGAAACTTGGTGAATCTGTAAACCGTGATTTTGCAGTAGGAATTTTCACGACAGATACCCATCAAACAAATATTATTCGGGGTGTTCTTAATCCAATTAAAGAAGAAGAGACTTTACTGACTGCCATAACTGATGGATGCAAAGAGGCTTCATCTGATATGCAGGAAGCAACCTTTTTCTCCGATAAACAATGGTTTGATATCAATGTTCTTGGTGCCAAACAATCAATAGAGATTGTTTCAACTGTAAATTCCATTGTTTCAGTTGCAAAAATAACCCTCCCACTAATCCTGATGGGTGCATTACTACTGTTATTTGCCGTAGCCACAAAACTATAATTTTTAAATCTCATCTTCTAGAGCATGCCATGAACTGGAAACAATTAATTTTCTCGGGCTTGGTTTTCATGATAGTGGCATTTATTGTGCATACTATCGGTTCTATGCTAACTATGGATTATTATACTAATCCAGCATATTTCTGTTACTGGAGTGAGCTTATGATGCCTAGCAACGGCCCTCCTGGAATGGAATTTTTTGTTGCATCATTGATAGTTAATTTTGCAATAGGAGTGACTTATGCTGGAGGTTATTTCATGCTTAAGAAGGCCATTCCAGGCAAAGAATATATGAAAGGAGTTAACTTTGGGTTGTTGCTTTTCCTTTTGATAGCACTCCCATATACGCTAACATCAGTCTTACTTCTTTCATTCCCATTGGGATTGCTTATTGCATGGACACTTGAAAACCTTGTAATATATGTACTAGGCGGAGCAGCCTTTGCAAAACTAATTCAATAAGTTTTTCCTTTCTTTTTTTCCCACATTTTAAGAAGCTCAAGATTTTTTTTCCTCATATAATCGCCCCTTACCTTTACTTTTGAGCGGCCAAGTTTCTTCATTTTCCCAGCACTTATAGTAAGTTCAGAAAAACCTAATTTTTTCACATCTGCAATTTTAGTCCCAAAAACTATCTTATCAATTTTTGCCCAGTGGATCGCAGAAAAACACATGGGGCAGGGCTCAGTAGTAGAATATATGGTACATCCTCTAAGTTCGTGATTTCTGAGTTTTTTGCATGCTTTATGAATAGCATTAATCTCTGCATGATCTGTTGCATCTTTTCTTTTCAAAACAGTATTATGCGCTACTGCAATCACTGTTTTTCCTTTTACAATGCATGCCCCAAATGGTGAGTTTCCTTTTCTAACTCCTTTTTTTGCAATCTCAATTGCGTTTTTCATGTATTTTTTCATCCACCAATCACCATTCTCAAAATATCTCTAATACCAGGTGCAAAACCCATTATCATCAATACTAAAGCAACGTAATACTTATCCTCTTGATCCATTTTTTCCTTTACAAGTACATACGCAGCAGCAAAAGCTATCACGGCCTTAAGTAAATAGAAAGTAAAGTAGGTATCAAGAACATCTCCAATAAAGGAAGAAAATACATGCTGTTCAAAATATTTTATACCCGAGATCTTGGAAAAATAATCTATGACAAAGAATGTTGCAGCTCCATCAAGTGCCTGCCCAGCAACAATGGCAGCTATCACTTTATGCTTGAAATATACGACGGCAAAATAAGTGGGCACGGCAGCAAGTACTAGTATTGGTATGGCAAATATGGCGTATTCCATGAAAGGCACTAAAAGCAAGAAATATGGAAGCCATAAAGCTAATCCAATGTATCCAAGCAATTCCATTTTTTTTATTTTATACAAAATTGCCATAGAAATGAAAAGAAGAGCTGCAGTTACTATGTATATCCCTGGGCTTACAGTCAAATATCCATAATCAAACAAATGACTGTTTAATACAAATTCATGAATTGGAGTTATCGGTTTAAACACCCCAGTATCTATAGAATCTGTTACTACCCGCATTGTTGAACCAAGTAACACAAATGCGAGCACACTTTGTACAAACCCTCTGTTAATTTGCACTCTTCCTTTGAGTAATCTATGAATGAGATATATGGCTGCGATAGCAATGACCGCATACGTCAGTGTATTAACCGCATTATACCCTGTTTTCTGCCAAATTGGGGCTATAAAGTAATCGTATATAAAGTTTTCCATCGTACCAACTGCATGGACAATAGGCGGAAAAAACTTATTAAAACAAGTGTACGCGATTCAATCAAAAAACTCGTGGATCACGCTAGAGACGCTTACAAAAAGAAACAACCCGCCAGATCAAAAAGATATGTTAAAATGGCATTTGATCTTCTTAAAAAACACAAGATTAAACTACCAAAAGAATTGAAAAATAGTTTTTGTAGGAAATGTTTCCTTATTTGGATTCCAAATAAGACTATCAAAGTCACTTATGATAAGAGAAATCACTATTTACGGATAAATTGCGAATGCGGCTACTCTAAAAGGATCTGATTTTTAAATACTTTATAGAAAGAGGTTAAACAATGGCATTATATTCTCACATTAAACCATATCTTAATGATATTGAAAGTATTATGCAATTAGAACTCCGCCGAGAAGATGAACGCATCTATGGTATGTTGCCTGCTTTTCTGAAGCGCGGTGGAAAAAGAATACGGCCAGCATTAGCATTGTTATCATGTGGTGCTGTAGGCGGCCATTACACCAGTGTTATAGAACCCGCAGTTGTTCTGGAATTGTTCCACAATTTTACTCTTATTCATGATGATATTGAAGACAATTCTCAATTCAGAAGAGGGGAACCAGCTTTGCACATCACTCATGGATTACCAATAGCCCTTAATTCTGGCGATGCACTTTACACTTTTCTTTGGAAAAAACTCATAAATCTCCATTTAGAGTCTTCAGAACTTGTAGAATTACAGAAATTATGCGCTGATTCTTTCAAGTGTGTTGTTGATGGCCAGGGCGTAGAACTTTCGTGGGCAAAAGAGAGTAAATTTCACATAACTGAAAAAGAGTATTATGAGATGATTAATGGCAAAACCTCTGCCCTAATTGGCCTTGCATGTGAAATGGGTGCATTCATCGGTGGTGCTGGTGAGCCTGAGAGAATTGCATTACGTGAATACGGAAAAAGAATTGGCACAGCATTCCAAATCCAAGATGATGTCCTTAATCTTACTGGAGATTTTGAAAAATATAAGAAAGAAATAGGAGGAGACATCTCTGAAGGAAAAAGAACATTGATTGTTGTTCATTTTCTGAGTAAAGCAAATAATACTGATAAGAACAAACTCATTTCTATTCTTTCATCCCACTCAACAAAAAAAGCAGACATAGACCTTGCAATTCAATTGCTGGGAAAGCATGGTTCTATAGAATATGCGCATCACCATGCGTGTACCCTTGTGGAGGAAGCCAAATCTTACCTAGAAATATTGTCGCCTTCCAAAGACAAAGATACCTTAATTGCAGTTGCTGATTATGTCGTTAATCGCGAGTCATGAAAAAGTATTTAAAGCGATCGAGCGAAATTACTGTGATGACCTCCCAAAAAGCAGCAACCTTTGTCCTACTACTGGTTGCATTGTCCTCAGCCTTTAATGTAGAAGACACTTTCTATTCTTATGAAGAAAATGTCACGGTATCTTATACAAATTTCACATCTAATGGAAACCAATATTCCATAATTTCATTAGATGGGAATGAAGTATTCCTTCTTGAAAACGGGACACCACTACTAAACCAAGCTGAAATATCCTCTATAATCTCAAATTATTATCTAAATGCATACTATCCATCTGAGGACGAAATTCAAGAATTAAGGGATTTACTAGATGCATATAATGCAAGCAGAAATGATGGTCAAAAATTCGTAGGAAAAGAAGAATATGTGTGCCGTGAAGTGCTATTTATTGATGGGAGAGTGAAAGCAGGTACAAAAGATATATACTGCAGAAACGAAGATGATGAAGAACTGTGTGAATCTGCGGCAATGCTTATGTATCAATTCCTTTCAGCTGTTTCAGGCGTTCCCCCTGTTTCTTCACCAGAGTTTTTACTTGATCCAATCCAAGAATTCGGATTTGCAAGTTATGGTACTGATGAAGTCCTAGATACAATTGATGAGAAGTTTGATGATGCTGAAAATGACAAATCCAAAATGCTTGGTGCTTTACAATATACCCAAACTTCTATTACAACATTAGAAAATAATCTAGCTGATCTTGAAGGTTCTCTTTTTGGCTGGACAGAAAACAAACTATGTGATTCCGACCATTGGTGTCTTTGTCCTGATATTGATTTGAATGATTCAGTCCTAGATGATATAGATGAACACAGTGCCGATCTTATTGAAAAGATGGGACCATATGATATCTATGAAGAAGTAGCTACAAATATATATACCGAATCAACAGAACGTATGGCCTATATGGAAACTGAAAAACAGGCCCAAGAATATCTTTCAAAATTAGAATCACTCAATGAAACAGCTACAGAAGTAATCACTCTTGGTGAAGAAGCAGACACCCGTGTTTCTAACATAAGTCTCTCTCAAAAACTAAGCAGATTGAAAACTTTGCACATGGCAATTCCTGATGAAATAACAAACAAGGATTTTGAAACCACTGCTGATGATCTTGATGAATATGAGATTTTGATAGCTAATGTTAATGAAGCAGCCATTTCAATTATAACTATATATAATGGAACTCGTGATGCAAAAAACAGTGCTGATGCTCTCATTGTACTTCTTGAAACAAAAGAACTTGATCCAATTTCTATGGAATCTTTGGATATTCTTGAGAATAAAAGCTCAGATCTAGATGCTGAGTTTAGGGATGGTCTCACTACTGAAGAACTAAAAGATCTAGAAATAGAATATATTAATTTAGGTGAGGAAGCACAACAGTTATTATCTGTTGAAAGCCATGCACCTACAAACAGGGTATTGCTGCTTTTCAGAGGATTTGCCAGAAATGTCAACACTGGGATAGCCAACTTTGCTGCAACCACCGAAGTTATTGATCCAAGTGAAATACCACAAAATAGTCTTTTCACTCTTGGCCTTTTCTCTGCATTAGTATTCCTTTCTCTTTCTTCCATTACATTACTTCTTTTCCTTTACGTTGTTGCTACAACACAATTCTCAATCCCACAAACAAGCCATGTTTTAGCATCTGCATTCTTATCAATCCTAATATTACTCCTTGGTTTCAGTGCTTTCATGTATCTTTTCCTTGGAAAAACATCCACGGATGCAACATTGCCAGAATTTCTTGCAGAATTCGAATCTAAAAATTCAACTGCCATCATGATTGACCTTAGAAATAGTTCTTATTCAGATGGTGTAGTGATGAATACATGTGCAAGTAGTCTTGCTGCTACACTTGAAAATCAGAATAAGAGCCTAACTATTTACAAACTCACAAATAGCGGATGTACGCAAATCGGAGCAACAAATACTACACTAAATACTACCACATGCTTTGAAAATTTGGATGCTGCTGAATCATCATTTTTATTAGAATATTCGCCTACCAATGAACCTCCCCAATTTTCTATCATATATAATAATAAAGCTGAAATAAAGGCAAACAATGATTACTATGATTCATGCCCCCTAGTGGCTTTATTTAGTTGATACTATGGCAAGAAAAAAGACTAAGAAGCGTTCAAAGAAAGTGGTTAAACCCACAGAAGAACCAGTTCAATCTTTAGAAGAACCAATTCAATATGAGGTAACAATACCTGAAGAGGAACCACAAGAAGTGCCTAAAGAAGGAAAATTTCCAAAAACACTTGTACTCATTCTCCTGGCGATTATTGCAATAGCTCTCTTGTATTATTTCATTAATCTTCCAAAAAATACATTTGTTCCAGGAACAGCAATTGATCAAGAAGCATTCAAAGAAATTTTTAATTCTGCGGAGTATGTTTATATCGTAATGGATGTTAGGGGCGTCGATCCTTCATCTACAACTCATCAAAATATTCTTCAATGCGGCATTGATTTTGCTGGAAGCAGTGGCTTTGGTCCTAAAAATACAGACCATTTTTCAATAAGTGATGAGGGTTGTGTAACTATAGATGGATTCCACGACTCAAATTATTGTTTCTCTCAGCTTATCAATGGCGTCACCATATATATTCATGAGGGGAGCGAAACTACTCTCCATAATAATGGCATGAGTGTTGGCGTTGGCCCTGATTATACAATAGGTACGTGTGGAATTCATAGAGTCTAAAAAGAAAGAATTAGATTAGTTGTAAAACTACTCCGATTAACAGGAGTATAGTTGATGCAACCAAATATTTATCGACTTTTCTTTTTGCAATCACTGATGACATTATATATGCTCCAAACCCAACAAGCATTGCCTTGTCAAGTGCAAATGTAAGCAATACAGTTATTGCCATCAGAATCACTGATGTTTTATCTATCCAGGTGTATCCTCCGAGCTCTTCTTTTGATGGGAGTAAAGTTATTCCTACGAATAACAATGCACCTCCAGTAGCAATAACTGGAACCATTCCTATTACTGGACTTAAGAGCAAGAAGGATAGCATCAGCAAGGAACAGACTACAGCTGTTAGTCCTGTTCTTCCTCCAGCACCTATCCCAACTCCACTTTCTACATATGTGGTTATGCTGGTAGTTCCTAGAGCAGAACCGACGATGGTTCCAATGCCATCTATTGATAATGCCTCCTTCATCTGTGGCATAGTTCCGTCTTTGTTTACTATGCTGGTATTCCTGGTAAGACCGATGAATTTTGCAACGCTTCCGTAGAAATCTACAAGGAAGAGCACCAATACAGCACTCCAAATTCTCGGATCAAGAATTACCATGATGTCGAATTGCAAAATGCCGTCAAACCACCCAGTTGACATTGTTGAAACATCTGCAGCTGCTGTGCCAAGACCTAAGCCATATGCAAAGATCGTCGATAGGATTATACTTATTAATACTGATCCTCTTATCTTCAACCTTTCAAGCACTAAGATTGTCATCAAACCAAAGTAAACTACTATGGCCTCTCCGGATAACAGGCTACCTACTGCTGACAGATTGACTCCTTCGTATAGCAGCATACCTGAGATCTTGAATGCAATCAATGCAAGGAATACACCGACACTTAGAGCCAGCCCACCCTTCATACTGTCTGGTATCGCTGTTATGATTTTTTGTCTGATATCAAGTGCCGTGAGTACCATGAACAGTATTCCTGACCAAAAAACTGCTCCAAGTCCAGCCTGCCAGGAGAAACCTAAAGATGCAACTACAAAGAACGCAACATAGGCGTTCATCTCTAATCCCGGAGCTAAGACAAATGGCTTTTTTGCCAATATTCCCATAGCAAACGTTGCAAGGAATGATGCAATAATTGTAGCAAATAAAACAAATCCTTTGCTCATTCCTGCCTCTGCAAGGATTGCTGGATTTACTATGAAGATATATGATAGTGCAAGGAATGTAGAAACTCCTGCAAGGACCTCTGTTTTAACATTTGTTTTATGTTTTACAAATTCAAAGTATTCGCTTATTTTTTCAATTATCATTTCAATCCCTCCTTCTTAAGTTTGAAAATAATGAAATCGCTGATTTTTCTCTTTCCGATGTCATATTCTGGAGTGAAGTTGACATCTACTTCGAATCCTGCTCCTCTGAACATTTCTTCATACCACTCAATAGGTCTGTGCAATTCCATTATCTCGTAATTCCCCTCCTTCTTAACTTTCGTATATTCGTGATTATTCTCGTATGCATCTCCAGTTTGCTTCCTGAAATCTATAACTGATTCTGGCACATCGAAAATACGTGGGTTGCAAAAACCGACATAGGCAATCCCATCAGTTTTCAGCATGTTCCTAATGTTTCTTACAATTACCGCTACTTCTTCTTCCGGAACTATACAAAGCACTAAGTTGCACAGTACTATGTCAAAATAATTTCCTGGGATCTCTTCTACTGCCTCATATACATTTTGTTTTCCAAGCTTTTCGACTGCTATCTCTCTCATATCTTTTGAAATATCAAATGCTTTGACAGAAGCTCCATTATCCATTGCTCTACTTGCAACAACTGCAGGACCAGCACCATAATCAAGCACTGCCTTTCCTTCAAGGTCCCCACAAAGAGAGAATAATGTGTTGTCATATATTTTTTCTTTTAGATCCTCTCCTTCGAGCTCAGCTGCTACAACAGCCCACCCATCCATTTTTTGTACATTTTTCCTCTCTTTTCCATCTAGTACCATTTTAACACCAACTATAACGCACAATTTAGATATTTAATATATTTTAGAAAAAAATGCAAGAAAACCGAAAATATTTTAAAATCTTCAGGCTAATCAACATTAATGGAAATAGACAAGAAGGACAAGGAACTTCTTACCTTGCTTTATCTAAATTCCAGAATGAGTTTTACACAAATGGGAAAAAAACTCAAATTAAGCAGTAGCACTGTCGAAAGAAGATTGAGAAAATTAGAAGAAGCAGGCATTGTAGTTCTCTTATTTGCAGATATTAATCTTGCAAAATTGGGGTTTAGGGCATATAGGCTATATTTCAAATTCGATGTAATGGATGTAAAAACAGAGAAAGCAATACTAAGATTCTTTGAAAATTATCCCAGAACCCTTTGGGGCGTTGTCTGTCAAGGAGAATATGATGTTCTACTGAGATTTGTTGCAAGAGATGAAATTGAGGTGGAGGAACTTGTCAATAAAATCACAGAAAGATTTGGGAAAAAAATAATTGAAAAAACTGTTGCAACTACTACCTACCAAACCTATCTTTCATGGAATCGAGCCCTTGGAGGGGGAAGACACCCTGAATTTCCCCTTGAAAGAATAACTAAAATTGAAGAACTAAATAATATTGATCTGAAGATACTCTCTGCACTTTATAATAATGCTCGAGAGTCGACAATTAACATTGCTAATATGATTAACCTTACTCCTGATACAGTACAATACCGGATAAAGAAACTAACTGAGAAAGGCTACATCCTAGGCTATACTGCATGGTATGATGCAAGAAAACTTGGATTTGAATACTATAAAGTTTTGATAGGTTTCAGAAGCATGACAAGAGAAAAAGAAAAGAAATTCTTGGATTATTGTCTTGAACATGATAATGTTATCTTCCTAAATAAAACTATTGGTAGCTGGGATATAGAAGTAGATGTAATAGTTGAGGATACAGTTGAACTACATAAATTCGTAAGAGAAATAAAAACAAAATTTGGTCATATAATAGGAAAACATACATATATTTCTGCAATAGAAGAAAGGATGTTAAATCCTATAAGAGAGTATCTCTGAAGTTCATACCTGTAACTAAGAACGAAGACCCTCTGTAGCAGGTTCTCTGTTTCTCCATTCAACTCTAAAATCATTAACAGATCTTTTCAGTTGTATTCCTGAAACAAGAACATCACCTACACTATCTCCAAGAGTTTTCATGGCATTATCAAGAGTATCCATGGCCCTATTTGATGACATGCTTCGTACTGTATCACATGTCAAATTGAAATTTTCCTGTCTCAATTTATATCTGGCTAAATTGAATCCATATACAAGAGCGTTTTTTACTACTGCGGGCCCCTGCCTAACAATAGCTCTAAATCTTGTCATAATTATTCACCTGTTATAAATTATGGTCTAACAAGTATTTAAATATATCCTTCATCTGTTCTTGTACCTCAAAATAGCACCCACTCCAGCAAAACCAGTAAGGAATTGAGCACCTTCGGTACTACCTGTTGAAACTATCTCAACTTCAATACTGCTCTCTCTGGCAAGATCGGCTAGCTCATCTAATAGTGCTTCTTCTTTTTGGAGCTTCATCTGTCCGCCACATTTACATGGTATATTTTCTTCTGCCTTTTCCCTGAATGTTTTTCTATCTTCTTTTCCACAATTGCACCTATAATGAGCGCTCACATGTTCCAATCCTTCAGATAAAAGCACTTTCTCTGCTTGCCCTGTTTCTATGGCTTCTCTTACTTCCTTTTCTCCGTAAGTGGCAAGCCCATCACTAACAGCCTCTTTGATGAATCGGTCAACTAATACTTTTTCCTTGATTGCTTCCTGCTTGGCTAGTATACCCTCACTTTTTGCAAGTACTTCTCGTACTCCATACTCATCCGTATAACCCGTATCAACAACGCCCAGGACCTCTATCTGATAATTAAATGGTTTCATTTTCATGAAAAATTCTTTAGTTGGCCCAGGCCCCCCAAGCATTACTGCCTTTACTTTTTCAAGAAAAGCCTTGTCCATCGCTTCTCCAACACGTTTGTAATAATTTTCAATTTGTTCTTCCACAAGTCTCTGATATCTCATTTGCGATTGTCCACCTTTGCTAACTTTCGCATGTGCTGTGGAGTTCAATTTTCTTACAATTGTTATGTTCGTCCCCTTTACAATGGCCAATGTTGCTTCTCTCCCATCCATCACTACTATACCGTAAGCATCTGTAGCTTCAAGCAGCCTTTCCAAGGGTTCGAGAAAAAATTTACTATCGCATCTATATGCTCCTATGGAAAGTGGTTCTGGTGGCTCTAAAGAGAATAATTCAATAACTGTTTTGGCAGGGTTGTCTGAAATGTTTCCTGCAAAGACCGCAATTCCATTCTCAGGTGTTTTTTTGAATATCTTAAGATAATTCATTATCCTTTCCAAAGCACCCAAAACATTTGTCTTAGTGGATTTAGACTTGATGTTGCTTGCCTGGCTCATTTCCTCTCTTAGTTTGTTGTTCATCTCGTGTACTGCAGAACCGGCGGCTATGTAAACAGATATCAACTCTGTTCCACTGCCTTTATATTCGGCCAGTTTACGCAACTGCTTTTTGAATGCATACATTTTGTCAGAATCAGCCAAATACAATCCCTCAGTTTATTGTTTCTACACGCCCATCTTCAAAATAATATTTCATTCCTAAAATTTTAAGTTTTCCTTCTTTTAATGCTTTTTCTACAATTGGGCTCTTTTTTATCTCTTCAATCACATTCTTTACATTCTCTTTTATTGCCTCTTCTATCTCAGCATTCTTTTCTCCACCTTTCTTTGTTCTCTCCACAGCTGGTTTTATTTTATCTACTATCTTCGTAATACTGGCTTCTTTATGATCATCATATGCAGCCGTAACTGCACCACATTTTTCATGTCCCATTACTATAAGAAGTGGCGTGTGAAGATGGCCAACAGCATATTCTATTGAACCGAGCGCTATTCCACCAACAACATTGCCGGCAGTGATAATTGTAAATATCTCCTCTAGGTTGGTATCAAAAATGAATTCAGGGACAACCCGCGAATCAGAACAACACACTACTGTCGCCATTGGTTTTTGTCCGGTTTTGGAACCTTCTCTCTTTTTTATGATGTCCTTTTCACTTAATTTTCCGCTTATGTATCTTTTATTGCCCTCTACTAATTTACTAATTACGTCTTCTGCATTCATAAAATTCACACTCTCATTTTAATATGTTAAAAACACTCTGTAACATTTAAAAAGACTTTAGCTCCTAATATATAACATGACACACCAGAATAAAACACACCAGCCTGGAACAGGTAGACGGGAGGAGAAACCTCGTTTTACAGCTCCTCATAGCGACTCTGTTTGTGCAATCCTAAGGCAGAAACATCGGGCCATGGGTATCATGCCTGCTCAATCTCTTATGATGCTTGTAGAAGGCAATAAAGAACATGTTGCAATACTCAAATCATTAAACATAACCCCTATTGAACGTCATCAAAAAATAATGAACGGGGAAGCAGATTATCTTCTTATTGCTTGTTCGGATGCCCGTGTTTTAAGAATGGATTCTGAGGGTGATGAACTCGTTGGTATGCAGATTCGTGTAGCGGGCAATGTTATCCCAACAAGTGGCCCATCTTTTGATGAAATTAAGCAAGCTGCAGGAAGAGTAAAAAAAGATGGTGTAATCATTATCCAAGCACATTCTCATTGTGGTGCTGTAAAAGAAAAGGTAAAATGGGATGGGGTCGGAAGATGGGATACTGGCAGTGATCCTCTGAACGCACTTTTAACTGAAATTTCTGGTGATACTCCTCAAGAAAACGCACTTGGACAGCTTGTTAAGGCAAAGCAAGAATTTGAGGTACATACAGGAACAATGCTCTACAACTGGGATGAAACCACTGAGGCTGTTCGTATATTACATAATGGAGTTTCAGCAATTATTGAAATCCTCTGCTCTAAATGGAATCTAACTCATTTAAGAGCAAATGAAGATGGGAGGCTTTCTGAGAAATTGGCAGTTCAAAAACCTCATGCCATAGTAGTTGGAAGCAATGATTTACCATACAGTGTTGCAACTATTACTCGCGCAGAACAAAATGATGTTTTCTGCACCACTGGTTCTGAAGGTGGTCTTGATGATTTTGACGAGGCATCTGTCCTATATGCAGTGGAACACCTCGGAGTGAGACATATAAGTTTTATTGCACCCGGACACATAACTGATGACCAGAAACTTAATCAATTATTTGATAAATGGGAGCAGGATCTCAGAAGCATGACTGTTGGTGGGGAACCTAAAATTGCTAATATGATTGACTCAAAAGAACTTGCAATATCCAATCTCAGATATGATCTATCTACTGGTTGCCTAACTCCTTTACAGCTGAAATAAACAACTCTTTAAAATCTCTATTTCTTTTTATATCTTCAAATGTGCGGCATTATTGGTTATATAGGCTCTAGAAAAGCATCAGAAGTTCTTACTGAAGGATTGAAACGACTCGAATATCGTGGATATGATTCAGTAGGTATAGCTGTACTTAATGATAAAAAACTTGAGATAAGGAAAGATGTAGGAATGATCGAAGATGTTTCCACAACACTTCAGTTTACTAATATTGAAGGAAATATCGGCATAGGGCATTCAAGATGGGCCACTCACGGCGTGGTGTGTAAAGAAAATGCCCACCCACATTTCAACACTAGAAAAACTATAGTTGCAGTTCATAATGGCGTTATTGAAAATTTTACAAAACTTAAAAATGACTTAATTGAAAAAGGACATGAATTTACAACCGATACTGACTCCGAACTTATTCCCCACCTCGTAGAGGAGAATGCTAAGTCGCAGTCTCTTTTGAAAGCCTTTATGAAAAGCGTACGCCAGTTAGAAGGATCTTATGCTATTGTTGCATTAAGTACGGAAGATAAAGAAGAACGAATTTTCCTTGCAAGAAAAAACAGCCCTCTTGTTATAGGCGTAGGAAAAGGAGAAATGTTCTGCGCTTCTGATATTCCGGCTATGCTCAAATATACTAAAACCTTTGTTCCTCTTCAAGAAGGCGACCTTGCAGTTCTCACCAAACACGGTTACAAGGTCTATTCCGTTGATGGTTCTGAAACAACTAGAAAACAGATTACTGTAGATTGGAATATTGAAATGGCACAAAAATGCGGCTACCCACATTTTATGCTAAAAGAGATTTTTGATCAGAAACATTTCATCAATGAAAGTTTAGCTGCAGATGTTGATTCTGCTAAATCAATTATTGATGAGTATGAAAAAATTGATATCATCGCGTGTGGAACTTCTTATCATGCTGGCCTACTACTCTCTTATCTTCTATCAGAAAAAGGAAAAATATCACAAGCATTTATCGCCAGTGATTATCCTTTCATAGCCAAACCGAATGAAAAAACCCTTATAATTGCTATAAGCCAAAGTGGTGAAACTGCCGACGTTCTTCAGGCATTGCGCTATGCAGAAAAATCAAGGAAAATAGCAATAACTAATACCGTTGGGTCGACTATAACAAGAATTTCTGATAGTATCATTTATCTTAATACAGGTCCTGAAGTTGGTGTAGCAGCAACAAAAACTTTCACTGCCCAACTTGCAGTTATTTACAAATTAATCTATGGAAAAAAGAAATTAGCTGAACTTCCAAAATTAATAGAGCTTATGCTAAAATTAGAAAACCAGATAAAAAAAATTGCAGTAAAACTTGCGGGTAAAGAACACGCATTCTTTATTGCCAGAGGAAAAAATGTTCCGATTGCTTATGAAGGATCTTTGAAATTCAAGGAAATAACATATATTCATTCTGAAGCTTATCCGGGGGGAGAACTGAAACATGGCACTCTTAGTTTAATCACAGATGGTGTGCCATTAATAGCCCTAGCTCCAAAAGATGACACTATCCCAAAACTTTTTGGTAATATTAAAGAAGCAAAAGCAAGAGGAGCAATGATTGTTGGTCTAACCAATGATGAAGATGTGAAAAAAGAAAGCAATTTTGTTATTGAACTTCCAGAAATTGATCCTATTCTTTATCCATTTGCTTTGATTATTCCTTTACAGCTTTTAGCATACCATGTTAGTGTTCTAAAAGGAATCAACCCAGATAGGCCCCGTAACCTTGCTAAATCTGTTACTGTTGAATAGATTCATTTCTTCTTAGCAAATCTTTTACTAATAATCCTAGTCCAAACCTGCCAAACTATAATTAGAATAACCAAAACTCCTGCCCCAACTAATAATGGATTTACACCACTTGCATTTACAGTTATGTTCACACTACCATTATTGAAGCCCATTTTTGTTACTGTCAATTGATATGTTTTAGGCTCATTTATCGTGATTGTTATATTTTTATCAGATGTTCCACTTTGTCCATCCATTGTCCATGAAAACCTCTCTACTGGAGAGCCATCATCCCCATCATTAACATAAATAACAAATTCTTCCCCCTCTATGATATTTGGAGATGTTGTGATAACAAAATTCGCCAATTCCATATTTGGATTATGGTTTATAGCAACACTTGTAAAATCAGGTCCGCTTTCTTGCCCCCCTACATCTGCAACCATACATACTATCGTATTAAGTCCAGCCACGAGCGTTTTGCTTGGATCTAAGTACAATATCCAGCCATCATTAGTTGTATTTGCTTCTATCCATTCAGCTCCATTGATACTTATCCAGACCATTGCCCCCCCTGCTTCAGAAACATATTTGCCACTAGCAACAAGTTCTTTTGTTCCTATCAACTGGGCTTCAATCGGACTTGTTATAGAACATGCTCTTTCTATAATGTGGGCATTTACTTCCTTATCGCGTGAACCATAAATAATAAGATTTTGATAATATAAAGGGCTCCCAACAGCGCCCCCGGCAGATCCTTTCCATACTATGTCACCAGTTGTCTTTGCAATAGCATAAATGTTTTTGTCATTTGATCCAACAAACACAACATTTTGTCCACCCATCTGCCCGCTTTCTGGTTGTGACTGCACGGCCAATCTTGTTTCTGCCTCCCATTTTATGTCACCAGAACCTTTGTCAATAGCATAAATACTTCCATCATTGCTGCCGAAATAAACTACTCCAGTGTCAACCAAAGCAGTACCAAAAACCCAATTATCTGTTCTTACTTCCCAAACCTCTTGACCATTTGCTATACTATATGCATGCATCTTATTGTCAAGAGCTCCAATATAAACTACTCCTCCGTCAACAATTGGTTTTGAAAGCCAGAATGATCCTTGATCTAGTGTTACTGTCCATTGAGTGGCACCAGTTAAACTTACTCTTACAAGTTGGTTTTCTCTGCCATAAATAACATAATTCGGACCAGTTGCCGGAGCAGTTACAACTGAATCTTCAAATGAAACTAGTCTTGTTGCATTCCCTGTTTTTGTCAACTCATAAATTCCATTCTCTGCACTTACATATATCTTATTGTCATTTGTGCTTGCCCCATAAATATATGAAACATTATATGTTGTAGTATTAAGATTAACACTCCATATCACATTCCCATTAGCTCCAATCTTTGTAACTTTTCCAGAAGTTGAAGAAACTACTACTGCATTATCAAAAAGAAGCAATTCATTCGGTGCTCCACCAACATTTGTTTGCCATTGTTTTAGTCCGGTTAATGGTGCAAGTGAATAAACATTACCCTCATCAGAAGCTACAATTACATTTCCTTGATATGTGATGGGCTTAACAAAAACTGCACTATCGGTATCAAACTGCCACATATGCGAAGCTGATGCCAAAGAAATCAAGAAAAAAGTTAGGAGGATTTTTTTCATATGGTCATCCTGCAAAAACAGAGTCGTGCTTTCCTTCATTGATTTCCTTGATTATCTCTCTTGCGTTTTTGCCTTCCACTGTTACTCCCATGCTAAGACATGTTCCTAATACTTCTTTTGTCTTTTCTTTTAATGCACTTCCAAGAGAATTGCTCTTAGCCTTAGCAATTTTTACGACGACTTCCAAAGCTATGTCTCCTGCAGGTTGTTCCCTATTACCTGCTCCCTTCTCTATCCCAGCCTCTTTTTTGATTATTTCTCCCGTGGGCGGACTACCTACGTCAACAGTGAATTCTTTGGTTTTTGGATTTACAGTTACCTTAACTGGCACTTTCATGCCTGCAAAATCTTTTGTTACCTCATTGATTTTCGCAACCACTTGTCCAATATTAACTCCCATAGGAGCCAATGCTGGTGCAAGTGGAGGTCCGGCTGTTGCCTTTCCACCTTCAACAATAACATCAATCGTCTTCATTTCAAAACCCTCTCTATATTTCTAAGAGGGGGGTTGTATCCCCATCTTAGATAGTTATCATATTTCATTTGAAAACCCTCTCTAATCATTTCATATAGAATCGAATGAATTAATTCATTTGTTTGGTTTTTTAATTCTACCCCCAGCCTTCTATCTTGATATTTTTAGCCTCTACACCTAATGAAGATAAACATTGTTTCATTGTTTTTATCATTTCCATTGGTCCGCAAATCCACCAATTGAATCCCTTTGTATCGTCTATATACTTTCCTATCACAGCGTGACATAACCTTCCTTTTTCTCCTTCCCATTCTTCGCGTGTAAGGGTTATCACTACTGTTATATTTTCATTTTTTTTCTGCAATTCCTCAAGTTCTTCTCTATAAAGTATGTCTGCCCTGGTCCTGGCACTATAAAATAATACGAATTCGCCTTTCATTTGCTTGTATGTTATATATCGTAATATACTCATCATTGGTGAGATTCCAGTTCCACCAGCTATAAGAGCAATTTTAGGCTGATCATCATAAGTGAGGTGGCCCCCAGGTTGCTCAATACCAACTACCCCCCCAACCTCAATCCTTTCTAATCTACCTGTTAATTCTCCATTTACCATCTTGATGCATAATTCTATATATGGCATATCTGGTGATGAGGCTATTGAATAAGCTCTCTTAACAATGCTTTCTCCGTTTTCATTAAACAAATGTAGAAATGTAAAGTGCCCTGGTTTGTATTCTGGCAGTTTTCCTTCTAGTGGCTCAAAGCAAAATACCTTCACATTTGATCCCAATTTCTTTATCTTTGTTATTTTATATTTCTGGATTGACAAAAATACACCTGAGCAATCTAATCTCCGATATGAATTAAAAATATAGGTTGCCTTGAATTATTATGTTGTCTAGAAACTTTTTAATTTTATTTTTGATTGCAAGTACTTTTCTAATTTCGGGGTGTTTTCTTTTTCCTGATTCTTCTTCAAATCAATCCACATCCCAGAATAATACGGTAACTGCTACTGTTGTTGATATACGACTCCCATCTTCAAGCACTGGAGATGGGGCACTTGCAGTTCGCATTCATTTTCCGAATAATACCCGTTATGATGGTGGTGCACCAGTTGTGATATGGGTACCTGGAGGTTATGATGGCGGCGGTATTAATCATGAACTTGCACCTGAATTGGATGATACAATAATAATCACGCTTCTCTTTCCTGGCACAAAAGATAACTGGTCTGGCCTTAGTTCTGATGGAATTTATGATTATCGTGGAGAAAACAGTATCTTAGCAATCAAAGATGTCATACTTTATGCAGCTGGTGAAAAAACAGATAGTCTTGGCCGCACTATAGATGATGTAGCTAATGTTAGTGTTCTTCACGACGATATAGGGCTAATTGGTGTATCAAATGGCGGTAATATCATTATCGCCGTTCCTGCATTTTATGGTAATGAGCTTAATGGTCATTTGAGATATGTTATTCAGTGGGAAACTCCAGTTTCAAGTCAAATAGCAAACCGTGATTTTGGGCGCATTTGGCTTAAACCTGCAACTGGACAAGGCGATTATTTCAATCCACGTTATTCTGCCTATGGTCCACTTGTTCTTGGTTCAAATTATAGTGATCTTACTTATAATCCAAATTATCAATATTATACTGTATTTCATGATGGCAATGGTGATGATCAATATACGACTGTTCAAATAGCTGGTAAGGATATTCCTGATCTTAATGGTAATGGTAAACTTGAACTTGATGAGGATTTTCCACTTGATTATTATCCTGGGGGAGATAATGGTTCAATACTGTTCTATTCTCGTCCAGTAACATATGCAATGGAAAGCATGAACATTTTCAATGGATCATGGCCTTCACATTTTGCAACACCAGAACAAGCAGATGAGTATTGGGATATGAGAGAGTCAGTTGTTTTGTACGATGATGCAATTGCCAATATGCCAGATCTTGAAGTTATGATCTTAACCGGTGAGGTTGATCATGTTCAATCTTCTTATGATAAGTTTAATATCAGACAGGCTTTTGATGGATTAATAAAAGCAAATGTTTCATGGGTTCAAATAAATCCAAGCAGAAATTATCTTGTTTCAATCAATCCTCTTTATAGCAGTAGAAATGACCTTCCAAATAACGAACCATATAAGCCACCAACAAACTGGAAAGATTTCTCATCATATACAATTCCTGGCGATATTTTCAAAGGATTTTATCAATCTGCAGCTGTGTGGCAAATGGCAGATAGGGCGTATAATGGCAAATAACCAAATTAGGCTAAGTCTAATAAATTATACGTTCATATTTTTGTCTATGGATGATGATATTTCCCGTACATTCAAGTATGCATTTGAATTTTATCTAAAACGCTTAGGTTTAATAGTAATTTTCTCTATCCCATTCATCTTCGCATTTCTTCTTCCTGTTTTAGTTGCTGCTCCAACCTATCTTTCTCTTGGCGCAGTATTTATCCGCACTGGCAGCATCCCTGAACTTTCACAGTTAGATCTGATCATAACTGTGGTTGCATATGCAGTAGCAGTTTTTCTTATCGCAGATACAATCGTTAACATAAATTTGATAATCCGTTCAAAAAGAACTCTGAATGTAATAAAACAAGAAGTTGTGTCAGCAATGGGTAGCTATGCAACACGCATATTTTACATCTATACGCTTGCTCTTTTACTTTTATTTGTAGTTCAATTACTTACCTATGAAAACCCATTAAGAAGTTGGTTATTCCCCATCTTTTCATTAGTGATCTCCTTCCTTCTTTTCTTTGTACCGCCAGCTGTTGTGATAGATAATTCAGATACTCCTACTGCTATAAAACGTTCAATGCAGATGGCCCTTGCCAATCCACATCTTTTCCTCATTTGGTCATTTGTGGCATTGTTAGTCATTTCTGTCCTAAAATTATTCGCTGATTTCCTTTTCGCACATCCATTTTCTGCTTATTTCGTTCTTTTAATTAACTCTCTTATCATATTACCATTCCTTACTGTTCTCCAAACTCAAATGTATATGGAAAAATACCCACTGGCCAGGTAATATTATGGGAACTGAATCAAGAAAAAAAGATCATGTCGAGCTTGTATTAAGGAAAGATGCACAGTATGCAAAAACAACTAGATTCGAACGTATGGATTTCATGCACAATGCTCTTCCTGAGATTGACTTAAAAGATGTTGATCTTTCAACTACATTTCTCGGAAAAAAAATCAGTTATCCTATATTAATTACTGGCATGACCGGGGGATATCCGGCTGCTAAGAATATTAACAAAGAACTTGCCAAAGCAGCAGAAAAACATGGTTTGGCGTTTGGTGTTGGTTCCCAGCGAGCAATGATTGAAAAACCTAAACTTAAGGAGACTTACGAGGTAAGAAGTGTTGCACCAAATATCCCTCTTCTTGCAAATATCGGCGCTTTTCAGCTTAAAAAATACCCATTTGAACAAATAGAGTCACTCGTAAGCTCTATTGAAGCAGATGGCCTTGCCATACACTTGAATGCACTCCAAGAAGTTGTACAACCAGAAGGGGATACTGATTTTAGCGGGGTTTTGGATGCCATTAGAAAGACCTGTGACAGGCTTTCTGTTCCTGTTGTTGTCAAAGAAACTGGTGCAGGTATGAATCAAAGCGTTGCAGTTAAGCTGAAAGAGGCTGGCGCAAGCTATATTGATGTTGCTGGAGCCGGCGGAACATCCTGGAGCAAGGTAGAATATTTCCGTTCAGGCCCTGTTCCTGGCTTTGAAAATTGGGGCATTCCAACTGCAGATTGTATTGTAATGTGCCGGAATGTACTCCCCATAATAGCAAGTGGAGGCATAAGAAATGGTATCGACGGAGTAAAGGCAATAGCATTAGGAGCAGACCTATGTGGTGCTGCATACCCATTCATTAAGGCATGGAAGGATGATGCTTTAGATGAGTTTATCGGCGTATTCAAGAACCAGATGAAAATATGTGCCTATCTTACTGGCTCTAAAAATCATGAACAACTAAAAAAGGCCAAATTATTCTTCCACTAGTATGCCTTTTTTGTGACACTCATTTATAAAGAAACCTATTTCTATACTCTAATAGCGACCAGTAGGACGCAATTGACCAGATTGTTTGCTACGGCAAAGAAAGTGTGGTTTAGGATGGAAAAACATATATATAAAAAGAAGTTGAACCATAATATACATATGGCTCACACAGTCTTATCTCCATCTGCAATGCGCCCTTCGTCCAGTGTGCCATTTATGTCAATTTCTCCTTCTGGTATAATAGAAACTATTATGGGCCTAAAAAACGGCAATGGCCATCTCTCACAAGCTATACAAAAAAAGGTTGCCGAGGCACGAGCACATTACGAAAAACTCGGTGCAGAAAAAGTATTCCAACACAGTTTATGTGTTCTAAGGGCAGCAGTGGAAGGCAAGCTCTTAGATCCTTCTGCCGACGAAAGAGATATGCTTTCAATGGAGCTTACTGATCAGATTCTTTACCATTCATTGACTTCATCCAGCCATCTTCCTACTACTGGGGATTTTAGTGCCCGTTTTCTTCCAACTCACGAACTTGAGAGAAGATTAGCTGCTCTTGACAGTACTATGGGCGATCGTTCAGCTGCATATGTCGAGCTTCTTAACGATCCTTCAATAAATGTTACAAATCTCCTGATTGCACTTTACACTAGAGTAGCGGATATGATGACTATTCACGACCCCGAGACACTGATGGCAGCAACAACCAGAATGCCAGGTATTTTCCCTGTACATTCAGATTGGTCCGCAGTTCAGACTGCCTGGGCCGATCCAATGCTTAGAGTTTACTGTCCTATAGCTGATTGGGGTGGGCAGACTCATGCATATCGACAGATGCGAGACAATGCCGTATTCTATCGTTATCCAGAACGTTTCCAGGAAGTCGCCGAGAAAGTACAAGGAAAAGTCGGTGCACTCGAAACAACTAACAAATTTATTCTTGCTACACTTCAACACATGGCCAGAAGCCTTGATCTTCAGGTTCTTGTAGCCCCTAATTATCAGGTAGTTTCTAAACTGTTTGATCTTGTAGGTCCTGGCACTGTTGCAGTAGCACTTAAACCTTTCAAAGGAGTTGGCGGCCTTTTACACAAATCTCTTAAAAAAGGCATTCCACTTGGAGAGGTGCATGATTGGGCCGGCCTTACTGTAATCACAGCAGACACTCCTGAAATGTATGGTGTAGTCTCATTTCTTCATGAAAGGGGCGTGTTACCAATTGCCCAAGATATGGGAGTTTCTGGCCTGCGTATAGAGAACGTGGAAGATTACGCAACCAATCCAAAACCAGTTACAGAATATCAGAGTGTCCATTTAGATACAATGACCACCAATGGCGTCATGGTACCTGCAGAATTCATAGTTCGAACTGTTTCAATGCACAAAAAAGCAGATGAAGGCGAGGCAAGCCATGATGGATATAAAGGATGTCCCCTTGTCAATGGAGAGCGTAAAAGATTCATGGATAGGAAGCTCGAAATTACTGCCTCGATCGGATTTGCGTAACAAACACTTTTAAATACTGTTTATGACATAACACCATTATGCCAAAACCATTTCGCTTAGAGACATTGCCAAAAAATCCTGAACAACAACTACTTCTTTATAGGGCTGCACGTTCTATTTTTACAAAGCGATATGGCAAAATTGAGGGCCATCTTGCATTTGCGCATGCTAAGGCAGTAACTGAAGAAGTGATAAGATATACTGCTAGAAGCAAAGATGCACATTGGGCTGGTATGTGTATTGTCCTGGCGATTTTACATCCACTTGATGCAAGGACCGTTCTTCCACCTGCTGTTCTAAGACATCTTTCTGAAGCTGATCAAAATGCCATCAGACGTTCTTTTCTTAATCTGAACATGCTCAGAGTTCAAGATGAAGCCCCTCCTGATGCAAAAGAACCCAGTATTTATAACGTTCTCCTAAAACCTTATCAATCCAAAGCTGGTTATGTGGTTGTTCCTCCAGAAGTTTTCGTAAGAACAATAGACATGTCTGAACCTCAATTTTTCAGAGGTAGAAGTGCTCACACATTACACAATATGATGTCTCATGGTAAATTTCCAGATGTAATAAGAAACATGGCTCATAGTATGCTTGATTATTGGAGACCTGCAGCAGTACAATTACTACTCTTCTCATGTTATGACAGACAATCTGACGTAATTGCAACATATCTTTATCCAAAAGTGTTTGTAAAAATGAGGCAGTTGTTTCAATCTCTGGAAGATGAAATTAGTAAACTACGTGTTAACTTCTCAAAATACTTATCTAATACAATGGCATGTGCTGAAAACAGAAACCTTCCAATAGTAACAAAAACAAATAGAGAGACTGGTGAACAGGTTCCATTTATTTTACGTGAAAAAACGTCTGGTTCTGCTACTATCAAGGCAGTATCTAAAGGACTTGTTTCTCCTGATGGAACTGATTTTGATCCAACCCTCATCTTAGAAGGAATCCATGACGTTGTTGCCAGTACTCTTGTAGCTAAACGATGTTATCATGCTGAGGCACTATATCATCTAATTACAACAAAGCATAGCCATTTACTCGTTGATACCGAACATCTTTTCTACCCACAATGTAGAGATCCTGAGGCTAGAAGTTGTTCAGGTTACAGTGGTGTTGGCCATTTAGATTTTAGGGCAAATCTTTTTGGGGCAGACAGAATAAGAAGAGTAGAACTTCATATAAGAAGTCTTGATAGTGATAGAGAGTATTATCACGGCAATGCTGGCAGAGGTTTTCGTGATTCAGCAGTGCTTGCAGATGCCTGGGGAGACCTTAACTTCAAAATAGTTCAAGCGCTTGGTAACCACCACTAAATCTGTTCAAATTCCTGAAGTTTTTTTACTACATTTAATACAATATTAGTATTTGTTTTTTCTACTCCCGGTATAACTAAAATCTTTTTTACTAATGCTGATAATTCATTCCTGTTTTTGCACATTAATATTGCAATAGCATCATACTGGCCAGTTATATCATATACTGCCGCCACGCCCTGCAGTTTACTAATTTTTTCCTGGGCTTTTAACAGATCACCAGATATGCTGATCTGAACAATTCCCATAAATTCAAAACCTAATGCAAGATAATCAAAATTTGCTGAGTAACCTGTAATTATCCCCTCTTTTTCCAGTTTCTTCATCCTCTCTATCAATGCTGCCGGGCTCATCCCCGTGCTTGCTGCCAGTTCCCTGTATGAACGTCTGCAATTTTGTCTGAGTTCCAGGAGGATACGCTGGTCGGTTTTGTCTATCTCCAAATGTTCGGATTTCATCATCATGCACCTTCATAAACCAAACATTTGTAAGGAATATTTATTAATATTTCTATAATTTGTTTGGAAATTACAAAGAAAACAATAAAAAGAATGGAATTCTATCAAAATTTCAAACATTTGAGAGGCGAGATTATGGAAATTTTCGAACAAATAGAACAGGACAATGTGCAGTTTGTGAATTTACAATTCACTGATCTTTTTGGAATGGTGAAATCAATTACTATACCAGTCAAACATCTTGAAGACTCTGTTAAACATGGTACATGGTTTGACGGTTCTTCAATAGATGGCTTTGCACGCATTCATGAAAGCGATATGTACCTTAAACCAGATGTAAATACATATGCAGTTCTTCCTTGGCATAATTCACATGATGGAAATACAGCAAGATTTATCTGTGATGTACATAGACCAGATGGATCACCTTTTGAAGGAGATCCGCGCCAGATTCTCAAACGTACTCTTGCAGATGCTAAAGAAATGGGTTTTGAATACAATGTCGGTCCTGAATTAGAATTTTTTCTTTTTAGAAAAGACAATGGCAAATTGCTTCCTCTTCCTCATGATAAAGGAAGCTATTTTGATTTAACAACAGACCAAGCTTATGATATACGGAGAGATATGAATACTACCCTTCAGAAATTTAATATCAATGTCGAAGCCAGCCATCATGAGGTGGCATTAGGCCAGCATGAAATAGATTTTCGCTATGCAGATGCATTGACCACTGCTGATAATGGAACAACCATGAGATTTGTACTAAAGGCAATTGCACAAAAACACGGATTGCATGCTACATTTATGCCAAAGCCAATCTCTGGCATAAACGGTTCAGGTATGCATGTGCATCAAAGTTTATTCAAAAATGGAAAGAATGCATTTTTTGATGATTCTGATAAATATAAACTTTCAAAAACAGCATACAGTTTCATTGCAGGACAATTAAAGCATGCAAAAGGAATGTCTGCTATCCTTTCCCCAACAGTAAATTCTTACAAAAGACTTGTTCCTGGTTATGAAGCACCCGTTTATCTTAGCTGGGCGAGGATTAATCGTTCTGCATTGATACGAATACCGCGTTATTCGGCAGGAAAAAGCCAATCAACGAGATGCGAACTTCGCTGTCCTGATCCTAGTTGTAATTTGTATTTAACATTTGCAGTAATGCTGAAAGCAGGTTTGGACGGCATTAAGAATAATTTTGAGCCGCCTGAGCCAATCGAAGAAAATCTTTATGATTTTGATGACAAGAAACTTCAAGAAAAAAATATTGATACGCTACCACATTCGCTTTGGCAGGCATTGAAAGCATTGAAAGACGATAGATTAATTCAAGAGGCATTAGGCGAGCACACTTATACCAAATATATCGAAGCCAAAACAAAAGAATGGGATTCATATAGATTGCAAGTAACTCCTTGGGAAATTGAAAATTATCTAGAAAAATACTAAATGTCCTCAAGAAATTGCACTACGCGATGTGTAAATCTCGCAGGATAAGTTAGCATAGGGAAATGCGCAACTTCATTCCATATCTCAAGTTTGGCGTTCGGAACATAATCCGCTAGTTCCTCTAAGCTTTCTGGATGTATTAACGAATCTTGTTTTCCCCCTATGATTAATACTGGAACTTCTATTTCTCTAGCTTTTTCACGAAGATTACCATTCATTAGAAAAAGTGCTTGCATTGACATACTCATTGCCTTTATATCTGCTCTGTAAACGTTTTTGATCATTTTTTCTACGTCTTCTTGATTTTTAGCTTCCTTTAGGAATGTAACTAGAAGAACAAATCTCAATGCATGCCAAGCCAATGGAGTTCTAGAAAGCACATGTCTCTTAACAAAATCAAATCCAGTTGCATGGCCTGCAAGAGAAGCAAGTTTCTCACTGATCGGATGTAAAAAATCATAGTTTTTCATAAATCCAAGTTTTCGTGGGTCTGTATATGCTGGAGCAACTAGCACCAATCCTAAAACTCTTTCTGGATATTTATGATAAAAGTGCATTGCTGCTGCACCCCACATAGAATGTCCGGTTATTACTATTTTTTCAATTTTTTCTGCGTCTAGAATCGCTTTGAAATCCTCAACAAGATCATCGATATAAGTGTTTGGAGTGCTGTTTCCAAGACGACTATGCCAATGCCCTCTATTTTCCATAGTAAGGACTCCATATTGTGATGCTAAATCTCTAATTTGTGCAAGATAAACGGCTGGGTGGGTCGTCCATCCTCCTTGAAAAGCAATATTCGGATTATTTGTTTCTGGTCTTCTGTATCTATAAGAAACCTCAACACCATCTGGTCGCATAATTGTCTTATTTTTGAATGGCTTTTTTCTTTGGCCGGCTCCGTTTCCACTACCAAATGCCAAAAACTTCATTACCAACAAATATGCTGACAAAAGTTTATATTTCATAATAAGGTGGGGTCTTAGATTGAAACAAGTTTCAAAAGAAAAGAAGATCGGGCCCGGAGGGATAAACGCCAAGTTTTGATCAAGCTTTTTCAAAAGCTTGGATTCGAACCCTCGACCTGCGGATTAAAAGTCCGACGCTCTACCAAGCTGAGCTACGGGCCCATTTCCTTATGTCATTCTAAGGTTGGTTTATTTTCCTGAAACAAGTTCAGAAATGTTATGAGACTTTGCCTGATATCATTTAAAAATGCAACTTTCTTTAATTACACACAAGCCGGGTTGGCAGATCGGCTATGCGGCCGCCTGCAGTGCACCTTTTTAGGAACACAATTGAACGCTTTGCGTTCAAGGTGCCCATTGAAACTTTGTTTCAATCGGGAAAGGCGCCCCAAAAACTGGGGGTAGAAAGCGGCATAGAGGGGTTCAACAAACTTTTGACCTGTGTAAACAAATGCCAAAAGTTTGATCAAAAGGCACATCGATCAGAAGTTTGAACAACTCCCTTACCCGGCTTTATTCTTTTAACGCAACTCCCTAGGCAACACGCCGCCGCTTTTTATAACAGGCTGCGGGTTCCTGGGCCGATACGCCGTTTTGGCGGATCGCATCCTCGCCTTTCGTGCAATATGTTGCATAAAACGGTAAAAAGACTGGAAACGAAGGTGATGGATGTGAAGTGTGATTTGAAGAATACGGCCCGAAGGCTAGAGACCCGGCTGGAGTCATTGCGGAATGATAAAAGCGTCATTCCAGCGAATAAGAAGCTGATTCTGGAGTTCGACTCCTATATTGCCTCTATCGGGCTGGGAAGGCTGAGGAGGCTCAAATACCTCGGTAATCTGAGCTGGTTCTCCCGTAATTTCGGAAAACCATTTGCCAAGGTTACGAAGAAGGACCTTCTGGAGCTCGTGGGAAAGGTCGAGACTAGCGATTTGAAGGCCTGGACCAAGGCTGACCGGAAGATTCTCATCAAGAGGTTCTTCAAATGGTTCAAGGGCAACGACGAGGATTATCCAGATGAAGTCCGCTGGATTAAGTGCCATGTCAAGGAGCGCCTGGTCAAGCTTCCCGAAGAGCTTATCTCCGAGGATGAGATAAAGCGGATGGCCGATGCTGCCACCAAGCCCCGGGATAAGGCTATGATTCAGGTCCTCTATGAGAGCGGATGCAGGATAATGGAATTGCTCACAATCCAGCTAAAAAACGTCGAATTCGACGATTTTGGGGCCATAATAAGGGTTACTGGCAAGACTGGGGACCGGAGGATAAGGCTAGTCGCTTCTGCCCCGGCCCTTGCCCTCTGGATGGATTTCCACCCCTACAAGGATGACCCTGAGGCCTATCTCTGGTCAAGATACCTGGACCGTAAGGCGATGGACACGCTTCCGCTCCATTATTCGGTTACCAAACGGATTATCTGCGACGTAGCCGTAAAAGCGGGCATCAAGAAGAAGATCACACCACACCTTTTCCGCCATTCCAGGGCCACCGCCCTGGCCAACAAGCTTACCGAGGCCCAGATGAAGGAGTATTTCGGCTGGGTTCAGGGCTCGGATATGGCCAGCGTCTATGTCCACCTCAGCGGAAGGGACGTCGATAATGCCATCCTTGACGTCTATGGCCCGAGGAAGAGGACATATCGGATGACGATTTCAGAAATCTCCTGACCCCCTCCTTTGACGTTAGCCGGGACCATGCCCTTGTAAACGGAGAGGCCGCCGGATATATCCTTGATTTTGTGAAGACCTCAAGGAAGTTCAATGCCTCGATAGGCTTTATCACCCAGGAGATTGAGGATTTGCTAAGAAGCAAGGCGGGACGTTCCATCCTCAATACTGCCTCGGTTAAGATATTGATGAGGCAGAATCCCACGAATATAGACCTGATTTCTAATACCCTCAAGCTCAATGATCCGGCCAAAAACTATCTTCTTACAGCTCCGAGTGGCTTTGGCTTGGTCATTACTGAGCACGATTCCCACAAGTTCTTTGTCAAGTCCTCCGAGAAACTTCATGAGATAATAACGACCCATCCAAAGGAGACGCCAAGGCCTCAGAATCCGGTTGAAAAAAAGTCTGTGCCAAAGATTGACTTGAAGAAGGGGATTTACCAGAAAGACGGCCTGACTGAAGAGGAGATAACGTACTTGGTAGAGAATGGCTATGCTCTCCATAAGGACCGTTTAGGACAGTTTGGAGGTTCTGCCTGGCATTTGGTGAAAAGGAGGAATAGGGAGAGCCCGAGACATGCCTTCTTTTGTTGGATGATTTACTATATGCTGAAGGAGCGTTTCAAAACAGTTGATATGAAGACCACCCAGCCGGGAGATATCGTTGTTTCAATCAAAAAGGAAAAAATCGCTTTTGAAGTGGAAACTGGGGAAAATTTCAGGGGCTATTCCAATGAGGCCCATATAGCCAAGTTTGATGCAGTAAGGGCCCAGTACTCAGATTTCTACATAGTAGTAACTGGCTGGAGGGAAAAACGAAACTACGAAAAATTCGGAAAAACCATTACCAGAAACGAGCTCCCAGGCATCATCTCCCAGCTCAGCACAAAATAATGAATCGCTAATAATGCAAAAATAAGCGAATTGGGGCATAATTCCTCAATTCTTGAGAAATTTACGGCCAAATTTTTGACCGTAATTTTAGGTAAAATCGCCAGTAAATTACGGCATCAAATACGGCAATTTATGCTCCAACGGTCCAGCTGTCCGCAAGAAGTTCAGCCTGTTTAATGACTGTCTGAGTCGCTGACTCCTGCTTATCAGGGGGATAACCATATTTCCTAAGTATGCGTTTTACGGCAACCCGCATAGCGGCCTTGACATTCTCCCTCAAAGTCCAGTCTATGCTTGCGTTAGCTTTGACCATTTTCACAAGTTCGCGGGCAATCGTTCTAAGCGTTTCATCGCCAAGAACCTTTACTGCGCTATCATTGACTTCAAGCGCATCATAAAACGCAATTTCATCAGAAGAAAGCCCTAATTCTTCCCCCCGTTTATCGGCTTCCCGTATATCCTTGGCAAGGTCTATTAACTCCTCAATGATTTCTGCTGAATCGATAGCCCTGGTTTGATATTTCTTGATGGTCTTTTCCAGCAAAGCTGCAAATGAACGGGATTGGATAAGATTTTTCCTGCTTCTGGAGTTAAGTTCGTCATTTAGCAACTTTTTCAGCAGTTCAAAGGCTAGGTTTTTATGTCTCATCCCTTTGACTTCGGCTAAAAACTCATCTGAAAGTATTGAAATATCAGGTTTTCTTAGCCCTGCCGCCTGGAAGATATCAACGACTTTATCGGACACTATGGCTTTTGATACAATCTGCCGTATTGCGGTGTCAAGTTCTTCCTCTGGCTTACCAGCCATTTCCCTGAATTTAGAAAGCCTTGCTTTAACGGCTTGGAAAAATGCAAGGTCATCCCTTAACTTGAGTGCTTCTTCATGAGGAGCGGCCAGTGCAAAGGCCTTGGAAAGAAGGGAAACGTTTTTTATGAAGCGCTCTTTGCCTTCAGGTTGCATTGATACAAATTCTTCTGCTTCAAGGATAATTGACATCTTTTGGCTTGTTCCTGCCTTGAAAAAGCGCTGGTATTCGAAGCCATGGAGCATTGAAGTTACTATTTCGTATTTCTCCAGCATCGCCGCAACTGCTTCTTCCTGATCAAAGACAGGTTTTCCTTTTCCTCCGCTTTCAGTATATTCAGACAACGCCTTTCGAAGGTCGTCAGCAACTCCTATGTAATCAACAATCAGCCCACCGGGCTTGTCCCTGAATACACGGTTTACTCTGGCTATTGCCTGCATCAGCCCATGTCCCCGCATAGGTTTGTCAAGGTACATCGTATGAAGGCTTGGCACATCAAAGCCAGTAAGCCACATGTCCCTTACAATGACAAGCTTTATTGGATCTTCAGGATTCTTGAAACGGTCGCCCAGAGCACGTCTCCTGGTAGTATTCCTAATGTGCTCTTGCCAACTCACCGGATCGGTTGCCGAGCCAGTCATGATTACCTTTAGACTGCCATTTTCATCGTCTTTGTGGCACCATTCCGGCCTCAGCTTTCTAATTTCCTTATAAAGGTCAATACAAATTCTACGGCTCATAGCCACTATGATTCCTTTTCCTTCGAGGATTTCCTGCCGTTTCTCAAAATGAGTAACAATATCCTTTGCTATGCGTTTTATTCTCTTTTCACTTCCAACGACGGCTTCAAGCCTGGCCCATTTGCTTTTCAACCGTTCCTTATGGGAGACCTCTTCCCCTTCGGTAATTTCCTCAAACTCAGGATCTATTTTTGGCCTTTCAGTTTCCTTGAGTTCAAGCTTTGCGAGCCTGCTTTCGTAGAAAATCCTGACTGTGTTGCCATCTGTAACTGCCTGTTCTATATCGTAAATGTCAATACAGTTCCCAAAAACCGCCGGAGTGCTTCTATCCGCCTTTTCAATCGGGGTTCCGGTAAATCCTATGAAAGAAGCATTCGGAAGAGCGTCCCTCATATGCTTGGCAAAACCATCGATAAAGTCATACTGGCTCCTATGGGCCTCGTCTGCGATTACAACGATATTGCGCCGTTCAGATAGAAGCGGGAATTTGTCTCCTTTGCCTTCAGGGAAGAATTTCTGGATTGTAGTAAAGACAACGCCGCCAGATGCAACTTTAAGCAGGGTTTTAAGGCTTTTTCTTGATTCGGCCTGGACTGGCTTCTGCCTGAGCAACTCCTGGCATCTGCTGTAAGTCTGGAAAAGCTGGTCGTCAAGATCATTACGGTCAGTAAGGACGACTATTGTGGGGTTATCCAGGGCAAGGATGAGCTTCCCAGTGTAGAAGGCCATAGTAAGGCTCTTTCCTGAGCCTTGGGTATGCCATACAATGCCGCACCGTTTATCCCCTTTGAGAGCGCCTCGGGTTGATCCAATGGCCCGATTTACTGCATGGTATTGATGGTATGCAGCGAGTTTCTTAGAATATTTGTGGTGTTCCTTTTCGAATACGATGAAATGGCGGATAAGATCTAGGAAAAATGGTTTGTTGAACATTCCAAGGATAAGAACCTCCATCAATGGAGAGGTGATAGGGGCCTTGGCTTTGCCCTCAATCGTTTTCCAGGGCATGAAGCGTTCCCATTCGGAGGTAATCGTTCCTGCCCGGGCGTCAAAGCCATCGCTGATAATCAGAAATGCGTTATAACTGAACAATGATGGGATCTGGACCTTGTATGTCTGAAACTGGTTAAAGGCAGTTCTTATGGTTGCGTTTTCGTCAGCAGGATTTTTCAGTTCGATTACTACCAAAGGAAGCCCGTTCACGAATAAAACGATGTCTGGCCTGCGGTTGTTGTTGTTTTCTATGACTGTAAACTGGTTGACTGCAAGAAATTCGTTGTTTTCCGGCCTCTTGTAATCAAAAAGCCAGACCTTGTCTCCTCTGATGGCGCCTTTTTGACGGTATTCTACGTTTACGCCCTCAACAAGCATTTTGTGGAAATTGTGGTTATTGACTATGAGCTTCGGGCTTTCTGTCCTGAGGACCTTCTTTATCGCCTCTTCCCGGACTTCGGCTGGAATGGTCGGGTTTATCTTCTGAACTGCTGCCTTGAGCCTTTCGACAAGCACAACATCGGAATATGAACCCCTTTCTGGGTTTGGGCCGTCTGGAGCTATATTCGGACCAAAAATCACCTTGTAGCCCAGCTTTGCGAGTGTCTGAAGGGCAAGTTCTTCGGTTTCTGATTCGGTTATAGCGTGATCCATCAGTTAGCACTCTCTTTGGGGATTTTTACCCTTATCTGTCCGGACATGAGCTTTGGGAGGAGGGTATCTCGAATCTTTTCAAGATTTTCTGCTTCTGAAAAGTTGTACTGAATTTTCATAGTTAACTTTTCTACGATTTGAGTAAAACGGGTGATTACTTCTTTTCTCGCCAAAATAAATTGAAAATCAGGAATGGCTTTACTGCTTAGATGCAATACTGTTGTTCCACTCGCATACCCATAGGCATGATTTTGGAATTGATCAGACTTCAAAAGATAGTACAAAAATGGATTAGATGCCCTATCGTCAGTTGGCCTAATAATCCCTAAATCCATGGATGCGATTAATTTATTGAAATAAGGTACTTCCCGAACTATCGCAGGCTTACCAAGAACTTCGGCATTTTGTGTTAAATCAGTGTGTGCTACAATTATTTCACCGTTTTTTACAATATGCTTATCCTTAAACTCACCAATATAGGGCTTGAATCCCTCAGTCTTGAATCCGCCTCCACGTTCAATTGATTTCAACGTAACTAAAGCATTTTCCGAATCCTTTAATCCTGCACTAGAATAAGAACAACCCCTAACCATAGATACGTGTTCCCCCAATTTACTCGCATTCCACCCCTTTGGTATCTCCCCCAGCTCCGAATCCACCATCTCCCCGCCGCTTGATTTGTACGGCTTGCCTTCCTCATTAGGGAATTCGAAATCAACGAACCAGCGCTTGAAAAGGGCCTCACCGATTTGTTCCAAGGTTTGGTTCATTTGGCGGTTTAGTTCGATTTTGGCGTCCAAATCGGAAAGGATTTTGGCGATGATATGTTGTTCTGGAATGGGCGGATAAGGAATATTTGAATTCTCTATAATATCTGGGTTAAATGAAGGGTATGTTGAGGTATGCGCATCTGCAATCGCAGAAAGGTAATTCGTATATTTCTGCGTAGTTAAACAATAATAGAGAAACCTCGGGTCTATGCCTTTTGCGGATATTACTGCAAATCCAGTGGAAGCTACCGTATTTGGTTTTGCTGCTGAGATAAAGGCATAATGCTTCAGATTGGGCCTTACTGTGGAGATCAAAATGTCGTTTTTCTTAACAATTCGTTTTGCTCTGCTCGGTGCTTCTGCCAATTTCATTTTTTTAACAGTTTTTATTTGGCCTTCTTCTACAGAATCTATATCTATATACTCAATTTCTTCACATTGATATTTTTTACCTACAGCAGCTTCGTTTATGACTGCAATCTCATCTACCCTTTTCAATTGCCACTCTTCAGGGATTTCTCCGATTTCGGTTTCTTTTAGATGTGTGTTCTTCATTTACTCAAGTCCTCTAATATAAGTATACAATTCATAACTTCGTTTAATTGGAACTTAGCTGTCTCTTCCAAAAATTTATTAGTATCAAAAGTTTCCCTATCGGAATGGGATTTTAGTTCGCTTCTAATAGAGTAAATTAGCGAAATCTTGTTTTTGATTATATCGGGCCTAACAGAGAATATTCCTTTTTCATTGAATGAGTATTTCTTTTGAAATTCTACAAAATTTCTTACAGCATCCAAGTTGTGATTTTTGGTTTTAACTTTAAGATATTTTTCTAGAGTTAAGTACGCATTTTCTATAGAAACTTTATATTCCCTTTTGGCATAATCCCCTAAAGATTGCGTAAAATATTCATTAATCTTGGGCTCATTTTTGATTATTTCGTAAATTTTCTCTTTGACCTCTTCTTCCACTTCATTAAACTGTTTTTCAATAAACAGTTTATCTAATACATCATTGTAAACAAAGTGATATGGGATTTTATGGTAAGCCAATAAATTATTGAATGATTTAACAAAAGTTACTAGGAGTTGACTAGTATCATAACCTCGACTATATAGTTTGGTTCGTTCATGTTGTTCATACCTCGATATTATTTCCTCCATACATTTAGTATACAACTCGACACATGAGAGAAGCTCATTAAGAGTACAACTTAAGAAAAATTCCTCAAACTTATCAATATGTCCCAGGTCTACCAAATATTTTAACTTAGATTTCATTAGCCTTAAACAGGAATTCCGATAACTTCCGCCTACTACTACAACAGAAGAAGTGTCTAAGTGGTTTAGATCAAAATCATCAAACAACATTAAGATTTTAGTTCTGATATCTCGGGTAAAATAATCCTTTCCTGATTGTGCAGTACCTTTTCTCTCATTAAATAACCCCCTAGGCACTAATTCCATCCTTTACACTCTCCACCCTAACCCGTCTAAATTCTTTCTTATTTCATCTTCAAGTTCCTTAGACTTACTGAACTGCTCCGAAAGCTCGCCCGTCAGCCGCTTCATTTTCTCATCGAAAGGTTCCGTATCCTCTTCTGCTTCCTCAGCACCGACATAGCGTCCAGGAGTCAAGATATAGCCATGCTTCCTTATTTCATCAAGCTTGGCCGACTTGCAGAAGCCTTTGACATCCTCATACTTGCCCCCTTCGCCTCTCCAGGCATGATAAGTTGAAGCGATCTTCTGGACGTCTTCATCTGTGAGCTCCTTATGTCTTCGGTCGACCATGACGCCCATGTTTCGTGCATCTATGAATAGCACTTCGCCCCTCCGGTCCCTGAACTTATGGTTTTTCTTGTCCCTTGCCGTAAACCAAAGGCAGGCCGGAATCATCGTGTTATAGAAAAGCTGACCTGGCAAAGCGACCATGCAGTCCACTACATCTGCTTCAATCAGGCTCTTCCGAATTTCCCCTTCCCCAGAGGTATTAGAGGACATGGAACCGTTAGCCAATACGAATCCGGCTATTCCTGTTGGTGATAGATGATGAACGAAATGCTGGACCCATGCGAAGTTGGCGTTTCCAGACGGTGGAACCCCGTATTTCCACCTTACATCATCCCTCAAAAGCTCTCCTTTCCAGTCGCTGACATTGAACGGAGGATTTGCTATGATGAAATCCGCCTTCAGATCCTTCTGAAGGTCATTGTGAAAACTATCTCCCCATTGGATATTTGCGTCAATGCCTCTGATCGCCAGATTCATTTTGCATAATCTCCAGGTGGTCTGGTTGGACTCTTGCCCATATATGGAAATGTCCCCAAGTTTTCCACCATGGGCTTCTATGAATTTTTCACTCTGAACAAACATGCCGCCTGAGCCGCAGCAGGGGTCATAGATCCTTCCTTTATATGGTTCAAGCATTTCTACAAGAAGCTTGACAATGCTTCTCGGAGTATAGAATTGGCCTCCTTTCTTTCCTTCAGCATCGGCGAACTGGCCGAGGAAATACTCGTATACCCGGCCCAGAATATCCTTTGAGCGGTTTTCCGAATCGCCCAAGCCGATTGTTCCTATCAAATCGATTAGTTCTCCTAATCGTTGTTTATCAAGGGCGGGGCGGGCGTAATTCTTGGGCAAAACAACCTTTAGAGAGGGATTATCCCGCTCTATTGCATCCATGGCATCATCAATTAGCTTGCCAACTGTTGGTTGTTTTGCGTTATCTTGTAGATAATGCCATCTTGCTTCTTTGGGAACCCAGAAGATATTTTCAGCCCTGTACTCATCAGGGTCTTCGGGATCTGCTCCTTGTGCTTTCTCTGCCAGAAGCTTCTTGTGCTTCTCTTCAAAAGCATCAGAAATATATTTGAGGAAAATCAAGCCAAGGACTACATGCTTGTATTCGGCAGCGTCCATATTGTTTCTCATCTTGTCTGCTGCCTGCCAGAGTTTCTGTTCAAACCCTAAATTAGCTCCGTTGTCTTTAGCCATTACCATCACGATTGAGATCAGCGTCCTTTAAATAAAACCAGAATAAATTTAAGTGGTTTATTATAATGAGATTTTTATATATCATGATTTTTTATGGTCGTCCGGCCATTTCTCTTTGCCCTTTCAATGGCCCGAGATAGCTTTTTTTCAATCATACTCTCAAGCTCTCCGATAAGTCCGGCCTCCAACCTCATGCCATAATTTCGAATGAAAGTCCGTACATTTCTCTTAATCGTAAACCTCATTCAATCTCCTCTGGCAAACTCGATACACTTTTGGTTTAAGCATTGAATTTGTACCCTCGAATTCCTGGCCCTTAATATGGCCCTTCTGGGCCAAAGAACTGAGATAATTACGAATCTGGCGTTTTGACCGATTTATCCTCTTCTGAACTATCTCGTAAATCTCGGATGATTCTTTCTCCCCTTCTTTCAGAAGATCCAGGATTAGCAGCTCCTCCTCGCAAAGTCCGGTTTCATTCTGGTTTTGCGCTCTTATTGGGACAAGCCTTTCGTATGCCTTAACAACATCATCTAGTTCTATCTTTTCGGAATTCCTCTCCTCGGCATCTTTGGCAGCGGAAAAAAGCAGCCAAATGGCGAATCGAGCGTTTCCTTCATTGGATGCCCCGAGCTCGGCAACTTTGCCCAATACCTCGCTATCGCAGGAATCTTCCAGCAGGGTCCTTTTTGCGACCACCTGAAGAAGGGATTTCAGCTCGTCTTTGGAATATGGCTCAAACTCAATGACTCTGAACATCAGGGAGCTCTTGACTTTCGTATCCAGTTGCTCGAAAAACCTATATTCTAGGCCGGATATCGATGGATTCAATGTATCGAGAATCAACTGCCGCCCCTGCTCTTTCGTCAGGTTTCCGCTTTCAGTAGTATTGCATATGACTTCTGGCACTTCAAGGAAACGGCAGTCGTCTAGAAGGGAATCGTTTACCAATGCCGGACCGTGATAGTTGCCTTCCTTCACATAGTCATGGTATTGATAGGCTGCGGATATGGAAACAAGGGCAAAAAAGAGGACCAACTGCCTAAGGACCACAATATCCACCTCCTGTAAGTGCTGAAGAGATGACTGGGCCAAGAAATAGGACGGAAATGCCGATTAAGACCCCCTTGGCAATTTCTTTCCATTCGTTTCTTGAGACCGGGTCTTTGCTAGTTATGAGGACAATCCCTGCATAGCTTAGGATAATGACTGAGAAAAAGATAGCTATCGACTTTATGGCAGAAGAAATGCCAATAAGGTCAATCAGGAAGTCCACCCGCAGACGCTATCTGCTCCTACGAGGTTTGTTATAACCAAAGGAGCTATCCAGATCACTATCAGACCGACTGCCACACCTCCCAGAAGGGCCTTGGCATCATTGCGCTCCTTCAGGTCCGTAACGCTCGCTATCATGAAGCCAGCATAGGCAGCTACAAGGACGCCTACGACAGTCCCAAATGTCTTGAGCATCCCGTATAGGTTGCATATGGGCTGATCAGCAGGGATGCTGAACTCAGCAAAGGCCAGGCTTCCCGCCAGGAGAAGCAGAATCAGACGTTTGAATACCAACTTATCACCTCAAATCCTAACATGATAAGTTGATGGTTTCAACACGATTTATTCATTTGTGCAACATGTTGTATCCTAGTTACAATAAATGATAGAAATAACAAATATTCTGTGTATCAATATTTTATGGAATTACCTTCAGAAGATGTGCTTCTGAAAAATGGAATTGATGTTCTCATATGGACAGCTTCCATAGTTATCCCTATAATAGTTGAACACAATTTAAAAATCGTCAATAAATTTAGGAAAGCAGTTGCAAAATTATCAAACGCCCCTATAAGAATGCGAGTAATCATTGACTATAATCTATCAATGGATTTTCCCTCTTTTCAGAACAAGATGGTCACATTTTTCTCGAAAGAATTCGGAACAAAGTTTAGAAAAAATATTATAGCAAAAAATAAGATTGAAATTCAAGACGGGTCCATAAATTATCTCTTCCATTATCTTGGGGATGACCATGTCCATTTTGAAACAACCGAAATTAATACTGGTATATCCTCAGTTATAATGGACTTCAACAAACTAGCTTCTAAGTCTGAAAGACTTATGTCAATTGCAAATGTGTCTCTTACTTCCATTAACATCAATCTCTTTTTGCCGAAGTATTGGTGCGAACTATATCATCCGAAATTTTCCGGATATACCTTAGACAGACTCCAAATCGTTCAATCTAAGGATAATGCATCTTCAATACGATTTTCTAAAACTGAAACTGCCCTATCAGCAATTAATTTTTCCGAAATGAGAGAGCAGCTAGGGGTGTTATTAAAAATTTGGTGAGCTTATGGGAATTGCAATTTCAATTTTCGCTATAGAAAAATTTGATTTAGAATCAATTATAGAAAAACGTGGGGAAGTGGTTCTTCCTCTTCAACAAGATCTAGCATCTGAATATGGATTGGGAGATAAACTTGGGACTCCAGTAACGAAAATTAAGCTTGTAAAAAAAACTCAGGATGGTGCCTCCTTTGATATCATTCACTATAGTGATACTATCAAGGAAACTATCAGATTTTGCCCCGAAGGAGAAGAATTTGCAAAATATCATGAGGGGGGCTACCAAAAGGTCTATCGCTTTTGGGCGATAAAAAATGATAAAGATCAAGTTTTGATTTGCGCTGCAACAAAAGAAATATCTAAACAATTCAACAAGAGGCTAGAAGAAACAAAACTAGTCAAGATGAATAGAATCTCTTTCGATTTAGAAAAAATTTATCAAGCTATTGATTGCATCAATGTCTGGGGATCGTGGGCTGATGTAAATGAAGGGGAAGTTAAAGTTCGAGCTGAATTTGGTGTGAATGTCCATCAAGCGCCTACCTACGATCCAAAAAATACCACTGCACTTGCAATTGAAATGAAAACAGATGATGGAGAACATATCTCAATTAGCATCTCAAAAGATGGAAGGATAGCAACTAACTGTAAATCTGTTACGGCTGGAGACCTTATAAAAATTTATCAAGCGATAAGGGAAAAAGGAGGTATAATCGTCTCCTGATATTTTTGTAATGTTTTCAACCTGTATGTCCTATTAGAAATTCCTCAATTTCCTGATGAACAATATCGTACAGCCTCCATTTTCTTTTTTTAAACCTATTTGCATCTTCAATGTGCTTTTCAGGGAACAATTCAAACTCGGTCTGGCCCATAAAGTGTTTTATGGAATGTTCTGGGATAATGTCATTATGGAACACATTCGAAATATCTGAATATAGTTTACCCTCTTTGTACTTTACTTTTAGGACATTTCTTGCCTTTCCATATGTCAGAGTATCTAAACAACTCCTAAGGCAACCTCCACCTAACCCCGGGTATATCCCGGAAAACTGTTGTGCAAGGTTATACGCTCTACATGCGGATTCAAACCTCTCCTTTTTTGGTTTTGGAAGTTCACTATACCTACTAAATAGGTTTCTTGCCTTTGCCACATCAATTTTTCTCCACCCTTTCGAATCTCCAGAAAATTCTGTTGTGTTTTTCAATATTTTATAATGAATGCCTTCTGGATTTAGAGAACCTATACTAGTAAGCCGCATACCACTAACAGCCCGTTCAATTGGTCCCATCCAAACTCCAAGCAAAGTGGAGATGATGGGGAGTATTTTTCTAACCTCAAAGTATCCGATCTCAAGCGCCTCAGACTCATCATATGCTTTCACTTTGAAAGTCAGGGCAACGATTAATTTTCCAGTTCTTGGATAGTCTTCTTGATTTTCACATGGAAGTATACTATATCCCCCAACAATAATTTTCGAATCTCTTAAAGGGCCATATATGGACCAGCAAGGATAATAGTACTCGAATTCTCTTTCTGTCGGTTTGAAATTTTCGTATCTTTCTTTCCATTTGTCAACTTCTGAATTGTTTCCTTCAATGAAAAGGACATTGTTTTCCGTTTTTACTCCTAACATATCTTCTCCAAAAACAATATGACCAACCTCTCCCCCAGCTTTGCCGTACTCTTTGAATATCAATCTAACAAAGCATCTAGCTTGTCGAAAATCCTGAAAGGTAAATGAGTTTCTAGCCATATGATCCCTGTTTGATTTGTGTAAATACCCCTTTTGTCGGCACGAAATAGTTAAATACTAGTTATGCAACATATTGCATATACATGCATGATGTTGTATGAAAATGCGGGGATTTGTGCTAAGTGAATGACGCCCTTACCCGGCTTTTATTTATTTTTAGTGCAATAACGTACTGATTGTTAATAAAAGTTTACTTTTGATGGAAAATAGTAGTTTTTATAAACCTTTTTATCCATTAATTATACATGAAAACAAAGTGGGATGTTCTCTTTGGCCTGTTCCAAATCAAAGAGGCCAGGCTTACCAAACTCTCAAAAACTATCGGTTCATCGCCATCATCAGTCAGACAAAGGCTGAAGGAGTTAATGGCACTCGAGTTGGTAGTCCAGGAAGACAATACTTATAAGCCAAATAAAGAGAATTCCAGGACCTGGTTAGCCTTTCAAATCATGAAGTTCTGCAAAAACAAGGGTATCAACCCGAATGTACTTCTCTCCGAGGAATTAGCGAAAATTGTCTCTGTTGGTTTGTCCAAAGAGGAAGTCAGACTTTCAGATTTCAAGGATCTAAACTACAAAACAGTCCGGAAATATCTCACTTATCTCAATAGAGTAAATCTCTTGTTCGTGATCTCCAAAAAGCCGCTCATAGTCAAATTCGTGAGAGATCCGGTTTTTGATGATGTTCTTGATTTTTCCGGACTAAAAAAACCGGAGGTATCCAAACAAACAGTAGCGATTTCAAAATCAGACTATCTTGAAATAGAATCATTATTAAAAAAATTAAAAATCCGCAAGAAGGATATCGACCTCGCAGATGTTGAGGAGGAATTGAAGATAGAGTTTGCATCTGCATCAACGCAATTGGAGGGCAACACCTTTACTCTGGATGAATCAAGAGAGCTCATCCTCCACGATATCATTCCAAAGGACAAAAAACTGAAAGAAGCCAATGAAGTGAAAAATTACTATAATGCAGTCAATTATCTCATCTCTCACCTGGAACAGGATATTTCTATAGATTTGATCCTGGACCTCCACAGGATCATAGTCTATAACCTTGGGGTTAGAGAAGGCATCAGGTCCACACGTGTCTCCATCAAAGGAAATCCGTTTTACAAGGTATCACATTTTTCCGAGATTTTCCCTAAACTGGATGAACTATGCAAAAAGATAAACGATTTCATTTCAAAGAAGCATACAATGAAAGAAATAATCGAATTTGCTACTTTTGTTCATAATGAATTCCAGCATATCCATCCTTTTGAGGACGGGAACAGCAGAACAACAAGGCTTATCTGGAACTATGTCCTATTAAAACAAGGTTTTCCATTAATGAATATTTATTCGAATACGAGAGAGGAATACCTCTCTTTCACCAAATTGGCCAGACAGAGAAATGATTCAAAATTAAACGCATTTTTGGTCAAAATAATCAAAGATAATCTATTCAAGAGACTCAGAGCCTAGAAATAAAAAAGTCAACATGCTATACAAAAATACTACATATTGCCCAAATAAGCAGGGATATGCACTAGAGGTTCAGGTCCCTTACCAGGCTTTTTTCTTACACAACTCCATAAGATCTTTCGAGATGAATTTCTTATTATTGAAAATCAAGAGCGGTTCAAATGGTGGAATTTTTCGACCTTTTTGCGATCAAGTGATTGATTCTACTCGGAAGCGCTACATTGTCCCTCTTTCCCTTCCACACCAGTTTCTTTTTTATGGAGCAATTTTGAGACGCCGCTTGATACGAAAAGAATAGTAAGCATTGCACTATTCATCGCAAGAGCACCGGTCCCAAACCCGAGGAGAACATTGCCAATAGCATCCCTTGTTTCCGAATGGATTGGACCGAATAAGTGGCTACTGGCAATATTGAATTTTAGTGATAGATACGCACCAACAATACCAGCGGCGACTACCGGCACTCCAATAATTAGACCCAGATACTTGTCCAGGAAATCATTGAGTTTTCCTTTACATGCAGGTTTTTTCCGAGCCTCAATAATCTTTAACCTGGAGATTTCTGTTGCTTCTGATTTTTGATTTGGCTCTTGCATGTTGTATGGCTGAAGCATGGTTGAAGCATCCAGTGCCAGATTTTTGGATGATGATATCTCATATTTTGGTTCTGGCAGCTCAAACCTAGTAGTATTCGCAATCTTAGGTCCTGACCTTGGTGTATGAATTCTTTTTAGTTTGAACATACATGATAATCAGAATCGAACACCTTAAAATATATAATAATATTCGATAAGCTGACCTTGAACCTGCGTGCCTTCACAAGAAAGATTCCGATTAAAACCGGCATGTAGTTGGTTTGCACGAATTATGCAAGCAGAATGAAGCGCTTACCAATCATGATTCTATTTTTGTTTTCTTTAGCTTTTACTATATGTGGCGATCATGTCTAGATATATTTTTTAAATAGTAAAACTGAGTTATCAGCATGAATGTTCTAGAAAAAGCTGGAAAAAATGTTGTGCTTTTGGGGAACGAAGCAATTGCACGAGGAGCACTTGAAGCAGGTGTTGGGGTTGTTGCAGCTTATCCTGGAACACCAAGTTCAGAAGTTCCAACCACCCTTGCTGGGATAGCAAAAGAATGCGGATTCTTATTTGAATATTCGTCAAATGAAAAAGTTGCATTTGAAACAGCTGCAGGAGCAGCCTGGTCTGGCGTCAGATCACTAACTGCAATGAAACATTTTGGCCTCAATGTTGCAAGCGATTCAGTTTCACCTGTTGCTTATTCAGGAGTAAAAGGCGGATTTGTTTTGATGGTGGCTGATGATCCATATGGCTGGAGTTCAGCGCAATCTGAACAGGATACCCGGTACTATGCAAGAATGATGAGACTGCCAGTACTAGAACCGAGCAATCCGCAGGAATGTCTTGATCTAACGAAACTAGCCTTTGACATTTCAGAAGAATTTGAATTGCCTTTTTTCCTGAGGACAACAACAAAGGTAAGCCACGCCATTGGCACTGTAAAATTAGGGAAAATAAAAAAACCAAAACTAAAAGGCAAATTTGTGAAAGATAAATCCAGATACTACAATATCCGACCAAACCTTCAAGAACTCCATAAGCAAATAGATGGAAAATTGAACAAAATAGAAAAGAAGTATGCTAAACTCAATAAAGTATTCAAAGGAAAAGGAAACATTGGGGTCATTGCTTCTGGTGTGAGTTTTGAGTATGCAAAAGAATTGTTTCACATGCTAGGAATCAATCCTCCTATGGCTAAACTTACTTTGACTTACCCAACACCAAGAAATTTCATCAAGCAATTTATTAAAAATAAAAAAGCAGTTCTTGTCTTAGAAGAACTTGAGCCAATTGTTGAAAATGAAGTTAAAATGTTGGCAAAAGATGTTAATCCAAAACTTGCTGTGCATGGCAAAGCTCTTCTTCCAAATTATGGTGAATATAATCTGGAAGTAATGATGCCTGCATTTGAAAAAGTCTTTAAGAAAAAATGCGGCATAAACTTTGCAGCACATAAAAAGCAAACAACTGTCTCAATAAAAGGTTTACCACCACGAAAACCAGTACTTTGTCCAGGTTGCCCACACAGATCTACTTTTTATGCAGTGAAGGATGTTTTTGGTGAAAATGCTGTTTTTGCCGGTGATATTGGCTGCTATGTTTTGGGAATTTTTGAACCATTCAATATGCAAGATTTTATTGTCAGTATGGGAGCAAGTCTCGGCATATCTCATGGAATTAGTATGGTTAGTGATCAAGAAATAATTGCATTTATAGGAGATTCAACTTTTTTCCATTCTGGTATGTCTGCTCTTGCCAATTTGAAATTTAATGATCATAAAACTCCTTTAATCATTGTAATGGACAATTCATTTACTGCAATGACGGGCCATCAGCCAAATCCAGGAACAGGTATAACCGGTGTAGGTGAAGCAGTACAGTCAATTAAAATTGAAGAAGTGGCAAAAGCAATGGGCGCTGAAGTCAGAGTAGTAAACTCATTTAATCAAAAACAAATAAAAGATGCAATTCTTGAATTGAAAAATGTAACTGGATTAAGAGTTATTATCAGTCGCGGTGAATGCAGACTTGTAACAAAAAGAAAACTGAGGAGCAAAAATCTTGAGTTTACAAAATTCGAAATCGATCAAAGCAAGTGCACCAAATGCGGTATTTGCACAAATAAATTCGCCTGTCCTGCGATAAAAGAAATAAGAAAAAAAGCAAGCGATGAACCAATCTATTATATAGAACCTGATATCTGTTGGGGGTGTTCAGTGTGCATGCAAATATGCCCATATGGTGCTATACACCCAGTGAAAAAAGAGGTGAAAGAATGACATTCAATGTTATGCTTACTGGAGTTGGAGGAGAAGGTGTTCTTACTGCAGCGGCAATTGTTGCAAGTGCAGCACAAAATGAAGGGCTTTCTGTTCATGGTCTCCACCTTCACGGGCTTGCACAGCGTGGCGGTACAATCCCAACATTTGTTCGTTTTGGTAAAGGTGCTTATTCTCCAGGAATAATGCAAGCAGATGCAGATCTGGTGCTTGCATTTGAACCTTTAGAAGCAGCAAGAGCCACATTCTATGCGAACAAAAAGAAAACATTATTCATTATCAATGACTGGCCGCACATGCCAGTTTATGCAAATCTTCTTGACATGCCCTATCCAAATATGACAGATATTGTCAAAAGGATAAAGCCATTTGCAAAAAATGTTATGGTTTTCAATACCCATAAAGTTGCATTGGAAAAGTTTGGCGTTGCCATCCTTGGAAATACTATGCTAATAGGCGTTGCAGTTGGAAGCAGAGCACTCCCACTTAAAGAAACAAGTGTAAGGAATGCAATAACAGCCAATGTACGCCGTAATACAGATAAAAATCTGGAAGCATTCAAAATTGGTTTGAATATGGGAAAAAATATGGAGATATTCTCCAAATAATACATACTTTAATTAAATTATTCACTCAAAGGAAACAGATACTATGCCCGGAATCAAAAGAATTGTTTTGGATGTTTTGAAACCAATCAACATGCCAACTGCTATGCTATCGCTTAAACTTTCAAAAGTGCGTGGCGTTGAAGGGGTGGATGTTCTTATACAGGATGTCGAACAAAAAGTAGAATCAGCCAAAGTCACAATCGAAGGCGAAAACATGGATTTTGAGAATGTAAAAACAGCAATTGAAAAATTAGGTGCTTCTGTCCAAAGTGTGGACAGAATAACATCTGGAAAGAGGATTGTAGGATAGATGTTAGCAAGTTTTCTGAAAAAACACACAGATCGTTTCAAGTACTACGATGCCATCACCGGCATGAGCAAAATTCTAAGAAGATACTTTGTTATGAATTCTTTTGATGGTGCACTAACTACCTTTGGACTTTTACTTGGTTCTTTTGCAGCTCAAGTGGATGATCCTTTACTTATAATACAAATAGGAATTGCAACCGCTATTGCTATTGGTTTCTCTGGACTTACCGGAGCATTAATGACAGAAAGTGCAGAAAGGAAAAGAGAAATCCATTCGATGGAAAAAGCACTACATCGCAAACTTGATCATACTGATTACAAGAAAGCCTATGATTCCGCATCCACATTAGCAGCTGTTGTAGATGGCGCCTCTCCTTTACTTGCTTCTCTTATTCTATTATCTCCGTTTTTCTTTCTTAATATAACAACTGCATATTATGTTTCATTTGGACTTGCTCTTTCTGTTTTCTTTGGTCTTGGTCTATTCCTTGGAAAAATGTCTAGAGAAAACATGTTTGTAACTGGAATTAAACTTCTTCTGACTGGTTTACTTTGTATGGCAGTTATTTTACTCCTTGAAAACCTCTCGTCAGTTGTCTAATATTCGACGCTTGTCTAACGTTTTTTGCCAATATTTATAAATAAAAAAATCCCTATTTATTATTGCACTTGGGTTTTTCAAGTGTCGCACTTTCGCGAATTGATACGATTCTGACTGAGGGTTTTTCCCCCTGAGGGCTCGCCCCGAGAACCGCCGATTTGCATAGCGCTGTCGGGCTTTGGTTGACTGTCCTGATAAGACAATTAACTTTGCTCAACTTGAACCTAGAAAGTGCAGGGAATGCGAAGGAAACTTCGGGTTTTTAGGTATCCCTGAAGAGCATGGATTAAACCATGTTGCTTTATGATGCCAGCTGGAATTAATCCAGTTAATCCGAATCCATTTTTGCGTTCCCTTTGCCCAGGTGTTCTAATTACATCTATAATTATCACAATTCAATCCATCTTCACATTCATTATCATCTAAACAAAAGCCCCCTGCAGGTGCTTTTATTGCTTCTAATGTTATTTCATTGAGTCTTTCCGTATGTTTATTGATATTACTGCTTGTTTCTTTTGCAGTTCCTATCAACTGCACGGATGCTATAGCAACTATGGCCAAAACAACTACTATCATTATCAACATTTCAGCTGAAAGTTGTCCTCTCATTTTCTCCTCTCCTTCAAATAATTCTCTAAACGCTCCTCAGGTGTAATCTGTTCCTCTTTTCCCAAGAGATGGGTTTCAATCTTCGACATCAGATTGGATGATTTTCTTGTCATAGTTCTCTTCAGGGTGCAGAAGGAACATATCCCATATCTGCACATTATTCATCCTCCTCATCATCCCATTCCTCTTCATCATCAAGAGCAGTGTATTCTTCCTCTTCTATGCTCATATCATCCCCAAATATATCGCTTTTCCATTTCTATTTATAATTTTTGCAAAGAAAAGAGTGTTTGTACATATTTTTGGATGGATAGAATGTAGCTAAGCACAGATACTCATTATCCCATCTGTAGAAGTTAAAATTACCAACATTTTTAACCATAAAGAAGCAAATATGCTTCATGAGGCGGGAGGATATAAAATCTACTGTTAAGCGATTGGGGGAACAACGCACAGCAAAAAGAAATAGCTATTTTTCTAAAGCCCATGAACAACATGGCGAGTTCTCCAGAAGAAGTGGCGCATATATGTTTGGGAGAACAGCTACCGGAGAATTAAAAGAAACACGCCGAGCACCAGCCCTTAGAATTGATGTTAAGGGATGGCACGCTACAATAGGATTCAAAAGAGACAATGCACAAAAACTGAAACATCTGTCATGGGGCGAGGTTGAAGCAGCACTCAAACAAGGTGCAGTTCCTCATAAAGCAGTACAAATAAGTACCCACATCATAACTGCTGTTCGTGCCCTGAACCATGTAAGATTAAGATATAGTGTTGAATTGGATTCCAAAGATCTTTTTCTTAAATCTCTTGATGAAGCTAATGTCAAAATTGTCCACAACCTAAGTGCTACTTCTGATGAAGATATTGATAATCTACTAGAAAAATTAAGAACTGTTGAGGACTGGTTAAAGAAAAAACGTTCTGCAATTCACCGTATAGTTGGTATGGGACGTTTGAAAGAAACAATAAGAAGATTTGAAGAAGCAAAAAGCATTCCAATTGAAAAACGGGCTCCAGATCTAGCACGGGCGTGTGCAGTTTTTACTTCTCTTAGAACAAGAATAGGGCAATGGAGAGATAGGGAAATAGCATACAAGATGGAATACAATCACCAAAGGGAGTGTGCACTTCGTGTAGAAAGAGATGCATGGCTTTTTTCTCAGTTGGCAAAGTTTAGTCGAATCCCAAGGCAGATGCATGATTATGTTGTTCAAGATAACGAGAAAAAGGAAAAATTACAAAAAGTGCGCGAATTGCTTGAAGCTGGTGAAACTGAGAATGCTATGAAATTTTTGTGGCTTAACTGGAAACTTTTTACTGGTTCAGAAACCAAGCCCGGTTATCTTGTTGGTGATTATGGCTGGATTCATAGGTATGTAAAGCGGGGAGAAATAGATAAAGCACTCCAGAAAATAGACCATTTTATACTTTGGCTTGATTCTAACAAACCAAGATTTATATTCGATGAATTATCAAAAGAATCCGATTTATATCTACAACCAGTCTTAACTGAACTTCAATTGGCGATTGAAGCATTTGAAAAACAAGATTTTAAAAGTGCACAACGATACTTTAGTAAGGCCGCAAGTGAAATGCGGCAATGGGTGATATCATGAAATCTTCGACAGAATATCTTACATTTGATACGGAACAAAAAATCCAGTTTGTAATGATCACAGATGATGTTACAAAAGTGGTTGAGGATAGTAGGGTGAAGGACGGTTTGGTATTGGTAACCCCCATGCATATCACTGCTGCTGTGATTGTAAATGATAATGAGGACGGGCTGCATAATGATTATCTAAGAGTACTAGAAAAATTAGTTCCTTATAATGATAAATATGAACACAATGTTGCTGAAGATAATGCTGCTGCGCATATATGGCGTCAATTTATGGGACATCAGGTAGTTCTTCCAATAACAAATGGAAAATTAGATCTTGGTCCATGGGAGCAGATTTTCTATTGTGAATTTGATGGAAAGAGACAAAAGAAAGTTTTAGTAAAAGTTATTGGAGATTGAAATTATTATTCAAAAATAGGTACTTCTCTACCTATTCTCCCCTTCATTCTCATAATTATTTCTTTGTTTTTTGGCATTTTTTCCTTTCTTCTAAGTCGCCAAGATAGTACCTCATAAATATCATACATACAAAGTCTGTCATCATCGCTTTTTACAATTTCTTTCAATTCAGGATGTTCATGCAATATGTGTGCATAGGAATCCTTATACAAACCAAGTTTTACAATATCATAAAGAGTATTTGCTTCTTTTTCAGAGAGAAAAGACACGGTGTTTGAAAATGCGGCATGACTTACATTCCATGATTTTCTTACTTTTAACCATATCCTTCTAACTTCATTAGTAATAGTTGTTTTTTTTGGAGTTTCTTCAATTGTTTTTTTAGCGTTTTTCTTTTTACGAGGTTTTTTCTTAGCCACTTCAGCACCAGAAATAGCTTGTATTTTAGTTTTTTAAATACTACTATTAACATTTAACCACATGCAAAAGAATAAAGTCAGCCAAAGGCAGGTGGGAGATAAGCGGATACAACCTCAAGTATCTAGATTTTCAGGTGTGGATATCCTTAATGTAATGATAGAAGAGATTAGTAGAGGTATAAATAAATCACCTGATGATAATCGGTGGTTAGTTGGTAGTCGCTCTCCAATGCGTATCGGAAAGAAATAAATGTTCTTTTTTATACAAACATTTAAATATGACTTATGCGGCAAAATATTCAAACACAAAAATGGAGGTGTAATATATGAATTCGGCAGAAAATTTCGGAAACATGCTAGTTATGAAGCCATTGCCTATTTGTAATTATACCTTCCACGTAATTAGGTGGCTGGTGCCACATAACCCGGTGGGAAACAGGGCCTAAAAAGCCGTGACAACCTAAACCGCTGGGCTCGGATTTTTCTGGATGAGATTTATTGCCGTCTAAACCGGCATTCACAACGGTTTTATAAGGGGCACCAATGCCCCCATTCAAATATGGTGATAGAAGTGGTTGATATAGAAGCTGCGGTTCATCTATGTGAGACATCTGTAGCAGTTGACTATAATGATAGAATGTTCGTCGATGAAGTTGCCCCAAGGAAAAGAGGCAGGCCTAGGAAGGTACAGGAAAATGAACAACTTACACAAGTACTGAGATTGTATTTTGTTGAAAAGTTGTCCATGCGAAAGGTAGCCGAGGTTATGGGTGTATCTCATATGAGTGTTTACCGCATGTTAAGCGATCCAAATGTCGAGCTACTCTTATAGCTTAACATTTTTTTATTTTTTTTATAAAAACAGTATTCAGACGTAATATAAAATAAATCAAACGACTGTTTGTTTAAGCAAACAATAGTTTTATATATTATATCCACCAATCACAAATAATGCTCAAGGAATTTCAAAAATTCAGAGGATGGCAAGTTCTTGAATACTTCTTCAAAACTAATGAGAAAATTAGTATAAGAGAACTAGCGCGCAAACTCAAAATAAGTACCATGACTGCCAAATATTATTGCGATGTTCTTGAAAAAGCAAATTTATTATCCTCAGAAAAAGGAGGAACGGCTAAGCTATTTTCCTTGAAAGACAATCGACAGACAAAACACTGGCGCCTTGCATATCTATTTCAATTAATTAACGAAAGCAAATTTGAAGATATTATAAAAAATCCATTCTATCTCTTTGGAAATACAATTAATGGAATTTGGGATAAGGAACTTGATATTTTTATTATAAAAATAAATGAATTTGATCAAGAAAAAGTCCGTAAAATAATTGAAGGATTTGGTTTCATACCAAAATTAGTAATAGTAGAATTCTATGAACTTAATGAGTATAAACAAATTCATAAACCGCTAATTGAAGAGGTAGTAAAAGGGATTTACATTGGCGATGAAGCACATAGCTTACGCTAAGAAAAAAACAGCTCACGCTTCATTTAGAGATTATCCAAACAACTAATTTACTCTCGTACACACTTCATACCAATCTTTCCGAGTGTGAAATCGAAAATTTTGGAGGTGATCTATCCGCAGGTTCCCCTACGGATACCTTGTTACGACTTAGCCCCCCTCACGCCCTCCCGGTTCGAACCCGGCATAAACCGGGGCCTCACCGAAAAAACATTTGGGTGACTTGACGGGCGGTGTGTGCAAGGAGCGGGGACACATTCACCGCGTGATAGTGACACGCGATTACTAGCCATTCCATCTTCATGAGGGTGAGTTGCAACCCTCAATCCGAACTACGGATGGATTTAGAGGATTTGCTCCTCCTTTCGAAGTTGCTACCCATTGTTCCATCCACTGTATGCCGCGTGTAGCCCAAGGGTTTCGGACCATACTGACCTACCGTCGCCCACTCCTTCCTCCCACTTAGCGCGGGCAGTCCCCTTAGAGTACACCTCTTCCGGAGAAGAAGTTAGTAACTAAGGGTATGGGTCTCGCTCGTTACCTGACTTAACAGGACAGTTTGTGTAAACTTTTCGAGTGCAAGTTTTTGATAAAACTTTTTTTCTCAAAAAGTTTTTCACACCACGAGCTGACGATGGCCATGCAATACCTCTCGGCTCGTCAGGCAAGATCTTTAGTCTGGCCTTCAT
>JAHJCT010000023.1 GCA_018812715.1 Microcaldota archaeon | reverse complement strand
TTGAAAGGTATAAAAAAGGCGGAATAGACATTGTAATCACAGATATTAGAATGCCGGTTATGGATGGATTTACATTGCTCATGGAATTGCAGGATTTTGATTTGCAATCAATAGTTATTGTTGTAAGCAGTCTTATAACAAAGGATAATCGCTGTATGCTTATGGATGCAGGGGCCAAAAGAGTCATGGCAAAACCATATGATCTGGAAGAGCTGCACAGAGCAATAGAGGAGGTTAGCAGAAATTGAATTGAATATCTAATTTTTAACTTAGGCAAGCTTATAAAGAATAAAAGTAAATAAAGTTCATGCGCACATATGTCAAAGGTTCTCGTGCTGAGCGGGAGCTTATTGATTACTTTTCAGTTAACGGATTTTGTGTAATACGTGCTGCTGGCAGTGGAGTAAATTCATTGAGCCCAGACATACTTGTTTTTAGAAGAGGAATACAAATTGGAATTGAAGCAAAAGCCTGGGAAAAAGAAAATTTGAATATTGCCCGGGAACAGTTTGAAAACCTGAAAAAATGGGAAGACATCAGTGGAATAACATGTGTTGTGGGCTGGAGAAGGAATAGAAAACCGTGGTATTTCGTTCCACTTTCAATATTCAAGGAAAATCCGAAAAGCTTTGGAATTAATTGGGAGAATGCCCAGGCACTTGGAAAAACAAAAGAAGAATTTTGCAGATAAATTATCCTAGAATCTCCTTGATCCTATCAATTCTGTAATTTGTTATTGGAATGCATTTTTCAATTGGCATTGCACCATATTTTTCGTACAATAATTGTCCAGCATATGCAATCATAGCACCATTATCACGATTGTATTCATTTGGGGCAACATCAAATTTTATTTCTGCATCAGCACACATTGACTTTAGCATCTCTTGAAGGCGCTTATTTTGAGCAACACCACCACAAACAAGAAGTTCTTTCTTTTTTGCTAGAAATAATGCCCGCTCAGTAACCTCACAAGTCATTGCAAATGCTGTTTCCATTAAAGAGAATGCGACATCTCTTTTCTCATACTTGTTTGCTAGTTTTTCTGCTTGCGTAAGCAATCCAGAAAAAACAAGGTTCATTCCTTTTACTGTGTATGGAAGCTCGATATATTTGCCACCTTCAGCAAATTTGGATAGAGCAGCGCCATGAGCATGCTCAAGTTGTATTGCGCGTGCAAAACTATCAAATAAATTTCCAATCCCAACATCAAGCGTTTCTCCAAGAACATGATAATAACCACCTTGTTCAATAAGTATCTGGGAGTTTCCACCAGAGAGATATAGTATTAAGGGTTTTTTCATTTTACAAAAATGCTCTCCGATTTTCACATGTGCATAAGGATGATTTACGCCGATAATTTTCTTATTGTATTTAAGTGCAATGAATTTGGCACCACTCACACCAACAGACAATGGAGAGCCAATTCCAGGCCCTTGAGAAAATGCAATCAGCTCGATATCATCAATTGAAAGTTTTGCATCTGCTAAACTTTGACTTAAAACTGAAGAAAAAACAGTTGCATGATGATCTGCAAGTTTTCTTGGAATCAAACCTTCGTTTCCCCCACTGTAAGTGTCAAGGACATTTGAAAGGATTTTTGGCCCATCAGAAACCCCAATGGAAAGTGTATGTGCAGTACTTTCAATACCAAGAACTTTCATGCGAGAAACCTCATTACAATTATTGCAAGAAGATTATAGAAAATATGAATCGCAAGACACGGAGTAATGCTTTTGGACTTGTGGAATATAACAGCAAGAATAGTACCGATTGTAAATGCCCCAACAATTTCCATTATAGATCCATAAGAAAAGTGCACAAGACCAAATAGAATTGATGAAATAAGTATTCCTGCCCATGGATTGATGATAGAACTTATCTTTTTGACAAGAAATGCCCTGAAGAAAAACTCTTCTGAAACAGGTGCTGCTATAACTGCAAAAAGCAGAATGGAAACTGGAAGATCTGCAACTTTTTCAGTAATTTTTTGCTGATCATTGAATCCAAGAACAATTGACATTATTCCGATGATGAATAAGATTGCAAAAATTGAAAGTAGACCAAGTACGGAAAAGATAAAAGTAGTCTTTAGTTTCCCAGGAAAACCAATGGAAGACAATGTTGTGCCCAGATCAGATTTCCAGAGAAAATACAATGATATTGAAAGTAGCCCTACATGAATTGCTGCTGCAGATATGTATAGTATAAGATCCTCAGGGGCAAATAGTGACAGTGCAAAGACTAGAATAGAAAATAAGAATAGAAATAAAAAGAAAGATTTCATTTTTTCTCAAAGTAACCGCATTTGCCGCAGGAAAGTCTGTCTTTGTGAACAGCTAATTTTACTCCAGCGCCACATTTTGGACAGAATTTGCCAGGTTTATATGGCCTTGGTCCTGTTTTTTTCTTTGTTTTTTCAACTTTTTTCTTTTCTGGTTTCTTTCCGGCCATTTAAATCACTCTTTCTTTGGCTCTTCTTTTGGAGCCTCTTTCTTTTCTTCTTTTGGAGCTTCCTTCTTAGCTTCAGCTTTTGGCTCTTCTTTCTTTTCTTCTTTTGCTTCGGCTTTTGGCTCTTCTTTTGGAGCTTCTTTTCCAACCTTGTATCTTTTTTGGATATGTTCTGGCTCGGTATTTGCTAGTGCATCTGCATTTTCATAGGAATGTGCAACTATTTTTGCCATTTGTTTTCCAAAAAAGGTATTAATTTCCCGAAGAACGACCAAATCAGGATTTGCGCCAATTTTGCCGCAGATTGATTGCTTAATGTCTACCCTGCTTGGAGTTGCTCCTTCATATGAGACTTCTGCTTCAATTTCCTTTCGACTTAGTAGTTTATTTTCTACTGTAGACTTGATATCAACGTTCATCTAACCCTCTCCATCTTTTTTTTGCCCATAGCGGCTAAAATATCAACTTCTTTCCCAGCTTCAACTTGACCTGCAAGCTCCTCTGGGATATCCATATCATAAACTTCATATGTTTCTTTGTCCATAACCTGTGTAGTCGTACCTGATACAGACATCACTTGGACTGTTTTCCTGTCGATGATTGGAACTTCAACATCGGCATCTCCTGGACTTAGAATTGTTTTCTTTTGTCCGTTGAAGATACCAATAGCTGTGATCCTCATCTTTGCTGAACCGTGCTTTCCAGGCTTAGAGCTTTCAATCTGAACAACCCTGCATGGAATATCGTCGACAAGCACGTATTTTCCTACCCGTAAATCCTTTGCAATAGCAAAAACTTTCTCTACCATGATTACACCTAAAACGAGAAAAGACTATAAGTTATAAAACATTAGGGTTTTTAAATCAGATTAATGATGATCGACTCTCACTGCCACCTGTATGACCTTAAGAATTACATATTGCCAGACGATATTTACCCTGTTGTTGTCGGATATTCATACTCATCAAACAAAAAGGCAGTAGATATTGCCAAGGGAAAATATCCGTTTGTTCTTGGAATTGCACCTCAGAGTGCAATAAAACACGGAACAGAAAAACTAGAAGAATGGGTAGATTTTATTCGAGAAAACAAACCGTGTGCAATAGGAGAAATCGGACTTGACTACAAATGGGCAGAAACTATGGATAATGTTAATGCCGAGAAAAAAGTATTTTCAAGAATGATTGAACTTGCAGATGAATTAAAAGTCCCACTCGTTATCCATTCAAGAAACAATCCAAATGATAATGATCTTCCGAAAAATGCAGTTGAGGACATACTTGAGATGATAGGAAAAAGAAAGGCCCTTATGCATTTTTATTCAGGAAGTGCTGAGCTTGCTAAAAAAATTGTCGATAATGGAGGATATATATCAATAATCCACCTTCATTCCAAAGAACGACGGAAAGTTATTAATACTATTCCGCTTGAAAGATTGTTAGTTGAAAGTGACAGTCCATTTGTTGGCAGAACTCCAGAAGTAATCCGAGAAGCAATCGATTACATTTCTGAAGTAAAACAGATCAGCAGGGAAGAAGTTGCTAGAAAAACAGCCAAAAATGCAATGGAGTTCTTTGGTTTTGAGGTATGAAATGTTTCTTAAAAAATTGTTTGGGAAGGAAAAACCAGATATTGCTCTCTTAGTCGATGGACCAAACATATTACGTAAGGCATTCAGCATTGATCTTGCTGAAATCAGAAAAGAGCTGACAAAACACGGAAACATCAGAATTGCACGAATATATCTTGATCAATATGCATCAGATAAACTTATCGAAGCAATGGTCAATCAGGGATTTAAAACAGAAATAACAACAGGAGATGTTGATGTTACAATGGCAATTGAAGCCATGGAATATGTTCTGGATCCAAATATTGATATTGTTGCACTGATGACAAGAGACAGTGATTTTATCCCTGTGATTGTCAAGGCAAAGGCTCATGGGAAAAAAACAATGATCATTGCAACAGATGTTGCATTTAGTGCTGCGCTTAGAAATACAGCAGATAAAATAATCATTTTCAGAAGTAAAGGAAAGATTGAAACAATATCGAATTCAGAATGAATTTAAACTCATAACATAATAGATAAGATAAAAGATTTTGTTTTTTAGAGGTGAAAATATGGGAGAACGAAGACCATTTGATGTATTGAACGGTTCGCTGAACAATACTGTAATTATTGGAATGAAAGGCGGCTATGAATTCCGTGGAGTTATGGTAGCCTATGATGTACACATGAACCTAGTACTTGAAAAAGCAGAACAAATCGTTAACGGTGAAGTTAAACGAGGAGTTGGAACTGTTCTTGTTCGAGGAGATTCAGTAACATTCATTTCCCCTTCATGATTAATTTCATAAAAGGTTTTTTTCATTTTTTTTTATTTTATAATTTTGTATTGCATCGTAAATTCTGTGGGATTTCCGATGCGCACAAATTTTTGTAAATTTGTGCTCAACAAAAATTGGGCTCGTGGCTCAGTAGTAGAGCGCTCCCTTGGCATGGGAGAGGCCGGGGGTGCGATTCCCCCCGAGTCCATAGATATTTTATATACTCTTATTCTGAATCAGGTAATTTGTAGATAGCAATGGAACATTATTCAAAAACAGAGATATCTAACTAATCTTTCCAGGTTTTGCATAAAATTCAGAAATAACTTTAATTAACTAGTTATGTTATAATGCATTGTAGGAAATGGGATTATTTAGGATTGGTCCGTCCGAAAGGAATGATGAATATGAAAAAATTAATGCGAAGCAGCAATAATGATGGAAAAAGTGCTAATAGATCTGGAAAACCGAAGACACCACTTGTCGAAGAGCCTTTTAAGAGAAGGATCAATAATCTGATTAGAACACTTGGAAGTTCGAACTCAGAAAATAGAGCAGAAGCCGCCAATACTTTGATGGCAATAGAGCATGAAGGACTTCTGCCTGCATTGATTGAAGCGCTAAATGATGAAAATGAGCTTGTGCAAGGAGCAGTTACGATAATACTTGGAATATTGAAGGATTCTTCTACTACACCTGCCTTGTGCAAGGCGCTTGAAAATACTGATTCATTAACAATTAAAAGAGACATTCTATGGACACTTGGGGAGATCAGGGATATTTCTTCTGTCCCTGCATTGGTTGAAGCATTTACAAGCACTAATCCGAAGGTCAGCGAAGCTGCCTCTAATGCACTTGTAAAAATAGGAAGAGAGGTAGTGCCGCTGGTTGCAAAGGAACTCAAAAGCAGAGACTGGAGCGTCCAGGTTTGTGCTGCTGAAGTACTTGAGAGAATCGGAGATGAGTCTGCTATTCCTGCACTGCTTGAAGCTGTCAGAGACAAGAACGAAATGGTAGCTGTAAGTGCTCTTGGAGCAGTTGAAGAAATCAAAAGAAAAAATAAAACT
>JAHJCT010000022.1 GCA_018812715.1 Microcaldota archaeon | reverse complement strand
TCTACTCTGTCCATTAATTCCCTGTTAAGGAAATCACCTATTAGGTTTTCACCAGTCCAGGTTCCTGCTGCAATACTGCCAGGTACAGTAATTTCCAGCTGTGCCTGTTCATTGCTAATTGCACAAGTACCTGATCCATCTCCTCCGCCAGTACAAGTTGCTGTTCCAACAACTTCTGCTGTAAGGGTGGTTGTCTTATAGGTTTCCTTTGCCATTGCCTCAGCGATTTTTGATGCTGCTACACCATCGCTAGGGGCTCCTCCGCTTCCCAAGACGACTTTTGCTACGGGAGCACCGTTGTCGTCTACTAACGTTGTCGACTCAAATGTGAGTGCGCCAAACGCTGCGGAGCTTGCTAAGATTGTCGCTCCTGCAACAATCGCTCCAATTTTCTTTAGGTTCACTTTCATTCGTTCACCTCAATTCACCGCCTCAAAGGGCCGATATATAATGGTTAACGGCGGTGAGTTTTTTTACGGCCCAAAAGTCCACGAGAGATTCTCCCTTGGACCTGAGAAAGGGTGTAACCCTCTCTATTTTGAGAGAGTGTCTTACAATAATTTTTTAAATATTAGCCCATAACCTAAACTCCAGTTTATAAACTGCAGTTTTAATTCAGACAATGAGCGTAGAACCAGTACGTCCATAATCGGATCAGCACCTATAATATAACTTCTAATCCATCTTTTGCAATTATAGTATTAGGGAATATATTTTGTGATTCTTCTAATAGTATTGATGTATTAGTATAACGGCAGCTTACGTGTGTTATGGCAAGCTTCTTTGCGCCGGCCTTCTTTGCTATTAATGCTGCATCCTCAACAGTACTATGCAAACGTTCTGCCGCTTCTTCTTTCATAGAAGCTTCAAAAGTACCTTCATGAATTAAAAGATCAGCGCCTCTTGCTGCTTCTATTGTATTACTATCTGGAGCACAATCACCAGTGTAAACGATTTTTCTTCCTGGTTTTTTCCAGCTAATATCTCCTAAAAGAATTTTACCTTTCGGCGTTTTTACCATGCCTTTTTTTTGTATTTCTTTGAATAGTTTTCCTTTGATGCCAAGGCCATGTGCCTTTTCCTCATTAAACTTAAGTTTTTCATTTTCCTCGAAAATAAGACCATATGAACCACTACAATGTTTAACTGGATAAGCACTCACCATAAAATCTTTTCCTAAATAAAGAAGTCCTTTTTTCATTTTAGAGAGCTTGATAAAAGGATAATTTTGGAATTCAATATTTTTTGGAATGAAAATATCAAGAGGTTTCGGTGATGGAGAGGACATTTTCAGTGTTTCCAAAAGTCCGAAAACACCAAGATAATGATCAAGATGTGGATGAGTAATAAATATTGCATTAACACTTCCATACCCTACTTTATAACGCATAAGCTGTCTCTGTGTTCCTTCCCCGCAATCCCAGAGCAAAAGCTCGCCCTCATATTTTATTGCAATTGCCGGCATTCCTCTTTCTATTGTTGGTGTACCTGCAGAAGTACCCAAGAAAGTTACACAGAACATCGTATTCTTGAAGCTGGCGACAGCTTTTTAATGTTTGTTTGATTTGGTAAGCCTATGCCACAGAATTTTTTTATTACTGGAATGCCAAAAGCTGGGAAAACGACACTACTTAGAAAATTAATTGAACAACTTCAGAAAGATGGTTATAAAGTTGGGGGATTTGTTTCTCCTGAAGAAAAACATCATGGCACCAGAACGGCATTTCATGTGATGGATATAGAAACAGAAAAAGAGGGGATATTAGCATCGGTTGAAGGGGATGGGCCAAAAGTAAGCAAATATCATGTTGATGTAAAATCATTTGAAAGTATTGCAATTCCATTAATGGAAAAATGCGATAAATATGATGTTTTTATTATTGATGAAATTAGCATAATGGAAATGAAAAGCAAGAAATTTTTGTGGCTATTAGATAAAGTATTTGATTCCAATACACCAGTGATTGCTTCATTGCATACAGATTATGTAGATAAGTACAAATTCTCTGGAGAGGTATTTGAACTTCATACTAATGATCATGAATTAGTTTATCTCAAACTGCTGAAGAAAGCAAAGCAGAGTCTTGTTAAAAAACCAAAGAAGAAGATACCTAAAGTCAAAAAAACGATGGCAAGAAAAAAATTGGTGAAGAAAAAGACCAAGAAAAAAACAAAGAAAGCAAAACCAGTGAAGAAACATAAAACAAAAAAGAAAACTAAGAAAATAAAAAAGAAAAGAGGATTTTTAGGAAAAGTCAAAGATCTTTTGGGTGTTTAGTTTTTCCCCATTGCACTATTAATGCATGATATTCCTTATAGAGATCCAGGTCTTTTGGTAAATTCTTTTCAAAAAAAATTCTGTAATCATCGTACTCCTTAAATTCTTTATTCAAATTTATTTTGCAAAATCTCCTCGTATATGCATCTATTACAAAAATAGGTTTGTTCATTGCATACAAAAGAATAGTATCAGCAGTTTCTTTTCCAATTCCTTTTACTGACAGCCATTCTTCACGGAGTTCTAATATTTCAAGTTTTGAATTTATTGTTAGCCATTTTTTTGTTGCAAGTTTCAGACGCTCTGCCTTTTGTCTGTAGAAACCGCTTGGCCGAATCAGTGTTTCGAGTTTTGAGTCTGGAATTTTGAGGATTTTTTCAGGGGAAATGCGGCTTGCTTTTTTCAAATTTGTAATTGCTTTTTCCACATTTTTCCAATTAGTATTTTGAGTTAAAATTGCACCCACAACAACTTCGTATGGGGAGTCTGCAGGCCCACTTGTTCGACTTTTCGAACAAGGGGCGCAGGAAAGCTGGCTTTCCTGCCGCCACCACTGTTGCTTCCCATATTCTTCAAGCAAATTATTGTAAAGTGTAAGAAGCTTCATTTTTCATTCTCAGGGTAGCTATAATTTAAAAGATAGCTGATGAAACCATTTGCATGACCACTGCTAATACTACTCAAAATCTAAGTATTTTGGAACCTTATATCGATCATTCTTTTCTTGAAAAACTTAGCGCAGCAGATCCGATGGTTGTTTCATTGAGTTTCATTATCGTATCATTTGTAGTTGCAACGATTGCACTTGGAATACTAAAAATTATTACCGGTCAGGTTGCAAAAAGAACAAAAACAGAACTTGACGATAAACTACTCGAAGCAACACAAAAACCAGTATTCAGATTGATAATTATCGGCGGACTTTATCTGGCAGTTCTTAATCTTGGATTAGAGAATGGTGCAACAGAAGTTATTCCAAAAATTATAATTACTGTGGCCTACTTGATAGTAGTATTATTCATTGTTAATGTGTTAGAAGTGATTGTCACATATGGTCTGCGAGATCTTGCAAAAAGAACCGACAGCATGTTAGATGATGAGATAATACCAATTTTCCATAAAACAGCGCTTGTAATTGTTTGGGCATTCGGATTGATACTTGTATTGGGTGCTTGGGGAGTAGATGTCGGGCCATTCTTAGCAGGATTGGGAATTGCTGGTTTGGCCGTCTCATTTGCTTTACAAAATACATTATCGAATGTATTTGCAGGCATTTCACTGATAATAGATAAAACATTTAGAGTTGGTGACAAGATACAGTTGGATTCCGGGGAGGTTGGAACTGTTCATGAGATTAGTTTGCGAAGTACAAGAGTAAAAACTTATGATAATGAAATAATAATAATCCCAAACAGCGTTCTTGCCCAGGCAAAGATCAAAAATTTTACTCAGCCGGATTTGAAAATACGGGTTGTTGTTCCATTCAGTGTTGAGTATGGAAACAAACCTGAGAAAGTGATAAAACTTATTGAAGGTGCGATAGAAAAAGAGATAAAAGAGATATTGGAAGACCCTCCAGTTTCCGTAATTTTCACTGAGATGGGCGCTTCTTCATTAAACTTCCAGGCAAGATTCTGGATAAGCCATTATGAAAATGCATTTGCAAAGAAAGCAGAGGCAAATGACTTGATATACAACACTTTAGGGAAGAACAAGATAGGAATTCCATTCCCAACTCAAACAGTATATGTCAAGAAATAATGTCCTATTCTATATTATGATAAGTCTTTTGTACTATAAATCTTGATTATATTTTGTTCTTTCAGTTTTTTATCATTGCTCCATATAGAGATATTGAGTTTTAGAGCAAGAGCAAAATATACTGCATCATTTTCATCAGGACAAATTGAATGGGCTTCTTTTAGAAAAGATTCAAATTCTTCCTTTGGAATAATAGTAATTCTTTGTCTTAATATTTCAAATATTTCATCAAATTCTTCTTCAGATCTGCTTGTCTTTTTTATGAGGTCTTTTTTGTATTTTGAAATTTCAGTAAAAAGAAACTCAGGGGCAAAGAGATGAAGTTCCGGTTCGAGCAGAAGCTCTATAGTAAAACCATCTTTTACAAGAGCAGCAAAGATAACATTTGCATCTACAACTAGATCCATCTATTCATCTCTTTTTTTCATACTTTTTTGATAGTGCTTTGTTGACTCCTTTTCCAAGATGTAATGCATCTTCTTCAGTAATCGTACTGTCCTTAGTAAATTCCCTAAACTTTTTGAGAAGAATGATTTTCTGCTTGATTGCTTCTCTGGCCACGGCTGACCAATTCATTTCAGGAAATGTGTCCATTTCTTTTTTCAGTTCTTCTGGAACAGCTAGTGTTATATTTACCATTATGTATCACCTGCGCTATATGTGTATTATGTGTAATACGCATATTTAAATGTTTTGTTCACTAGCAATAAAATTGAGATCTAAAACAAGAAATGGGCTGTTGTGAAATCCCTGACGTGATTTCACTTCTTCCCAATTATGCCTGAGCCGAAACAGGGAACCGAAAATAAGAATTGGGCCCGCCCAGGATCGAACTGGGAATCTCCCGCGTGTGAGGCGGACGTCTTAACCACAATCAAACCACTTGACTTATTCTGCCTTATGGCTTTTCCCTGGGGTTTTGCCCTAAGAAAAGCAGAAGTCAAAAGGCCATTCGACTACGGGCCCACAAAAAAAATTTATAGCCCCGAGCGGATTGACGGCTCTGCCGGCAAATCGTGAACGGATTGCCGTTCAGGGCTTTCGAACCGCTGTCGCAGGATGTCTTTGCCTTTGCTTTGGTTTTCCTCAGGGCTTTTCGCTGCCGTTTTGCCCTTAGAAGTACCGAAGCCAAAAGGGCACCAAAGTCCCGCATCCTTGACCATTGTCCGACTCCCAGTTTTTGGGCCGCCTTTTTCCTAAAAAGGCGGACTAGACGACGGGGCTATTAATATTGTCTTGCTACATACAAGTATATAGTAGCGTCTTTTTCGCATGCAATGCATTTTCCGTGTGGCTTGTCTGTGGAACCAAACAAAGCACCACGTACATTTGCATGATACTTTTCTTTAATAATATCTGCACATGCCTTTGCCTCTACTTTATCACTGCAGAAAGGAACACGCACAAAACCATGCATATCTATCTTGTTTCCAAGATCATCAATGTTTTCTGTAAATGAAAGTTTATCTGCAAACCATTTATCTGCATTTTGTTTAAGATTTGCTCTTATTGCTTTGGCAGCTTCTTTGATCTTTTTCTTTAGATCTGCTGGTTTTACTTTAAGTTTTTCTCCCGTATCCCTGCGTACAAGCATAACCGTTCCTTCTTCAATATCACGAGGACCTAATTCAATCCTTAATGGGACTCCTTTCATTTCCCATTGATTGAATTTGAAACCAGGAGTATTATCAGAATCATCAAGTTTCACAGTATAAAGCTTTGATAATTTTTTCCCAAGCTTTTTGCATTCTTTTAATACCGTTGCCTTTGTTTCATCCCGGTATATTGGAACCATTACAATTTGCACTGGAGCTAAATCAAATGGCAAAACAAGGCCTTTATCATCTCCATGCGTTGCTATCAATGCAGCATAAATTCTTGAGATCGCAGGGCCATAGCACGTCTGCCAGACATACTGATCTTCTCCGTTTTCATCTTTGTATTTTATATCAAATGCCTTTGAGAAATTCTGGCCAAGCATATGAGTGGATGGCAATTGTAGTGCCCTACCATCAGGCATAAGCGTATCCGCAGCATATGTATTTTCAGCACCTGCAAATTTGTCCCATTGGGGTCTTTTGAAGAATAAAAATGGGATGCAATATTGCTTATGAATTACTTCTTCAGTCATTTCCATATCTTCGCGTACTTGTTTTAGTGCATCCTTTCTTGTTGCAAAGCAGTTGTGGGCTTCAATCCAGTAAAATTCTCTGCTTCTTATGAACGGTTTTGTTGCCTTTGTTTCATGTCTCCACACCTGGCAGCGTTGATAAATTTTTAGAGGTAAATCTTTGAGGCCATGTACCCACAAGGCATACATACTATACATGGCAGTTTCACTTGTAGGTCGCATTGCATATTTTTCCTCAAGCTCATTGACTCCTGCTTTTGTCACCCAAAATACTTCTGGTACAAAACCTTCAACATGATCACTTTCTTTCATCAAATAGTGTTCTGGGATTAAAGCAGGGAACAGAGCCGGCACGTGGCCTTTGTCTTCCACTTCCTTTTCCATCAAAGTATACATGCGATTCATAGTCATGACTGCCCATGGCATGAAAACAACAAAGCCTTTGATGCCATAACGCAAATCACAAAGTTCAGCCTCTTTGGTTATCGTGTTGTACCATTCTGAGAAATCTGATTTATCTAATTTCATAAGAACAACTCATAAAAACTTCAGTTGTCAATATAAACAGCAAATTTGTTTTAAAGCTGACGCCTATGGAATTCTTAGAAGCATGTGAAGAAGCAAAAAAACTTGCATTTTCTTTTGAAGATCCGTTGATAGTGCATCATTTTGACGCGGATGGATTATCCTCAGGAGCAATTGTAGCTGGAGCATTTCTAAAAAAAGGGAAAAATTTCAGAAGAGAATGCATAAAGAAATTAGATGATGTTGCAATTGAACGATATGCAAAAGAAAAGGAGATAATTTTCGTTGATCTTGGTGGAGGAAATAAACGAGTGAATGAACTCAAAGATGTACTTATTGTTGACCACCATCAAACAGAAGACATAGAAAAAACACAGATAAATCCTCTTCTTTATGGTATTGACGGCAGTGATGAGCTGAGTGCTGCTGGAACTGCATACTGTGTTTTCAGATGTTATCCAGAACTTGGACTGGTGGGCTCAGTTGGGGATATGCAAACACCATTAAAAGGCATGAATAGGTGGGTACTAGAAGAAGGACAAAAATCAGGAGATGTGGTAGTGGAAAACGACCTCAGGTTTTATGGAAGGCATTGTAGAACGCTTGTGCAATTTCTTGCTTATTCAGACGATCCATATATTCCAGGCATATCTTATAGAGAAGATAAAGCTGAAGAGTTACTTGCAGAGCTTAACATAGATTTTAAGGATAAAGTTTATGCTGATTTAAGTGAAAATGAAAAACGATTACTGATAAGCGCACTGGCAAAGATATTGGTAAATACAAATCAGCTGAAAAAAGCGGAAGAACTCATTGGAGAAAATTATGTATTTCCAAAAAGACCAAAGAATGAAATGTACGAGGCAAATGAATTCAGCACATTGTTGAACGCATGTGGAAGACATGCCAAACCAGATATTGGAGTAAAGGTTTGCCTTGGAGATGAAAGTGCATATGCAGAAGCACGACAACTACTTCAACTACATAGAAAAATGCTTAGAGAAGGGATTAATTACGCATCAAAAAATATCCAAGATCTTGGTAAATTTTATTTTCTTGATGGAAGGGGCGTAATAGAAGAGGGAATAATCGGTGTTGTGTGTGGCATGGCACTTCAGCAGAACTGGAAAAAACCAATAATAGGAATAGCTCTTGGTGAGAATAATACTGTAAAAATTTCAGGCCGGGCGCCTCTCGCTCTTGTCTCTAAGGGACTTAATCTTGGAATGATTATGAAGAAAACTGAGAAGATTGAGGGGATAGGCGGCGGGCACAAAGCAGCTGCTGGTGCGTCTATTCCTAAGGAAAAAATAGATGAATTTCTTATTTTGGCAGGGGAAGCAATGGGTAGCTCAGACGTTAATTAGGCTGACGACGTATAGGGCTTCGATAGGTTTAAATATTTGAGCTATACTCAGTCAATTACCATGAGTAGGAGGCTCAATTGTAAAACTGCTAAAATGGATACTGAAAGAACCCCAGTGACAACAAGGCCAAAAACTCCAAGAGTATTTCTTAATAGTAGATCCCCACTCCGTGCTTTTCTTTATTGTAAGACTGCCAGAGGCAAATGGAACCCGGCCTATCGAGTAACAGAGGGAACAGGATGGAATTACTATCGTTGTGCTCATAAAGAAACGCCGTTCAGTAAGCCATTGGACAGACCACAAATGCCAAGCATAGTGATAGGATTAATGAAAGCAATGGAACTAGAGCGAAAAAAAGAACTGGCAGCTCAAGATATTCATATTGAACCGATAAGGGTAAGTGAATATAGAAGAGAGGAAACCAGACAACAAGAAAGAGAAGTTGTTCGGGTCTCTCCACATCTGTTATTTACATCAAAAGAAATTGAACATGCATCTAATCATCATGAAGAAGTTGAAGCACACCCTCCCTCAAGATTACATTATTTTGAAATAACTGAACGAGGACATGCATATGAAAGTCCTCAGATAGTTGCATGTATTCTATCAACTCCAGCTCATCGAGAAATAATACAGTTTGCAGCTGGAGAAAGACATGATACGATACCAATAGCTGTAGAAGAAATCAAAGTTCATCATGGAAGAATTCATCAAGAGCATCACCAATCAGCTGGACATCATCAAAGCTGGCATTATCATGAACATGCGCCGGGCGATAGTACACGCCATGACACAACCCATCATGGATACCACCATACTGGACATCATCATTCTAGGGACCAAACATCAAATCATCCTGGACATCACCACGAGGGGCATCATCAGCGCTCAGCAAGTGAACATGAAACATTTTATTATCAGTTCCAGCAGCCATGGACTGCAATATTAATTGGCATGGGCGGAAAAACAAACAAAATAAGGATAAGTGATGTTCCTCATGCTGAGCATCCACCACCATCAGAAACTAGATTCAGTTTACATGTTGACTTTCCAAGAAGAAAGACAATACAGCCAAAAGTAATAGTAGCAGATGCATTCCCGCCAAATTAAAGGCGGCCTTCGTAATGCTGAATAGTCCAGCTTTGAGAAAAACGCCCGCTTCCATAAGGAGCCATGAGATTGCCGCTAGTCCATAATCTTGTTTTTAAAGCATCAAAAAGTTCTGGAAGCTCTTTTTGAAATGCAACATAAACATCATAGCAGGTATCATGAAATGTCTCTGGTTTCATCTTCAGTTGCGTATCTGTCCTCATATATCTGGCTATTTTTTCATTATAGAATTTTACAAATTTCTCTGCAAGTGCTTGCTTTTCTTCCGGGCTGGCACGACTCTCAAAAATCAGGTCAGGTCCATACCTTGCAACAGCACCAAGAAAGAAAAACGCAGATAAAGCACTGGTTGTTTCCAAATCTTCATTACGAAAGCTTGGAAAAATGCCTCTTACAAATTCTGCTGCTGTGCGCAAAGCTTCCCTGGTATATTGAGCAGTATTTCTTAGCATCTGCATGCCGCGGCTATTATTATCTGCGGTGTCTTTCAGATTTCTGTGTGAATCTTCAGAGAATTTAAGATAAAATACGGATGCGTATTGGTATGGTCTGAGATTATTGAGAAGCGCGTTTCCCGTAGTTTTTATCTCTTCTAATTTTTTTACTAAATCAGTAGGCAACTGGCTTCTCGTTGCATTGGAAGCAAAGAAACGCTTCATGGCAACACGTGGATCGCGCATACTTTCAGGACGAGTAATATGGTTAGCTTCTGAAGATTTTCTTGGCATGAGTAAAAATAGGTTGCGATGATTAAAAAAGATGCCGCTAATGAGGGTAAGTTATATATAATGCCAATGATATATTAATTTATAAAGATTCACGGCGGTGGATTCATATGCCAAAAAAACCAAAACGCTCTCCTCAGAAAAAGAAAGGAAAGGCCCTCTCACTTGTGAATAAAAAAAATATTGATCAGATAGAAAGAGAAACAATACAACGTGTTAACAAAACGCTTTCTGCACTTGAAGTTGCAATAGCAAGCTGGGATGCTGCAACAGATAAACCAGAAGATATGAAACCCAAATTTATGAAATATAAATGGTTCCATGAGGCTCTAACAGAATGGGAGAGAAAGGCATTGCAATCACTAAGTAGAAAAGAGGAATATGAAAGCAGATTGCAGAGACTGCAGGAATTCGCAAGAATTTGTCACGCCTATAGTAGCAGGTGAAATACTTGGGAAGATTAGAACAAGTAGAACCTATTGAAGAACAAGTGGCAGGAACGGTTGATTTAGCACAACAAATGGGCCCAGCTCCTATCGAACCAGAAGAAAGATCCCTTGACCAAGTAGCTGAACACACTGATGCTGCAGTTGATCAGCTTCAGGAATGGGTGCGTGAATTAGAAGGGGGCGTTGGGACGGAAGTAATAGAAGATAGGATAAGAACGATAGAATCCGGACTCGAAAATATTGCAACAATAGAGATAGGTGGAGAGCGAAGATATACTGAAGAAGTCAGAGAGATAGAAGAATTAGTACAAAATGCACAACGGCAAATAGAACGAAATAATCCTGATGAAGCATTAAGATATCTAAGGGAAGCAGATGCAAAACTTCAAGGATTGACTGATATCGTTTCTTTGCATCGCAGGCTATCAACAATAGGAGCAACACCTGAAATGTTAGATGCAGTTGAAGCATCTTTTGCTGATTATGGAACACCAAACCAAAGAAGGGCTGAATTGCTAAGAGATGTAACTGAATTTTATGTAGCTAATTATGATATACTTAGAGCTGAAGATGCACAGCAAATAACTAATCAGATAACTGGCTTGATAGTAGGAATAGGTCAAGCTTCAGGACAACCGCTTCAAGAAGAGGTATTTGGAGAAGGAGAACAGCAGATAAGGCAAACACTTGAAGAACTTGATGGAAGATTTAGAGCACTTCGAACAACAGAAATGGATGAAACATCTTACAGATTAGAATTATGGTCAACTGGCCTTCTTTCGATGCGCATGACCAGAGACACCAGTGAAGAATGGAGAAGAGCTACAACTGCTATTTATACTGACATACAAACACGAATTCAGGAAGGCGGACAGGTGACTGCAGAGGAATTACGATTACTTGAAGCGCGAATGACTTATGTTCAAAATGCATCAGATCATCTCAATAGTGTAAGTGATAGAAACAGAACAAGCGGAGCCAGTACAATCTATGCAAGAGGGTTGGATGCACTTACGCAAGGAAATACAGATCAGGCTGAACTGCAAGGATTGCTTGCTAGGCATTATGTAAGCGCAGGAAGTGAAGATAGGGAAAGAGTAGAAAATTGGAGTTCTCGTGCAGCTGGAGAATATGATGTAGTAAGAAGAGAAGTTGGAAATTACATAGCAGATAATATTGATGGAAGGAGAAGGAATACACGGGATGAGCAAATACTTAGTTCACTTGATGGAGTTAATGAAAGATTGCGCAGTGAGGACATAACACTTGAAGATTTGCAAAGAGGACATATTGCATTTGAAACATTGGAACAGCTTCAAAGTAGTGAAATGCGTAGTGCTGATAGTAATGTGCGTGCCGGGGCTACGCTTATTTATTCAAGGGTATTTGCAGGATTGGGGAGTGGTGTTCCACTGGAATATGTACAAGCACAATCCCAGCTTGCAGATATGTACCTTCATCCAAGGAGATACACCATGCCTCCTGCAGATGCCGACATGTCTGCAGCTGAAGTTTGTGAATTTAAAAGAGAAGAAATAGAGAGGGTTTCACAAAGAGCAGAACTTATGGCAGTGCATGATCTTGTGGCCAGACAAAACCTTACTATAGAAGAAGCAACGCTCAGATTAGGAGGAGGGAGAGCAGAAGAGCTTGCTGAAAGATATAGAAGGTTAGGAGAAACAAATGAAGAACGACAACAAGGAATAGAAAGAATTGGAAATGACGTCCAGACTTATTTCATGGTAAGCAGAATAATGATAGAAACAACGCTTGAACATGCGCGAGCAATTAGACAAAATGATACTTCAACGAGAATGATGTACTTTGGTTTGAATGTTCAGCTTGATACAGTACTCATGGCAATTGCTAATGGGAGAGAAATAAGTGCAGAAGAACAAAGAAGAATTGGCGCATTGATTGCTTTATACAATGGTACTCCAGAAAGAGCGGCACAATACCTCGCAGGAGATGGAGGCGATGTAGAGAGATTCTTGAGTCTGTTAGAAGGGACAGGAAACATCTCTGGAGCAATGTCAGGGTTGAGTGGAAGAAGAAGAGGAGAAGCTGCAAGGATATATGAAAACGCACTAGCAAGGATTGACAATGACGATTTTGAAGGTGCTGCAACACACATAATTGCAGCACAGGCGTATATAAGAGCAGATACTAATGAAGAAAGAGAACGAATAGTTGATCTTAGTAGAACAGCATATAGATTACAAGGTGAGGAAGAAGTTGAAGGTGCATTACCGCAGGCTAATATGCAGTGGGAATTGCGAATGCTCTTTGAAAGCAATGGGCATGAAATAGCAGATGAAACTCTTCGCAGAAATGCAACCGAATATTACAATCTTGCTGTGATTGCTTACAATCGCGGAGATTTTACGGGAGCAAGTTTGTTGAGAACTGTTGGAGATATTTATGGAAGAGCTGCAGCAACAGGAGTAGATGATCCAACTATTCAAAATATTCTCGCTTTAGTAAATGGAAATGAAGAACTTAGGATACCATCATTGGAAGAATTGCGAACGAATTATGGAGCAGAACAATCACAAACCATCGCGCAATTGATGGGATTAGAAGAAGAAAATGTCAGGCATGATCTGGATGTTCTTGGGATTAGATTGGCTGATATCAATGCAGATCTTGAACTAGTTGAATTTAGACAAAGAAGAATTGATGCTGATAGCGCTGATTACACTGCAAGAAGAGAACGATTAGAGAGAAGAGGAGAAAGAACTGATGATGAACTCGAGAGAGAGCGTTTGGAAGGCGAAATAGAAATTACAAATTTAGATAGAAACCTGCAACGCTTTGATGAATCAGCAAGGCTTTATGAAGAAAGTGTAAGGCTGTTCCACCAGAGTACAGATCTAAGAAGGCAGGCGGTTGAAACAGAGGATGAGGCAGAGAGGACAAGACTCAATGCAGAAGCAGATCAATTGTTGAGAAGAAGCATGCTGTTAAGGCAGGCAGCAAATGGTGAACAACAGGCAATTCTTGAGATTCATAGGAGCATAACAACTGTAGATACTATACATGAAGAAGCTGGATGCGCAGCATTGGATAGGAGTTTTGAACGATTTGCATCTATTGCTGCAGCTGTTGAAGAAGCACCGGAAATCACTACAGAGATTATAACACTAGAAGATGCCAGATTGACATTAGGATTTGATGGCATTGCATTGGGTTCAGCACAGATAGATGAGCAAGTACAGATAGGCGATACAAGAGATCGAATGCTTAGAAACACGAGAAGACTGACAAGAACAAATGAACAGAATGCAACTGAATATGAAGGCGTAATACTTGTTACTGGCAGGTATAGTGGAACACCACAAGCAGCCTATAATCAAGAAGCAATACAAGCAGATATTAATCGCGCTGCAAGTCTCATAAGAGCTGAGAGATTCGTTGAGGGATCGCGTGCTACAAGCGTTGCTAGTAGTAATATGGGGATAGAATACCAACAGGCAGATATATCAAGAAGACACGACGGGCTGATGGAAGGAGCTAGCGGATATGAACAAACAGTTGGATTGTTGAATCAGTTTGATACATTTGCATTGCTTGGGGAGTTGCAACGTGCCAGGGTTTTAGTAAGAGGCGGAAGATTCAGAGAAGCAGATAGTGTAGTTGGTGATGTTAGAAACCAGGTACTGATACAAGGAGAACGACAAGTATGGTACAATCAAAGAAGCAGGCTTGAAGCAAGAATAGAAGATTTAAGAGAGCGTGAAACTGGCTATAGGGAATTTGGAGAAAATATACCAAGTACTGGTGACAGAGTAGCTGATGATGCACAGGAAGACATAATAGATGGTGTAAGAAGGCTGGGGATTCATACAAATCTTGCTGATGATGTTGACACTTTAGCAGATGTTTATGAAGTGGAGGTCCAGGAAATAGATGAACATATACGAGCCATAGATACAGTTGAAGAAGCAAGAGATTCCCAGTATGGCAGAACTGTTGCCCGGGGAGTTCCAGATGAAGAAAGGGCAAGGCATGCAAGAAGATTAATACAAAGTCCTGCAGCAGGAACAACACTTGCTGATGCATTTCGTGAGCGAACAGATGAGATGACTGAAAGAATAGCAGAACTCGATACTTTTAGTGAGGTCGGGGCACGCGCATATGTTCTTAGCATTGGGGAAACGGCACTTAATATGGATTTTCAAGATAGGGCAGTTGGCTGGAATTATTCAATGATTACACTTTCTGCAGGAATAGATTACCTCACCTGGGCAGATCAAATGGCCAGGGGAAGAGTTGGCCACCACCTGGTAAGAGAGGGATTGAGAGAGAATTGGGCAAGTGAAATGTTCAGGGCATCAGCTTGGGCAAGTACAAACACACGCCTAGTTAATGACCGCATATCAAGAGTAGGAGGATTGGATACTGCTCATTTCCCAGGTATTTATAGAGATGGGAACAGCAGACACACATTTAGGGAAGGTACTGCCCATGGTGCTGAAACTGTAAGAATCAATATGGGACAGGACACAATAGATGTGGCGGGGGTTCTTCTTGAAGTTCCGCGGGGAGTTTACAATGCTTTGCAGGATGTGGCCGATACAACCGGAACGCGCTATGGACCAGGCGGATTACTTGAATATTTCGAGGAAGCAGATGCACTTGCTATAAATGAGTATCAAGCGACAATGGCAAGCCTTGGATTTAGAACATGGTATGATCATGATGCAGTTAGGTGGCAAGTAGAAAGAATGCCAGAATTTTCAGAAGAACATCATGAAGCAATGCAGGATGTACAACAACAGTTAGCAAATGCAAGAGGTATGTTTGCACAAACAGTAATCCAGCTTGGGGGAAGTATATGGTCAATGGATGATGCTGATGAAGCATTCCAGGCAATTGGTGGCATGATAGATGATACAAATAGAATAGCAGCACCACTATATGATACTAATCCAGAAAACTGGCCAACAGAAGAAGAATTGGCTAGTATGCACAACGAACTTGAAAGCATAAGAACAGAAACTGCAAGAGTAGTAAGAGAGCACCAGGAAGAAGGAATAAGTGATGCAATATGGGCCGGTCGAGCCTGGGCAGTAGGAACTATACTTGTTGGCGGCCTTCTTTGTGCTACAGGATATGGAACTGTTGCTGCACCGTTTTTCTTCGTGGAAGCAATTCGAGGATTCCAGGATCAGACGATAAGGGCAGGTGGATATGAATACCTAAGTACTAGGGAAAGAGTTTTGGGATGGGGCGGCATTGCACTGGCTGGGATTGCACTTCCATTTGCAGAGCTTGGTGCAGTTAGCCAAATGATAAACGCAGAAGTCCAACTGGGAACAAGAACCATGACTAGTGGACTCCAACTATTCAACCGTGGACTCCAAATAGGCGGATATGGAATGATGATCGCAGGTGGCGGACTCGGGGTTCTTCAATATACAGAACTTAGACACCAGGACAGTAGAGGAGCAAATATAGGCTTGTTTGATTATGCACTTACAATATTTGGTGCAGCACAACCTGGACTCCAAATCGGAGGAACACAAATAATACGAATCAGACCAAGTCTTGGAACAAGCAGATCATATGGGGCACGTGCATACAGAGGATTTATGATGGTTGCATTTGGTGCTCAGCGAGAAGAAATGGTCGGAGCTGCGATGATTGGACGGCAGGAGAGATACTCCAGGGTGATTGGTGGAACTACGGAAGAAAATAGGGTGGCAATAGGGCATGTAGAACAGAATATTGGAAGGCATATTGAAACAAATGAAGCACTTGCACTTATCCAACATTATGGCGACGCACCGATAAATCCACAAGAAGCACAACGATTATTGAATGGGCATGGTGCTTATGTAGAAAGAGAATTCAGAGGATTATACGGAGCACATGCTGAGGATACATTTAGCACATTAGATAGAATAGGAATGGAAAGAGGAGTCCCAGTAACAACAGATGAAATGATAGCATTGATGAATCATTTTGGAGAAGGATTGAATACTACAGAACCAACACAAATTCATAGGTTTTTAGAACAAAGAGAAGCAGGAAGAGCCCCCACTACAGAAGCACGCTTCATGGATTTTGAAAATTACTTAACAAGCCCTGAAGCAACACAACCAAGAGAAGGAATGGGAGGGCTGAGAGGTGTTGCACAAAGAAGAGAACTCGGACAAACATCAACTGAACTCGAGGGCCATGTAAATATACGCGTAGGATCAGGGGATGAACCAGACACATTTGCACTTCCACGTGAACCTGAAGTACACTATAGTAGAGAGCAAATGGAATTTTCAAGAGATTCGGCTGCTGCTGCAGAATATATGATAAGACATAATGATCAGATACCAGATGGAACACCAGCAGCAATAGCAGAAGCTGCCAGAACATTAAGAGCAAACGAAGATTTTGTAAGAGTAACAAGAGATGGAAACAGAGAAGAACAAATGCGCATAAGCTTTGAAGTTAGTAATGGAAATCCGCAATTTGCACAAGAATATCTTGGAAGATACAGTGAAAGGATCGCAAGAGACCACTCTTCAGCAAGAGAGCTTAGCCCTGAAGAAACAAGAGAAGCAATTCAAGAAACAGCAACACTTACTGATCAATATTATGAATATGCAAGAGCTAGAGAGGAGGGCATAGTATCTGCAGATGAATTAAGACAAAGAGTAAATGCATCTGATGAAGCATTAACTGAATTTGAAAGAATTTACAATAATGAAGATATTACACCTGAAGGAATTAGAAATGAAATAGCCGATTTTGCAACTTTCAGGATAATGGATAGGGGGATTATGCAGGAAGTAGATGCAGTAATTGCAGAAGAAGCCGCGCCTGCAGTGCATCCAGAACTTGATCAAGAGCTTGGTCAAACAAGAAGTTTCAGGCCAAATGAAGTGAGAGAAACAGGAACTGAAATTTATGAAATGGCAAGAAGCGAAACACCTATTGATCAAATTCCTGCAGAGTATCAAGAAGCAGTTAGGGCAACAAGAGAAGCGCCAGAAGCAGACCAGCCAAGAATTGTAAGAGAACAGGCAGAAAGGCTGCTTTACGAAAGAAGTTTTGCAGAGTTGGATAATGCAATCAGAGAAAGAAGAGTAGGTGCTGATGTTGCTGGAGATGCGAGATTACTGCTTAGGACACTTCATGGAAGACCAGTGCCTGAAGAAGTCAGCGGAAGATATGTTCAGCTTTTGGATGAAGTACAAACAAGAGTAAATTCTGGAATGACAGAAATTGATGCTGTTTTGGAGGTTGCGCCTCGTGCGCGAGAGATGGGAATTACACCTATAGTCGGTCCTTCTACGCTTGATGTTACCAATAATATAATAGCAAGATTGGAAAGATCCGGAGTAGAGATAACACCTGAAAGAGAGCTTGCAATTGGAAATGCAGTTCGCGATCTTCGTGATGGAGATATCACACTGGGACAGTTCTGGGAAAGAATCAACATCGAAGAATCACAGTTTACTAGAGAATTCAGAGATTTAGGCGATGAATTTGAAGTAGTTTTGCAAAATCCTGAACATCTCAATATGTTTGTTGATATTACTGCAGAAGCACTCCCTGCAATGTTTAGGGCAGACGGACTTGAAGGATTGTCTCCAGATACAACAGTTCAGGTAAGTTTTATATCGACAGACCTCAACAGACAAGGATTCCTTAATGCATTGTCAAGAGACCCACAGCTCAGAATAATGGGAGACGCGAATATGTATGAATACTGTCTTGCACTTCGCAACGCTCCTGATGCAGTTAATGAAAGACTGCGAACAGAAGGAATAGATGCTGTTGTAACATCTGCTGCGTATGGAAGAAGCTCAGATGAAGCAGGGTTCATAATAATAGCAAGAGATGAACAATCAAGGACGCGGGCAAGAGCAATATTGGACGAAGAGATGACACGAATTTATGGTAATTTTGAAGGGAGTGTGCTTGACCAATTAACAGTAGACCATCCGATAAGGCCATATTTGGAAGACATATTTAGAGGAGGACGAGTTGGTATGGATGAGGCAATTACAGAAATTTCTGTTGCTGATCTTCAAACACTTACACATGATGGAACTACTGCAGATTTTGTTGCTAATATGAGAAGATTAGCAGAAGCACCGCACCAACCAGGAGAAGAGGGGGCGAGAGTAATAAGTGGAGTACCAACTGAGGAAGACATGCCACCAGCAAGTTTGCATTTGTTGAATAATGATACACTTGCAACCGGTTATGGCGAACGAAATCAAGAACTGGGAAGAGAATATACTGAAGATGTTCAGCAAAGATTGTTCGACATGTTTGTTGGGGAAAGAATGGAGAATGACTCTGTAGTTTTATTCCAGGGAGAGCTTGCTGTTGAACCAGGAAGTGAGGCACACAGAATACTGCAGGAAAGGGCGGCGAGAAAAGGAAAAGTGTATGGCGCAACAGAAGATGGAAGAGTATTATTAGCAAGTGCGAATATGATTGCACAAGGTACTGGAGATGAATTTTTATTTGTGCATAGAAGTTCTATTGATTATGCAAGACAACAATTTGCAGAAGCGCATGGAATACCATTAGAAAATATAGAAATAATCCAAACTGGTGTTGGTCCTGATTTTTCTATGAGAATACGAGGAAGCAGAATAACCCAGGCAGATGCAAATGAATTGTTGGGATATTATAGAGAAGGAGGACGGATGCAATTAGGAGATGATTTCACTGTTTCGGTAAATGGAATGCTTCTTGTTGGAGAAGAAATGAACCATCAGAACTTTGCATCGGGCATGAGATATCTGAAAGAAGGGACAGGATTAGGAGAATTGGAAGTTCCTCCGGGAGGACAATTAGTTGAAATTTCAGCAATTCCAGAAGGCTTCCGTGCAAGAAGCATAGAAATGGATGGAGGCGGACAAATACTGGCGCAGTATTTATCATCTGATGTTTCAGATCCAATTCTTGCAGCTCGTTTATCTGAATTGGTTGGTCCGGAATTTGTAGAACAATTCAGGCAACATTTAAGGGATGAAGGAACACGCGGCATCAGAACTTGGGAAGATATGCGAGGAGTATTGGAAACATTCCCAAATGGTGAAGAGATACTTACAAGATTATCAGGTGATGAATTTCTTGGATGGCTCGGAGAAAGATACCATGATGTTTCTGTACGTGATGCAACAAGAGTGCTTAGAGGATCTGTTGAGGCAGAAGTAATTGAACAAAGAATAGCAGTTGGTGCTGAGGATATAGTAGTAGAACCAGTATTAGAACCAACACAACCATTCAGAGAAGTAAGAAGCGAACCTGTTGAAGCACCTAGATCAGAAGAAGCAAGGATCGCACCAGAAATATTGGAGCAGATAAGGAGAGGAGCATCACTAGAAGAAATTATAGATGGTCTTATTCAAACCGATCCATCCACGGCAAGACGTCTGGAAGAAGTTTTCAGACCTGTTATTGGTGCAGAAGAGAGTCAGAATACAAGAAGATTCAATATGGCATCGCCAGAAGAAAGAGCAATAATCATGAGGGAATTAGCGAATGGAGAAGTTGCAGAAGATGCCTTTGCCATAATGGCATTGGAAACTGTTCCACAAGACCGAACTGAGATCTTGGAATTTGCTGACAGCTTAAGAAGAAGAGTTGGATCTGGTCAAATAACAAGAGAAGAATTAGAATTAAGATTAGTTGGAATAATGGGAAGAGATACTGGCTTAGGGCAGCTATTATGGACATTAACTGCTGATGGAACGCCACAACTTGTCAGAGAAAGACTTGCTGCACACTGGCCAGCAGCGCAAGAAGAACGAGAAAGAATGAATGCAATAAGAGAAGCAAGACGATCACGCCCCCCAGAACAAGTGAGAGCAGAAGAGGAAGCTCTGATAAGAGACCTAGCAGGAAGAATGAATTTGGATGCTGAGGAAGTAGTAAGAATTTATGGAGAAGGAGGCACGGATGGAAGGCTTCGGGTTTTAGATGCAATAGGTATAGACGTAACAGAATGGGCGAACATTGTTGATGCCCAAAGACAAATAGATGCACTTCCTCTTGATGCGACAGTGCCAAGAGAATTACAAGAACGAGCTGCGCGAATTTTAGAGATTGATTCATTGACCGGCAATTTCTTTGATTTGGTTATGAGGGGGAATCTTGAATCACAACTTGCTGGTGTTCCAGGATTTGAAGGAACCACCATAACCGGTGTAAATCACATCGGCGGAATGAGAGGTATTTATAGTGTTGAAATGTCAAATGGCAGACGCCTCTTTGTAAAAATGGAATCCTATGAAGCAGCAAACTTTGGTCGTGAGCTTTGTCTTGCAGAGGGATTGTATACTTCTGGAATACGCCCAGGGGAATATGACACTGGACTTAGCATACACATTGGAGACGAATCAGAACATGTGATCAGAAACTTCACGATAATTGAAGATATTCACGATTCAGTTGGTAGTGAAATAAGTATAAGATTACCAAATGGACAAACAGAAAACGTAACTGTAGAAGGAGTGCAGATGTTTTTACATGATATATATAATAATCCAGATCCAGCGAATCCAGTTCATCAAGAATTTTTCAGAATGTTAGGAACAGAAACAGGCAGACAGGAATTGTTCCAGGCATGGCGAGCATATCATGAAATGTCCAGAAGAGCACTTCTCATGGACAGGGCTCCACGAAATACTGCAGTAGTCATGGTAAGAAGAGAAAATGGCGAAACAATGTTAACATTCCAGCCCATTGATATGGACTATATTGGAGGCCATATAGGAGCAACACCAGACTGGACACCAGAGTATACAGGATTTAATCAAGATTTTGCCAGAGGTACTTCAGAGCTTATACAGATATTAGCCTATGTTTCTCACGAAGCAAGCCGTCTTGAAACACCATTAGGCAGACCACTGCTTGAAGGCGGACCACTAGGTGCTACAACCCTTTATAGGGATATGTTCAGTGAAACAGCAGAACTTGGAGCACGCCTTCCCCAAGATAGCCCTGAAATGCAAGGTAATCTTAGTACAGTAGTAACAGTACATGACGGATTGCCATATGGCGTTGCAATGGATGTTGAATCTACGTCAGGTTTAGGTATCGGGGATTTTGTGAGACAAGGTGGAAGTGATTCCACAATTATTGTTGATAGAGACGGTAGGACTATTTTGCATGCAGATAGTTTCCTGGAATTATACCGTGATGCATCAACATCTGTCAGACAAGAAGAATTCATCAGATCGCAAGATGAAATGATTCGGCAGATGATGCCAGGAATTGGTGAAGCTGAGAGAGTGACTATGCGACAGCCAGTATTAGAACCAACACAACCAATACTAGGACCTGAACCAGAACCTATACGGCCAGAACCACCGCCAACAGAACCATTAGTAAGGCCAGAAGTAGCCAGAACTGAGATAGCCGAAGAAGTTATGGCAGATGTGATGGATGGAAACGTAGATGCATTTAGAGCACTTGCACCAGAGGATCAGCAACGAGTTGGATTTGAAGTTGCTGAAAGATTAGATTTGAGAATTCAGGATAATCTTGCAGAATTTGCAAGGGATCTCGTACTCTATGAGTTGCATGCTAATGGAGAGAGAGTGATTGATGATCCTGCAGTGCTTGCAAGAGTTGAGAGAAACGCAAGATTGATGGAAACATTGCCAGAGCCGGTTCAGGAAGCATTGAGACCGTTGACAACCCATCGCGGTTTCAGAGCAAATGCAACAAATGACAGGGCATTTGGCAGATACATTCGCAATCGCAGAACGGGGAGACCTCTTGTTGAAACAGCACAAGAAGAGATGATCAGAGCATTGCCAGTAAGTGAAGAAGTTCATGATGTGACTTCGGAGATGGTGGTGGGATCAAGATATAGCCAAGAAGGAGTAAGATCAATAGTAGAAGATGCTATAAGAGAACGAAATTGGAGTGTTTCTTCTGTAGAAAATGTAGAAGGTTACCCTGATGTCTTTGAAGTAAGAATAGTAAGAGAAGATGGCACCAGTGTAGATTACATATATAGACCAAGAGAATACACACAAGAACGGCTTGGTGCAGCACTTTATGATAGTATTGGTGAGATAAGGCCAGAGTATATTTTACTGGAAGATGGAACAGCATTAGAGCAAAGAGTCGGAGAAATGGATTTGAGAAGGGCTTTAAGAGATCCAAGCACTTCTGAAGAGCAAATAATTGGTTTGCTTAGAGCATTTGGCAGACAGGGGGTAATAGACTTTGCTTTAGGTATACCAGATTCACATGGTGGAAATTACAGAGTAAATATAACAGGAGATAATATTGAGGTATTCAGGATAGATTTTGAAAATGCTGGGATAGGTTGGGGAAATGGAATAAGACCTGGAGGAGAAGGATCAACTAGGGATAGTGTTTTATTTTGGCGAGAGATTGCACAAATGATAGACAATGGTACTTATACTGAAGGACGATTACGAGCTTTTATTGAGGGTATTAATGAAGGATTTGCTGCAATAGAGCAGATGAATATAATCAGCATAGTACAGGGGGCTGAAGAGTTCAATGGAACTGTTATGGCAAGAAATGCAGGAGAAACTGCGGAGATCACATTTGACATTAACACTGTAGCAGATCGCATACAAGCAATTCAAGAAAACCCAGGTCAAGCAAGAATTGAAATGCTTGAGAGTATGTTCTTCTTGTATAGAGTAGGATTAATGAGAGAGAACACAGTTGCGACAAATGAAGTCCTAGGAATCTTAAGAAGCGAATTGCCAAATTGTTCATCAGATATTTTACAGAGATGGGGCAGTGAATTTGAAGGTGTAGTGGAAGGTGCACGTGATCCAAGAGTAAGAGCTGGAACAGAAGAAATACTTGCACTGGTTAATGGAGAATTAGAAAGAAGAGCAAATATAATTGGAGAAACAGAGCTACCAGAAAATATAAGATATACTGGAACAGAAGTAAGAGAAGGAAGAGAAGTTGCTCGTTTTGAATATCAAACACCTCATGGGGAAACGGAAGAAATAGCTATTGCCGCTCCTGAAGCAACTGTTGAAGCACGCCCCTATTTTGAAAGAGAATTGGAATTAGCAATTTTAGAGAGAAGAGAAGCAAGAATGAATTTGTTAGATCATTGGGAAGGTCTTCTTAGAGGAACTGATAGAGTACTTGAGGATTTGATAACAAGTATAGAAGGAGGAGAAAGAACTCTAGAAAGTATAAGACAAGATTATCCTGAATATTATGAAGGAATGCAAGAAATTATGAGTAGACCTGAAGGTGAAGAACGCAGTGCAATGATACAAACACATGCACAAAGAATTCAAAATGAGAGAGCGCTTGAACTTGAGAGTATTAGAGCTACTAGAGAATATATAGATGAAGGCATAGCTCCAGATCAAGCAAGAACAATGGTAGAAGAAAGAGTTGAAGAAGCACGTAGATATGGTAGAATGACAGAGCCAGAAACAATAGAAGACAGATTTTTCATGGGAGCAATAGATGATGCAGTAGAAGTAAGCGGACTTCCGAGAGAAGTAGTAGCATTTAGATTTAGAGAAGAATATTCAAGACAAGCAATGAGAATTCAGGAACTTGGAAGCAGGCCAACTGATACTACTGATGCTTTGGTATATGACTTTGCTTTATCACGTGCACAACAGGATGGAAGAGCAGTACCAGATCAAAATGATTTTGTTTTTGGTGTTCTGGCACAAAGAGGATTTGGCCAAGTTGCTCCAGATGTTGTTACTGGTATAGAATATATAAGAACAAATGCCCCGCCTGAAAATGTAGCGGCATTTTCAGAACAATATATGAGGACAGTTGCTGGATTAGATACATTATTCCATTATAGAAATCTCAGCGATCCGATTGAACTAACAACTATTCGTACAGTGTTTGACTTTGCCGCACAATTGCATACTTATGGTATTGATGCTCTGCCACTTTTAACAAATGAGATAAGGCCAGGAGTACGAATAGGAATTTTGGATAGTTTCCCATTAACAAATACTGGTCAGATCCACAGAATGAATAGAGCACTTGAAACACTTTCTAGAATTGCAAATCAAGTACCTGTTGAGAGCAGAGGAACTTTGCTTGAACCTGCATTAACATACATGATTAATGATGTGAGCAGAATCATTCCAAGCGAAAGAGAAATGTATCTTGCAGTTATTGAAAGAAACTTTGTTTGGTCACCTGAAATGGCTCAGAGAATGGAAGGATTAGTGGGGCAAGCACCAAGACCAAACAGATTGCCTTTCATTGCTTATATGCTACCTGAAATGGGCATTGTACCGAGAGAGCTAGTACTAAGTGCGCTTGACAATGATCATGTAAGAAGCGATTTAAGGGACCACAATCGTTTTAGGGCAGTTACTGAATTGATAATGGGAATAGAAAGAGGGGTGAACCTGGCTGGAGGTGAGGCATGGCTCAGAATGGTTGGGGCTCACCTTGAATATGCAAGAGATGGGGGGCGTACAGGAAGACGAGACTTCGTACGGAATAGACTGCCAGAAATCAATCGATTTACTGATTATTATATACAAGGAAGAATAGGTGGGGAAATTTTAGCTGAAATATCAGGAGGGTTAACGCCATCCCGTAATGATCAGGGACAATACCAACACATGACAAATGAAGAATTTAGACAAAGAATAGGGCAAGTAATAAGTGAAAGATTCCTTCCGGAAGGAGTTGAATTATCACCTGAATTCATTATGGAGAATCTTGATCTAATAATCCAAGTATCAAGTTTCCGTGATAATTTAGTAGGTCCTGCAAGAGCTTCTATCGAAAGATTGATTGGATTCTTTGGCGAAGTTGAAGGATTTGATCAGGCAGCAGCTGTATTAGATCAGGCACTAAGTGCACGTGCACAAGGAGAAGAAGCATTCAGGGACTTTAAGTTTTCAGAAGATTTCCACCGAGAATTGCAAGGGCTTGTAGGCGAAGAACGGGGAGATGCGATATTTTCTAGATGGAGAGGGGACCACTCAAACGAAATAGAAGTTGCAGATACAACTTATGTAGTAACTGAATCAGGAAGCTTTGAAGATGGATTCCGCGGGGGTATTGTAAGGGGTGAGGCTACATGCCAGGATCCTTCGGGACAGCAATACCACATTGTAGGTATAGTAGGAACAGTAGAATTGCCATGGGTTAAGCAGATCATAATCAGAAATGAAGAAGGGCAGATAATATACAGAAGAAGATTGTTCTTAGTAAACGGAGATAATGGAGAGCCAATTCTATTGGCACAACCATTTTATGCTGCCAGAGATATGCCAAACATAAGAGAGATAGATACACAGGTGATGGGCGCACTGCAGGAAAGATATGGGGAACTAGGAATAGAAGTAAGGAATGTTAGGAATGCGTATTCAACAGATGAAGGAATAAATACAGGTTATGAAACATTTATGAGTGGCAGATCACCATTCTTCTATATAGATGGTAATGCTTATAGGGTTGCGGCAGGAGAAATGACATTTGCAAGAAATGGTTTGCATTACAGAAGAGAGGGAGAAGCGGTTGAATTTCCAATAGGTTGGAGCGGGGAACACTTAATAGGGGCTGAATAACATGGTTGAGACACAAGAAATGTTTTTCACATTGATATGGCATGAAGGAAGAGTAAAAAGAGGAGAGATCACAGCAAAATTATCAAGTTCTGATGATCCTAATGTAAGAGAACTTGCAAACATTGGAAATAGTATAATCAAAGTTTTGAATGGTGAGGAAAAATCAGCAACACTTAGTGATGCGCTCAAATCTTTTGATAGATTGCCTACGACAGATTATTGGCATAGCTTCATGGAAACAAGTGGACAGGTTCTGATAAGCAAAGGTTTGCGTATGAAAAAAGGAAAGAGATCAGAATTTTTGAAATATGGAGTAGCTATGGTGGCATTAGCAGGCAGCAGCAGTTTTCCTGTTTCAGAAACAACAATCGATCTTCTTAAAAAAGCTAAAAAAGCAGACAAAAGTCTTGCAGAAGCAGCAGACAGAATAATAAGACAAAATCCTTCACTAAAGCCTATTATTGAAAAACCATCACGTGCTTTTAAGAAAAAGAAAAAATCAAGAAAAACTCAAAAACCAGATAATACGAAAGAAGTACAAAAGACTTGATTATTTCCATGCGCCTTTTTCTTTTGGATATAAAACATTCGAAATGCCCATTGAACAAACAATGTGATTGGCCTTTTTGCTCATGCTAGCTAATTTAAGTGCTTCTCTGAATGAAGCTTCAAAATCACTCCAATCAAAACCTTTCCCATAAACACTCAAAACAGTTTCATCAACGCCAATTCTCCTTTCTTTATCTATAAGAACAGCATAACTTTGTTTAGCATCTTTTCTAATGCCGAAAACATATGTAGCCCATTCAACGGCGTCATTTTCTCCGGTTAATGCGTGATGTGGATCCACATGTTGAGGTTTATAAGAAGATGAAGGGACTATGAAATAAGTAAAATGATCAGATTCTTCAAGTAATCCATGTGAAGGTAAATTGAGCAATGCAACTATGTGTGGTGGAAGATTTGTTTTTTCAATAAATTCTTCCTTTGTGATCTTTACACTTGCCATATCAGTATTTCTGGACCCGGAATTTAAATCCTTTTCGTCACAGCCATAATACCTGCAGGCAGATGGAACTACCAAATCATCAAGACCATCAGCATATCTTAGTTCAATAACTGCTTTTCCATCATAACCGATTTCTTCGACAAATGCATCAATTCTTTGCCAGTCAATCATTCCTTCTCCAATAGGAAGATGTTTTACTGATCGTGCATCCCTAATATCACGATCTGAAAAGTGTAGATGTCTAAGTCTTGGCAAAGCAGCCCGCATGTGAGTTAAAACCAGTTCAGTGTATGCATCACCATCCATTTGCATTGAAACAAAAAGTGGGTGTGCCGTGTCTATACAAACGCCGACATTTGAAGGCATGTCTTCAACTCTTTGAACAAATTCTCTTATTGTTTCTGGAGAATGCAAAGCTGATTTTGAATGAGTCATGTTTTCGATAACAATAGTTAATTCTGGTGGAATTTTTCCAAGCAAAAAGCGAAGATTGGAAACAAGAGTAGGGAGATCGCCCTTACCTGGATGAAGAACTGCTATTTTTGGGGTAAGAATTGAATAGATATCATTACAAAAAGAAGTTGCTTTGCTGCGCAGCTTCTTATCATTTACACTAAGATCAAAACCTCTCAAATGAACAGCATGAACATCAACTCCCATTTCTTTCATAAGTATATGAGAAACAGAAAGTGCTGCTCTTTGATTTCTGTCTATAACTTGTTTTACGCCGTGAAGATCAAGCTCTACTGCCTGAAAGTATCCTGCAAATTGCTTTACTTTGTCTACTTCAGTAAATTTTACAGTAGGTATCAGGAGTTTTCGATTAGTAGTCATCTGCTCAGCCTTATCATTAGAATTATAGGAAGAAAGATTTAAATAGTGTGTTTTTTTATGAAAAAAACTGTTCAAGCTAGAAAATGGGAGATAATTGATGATTGTGGTAGCTTTTTAATATTTGCGCGATATAAACTAGTTATGATTTTTGGTAATCCACGGAAAACAGATAGAGAGGGTGTTGAGAAAAAAGATCCATTCACGGATAAAAAGCTACGACCAGATATTCCTGAAAAAATCATGCATGATGTAGGTGCATATAGAGAAAATTTAATGCTTTTAACAAACCCTAAAACAAGAGGATTTGATTGTGTTGTTCGAGAAGATGCATTCCAAGATGCAATACCAGTACTTGATCAGGCAATGGCTGCATATCTTGATGGAACGGAGGAATTTAGGGACTTTAAATTTTCAGTTGATTTTCACAGAGAATTGATTAGATTCATTGGGGAAAAAAGAGGCGGGCTAGTATTCGCTGCCTGGAAACAGGATTATATTGGAAGATTAGGAATCGAAGAAACTGGCCGCTTTGAAGATAGTTTTTATGGAGGAAATGTTATAGGCAATCCAAACTGTCAGGACCCTCTGCTAAACACTTTTCATATAGGTGGCATAATAGGAACAATAGAACTGCCTTGGATAAAGCAGATTGTTATTAGAGAAACAGATGCATTTTCTTATAGGAGAAGATTATTTTTGATGAAAGGTCATGATGGCAAATTGTTACTCCTTGTTCAGCCAAGATATCATGGTGTGGACTTAAAGAATTTAGAAAAAATAAACAACGCAGTGATAGCCGATCTTAGAAAGAGATATGCTCCATTAGGAATAGAACTACGTGAGATGCCTCAGGGTATGCCAAGTTCGGATAGAGGCGTTAATACTGGGTATGGTACGTTTGAAAGTGGAAGATCACCCTTTTTCTATATTGACGGTAATGCGCATGCATGGATGATTGGACATCAGGCAATAGCAAGAAATGGCCTTTATTCGAGAAGAGAAGGAGAATCAGTGCATTTTCGAAGAGGCTGGAATGGAGAATTTATAATAACAAGTTAAAGCGTACTGGTTATTCCTTCGTTAGTTAAAACAAAATTGAATGGTTCTTTTTTTGTTTCATAAGATTTGGCAGTGTCAAGGGCGCGTTGGATAGTTTGTTGAAAAGATTTCCAAGAACCCTGTTTAGCGTACATGCTGTTGATAGTTGCATGAACTATGATTTTTCTTTTTTTATCAACGAGGGTACAGAAAACATTGCTTCCTCGGCTGCTTATGTAAATACCATAGTCAGGCAGAACAACTGGCATTGGAGAACCGTATAATAATGATTTTACAATTTCGTTAATGCCCCTGTCTTGCTGTGAAGAAAAAGACGGCTCATTACCAAGCATATAAAGTGTTTTTGGGATTTGTAAGAGTTGTGAAATCTCAGGAGTAATAGGGGCTATTCCACTTAGCAATGCGGCACATTCATCAGCATTAAGTTTTCGAGGGAATTTTTTCTCAACCAAGCGATCACGACCCATATTCTTTCCGTTAGGAGAACGAAGAGTTAGAATCTCCGCCATAAGACCTTCGGTAGAGATATTTTTAAGGGCTCTGCCAGTTGCCGGCTTGCGTGCTCTTGAGAATGGAATAACCTTAGCTGGTTGATCTGAGTGCTCTCTCGCCATACAATAGAATTTATCTGAAAGTTATTAAATACGTTTCGAAATTATCATGAACGCCCATTTTTAGTAACTAAAGATGATTGTAGGGCACATATATGCTGTAAAAACAACCATATAGTGTAAATATTAACCACCCCATTCACAAACTTTTTATATGTTGCGCAATCTAAATATAGTTTGGCTTACGCTCATTTTGTAAGTGCATGGGAGGATAACTGGTCGCCTTGCCAGCGCGATGCGCTGGCCTATTTCTTTTCACGTTGTTTGCCCAGTGAAACTAAGAGGTGTTTATGTTGTCAATAGAGATTGACGGATCTTATGGCGAAGGCGGCGGACAAATAATCCGAACTGCACTTACATTATCTGCAATAACCCAAAAACCAATGAGAATATCGAATATACGGGCAGGGCGGCCAAATCCAGGATTGCAAATGCAACATTTAACCGCTGCAAAGGCAGTCAGAAATGTATGTAGAGGGATGTTGGAAAAAGCAGAATTACGAAGTACAGAACTCATATTTCATCCTGGTAAAATAGTTGGAGGTAAATACGAATTTGATATAGGAACTGCCGGCTCTGTAACGTTAGTAGCACAAACAATTATCCCAATTCTTCTTTTTGCATCAAAGAAAAGTGAACTGCGCATAATAGGTGGAACACATGTAATGAAATCACCAGGATATGATTATTTTGAAAAAGTTTTAATACCTGCAGTTTCAAGATTTGGTGTTGACGTAGAAACTCAGATGATAAAGCCAGGGTATTATCCAAAAGGCGGCGGGATTATAGATGTAAAGATAAATCCTTCAGAACCAAAAGGTTGCACAGATTGGTATAGTGAAGAAATTATTCATGCTTTGATAAGAATATCAGGATTGCCAACGAGCATTGCAATTCGTGAGAAAAAGATTTTTGTTCAGAATGAAATAGAGAAAATTTTTATACGTGAGAATGATGCACTTTCAGTAGGAAATGCAGTTACTGCTTGGAAAGGGTTGAGGGGTTCTTATGTGCTCGGAGAAAAAGGCAAAAGAGCAGAGATTGTAGCACAGGAAGCACTTGATGAACTAAATATTGATTGCGATGTTGATATGCATTTGGCAGATCAGTTGCTTATTTATGCTGCATTGGCAAAAGGAGAAACAAAGTATACTACAGATAAAATAACGGAGCATCTGAAAACTAATTCATATATAATTTCCCAATTCCTTGATAGAAAGATTACGATTGATGGGGAAATGATACTAGTACAATAGTAGCAGTTCATTTTAAACATTTCGTTCTATTATTTACAACAATGTCGTGCTTACAAAGAAGATTCATTTGCTGGGATCTTGATGAAACATTAGGTAGATTTAGACCAGAAGATGAAGTAAGAGGCACACTAAGAGGCTTAACGCCGCTTCTTGAAGGGCTTGGACAAAATGGGTGCAGACATGTAATAACAACTGCATCTGCTGCTGAGTATGCTGATTATGTATTGAGGAAATCAGGGATACGAGACCAGTTTGAAGCTATTTTTGATTGCGCCATATTATGCCAGGGAGAATCGAATAAAAGATATGTACCAGTTGCAAAGCATTTAGGAATTGCTGACGAAGAAATGATAGATAGAATGATCGTTGTAGGTAATCACGAATTAGATATCCCTGATGATATTGATCTGGTTACTGTGCTTTATCGTTATGCAGTGTATCATGATGCACGAGTTTTAGATATACTTTTCTCAGTGCTACTTTCGTCAGATTCATGGGACGAAGGATATAGAAGATTGTTGCAAGCATGTACTGATATACATAGGCATGAATATTTTGATGGTGGCATAATTTCTTTGGATGGTGGAATCAAATTGTATGTAGGGAATCTTATGCCAAATCCTGAAATGAGAGAAAATGAAAGATTTATTTTAGTATCAGAAATACCAACTAGATATGTTGCAGAATTAGAACCAGCACATTACACATTTGATGAATTACCTCTCGTAACGAGTAACGTTCAAAACTGAACCACTTCTGTGTATTTTAGTGCTGTAGTAATAATCACTTGTATCCGAATCCCATGTTACATACCATGAATCTGATTCTTCAGCAACTTGCGGAAGGGCATCAGAGTAGGTAGTAATGTAAGAATGAACAGCGCTTGTACCGTCTAATGTGTGGGATGCGATTATCGCTTCTTCTGGAAATGCAATAGTGCATATTGGTGACGTGCAAACAGTACAACCAGAAGTTATTACTTCAGCTGGTTGTGAGACAAAATTCTGAACAGGGTAACTATAGAAAACATGAGAACGTTGTGGACAAGGTGTTTGTGGGTTTTGGGTAACCTTTGCTTTTAGTTCGAAATAACGAGAATCAAATTCATTATACTTAGGAGTAACAGCCATTATTTCTATATCTGCAGTAGGATACTTGGTACTGAGTTCTTCTAATACAAATGCCCTAGCATCTGCTTCAACAACGTCGACTTTGAAGAATTCAATCAGTTTCACAAGTAGGGCTATTAGAACAAGAAGCACGACAATAAGAAGAACCTCACGCCCAATTCTCATAAGAATGAGTTAACTGACAAAATTTTTATTCCTTGCTTTCTGAAAGAGAGAGGATTGCCTCTGCTATATCGCCCTTGGATTTCTCAAGGGCAGCCTTTGCTTCCTCCTCTGAGCAGCCAGTTTGTTCCATAATAAGTTTTATATCATTCTCTGTATTTTCTTCAACACGTATCTCGCCGGTAATCTGAAGTGATTTTTGCCCTTGCATACTTATCTGGGTTACCTGGGGGTTATCGACTATAAGCTTTCCAGAATCAGTTTCTATTACAACACTTTTGGCAGGAATTTCTTCACTTTTTATGCCCATCTGTTTCATAAGGGCCTGCATTTTTTTTGGATCCATGCCACCAGGAATCATATTATCACATTTTCTCAGGAGATTTACCTCAAGAAGTTTGTGAAACTTTACCAGAAGTACAAATTAAGGAAAGTTTCACTTGAAGATTTCTTCGCGTTCAGATTTACGAACTTCGACGCGTCTCATTTTTGTGATCTGCTTTAATCTAGTGAAAAGTTTCGAAGAAACACGACCATAAATAACATCTTGGATGACTTCATCAAAATTCTTCTCAGCAATTGCTTTTTTTGTCTCATCTCTTATGGCTTCTCTTAAATTGCGTTTTGTATTTTCACTAACTCCCGCACCAGTTACTGCAATTATTTTCAAGCGCAGATTTTCATTATCTTTTGTTTTTTCATCAATAACTTGATGTATAAGAGACTTGCCTCTTCTTGCAAATGTTTTGATGAATGATGGGGAAATACTGTGCCCGATTAAAATTGTAGATGCACCAGAATCAGATACATCCTTGATTCTGAATGTTAAGGTAGTAAACATAGCTATTTGTGACGAACCACCGACGCCCATCTCAAGAAGACTTTTTGTGATTATACGGTCCACGAGTTTTTTAGGATCTGAAGAAACAACTTCGCAAAGTTCTTTTTCTTCAAAAAGCCCAGGTGCTTTTACTGAGTACCATTTTTTTGATTTCCATTTGTCTACTGCTTTAATTTTCTTTCTTCCTGCCAGAGAACCACCATTACTTTACAAGTAGGGCTGCTTTTTCCCTATTATATTTCCAATCTTTTGGAAGTGCACCTGTTTTAGTATAATATCTAACAAGTCTTCCTATTTTCGACTCTATGTGAGTAAGTTTTACTTTATTATGAACATCTTTCTTGAAAGTTTTCATGTGATTAGAAAGTCTAACTGCTTTCTTAATAAGATCAAGCAAATCGTCAGGATATTCCTGGGTTACTCCTTCTTTTTTAAGGAAAGCGGATAATGAGAGGCCTAAAACTGCTCTAATATTTGGAACGGCATGCTGGTCACGTAAGATCAAACCAATTTTGGCTGATTGAACGCCTTCTTTTGCCATTTTTATTACCAATTCTTCTATCTTAGCCTTGTCTGCAGTATCCCATTCTGGGGCAGTTTTACTTTTAGGTCTCTTGGTACCTGACTTACCTTTTTTCTTTGAATGTAATTTTGCCATAAAAACTTCACACCTCGAGATTCAAATTCTAGTCTTGAGGAATCTAGAGAATTTAAGAAGCGTTTTATATCTATGAGAGAGCTTGTTTTTTAATGTTATGTTTTCAGCAAATGTCTGCGTATGGCCTTCTGGAATGAAGATCGGGTCATAGCCAAAGCCACTATTTCCTTGTTTTTGGTCTGCTAATCGGCCTTCACATACATCATGAAAAACATGGATGTCGGTACCATCATGATAGGCGATGCATGTTTCAAACTTCGCTTCTTTATTGGATTCATCTTTCATAAGTTTGAGAATGCCCTCCACTCCAATCTTAGCAAAAGTCCAGGCAGAATAAGTTCCAGGAAACCCCTTGAGAGCGGTTATAAAGAGACCAGTATCCTCAACAAATACCGGGGTTTTGCATTTTGCATAAGCAACAGCTACAGCATCTCTCGCTATTTCTTCAAGGTTATCTGAACGAATTTCCAGGTATTGGAATGGAAAATGTTTGATTTTTGTAGAAAGTATTGCTGATGCTTCTGAGAATTTATGTTTGTTGCTAGTAGCAAAGAGTATTTCCAAAAAACCACCAAGGGTTTATTAAAAGAACTAAATTTAAAGGCTTAAATCATGCGGTGGTTTTTTGAAGAAGAGTGAAAAAAAGGAAGAAAATACAATGGAAACTGAAGTAAAAGAGATAGAGAAGTCACTTTTTGCACTAAAATTTTATCCAGTAGCTGTTAATGAGGATTCTAAAAACGAAGCGCTTGAAAAACTTGAAAAAACATACAAGAACGGAAGTGAAACAGTCAGACAATTGCTTCTTTATATGATACATGGGCAACTTGCACAGGCAATAGAGATGAAAATGCTGCACACATATGAGTATTTCAAAATGAAAAATCCGTCTCTGGATTCAGCGCAACTAAGAATGAATGTGTATAGATCTTTGTTCAATTATAATACTTCAATTGAGGGCATTACTGAGTTAATACGATTTCTTGGGAAATTAAAAGGAAGTGATGATGCAGCAAAATTACTTACATATTATTATGCTCGTTTCTGTGCCCATGAAAATGAAACAAACAGAATGCTCAGGGCCGCTGTAATAGAGGCATTGGGAAAATCAGAATCACAATACGCATTAAGAGTACTCTTAGACTACGCTAAATACAACGACAACGAGACAATGATAAATCGAATTGTGGGTGCTCTGATAGAATGGGAAGAAAAACTTGATAGCTTGAATATAAGTGCAAAAGAAAAAAAGAAACTAAAAACAAAATTAAAGGAATTCATAACAAGAGAAGGAAAGGCGAGTCATTATGGATAGTTTTCCAATGGAGTTGAAACTTAAAGATGGAAGACTTGCAAGAGTTTCATTTATCAACAAAAAAGATGATACACGCGGATTTCTGATCTTTATTAACAAATTGATTGGAGAACGGTCATGTATTATTTATGACAAAAAATTTACTTTGAAACAAGAGGAAGGGTGGAAGAAAACACAATTGGAAGCACTCAAAAAGCGTGATGGCTATACACTTGTGGCAAAAATTGACGGTAAAATAGCAGGAACCAGTGGTGCCAAAAAAGGAGCATACAAAGAAAGGGGAAATGTCTGTTTGGGAATTGCCATAGCAAAAGAATTCAGAGGCTTGGGTCTTGGTGAGGCACTTCTTAAATTGAATATGAGAACAGCAAAAAGATTTTTCAAGCCAAGACCACGAAATATTTATCTGTCTGTGTTTGAGACAAACAAACCAGCATATGCACTTTACAAAAAATTAGGTTTTAAGGAATTCGCTAGATTGCCAAAATGGCTATTGCATAGAGGAGAGTATAGAGATCATATATTCATGAAATATGAGTAAAATCGAGCTGAGTCCTGCATTGTGAATCCTCTTGAAGATACCCAGATATAAATAATTTGAAATATCCAAGGATAGGAATTCTTGCTATCACCTTGCCGCGAACATATTCTTCAGAAACAGGTGCATTGGTTAGATCTCTTCCATAGTCATATACTTGCAGATCAAGAATTGGATTGTTGTCTCCTCTTGTTAAGTAATATGTCTCATCGCCAACATTTATCTTGAACATTGCACGATGTACAATATCACCAATAAGAGAGTAAAGATGATCTTTGGGGGAAGCATAAACAATAGTATCATGAGAAAAATTAGTTAGATACTCATGATTCTTGAAAGTTACTGAGCTAAGACATGGTAATGTGGCGTTGCCTCCGTCAGAGTACGAAAGAGAACATCTTTCATATTTATAGGTAAATGCTCCTTTTTCCTCGATTATTTTTTCTGGTGAATCGACGAAAAATTGACATAATTCAGCTTTTTGGTTGTAAATACAATATGAAAAGATAGAGCCTTTTATCGTAAAATTGCTACCTTCATAATGGATTATTGCATCGCTTGTAAGAGAGTCAAGCTCTTGTTCGGTCATCTCTATTTCATAGGCATTTGCTAATGCACCCTGAACTAAAATAAAATCGCCCCTTTGAAGATTGGGAAGCATACTGCATGATACAACGCCCGATATTGGCGAGTTGGTATTCAAAATAAATGAAACACCGTACCAGATTACTACGGCAATTAAAAGAGCTAAAAGGGTGTCAACAATTTCATGTTTCCATCCATGTTTTTTGGTTCCTTCTTTTACCTCGATAGCTACGAAGACAAGTATTTCAATAACAATAAGTATTGCTATGAGAATTGGTATGAAATTAAGAGAATTATTACCACCAAAAATTGCATTGGTAATAAGAAAAAGAGCAAGGGTAGCAAAAAGTATCAGTAGCTGCGCAGGTGCTTGCGTAATAGTTTTTGAAATTGGAAGCATTCTATCATCTATTTAACAATATCGGCAAATTGCTTCCTGAAATCAGTTATTTCTTTTTTAATTTCCTTTAATTTTTCCAAGAGTAATTTACTTGGGTCACCTTTCTTTGTTTTCACTATCAGACGGGGGAACGAAGCTATTGGGTGTTCAAGCTTATAAGCAGCAAATTCCACATCACTATCTTGATTTAATCGTTCTGCCAGTACCTGGGCAAGTGATTGTTCATTGGTACCAAGTTCCAACTCAAGGACATTCTTTTCTTTAACTAAAATTTTAACATCCATATGAAAACCCTCCATATTTTCTAAGAGGGGTTTTCGATCCCCATCTTAGATGATTAATATGATTCATGAAAACCCTCCATATTTTCTAAGAGGGGTTTTCGATCCCCATCTTAGATGATTAATATGATTCATGAAAACCCT
>JAHJCT010000032.1 GCA_018812715.1 Microcaldota archaeon | reverse complement strand
GACGCTCTCGACCTCCTGCAGGTACATGGCGATGCGCTCGATGCCGTAGGTGATCTCCACGGTGACGGGCTTCAGGTCGATGCCCCCCGCCTGCTGGAAGTAGGTGAACTGGGTGACCTCCATCCCGTCGAGCCAGACCTCCCAGCCGAGACCCCAGGCGCCCAGCGTGGGACTCTCCCAGTCGTCCTCGACAAAGCGCACGTCGTGTTCCTCGAGCTTGATGCCGATGGCACGCAGACTGTCCAGGTAGACGTCCTGGATGTCGTCGGGACTGGGTTTGAGGATGACCTGGTACTGGTAGTAGTGCTGCAGACGGTTCGGGTTCTCGCCGTAGCGCCCGTCGGTCGGCCGACGCGACGGCTGGACGTACGCCGTGTTCCACGGCTCGGGCCCCAGGGAACGGAGCGTGGTCGCCGGGTGGAACGTCCCAGCACCCACCTCCATGTCATAAGGCTGAAGCAAAACACACCCGTAGTCCGCCCAGAACCGCGACAGCCGCAGGATGATCTCTTGGAAGGTGAGCATGCTCATAGGACCTCTCGAGGCGTTCTTCACCAGGTGGCGGGCGTGCGTGTGGTCAAGGCTATCCGACGTCGGCAGGGGGGTCAACGCAGGGCCAAGCGCCCGATGCGAGCTGGTCCGATAGGAACTGCAGGGCCTTCAATCGTGCCGGTACATGGTACACCACGAAGGGCCGGAGCAGCCTCAGGCACTCCCCCGCCACCTCATCCGGCATCTCCATCGCAGCCACGTCTGCCATACGAGCGCTGAGCAGTCCATGGAGCGCCGTCCGGACGTCGGAGGAGATCCGCACCGCGGTCTCATCCATGCGCGCACAGACAGCACACAGCACACCACCTCCTTCCGACGAGAAAGCGATGTCGCCCTCGTGAGCGCAGGCACAACGCGCGCAGCGCATGATCGACGGCTGGAGGCCCAGCACCGACATCGCTTTCAGCAGGAAGGCGGCCACGAGCGCCGGCAGCTCACGGGAGGATGCGGAGCCGATGGCCTGAAGCGTCGCCAGCGACATGTCGAAGAGGACCGGCTCCGCCTCGGCCTCGGCGGTCACTTTGTCGAGCAGATCTGCTACGACCGACGCGGCGGTCATGCGATCGAAGTCGGACCGGATGGCGTCGTTGGAGGTCACCGTGCGCGCTTCGGTCACGATCTCGAGCGAGCGACCCGTATGCAGCAACAGGTCGACCACGGTGAACGGCTCGAGCCGGGCGCCGAACCGCGACCGGGTCTTACGCACGCCCTTGGCCACGGCTCTGATCTGAGCGCCCTCGGAGGAGAGCAGCGTGACGATCGTGTCGGCCTCTCCGAGCTTGGTCTTTCGCAGGACCAGGGCGGTGACCGGATAGGCTGGCATGCTTCCTTCCTACACGCGGCCCGCGTCGAAGGCGTCGAGTATCTCGCGTCCCGAAGAGGCGCCGACCCGGGTGGCTCCCGCCTCGATCATGGCGAGCGCGGTAGATGCGTCTCGTATGCCCCCGGCAGCCTTCACGCCTATGTCCTGCCCAACGGTCTCCCTCATCACCCTCACGTCTTCGATCGATGCGCCCCGCGGACCGAACCCTGTGGACGTCTTCACGAAATCGGCGCCAGAATCCACAGCAAGGCGTGACGCTTCGGCGATCTGTGACGGGTCGAGGTAGCCCGTCTCCAAGATGACCTTCACGATGCCTTCGCCATCGCTGGCTTCCCGCACCGCCGTCACGACCGCCGAGATGTCCTCCTCTACGAACGCATACTCGCCCTCCAGGAAGGCGGCGATGTTCATCACCATGTCGACCTCACGGCAGCCGGACTCCACCAGGCGGGCGGATTCGGCGGCCTTCGCGTCCGTCTGGGCGTACCCGAACGGAAAGCCCGCCACCGAGCAGGCGACCGTCCCGGTCCCGGCGAGATGTCGTACGGCAAGGGGTAGCAGGAAGGGAGAGACGCACAGTGCCGCGAAACCGACCTGCGCGTTCGCCTCCATCCACAGAGAGGCCTCCTCGAACCCCACAGTAGGCGTGAGCAGGG
>JAHJCT010000033.1 GCA_018812715.1 Microcaldota archaeon | reverse complement strand
GCACGCCGCATAAAGCGTGGAATCCTTCTTGGGCTTTAACCAGAAACCAATCTTGGTCTTGGGAGCCGTCGCTCGAATACAGGGTCCCATCGATGACGAGGGTTTCCCCCGCCTCGTCGACCTGCAGGGGACCACGCGCCGCGCTGCAGCTATTGTTGGCTTCGTAGGTGTCCGGGGTCATGCCTTCGTCGGTCTGGCCGTCGCAGTCGTTGTCCAGGCCGTCGCAGATCTCTTCGACGGGCCGGACGCCGCCTATGCAGTCGCCCCACTGGGGGCCGGAGCCGATATCGGCGCAGGTCTGGGTGCCAAACTCGCACACGCCGACGTCATCTCCGGCGCCGCAGTTCTGCGTGGCGGGCGGGACGCAGGCGCAGGCTCCGCCCAGGCCTTCGTCGATGGCGTCGTTGCAGTTGTTGTCGAGGCCATCACAGATCTCGGTGGCGCTGGGGTTGATGGCCCCATTGGCGTCGTCGCAGTCTGTGTTGTCCTCGACGTGGCCGGCTGGGGCGCTGCACGCCTGCTGGGGCGTCCCGCCGACCGCGCCGAAGTGGTCGTTGTCGCCGTCGGGGTAGAAGGTGTTCGTCACGCCTTCGTCAACCTGGCCGTCGCAGTCGTTGTCGCGGGTGTCGCAGACCTCTTCGGACGGAGTCGGTGCCGAGCAGGCGCCCCAGGTGCCGTTGGTGCAGGTCTGGGTTCCTGCGCCGCAAGGATTGTTGCAGGATTGGGGCGCGACCCCCTCGTCGATCTGCGAGTTGCAGTTGTCGTCCAGGTTGTTGCAGATCTCGACGCCCGCGACGCACTGCTGGCCGCAGGGCTGCTGGCCGCCAGGGCAGGTGCATTGGTTGGCCTGGCAGGTCTGGGTGGGGCCGCAGGCGTTGCCGCAGCCGCCGCAGTTGTCGTGGTCGGTCGCCACGTTGAGGCAGGTGCTGCCGCACATCTGTTGGCCCGCCGGACACTCTTCGCCGCAACCGGCCGCGGCGAGGACCGACAACAGGGCACAAACCACGAGCAAGCTCAGCCATATGGATCGCATGGGGTACTCCTTCTTCTGCACTCGGGCTCCCAAACCCCCATGAACGAGGCTACACCACCTTGACACAGGAGGTCAAAAGCCGAACGTTCTCCAGATTCGGAGAGAGCCGTCGTCGATGTCAAACAGAATCGAGCCTGGACGAACACTGGGAGATGGGATGGGCGAAGACGTCGGGCTCGTCGGCTCTCTCAGGACGACGTCGGGCGTGGCTTGACGGTCACGGCACACCCTGCTAGCGTGCCATTCGTGGAAAATCCGGCTCCTGGAGGGGATCCGATGGGCGCAAAATTCAATCGCTTCCTGCGCCTGGCCGTGGCGGTAACCATCGGGGCTGCGGCGCTTTCGACGGGACTTCCCGCCAGGGCGAACGATATGGACCCCGTCCTGGCCCGCATGTGGCAGGTCAGGATGGACCCCGTCAGGGGCAACCAGCTCGTCACCCGAGACGACCTCTTCGACGGGCTCGCCCTCGACGTGGCCCAGGCGCTCGCCCCCAATATCCTGGCCCCGGCCGAGACCCTGGGGTGGTCCGGGTTCTTCATGGGGCTCGAGGCCACCCTGACTGTCATCGACCCCGACGCCCTCTGGTGGCGTTGCGGCATCGAAGGCAACCGGGGGTCCGACGGAGGCAACGGCGCCTGCGACAACTGGCAGGGGCACACCGACGGCGTCCTCTTCGTCCCCGCCCTCCATGTGCGCAAGGGACTGCCCTACTCCTTCGAGCTCGGTCTGCAGATCCAATATGTGGCCAACAGCGAGATGGTAGGCATCGGTGGCGAGATCCGATGGGCGCCCTTCGAAGGGTTCCGTTCGGGCTGGATGGGATACCTGCCCGACATCGGGCTCCGTTTCACCGGGACCTATCTCATGGGCTCCAACGAGCTGGCCCTGGGGCTCTTGGGGGGCGACATCTCTATCTCCTACCCCTTCACCATCTCGGGCCAGTGGACCCTGACTCCTTACCTCGGCTATCAGTTCTTCATTATAGGCGCCGACCACGAGCAGGTGCTCAACTCGGCCTACGTTGACAATCCCCAAGGCTTTGAACAGTTCTGCCTCAACAACGGCATCACCCCTGACAACTGCGTCCATTACCTCGACTTCCACTCGGGCGGGTCCAGGAACTTCGGCCAGAACCTGGCCTCGCTCAAGTTCCATCGCCTCTTCCTTGGCACCCGCATCCTCTGGGAGAGGCTCGCCGTGACCCCTCAGGTCGCCGTCACCCTGCCCTGGGAGTCTGGCTCATCCGAGGATCGGTACAACTTTCAGTTCTCCATCTCCGTTGGCTCCGATTTCTGAGCTCCCTTTCTTCCTCAGGACCCGCGCAAGAATAACTTCGCATTCGTTCGCAACTCTGCCACTTCATGCTGCGTCCCTCGTCGCTCACATAGCTCAGCTATGCTCGTTCCTCGCTCCTTGCCTGAAATGACAGAG
>JAHJCT010000021.1 GCA_018812715.1 Microcaldota archaeon | reverse complement strand
GTTAATTCCTCCAAAGTTCCTAACTGTAACATTGTCAAATCCACCACCAAATGGCATATGGATTCCATAACCTGAGCCATTGCTGGTTATTGTATAACCTGCACCATCTATTACAATATTGGAAGCATTGACAATGAAACAGGTACCATTCGTTACAATGTTAGAAACCAACGTCTTATCGGCATTTATATACCCGCAGCTATCTGTTGGTAACGCACCAACATTGAATAGCCTTGTTTCTGATTGGGTTGTATTGCTCCCATCTGATGCATTTACTCTCCAGTAATATGAATCATTTTCCAATCTATAAAGATTCAGGATTTCAGTGTCATTCAAAACTCTATTGTAGATGGCGACCTCATCCATATAACCATTGTAAAATGAACGAATGTGATCATTTGCATCTCCAATAGTGATTGGAACTGCATTGTTTGTTGGAGTTCCGAAACCAGTTGGAGAAGTGTGATTAAGGGCGCCATTGTAATAGAATTTCATGACATCGCTTCCGCCACCAGTGTCATCATAAGTAACTACTATATGTGACCACTCATTTAGTGGTGGAATCAAACTGGCTGCATTGTGAGATCCAAAACCATTACGATAGAATCTAATGGAATTATCACCTACAAAATCTATGTAATAATCAGTTGTGGCACCATTGCTTTTGTGAATAAGATAATCCCAGGCATTACTGGTAGTCCTTTTTATCCACATTGATATGGTGATATCATTTGTGCTTAGGCTGGCATCATAAGGTACAGTAATATAACGATTGGAGGTAGCACCGAAATAGTAAGCCCCGCCAAATCTTCCTGATTGGGCAAATGTAGCATTAGTTACGGTTCCATTGTTCTCATTTCCTGAGAAATCATAGGCATGTGTTGAGTTTTCTCCATATTCTGATCTATTGTCAAGATGAAGTAAAAGAATAGTATTTGCATCTGGAGTTGCTGGCAATGCAGTAATATTATATGTTAATGTAGTTCCATTTGCAACATTGTTTTGTTGGTATACCAGACCATGGGCATCCGAGACACTTGGTGAGCCATAAGCAAAGAATTGAACAGTCATCGGATCGCTGTTTGGATCTGTAACAGTAGCATTCAAGATGATGTCCCCGACTTGAGTGAAGTTAGAATTGTTTGCTGGAGCGTTAAGTGTTATCTCGGGATCATTTCCTTCGCCACCTCCAGTTCCAGTGATATTTGTTACTTTGTAATAATTTTCACCATCATAAGCAACATTGCTCACTGTCATTCCACTGACTGTCTGGCCGACGTTAATAACAACTTTACTTGGACAGCTGGTTGTTACTTCTGCAAGTGATTCGGCATCCGGACAAACATAGACTTGTCCACTATTTGTTATTCTTGGAATGAGAAGAGAACGATTTACTATTTGTGAAATGCCAGAGGTATTATGGAGAACTGATTTTGCAGTTGCTCTGTTTGTATCAATAATGGCATCAGCAAAATCCACATTCGATGCAAATGCTATCCATACACTGCCCGAGTAGTTTCCTAAACTTGAATTTTTACCAAGTAAAACTTCTACAAGGCCGCTTTGACCAACAGAAGTTACATCTATAGAAGTATTGTCTGCTCTAACAAATTTAGTTCCGGTTGGTGGGTTTGTTACTATGTAATTACCGGAAGTTGAAAGACTTAGATTGACAATTACAGTGTTTGTCTGAGAGAGATTAAGAGTAGTTGAATTCGAAGTATAACCTGCTTTTGTTCCAGATACATTATGCGGCGTATGATAAACAGTAGTTGTATTATTACGGAAGAACTCTGTGAGCGTTTGGTATCCTGTTTTTCCAGTAGGGTCCGTTAGACCATTGAAGACTTGATCGCTACTAATATTATATATTGTGACATCTGCCCCATTCAATGGTGTTCCAAGTTGATTTGTAACATTCGTATCAACATACCATCGAACGGTTATCTCTCCTCCAGTAACGGTGAGAGTATTATATGTAGAATTAGTAGCTATTGTTGAGCCGCCTTCAATATCATAATAGTCTAAGATGTCATTTGTGCTGTTCAACAATCCACCAGTAACACGTATTGTGTGGGATAGATTGTTTTCTTCTGAAATGATACTTGAAGTACCTCTTACTATTATTTCTTCAGATGTTGGCCATTGTCCTACGAACTGTAAATCAAAAGTATTATGACCAATATAAGAATCAGACACACTGCCCAAACTTATAGCCCCGCCTTGATTCCAACTAGTAAAGTAATTATAACTTATATTTAGATTAGTTATTGCAGCATTATCAAAAATAGTCTCATAAGAACAACATGGAGATGTTCTAATTGTATTATTTATTATTTTTGTATAATTTCCGTTGACGAGAACTGCTTGATCTCCGCCATTAACTTGTGCAGTATTAAGTGAACTATCTCTGAGAGTATTGTTATTGCCTAAAAGACCGACTAATACTTGAGATGGATAAGTAAAATTAAGATGGGTAAGTAGGTTATTGTCTCCATTAACACGAATATTGCCTTGCCAGTAGCCAGTGCATTGTATAAAGTGAACATAATCAATTATATTATTGTCAGATGCTCCCTGTAAATAGATGCAATAGGTTGTAGCATTAATATTAGTATTATTTATTGTAGAGTTTGAAGCATCAGTATAACGAATTCCTTCATTGAAATTAAGGATAGTTATATTTGCTATTGTAACATTGTCAAATCCACCAGTATTATCTATCCCATACCCAGTGCCATCACCAGTAATTGTATATCCGGCACCGTTTATTGTAATGTCAGAAGCATTGATAATGAAGCATGTTCCGCTTGTTGTAATGTTGGAGGTTAGGGTTTTGTCTGAGTTAATATAGCCGCAGGAATCTGAGGCTGTTATCGTTACGGTTCTTTCTTCAGTTTCATTCTTATTGCCAGAGGTGTCAACCGCATATGCAGTAAAGTTATGCTGGCCAGTAGATAACCCAGTAAAATTATGATAATACTGGTCAGATGAACCATTGTATAAAGCCAGAATTTCTTGTGCAGATAAAGTTCTGTTGAAAACTAAAACTTCATCGATTGAGCCATTCCAATTTCTTAAACCATCCTGTCTTGCTCCGATGTATACATCAGCAAATGGTGTGACAAGAGGGCCAGAATAGTTCTTTTCTGTATCAAATTGACCATTGATATAAAAGCGCAGATTATGGCCATTATATGTAAAGCCAATATGGTGCCACGTTCCTGCTGTTATTGTACTTGTACAACAAGGATAAACTGTCGTTCCATTGATGTTAAACGCATGCCCTAAATCACCACTCGAACTTTTTACGCCAAATGCTAAACCATCACTGGAATAGACGTAATGTTGATCCAGATCACTAGCATACACCCAAGCGAAGATAGAAACAGTTGAAGAATCGCCAGTAACAATATCATCAATAAAGATCTTATCATTATTTCCATCAAACCAAGAAGCATTGCCAAATTTACCAGTTGAGTTAATGAAAGTATTTCCCTGCAATGTTCCATTATTGCCATAGCTGCTGAGATCTATAGGATCTCCGGATGCATTAACATCATCCATCCTCATCCATAACATTAAATCATTGTCAAAGTCAACAAATGCATAGTGATCATTTGCATCTGAAGAAGAAACATTCACAAAAATATCTGTATTGGATTGAGATGAACCGTTGTTAGGAGTTGGCAATGTAAAGTTGATTGAAGGTGCGATTGTATCATTAATAGTAACTGCACCATAATTGATTGTAACATTATACAGTTCTGGAGTATAAGAAACATTGTCGGTTTCAAAACTGACATTATACTGGAAGTATTGGTTATTTGATAAGGATAATGATTGTGGTGAAGTGTCGTTAATGTCTGTGAAGCTTTCTCCTATACATGAAGCATCGTTGCAGCTTCTTACTGATAGGTTCAATCTTGTTACTCCGCGTTTGTATAAGTCGAGTATTTCTTGATCAGATAAGGATCTGTTCCAGAAGGCAACTTCATCCAATGTGCCATTAATTGAAGCGCCCGCATCATAACCAATCATTAAAGAACCGTCACTGCCGGTCACATAATTATTCAAGTTTAATGTGTTTGGCTGTTTTATGCCATTAATATACATTATCATTGCATTGCTTTCATTAATCTGAACTGCTACGTGATTGAATTTGTTAGCGGTGACGTGATCAGTTGCGGATAAACTTTGTCCGCCAGTACCATTAACTGCCCAAAATTGAACAGTTCCACTTACAGGGTAAAATAATATCTTCCATTGATACCATGGTGATACAAGCCTTGACTTTACTGCCCAGGTTAAAAGCCCGCTTGTTGATGTCGAATTAATCCAAAACGCGTAAGTGAAAGGTGCATTTGTAAAGTTGTTATTTGTACCTGAAACATCGAGATGGGCATAAGGTACATTAAACATGAGTCCTTTATTGAAAATGCCATTGCCACCTGCAACTGTATTTCCAACAGAAGAATTAGTATGGCTATAACCACTTGAATCAATTAAACTTCCTGACAATTCATCTAAATGGAATAATAATTTATTTCCAGTCATGTTCACAGTAACATCTGATTGTTGGTTGTCTAGTAATTCACCAGTATTACTTAACCAGGAAATATTGTTCCATTGTACTGTTGCACCTGCATTGAAGATTTGAGAGAGGTAACTTCCATTGTTATAAGTTGCATTTAATTGTAATGCAAAGAGTGAATTGTTGTAGAAAATTTGATCTAGAGTTCCATTTAGATAACCATATGAAGTTGTAGTTGTTTCATTGATCAGGTAAGTGAAATTGGCAGTTATTTCATTCGCAGCAAAACTGCTGAAGCCAGTAGTGTTGAAAATTAAAACTCCGCTACCATAACTAATTTGATTGCATTTGGATCCAAGGCAGTTGCTTCCAGTATTGATAATATTCGTGCTATTGGTATCATACCCTGGAACTTCATATATATCAGTAATAGATGTATATGAAAGGCCAACTAAGGTGATATTAGCACTGGAATTAATCTCTGCAGTGGCTCCAAAAGCAGAGGTATTCAAAGCAGCAGTATTATTTCCAATGAATAAATTGGTCCCCAAACCGATAGGACCATTGACATCCATATCTTTCAGGAAACCGCCGTTAGATGAATTAGTCCATCTGATTTCTCCGTAAGAATTATTGTAAATTAGATAATTAGTATAGCTATCTCCTGTAGTGTCTTGAATTTCTCTGGTATAGGCGTATGTTGCCAATAAATTATTGTTTACTAAAATATTATTGTTGGAGTTGCCTTCTAGATGGATCCCATATGCACCATTGCCAAGTGTATTAACAGTGTTGGAAATTAATTGATTGCCAGAAGAATAATCAACAAGAATTCCAGTACCATAAGTTCTATTGGTATTAATTATATTCGAAGTCAGAGTACAATTAGGGGGTACGCGGAGCCAAATTCCAAAGGAACCAGTGCCATTAGTGTTGATAATATTTGATGTTAATCTGTTATTAACAGATCCTAAATAACGGACATAAATTCCATAAGAATCAGTGCCATAAGTAGTAAGATTATTAGAGGTTAGAGTGCTGTTAGCTGAACCCTCCGAATAGATGCCAGAACTTCCTATACCAGCAGTAGTAACAATATTAGAAATTACTGTATTATTGGGAGATCCATGTAGCCAGATTCCATGAGAATAGTTTCCAGAAGTATCAATAGTGTTAGAGATTAATCGATTATTGATCGAGTTAGAATAATGAAGATATAAACCGTAAGAATTGTTCCCAGAACTAGTAATATTATTAAATGTCAGGTTGTTATTGGCAGAATAAGGAAGGTAAATTCCTTTGGTAGCTGAGTCTGTAATAGTATTGTTGAAAATATAAGAATCAGTCATTCCAGATACATAGATACCCGAATCAAAGTTATTAATCCCACCAAAGTTTCTTATTGTAACATTGTCAAATCCGCCAGTATTATCTATTCCGTAACCTGAACCATTACCAGTAATTGTATATCCTGCTCCATCTAGAACAATGTTAGAAGCGTTAATGATGAAGCAAGTTCCATTGACATTGATATCTGATGTTAGAGTTTTGTCTGAGTTGATGTAACCGCAGGAATCACTTGCACCTTCACCAACACTATAATTGGTAAAGCTAGTCACATTGAAAATATAATTATCAGCATCTTGCAACTCAGTACAGATATTGCTTGGGCAAGAAGCTCCATTTCTGAACGGTGTTCTATCACTAAATCCTAAGCCATCAGTTCCATAGAAAGTCAGATTTGCAGAAACATTGAATCCAGGTCTTGCAACAGAATCAACTTGGATTAGGTTACTTGTGATCTGAATGTCATTACTTAGATTTGTTCCATCTTGTGTTACATCTTCTAGGAAAGTTACTTTAGCAACTCCTGAGCTTTCAACACTAAATGTACTGATGTTAATAGAATAGTTGCTAGCTACTTGATCGATCAATCTTGCACCAGTTACATTGTTAATTCTTATGTCGTTGGCATTAGTACTGAGATTATTTGAAGAAATAATATTGTTATCACACTCACTATCAACAAATATACCAGCAGAAGAAGCATCAGTCGTGGTGACATTGTTATTTGTTATATTATTATTTTCACCAGCATAGATTCCATTTCTAATTCTAATTCCATAACTTGTCGCTTCAGTCGTATAAACATTATTAAGGGTCACAGTATTGCTAGAAGAACCAATAGAAATGCCATCGGCATCTGTATCATATGTATATACAGTATTTGATTCAATCCAGTGGTTGTTAGAACCTACGTAAGTTATTATGCCAGTAGAACTCCAAAAGTTAACAGTAATGTTGTTAGAGATTATACGAGCGCCAGAACTGACCTGAAATCTTACACCTGCAGAACCAGCATCAGTTAAGTTTATTGTATTATTTGTAACATTGTTATTTGATGAAGAATAGAATGCGATTGCATGCCCGTCTGAAGTAATATCGTTATTGTCTATCACATTATTGTTTGAGCTGCTTCTGATTTGTATTGCTTGGTCTGTTGAAGATGTATCTATTGTATTATTGAAGATGTATGAATCTGTCATTCCAGATGTATGAATACCAGAATCGAAATTAGTTATGCCACCGAAGTTCCGGATGGTAATATTATCAAAACCGCCAGTGGCATCAATACCATATCCTGAACCATTTCCAGTAATTGCATAACCTGCTCCGTCTAGAACAATATTAGAAGCGTTGATGATGAAGCAAGTTCCATTGACATTGATATCTGATGTTAGAGTTTTGTCTGAGTTGATGTAACCGCAACTGTCAGATGCATTTTGTGTTGTATAATTACTAAAACTGCTTACATTTGCATACAAAATTCCTAATCCTATATTATAGCTGATATTACAATCATCAGTATCATCGCACCTTACCCCGTTTTTCAATAATTGGGGGGTTGAGCCATATAGCAAACCTCTAAGTTCTATCTGAGCAGAGCTGTTTAGGTTTAAAGTATTTGGATCATCAATCAATCCCACTAAATTATCCTCTAACAATATAGTTACATTTCTTTCAAGATTAATTGCAGTTGTTAAATTAGTTTTATTCCATCTAATTTCTCCAAATGAATTGTTGTAAATTAATGAATTATGATTATTTGAATTAGATAGATCAGATAATTCATCATTAGTAATTGCTGTAATATTGTTATTGATGAGAAGATTGTTGCTCACGTTATTTATGACCATTAAAAGTAGAATGCCATTTCCATTATCATGTATAGTATTATCCTTAATTGTATTAGAGGAACTCTCAATTTTTATTCCAACATCAGTCGAACCGCCATGGTTATATATAGTATTATTCTCAAGGATACCCCCATTATCGCTACTGGTATCGATGTTAATACCATCATCAATATTAGAATAAATTTGATTATGTGAGACTGTTGTATATGTCGAAGAATCTGTAATTTGTATGCCATCATCATTATTAGAATAAATTCTATTGTGTGTCACTAAAGTATTGTTTGCCGATCCTCCAGATCTGATACCATCGTTAGTATTATTATGTACAGTATTGTTCTCGATACGGTTAGAATTAGAGACCCCACTGATCGTTATACCAATATCTGCGCTTTTAGAAATATTATTACTAGTTATATTATTATTAGAGGCGACATTTAATTGAATTCCATCATCACCGCTATTAAAGATAATATTGTTGGTTATAATATTGTTGTTGCTCGAACTGGTAAGATAGATTCCGTCAGTAGTTGAATTTTGTATTACTGTATTGTTAATTATTGAATTAGTCGTTCTAGAAAGATAAATTCCATAATTGAAACTGTTGATGCCTCCAAAGTTCCTAACGCTAACATTGTCAAATGCACCACTATATGGCAGATAAATTCCATACCCAGAACCATTTCCTGCAATTGTATATCCTGCTCCATCTAGAACAATATTTGAGGCGTTGATTATGAAGCATGTTCCATTGGCATTGATATCTGATGTTAGGGTTTTGTCTGAATTGATGTAACCGCAACTGTCAGGCGGAGAGAGAATGGTGAATTGCCACGTCTCAGATGTGGCCGTATCATTAGCATCAGAGGCGTTAACTTTCCAATAATAAGTATCAGCTTTGAGCCGATATAATTCTGAGACCTCAGTTGCGGACAAGGATCTATTCCAGATAGCAACTTCATCAATAATTCCATTGAAATGGGCATGCCCGCCACCGTCATTTGCACCAATATACCATCTATCTAAACCTGTGTAAAGCGTACCTATTGTTTCTGGTGTGCCCTCTTCAACTCCATTGACATATAATTTCATCCCACCGTTATTAGTAGCTACACCAACAACGTGATACCATCCTCCAGCTTGCACTATGGTACTGCCAGTGACATATTTTGGTGTCCAACTGGCGTAAGTATAATGTTGGAAAGCGGGCCCATCAGTTATTCTTAATTCATGAGAAAAGGAAACTCCTGGCCCGGTTGCATCACTGCGAACTATTATTCCCATATTATTTGTTGAAGACGGTTTGACCCAGGCTGATAATGTATATGCTGTAGGGTCGGCAGCATCCATAACAATAAATTCATCGTTACTTCCGTCAAAGTCAAAGGCACCTGCGAATTTGCCACCTGTTTGGTTGAATGTTGGACAATTAGAACAACTACCATTGTTTCCCTGTCCACTGAAATCATAAACATGAGTATTATTTTCTCCATATTCACTTCTGTTATCTAGGTGCAGACCTAAAATCAAGCCTGTTGTATTGGCATAAACACTGTTGACTACTGGCGAAGTCCAATTGTACTCAATATTCTCCATATAGCTTACGTAAAGTTTTGCGGCATTTGTTGGCTCGCTATCATAGCTTTCTGCAATCCTTGACTTTGAATGAGTATCAGCAGTACTATTCATAATAAATGCCATTGAATTCCCGCTTGACCAACCAGGACGATTAACTATTTCTTGAACAATAGAGGAGATATCACTTGAGTTATATTTGACATCAACAACCCATGTACCAGGAACCCAAGATGCATATGCAGATGTTTTTGCTCGATTAGAGACATTGTAAGCAGCAGTTGAAAAAGTAGGGGCGTTATCTATATCATGACCATAAATATAGATGGTAACAGCTTCAGAACTTGCTTCATCACATTCAAATTGTATTGTTGCATCAGTAATAATCACTCCTTGAGGTATATTGACACTCGGAAATCTGACCCCAACTTCCTGATGCCTGTAATCAAATGCCAGTTCCAAATCACTGTTGCCAATATCTACAGTATGATAGTATAAGTCTTCTTCAGCATCGCCATTACTATGAGAAACCTGGGAGGTTACCGTAGTGCTGGCAACACTACATTCTTTGTATAATAATGATTCTGATGATGGAATTGCAGAACTATCTCCAAAGATTTCTACACACATCAAGTCATCGTCTGCGTCTGTTGCTCGAGTAGTGAGTGTAATGTTCCAGATTCCATGGGTGAAATTGCTATCATTAGCTGGACTGATTAGAACAATATTTGGCGGGAAATTGGGATTTGCATTAAACTGCCATGTTTCAGAAGTTGTTGTGGCGCCGGCATCAGAAGAATTGGCATTCCAGTAGTAAGTTCCATTTTTCAATCTGTAGAGATCCATAATTTCGTCTGCAGTTAGGCTTCTGTTCCAGATAGCTATTTCGTCTATGCTTCCGTTAAGATAACTAGAACCGTCATCTCCTCCAATTGTCAGAGGATCAGTTGAAGTAGCAATAGAACCTGTGAAATCGGTTCTTGAAGCTTTTTGAACTCCATTAACATATAAACGAACTGCAGAACCATTTCTTGTTGCAACAATATGGTACCATTCATGTGTATTAAGCGCTTCTGATGAAGAAACCTCAAAATAGGTACCAACATTATTTTCCAATTTAAATCTAGGTTCCATGCCAGTACCATAAATATCGAATTCGTACTTTCCGTTATGATCAATGAAATAGTTCCAGCTGCTATGGGTTGTAGCAGGAAGGTATACCCAGGTAGAAACAGTAATATCATTTACAATATTAAGGCTGCTTGAACCAGTTACTTGAACGCGATTCGCAGAAGCAGAGGATTGTATGCATTGGGCAAATTTTCCATTTGCATTGTAGGTAGAGCCAGTAATTGTTCCATTGTTTCCCATTCCAGAGAAATCATAAACATGAGTATTATTTTCTCCATATTCACTTCTATTATCAAAATGCATGCTCAAAACTAAACCAGTTGTATCTGCATAAACACTGTTAACGACTGGGGAAGTCCAGTTGTAAGTAATTGTAGTTCCACTGGCAACATTACATTGCCAATAAAGTAATGATTCAGTGCTTGGATTGGCAGAATTATCCCCAAAGATTTCTACACACATCGGATCGCTTTCTGCATCTGTGACTGTTGCATTTAGGAGTGCAGAAACGTTTGTATCTGAGAAACTGAAATTTGAATCATTTGCAGGGGCATTAAGAGCTATAGTTGGTGCTGCTAAGTAAGTTATATTCAGATACGGCTCATCACTGCCATAATCTCTAGACTTAAATTGTCTTTCTAATGGAGTATGACCAAATCTTACTTCTGGATTAGTACGCCCTACACTCTGAGCAGTGCCAGGAAGAGCATCTGGATCGATAAGTCTTAAACTAGCGTAAGTGTTACTTGCATCAAAATCTGTTTTTACTTGTGTGGTAACATTAACGCAACTATACGTTTCATCAACACTAGAAGACCATGTGCCGGCAGTTTGATTTGTTAAAGTTTGACTGTTTAAAGTAGCAGTACTTACTGATTCATCCCATGTTTGATCATTAACTCTATAGATAGTTGCATCAGAGTCAATACTCCCAGGAGTATTGATATGCATACATAAAGTAGCATCAGTGATTGTTGCTCCATCAGGAATTGAACTGATATTCCATTTTATCTGAAAAGCATAATTGAAATCAGGATTATTATAATAATAAATATCACCCATGTCGTAGTTGGAGTTCAGGTGAAGATCAACTGCAGAGGCGATATTCGAGAAGAAAATGAGTAAAACAAAGGAAAGAATAGCGTATCTGCCTCTTGCTAGCATAAGGAAGATACGACGAATAGACTTAAAAAGTAAAGTAAAAGGAGAGAAGTTATTGTAACTCTAGATATATGGCAATCATATCAGTTCCAGCTTCATAAGTGGCTAACCATACTTATTTGCCATTAAATATCATAACAGTTCTACTTTTACCATTTGTTAAATGAGTTTCTTAACTGTCCTCAAAAATTTCTTTGCATCATCTATAGCTTCTTTTGCACTATCTTCAGAGCAAAATGAACCTTCATACTGAATTACTCGTCTCATCTCTCTGTAATTGTGCCCTATTTCAGCAAAGCGTACTAAATCAGGATCATTTCTGAACTCTTGTCTAATGAATTCAAATAGACAAAAATGGCTTCTTTCCTTATAACCTTTCTTGAAGAGAATAGCCCTTGCAGAATGGAAGATGCTAATGTACGCAGTTAGAAACGAAATATCATAGGTTTCTTTCCCACATACTATCTCGGCCTTTCTCACATAATCTTCAGCAATTTTTATTTGATTTTGAATTTCCTCCTCACTAATATATGCTTTTCTTAATTGCCCCGTTCAAAACATTCTTCATAAGTCATATTGCATTCCCCCAAACAACTACATTATTCTTTTTTATAGATAAAAAGAAATTATCTTTGTTTTTTTCTTTTTTACGCCATTCTGCAAGATTCATCACTGTTATCCCAATCTCTCTACCGAGTCTTGTCTCTATGGCAGCTAGAGGGATTGTGTTTGGTCTTCTACTATCAGCTGTTAATATAAAAATGTCCAGATCGCTTTTATCACCATATTCGCCTGATGCAAAGCTGCCGTAAATTGCAATAGAAAGAATGCTGTTATTTTCTTCAAGAAATGGTTTCAGATATAATTCATCTGCGACAATGTACGGACCTATAAATTTCTTAAGTGATTTTACTCTCGCATCACCTTCATTAAGATAGAACTGATGAACATTACCAATTTTTGCTTTGTGTAATAGCCCATCTTTGTGATAACTATTGCAAAATCGATGTGCTGTTTGCAAACCTATTTTTAGTTGGCGACTTAGTTCATTTATATGGATTCGGGTATTTGGATGGAGAAGGAAATATTCTAAAACTACCCATCCTTTAAACTTGTTCCAGTTGGTTATCATATTATGTGTAATATGATTATACTATTTATAAAACGATCGTTCCTTATTTTAACATTGTTCTGCTTTTACCATTTGGAAGGATTTCAAGCAGTTCATCAACATGTACCTTAAATCTTTTTGCAAGCGATTTTGCCAATGCACCTTTTTCTTTTCCTGTTTTAGAGGCTGCAAGAATAAGCTCATCTTTTAGACTAATTTTTGAAACTGCTGGAATGATTGTTATTTTATCATCTTTAATGCCAATACGCAGCTGGAGTTTAGTATTCCTGAACCATTTTCGTTCTCCTAAAATAGCGAAAGCACCAGTTGGAATGAAACCACCAGTGGCATGTTTGCTTAATTGATCTTTTTTTACAGCATAAACATCAACTGCTGCATTTGCATTAGTCCAGGCTTTTGAAAAACATGCAGCAAACTGGGCTGTTTCCTGGAGCTCTTCTTCACTGGCACTTAAACCATCTTTCAGGATTACTGCTGAAGCACCCTGAATATCTGCATGGAAAAACAGATCAGTATCTTCCATGTATTTTGCTACAGCCTGATCGTTTTGCTGTGCATTTCTTCCGCCAATCAAAAGTTTGCCATCAGCAGTATATGCATGATGGAACTTTTCATACCATTCTTTTTCTCTTTTAACTTTTACTTCTTTTTTCTGTGGTTTCTTTGCTTCTTCTATTTCTTTTTCAGTTTCTTTTATTGCTTTTTCAAGGCCAGAAATTTTTTCTTTGCATTCTTTGGCAAGCTCATAATAATAAGCAGCATTTTCATGGACAGACTTGTTATAGAAGATTTTGATTTTCATAATAATCAGGTTTTCAGGAATTTTTTTATTTCCTGAATGAATTTTTCAACGCTATATATATCTTTTTTTAATTTGAAAAGCTCATCAGTAGATAGATGGTAGTATTCGTGTGCTATAACATTTCTGTACTTCATGAGTTTTGTTAGATTTATTGCAACTTCGGAATTAATAACTCCATTTTTGGAAAGAAGTTCAAAAGTTTCTCTATAGGATCCAGGAATGGGAATTTTTTCAGAACCAGTAATAATCTCATTTCCGATATCAATAACGCGATTCATAACTGCAAAAATTACCATAGAAAGGGCGTAATAAGCTTCTTTTTCTTGGAGATCTTTTTTAGTGTTAATAGACATTTCTGAGAGATCAGAGAGATAGCGTTCTATATCTTTGATCATTATCGCAATTTGTTCTTTATCAATCATGCAAGCACCTTTGCCACCGCCCTATCGCGCCAGTATTTTTCATCCAGATAAAGCTTCACGGTCCAAAATTTAAGCTTTGTCAGTAGTTTGTCATCTTTGCTGAAAAGAATCTTGCCATCTTTGAAAACACGATAACGAACAATCAATGGAAGTTTATGAAATAATGAGATATCAAATATATCAGAAGAAAGTTCCAACGCCCGATCTTCAATGCTATCAGTAATAACACATATATCTACATCAGAATCCTTTCTTTGTTTGCCTTTCGCATATGAACCAAAAAGTATTGCCACTTTCACGGATTTCATTTTTTTGAGTTTTTTAGTTATTGTCTGGAGCTCATCCATGATTTATTATCATTTCTCTATTTTAAAATCATATCGTAAGCTATTTGTAAATTTCAAGTAGTTTCTGAAAGGCATTCTTTAATGGTGGGACATCTTGTTCGATGGTTTTCCACAAGACTTTTACGTCCACACCAAAATATTCATGAATCAGCTTATCTCTCATTCCAGCCATCGATTTCCAAGGGATATTGCTATGTTTTTGCTTTATATTATCAGGGATCTTTTTTGATGCCTCGCCGATGATCTCAAGGGCACGAACAACAGCAAAGATAGTTTTATCATCTTTTTCGAACTTTTTAAATGACATGTCCTTGGTAAAGATTTCTATCTTCTGAATGGAATCAAAAATGTCATTCAGATAATCTATGAACTCTTGTTTCATAGATAAACAACCTCTTTTAGGATACGTTCACCCAACTTAGGTTTAAGTGCAGTCCTCATTACCAGATCTACCTTAACATCAAGCAAAGAAGTGAGATACCCCTCAAGTTCTAGAAATTCCATCAAACTTGGGGTAGTTTCAAACTCAACGAGGACATCAACATCACTAATAGTCTTTTGCTTACCGGTCACATAAGAACCGAAAACGCCAATACTTTTTACTCCAAACCTTTTTCTCATTTCTTCTTTGGATGATTGCAATTTCTTTTTGATATTTTGGATATCTTGCATGAAAGATTATCATTTCTCTATTTTAAAATCATATCGTAAGAAATTCAAAGCATGAGAGTAAAGGGAATAGATACTTTCCGTGGGCTTAGCATAGTGCTCATGGTCTTTTTCTCATTGATTATGAGATTAAGCGATAAATTGCCTGATTGCTTGATTCATAATGTTGATGATTCATTGCATTTGGGGGATTTTGTACTTCCAATGTTTCTTTTTGCAAGTGGTATGTCCCTGGTTTTCTTTGCAAAAAAAAGAGAGAAAAAGAAAAAAATAGATTATTATTTAGATGTTGTAGAAAGATTTGGCAAGCTTGTGTTGATCTCACTCTTTCTTACTCCATTTTCTGCTGGTGAAATGCTTGGAATGGATGAAGTAATGCTAAGTGCTGTCTTATTTCTTATAACAATTGTTCTGCTCGGGTTTTCTGAAATAATAATAGTTGCAGTTGGGATTGTAGTGGTTGTAGCATATTTAATTCTACAGCAAATAGTACTTCTTCCAGATTTTAGTGCATATTATCTTGGCGGTTATTCTGCAGCATTATTTTATTTACCAGTAATGCTTGCAGGTGTAATAGCAGGAAAAAGAATGAAAGAATTAGGAAAAGTGACTGGAATTGCAGTGATAATTTCAGTATTGTTATTTTTAGTGGTGCCGCCATACAAAATGGTGGCAAGTCCATCCTTCATGATGCTTTCTGTTGTTCTTTCGCTCCTAGGTTTTGCCTTGGTTAAAGATTTGGAGATAGAACAATTGGAGTACCTTGGAAGAAAACCGATAAGATATTGGGTATTGATGTTTGTAGTATTATTGATTCCAATAGGTTTCTATGGATATTTAACTTCAGGAAGCACAGCATTGGGATTTGAATGGCCAATTGCCTTGATTCTTTCATTATTATGTCTGCCATTACTTTATTTAATGTCAAGAGGAATAGATTTTGTTCATGTCCATCTGAAGCAGATTTTTAATCATTTATGAAGGGTTATTGCATATGTATAAGAAAAATTTTATTTCGATCCTATTTTTGAAAGCGCGTCATAAAAAAACAATTGAATTGTTAGATGGAATTAAACCAAAAAGGATTCTTGATGTTGGCTGTGATGATGGGCATTTTCTTGGTATGCTTTCTGAAAAATTTCCAGACAGTAAATTGTATGGTTGTGACCTTGACGGGATAGCACTTGAAGAAGCAAGAAAAGTATGCCCAAAAGCAGAATTTTCAGAAGGAGACTTTACGAAGCTGGATTTCAAACCAGTTGATTTGGTACTGATGCTTGAAATAATAGAACATTCAAAAGATCCACGAAAAATGCTAGAAAAAGCAGTAAAATTAACAAGTAAAGGTCACATACTGGTTAGCATGCCTCGGCCAGAACTTTTGAGATGGAGAATGATATGGGGAATTTGGTCTTCATTCAGTGAAAGATGGAAAGGACAGCATAGCAAGTTAACAGAAAAACAGCTCATAGAAATGGCTCAAAAGCTAGGACTTAAACTAGAGAAACATTCTTGGTTTTTCTTTGGATGTATATCAATAATGCTCTTTAGAAATGGATGATAGTATGAAAATTCTTGGAGTTTCGTTGAATCATTTTTTACTTGCATTATTCATCACAACAGTACTGACAATAATAATTTTTTATCCAGCAATTGAAAACTTTGGAGAAGTTTTTTATGGAACGGAGGATATCAAATTTTTCATCTGGCTTTTCTGGCATTATGAAAATGGAGCTGATCCATTAATAGCTGATGAGATATTTTATCCGTATGGAATTTCGCTTTCTTCTACTGGAACAACACCATTCCAGGGTATGTTGTATTTGTTTCTTCCAGATAGTTGGAGTTCTTTTGGAAAAATTACTGTGCTCCAAATTCTTTCGTTTATTTTAGGGGGGATTTTTTCATTTTGTTTGGTTTATAAATTCACTAAAAGTTTTGTTCCATCTTTGATAGGATCTTTCATTTTCAATTTTTCTGCATTTCATTTTGAGAAGGCAATACACCATTTGAATTATAATATGGGGCTGGCCTTCCTCCCTCTTTTCTTTATGTTTTATTATGAGATGCTGGAAAAAAAGAGTAGAAGAAATCTGATCTTTTTAGCATTTTCACTATTATTAGTGGCATTGAATGAAATGACAATAGCAATCATGGCAGGATTCTTTGTTTTCTTAGATATAGTGTATAGGTATATGACTCATGCTAAGCTCAGGATTTTTACACCAAAAAATGTTGTTGTGTTTGCAATCTCAATTATAAGTTCTTTGATCTGTTTTGAAATACTCTGTTTTATTTCAGCTCCAGCAACAATTGCATATACATTACCATCTGTTTTCTTCATTGTTCCAACTTTATTTATTATCCTTGGAAAAGAAAATCTTGAAAAGGCTGAGAAAAAGTATGCATTCATGCAAACTATGCTTATCATTGCTTTGCCAGTAGCAGCATATCTGGCATTTTTGGCAATTCAACCAAGTTATGATTATTATATTGACTCGGTAGCAACTAACACCATATTATATACACGTTCTTTGGAAGCAGTAGTTATACCTACAAATCTGCTTGCCTTTTCTGGGATTAGCCCTTTTGGAGAAATATTAACAAATAATCGCAGTGGGGCGTATCTTGGATTGATATTCATAAGTTTGATAGTTGTTTCTCATATATTTCAGAAAGCCACAAAAGAAGAAAAATATTTCAGAGATATGTTTCTTCTTGCATTTCTTTTTTCATTTCCGGTTATCATAGTTGGGGGGGCACTCCTTGCAGCTACGCCATTTGTAGTTGAAACACTTTTTCCTTTATTGCCAGTATTGAGAGTGCCTGCACGTTTCATATTATTTGGATTGTTGTTTGGAAGTGTAATGATAGGAATTTTGTGCAAAAGATTGTTTTTACCGTGGAACAAAATGAAGGTAGTATTGGCCATGATTTTAATGATATTGATTTTAGCAGAAAGATGGCCAGCTTTGGATAAATTTGCTTTCAATCAACCAGTACCAGAATTTTATATAGAACTTTCAAAAGAACCGGCAGAAAAGTCAATATTTCTTTACCCAAATATAAATTATTATACACTCTTAAACGAGGTTTATCACCAAACTATTCATGGAAAAAAGCTCTCCTATGGGACAGTTTCAAGGTTCCCTGCGCCGGCAAATGAGCTTTTTGCTCAATACCAAGTATTTGATATTTATCACAATCCATTTCCAGAAAAACCAGGAGTAGAAGAAACAATAAAAGTAATAAAAAATCTGAATTATAATTATATTGTTGTTCAAAAACTTCACTGTACAAATGAATGTTTTTATAGAACAGATGTGCCATTTGATTCAGAAGAATTAGAGAAAATAAAGACACCTTTGGAAGAAGAATTTGGAAGTTCTATGTATGAAGACGATTCAATGATAGTATATGAAGTGAAAAAATGAAAAGAGAAGAACTGTATAGCGAGATACCCGGGAAATTTTATGAGGATAGCTTGAATAGAGCCAACCCTCTTACCAGATATTACCATAGAAACAGGTATGAAAAGATCAGAAAGTTCATAACTCCAAGATTCAAAAAAAGAATGAAAATTTTAGATATTGGATGTGGAAGCTCTAGTTGGAATAGTTGCAAATTACCAGTAACAGGATTAGACATAAATGAAAAGATGCTTGAATATGGTAAAAGCAAGGGATATCTGAAAAATGCTGTAATTGGAAATTTGATTGATAAACTACCAGTTAAGGATGAGAGTTTTGATTTTGTAATCATCTCAGAAGTGCTAGAGCATCTGGTTGGGCCAGAAAAAACCATACATGAAAGCTGGAGAGTTCTGAAAAAAAGCGGGATCTTGATAGTGACAGTACCTCTTGATACAACATTTAGCCCTTGGAAGATACTTTTTGGAATAGGATGTTTCATCAGAGGCAATATCTTAGGCAATGAATATTATAGAAATAATTGTGGCCACATACAACATTTTTCAGTAAAAAAGTTAGAGGATTTGCTCAAGACAAATGGATTTAAAATAATTGAAAAAAATATCACAATTCTCAACATAGGAATAATTGCACAAAAAGTTAGCTGAATTTTATTCTGACGATATCAAAAAGAAAATTTAGAATTTCACTATAATTCAATTTTGTTTTTCCTGCATGTCTATCTTTGAATGTATATGGGACTTCTTTCACATTAAGATTGGGGTTATCTGCCAGAATATTGAGAAGGATTTTGTAGCCTTTTGTTCTGATCTTGGTTTTTTTGAAGATATCTTTTTTTATTGCAAAAAAGCCACTCAATGGATCAGAACTGTTTACTCCTAGTAAAATACGGGCAAGGAGTTCAGCACCTTTGGAAATTAATTTTCTATGAAAAGGCCAGTTCTCTACTCCGGCTTCCTTAAGCATTCTACTTCCTATTACAAGATCAGATTTATTGAGTGCCGAAAGCATTGAAGGAATGACGTTTGGTGGATGGGATAAATCAGCATCCATAACGAGGATATCACCACTTGCAATAGTAACCCCAGCAACGATTGCACTTGAAAGGCCTTCTTTTTTCTTTCGTTGAACCAATTTGATATTATCATATTTTTTTGAGAGTTGTTTCACGATAGTTGCAGTCCCATCAGGAGAATTATCATCAACAACAATTATTTCATGTTTTAGAGAAAGTTCTTCCTCAAGCATTTCTATAAGCAGAAAAATATTGTTGCTTTCATTATATGTTGGGATAATTATCGAGAGCATTTAATCACTTTTATAGATCTTTATTTCCTTGGCAGACATATTGGGGTAATTTTCAGAGCTGTTGTAAAGAAGTTCATACTCTTCAAGCATATACGGCCCTACAACCACAATATAATCAAATGATGAAATATTAGTATCTTTCCGATATATGCCTGGGCTTGTAAAAATGCCACTAAACGAACCATCCACAACATTATATTTGTCAGAATAATAATCAACAGCAAAATCGGAAACATAAGATTGATTTATGTCAACATACAATATCCAACCAACATCAAGCGGTGCTCCGAGTGACTTTTTCTCTGAGAGCATTTTATAGGCCAATACACCTGGAGTGTATGTACCTATTATAGCTACATTCTCTTTTCCTGAAATTAACAGGCCCGCTTCTTTTTGAGGGGTAAATGCGTCATGATAAGAAACATAAGTAAAGAAAAATGCACCATAGAGACTTATGAGAAGAGTGGCACCAAAGAAAAGTGCAAAAAAGGTATCAATTCTCTCTTTGCCGTCCCATTTAAGAAGTGCCATTCCTGCAAAATATGTCACGGCAGGCATAATTGGAAGGAAATACCATGCCATAAAAAAGCCAGTTAAAAGAGGGAAAATGCTTAATGCAAACCAGCAGGTCATTACTTTATTTTCTTTCCAATGTTTCCAAAGTCCGAATAAAGAAAGGGCAAACCATATTATTGCCCCTTCCAGAAAAATATTGAAAGCACCAACAAAATTTGCCACTTGACCCAAAAGACCAGTTGGGTGTAAAAGATGCGATAGGATGTTGCCCTCATAAAATTCAGTTGCAAGATCAGCAAAGAGAATATAATTAAGAAGAAATGCTAAAGGCACTGCCAGTAAAGAAAGTAGAAATAGTGGTTTCTTTAGCGTTTTTCTTTTATCATAAAAATATGCTATAGCAAGAATAGGAATCATAAAGGCTATCACTAATTTTACGAAAAAAGCAGCAAATGCAAGCAGGCCAGCTAATAGAAAACGCCAGTCTCCTAAGTTCTCTTCACTATAAACAAAAAGAGAAGCACAAATCAGGAAAAAAAGCATAGAATCAGTAAGGATTGCCGTCTGGCCATACATTGTAATAAAAGAACAGAGAAATATCAGTACTGAAAAGAAGCTGAGGTTCTTACTAATATTACAATTACGGAAAAAATAATATAGAAATGGAATTGAAAGAAAACCAAAAAGAAAGGATGGAAAACGATAATTTGCCTCTAATTGAATGGGAAGCTCAGGGAATATAGAATAGACCCAGAAAAAGAGGGGAGGCTTCCAGCTTACCTGATAATTCAAAAATGTAGGAATTAAAGTGAAACCATCTTTCTGCTCTTCAATCATTATTGCATAAAGAGCCTCATCTTGCACAAAAGGAAGGTAAAAAAGCAAAGGAATACGGGTGAGAAGATATACTACAAGAAGTAATAAGAGGAGGTTGGACTCCTTCTGCGGCAGTTTAAGTGAAAACATTGTATTTACGACTTTAACAAATCTTTTTAAACATTAACTTATAGAAGCAAAAGTGTATGATAAAGGTGATTAGTCGTATGGCTAGAATTAATAGAATAGGAATATTGGCGATAATATTACTGATTTCAGTATCTTTTGCAGATCCAAGTACAAACTTATCAAATGCATTGGTAAGTTTTTGTCTGATAGCTAAGAATTTCCTTGGGCTTGGAATTATGCTTATGATTTTGCTTGCTGGTGCCACTTATGCAATTGGCCAGCTTCTTGGTGCTGAAACAAGGGCAAGAGCAAGTGTATGGGCTACTGCAATGCTTACTGGTGCAATTATTGGAGCTGTTATATACATAGTAACACCAACAATTGTCCAAGCGATTATAGGAACTGGTGGCGGAGTTACGGTTTCCTGCTAATTTTTTCCTTATATTTTATTTTTCTGAAAAGAGCAGATGTTTATTGTTGATGAGAAGAGATTAAAACTTTATAAAGTACATGTATTTTTTTAAAAGTTTTTAATAAAAAGAAAACTTTATAAAGTACACATGTAATATCAACAATATGCTCAACAAATACGCAATTATAAGAGTAATAGAACACGTATTATGTAATCCAACAAAAAGATTCTCAATAAGAGAATTAGCAAGAATTACTGGATTAAGCGTCAATGCAAGTAGATATGCATTAGAGTTTATGTATAAAAAAGATCTGGTAAAACTGGAGAAGATAGGGAGAACATACCAGTATCAGGCCAATCTTGATAATTACATTGCAAGGCAGTGGAAGATTCTGTTCTCTTTAGAAGAAATAGAAAATGTAGTTAAAATGATATTGGAAACAGAAAGAAGTATACTCAATATAATACTTTATGGCAGTGTTGCCATTGGAAAGGATGATAAAAATAGCGATATTGATATTCTGGTAATAGCAGATACAGATATGAAAGGGAAAAAAGTGATAGCAGTAGCAGCCCATGGAACTAAAAGAGAGGTTAACATAAGCATTTATTCGCCTCAAGAATGGAGAGTAAAGGCCAGTGAAGATAAAATATTCTATGAACATGTGATAGTTGATTCAATAGCACTGTATGGAGAAAAACCAGTGGTGTTATGATAGAGGATTTGATTAGAGAGGGGCAGCTGATAAAAACAAGGCCAGACCTGAAAAAAGCTGAAAAATCAATAATATTGGCAGAGAACAAAATAGAAAAAGCAAAGGTAGAATTAGGTGTGGAAATATACGATAATGCAGTTGTAAGTGCCTATACTGCGATGTTTCACACAGCAAGAGCCCTGCTCTTCAAAGATGGGTTTAAGGAAAGGAACCATTATGTAGTATGTGAATATTTGAGAGAAAGATACAGAAATACTGTAGAAATGAAATACATCAATGAACTAAATGTGCTAAGGACAACAAGGCACAAGATAATCTATGGTGACGACGAAACAAACATAAAGGAAATCCAACGGGCAGAGGCTGAAAGTGCAATTAAAACGGCGGAAGGATTTTTGGTATTCATAAGAAAATTAATTAAACAATAGCAGAGGTTTATAAAAGTTTTAATACTAGTGATACCCATGGAACTCGGTGTTGATGAGAAGATGCCTATTCTCAAAAAGAACAGGTTGTCTACTGGCATTCTTGATCTTGATTTGATATTGGAAGGGGGTTATAGAAACCCTGCAAATATAATTCTGATAGGTCCAAGCGGCATGGAAAAGGCTGCATTTTCATACCATTTTAGTGGATGTACAGGACCAGAAACTACTACAATAATATGTGGAAATGCTTCACCAGAAGATATTATCAATAAAGCATCTACAATAGGCATAGACGTGAGCAAGGTTTATTTCATAGACTGTTACAGTGCTACTCTTGGGCAGAAAAAAGAAAGCACTGAAAATATCACAGTAATTGACGGCCCAAGTGCTCTAAACGACATCTCACTTGCTCTTAATGAAGCGATAAAAAGAAGCTCAGGGAAGAGGATGAGAGTGGTTTTTGATACCCTTTCAACATTCATACTTTACAACTCTCAGGATTCAATGAGGAAATTCCTTAGTGTAATTGCAGGAAGGCTGAAAAGTGCCAATGCAACAACACTCTATCTCATTGATGAAGGAGTTCATGATAAGCAGGTTCTTAGCCTAATAGAAACAGGTATGGACAAGAAATACACTATTGAGGACAAAGGCGGGAAGTTTAATCTGCATATACCTGATATAAATATAGACATACCAATAAGGCTTGGGCCTGCCGGAATAAATGTACTGTAGTTGATTATATGACTGAAGTTGAAGCTATTCTGAATGAAATGAAGGAGAAAGGTATTGGAGCGGCTGTCGTTCAAGTTGATGGTACAATTGTGCATTCTACAATAGCACTCAACAATCTTAGTGCAGGTCTATTGGCTTCTATTTGCAATATCTCTGATGCTATTATGAAAAAGATGAATGATAAACAAAAAGAAGTGGAAGTATCGTTTGGGGGCCTTATTCTTGTTATGGTGCCGATGAATAATCACATATTCTGTGGCATGATAAAGAATCGTGAAAGCAAGAAAGAAGTCCTTGAATATGCTGAAAAAGCAAAGGCACTCATATAGAGAAGCCAGATAAGGGGAGATTATGGAATACGAAAGGATACTGTCTAAATATGGCTATGCAGAGCTTAGAATAGAGCGTAGCGAAGAATCTTTTGTCCGAATAAAGGATGAAGAGATCAAACATTTGGCTGGTTTATCTGAAGGCATGAGTGTACGAGTTTTGAAAAATGGATCCTGGGGATTTGCATCAAGTAACGTGGTTAATAGGAAAAAACTAGAAGACCTTTTGAAAAAAGCTGAGAGGTTGACAGAATTAAGAAAAGGGTCCATAGAATTGAAATTGCCGAAACCAGAGAAAAAAAGAATAAAGGAAAAAACAGAAGCAGTTGATTCAGAAGAAAAAGTGAAAAGATTAGTAAATGCATCAAAAAAAATGAAAGAAAAAAATATAATCTCAAGAATGGTAGTTTGCAACGATGTGGTAATTACTAAAGAATTTTACAGCTCACTTGGGGCGGACATAAATCAGGAAATTGCATACACCTACCTTTCATGCCTTGCAATAGCTAAGTCTGCAGAAACTATCCAAAGAGGATCTGAACGTGCATGGTCAAAAAAAGGATTTGGTAAACTTGAGATAAGCGAAACTGCAAAAAACTCAAAGGAAAAGGCCCTCAGGCTCTTGAAAGCAGTTCTTCCTCCAAAAGGAAGATTCACAGTAGTGCTTGACCCTGAAATGACGGGTGTATTTTGTCATGAGGCCGTGGGGCATGCAACAGAAGGAGATTCTGTTATAGATAGAGAATCAGTCCTTGCCAATAAAAAAGGGCAGAAAATAGGAAATCAGCTCGTTAATATAGTTGATGACCCGAGTGCCTGGGATTTTGGATATTACAAATACGATGATGAGGGTGTGGAAGGAAAGAAAACAACAATCGTAGAAAAAGGGGTTCTGAAGCATTTTCTAAATTCTATGGAAACAGCAAAACTACTTGGTTCTGAATTAAATGGCCATGCAAGGGCAGATGGCTATAGTGAAGTACCAGTAGTTAGAATGAGCAATACCTATTTCCAGCCAGGAGATTCAACAGTTGATGAAGTTTTTGGTATAAAAGATGGAATTTATCTGAAAGGAATGAAGGGTGGAAGCGTAGATATTTTTTCAGGGGGGTTCATGTTTAAGGCAGAGGAGGCCTACGATATAAAAAATGGAGAAAAAGGAAAAATAATGCGGGATGTCACAATAACAGGAAACATCTTAGAAACATTACAGAATGTAGAATCTGTTGGAAAGGATTTTGGAACAAGTCCTGGATTATGTGGAAAATTTGGCCAGGAAATGCCTGTAAGTGATGGAGGACCGCACATACGTGTAAAAAATATAACTATAGGATAAGATGGACTGGATTGCTTTTTTGGGGGGAGTAATATTCGGTTTTCTCAGCGGTTTTCTTCCTGGATTGCACGCCAATACAATCATTTCTGTGCTCTCAACACTTAATATTGATGAAAATGCAATGGCAGTAATGATAATCTCTCTTTACCCTGTACATCTTGTCACTTCGTTTATACCTGCAATATTTTTTGGAATACCAGAAATCAGTAGTGTTGTGGCAGTGCTTCCAGGGCAGAGAATGGTTTTACGAGGAGAAGGAATTGATGCCCTGAAGGTTATCCTTTTGTCGTGTATTATGGCAGTATTCATTTCAGTCGCTCTATTCCATCTTTCACTTGAACTGTTTCCATTAGTGTATGGCGCTATACGAGAACATATGAAATTTATATTATTGGGCATAACAGTTCTCTTATTATATAGAAGTAGAAATCCGGGGCTGGCTCTTCTTGTTTTTAGTGCTTCTGGTATGCTCGGATATTACTCACTAAACAGTGGAATATATGATCCATTTTTACCTCTTTTTTCAGGGATGTTTGCAATAGCTGCGATAATCAACTACCAGAAGAGTGAAGTGCCAGAACAGAAAGAAAAACCAATGGAGTTTGATTTCTTGAAATTTTCTATGCTTGGCGTTGTTCTTGGTTTTCTTGCAGATCTGATTCCTGGAGTTGGATCTCCATCTCAGGTTGCTACTTTTGCCAGTATTTTTGTACCATTAAATACTGTCGGATATCTGGCAGCTATAAGTTCAATATCTGTAAGTGAGGCAATTTTTTCATTGGCAACCTCTGCTTCAATAGGAAAATCCAGAATAGGTGCAACTGTATGGCTTGCTGAAACAATAAAGATCGAAGAAAATTTAGTATTGCTTCTGGCTCTTTTTGTTCTAAGTACTGCAATTGCTGTTGCTGTGCTTTATGCACTCAGAAAATATATTGCAAAGCTTGCTTCTTTGGATTTTTCAAAAATGAATATCATCTTGGCAGTTTACTTGGCTTCCATAACATTCATCTTGGATGGGACTACTGGAATTTTTGTGCTGACTTTAGGAGGAATCTTAGGATTAGTAACAATACGATTAGGAGTTGAAAGGATCAATCTTATGGGGGCAATAATAATCCCCACACTTCTACTATTATTCAGGGTGTTTCTCTAGTATCGGATAAGTGAAATTTTGAGCTATCCGATACTCTTAGCGAAGCGATTGCTTGTAGTTTTCTAATGTTTTCAATGTAAATAATTACAGGAGTATGAGTTCTGGCTAGATTAAAGAAAGTATAATCTAGACGAAACATGGATAGTAAAAAAAGGTTCAGATGTAAACAATAAGTTACTTGGCCCATTCTTCCACAGTTCTTACTTCTAGTTCTTCAGTTTTTTCCAATGCTTTCAGAAATTCAAAGGCAGTATTAATTGTTGTAATGCAGGGAATGCCTTTTTGTATGCTTGCTCGTCGTATCTTAAATCCATCAGTATGCGCATGACCTCCTTGAGTTGGACTATTTACTACAAGATTGATTGTGCCGGATTCTATTAATTCCACTGCATCTGGGTGGCCTCGGCCTATTTTTGGTATGGCTATGGCACCTTCCACAGAGCCAACTGTTCCAAGGGTTCCATAGATACGAAATCTTAATTTTTTCAGAAGTTCAGTAAGTTCAGGAACATGTTTCTTATCTTCATCGCGAAAACTCAGAAAAGCAGCTGGTTTTTCACTTTCTATTGTTATACCGGCTGCCAATAATGCCTTATAATATGCCATTTCAAAGGTTTTTCCAATGCCCATTGTTTCTCCTGTACTCCTCATTTCAGGTCCAAGTTTGATGTCAGTCCCCATGAGTTTCAGGAATGGAAAAACAATACTTTTTACGGCATAGTGATTGTGCTTTGGAGGTGTTGAAGAAATTTTTTCACCAAGCATTGCTTTTACTGCAAGTTTAGTCATGGGAATACCGATTGCCTTGCTCACAAAAGGAACAGTTCTACTTGCCCGCGGATTTGCTTCGAGGATGTAAACAATGCCATCTTTCACTACATATTGAATATTTAGTAGACCAACTGCTCCAATGCCCTCAGCTATTTTCTTGGTGTAATCCACTATCATTTCTTTCTCAACATCAGATAGTCTAAGAGAAGGGAGGACAATGTTAGCATCTCCAGAATGAACACCAGCTGGTTCTATGTGTTCCATAATGCCGCCAATAAAAACATTCGTACCATCTGTTACTGCATCCACTTCGCATTCAATAGCATTGTCTATATACCTGTCAATCAGGACAGGTTTTCTTTCACTTACATCTACTGCCTCTGTTATATAACGACGAAGTTCTGATTCATTTCTTACAATTTCCATAGCCCTTCCAGCAATAACATAACTAGGTCTTACAACAACTGGATAGCTTATACGAGAGGCTATTTCAAGGGCTTCTTCTTCATTTAATGCAGTGCCGTTTTCTGGCTGGGGAAGGCTAAGTTCTCTCATAAGTTTACTAAATCGATTACGATCTTCGGCAATATCGATACCATCTGTTGAAGTTCCAATTATATTTGCACCAGCCTCTGAAAGATGATGTGCTAGATTAATGCTTGTCTGGCCTCCTAATTGTACGATGACACCATCAGGATTCTCATTCTCTATAATGTTCATAACATCTTCAAATGTAAGTGGTTCAAAGTAGAGCCTGTCACTAGAATCAAAATCAGTGCTCACTGTTTCGGGATTGTTGTTTATCATTATACTTTTGTACCCTAGATCACGAAGTGCAAAGGCAGCATGTGAACAGCAATAATCAAATTCAATGCCTTGCCCTATTCTTATTGGGCCTGCACCTATTACAACAATTTTCTTTCCTTTTAATGGTTCAGCTTCATTTTCATCCTCGTAAACAGAATAGTAATAGGGAGTGAGTGCCTCAAATTCACCTGCACAGGAATCAACTATCTTATACGTAGGCACAATGCCAAATGATTTTCGTAAATTTCTTATCTTAAGTTCATTAGTATGCTTAAGGAGGGCTATTTGGGCGTCTGAGAATCCTGCTCTTTTTGCTGTGAGGAGAAGTTCTTGGCTAAGTTCGTTTTCAGCAATTTTCTTTTCCAATTTTATCATGTCTTCAATACGATGCAAAAACCAGCGATTTATTTTTGTAATCTCATGGATCAAATCAACGCTTCTTTCGTTTCTAAATGATTCCATAATGGCAAATATTCTCAGATCTGTGGCATTTTTTAGATGTTCATCTGGATTGAATTGGGGTATTTTTATTTCAAGGCTTCTTATTGCTTTATTCAGCGCTTCCTGAAAAGTTCTGCCAATTGCCATTACTTCTCCAGTGCTTTTCATTTGTGTGCCTATTTGCCTTGATGTTTTTGGGAATTTATCAAAAGGCCAACGAGGAATCTTGAGTACAACATAATCAAGAGAAGGTTCAAATGCTGCAGAGGTATCAGTTATTGCATTTTTGATTTCATGAAGGGTTTTGCCCAAAGCAATTTTTGTAGCAACGCGTGCTATTGGATATCCAGTGGCTTTTGAAGCAAGGGAAGATGAGCGTGAAAGTCGTGGATTGACCTCTATCACTACATATTCTCCAGTTTGCTGGTTCATAGCAAGCTGGACATTGCACGATCCTTTTATGCCTATTGCATTAACTATTTTCAAAGAAGCATTTCGTAGTGATTGGTGATCTACATCACTAAGGGTTTGTGATGGTGCAACAACAATGCTTTCTCCGGTATGTATCCCCATTGGATCAATATTTTCCATATTGCAGATGATTTGGGTATTGCCGGCTGAATCGCGTACAACTTCATATTCAAATTCTCCCCAGCCTAAAACACTTTTCTCTATAAGTGTTTCTTGAGTGGCACTCAAACGTACAGCGAGATCAAGAATTTTTTCAAGTTCTTTTTCATCATAAGCGGTTCCACCCCCACTTCCACCAAGAGTAAATGAAGGCCGTACAATAACCGGATAGCCAATAGATTCAGCAAATTCTTTTGCAGTTTTGAAATCTTTCACTACTTTCCCCGGTAATATCGGTATACCTATTTTTTCCATGAGTCTGTTGAAATGCTCTCTGGATTCTGCTATTTCTATGGAAGCGGCATCTGTTCCAAGGAATTTGATGTTGTATTTTTCAAGAATTCCATTTCTGAAAAGTTCCATAGATAGATTAAGACCAGTTTGCCCACCAACAGTTGCAAGCAAAGCATCGGGTTTTTCTTTTTCAATTATTTTTTCCAATATGCCTAATGTTAATGGTTCGATGTATATTCGATCTGCAATGTCCCTATCAGTTTGGATGGTGGCAGGATTTGAATTTACAAGCACTACTTCTATTCCTTCTTCGCGAAGGGCTTTGCATGCTTGAGTACCGGAATAGTCGAATTGCTGCTGTCACAAGACAGTTTCAGCTGACTGTCCGATAACAATTGGCCCACTACCTATCACTAATACCTTCATTTTTCATTCTCCTGAGATATTCTTCGCATAAATTCAAGCATAAAATTGGCACCCTCAAAAAAAGAAGTGCGGGCCAAGTCTTGTTTAGAAAGTTCCTTTAGTTTTTTCTTTTCTGCATCCCAAAGATCATTAAAGGCATGATTAATGGTATCGCCAATAAATCTATCATATGCTTTGGAAAGCTCCTCTGGCGGAATACATACGTGGGTTTTTTCTGTATCCACTTTTCCTTCTTTTTTCTTATAACATTCAAAGCAAATGTGCTTGAAATCCTCTTTTTTTTCTTTCTTGCATTCTTCACAAGTTGTTTCATTGTTACATAGACTGCATTTCATATTCATCACATCATTTTTACAAATTCATCGAATAGATAGGTAGAATCATGAGGACCTGGCGAGGCTTCTGGGTGGTATTGTACTGAAAATATATTATCGCCCTTCATGCCTTCTACACTTTTATCATTTACATTGATATGTGTAAGTTCGAATTTTTCTGGAATTTTATCTACAGCAAAGCCATGGTTCTGAGTTGTGATGCTGATTCTATTTTTAATTAAATCATGAACTCCGTGATTGGAACCGCGATGGCCGAATTTTAGCTTATATGTGCTCCCACCAAAGGCATGGGCCAAAAGCTGATGGCCTAGGCAGATGCCAAACATTGGTTTGTCAGCAAGTTCACGGATTGTTTTATGTGCTTGGGTTAAGATTGCTGGATTCCCTGGACCATTGGAAAGAAGAATTCCGTCTGGTTCGATGGCTTTTACATCTTCCGAAGTACTGTAGCTTGGAAGAATATGAACTTCACAGTTTCTTTTTACCAGCTCTCTTACTATCCCCATTTTTACTCCAAAATCTATCAGAGCAACTTTCTTTCCTTTCCCAAAAACTTTCGGAGTTGAAGTAGTTACTTTTGAGACAAAATCAACTGCAGAATAATCAAAATCTGCTATTTTTGATAAAAGATTTTTGACATCAATCTCATTATTTGAAACAGATATTGCTGCGGGCATAACACCTTTATCCCGTATATTACGTACAAGAAAGCGAGTATCAATGCCTGAAATACATGGAATTCCTTGTTGACCAAGAAATGAATTAAGAGAATTGTCAGCTTGCCTGTGCTCATGATCTGGGCTAATCTGACGGACTACAAAGCCGCTTACATGGATTTTATCGCTTTCTTTATCATTGCCATTTGTTCCATAATTGCCTATCAAAGGATAGGTCATAAGAAGAATCTGGCCGGCATAACTCGGATCTGTAAGCGCTTCCTCATATCCAGTCATAGAAGTGTTGAAAACAAGCTCGCCCACCCTCTCGGTTTTTGCCCCAAAGCCAATGCCATGAAGCACAGTACCGTCCTGAAGGGCGAGCACTGCTTTCATTCGTTCACCAATTTTAAGATAAGTGCCTCTTGTGCCCACATCCTGTTTTCTGCCTGATTCCACACTGCTGCCTGTTCGCCATCCATTACTTCATCAGTTATTTCCTCTCCGCGATGGGCAGGAAGGCAATGCATAACTATTGCATCTGGCTTTGCTTGTTTGAGAAGAACTGAATTTACTTGGTAAGGTTTTAAGTCATTCAAACGCTTTTCTTTCTCAGCTTCGTCTCCCATGGAAACCCAAACATCTGTGTATATAACATCTGCATCTTTTACTGCATATGCCGGGTCGCTTGTAACCTCCACTTTAGCCCCTGTTTTTTCTGCTTCTTCGAGATATTCAGAAGATGGAAGATAGCCTTCAGGTCCGCAGAGAACCACATGCATTCCATAACGAGCTGCTACAAGCATAAGGGAATTTGCTACATTGTTTGCTGCATCGCCTATGTAGACTAATTTGCCTTTTTCTTTCCCATACTCTATGATTGTTTGCATATCAGCTAGAGCCTGGCACGGGTGTTCAACATCTGTTAAGGCATTTATTACAGGGATTTTTACATTTTTGGCAATCTCTTCAAGTGCTGTTTGTTTGAATAATCTTGCACTTATGACATCACAATATCCTTCTAGGACCCTTGCCGTATCAGCCATAGTTTCTCCTCTCGAAATTTGAGATGTTTTGAAATCCATAACTATTGTGTGGCCGCCTAGATTGGTCATTGCAGTTTCAAAAGAGAGCCTCGTTCTAGTGGATGGCTTCTCATAGAGTGAGATTAAGACCTTTCCTTTGAGATCATCCCTGGATCTGTTCCCTTCTTTTTTCATTTTTACTGCTAGGTCTATGACCTCTTTCATCAAATCTTCTGGCATATCTTTTATTGTCAACAAATTCATTTTACCGCCTCTTAAAGAACTAGAAAAATGAATCTCAGTTAGAATTTATAACTGTTTGCCTATTTTTTCTTCTTTCTCCAGTATAAGAACAGTATTATTAGTGCTAAAACGATTATGAGGAGCCATAAAAGTGTTTCAGTCGGAGAAACTTCAGTAGGTTTACTAATATCCTCACCTGGGGCTTTTGGAAGTGCTTCTATGATTAATGTAGCTGCTGGAAGACCATTAGGAGCAAGAAGTGTTATTGTGTAGTTTCCTTTGGTTGTAAGTGGTAATGTGAGGCTACCATCACTGCCAGTTTTAGCAGAGTATTTCTTTCCAGTAGGATCTGTAATCTCAACATCACAGAATACACATGATCCTCCATTTTCTGTTCCATTGAAGGTTGCATTGTCCCCTACAAAACCAGTGCCAGGACCAGTAAGTCCTCCTTCAATACAAATATGGTCTTTGCAGAATTCTTGATCAGGGCAAACGGGGCAGTTTGGATCATCCCCACATTCATAAGATACCCAAGCATGATTTTCTGGATAGCCGCATTCACCTGTTACTGGTATGCATTCCCCTGAGTCACAGTATTCTGAATCTTGACAATCCTCATCTGATTGGCATCCTAATTCTAAGCAGGTATTGTTTATGCATTGACCTTCAGCACAGTCATTATCAAAGCAGCATTCATACTCAATGCACTGATGGTTTTGTATTTGGCCACAGGTGCATGGAATGTCAGTACACATGCCATCATCACATTCCTGGTTGTCTGGGCAGTCTTCATTTAGTGTACATTCTTCTTCACAGCATGTGATTAGAGTTTCTGTGATGGTTTCTGAATCATAGCCATTTCTACTTATGTGAATTTGTACTGTAAGGCTACATGCATCAAATTCAAATTCACCACTAGCATTTGTAGTACCTAAGGCAATGGTTTGCATATTGTTTGGATTATAAACATTTACTGAAGCACCAGGAACTGGATTGCCATTATAAGTAACAGTTAGAGTATTGCCATCACATGTTGAATCAAATGATAGTGTAAACTCCTTATCTTCATCATTTGGATTTTCATCTTCAGGTGTTGTACTAGTATTTTGTAATATTCCGTAAACACTTGCTGGAATCATGTTGGTTAAGCTGAGAGTATTTGCTCCTGTATCTAATGTTGCACCCATGTTTGTCCAGCCTGAGGAATCGTATCTCCATAATTCAAATGTAGATTCATCATAACCTCCAAGTTCTGAAGTTAGCCAATGCCAGGTAATTTCATTTATTGAAACTCCT
>JAHJCT010000020.1 GCA_018812715.1 Microcaldota archaeon | reverse complement strand
TTTTTGGAAGTACTCCTCTTATGAAAGCAGTCCTAATTCGAGATGTGAGTCTGGTAGACTTTCTTCTTTCTCAAGGTGCAGATATTAATACAAAAAATAATGAAAGGGCAACTGCGTTAGACATTGCTAAGAAACAAAATAACGCTGAAATGATTACATTTCTCAAAGAACATGGAGCAAAAGTAAGATAAATGAAAAAAACAGAACTAATTATTTTAATAACTCCATTCAACATGTCCAAGAGCTGACCTGTTAAGTTCTTCTCGCAGATGTTTCCAGTTAGGTAAGAATTTATCCATATAGGCCATAAACTTCTCATTGTGGTTCCGTTCAAGCAAGTGTATCATCTCGTGTATAAGGACATATTCTATACTTTCAATTGGTTTCTTTGCTAATTCAGTATTAAGCCAAATTCTTTTTGCTTTAGCGTTGCAGGTTCCCCATTTTGTTTTCATTGTTCTGATACATACTTCAGTAACTTTCACATTCATTTTTTTCTCCAGCTCGATAATGTGTGGCAGTATTAATTTTCTGAGCTGTTGTCTGTACCATCTATGTAAAATTTCTTCTCTCTGTTTTATAGAAGTACCATTCCGAAGATGTAATTCAATTGCATTATGCTTCAAAACAATTTTTGGTGCCGCGTTCTGTTCTATTACTTTCAATAAATATCTTTGTCCAAGATAGTAATGACTCTCGCGCGTTATATAATCCCGGGCTGTTTCTCTTTTTTGATTTTTAAGTTTTGTTTGTTGTTTTCGTATCCATCCCACTTTTGAAATACAAAAAAGTCTGATAGTTTCCAAATCCATTTGTAACGGAGCTGAAATTGTTACTCTACCCGTAGGTGGATGTACGCTAAGGTGAACATTTTTGATATCCTTATAATTAACACCTAAAGAAATATCGGCCAGCTTAATTATATTATGTTTAGTACTCATGTTGTTGTTTCACGATCCGGAAAATTCTTTCCACTTCCGTTTTATCTTTTAACACATGGAACATTGCTTGTTTGATTAAATTTTCACTAGGGGGATTTCCCCGCCAATCAGCATGCCTGCTGGAATATACAGCTTTATCCACCAAAATTGCCAATTTTTCATTTTTCCCAAGATTACGATACAGAGATCGTTGTGCATCTGTCTTTATTTCTGGGGGCATATCATCCCGCGTAAGATTGGTCACTCGTTTTGCCAACTCAGCAATCTTTTTCAAATACTCTTCATAGCTTACTGCATTAGCTTTCCGTTCTCTAACAATTTCACTCAAAAGCTTAGACATCTCATCAAAATATGCGGGATCGATTAAATGGTCTTTAATAATTTTGACACGCACGTTATTTTCAATTGTTTCAGCTACTGCTTCTTTGCTACTTCTTATTCCATCTGGAAGAGTTTTGATTGCAATAGCATTGCCGCTGTTTATCATAATATCAAGTAATGACTGGTCGCCAAACGGATCAATTCTTCTACTATCTTCTGCTTGGATATATGTGTCAATCAAATGTCGCATATCGGCCTCATATACTTTCATATCAAGTTTTTCACCGCTGGCCATACGAATCTCTTCTCTCAGTTTCAAATAGTTATCAACCTTATTTTTTATCCCTACAATTTCATCAACATTATACCCTGCTTCAACCATCTCATCCGCGATGTTGGCATATGAACGTATTAATCTAACTATGTGCTTGTAGAGCGCAGTTCGCTTCATTTCATTATCCTTTAAATCCTGTACATTTTCAGGATTACCGCAAAAATACTTAATATGCGCCAGATTATCTTTTGGTGGGGCCACTGGCTCACAAACCAGAGCTACGCCTTCCAGTGCACCATCCAGTTTCTCCTTTCCTTTTTCTAAACGATCTTTCAATAAAATATCAATATCTGGCTTATCCAAATCTTCAGGACAATCTAATTCAGAAGCATAAACAGAATAAGCGCCTTCTAGCTTTTGACATAAATCTTTATAGTCTACAATATACCCAAATTCTTTGTCTTCACTATCCAAACGATTTACACGACAAATTGCTTGAAACAATCCATGATCCTGCATTTTCTTATCTATATACATATAGGTGCAAGGTGGCGCATCAAAACCTACTAAAAGTTTATCCACTACAATAAGGAGTTTCATATTTGCCGGTTCTTTGATGAATTTTGTCCGGGCTTTGTCCTCGTAGGTTTCTGATTTCGATTTATTTGGTTCGGCAGAAATATCTTTCAGCATCCCAGAATATAATTTATACACATACTCCTTCTCAGTCTCAGTATTTTCACCAATATCTTCAGTAGTGATATCTTTTGTAGCAGGATTGTACGAAGTAATCAATGCACATTTGCCTTTCAGGGATGTATCTTGGAATAGTACAAAGTAGCGGGTTGCTTCGTAGATGCTTCCAGCAACCAAAATCGCATTTCCAAATTCAGAATTAAGACGGTGTTTGGTACTAAAGTCAAACACAACATCTTGCACTATTTTTTCCATTCTCGATTTTGAGCTGAGAACTTTTCTCATAGTGCCCCATTGTTTCTTGAGCTCATGTTTTTGAAAATCGTTGAGTCCTTTTGTTTTCGCATTAAACCATGCATCTACTTTTTCTTCAGAGGAAAGTTTAGTATCAATATCCCTCGCTTCGTATGCCAAATCCAAAACGACACCATCCTTAACCGCTTCATTAAATTTATAGATGTGAATATATTTTCCAAATACCTCATGAGTCGTTTGCTTATCTTTTTTGAGTAATGGCGTTCCAGTAAATCCAATAAATACTGAATTTTTCAAAATTGCTTTCATTGCCTTATGCATTTTTCCGGATTCAGACCGATGGCATTCATCAACGAACACATATAATTCACCCACTGTATTAGTTGGACCACGTTTTAGTTCTTCGATATACGCATCAAAATTATCTACACCCCGAACGCCAAATTTGTGAATAAGAGAACAAAGCAAACGAGGCAAAGGATTGTTTAATTGCTCCATCAAATCCTTGCCGCTTGTTGTGCGTTTAATATCTTTTTCGCCCGATTCATGGAATACTCGTTCTATTTGCTTATCTAGTTCTACGCGATCAGTTAGCATCACCACTCGAGCATTTGGATTATTTTCTAAAATCCACTTAGCAAGCCAGACCATAATCAAGCTTTTTCCGCTACCTTGAGTGTGCCAGATGATTCCGCCTTCTCTTCTACGAACAAAATCTTGCGCCGCTTTAATACCAAAATATTGATGTGTTCTTGGCAGTTTCTTAATCCCGCCATCAAAAAGCACGAAGTCATATAAGATTTCCAAGAATCGTTTTTTATCGCACATCTTGAGTAAATATTTATCCAGCTGGAGCATGCTGTTATCCTGTTCGTCTTCTTTCCATTTCAAAAAATATTTTTCAGGAGTAAGAATAGTCCCATATCTAAGTCCTTCGGTATCATTACCGGCAAAAACAAACTGAATTGTAGAAAAGAATGATTGAATAAACTCTTTTTGTTGATTGACAATACTTTGTCGGATGCCATCGCCAATAGACACGATGCTTCGCTTAAGCTCAAGCACACCAAGAGCTATGCCATTTACATACAAAACAATATCTGGGCGTTTTTCACGATTGCCTTGGACTGTCACTTCTTCTGCAATAGCAAAATTATTCTTTTCAGGATTTTTCCAATCTATCAGATGCACTTGTTGATTATTTTCACTAGCATTTTCTACAACCCCGATTCCATAGCGAAGCAACTTATACACATTCTGATTGTTGGTGTAAAGATTTTCGCTGTAGTTATTAGCAGTTGCACGAAGTTTGTCCAACGCACGCGCAATCAAAGTATCGTTATAGCCCTGACTTGTTAGATATTTTCTTACCTCTGATTCTTCGATGTTGCTGTTATCTAATCTATCTTCCCAGTTACCTAGATACGCATAGTGGAGACGATTACGAAACAACGTAACGATACGATTTTGTGTTGCTCTTTCTGCTTGCCCTACATTTTGATTAGTTTTTGACATTTAATCTAATCCCCCCAGTTAATAACTCTTGCATCATACCTGTTTTGATTTCTTTGTATTTGTCTCTCTTTCGCTCTAACAATTCAATTTCTGCATCCATATCTGAAAGAACTTGAGCGATGGCTAATTGTTCGTTAATTTCTTTTGGCATTTTCAAAAATAATGGTGATAAGTCACTCGGGTGAATGTGAGGTTGAGCTCCTCCAGTTTGCATGGAATAGATTTTTCCTTGGATAAACAGTAGTTTGAAATATAAGAATTCGAGCGAATAAGATGAACTCTCTTCTATTGTTGAACAGTCTGATGCAAAGATTGGCTCTGAATGAAATGAAACATACCCTGCATTAGCTCCTGAACAACTCACGGTAATTGTTTTTTTTGTTCGGTTAGGCTTGCTGTGATAATATGCAGGGGTTTTCCCACCTGCAATAACAGGTATATCCCCAGGAATTCTTGTTCTATCTGTAATTAATTCACCTTTTTTTATCTCTGTGATTGCTCCTAATGTTTTGGTTTCCCATCCCCCCTTAAATTCAGGCAATCGTTTTTTTCCTGTGAGAAGTTCTTGCATTGCTCCTTGCTTAATATTTTTCTTTTTTGTGATGAGTTTGTCAACTGATTGGATGAAAGCATCGGTATCGGAAAGGACGTGAGCGATTGCGGATTGTTCGATAATGGTAGGTGGTAATGGTATTTGTAATGATTTGTATTCCTCGCTGTTTAATCCAGGCTGTCCACTTCTCATTGAGTTTGCTAATACCCAATTCCAATATGATTTTGTTTGAGTTAAAAAAATTAAATAGTGGCAATCAAGTATTTTTGCATTTGCTTTTACTCTAATCAGAAATCCAGCAAAAACCAGTTTTCCATCTTGCTTGTTATATAAATATGTTTTTCCCACACTTGCACCAGTTCTTGCGAAAACAATGTCTCCTTCATCTAAATAGTAAGAATTTGCGAGGACATTATCTACTGACACTTTATCCGAACTTAAATATTTTCCTTCCTCAGAAATATCTGTGATTCTTAAATAAGTTGGAAGATTATCATTATAAGCTACCGCTGCCGCATTAATTCCGTAATCTGGATTTTTAAGTAAACATTCTCCCAATTTCTTAACTTCCCAATCCTCAGGTATTAATCCTACTTCAGTTTGCTTATATCCTGGTTTGATTGCTTCAGTTACCATTTGAATCCCATTTTTGTAAGATGTGCATCTACTTTACCAGTAAGAGCTTCGGTTTCGGTGACGAGTTTTGGCAATGGTGTTGCATAACGCTCGGCAAGTTCCTTAATCCGCTGAGTAAGTCGATGGCTGATACAATCCATTTCACCTTTGACTGCTTGCTCAATCGTTGTCATCCATTTGTCATCAACGACCAAAACCTTAATCTCTGATTCTGTAAGTGTCTTATATTTAGCGACAACTTTTGCATCAAGTGCTTTCTCGGCTTCTTTAATTTTCTTCTTCGTTTCGGATTCTTTCTCTGCGAGTGTGAGATATTTTTCCATTACTTTCAATTCTTCAGCATCTTTTGAACCAGTTTTGATTGATTTAATATGCGAAGTAACAATTGCTTTGCTTAGTTTTCCAAAATCCACTAAATATCCTTCTTCTCCGCTGTTTTCCTCAATAAACTCTTTAATTTCTTGGCTTGCGTTATCAAGTTTGGTTTGTAATTCTTCTATTGTTTGTTTTTCATTATTAAAATAGTGAGTTATTACAATATGTTTAGGCACAAGGTCACAATCCACTTCTCCTTTTTTACCTTCTACTGGTTCAAGCGAGACCTTCCAACCATCAACTGCAATGAGATACATATCATCCTGCATTATTTCATCCCAATATACCATCAAATGCTGATATATATCATACTTATCAATCAAATTAGTTTTGCTAAATGATGTTAAAATATCTTCAGATACTTCATTAATAATTTCCTTCGGTTTCGCACCGATAGCTAATTTTTTGAAAAGAGTAGTATTTTTTTCTTTCCAGGTTGCAAATGTCATCTCCATTGTTTGAGCATATTTGGTAAATTCAGGATGTGACAAAATTATATGTTTTATCTCATCGTGCTTAACTTTAAGCGTGCTGAATCCTTTTCTCATACTCTCGCCAAAGAGCGAAGTTTTGAGCTTTGGATATACGCTCCAGTATTTTTGTAAATCATCAATGTCCTTCGTTGGAATGTCACCTTTGAGATGTGCTTCAATATCCTGAATGTCTTCGGCTTCCTGACTATCTATATAACGAGGAATATTGAGATTAAACTCCTTTTTCTCAATCTCAACCACACTGACCATGCGAGAATATTTTGGAATTTCCAATTGTTTGTTAAACACATCAACTATCTTGTGCAAGTCTTGATTGCGTAGACGGTTTTTATTTCCATCTTTTACAAATCCCTTGCTTGCATCAATCATGAAAATAGCTTTGCGGCTGTCTGCGTTTTCTTTATCAAGTACAACAATGCACGCAGGAATGCCTGTGCCATAAAATAAATTTGCAGGTAATCCGATGATGCCTTTGATATATCCTCGTCTAATTATGTTTGTTCTTATCACTGCTTCAGCATTACCACGAAAGAGCACACCGTGAGGTAGAACACATGCGCCTTTTCCGGTAGTTTTCAGCGAGCGAATAATATGAAGAAGAAAAGCGTAGTCGCCATTTTTAGCAGGCGGAATTCCAAAATCGGTAAACCTTCCAAATTCATCTGGGATTTTTATTCCATTACTCCACGATTTAAATGAAAAGGGAGGATTGGCTACAACAAAATCAAATGTTTTAAGTTGATTGCCGTCTTTGAATAGTGGAGTGGAAAGAGTGTTTTCTCGCTCAATAATTGAGGTTGGATTGTCATGCAAAATCATATTCATACGAGCCAAAGCAGCAGTAGCGTTATCCATTTCTTGCCCGTATAGCTTCACTTTTTTATCAGTTTCATCTGTCATTTTCAAAAGCAATGAACCTGAGCCACAAGTTGGATCATATACAGTTGGGGTTGGATTATTAGTATTAGCTATTCCTATAACTCTAGCGATGATACGACTGACCTCTGCCGGAGTATAAAATTGTCCTTTGCTCTTACCGCTTTCTGTCGCAAAGTGTTTCATCAAATATTCATAGGCATCACCTAGAATATCGTCGCCTTCGGCACTATTTTTGCTGAAATCAAGAGCGGGATTTTCAAAGATAGCAATCAGATTTGAAAGTTTCTTAACCATGTCCGGGCCGCTACCTAACTTCTCAGCATTGTTAAAGTCTGGCATTTCCGAAAGCTTGTTTGCTTCAGCGATAGGAGCAATAATTTTTTTGTTGATGTCGTCGCCAATAGTCACCTTGCCTTTGAGTGCAACCATATCCTTGAAGCTTGAACCAACAGGAACTGTAATAGGAGCATATGGTACGCCCGCATATTTATCAGAAATATATTTAATAAACAGCAAAACTAGCACATAATCTTTGTATTGTGATGCATCCATTCCGCCACGAAGTTCATCACAACTTTTCCATAAGGAACTGTATAATTTTGATTTTTTTATTGCCATAGTAATACCTTGTTAAAATACTAGTTAGTTAACCTCACTATGATAAAACTCCTCTTTGTATGTCATTTCCGTTAAATCTTTTAAATAATGGTAAATTTTACCCCGCGGAAATGACATCTACACTTCTTTTTATATAAAATCTGCGCGTAAATCCAAATTAGAGGTAAACTATGGCAAAAACATACGTTGGTAAGAACGGGTACCGTAGATTTTCAGATTCTGGTAAATCAGTTCATAGATGGGCTTCTTCAGGCTAATGGAACTCGTCTATCTTCAGCCGAAGAAAGCCGACTTTATCTACTCGATGTCAGAGCATTTCTTTGAGGGTGAAGAGAATGAGGAGCAAAGACTGGTCTGGGAGAATTGGATGAAACATTTTGGAATTAGCTTCCACAAAGCGCATTGCTCAGGCCATGCCAGCAAGAAGGATCTCATTGCTTTCATAAAAAAAGTTAATCCAAAGATCTTGATTCCGGTTCATACTCAGAATGCAGAGGAATACAAAAAATTTCATCCAAATGTAAAATTACCTGAGCAAGGAAAAAAAATCAAACTTTAGTTTAGTACTGGGAACAGAAAGAGCTGCTTATGCCTACCTTTATTGCAATGCAACAAACCCACAAGGGCCCATTTTTTTAATCCGCCCCTAGTAGCGGGTTTGCTGTTTCTGGTTTGTATGACGTAAATGTTCCTTAATCTTATTTTCTTCCTAGTTGCTTTTTTGGGAGAAAGTGCTTTTCTGTCTGAGCGATGGAAAATGATTAAAACGGGGCCATGTGTATCCCTATTGCCCAAAGATGGTGGCAAGAGGAGATAACAATGCCCAAAGAAGAATATGTGGTAAAATCGGATTATCTAAGAAAAAAATTCAAAAACAAAAGTTTTAGTAAGAAAAAGGATCGCCAGTATATCGATGATCTGACTTTCTTAGAAGAGAGAATAACACAAGGGGTGCATGGTTTTGTTAGTGGATGGAAATTTGCAAATCTTCGAAATGAATATGAAACGGAATATCAAGAAATGCTGAAAGAACTCGATCCTAAACAATACAAAATACATATGAAAGAAATTGAAAAACAAAAAAAGGAAAGAAAATCGGAAGAGCAATTACAAAAGAATGAACTCAAGAAAAAGAAGGAATGGTGGTTCAAGATGGGTGGAAAGCCCTAAAGTTGGTCATTTGTTATAAGAAGGTAAATCTATCGTTTTTTCAAAAATCTTTTTTTGGTTTTTTCAATTACATCCATGCAATATTCATAACATCCTAATCCAGTTTCATAAACTTCTATTTTGTTCTTAATTCGTTCCTTTTCCTTTTTACTGATTTTTTTTGAATAATATTTTTTTAATAGGGTGTTGAGTTTTCCTCTGACTTTGTCATGCCTTTCATAAATTTTGAAATATGCAATGTCACTAAAATCTCTAATTAATTTTGCTTCCACCTTTCTCATAACAAAGCCATTCTCCCAGTCTCTGTAATATTGAATTCTTTATCTACATAACCTTCTTCCTTTAACTCTTTAAGATGTTGATAAATCATGGCCCGACTCTTACCAAGTGCTTCGGCCATTTCATCGACCGATCGCCCATTTCTTTTCTCAAGCTTCTTCAATAATCCAAGTTTAGCGTCACTAAGCCCGAAGCTTAGTTTGGGCAATTCAACAAGACGGGCATCCTTCATTGCCGAGCAAACAATTTTATCGATCTTTGATGCTCTGGCAAAAGAGGCATATAGCATGGCATGGCCAAGCAGTTTGAATCCACCACTTGCGTTCATTACTACCTTCTTTCCTTCAGCAGTTTCTTTATCTATAAGCTCTGCCACAGTCCGGACAGTTCCCAGAACATTCGCACTATCTACAAACACCGTTTTTATCTTGGCAATCTTACCGAAAGTTCCATCCACAAGATCAAGGTTTTTCTTCAACTCTGGATCGCCTTTCTTTGCATCTATCACAAGAATTATCTTCGATGCAGGATAATTTCTTATTGCAGGCATGAAGGGTTCCAGGGAATAGAAAGAAGAGATAAGCGTAAGCTCCATGAAATATCAAATCGGTGTAGTTTTATTAATGTATGGACAAAAGCTGGACAAGTCCACCATAAGGCTTAATAATTGAACAGTCCATAGTAAACATGGACAAGTATGAAATTACTATGGACGTGAACCTATGAGTGTTTCCATCATAAAAAATTCCATCCGGATTCGGGAAGGCAAAAATGTGCACATGTCAATCGATTCTGTGGATGAATTGGTGGATTTTTTCGATGGTCGCTTTCATTTCTTGCAGCCATCGCTGGCTGTTGGCTTTGCAAAGCTCCAGAAAAATGGAGCCCTTGAAGCCTGGATGAGGAAAAAGGGTAATGTAGCTTTAGCCGACAAGATTTCAAAGTTCAGGAGTATGCCACTTTTAGGATATGGTACTGCCCTAAGGCTCATTCACCACAGCCTGATTGCCGAGCATTCGCATGGTTTCGAAGATGTTGTAGGATTAGATGAGGCCAAGGCAAAACTGATGGAGAGGACTGGCTTTCAGGAGCGCTTTGCGGAAATGTCTGAACATTATGGCGTCAAAAAGGCAGGACATATACTGCTATATGGGCCTCCTGGTTGTGGGAAATCCTATTTAGCATCTGCTCTGGCAAGGGAAACCGGGAGGATATTCATCCAAAGGAACGGATGCGAAATTTTGGAAGATGGCATATCCCATACGATGAACCTACTCCGCAAATCAGATGGCGCAGTGTTGTTTATAGATGAGATCGATGCCCTTCTCACTTCTGGGCGGGAAGAGTTGCCTTTTGTCCGGGATCAGGTCAACAGTGTCCTGCCTTCAATGGATTTCAGACCAGATGAAAAGGTAACCGTTATCGGTTCAACTAATCTTCCCTGGTTGATTGAGCCCGTAGCTTTGCGCTCTGGACGCTTTAGTGATTTGGTATATATTGGATTGCCAACTCAGCAGGAGAGGGAAGCCCTTCTGAAGTACCATAGCAGGCAAATGCCCTTGGAAAGCGTGGATCTGAGTTCCATTGCAGCTTCCACAGCTTTTTTTTCATGCAGTGATATTGAAAAGCTGTGCCAGGAAGCGACATCAAGACCATGGAGGGAAGCGATTGATGGCAAAGGCAAAAGAAAAGTAGGGCAATCGGACTTCGAGGAAGTTCTCCTATGGATGGAACCGACAGCCATTAGCTGGATGGAAAAGGCCAGAGATTTCAAAGCAAGTCCTGGGTTTGAGAAAATGCTGAAGCCTATGTTCGAACAACTGAGAGGGTATTCATCAAAAATCAAATGCAAGCGAGGTGACCAGTATGGGTAAGGCAAGATGCTTTGGATGTGGAGTTGATTTGAGCGTGAATAAGGTTAAATGCACTGAGTGCGATTCATTAAAGAGTCAGATAATGGAACCAGTGCGGAATCCGGCAATGTGGTCCATGGCAATGGATCTGTCAAATCAGGTTATGGTATAATGTTTGGGGATTTAATGGAAGTGGTATGATGGAACGGTACAATGAAAAGATTTTGAAACTCTGGTTAAAATATTACGATAAACTTGACATTGAATGTCTTAAACGCGCTCCGTTGTTTTATCCTAAATTGAAAAAAAACTCAATTTTGTTTATTGGCATGAACCCTTCTTATAGTAAGAACTTATTCAACGAGATCTTAGCATTAACCAGTTACAAAAATGAAAAATGGGGATTTGACGGGTTTTTTAAATTTGATAAAAAAGAGGTAACAAAAGATAAAGAAGGGTATGTGAAGCGACTAACTGAATGGGAAAAAGAGGCAAGAGAAAAGCTAGGCTATTTTAACCATTTTAAAAAACTGGCAGATGGAAAGCCATGGAGCAGTATTGATGTCTTCTTATGCAGGGAAACTTTCCAAAAGGAATTGCTTAAAGCATTTAATGATCCGACTAATGTTGAATTAACAAAGTTCAAGGAAGCCCAGTGTGATCTTTGTTTTGAGATTATTAATGAAATATGTCCGACAATGATTGTTGTTGCGAATGCAAGGGCATCAGAACAAATCAAAGAAAAACTTGAAACTAAAGATGTGGACTTTAAATTTGATGAAGACATCGGTACGTATGTGTGGGGCAGTATTCCCATTTTCTTATCATCAATGCTGAGTAACGGAGCTCTTGCTACCGAATCGCGGAAGAGATTAGATTGGCATATGAGATTTGTTGAGAAAAAAAATACAAGAAAAAAGTGATTGAAATGGTCTCAATAACATGTTATGGCGGAGCGAACGAAATCGGCGGAAACAAAATAGTCCTCGAAGATAAAAGTACTAAAATTTACCTGGATTTCGGTGAAAGCTTTGATTTCGGAGAAGGGTACTTCTACGAGTATCTGCAGCCTCGTACAGCAAACGGACTCGAAGTCTACTTTGAATTTGACATGGTTCCTGAAGTTCCGCGTTTATACAGCGAAAGCATGTTGATGCTAACTGACTTGAAGTACCAGAAGCCGGATGTCGATGCTGTAGTGATCAGCCATTCTCATTCAGACCATATAGGCCACCTGCCATTTATTGATGAGAATATCCCTGTCTATATGGGACATGGGACACATCTTATTACAGAAATATATCACAAACTATTTCCAAGTCTCTACAATATAGGGGCGCATGATAATATCACTCTCTTCAAGTCTGGACAGAAATTGAAGATAAAGAATATCACTGTTGAACCAATACATGTAGAACATTCCATTCCAGGAGCATATGGCTTCATAATCCACACATCCAAAGGGCCAATAGTATATACTGGTGATTTCCGTATGCACGGCCCAAGAAGCGATTTCACCAAGGAGTTCATGAAGAAAGCAGCAGCCGTCAAGCCATATGCCCTCATCTGTGAAGGAACCAGGATGGGCAGTGAAACAGAGCACAATTATACTGAAGAAGAAGTTGAAAAAAAAGCAAGTGGAATAATAAGCAAATCTAAAGGCTTGGTGCTTGCCTACTTTTCGATGTCAAATGTTGACCGGTTCATGTCATTCTATCATGCTACAAAGAAAAACAAGCGTGTTCTGGTCATAGATACCCGCTTGGCATATATACTCCAAACTCTTAGGGAAAAAATACCTGCATTGCCCGATGTTATGAAGGATAAGAATATTGCGGTCTACTTCAGGATATCCAAATCCTGCAGCTTCTGCGACAAGGATTACAAGCCATGGGAAAGAGAATTCATGAAGAAGATGATAACATACAAGGAGATATCAAAAAAACCCAAGAGATATGTGATGCACATGGGTTTCTATAGGTTGATGGAACTCGTCTATCTCCAGCCGAAGAAAGCAGATTTTATCTACTCGATGTCAGAGCATTTCTTTGAGGGTGAAGAGAATGAGGAGCAAAGACTGGTCTGGGAGAACTGGATGAAACATTTTGGAATTAGCTTCCACAAAGCCCATTGCTCAGGCCATGCCAGCAAGAA
>JAHJCT010000019.1 GCA_018812715.1 Microcaldota archaeon | reverse complement strand
TCAACTATTGCAGCATATGCTGGCCTAGTTAACATGTAACCTAGTAGCGAACCAAGCATAGTAGAAATAGCAAATCCTATGATCTCTACGAGTCCTGAGAACAATAACGGAACCATTGAAAACACTGCAACAGTAGCGTTTGTTTTTATTATTCCAAATGCTAGATCTATTTTCTCACTTGTATTTCGTTCATCTCTTTTTAGCAGTTCATCAGTTATTACTATCTGAGCATCAACACCAACGCCAATAGCGGCTATAATACCAGCCATAGCAGCAAGATCAATAGTAAATGAACCAAGAATGGACAAGAGTATTGTGAGTTCAGCAAGACTTATCAGTACTATTGGTAATGTTGCACTAAGATTACGATAACGCAATCCCACAACTATAGAAATCGTTATGAGCGAAAAGGCTATTGCAAGAAGGCTCATTTTCAGAAATTCGCTTCCAAGTGATGCGGGTAACGTTGTTCTTGAACCAAGTGAAATCTGAACTGGCAGTGCACCGCCTTTCAGTATTGATTCAATACTTTTTACTCTTTCTGATGCTTCTTGTGTCTTTCCTGCTGAATCAGTAGCAGTAACTGATCCCGTAATTATATAACCATAATTCAATGTACCGCTTGTCACTCCACTACTAAGTATTGGAGCAGTAAGCAATCCAACTGCCTCTAATTTATTTATTATAAGTACTCCGCTGTTTGAACGACTAAACTCTGGTTTCATATCTACATCGTTTCTTTCTACTAATGTGAATCCAAGTCCTGTAAGCAAATCTTTTGTTTCTTGTGAAGCATTTGAAGAAATTATTGCCCGTGTTTCATTTGTTGCTGCAGTGAAGTTTCCTGGAAGATCTTCTACGATATAAACTGGTATTGCTTGATTATCCTCTAATTCAAGTGCATCTTCAAGTGCTCCGAGCGATTCCTTTTCCCCTGAATCTGGAAGAATATAATTACTGAAAGTAGCCCTTTCATAAAATAACACTGCATCTGTTGGCCTATCAAGATACATATATACTGGATAATCCGCCTTTCCCCTTGCTGCTTCTGCGAACTGCTCGGCCCCCTCACGATCCACTGAAAATGATACCCCCCATTCAGCTCCATGTTGCATGAGTTCCTGAGGCGTAAGTGGTCGTATAGAAGCAGAGAAGATATGGTCTCCACTTACTGCAACCTTTCCATCAACTATTCCTTGATATACTCCTTGCTTTGATATTGTTTGTTCCATGAAATCGATTGTTGCAGGATCACCGCTAGGAATTTCTATATTTATTTCACTATCACCGATGGCCCTTACCTTTACTTCAGTAAGCCCCAATACACTTACTCTTTTCTTTATGGTCTGAACCAACTCATTCATTGTACTTTGATCTACCGAATGTTCAAGCACTACTGGGATTCTTGTACCACCACTGAAATCAATGCCATATTTCATCCCATTAACTGAAATATTAGCAATTGCAAGTAGTACGAGCATGACAAGTCCGCCTATCTTAATGTGCGGTTCTTTCCACATGAGGGTTAGCGTTCCAAATACCATGAAAGCTACTATCAATAACATACCTGCAAATGCCGGGTAAAGAACAATCCCACCTACGAATGCTATGAGTAATAGCAACAGTATAAGGAATTTTTTGTCTGTGTAAAAATCCATTAGCTTCCACCCTTTTTCAATGCATAATGCAATATCATTACTGCATTTATTCCCCATGTTGCGAACATGTCTCCGACCAAACCTGCAAGCGCTACTGCTGATATTTCATAATAGGTCGGTATATGCGTCATCAAAGAAAGCATGAACAATGCACCAAAGGCAATAATTCCAGTTCCACTCATTGTAAGTCCGGTTTTCATTGCATCATATGCATTCTCTCTTGGGTCGCCCTTTCTTTTCAATATTCTTGTTGTGAGCAATATGTCAGTATCAAGTGAGTAACCTATAAGCATCATGAGCGCTGCAAAAGAAGGAAGTGTTAATGGAATGTTGAAAAGTCCCATTGCACCTAAAGCGATTATAATATCACACAGAGCTCCAGTGAGTACTGCAATGCTTGGCGGAATAGATCTAAAGAATAGGAAAACAAGTATCACACTTAGGATTGCCGAAATCACTACGACATTTATTACTTTTTCTATGAATTTAGTTGAGAGTACAGGACTAACTGTTTGTACAGAAATTGAATCATATTCAAGATATTTGTTTATTGGTTTTGATATTGATTCTTGATAATCTGAATATACCCTTGTATATGCTTCAGAAAATTCTTTTTGCAATTCATTAACGCTGTCAGTTTCTACTTCCATACCTACCATTGCAAAGAGTTCGTTAGCCACCATCTCGAGTTCTTCTTTCCTTTCTTCGTACTCACTAGTGTAACTACTATTTTGATACGCCCGTAATTCGAGTTGCGTTATCTCTGGCAAAAGCGCATTAAATTCTTCTTTCAATTCTTCTGCCCTTACTAAATCTTCACTTTGAGGAACTTCGATCTCAGCTCTATATCCAATACTTGTTTCAAAAACTTGCACATTTGCATCAAGTCCTTCAGTTAATAATTGTGTTTGAAGTTCTTCAGCATCAACATTTTCTGTCAAAGAAAGTGTTACTAACGTTCCACCCTGAAAATCAATACCCATCTCTATCTTTGGTATGAAAATTATCGCTATAATCATCAACAGCAAAGGCGCTATTACTAAGAGTCGGTAGTCTCCTTTGTAGATATTAGGCAACATTAGATATCAACATGAAGTAGTATGATAAAGCATATAAATCTAAGGCGAATATCTGGCCAACAACCACACTGTTTTTAAATTATGTCCCACATATATATACTTACAATAACATGTCTAGTGTTGGTGTTATGTATTCTAAACTAAGCCGCTTACAATCAAGAAACATTTCCCGCCATCTAGTCCATACCTTTTTTGATAATGTTGATATAAGTTCTCTTTCTTTAGCAAAATCAATAAGTTACCGATTACGTATGCCAATCCTAGAACTACTCCCAAGATTCGAAGAAGCTATTCCTCATATTCCACCTAAAAAACCTGAACTTGCATTTCCACTTCCAAATATAGGTTCTAATAGCAGACTCGAACATATCCTTAATACTAAATTTTCTCGTTGTGACGCTGCAGGTAATGATATTGCGCGTAATGTGGTGCTACGTTTAGTTGCAAGAACTTTAGATAATTATGTACGTTTACAGGCTAAACCAGATTTTGCAGAAGGCTTTTGGCAATTTGCACGAGAATCATGTAATTGGAAAGATTGTGATGCAACAGTTCATCCAATATATCAGGATGCAGTAACCCGTTTGTTCGTTGCGTTTTCTGAAGAGCACATTATTGATCAGGCATTAGCACTTGTAGATAGATACTCAGATTCTAGAATGATAGATCCTGGATCAATTTCGCCTCACGAATGGTTTGGGCGAATTCCTGATGTTTTTGGAGTTATTCCAGTTACTTCAAAGCTTATTGCCAGAAGTTTTTATCCAAATGGTTCATCATTGGAAAAAGCCAATATGATTCTGGCAATTGAAGATGTTGCAAAAGTCCGCAAAGAAAAACTAGGTGAAGTTATGCGTTATCATCCAGAACCATTTCGTATTTCACGCATTGTTAAAATTAATGGCTCTGAGGCATTCGTTGGCTCCCCCATGCATTTTAGTCAATATGATGCTATTCCAGTTTATGTGCGTGCAAATGGAGATGAATTGCGACTTACTTTTGCATATAAATCAAAATCACAAGATTGCTGGCGAAGGTTTGCAGGATACCTAAGAGGTATATTCTGGAAAGGGAGTAGCGAACACCTCCAGAACTTCCATTGGCGCATTCAAAAAGCTCTTGATTATGTTTATGAGAATGAAAGGCACACTGATATTACGATGGGCTCCTCTAAACCTATTGATATTACCGAGGCCATCTGCCCTGCGGCTGTTCAGAGGGAGCCTAGATTAACTGAAACTGCTTTGAAAATAATATTACACAGCGAAGATGTTTTACAAACTCAAATGAGTTTAGGTTCTGTGCCTTTAAATGCAGAACAAGAAAGAACTGAAACAAGAATGGAACTTGTTGATTATTGGTGGGGTGGAAGCATAGAAGGCCCTTATGGTCGCTATATGAATCTCATTGTACGTTCTTCCAATTATCTCTATTGCATGGCCTTAACTGAAGCTGATCTTTTCTTGAAATATGCAGAACATAGAAATGAAGGCGGAATAAACAGCGCAGGAGCACCTCTTCGTGGCGTTCCTGTTCCTAAATCAGAACGTTGGTTGTTTACTCCTGCAGTAGAATATGATGGTCAGGAAAAAGAAGCAGTTTATGAGAATCCTCGTATAAGTGTTCATGGAACTATAGCTATTGGTGGAGGCAATCGTGTTCGTGTTAACGGAATTCACAACACAGAAAAAAGCCCATTTTTCAAACTTAAAAATGGCCTATCAGATGTTTCAAGATTATTGTGGTCAGAAAAATTTGATGATGCTGAGAGAAAACTTCGAGGAATAATGGAAACTGGAGGAGATTTACCACTAATAGAAACACCACCAAATCTTCCCCCAAAAGAAGTACTTGATGAAGATGCCGAACAAAGACACATACAATTAATCTCGGCTTTTGAACGTTATTTTAGTTATCACACTCATCCAGATTGGGAGCAAAAGAAAAGAAACGTCATCGCTCAATATGCTATAACTGAAAGCGAGTTTGCACTTTTCAAAAGATATGCAGAATGGGCTAAAGGATGGAAAACATATGCTGTTAGTTATGGCGATCTAGATCAATGGACCCGTGCCACAATTGAGACCCGTCTTGAAAAACTTGCAATGAAATGGGCTGAAATTATGAGCTCGCCAACTATTCTTCATACTAGGCCTTGATACTATGGACTCGGGGGGAATCGCACCCCCGGCCTCTCCGATGCGAACGGAGCGCTCTGCTGCTGCTCAAACTATTCGAGAATAAGTTTTTGATGAAACCTTTTCCCAAAAAGTTTCCTGAGCTACGGGCCCAAAGGACTCTTCTTTATTAGGAACTATATATTATTAGCTACTATTGCTTCTGTCAGATGTAACAATAAAAACCCACATCTTTTAAAACACTACTTACACAAGAATATATGTAAAGAAACATGGTGATCTATTGCCAGAGAATACTTCATCTCTTACTCAACGTAACTTAACCCGCACTCTTCTTAGTGGCGCAGATATAACTCCTTTATCTCTGGCAAGATCAATAAGTGCTCGATTAGGCAAGCCCATATTAGAAAATTTACCAGTTTTTACATATACCCAGTTGTCAAGTGATGAATTGGAAGGCCATTTGGATGTAATCATCAGAGGCACAACAAAAAGATACTCCCATCCTGAGCTACCTGGAATGGAGTTTACTCGAAAACAAGGTTATCATGCAATTTCTTCAGTAATCAAGGCGGATCGTCTTTCTATGGATGGTGACTATGTTCCAAGATCAATCGATGCACTCACATTAGAAATTCAACAAAATCCAGCATTTGATAGTGCTGCACGTAATGGTGACAGAGTAGAGCAACTACGAATTGCACTTCATAAATTGGCAGTCCACTCACGTCAAGTTGAACTAATTGAACGCCAAACTCAAGGAGATACAAAATCAGCAGCAGTTCGTGATGTTACATTGGCAAGAGCCCTTATTGATGATTTTCGAGGGCTGAAAAATGGAACTCTAGATGGTATGCTTGCATCAAGTGAGTCAATCACAATGTTAAATATTTCCAGATCAGCTGCTTTTGATCCAAATCAGACTTCTGATTATGAACTTGCACTTATGGTCATTGATGGCGCATGTATTCTGCCAGAACTTCATGAACCAAAACAAGAAGATTTTGAACTTACATTTCCTTTACCAAACATCGCTTCAAATCTTGAACTCGAATCAATACTCAATACTCATTTTCCTCGTTCTGATGAAACTGGTGAAATAGAACGACATATGTTTATACGATTAACAGCAAGAACGTTGGATAATTATGTAAAATTGTTAGCCAATACTAATGGTTTTGTTGAACGTTTTAAACAATGTGCAAGAGCACAATTTGGCCGTGATGATTTTGATCAGACTCCCCACTCACCATATAAACAGGCAGTAGATACACTTTTACAAGATTTTTCTGAGGAAAAAATAATTGAACTTGCAATAGAATTAGTTGATAGGCATTATGAACAACAAAGAGGAAAATTCACCCCTATTCTTGAAACACTTAATGATGAAGAAAAAGCAATTGTTTCTCAAATAGTTGGAGCTTGTGATGTTGATCTTCTGGCTAAGTTCGTCAGAATGGATCCAGGACTAAGAGATCTGCGTGTTGCTAACTATCTTAATTCATTGTGGACTCAAGCGCGTCATAGGGCTGATATTGCTACATATCGACATGCTAGACAAATTCTTTATGCAAAATGCAATCTTCGTGAAGCAACCACCAATCAAAAAAGAACAGCAATTATGCAAGTGCATGAATTGACAGACTTTCAGCGCGATCTTATTGCGTCATTCTTCAAAACAGATACTGTAACCAATGCTGATCTAGTATCTTTTAGTGCATGGGCATGTGATCCTGCAAAAAGACAACATGCTCTTGATCTGTGGAAAAGACAAACTGATATTTTTACTCTTGCCAGCTTAGTGAACAAACTCAGATTCTCACAAGATGGTCACCGTACCAATGAAGAAATACAATTCCTTCGTGCATTTGACGCCACACTTAGCGAAGGTGTTGGAGATCGTTTTAATGAGACATTTGTTAGAAAGACGCAAAGCGATCAGCAACACCACTATCGTCCAGAAGTTGTACAAGTTTATGAAACATTCAGTCAACAGCTCTCTCATTATTCTTTGTATGTTGCTGCACGCAGGCAAGCTGAACTGCACACCATGCTTGAATTCCTTGGTGTTGCAGTAGAAAAAGCAGATGTAACATTTGATTATAAAAATTGCACTTTGTATCCGCAAATAATTGAAAAAAATGGTGAAAGAAAATTCAAAGAACCTTGTGAAGATTGCATGTCTTCTATGGTCATTACATTAGACGATGGAAAGAAAATCATGATTGATGCTGTTTTTGATGGCGCTGGAGGACATAAGGCGGGTGAACGTGCAAGTGCAATAGCAAAAGATGTTCTTGAAATTGCAGCTTTGGCGGGTTGGTTAAAAACACCCGAAGATGTTAGAAAAGCAGTTGTAATTGCAGATCTCACTATATTAGTGGAGCAACTTGCTGAAAGAGATCCAACCAGTCTACGTCGAACAAATAATATGGGATCAACTGCAGTTATTGCTTTCCAATGTGGCGAAGAGTTTTATGCCATACACTGTGGTGATAGCGAATGCAGAGTATTGCGTGAAAACAGAATTATATTCAAAACATCCAGCCATTCATTAGCCTATGAAATAATAAGAACTGGAAAAGATCCTGAAAGTGAAGATTATAGAGGACTTCTAAGGAGCAACAGAAATGTGATCATATCCGCTCTTGGTTCATCAGCACCTCATATAGATATAAATAACGATGGTCTTGTTGGCGAAGTTCGTCCAATTAAACTTGAACCTATTGATGTAGTGGCACTTGATTCAGATGGAATTAACGATCCTATCTGTGCTGATCACGAGTACTCCTACTTTATATCCGAATCTAACGGTAATCTTACTCAAGCCCGCATTCAGATAACTGAGATGGCAAGTGTAAGATCAAATGCAAATAAAGAATATCCTACAAATTGCCAATGTGGGTCCAGACCTGGCAAATCTGATGACAAATCATTGATACTTCGCTATGCAGCAGAGGGGGTGGGTTTTGAGTTTTTTCCAAGATTAATTGAGAATCCTCGCGGATTTTTTTCATCTCCTGAATTTGGAAATCTGATATCAGAATTAGTGTTAGCAGATAGAGCACGACTTGAAGAGACATTTGATATGCTCATTATGGCTACAGAAAGAGCTAGTGAAAGAAAAGATCTGGCTGCCCGTGCTGCAACACTTGCTTTATTTGAAATTATTTCTCAAAGAAGCGATTGTGATCAACTTGTTGATTTCCTTGTTCCACGCATACCCGGCTGGAGCAATTTAGTGATGGAACATCTGAAAGACTCCAGAACAACTACTCCAGATAAAAAAGTAATGTTTGACTTTATTTCTAAAGTATTAGACCCAACAGCATTAGCGCCACTTCTTCAAGCTAGAAATCCAGATGTAATAAGCTGGACAACTGCTTATCTCAAACAATTGCCAATTGCAGAAAGACTTTCTCTTTATACTGGAGTTTTTGAAGGTATTGAAACAATTTTCCATTATCCAAATACTTTGAATGCTTGTCAAACCCGATATCTTGATGAAATGGTCTTAGGTGTTTATGGTTCAACTCTTGTACAGGATGTTGCTCTTCGATTAGGAATTCGCCCACGAGATCTTGAAATTATGGCTTTCCATGTTTATGCTAATCTAGATCTTGATCATGCAATAAATACTCATAATGTAGAATATGGTTCAAATATTATAGCTAATTTATCTACTGCGCTTTTCGGTGTTGATGCTCAGAAAATCCTTGAAGCGTCATATTATATATATTGTATAACTAATGGCCGGGTTGGAGACGAAGCTCAGAAGAAAGATATGATCAAGAGGTTATGGGCAATTGTTGAACACATGGATATTGATGCAGAGTATTACATGGGTTTTGCTGATAAGGCATTTGCACTTAGAAGGAAATCCTCTTAGATACTCACCCCGTTTCCCACGTTTTTTTACATATGCAAACATTTAAATACATGTTCCCACTAAATTATACAATAAGACACTTTAGTGTTTGTCATCTTTGAGGTGAATAAATGGCGGGAAATCAAATGAATGGAAAATCTGATGTAAAAAAGCCTGTTTCTGTTAGAGATCTTCAACCTAAGCTCGACGCAGTATTAGGTAAAGGACAACTTGGACAGGTTTTAGGGGAAGGATTGCAACTTTTAGAAGATAATACTAATGCTGGATTGCGTAGTGTTAGAACAGACGTTGCAGCTGCACAGGGTGCTTCAAAACAAGCTAGAGAAACGGCTAATGAAGCAAATGAAAAAGCAGATAGTGCTGTAACAACTGCAACTGAAGCAGGTGAAAAAGCAGATAAAGCACTTACAGCTGCAGAAGAAGCGGCTACTGCTAAAGGCGAAGTAGAATCTCTTACACAGCTTCTTAGCGAGGTAGGAGAGAAAGTTAATGGATTAGGTGAACAAGTATCTGCTATTGATGCTGCTTTAACTCATAAAGTTGATGATATTGATCCAGAAGGAAAACCAACCCAAACAGAGAAAAAAGGAAAAGATCTTGTAGCTCATCTTTTAGCTGAAATTGGAACACTTAAAGATGCTCTTGGAGGCTTTGGAGAAAAATTAGCACAAGCAGAGGCCAACTCAGACGAAGCATTATCTAAAGCTATGGAAGCTTCTGATCTTATTGAAACTGCCAGGGACTTGGTTACAGAAGTAAATGAAGCTCGTCATAATGAGGGCGATGCAATAGCAGGCGTTGCTACATCTGCAGAAGAAAAAGCACAAAAGGCAGAGGATAAAGTAACTGCAATTAATGGCGGAGTAGAAAAAGCACAAAAAACAGCAGATGATGCTGCAGGAAAAGCACAGAGTGCTCTTGACCTTATTGAAAGTTTAACTACAGCAGTAAAAGAGGCATTTGAAAATGTTGATGGCAAGCTCCAAATTTTAGCTATGACTGTACTAGGCGATAAGTATACTGGCGACGTTCAAGAAGCAATGGAGCAACCTAGTCTCAAAAAAGGTGACGCATAATGGATCCAAAACTAGCAGCTCTTTTAAATCGGGCAAAGAAACCAGAGGAAATTAAAAAACTCAAAGTTGGTGCAGAAAAACCTCTTGTTGATACTGCAAGACCACCTCCACCTGCTCAAGAACAAATAGGAATGGGTGAAGAAACATTCGAACGAGAACTTGCTAGTTTGGAACGACAACTCGGTCCAGAAGAACCACAACCTGATGAAGATTTAGGTGCAAGAATTCGTATAAGACCAAAACCAGAAGAACGTCTAAAGGTCATACAACCAGAAGAACCACAACCTGATGAAGATTTAGGTGCAAGAATTCGTTTAAGACCAAAAGCAGATGAACCTAGAGACTCAAAACCATCTGCTGAAGATAAACCAACACAAGATGTTGGATCTATTTTAGCACAAGTTTCTCAAATGTTAGATAAAGCAGTTGCACCATTACTACAAAAAATTTCATCTCTTGAGGTACAGCTTACTAATTTAGTAACTCATAAACAACTTGAAGAACAAACCAGTGCTTTGGCCGCGGCCTTTGATACCGCACTTAGTGAAAGACCTGCAGGCGTAACAGAAGATCAGCTTGCAGAAACTATTGATGGGCTTGTTCAAGCTTTTGATACTGCACTTGAGGAAAGGCCAGTTGGCATAACAGAAGATGCAATTCAGCCTTTGAGAGAAGGATTGAATAGATTAAATACTCAGATTAATGATGGCGAAGATAGTCTTTCTGCTCAAGTAGATGCTGTAGGTGAAGTATTAGAAATATTTGATCAAAGATTATCAAATACAGTTACTCGAGACGAACTTACTAAGGCTGATGAAGCTTTAGCTGGTCACATTTCATCTGCTACAGCACCTTTAAGCGAAGGCATACAAAGACTTGATGAAAAGGTAAATCAGCAAGCTGAACTTGCGGTCAAGACCGTTGGGACTCTTAACAAATTAACTGATGCCGTAGATGATACCTATAAAGTCCTTAAAAATGTTAATAACGCCCTTGAAACTATTGCTGGCCCTGATTTTGAGGCAGCAGGGGCATGCGCACAAATACGCATTGCAGCAACAAAAACATTGATTGTGGCATATCTTGTTGAAGATAATAAAGATGCAATTAATGCAATGAAAGAACAATTCGGTTCAAGGACTGTCAATGGCATATTATCTGAAGTTACTAGTGATGACGTACTTGTAAAGCAGGAACTTGCAAAAATTCATGGAAAAACAGTTGCAGAACTCAATGCGCCAAAACTTGATTCTCGCACCACTCAAATAAAAGAATGGGTAGACCAAACAGCCCAGCTTGTAATGGAGCGGGCAAAAACATTAACAAAAGGTGATGTCTAATGGCAGGAAGAAGTATAAAAGATATATTGGCAGCTCAAAAAGCTAAAGCCGCTCAAGGCGCAGACCCAGTACAACGAAAACCAGGTTTAGATAAAAAACTAGAACCTGATCAAATGCAAGAAGCAACAGTTGCAAGGCCTGTTCCTCCAGCTCTTTTGGATGAAGCAAAAAGATCTGAAGAGACTGAAATGCCTGGAACAGACGCTGAATCAACAGCATTAGAACTTTCACTTTCAGATAGCGCGGTTTCTTCACTATCAAGCGATGCGATTCCTATCGGAACTGGTGAGTTTGAAATTCTTGATGATGCTTCTAAAGGAGGCGTTGTTGATAATGTCGATGACTTATTTGGCGGTGGTCCAACTGAATCTGACCAAACAATTTCTGATGAATCAGTCGGAGCTTATGGTAGTGGACCTGTTTTAGATATTGATGCAGTACTTGCTGCAGCAAAGGAGCCTGGTACTTTTATACCATCAGATACTCCTATTGGTTTTAGCACAGAGGCAGCTCTTGATGTTAGACCATCAACTCCACAAGCCCCAGCAAAGAAAGAAGCAGTTACTACTCATTGGATTAAAACACAATCACATGCTGAAGAAACAAAACTTCGTGGTGGTTATAGTGTTGTTTATTTCGGGCAGACTGGCGATGGTGCAGTGAAATTAAACATCGTTGGTCCAGGTCTTAAAGATGCATACAGATTCACTCTGCCACCTACCATTGGAGAAACTAACGTTGTTTCTAATCTTTCAAAAGATGATATACATACCATAGAAGTAAAATATCTAGTCGGTGGCATCCAGGCAGAAGTCAGAGGCGGAAAACCACATAGCGAGAGATTAAAAAATGCAGTAAAGGCAGTCGGCCAATTCTTTGTTGGATTGAAACCATACGTACCTGAAATGTTAATCGGTGCAGTTACTACTACTGCTGCTGTTTTAGGAGCTGCTGCTTTGCTAGCAACTGTGGGCGTTTATTATGCCGCGGGAGTAATAATAGGAACTGCTATGGCGGATACTGCATTGCTTATGTCAGCACTTGATAAAAGACAACAAATCAAAGCAGCTGAGAAAAAAGGTGAATAATTATGACACGTAGGTTAGAACACAGTAAAAGAGGACCGGAAAAAAAGACAAATAAATCATTAGTTGCTGGCAGTGTCCTTGGAGCTGCTACAATCACAGCAGTAGCATTACCTTTCTTACTTAGATCATGTGGACCAGCAGAAGAAGGCCCAAGGAGCGAACCAGAAACACCTACTATTGAAGCTCCTGCAGAAGTGCCAGCACCTGTCGGACCTGTAAGAGGCGATGGCAGATGCGAAGTAGACAAAGGAGAACACGATCCATTTTCGCCAACATTCGATGCAGAGGCATGTGGCTTTTGTGGTGATGATGTTTGTAATGCAGCAATGGGTGAAACAGCAGTTACTTGTTTAGTTGACTGTCACTGTGGTGATGGAGTAGAACAAAATCGTGTTGCAACTGGCACCTATGTTGAAGTTAGTACTGACGACGGCATTACTTACAAATTTGATAGCGTAACTGTCGACGAATCATGCAGAACAAATAGTGATAGATATTGCGAAGCCGATTGTCCACAAAGAAACGAGCGTTCCTCAAGAGACAGATCAACAAACACGGGTAGAGGAGCAACAGAAACTCCTCGTGAAGTTGCAGCTTGCGGTTCTGATGTAACAGGCTCCGGTGCTGCTGAAGGAATAGAAACAACAGTTCGTGGGGTAGTTTCAGGAAGAGCCAATGCTCTTAGAGAGCAAATGGGTGCATCTTCTTCAGCTAATGTTATGGTCAGTGTCACTCT
>JAHJCT010000018.1 GCA_018812715.1 Microcaldota archaeon | reverse complement strand
CTCAACAAGATTGAGTCTATGCTCCAGGAGATGTTTAGTGAGGAGCAAAAGATTGAATCTGAAGAGGAGAGCGAGCTTAAGACGATCAGGGATTCAAATCTGGTTCTTGAATATTCAAGTCCCGATGAGTGGAGGAAGTACATCTGGGAGGATTGTCAGTATAAGGAAGAGAAGTCTGAAGGTTCTGAGATTGATTTTTGGTGCAGGAAACAGAAAAGTCCGTGCAGGTTTGAAGGCTGCCCGCTTAATCACCGAGACTGAAATCTTATGGAGTGTCAGAACGGGTTGTTGAATCAACAAATATACGCGCATATCCAAGAGATACATATCGTTCAGGTATTTGTTGCTTCCATCCAGCAAACAGCCATAACAGCAGAGCACATTTCATCTGAGACATAGAAAATGACAGGATCTGCATTAGGAATTGTTGCACAGGAGTTACCATATTTGACTCAGATGAGCACATCCAATTACCAGAAGGAACTGTCCCTGCACCGCATATAATTGCTCACTAAGAACATTTGGAATACACCACAGACAGATATACAAAAGAAACACGCACGCTCTACCGTTTAGAACGGGAAAAACAAGTGATGCATTCGGTTGACACAGAACTACCCGCAAGAGGGTTCATGTTAATGACGATAATCGAACAGTAATCAAAGACCCCGCAGTAAGCTACAGGGTATGAAACCAAACAAAACCGTATAGCATAGTGCTGCAGGGTCTTTGGTGTTGAATTTCATACCTTCCCGACAACGTGTTTTTCCCCACAACAAGCTGCACGGTATGAAAATCAACAATCAACGCATAATGGGTTTGTAAAGGATGCAAAGCAGGAATGTGCCGCTTATCGTGGTGCTTTACGAAGTAAATATGTGGTATGGCATTGGATGTGCCCACCACAACAAACGAAAGCTTTTTATATAACTGGTAACATATATAACCACGTGGTAGAAAAATCAACCAATATTAAATTGGAAATAATCGGCCTATTTAGGGTAAACTATTTAGCACAGTTTCATGTTAGAGAGATAGCTAAATTAATCGAGAAAAACCACGTGACCATTTTGCCTCATCTTAATGGATTAGAAAAAGACAAGATCCTTGTTTCAAAAAGTGTCGGAAAGAACAAGGTTTTTTCACTGAATCTTGATAACATTATCACAAAGAATTACTTGAATCTTTCAGAGACGGTTAAAACCATAGCATTTTTGGAAAAAAATTTTCTGATCAAAAAAATAACCAAAGAAATTTTTAATCTAAAACTTTCAGGAGCGATTATTCTTTTTGGTTCTTATGCAAAAAGGACATTTAAAGAATATAGCGATATTGACCTTTTTTATCTAGGCAAAATTACAGAAAAAGAAATTCAAAACATTAAGACAATTGGCAAGACTTATGGAAAAACAATTAATGTAAAGAAGTCATCCTTAAAGAATTTTGAGTCAGGACTGAGAAAGAAAGACCATTTAATTATTGAGGTCATCAAGGATCACATCATTCTACAAAATACCGAGCGACTCATCAACACGCTTTGGAGATTTTATGAAGAAAGAAAATAGGAATCCAAAAATTCATGTTTCTTGGTGCTTCAAACAGAAAAGAGGCATCAAATTAGAAGCACCAAACGACAATCTTTGCGATGTTTACATCAAGAAAGCAAAGAGCAGCCTAAACATGTTGGAATCAGCTACGGAAAAGGAAGAGATTGACTGGATTTCGACAACCGCGTATTACGCCCGTTATTTTTCATTTTATGCTCTGCTCCAAAAGTGCGGAATCAAGTCTGAGATACATGACTGCACGATTTCACTCATGCAATTCCTCTTTGTCGATGAAAACCTAATTGAGCAGAAGTACTATGATGAACTACTGCTAGCAAAAGAGTTGCGTGTCGATACTCAATATTATTTTGCCGAAGAGATCGATCTGAATAAACTGAAAAGAGATTCAGAAACTGCCAGAAGTTTTGTTCTAAATATGGAAGAAGTCATCGAAAATCTAACTGTAAAACAAATTGAAGAGATCAGAAATAAGCTTATTAATGCCCGACATTGATTGTTTTCTTGATTGGATTTCTCCCGAGAAAAATACGGCAGTTATTTCATATGAATAATTTAGACAAAATTTGTACACAAAAAAGAACAGAAATAGTGATTAATATCGTGAAACTAGGGCAAGATACATAAATCCTGCCGTCTATTTATAATATGTCGGCAATCAATGCACGTTTACGCAAATTTTTCCGAAGAAAGACCGTTTTCAAAAAAAACAATTTTCTCGAAGAAAAGGGGTAAACGAGAAATCTCGTTTAACAGGAATTCCGATGGTAAGTATAATAATCTTCAGAAGCTACTAACAGATGGGGGATTGGGACTTTAGAAACATTTATATTATTCATTT
>JAHJCT010000002.1 GCA_018812715.1 Microcaldota archaeon | reverse complement strand
CTCAAGAAGAGTAGAGAGCAAGAAATTCAAAGGTCCGAAAGCAAGGGCAAGATTCCAAAAATCATACAGGTGAAGCAATATGGAATTCCCAGTTCGATGTTTTACATGCGGTTCTGTAATAGGGCATAGGTTTGATGAGTACAAATCAGGGATAAAGGAAAAAACCCCAGATGTGGTTCTTGATGAACTTGGCTTTGATAGATACTGTTGCAGAAGAATGTTCCTTTCGCATGTCGACATAGTTCAGAGCATACTCCGTTATCTACGAGTTTAAACTTTTTCTTTTTTTCTTATGCATTTCTCCATAAACTAAAACAAATGGTTATAAATGATACTGTACACAATAGTTATTGGATAAAATGGGTAATATTTCGTGGGTGGAGTTAGTTGCATAAAGAACAGAGTGATTACTATGGGGGTGTCGGATATATCTGCTGAAAGGACAAATGAAGGTCCAAAAAAAGAAGTCCCCAAAGGTAAAGCTAGCGAAACACGCCTAAAAGGGATAACGGGATACAAACCTCTAATTGAAACTCCCATAAACAATACAGAACATTTAGACCGGGCAGTTAGTAAAATCCAGGGAATATTTGACCAGGAAAAGGCAAGACGATTTGGAATTGATCAGGATCTGGAAGCAGCCCTATCTGAAATACCTGGAGAAATGAGTGAAAATGTCACTCGTGCCCTGTTCAAGATATGGGCAGATGATTATGACCCTCACATGCAGGATCATGTAAATGCAATATGTAGCCTTCTATTAAAGGTGATTTCCCTTCAAAAAAGAAATGAAAGGATATTCAAGGGGAAGATACTTGAAGAAACAGTAGGAACAGCAGCAATTCTGGATCTAATTAGCAGATTAGTCGGAGCAAAGACAGCCAGAAAGCTCGAGTATGTTGCAAATGACCTTACTCCAGAAATGCATGATAAAGCAAGAGAAAAATTAGCCGCGTTGCCATATAATAGGAGGCCTGCTTCAGTAGAATATACATATGAGGATATTCGAAGATTCACATTCGAACCTGAAACATTTGATACTGCTATTTTATCACAAACTCTCCATCTTATTACGGATTTTGCAGGAGAAGGAAATGTTTATGGAGATAAGCATACCCAGATCAAAGCAGAAGTACTTCAAAAGACATTCCAAATGCTCAAGAAAGGAGGGCACTTCCTATTATTTGACGAGTGGCCGGCAATCCTAACCAGAAGAGAGGGCATGGAACTTATAGATGAACTATTTGGAAGAACGTTTGAACCAATACCAGACAGAGATATATTCAGACGTATGATGCAGGGCATCAGGGGCGCAAGAGTTGTTGCTGAGCTCAAAGCACGGATTGATGCTGATCACAATATGTATATGTACATATACAGGAAAGATTCTGATAAATTAAACCACAGAGGCAGATATTACCTTGATACTGTTGGAAGGCAGAAATCAAGAAAAAAAGCAGCTTTAGAAGTGATAAAAAGATTTGTAGAAACAGATGATATTTTTGTTGAAAGCTTTGCTAGAGAAAAACAGGAAGGCTATGTGGATTTCAAACCATTACGCCAGATGAGTTATATGAGTATTGATGATCCAAATTTCAAGTTCACTAAATCAGAAAAATACGATGCAATAGTCATTCGAAGAGTTCTTCATGATATGCGAGACGATATACGACAACGGATGATTCGCAGTGCAATAGAATCATTGAGAATGGGAGGAGTTCTTTTATTTGTAGATGAATGGCACCCACCTATGAAAAGCCAGTTTGAACAAAGCAAACGTTATCCAATTGGAAAGAGTGCACTTAGGGGCCATTTGAACAGTTTCTTCCAGAGGTGTCTCATGTTTGAGGGATTGCACAGAGTAGCAATTAAACCGGGATATGACAATGGAATGTGGGCAATTGGTTATAGAAAAGTACGATAATAAAGATTATAGGAAAAAAAGATTAGAAAAAAATTAGCCTTTGACTAAGATATTAGATAATGGATTAAACTCAAAGGCCTCTTTATATGTAACTAGTATCAGGTAACTAGTTGTTCGAAGGACAGAAACTTGAGACTGAACTGCTTTTAGTATTCTAACCAAATCATCTCTGTTCTTAGCCTTAACAATAGCAATACAGTCACTGACACCAGTAACTGCGTAAAGTGCTACGACTTCAGGAAGTGCTGATACATCTTTAAGCAATGTCTCATCCTCAAGTCCGCTTTTCTTAATTTTAATCATAACTACTGCATGCATATCATAACCAAGGGACTTGTAGTCAACATCAGCATGATATTTGCGGATTACTTTGGATTTTTCCAGTCTTTTGATTCTTTGGAGAAGAGTGTTTGGGTGCATGCGAAGCTTTGTTGCAAGCTCCCTCATAGGCCTTTTGCAATCATTTCTAAGTTCCCGCAAAATCATAAGGTCAACTGCATCGACTTTACTTTTCATAATAATTCACCAATATTGTTATTCTATAACGTATTTTCATCCGATAATATGATCAAGATGTAGATTTTCGATAATTTTTTACAATAAAATATGGATTTTCTTATTTAAATACCTTGGTATTTTGAATGGTGCCTATCCCAAAGATTTAAAAAAATGAAACAGAAGGCTTATGTAGGTGAAATTCATGGTAGACGTACAAAATGTAACAGCTGTTTTGAGTAGCACATTTACTAGTGCTCTTGAAAACACAGTTACCAATACTGCCGAAATTCTGCCAGGCTTAATCGCAGCAATTATTGTTTTCATTATTGGATGGATTGTAGCGGTTATTATTAGCAGAGTATTCGGAGGATTATTAAAAGCAATCAAACTTGAAGGTTTCCTCAAAGATCATAAGGTAGAAGATGCACTTGGAAGTGTTAAGATAAGTGATGTGCTTGTAAAAATAATCAAGTATTACATAATCTTGATATTCCTTCAGGCAGCAGCTTCTCTAGTAACTCTTGGAACTGTAAGTGCATTCTTAGCCACAGTGCTGATATATGCACCTGTATTAATTGCAGCAGTTTTAGTCGTTCTAGCAGCAGTTATCCTTGGGGAATACATTAAAGAGAGCATATTGGACTTGAGAAACAAATCTGCAATGGTTCAGTTTGTTGCACGCGCAACAAAACTCGTTGTGATATACATTGGTGTTACAATGGCTATGGCAACAGCAGGTTTTGATACAACTCTAGTCAGCAATATTTTCCTCGTAGTTCTTCAGGCAATGGTATATGGTATTGCCTTGGCAATTGGTATTGCATTTGGTCTTGGTGGCCAAAAAGATGCCACAGACCTGGTCGGAAAATGGAGAAAAATGCTCAAAATCTAATTTATTCTTTTTTTCTTTTTTCAACATATTTTAAATAGTTCAGTGCTATGAAAAGGCATGAGAAAACTAACTGCTTTTTTTGGATTCTTCGGAACATTCTTTGTCATTTTTATTGCAGCTTTGCTCATTTTGGCATCTGTTAGGATAATAAATGCAGGAGAAGTCGGGGTTAAGACAGAATTTGGAAAGGTTACCGATATACTTGAGCCAAATCTCCACATAGTTGTCCCAATTGTGAATGATGTTGCGTATCTCTCAACGCAGATTGGGAAGTATGAAGCAACTGCCAGTGCAGCATCAAAAGATCTGCAGGTTGTAGATACAAAGCTTGCAATAAACTACAAAATAAAGGGGGGTAATGATGAGATTAAGCTATTGTATGAACAATTTCGTGGAAATCATGAGGAGCGGATTATCTCGCCCCTGGTTCAGGAAGTTGTAAAGGCAAATACGGCACAGTTTAACGCAGCTGAATTGATAACAAAACGTGTTGATGTAAAGTCAAAGATCGCAAGAGATCTTAAAACAAAATTAGATCCATATGGCATAGAAGTCGTAGAGGTATCAATTACAGATCTTGATTTCTCAAAAGAATTTAATGCTGCAATTGAAGCAAAGGTAGTTGCAGAACAAACACTTGAGAAAGAGAAAATTGACCTTGAGACTAAAAAGATCGAAGTCCAGCAGCTTATAGCTTCTACAAATGCAAGTGCAACATCCCTGGTTATTCAGGCAGAAGCAGATGCACAGGCAAGAATTATTCGTGCAACAGCTGAAGCAGAGGCCATAGAAAAGGTCACTGAATCGATCTCAGACCCATATGTAAGATATTATTATGTAACTCGTTGGGATGGAATGCTTCCGAAAGTTATGGGAGACAATGACGTAATAATCGACATTGAGGATATTGTAGAGCAAAATCCAGTACCTCAAACTGCATCTCAATAATTTTTTTTTTATTTTTTATTCCATCCAAAATCTTTTCCAAGATAGTCATATAGTTTCTTGTTGTGAGGCATGTAGAAATCATCGAGGAATTTCCTTGTTTTTGGATCAGTGCTTCCATAGTTTCCAGGATTAAAGTTCTTGTATTTTGGAAGTTCAAAATCTTCCAAACCCAAAAACCTGAAGCATTTGTTTACTGCTACCTTTGGGTTTGAAAAAAGATCCTCGCTT
>JAHJCT010000017.1 GCA_018812715.1 Microcaldota archaeon | reverse complement strand
CTCCATATTTTCTAAGAGGGGTTTTCGATCCCCATCTTAGATGATTAATATGATTCATGAAAACCCTCCATATTTTCTAAGAGGGGTTTTCGATCCCCATCTTAGATGATTAATATGATTCATGAAAACCCTCCATATTTTATTTTTCAAAAGGAATTTTTCTTCTTTCTTTCCAGTTGCATTGACCACAAATGAAGATGTTGGTCTTTAAATCCATTTTGGTTCGGCAACATGGACAGAAAACAGATACGAGCCCATATTCAGGCCAAATGATCGTAAGTTCAATGTCAGTTTCTGTGATTTTGTTTATTTTTGCTTTGATTATGTCGCCCATTTTTACTTCATCACGTATATCCTTGACATATCCCTTTCTTATTTCAGTAACTGGAAGAACAGCTTCAAATTCTATGCTTCGGATCTCTCCTTCTGCTTCTTTTACTGGCATGCACACTGCTATGGCCTTGTTTAGACTGGTTCTAATAATAAGGCCATATACCTGCATTCCAATATGTGGACTAACAAGTCCCTTATCCGTAACATTCACCATGGCACACCCATTGGTGATATTGGCCTCGCCAATAGTAGCGGAGAATATTGTATCGTTTTCCATATACGTATTGCGCCCTTCTTCAGCCTCTTCAGCACTTGAGAGATAGTCCCCTGGAAGGACCAGTTTTTTCTTATCCATAAATAGTACCTTGAGAAAATTTTATAGAGAGAAGACTTTTAAATAACCTACTTTTTCTGCAAACTCACATATTTAAATAAGAGTTGAGGATTTTTATGGTGGAAAGGCCTATATTAGTATTGTGTATTGACAGGGATAACGACCTTTACGAAAAAGGAAAGGTTAGTGGTCCTCTTATAGGTCGAGAAAGAAATCTTCAGGGGGCTATGACATTGGCTCTTGCTGATCCTGAAGATCCTGATTCAAATGCAATATTTTATGCTATTAAGATTTTCGATCAAATGAGAAAAGAAGGGTATAGTGTTGAGGTGGCCACACTTACTGGTGACAAAAATCTTGGGTATAAAGCAGACAAAGAAATAAGCAACCAATTAGATAGAATTACAGCAGAACTAAACCCCAGTTCTTGTATTCTCATATCAGACGGAGCATCAGATGAGGAGATAATCCCAATAGTAAAATCAAGAATAACAATAGATTCTACAAAAATTATTTTCATAAAACAAGCCAAAGAACTTGAAAAAACATATTTTGTGTTATTGGAAAAACTAAGAGACCCGTACTTTGCTAAGATAGTACTTGGTATACCGGCAATGCTGATAATTTTACTTTCACTTACTAGTTATTTTGGAATGGGTTGGGAAGTAGTTGGTGTAATAGCAGGATTGTATCTTCTCTTGAGAATTTTCGGAGTTGATGAACTTGTAGGGGGAGTACTAAATGACTTCAGATTCTCTTTCGAACGAACTAGTTGGATAGGCTATATGGGTGCCTTTGCAGTTTTCTCTATTGCAGCATTCATGGGTTATCAGTCAATTAATAGTGCAATAGGCTTGGAACTCTCTCATGAAAAACTTGTCGCTTTAGTTGTTGGCAATATCTCATGGATAATTTTCATAGGACTTCTAATTATCATGATAAGTAAAAGCATTGACGCCTTAATGGATAAGAAAAAGTACATTGTAACTAAATATATGCTTTATACTGCAGCAGCAGGTCTTGCTACTTTCGTTATTCTGATTGGAAGCAGTTGGATAGTCAACATCTATGAACCATACGTTGATTTTGGAACATTTATTCTGAGTATTGCATTGTCAATCGTATTGGGATATTTCATAACTTCAGTTATAACGTGGTACCGCAAAGAAATCCTTCTTGAAATGAAGATAGAGGGAAAAGAAGCAATATCAGAAAGGGGCACTTACCTTGGAAAGATTGTTGGTATAGACGCTAAGAAAGGAAAGATAATAATACAGACACTTTTCGATAAAAAATATAGTATGCCCATATCAGCAGTAAGTTCTGTAGATGACAATGTTATTCTGAAATCAAATGATTAACCGTGAATTTTTTTCAGAAGTTTTTTCTTTGCAGCGCAATCCTTAAGTGCATACTTTAGAACATCTGCAAGGGTAGCAATTTTGATTACTTTTATTTTTTGAGGACCTTTCAAATAGACGTCGTTTGCATTTGCCGCAGGAATAAGAACTCGTTGCATTCCTGCTTCTATTGCTGCTTCAATTTTTGCAGTAACACCACCAACTGGCAATACCTTGCCTCGCACATCAAGAGAGCCAGTCATAGCAACATCCTGGTGGACTGGAATCTCAGAAAGTGCAGAAATCACAGCAACAGCAGTTGAAATAGAAGCACTGTCCCCCTCAACACCTTCATATGTTTGAAGAAATTGTATGTGTATGTCCATCTTTGAGATTCCGGTACCGATATACTTTTTGAATATGGCTGAAACATTATCAACTGCTTCTTTCGCTATAACCCCAAGTTTTCCTGTTGCTATAACATGTCCTTCGCTTTTTGATGCAGATGGCGTTGCCTCGGCTACTATTGGCAATACCAGGCCAGCCCTAGCATCACCAAGAACAGCAAGGCCATTGACTCGCCCAACTTCTGCGCCTTCAGTTACAATCGTCTGATATTCACGTTTTATTTCGATCATTTTGGCTCCAAGTTGACTTTCTATTGATCTGAAGATTTTTTTTGCTTCGATGATTTCATCTTTTGTAACGAGATTTAAATTCTTAGATCTTGCCACATCACCTGCAGCCCGTATAAGTCCGCCAAGTTCTCTAAGATTAAGAGTGAATTTCTTCCTTCTGCCAGACATTCTACGGCCTTCTTCTATTATAGCCATTACGGCCTCTTTATTGAAATGAGGTATCTTGGCGTCTTTCTTTATTTCTTGAGCAACAAATCGAATTAGTCTTTCTTCATTTTCTTGGGTATCATCAAGAGACTCCTCAACATATACTTCATAGCCTCCGCCCCGTATTCTAGAACGCAAAGCAGGATGGATATGGTTCATATCAGGAAGATTGCCTGCAGCAACAAGAACAAAATCTGTGGGCACTGGCATAGTTTTTACTAATGCACCGGAGCTCATTTCACTTTGTCCAGTTATTGGATATTTCTTTTCCTGCATCGCTGTAAGGATTTCCTGCTGCCAATTTAGTTTTAATGACGCGATTTCATCTATGAAGAGCACTCCTTTGTTTGCCCGATGTATGGCCCCAGCTTCAATACGTAAATGTGCGGGTGTTCCTAAACCACCACTTTGAAGGGGATCATGTTTGCAATCACCAAGAAGGGCACCGGCTCTTGCACCAGTAGCATCCAAGAAAGGTGCTTCATGCCTCCCGCTATTATCAACAATAAGTTTTGGAGTAGTTGTTTCTGTAGGCATAAGCCTTCTTCCAAGGCCAGCAGTGGCACTGGAAATTACATAAAGAAAACCAATACCCAATGCAATGGCTATTATTAACCATTTAACATTCTCTTCAATATCTGCAAAGAAAACAACCAGGAGCAGGAGCAGTCCCAATAAAGCAATCAAAAATTTAGGTTGAAGGCCACGCGTTTCTTCTTCTGTTTTTTTGAATTGGGTCAATCTTCTTCCTAAACCTATCTTCAGTTTTTTTGCAAGTTCGCCATAATCTTTATCTTTGCTCAGTTTTTTTATCTCTTGAAGCTCGTGCGGGCTATAAAATTTCATGAAATGCTTATGCTTCATCAAATAAGTATGATCAGGATAAGTTCTAACAACACGAATAAGTGGTTGGTTTTCATTGTTTTTGTTTGGATATGCTAGCACATCTTCAAGTTTTTCACATTGCATAAGTTCTGCCATAGCCTGGGCCAGCATACTTTTTCCTGTACCTGGAGGGCCGATAAGAAGAACATTCCTCTTTTGCCTGGCTGCTTTTTTCATGATATCTACAGCCATATCCTGTCCAACTATCTGATCAATAAGTTTATCGGGCACTGGTATTTCTGCCGTGGTTTCGAACTTCATGCTAATATCAGTACATCGCTGTTATAAATTCTTTTTGCTTACCCCACTTTAGTCAACGTACCTTTTTTTCTTCCCAAATTATAGAAAATATTGTTGAGTAAAATGGCGATTATAACCCAGATGATGGAAGTTAGAATAAGCATGAAATAGTTAACCTGCCCAAGGCCGAAAATGGATTTGATAAGATTGAAGGCATGTGTAGTTGGTAGAAGATTTAGTACTGATACGATATATGGGGGGAAAACATCTTGAATCGAATAGTATGGACCGGATAGCAAACCTATGAGTTCAGGAAGAATGAAACTCAACGTAAATATATTTCTTTTGTCGAAGTAACAGGCCAGACCAAAAAGTATAAAGCCAATTGAAAACCCAGATATTAAAAGAAATCCAACTGCAATGAAAAATGTGATTGGTTGAATGAAAGCAAAACCATAAAGAAGGTGCCCCACACTCAAGCAGATAATCATTACCATAATTAATTTCAGTACGCCGCTCAATGCCCCACCAATGGCTATTTCTAGTGTATTAATTGGAGAAACAAGCAGATTTGGTAATGCCCTATCCCAATGCGCTTCCACAAATGCAGCAGTTGTTTCAAATGAAACAAAGAATAATGCCCTCCAGCCAATAACAGAGAGTATTAACAGACCAAGAAACTGTTGGCTACCACCTACAGCTGAGAGAAATAGAGTAAGTGTAAATAACATTACCAATGGCCAGATAAAAACATCAGTAAGTCTAAATGGACTGCGACATGCCCAAATGAAATTTCGATACAACATTCCTTTGATACGTGAGAGTGAATCAAACATTACGCATCACCTTGGTATAAAGATCTTCGAGCTCTGGCTCTATAGTAGTTATACTTCTGATCCCAACTCCTGAGGATATAACTGCCTTTAGTAACTTGTTCACATCCGTCTTGCTTTTCAGATAAAATTTTATACTATCTTCCAATTTCTGCGTCTTTATTACTAATTTAGTTGCTAAGACTTGCTTTTCAAGTTTATCTGGATCATCTGAATGCACTTCCACTACTTCAAGCGGAAAGAATTTTTTTCTTAATTCTGCAAATGTACCGCATGCTATAATGCGACCTTCTTTTATGAGTGCTACGCGATCACAAAGTTCCTCTGCTTCGCGCATATTATGGGTTGTTAGCAAAATGGTAGTTCCTGTTTTCTTCATTTTGTTTATCATGTTGCGCATATTTGAAGCTGCGTCTACATCAAGACCAACTGTTGGCTCATCAAGCAAAAGGACTTCAGGATCATTAAGCAAGGCTTTTGAGATAAGAAACCTTCTGCTAAGACCAGAAGAAAAATCAGCTGCAATTCTTTTTCTGTGTTTCTGGAGATCGGTTATTTTAAGAGCAGTATCTACTCGCTTCTTAGTATTGTCAAGATTATAAAGCATACAATAAAAATACAAAAGCTCTTCTGCAGTAAAAAAATCCATTACTCCGCTAAAACCAGAAACAAAATTCATTCTTTTCTGAATTTTTTCACTTTGAGTGGTGCAGCTCATATTGAATATGCTGGCAGTTCCACTGTCCGGTATAAGAAAACCACAAAGTATGGCAATAAGAGTAGTTTTTCCAGCACCATTTGGTCCAAGTAAACCAAAGACTTCCCCCTTATTGATATTAAAGTTTACTGAATCTAGTGCTTTTATTTTTTCCTGCCCTGAAGAAAATGATTTCGATATTTTAGATACTGATACTACTGACTCCATAATAAAACCTCATGAAACAATGTGTATATTTCTGAAGGCAATTCTAGGAGCTTCTAAATAATCTAGAATTTTGGTTGTAGATTCGATTGCTTCTATATTGGCAAATAAATCGAAGATGTTTCCTGTCAACATAAATCCTTTTAGTGGAGTTTTTTTGCCTTTATCTATCATAAATGCAGAGCTCACCTCTAAGCCAAAATCACCTGTGGTTGGATTTGCAGTGTGTGAGCCATGGGCATGATGAATCTCTAAATATTTGCCTAAATCATCAAGATTTTTCCAATCTCCCGGAGAGATCGTAATGTTTGTTCCACCTATTGTTGGTGGACTTGCATATGAAGCCCTGGAACATGCTCCGTTCTCATCAACACCTTCCAAAGCAGCTGTTTCCCTATCATAAAAAAATGATTTTATCTGCCCATTTTTTACAAGATATTTTTTATGTGAGATTACGCCTTCATCATCAAAAGGCCGACCTTCACTTCCTTTACTAAATGGGTCGTCACATATAGTAAGTTGATTATCAAACATTTTTTCGTTTTGAGTGAGCTTAGTAATGTTCCTGTGCTTCCAATCACCAGAAAAGGAAGGGAGGAAAATGTCAATTAGACTGCTTAATGCTTCAATTTCCATCACAACAGTATAGTTGCCGCTTGAAGGTTTTTTTGCTCCTTGCATATTTTTTGCCATTTCAGCTGCACGCATACCAACGGCCCTTGCATCAGGAAATTTTAAATTGGAAACATAATACGATATACCAAAACCGTCAGCATCCATACATTCAACATAAAATGAAAAATCAGTCTTGTCATAAGCACCGCTGAATCCCTCTGTGTTTTCAAGTTCTGTGCGGCTACTCACCAATTCTGCAATAATTTTGGATTTGCCACCATGGGATTCCGCTGCTTCCCGAGCCTCTTCCACTATCTCATAGATTTTTTTGTAATTCTCAGGAGAAAAAATTGGATTAGATATTTCAAGTTTTTTGAAATGTGCATTTGGAGCAAATGAAAAAGAACTTTCAATAGAGAAATGGGAGAGCTTTTTTGCCTGTTCAATGGCGCTGTTGATCTCGTCTTTGTGCTGGCAATATGAAAAGCCAATTTTATCTTTATGGAGAACACGTATTCCGTAACCAGAGGAGGAATCAGTTTCTCTTATTTTTAACTGCCCTCCAGTAAATGTAAGACTAGTTGAGTCTATGCTCTGGTGAAAGATTTCGTGCATATGATTTAAATTTTCAAACGATATTAAAAATCCATGAGGCTCTTCGTTGCAGTTCCACTTCCTGAGAAAGTGAAAAAGAAGTTGGCAGAGTTAGGCAAAGAGATAGAACAAGACGGAATAAAATTAGTGGAACCTGAAAATATTCACATAACTTTGAAATTCATTGGAGAGAGTAGTGAAGCTGCACATATAGAAAAAAAATTACGAGAGATAAGATTCAATAAATTTGCATGTGCAGCAAAAGGTGCCGGGGTTTTCCCTAATGAAAATTATATCAGAGTAGTGTGGGCAGGATTAGAAAGCGAAGAACTGAATCTGCTTGCAAAAAAAGTAATTGGGGCATTGCATGGATATGGAAAAGATGATCGATTTTCCGCACATGTAACCATTGCAAGAGTAAAACAAAAAATAGATTTGAAATCATTTTTAGAAAAACATAAAGATGAAGACTTTGGATCATTTGAAATTTCGTCTTTTGATTTAATGCAAAGCGAACTGGGCGGAGATGGACCGAAATATACAACACTGGCAAGCTTCCAGGCAGAGGGCAAGGATGCTTGAATTTATTCCTTCTATTGGATCAGTCATATCATATGGTTTCAGTAGTGTTACTGCCAAAAAAGCAATAACAATTCTTGGTCGGCATAAAGCAATAGTCTATGCATATGTAGTTCTCGTTATTCTACTTGCCATGGGTGTACTGATACTCAAAGAACAGCTTAATTTTCCCATAGATCTCTTTCCGTTTTATTTGTTTGAAATTTCTATGGGGGCAATAGGGGCCATGGCAGCATATAAGGCAATGGATTATGGAAAAGTAACCATAACTTCACCCGTAGGGAAAATTTATGTTTTATTTGTACTTGCTGGCAGCATAATTTTTCTTGGGGAAGAGCTTTCTGCAGGGCAAGTATTAGGCTCTATAATCATGGTATTGTCCGCTTTGGTTCTTTCATTGGATAATAAAGGAAAATTAAAACCTGAGAAATGGATGTTTTATCTTGGTATTTCCATAGCCTGCAGGGCGTTTTATTTCACTTTCATAAAGAATTTTGTAATTATATTTGGGCCCTATTTAGCCACATTTTTGCTTGAAACAGGCATTGCTGCATTTACAGTATTGTATCATACAATAAACCGAAGAGATTTGTCTCTGCCTCCAATTGATAAAATGAAATATGCTGCAGCACCAGGGGTATTGATCTTTGTTGGTTCAATATTTTACAATTTTTCTATAAGTTATATTGGAGCTGCCCTCACTGCTGCAATAAGTGCTGGTGGGCCGATAGTAAGCGCAATTGGCGGTTATTTATTACTCAAGGAAAAACTGGATTTGAAGAAATATGCAGCAATAATTTTGATGGTGCTTGGACTAGTAATGATATTTGTTTTTTAAAAAGAAGAAAAAAATTAGTAATTAACTGTGCTTAGAACAGTATCGAATGTACTATATGGATAGGCACCTGGAATAAAGACAGTATAGCTATTGCCATCTTCAAAGAGCTGTATTCCATCACCATACATTTCATTGAGTGAATCAACTGCTGCAACAATATCGTCTTCAGACACTTTGTCCTTTGGTATAATAAGGAAGTTGCTTGGGGTTCCCCTCACACCATACTCCTGGGCTTCAGCAAAGTCAACGCTAATCTCATCAATGTGCTCAGCATTGTCATAACAAGTGCTGAAAGTATCATTGTCAAGACCAAGATCAACTGCATATCCTTTGAAAGTGTCATCAACACTGCCAAGGCCAGTCCAAGAAGATTGTGTATCAAAGAGCTTGCCATGCATTTCCCAGAATTTGCCCTGATCATCAGCACATCTTGTGGCTACTGCAGCCGGTAGAGAATGCGGATGGAATGATAATGGAAAGTCTCTGAAGTAGAGCTTTACTTTACCAGTATCAATGTAATTGGTTGTAACATCTGCCTCAGCTTCTTTGTAGAGCTTAGAACAGAAAGGACATTGATAATCAGAAAATTCTACCCAGGTAACAACAGCAGTTTCTTCCCCTAAAACAGGAAGATCACCAATACCCACAGTAAGTTCAGTAAATCCTTCCTCAGTATCGTTTTGAACAGGCACTACTACAGTTGTTCCATTTGTATTGTTAAGTACGGGTTGCTCAGTTGACTCGTTTTCAGGACATTGGTATGTTTGAGCAATAAGCCCAAATCCATGTGTAAAAACAGAGAGTACAAGCAAAGCAACGAGTATTATTATTACTCCGCCATAGACGGCATCTTTACTCAATGTTATATTTTTCTCACTCTCGTCTCCCAAATAAATCACCTTTAGAATTAATAGAAATTTATTGAACCTCTTATTTAAATGTTTTGAATTTTTTCGGAAGGAGCCACTTTTATATTTATAGGGGGATAAAATATTTCATGACTTCGCTAGATAAAGCGATTATAGCCTCTTACGAAAAAGGAGGGAAGAGATTTGAATTATACGTAGATCCGGACAATGCATATGCCTACATAGAAAGGAAAAAACTAGATTTGAAGAACATACTTGTCGCTGATGAGATTTATACAGATGCAAAAAAAGCAGAGCGAGCAAAATCTTCTGATGTAGAAAAGGTCTTTGGAACAACAGAGCCCATGAAAATCCTTGAATTTATACTGAAAAACGGCGAGGTTCAGCTTACAACAGACCAAAGGCGCAGGAAAGTTGAGGAAAAAAGAAAGCAGATAATTGCGATACTATTGCGTGAAGCAATTGATCCAAGAACCAATGCACCACATACACAAATACGAATAGAAAATGCAATGGAACAGGCAAGGATACATCTCGATCCATTCAAAGACCCGCGTGAACAACTGGAAGAAGTGGTAAAAGCACTTAGGCCGATACTTCCAATGAAATTTGAAAAGTTAAAGATTGCAGTGAAGGTTCCGGCTATATATGCACACAAATGTTATGGGACATTGAAAAATTACGGGATAGAACGGGAAGAATGGACAAAAAGTGGTGATCTGGTAGTCGTTGTAAAGATATTTGCAGGAATACAGGGGGAGTTTTATGACAAAATAAACAAGCTTACGACTGGACAGGTAGAAACAAAGATACTGCCAGGATGACAAGTTAAAAAAGCTTTGTGTATAACATATTCTCGGATAGAAAACAAACCGGTACTTTATTCTGGTTGATAAATTACCTCTTATTTATAATATTAACCCAGAGGTTTTGAAATGGAAAAAAAAATAGTTTTACCTGGTGAAAAGATAGCTGATAGTAGGATTAATGCACCAAATACATACATAGACGGAAATGCCACATATGCTGCAGTTATTGGTAGTGTTGATAATGAAGGTAGATACATCTCTTTAGAAAACAGATACAAGCCATTTGTTGGTGATACCATCATCGGAATGGTTACAGATATCAGACGCGCAGGATATCTGGTTGACATGAACATCCCCCATTCTGGATTGATTGTGAGTAGAGAAGTAAGATTGAAACTGCAATTGGGGGATGTTGTTTTGTGCAGAGTGAAAATGGTCAATGAAGTAGGGGAAGTAGAACTTGGCGAAGTAAGAAGACTGCCAAAAGGAAAAATCGTTGAATTTCCAACAGCAAAAATCCCTCGTCTTATTGGAAGAAAGAGCAGCATGCTTAATCTTCTAAAAGAGCATGCCGGTGGAGATGTAATGGTAGGGAATAACGGGTATGTCTGGGTAAGTGAAAAGAGCGACATACCACTTTTCCTAAAGGCTGTTGAAATGATGAAATTGAAAGCGCATACATCTGGCTTAACAGATGAAATAGCTGCAATGCTTCAAAAAAGGTGAAAATAATGGGAGAAAAAGTTCAACTTATTATAGACGGAAAAAGAACTGATGGAAGAACTCCAGACGAAATGAGAGACATACGTATTGAAGCTGGTATCTTAAAGGAAGCAGACGGCTCTTCATACATTGAATGGGGAGGTAACAAAATAATCTGTGGGGTATATGGACCAAGAGAGTGTATACCAAGGCATGGGGCAAGCCCATATCACGCCATAGTAAAGTGCAGATACATGATGTCTCCGTTTGCATCTCTTGAAGAACACGGAAGAAGTGGGCCATCAAGAAGGAGCGTAGAACTCTCTAAGGTAATAAGAGAAACATTCGAGAATCTTATCTTAGTCGAGAAATTCCCGAACACACAGATAGATCTTTTCATAGATGTTCTACAGGCAAATGGAGGGACACGAACAGCTTCGATTACGGCCGCTACAGTGGCACTTGTTAATGCAGGCATACCAATGAAAGATATGGTTTCTGCAGTTGCAGTAGGAAAGGCAGATGATACGCTGGTACTTGATCTCAATAAAGCAGAAGATAACCAAGGACAGTCTGATATGCCATTGGCGATATCTCATAAAGATAAAAAATTACTGCTTGTGCAGATGGATGGATTGCTGACAAAAGAAGAGATCGCCAAAATGGTTGACATGGCCGATAAAGGCTGTGAGCAATTACATGAGATGCAAAGTGCAGGATTGAAAGGAGTATACGAACAAGAAGGAAAAAAGCTTGAATGGTGATAATTATGGGCGAAGAAACAAAAGATATAATAATGTCCACTATTCGAAGGGACGTGATGAAGGGCACACTCCAGAGTGGAGTACGGTTCGATGGACGGGCCTTTGACGAATATAGAAAAATAGAGATTCAAAAATCTGTAATTAAAACAGCAGAAGGTTCAGCAGTAGCAAACATAGGTAATACTAAGGTTCTTGCTGCCGTAAAATTTGATATTATGACTCCATTCCCGGATAGACCCGGATTGGGTGTATTCATAACAAATGCCGAACATCTTCCAACTGCATCATCAAGCTTTGAACCTGGTCCACCAAGAGAAGAATCAATAGAAATGGCGAGGGTTGTAGATCGGGCCATAAGAAGTGCAGAATGTATAGACCTAGAATCATTCTTTATAGAAAAGGACAAAGTTCTAGGACTATTCATTGACTTGTATGTACTTGATCATACTGGTAACTATACAGATACTGCCAATATAGCGGCAACTGCTGCCTTGCTTGATACTAAAATGCCAAAATTAGAGGATGGAGCAATAATCAGAGGGGAGTACACCGGCCCTCTGAAAGTTAGTTCACTCCCAATATCAACAACAATGGTAAAGGTAGATGATTATTGGCTTGTAGATCCTTCAAGAGATGAAGAATTGATTCAAGAAACTGTTCTAACAATTGGAACAACTGAAAAGCATGTGTGTTCTATGCAGAAAGGAAGGGGCGCTGTGACAAAGGATGAGCTTCTCAACGGCATAGACATAGCTTTTAAAAGTGGAAACGACATAAGAAAAGTATTAAAGGGGTAGAGATAGATGCGCAGTTCTAAATTCGGAGCTTCTAATAGAAAACTCTTCGATAAAGCCATTAGAGCAAAACTTACACGTTATGAATGCCCAAAATGCGGAAAATTTAAAGTTACCCGCAAAAGTAATGCGCTTTGGTTATGCAAATCATGTGGTGCATCATTTGCTGGAGGAGCATACTCTTTGGAGAGTGAAGCAGGTCAGATTGCAAAGCGTTTGATTGCAGAATATGATAAAGGTGCATAATTATGGCTGATTATAAAGATTTGAAATCTGGGGTAGTAGTTTCAAGCGGTGATAAGTTCACTTTTCCTAGCACTGGAGCAAAGGTTTTAGTAAAGGCAAGGCCACCTATTGCCAAAGAGGTAAAGACAGACTAATGTTTACTACAGGCAGATATGCTTCAAAAAAAAGCAGGGATTTGGCTCGCCGCTTAGCAAAAGAAAAAAAAGAGAGCTATATAAGTCGTGGCAAACACACGATAGCACAATTAACAGAGATGGCACGGAAAAAAGGAGAAGAAAATCTTCACATAATTGAAGAACGCAAAAAAGAACCAGTAAAACTAGCTTTAATAAAAATAACTGAAACAAAATGGCAATGGGTAAATGAAAATGAATTGTAAGTTGGAAATGCAGTTTCAAGATAATAAAACATTGGATGCAGCTGCCAAGGCATTATCACATGAAGGCAGTATAGGAAACAGAGCAATATCAAAAATAAGAAAAGAAGAAAAAATGCTTGTCATAGAGATAGACGCAAAGGATGTTGTTGCCCTAAGAGCAACGGCCAATGCATATCTTAGGGCATTGCAAGTCTTTGAAGAGGTGCGAAAATGAAGAAAGAAGAGTTGAACAAAAGCCTTTTGGAATACGAAAATATGGAAAAACAACTTGAAGTGGTTCTCATACAAAAACATCAGCTTCAGATACAACTCAATGAAGTAAAACATGCTCTTGAAGAACTTAAAAAAGCAAAGGGAGAGGTTTACCGCTCTGTTGGTGCGATTGTACTTGGTACTACAAAGGAAGCAGCAGAAGCAGATCTCAAAGAAAGAAACGAAATGATAGAATTGAGACTCACCCAAATAGAAAAACAAGAGGAGAAACTTCGTAAAACAGTTATGGATACCCAGAAAAAGCTCCAAGAGAGAATGAAAGAATATGGTGAAGGAGCTTCATAAAATTTTTGAAGAATTTCTAGCTAAGTATCGCAATAGTAAGCTTGCTGTGGCGACGCACAGCCGCGCTGATGTAGATTCTATTTCTTCTGCATTTGCAATCAGCAAAGTTTTTCCTAATAGCATTATATGTACCTCTGAAGAAATGCGAGAAGGGGCAAAGATGCTTGCAGACAAATTTGGAATAAAAGTTCGTGATTTGTCTAAAGTGGATAAGAAAAAATTTGATGGCCTTATTGTAGTTGATACGAGTACATATACTTTGTTGCCTGAAGCAAGGGGATGGAAGATATTGGGCATAATAGACCATCATCGCGCAGAAGGAAGGGATATGAAAGCAGAATTTGAGATGATAGATCATGAATCCCCATCAACAGCTGAAATAATTTCTAATCTTCTACCTAAAATAAGCAAAGAAGAGGCATTTGCACTTTCTGTTGGCATTATAGCAGATGCCGCACGTTTCAAATCAGCAAGAAAAGAAACATTCGAAACATTGGCAAAACTCATGGGAATAGCTGAAGCAAAATATGCAGAAATGCTTGTTTATGCAGAACCAGAACCAAGAGAAGAAGCCAAAATAGCTATGTTGAATGCGATGAGTCGAGTGAAATTTGTTTACACTGCAGGATATATTATTGCAACAACTGAGGTTGGGAGCAATGAAAGCGATGCTGCGTCCCTTATAGCTGAGGCTGCAGATGTGGCTTTTGTAGCGAGCTGGAGAGACAAAGAACAAGAAACAAGAATCTCTGCAAGGGCAAGGCCGAGCATGGAAGTCCCACTAAATAAAGTAATGGCAACAGTTGGAAAAGAATTAGGTGGTGCTGGCGGAGGACACCCTAAAGCAGCAGGATTGTCTGCAAAAGCGCATACTCAAGAAACATTGGAGAAATGCATAGAAATTTTTATCCGATTTGCAGAAAAAGAGAATTAAGGGGAAAATTCTGATTCTATCGTTTGTATAATATTTTGAAGGAATTCAGGCATAGCACTACCTGTTTTGTCAAGATCTCGAAGATCATTAATACCAAAACTCATGCCCTTATTATATGTGATTTTAGCATCACCACCGTATACTGAATGTAGATATCCAGACAATTCATCACATATCCCGGGAGTATTCAAAAGATTGAGATCTGGAATGAAAATAGCGATACCAAGATCTATTATGCCATTTCGGTTGCCTGCATGGACATAGAACGCATATTTTTTGCCATTTTCAGCTATAGTACCAGAAAGACGAACTGTTGTTTCTGATGATTCATCTACAGACAAATTAGAAACTTCAATACAAGTAGAAGATCTGGCTGCCATTTTATTAAGCATATTATAACCCGGCACTGTCCCATCATCCACTAAACTTAAGACGCTTTGAACTTTAGGGGCAGTGGTCCCAGTACCAACAACTGGAAAGGTTCTGGTAAAGATAGAATTTGGAGGGATACAAACAGTATGTTGGCTAAGATCATCATGAGGAGGTAGTTCAGGTTTTTTTCTTTCGGTTAATACATGGAAAAGTCTACGAATAGGACCAGGCGGTTTCTTTCTTACATCGTCATTCTTATGTCTCATGATTATCAACAAAAATTAACCTCAAAGTCTTTTTAAAAGTACACTGTTGACCACTTATTGCTACGGATATTAGACAATAATTGTTTCATCTCTTTTTGGTCCTACTGAAACTATTTTTACTGGAACGCCAGTTTGTTCTTCTATATATTTTATGTATGCCTTTGCTTGAGAAGGAAGTTCGGCTATTTTTTTACATTCTGTTATATTTTCATTCCATCCTTCGAGAGTTTTATAAATTGGTTTTACTTTTTCAAGTTTGGCCGGTTCTAAGGGAAAGTTAGATGTTTTGTGTTTATCAATTTCATATGCAGTGCATACTTTCAGTTCTTTTAAGCCGCTGAGAACATCCAATTTTGTAAGGACAATCTCTGTTGTGCCATTTACCATGCAGGTGTACTTTAATATTACTAAATCAAGCCACCCGCATCTTCTCGGCCTTCCGGTAGTAGTCCCGAATTCATGGCCTGCTTCGCGGATTTTTTCTCCAAGTTTATCAGTCAGTTCTGTGGGGAATGGGCCTTCACCAACCCTTGTTGTATAGGCTTTTGCAATGCCAACTATTTTATCTATTTTATTCGGTGGAATGCCAGTACCAGTGGATGCTGCACCGGCAGTAGTATTAGAGGATGTAACATAAGGGAAGGTCCCATGATCAAGATCTAACAATGTTCCTTGGGCCCCTTCCAATAGAATGTTTTTTTCTTCAACAGCTTTGTTTAGCAGAAATTGAGTATCAGTTATGTATGGTCTTAGTATTTTTGCTGTTTTCTTTATTGCTTGTAATATTTCGTCGGTTTTGAATTCTTGGAAATCAAATGCCTTGAAAAGCTTCTTTTTGTGTTTTGCAATTTTTTCTATTTTTGTAGCTAGTTCATTTTCCGGTAAAAGGAGATCTGACATACGAAGGGCAAATGTACGTGATGCTTTATCAGAGTACGCAGGGCCAATTCCTTTTTTGGTAGTACCTATTTTCCCGGATTTATCAAGAGCGCCATCCATCAATTTGTGCCATTCAAGGATGATATTGGCATTTGAACTTATGGCCAAGTTTTTTAGAGAATAGCCCCTGTTTTCAACAACTTCTATCTCTTTTACAAGCGTTTCAGGGTTTACTACAAGACCATTGCCAATAATTTTTGTTTTTTCAGGGTAGAAAATACCTGAAGGTAAAAGATGAAGCTTGAATTCTTCCTCTCCTTTTATCACTGTATGGCCCGCATTGTCGCCTCCATTAAACCTGACAATATATTCATAATCTTTTGCAAAAAGATCGACAATCTTACCTTTTCCCTCGTCCCCCCACTGAAGGCCTAGAATCAAAGTAACAGTCATAAAGAAAAGAAGAGACGAAGGAAATAAAAAAGGATTTAGTTCGAAGGGAGCACATCAAGAATAGATCTGTTATCTGTGGCAGCAAGCAGAAGATAGGAAATTTCAGAATCCATAGTAACTGAAAATGCATAGGTTAGATTAATGCCTTTTTCAGAGATTTTTTTCACTGCTTCGGCCATAGTTCCAGGTTTATTCTGCATTTGAATTAGAACTGCCTCTTTTTCTTTTACTGGAACACCTAATTCAACAAGTTTTACTCTTGTTTTTTCAATGTCAGAGCATTCAACAATAAGATGGGTATTGATATGCCGATCTTCTGGAGGAAGTAATAACGTTTTTACGCCAACTTCTTCCAATGATTTTGCTATCTTAGAAACCTCCTCAAATGTTGGTTTTTCGAAGAACAATTCTACAACAAGCCTGTTTTCTCCCATAATTAACACCTAAATAATATGAAAGATTAACATATTAAAAGTAATGGCAAAAGCATTTATATAGAAACAACCAAGGATAAATAGTCCAAAGTAGAATTCGCCACGCTTGCTCATTCATCCCCCAAAGAATGACTCGTTGTACGAATTTTACGGATAAAATTTCTTCTCGATAACATAAAGAGTATGCCACTCTGGCACAAGAGGTTGGTCTAGTCCAAGGTGCTCCATGTGAATAACTCTTCCGACATACATCTCAAAAAGCATCACCCACGCATCTGGACTAAGGAAGTTAAAAGGAACAGTAACTTCAGGTGAATTCAACACACGATTATAGAACCAGTCAAGAAACTTGTTGACACCCCTGTGGAGATTATTGAAATATACGGATTCTATGACTATCACGCTTTTGTTTGTCACTCGCAATGCTTCTTCGAAAACTCGTTCTGGATCATCACTATGGTGGAGTACAGTAAGCAAAAGGACATGATCAAAGAAATTATCGGCAAACGGGAGAGTTCTACCATCATAACGATGGAATGGAAGTTGTACTTTCAGGAAATTATCTATATCCGCTAGAATTACGTTGCTGTTCTTGTTAATGTGAACTAATTCGCCAACTTTACCATCCCCACAACCAAGGTCAAGCACATTCGTTCCTTCACCGATGAAAGGCTCGATTTGACCATAAATCTTATCAGAACGATGGACGAGTGCTCTTACAAGTGCCCTTCCAACTGCTTTTCCAACTGTACGATGCATTATGGTTGCTGCAATATGGGGCCCTAAAGAATTTACAAATTGGCCTTCTTGTGTTCTCGCAACTCGATCATGGAAATGTGCAATTTCTTTCAGCTGGCGCGATCTGTCTGCATTTCTTGCAAGTTCCAGAGTTGAAAGTTTGGTTCGCATAATAAACGGTGTTATCTAATATGTATATAAATGTTTTAAATAATTCTGATATATGGGTTAGTAAAAAAACGCTGAGAGCAGGATATGTTCCCGCAATTCAGGGGCTCGTTTTGGGACGCCTTTTCCTAAAAGGCGGATTGAACCTGCAATCCCGGAGGGACCGGTTTTCAAGACCGGCGCACTACCAGATTATGCGATCTCAGCTTAAGAATGAAATGACTAAGATGAGAGATAATGAACGAAACGTCGTTCATCAAGATTTCAGCTTTATTCCTGGGCAAAATATTTCTTAAACTTCTCTGTTAGCGTAAGTTTTGATGTTCTTCCTGCTTTTGTTTGTTTTACAAATTCTGATGCCACAAGTTCTTTGACATCCTGGTAAATACCTGTTCCAAGTTTTTTTACTAAACTTGATTTCAACATTCCATCATGTTTGGAGATGTATGCCAAGGTACGAAGAGCACATTTGCTTATTTCAGAATCCTGGGCAAACTGTTTTACTCTATTTATACATTCATTTTTTATGCGCATAGAGTATTTGCCGTTTATTTCAAGGATCTCGATAGCACTTTCTCTAGATTCATAATCTTTCTGAAGTTCTTGCACTACACCCTGAAGATACCCCAAAGCACCAATACCAGTAAGTGAACGAAGCTCTTCCAGAGACATATCTCTGCCGCTTATGAATAATGCAGCTTCAATGAGCCTTTTTTCTTCCTTCATTTGAAAACCCTCTCTGTATCTCTAAGAGGGGTTTTCGATGTCCTTGAACGGCACGCCGTTCAAGACTGTCTTGAAACTTTGTTTCAAGGACATCCCCATCTTAGTGTATACTTATACCTCTATTCATTTTTAAGTTTGAGATAGTTTTTGAGTTCTTTGGAGTAATTTACGGAATCAAGCTTTTTCTTCTTTTGCTTTATTGCATTTTTAATTTCAAGTACTGATTTTTCTGGTGTTTTGTTTGCTGTATCTAGTTCAAGTGGCTTTTTCCCATAAACTTGTTCTACTCTTTGCGTACAATAATCAAGCATCTCTGCCATAAGATTTTCTTCAAGTTTCTTTTTCCCATATTTTCTTTTTTTGAGTCTTTTCTTCAGGATGTTTGGATGTGTGCGAAGCACAAATATGTAATCAGCAGGAAGTTTTGTTTCACACGCTAAATGGCCTTCAACTATGTAATTATTCTTCTTTTTCAGAAACTTTAATGCAGAGGCAAGTTTTTTGATATCAACTTCAGTAGAAATGCCTTTTTTCTTTACAATTTTCTTTATATCAATAAGTTCCAAATCAAGCAATTTTGCAAGCTTTTTTGCTATTATTGATTTCCCTGTTCCTGGAGAACCAGTTATGATGATGCGCATGTAATCACAGTTTGTTTGAAAGTATGGTAAAATATTCACGTGCCAGATCAAGGGTTTCAAGACCTTTTTGAGTTATTTTGTAATATTTTCTTCTTTCATGATATTCTGAGGTAATAAGTCCTTCTTTTTCAATTTTATAAAGCACAACATATACCATAATTTTATTTGGTTTAAAGAAAAATTCTTTTTCTATTTCTTTATCCAGTTCATATGCATATATTTCTTTTTGCCTTGCAAGTGAGAGTATGTAAAGCCAAAGATTGCCAGAAGTTAAAAGTTTCTTGAGTCTTTTGATTGGCTTTGAAGAAAGCCTCATCTTATACGCCGCCATGTTCATCACGGCCTTCTTTGTGCATCCTTCTTTCTAAACGTTCTGCCCCTCCAGCAAGGTCCCGGGCACTTGTATCTCTTAGTATGTTGAAATATTCCATCTGTCTTACGCTCACATCAATTGGATCTGGCAATGCTGTTTGTGGTTCAGGACGTGCGGGTCCTTCAAAACCAGGTTGTCTTTCATATTCAGCATTATGATATTGTTCAGCCAGATTTATTTGACCAAACATGCGGGAATATTCAATAGCAGTATTGTGATCACCTACAGATTCAGAAATGCGAACCTGCTGAGCAACAACTGCTCTAGCATTATCAAAATTTCCGGCATCCATATATGTATCTATAACACCTATTGCTTGCTGGTGTTGGTCAATACATTCTCTATCAGAAGATGGAGCACCATAGGATCTTACAAGATTATCCGAGCCTCTTGAAGCGAGCTGATATTCCTCATTGTTAAGCATCCCATTGTTATATGCCGTGTGAATAGCAACTGTTTCAACATAATGAGAATTTTGCTCGTTATATGTCCCAAATGATGCCTGCATATCCTGAAAATTACCATTATTAAAATGATTATTTGTCCTATCAAAAGATTGAGACATATTTTGCAGATAATTATATTCTCTTACTTCTTGTCTCATTTCTTCTGGAAGTGCCCCCATTGCCGCCGGATATTGTGAATAAAGTGGAGCCATATTGCCTTCGTCGGTTCGGTGGCCAACCTCAGCAACATGACTTACTTCAGATAACGGAACTGAAAATAGAGCTTGCTGTAATTCTGGCCTGAGATCATGGTCACGAAGTTCTTCTCTGAACTCTGTCACTGCATGATTAACCTGTTGGAATGCATCTGGTGTAACAGAATTAGCAATACGTTGTGCATCTTCAGCATTAACGTCATGGCGGGTAAGTTCTTGTTGGACCTGCTCCCTAAATTGATCAACAGTCATATTTTCAAGATCGCCAACAGAGTTGCGGCCAAGTATGATAGAGCTAACTTGTGCAAGTGCATTGCGATCGTCCCCACTACCAAGAGCCTCATGCGCTACTTCACTGCCAAGAGCAGCATGGAAATGTGTAAACTGTTCATCATCCCCACCACCTCCAAATGCCTCGCTTCCTGCTTCATGGAGGCGCTGGGTTGCTTCTATTTCTGTAGCAGGACCATCAGGACCGCCAAGAAATCCGCTCCGCACTGCTTCCCTGTCACCAGGAGAAACACGCAAAAGAAGCGATACTTCTGTACCTGCAATTTCTTCATCAGCCCTTCTGAGTTCTTCGCTTGAATCGTGAGAACGCTCTATATTTTGCTCTCTTGTTCTAATTTCTTCACTTATATCACTTCTAATGTTTGTTAGAACATTATTCATTGCAGTATGTGTTTCATCAAATGACTGTATGAAATCTCCAGCATTAGTTCCAAGCGCAAGGTCTGTGTTCCCCTGTGCAAAAGCATTATATGCTCTAAGGGCGGCACTTTGATCAGGTGCAACTTCTCTATCACCACCATAATTGGGAGCCTCAACTAATCCCGGAGGTCCGACAAAATCTTCTGGCAGCTCCTCAACCCTGTGAGTAGAAACAACTTCTGCTTGTACTATTTGAAGTGGACCTTCTTGGCCTTCAGGAAGTGGTCCTTGTGCCTCAACCAAGCCAACAGCTATTTGTGTTGGTTCAGCACCTTCTTCCAAACTGGTATTATACCTGACTTCGACAACCTGCCCACTGGTATTGGTAACGATCTCCATCCTACCTTCAGCAACCTCACCAACGCCTTCTCCACCTTCAACTTGAACAACAAACACTCTCCCCACTGCATTGCCATCTGCATCACGCTCCACTCTTACACCAGTTACAGTGTGGCCATTAATTTCAATTCCGCCCTCTGCTTCAATCATTTGTGCCAACACAGCAGTATCATTTTGCAATCTTTCACTGTGATCCGCAAACATATCCTCAGTCATAGAACGGCCAGTACAGAGAGAATAATAAGAACCGATAGTTCTTCCAACAATCGTTTGAGTTAGAGCAAATAGAAGTACATTCCCCAAACTTGCAAAAACTGTTCCGAAATAGGCTCCAGCAGCAGTTACTCCTTGTTTGCCGCCTTCTTTAACCTCTATAACCATATCTTCTCCTCTTACAGTTGGGGCTAACCCTCCGCCACCAACTGCTCTTCCATCAGCATCAGTTTGCTGGGCGCCACCACGGCGCCTTTGACCCACCATAGCTTCAAATGCCCGCCCAAAATCTCTTGCATTAGAGGTTGCTCTGCCAGCTTGTTTAGCAGTACCAATAGCAGTATCGATTCTTCCTATAGCACTTGCACCAAAAACATTTTGCCCTGCCCTCTCACGCTCTTGTTTGGCTAATTCTTTACTTCCGCCTTCTTTACTCGCAGTTTTAATTGCACTGGATATGGTACTGATTGCACTTACCACTACCCCCAGATTCATGTGGAAACCTCTGCCCCTTGCCTGATACCTTATATGCCTGCCCATTCTGGCACCACCAATATTAAAGCCAGTAAATGGATTCCTGCCAGTGAGATAAAGTGAACCACCAAGCAATGAGAAAACAATAATTAATGGGAGACAAAGAGCAGGCGTATCGCTCTGAGGCGGAGGAGGCGGACAATAACTTGCAACAGCCATATTTGGAACATAACGGTCTTCAGAAAGTGTTGCCGGAGAACTAGCGCCGAGCGCATCAGGTATATCAGCTGCAGCACTTACATTATTATCAAAATTATTATAGGTGTAAGAATCAGTTTCTATATTTGCATATCTCATGCATTCTTCAAAACCGCAACCAGGAGAGGTTGGAGTACAAAAAGGACAATATAATACCCTAAAATTGATACAACTGTCTTGCCTAAAAGAAAAATCAAAAGTCGCTTTTCCTTCATCATCAGTATAAATTTTCCAAAGTTCAAGCAGACCGGTAGAATTAGACATTTCCACTATTAGAATAGTGTTAGTGATTGGAATCCGTGAAGGACTTGCACTAACATTTTCATAATACACATTTAGCTCAAGAATATGAGTTGTTTCATCAAGTAATGGAATAAGATTTGCTGTTGGCTTTCCAAGAAATTCTTCACATTCAATGCACGTATCTGGTGCAAATGACAAAAATATAAGAGCGAGAAATATAAGAGCCAGCCTCATGCTAGTACTATCTTTGGTAAATTTATAAATTTACGTGCTAGATGCACTTAAAGAAAAAGTTTAAATGTATGAGCAAGAAATGTAGACATGCATACACGGCTCGTATTATTGGCACTTTTATTCATATTTTCTGCCGCTTTTGCCGTAGAGCCAATAGAAGATCTGATATATGCAGTTCCAATTGTTGCTCTTATCGTAATAGTTTTTCTTGCATTATCTAATATGCTGGCTGCATCAATAGGAGATCCAAGATTGCAGGCTTGGGCTAAAAATGAATTAAGAGAATTTTTTGCTGCAGTAATACTTATTGCAATAATTGCAGGGGCATTTATTGGATCTACAGGTGTAAGTGAGGCCATAACTGGAGAATCTGATTATGTACAGGTATCACTTGACATGATAGACAGTTGGATAAATAATTATGATGAGGCATTTAGTGATGTCATACGGGCAGCAACAAGGATCAGATCAGCTGCAACATATTCACCATATATCAATATACCATTGTGGTATGTTTCTATTAGTTATTCTGGAAATCCAATTGGCGGGGTCTCATTAATGCTCATAAGCCTTAATCTTGCAGCCCAGGCCCTTACGAATATTACATTCATATATGAAGGAATAAGGATGCTTGTTGTATTTCTTAAGATAACAATACCTGAGATATTCTTACCGCTTGCATTTATAGTCAGGATGATACCGTTTACAAGAAAGCTTGGAAATACGCTAATTGCATTATCACTTGCAGGCATTGTTTTTCTTCCGCTTTCAATAATAATGGCAGATGCACTAAATCAATCAATAGATTTTCCTACACCAAGAATATCAAATTTAGATAATCTGGATGCTGATCCATGGGCAATGGTTGCCATGGAATGGCTCTGCGAATCAGAATTTCTGCGCATAATGTTCAGTTTAACAGATCCTTTGTTTGCAATAATAGTATGTTTTGTATTTTTACTCATACCTGTAGTAGGAGCTGGTTTATTCAATGCATGCAAACCAATAATTGAATATATAGTATATCCGATTATACAATTAGTGTTTCAGCTAGTCTTTGCCTTCTTGTTATTAATATGGTCCATTGTTTTTGCTGCAACTAGCGATGACTATGCAGATAAGGTCTTTGATACACTTTATCCATTTCTCAGAGATGTGAACAATGCAGTGCTTATGGGTTATTTGGATTTCATACTCATAGCAGTAGTAACAATTGCAGGGGCAAAAAGCTTGTCAACCGCATTAGGTGGTGAATGGTATATGGCAGGCATACAGAGGTTAATATGAAAACGTGGTTATTCTTTTTGTTGCTTGCCGCTTCGGCATTTGCTACTTGTATAGATAATGCTACAGAAATAATTATTGCTGAGCAAGGAATTAATATTGGAATTGTATTGATGCTGACAATACTTCTGATAGCAATAGCATATATGGCCGGGTCAATGCTTGGAAATGTAAATTACATTGTGTTTGCAAAAGATGAAGCATACCATCTCCTATTTTCTGTAGTAATATTAATTTCATTTAGTGGAATCGTTGTATTTACATGTCATTTCATGGATCTTTTCTTTGACTCCTATTTTGAAGAATCAGGGATAGAATCAAGCTGTTATGGTCCAGGATTAGGAATGCATGACATTTCTACCTGTTATGGTAGACAAATAGAATCTGATGCAAAAAGGCTTGCAAATAGTTATATTCAAGGATACATAGATAATCTGATGGACTCCACATTTGCTTGGAGTTTCCAAATTCCTTTAATGAATTCTTTAACATCAACAGCTGATGCTTACAAGAGAATCGTATCAAATCAATACGATATAATTCTCAACAGTTTTCTTGTGCCAGCAGTAATGAGTATAAGCATGCAAAGATTAGGTCTTGAATTTATCACAGAAAATGTGGTCAGATGGATTCTTCCAACTGGTTTTCTTTTGCGTGTAATAATACCGACCAGGCAGATGGGAAATATCATTATAGCCCTTGCCATTGGACTCTATGTATTGGTACCGTTCATGTTTGTATTTAATTTATCTATGTACGAGGGAGCATTTACAACAGAAGACTGTGAATATTTTGCTCCTGCTTTATGTGATAATGTTGTTGATGGGGGATGTGACCCACCAGAGAGCACCTGTGAAAATCCGGATAGTTTCTGGAATGTTGCACGCCTGCTCCCACAGGCATTTTTCCTTCCAAACCTAACGTTGGCGATACTGATAACGTTCCTGGCATCCATACATAAAGCTTTGAGAGTGATCGGATGAGAAAGATATTGTTTGCGCTGTTGATATTGGCCATGCTTTCGCTGGCTTCCACTGGCGTTGAGCAGTTTGAAACACAAACTGAAGGATCGCCATTCGAAATAGCAAAAGATTGGAGAGTACTTGCCGCACTGGCACTTATGCTTTCAATTATTCTTGTTGCCATAGCATATGCAATAGGCATAGGTTTTGAAATGCCCGAAATACAGGGGTGGGCAAGTGCAGAGTTATCACAGATAATAGTTAACGCTATCCTGATTGTATCGTTAATAATAGTTATAGCATTTGTTGATAGCCTTGTAATAGGCATCGCACAAACAAGTCTATTATACGAAGCTGAAGAATGCTGGGGCGGTGGCGATCCGGGTGTAAGCTGCCTTCAATCTGTCACAAATCTTTATCTCAGTGATTATGTAGACACAGGGAAAAGCAAACTAAAAAGCATACTCAGGGAAAACATAAAAACAGTTAATTCAATGAATACGAGAACTGGGCTCTATTGTACAAGTATTTATTGTGCACAAATCGGAATAACAATGACCTGGGCAGGGCAGTATGTGCTTGATGTTGATATGAATACTATTCTCTTTGAATATTATACAAACCTTTTGGCATTTATGGAATCGCAGCTATTTTTTGTCAATCAGATATGTTTCAAAATGGCTCCTATTTTACTTGCTGTTGGTATTGTTGGCCGCAGCTTCTTCTTTACTAGGAAACTCGGGGGCTTGCTTATGGCAATATCAATTGGGTTGATGTTCTTTTTCCCTGGGATGTATATTTTTGATTGGGTCACCCTTGATATGACCATTAATGGAGATAAGGCTATGGATAAAGATGTTGTAGACTGCCCCAGTGAATGCAGTAAAGGTATGCCAATGGCATATTACTATGATGCCGCTAATGAACTCCATTTATTTTATACCCCGATAGAGATTAAGACTGCTTTCAATACAGATGAAGCAACAAAGGCACTGGAATTAGCTGAAGGTTCAGTTTACAGTTATTTTGGGACTAGCAGCAATAGCAGTGCATTTAGCAGAGTTGTTTATTCTTGTAATTGGGAGTATTTAGCTGGTGCCGAGTGTCCAACAATGTGTAGAGTATTGCCATATCCTGCAATATCACAATGTCTAAATGCATCTGCCAATACGCAGGAAGCATGTGCAGCTATTCCTGCAGAATGTAAAGTTGCAAGACTTGTGGAGGACCTAGATTGGAATGAATACTACAATTGCCCTAAATCATGCAAGGTAGTGCCTCCGCTTAGAAGTGATTGTGATGTTTGCCAAGGTGATGATTCTGGCAAATGTTGTCTTGATTCAAGTCTTGATTGTAGAGTAACCACATATAATGATTTAAGCTGGAGAGCAACAACAGAAGCTAAAGGAAAGGAAGCAGCATGCAATAAAGCAAAATACTGTCCAGCTCCACCACAAGATCTTAGTGATCCATATGATCTAGATGCATACGAATCATGTGTGTATGTGATGCCAGAAACGGGCATGTGTGATGAACTCTGTATGGATTGTCCAACATATTGTAGATTTACTGATGAAGCTAATCTTAGCTCAGTGCCTATCGAATGCAAAGATGGAGATGAACTTATTGCTCAATGCCGAGAATGTCATGAAACATGCAAACTAAATGTAACAAAGATAGAAGAATTAGGGCCAGTTAGTCCAATGTGTGATGACTGTCCACCAGAAAAAAGATTGATGGGTTCAGGGTTGCCTGATAATTATACTTCGAATGGGTGTTCATTTGCCAACTGCTCTGCAAACTACAGAATGTATGCGCCAAGAGCTGCATGTGAAATGTGTTTATTTAGTGAAGAATCATATGCTTACAATCCGCCAATAAACAATCAATGCGATGCTCAATGCAAACCACAAGATAATATTCCTGTAAAAGATGCAGAATCATATTCAAAGATAGGAGAAGAAGGATTAGTTGGAAAAACAGATATACAAGATCTTTCCAAAATGATGCTACCGGCTTATGTACTGCCATTATTCAACATTGTGGCAACGCTTGTGTTCATAAAAGAACTATCAAGGATCCTTAGTGGTGATATAGAAATCCCAGGAATATCAAAGGTGTTCTAATGAAAAGATTAATCCTATTTTTACTTTTGATTCCTTTGGCCTTTGCAGGATGGGAAGAGATAGCAGTTATTGCAGTAACGATATCAGCAGCATTGTTAGGAGTTGTTTATGCGGTTGGATTTGGCCTTGGTATCAATGAATTGCAGTTAGTAGCAAGAGAAGAATTCTTTCAGCTGATTGCCCTAGGTGTTTTTGTTGCAGTTCTTATGGGAGCGAATGGCGTCTTGAATGAGGTATCTACTATAGCGGAATTTTCACCAGGCAGTGCAAATATGCAGGAGGCCTCTACGAGCATAGTTGATGAAAATGTCGAGAAAGTATTTGATCTGGCTGCTGCTGTAAATGATTATGATCAGACGCTTTCGAAAGAGGCATCTCAATCTTCCCAATGTAATATTGTAGGTATGGGGTATACAGTAAGCGGATGTGGAGGCTACAGCATTATGGCATCCACTCTTTCCATGTCTGGAGGGATCCTGGGATTTGCTATTGGGGAGCTTAGTGCCATGGGCAGATTGTTGGAGTTATCAAATGTATATGCACTTACATTACTTCTGCCTTTTGGAATATTATTAAGAACGATCAAATTAACACGAGGCGCAGGCGGATTTTTACTTGCATTAGGAATATCAATGCACATGATGCTTCCAGTCGGAATAATATTCAATGAAATGCTTGGAGAGACATTTCTAGCAAGTACTGATTCATTAGTAGATGAATATCGACCACAACCGACCATAAATATAGAAGGATGTACCCCCGGAAGCACCTACTCACTTACAGGAGATAGTAATGAGGATAATGCAGTGGCAGTATATGAAGACCTAAAAGAATCACTGCGTCATCAGCTTTTTGTAATTCTTATAAAGGCAACACTTGGACCGGTAATAGCGTTATTGCTGATGGCAACGAGCATAAAAGCACTGACATCCATAGCAGGTGCTGAGGTGGATGTCACAGCTATATCGAGGTTTGTATAATGACAGATGCGATTATATGTGCAGCTGAATTCGGCGATTTCTTCAACAGCACAATAATACCGCTTGTTGCTTATGCAACAGTAATAACAGGAATACTGATAGCATTATCATTTATGGTCGGAAGGGCAATAGCTAACCCTAAACTTACACTATGGGCAAAAACAGAAGCAGTGCAGATTGTAATATCATTAGCATCAATCTTTTTCATTTTAACAATAATCAATGTTTTCTGTGCAATAGATATGGTTGAGATAGGGTCGTTCTTTGGTGTCACAGTACCAACCGGAAGCTCTATTAGTGTTTATGATGCAGCCCAGGAGTATCTAAGAGAGTCGGCTTTGTATTCACATAATGCAATGACTACAGTTAGATATCACTTAGAAGGATTGACAATACTTTCATTCCTCAATTATTTCCAATGTGATTTTCCAATTGGGCCAATAGGATTAGGATGCTGGTATGGTTATTCTGGAACCAACATGCAACCAGTAGGAGGGTATGGTGCGGCCATTGCAAGTCTTAACATATTTTTTAATTCCTCAAATATAGCACATTTTTCTGCACTTAATTTCATGTTTATTCTGTTATTTGTTTACAAAGGATTTGTGTTTGTATTCCTTCCATTAGGTCTATTCTTGCGTTCTATGCCATATATGCGTTCATTCGGTTCATTGTTTATAGCAGTGGCGATGTCGTTTTTGATTATTTACCCGTTAATGTTGGGTATACTTTATTTGATGGGCGATGTACTTGTAGATCGGCCTACAGATTGTCTAGCTTGTCCAAGTCCAGATCCAGGTGGTTATATTCCTGAGTCTGATCCAGATTTAAGACAATTCCTAAACGAAGATGTTTTCTCTGAACATGGGGGCGCAGGAGGCTCAATAGCACAAACTCTTGGAGGAGCATTTGCTGGGGAAGCCTTATCAGAGTATTATTACTTTGAAAATGGAACAAATATTACAGGGTCTATCCAATTTGCTGCATATGCATTTATCGCAGCAGTATTCATGCCAACAGCAGCATTGATTGCAACAATAGCAAGCATTTCTTACATAGCAAGACTTTACGGCGAAGAAATAGATTTAAGTAGAATAACTCAGTTGATGTGATATTATGATATTTTCTATTGAGAGTTTCTATGGAGATCTTGGCGGCAGTAATTGGGAGAGTATGTGGCTGCCGTTATGCATTCTTGCAGTGCTAACTTCATTTATTATCTACAATATACTTTTGATGTTTGGAAGGGCATTCCATATAAGAGAACTTGAAACATTTGCAAAGGCAGAAATGCTTCAATCGGCTGCAACCGCATTTATGGCAATATTCCTAGTTGTAATGGTGAGTAGCGCAATGCAACTGGCGGCAACATATATTGCAGGAGAAATCGTGTGTGGAGAAGATGTGATAAGAATAGGACAAATTGATCCTGGAGCAACTGATATTGAAAGAACAGAGCAAGCACATGCAAATATGGATCTGGCGTTTGATGCTATAAGATGTAGATTACAACAAAGAGCACAGGATATAGCTGACATACAATCATCACTGGCTGGAATACCAGTATGGAATGAATTTAATGCAATGAACATTGGTTTGAGCAGTTTTGGAATAACATTCTTCAAAGGTGACTGGGTTAGTGATCTGTATGAATCAACAGAAACAAAACGCATAACCAATAACCTAGCTACAGTACTTCTAATTGGACTTAATGCTCAATCAGCTATTCTTATGTATATACAAGCAAACATGCTCCATGTTTTCATTCCGCTGGGTATATTATTAAGGAGTTTTTACTTTACACGGGGCGTTGGTGCACTCTTCATATCAGTAGGAATAGGCATGTACTTTATTTTCCCAGTATTCTTTGTACTTCTTGATCCAGGTTTTACTGCAGCACCCCCTCCTCCACCAACAGTAACGCAGGAAACGCCTGCATTTTGTTATGCGACAATGTCGAATACATTAACAATGTTGCAAACTATAGAAGCTGAAGGAACCGGAAGTACGGGAGATCTGGCAATGGCAAGTCTTGGTGAAGATTTATCAAAATCATACATATCTCTAATACTTCATCCACTTGTTTGTTTGTTCCTTACAATGGTCTTTATTAGATATATAATGAGTGTTATGGGTGGAGACACATACGAGCTCACTAAAATGATTACAAAAGTGGTATAAATGAAAAAAGCAGTAATTTTTGTTGCAATTGTGTTCATAATCGCAGGTTGCCTAAAGCCAATAACAAACCTGGGATGTTGTCAAAAAGAAAATATCAGCGAAGGTTGTGTTCTTTATAATACCACTGATTTCTCACTTGTTGATTTGATTAATGACACTGTAGTAGGAAGTTGCGATAACCCAATTATGCAAACAGAAGGCTATTGTAATGTTTCGATAAATGGAGAATTTCATCTAATTCCTATTTGTACACAAGATCAGAAAGTGCCATGTGTAGATCCTAATTGTACTGCAATGATATGTGGAGACTTTGAATATAAACCAAGAGTAGCTCCAGGCGTTCAGAGCGAGGAGACAATGGCAGAAGATGCTGCACCAACTAATATGGACGATGATGAAGCAATGTTATTCTATAAAGGCCAGTGCCGCTTTCTTCCAATGGATGCAAAACTTAGAAATATTATGAAAAGTTCCAAATCTCAAATAAATGTATTCAGGGTAGGGGTTGGCGAATCATTTGACGAGTATGACCAATACCGTTACTATTTCCCAATGTCAGATAAATTTTGCAGTGCAGTAAGAGAACCAGAAGAACCAGTTGACAGATATATGAATTATCTTAACCCCGTTACAATGGAACCATACTACCCACTTGATGAAGAAGATGGAATAATAGAAAACTGCTTTAACGAAAGTAATGTGTTGCCCCCATTCAGTTATACTGATTCAATAGCAGATAATTCTACTGGAGACTTTGGAAGGATAGAGTATGACTCTGTTGTACCTGAATTACATAATTACAGGCTTGCTCATAATGCAAGATATAATTACAATTCTACATGGTATGACGAAGGATATTATTGGTACATTTATGGATATTGGAATGAAGATAGTGTTTACAAAAAAATAGACAAAGAGTTTTACAGAAGAGAATTAAGTATTGCATATGCCGATACAATATATAATTTAGGTGGCACCGGAACCACAAAAGCACCATTTGAATGTGAAATGGCTGGCGGCGATTGCTATTCAGGTACATGTGATACAGCAACTTACAATAGAGGAACACTTGTTGAAGCGACTGAAGATCCTGAAAGACCTGAGATTGTTGCGGACTGTTATGAAACATCAGATGAAAATGGAAATGATATAGTATTGTGTTCATCTCTAAAGACCGTAACTCTCGGGGACCCTGGCGAAGCACCTGAAAGAACTTATGCAATGATGAGTGTAAGACCAAGCAGATTATTGACTAATACGTATGGAACTTATTGGGGTACTGCGTTATTTGGTTACAGTGCACTGGCTGATGAAGATGGAATTGAAGCATTAAAGAATCGTTGGGGCATTGGATGGATTGAGGATTCGTTGACTGGTGCAAGTTACATGCAAATTTTGACAACAGAAACAGCAACAGATGTGAGGATGGTTTACAAGGATAAGAGAGACTGCCCAGCAGACTATGGAACATTTGAAGATGATGACCCAGAAGGTAATGAAGAAGCACCATGTTTTGAGGTTGAATTTGATGAAGATACAGATTGGCCGCCAGCTACAGGAACAGTATTCTTTGGAAAATTGGGAGATAATGTTTTGGTTTATCCGGCAAATGATAGTGAAAAAATTGTAATAGGATATTCATTAGCAACACCAAGTGAATTTGAAGACACATTATTAGCTAAAAATTGTGAACTAGTAGAAGGAGTGGATTATGAAGTTGTAGATATTGGTGAGCCCACAGAATGGAATGAAAGTGGCCTTGTTGATGCATTTAAGCCGTACTTCGGAAACACACTTGAAACATATAAAACATATGGATTTGCAGATGGTTGTGGAAATGCTATGCCTTATTGGACATTGCAGCTATCACAATTGCCATGGGTTGTGAATTTTGATAAAGGACTTCTTGGAGCGAATCTAATTATACTTGATGAAGAGGAGAAGCATGATAGGGAGGCATATTATTTAGGATCAACAGCTGCTTATGCTGAAAGAATGCGAAATACATACAATGAAAATGCAACAGATACAATGGACGATGGAAGTTGTAATCTTAGAAGACATACGGGCACAGAATTTGAGGCATACTATGGCTTCGGTATTTATGGCTTTGGTATGGGAAATCCAGTATATAATGTCATACTTTACAGTAAATATTTGATACTCCTCAAATATGAACCCGGTAGCAAAAAGATAGGGAATTGTGCAGTTGATGATATAACATATAGACCAGAAGTAAAAACATTTGGCTGGTGCGAACCATGCACAACATCAACGCTTGCCTATCAAAAGATAGAAACAACAGAAAGAGTATACATGCCAGGGTATAGTGTAAACATCGAGGATGCAGAGTATAATAACGAAGAAAGATTATGTGAGGCTAAACGTGAATGGGACTGGTCCTTTATGGGCTATGATACAAGAGACAATGTATCCTGCTTTAGCCCCTATATAAGCGATATTGACGATTATCAGGGAAGTATAGGGGGTATAGGATCGCCAAGAACGATTCCTGATGCTACAGTGATCAAGGAGAGAATGGGCGATTATTTGAAATCAGGTGTAATGCCAATAATAGATATGAGCGATGCAAGCAACTGGGAGAAAAGTAATCCTGATGCTGAAAAAGCGGCAGAAGATGAAAACGATACATATGTCTTCTGGCTTAACTATGATGAAGACCCAACAAATTATTCAGAATATGATTTCGAAGCATTGTTAGGGGATATGGGAGCTGTAGTTGTAATAGTTGATAATGTTACAGCAGCAAATGCTGCAATCAAACGAGATCAAATTATAGAAAGAGCATTCATAATAAGGGAAAAATGCTTTGGATGTCTTGTTGCATTCCATGTGATAAATCCAGCTTCAAATGAAAGTTTCAGTAATGCAATAAGAGACGTGATAGTTGGCCCCGATGCAATATATAACATAGATCTAGTGACATTTGATTATGAAGTATCTGAACATAGTGATGTGAGTTCTGAGGGTGCTGAAGCAGTGGTAGATGATATTGCTTCTTATGGAAAAATAGCTTTGCAAACCAAAAACAAACCAACAATGCTCATAGGATTAAACGTAAGAAGTGATGATCCAGTATGGGATGAAACAAATTACGGCGAATTATTTGACATGATTCTCTTAAACCAAAATAAACTAATTAATTCAGGAATATTGGGCATCATTTATGCTCCGGTTCGCAGTACAATGGGTGGGGAAGGAGTAGTGGATGAGACATTAGGGTTGGGAATAAAAACGCCGAAATTCTGTGCATTGCAAGGTGCTATGCAAAAGATGAGTGGGGCAATACCAGTAAGTATATTTACAAAAACGGTAGCAGTAGAAGATATGGAATGTATCCCATGTACTTCTTGGGATAAACTTCCTGGGGGGATTTGTGAGTATATGGATTACAGCGCACAAACATGTGATGATGGAAATATGTGCATCATGCCTGAAATGATGATGGATTTTGGAAATGATTACAAATGTCCTGAAAATGCCGTAACAGTTGATTGTCCATTATGTAATGAAACAGGAACTACATTTGAATGTACATATACCTATGCAAATGGTTCAACTAGAGAGATAAGTGGAGATATGAATGATATAACATCGGATATATGGATGGATGTAATGGCTGGATTTTCGAAGCCAAATAAATGCTGTTTACAAGATGAGGCATCAGGAGCACTTTACACTTTCATAGAGAAAGCATACCAAACACCAGTTAACCAACCTGCCATATTCCCAAAAAGCGGCTATGAAAACGTAGATTGTGGATTTGGAAGTACCACCTCACAAATTGGAGAGATTAGTACGTTCTGTGGCCTCCAACAATCACCAATACGAGATTACACAATAGAATGTTCATACAGTTGATAATATGGGATTAGGAGATTTTCTTAGTGGCTTGTTCAAAGGTAGCAAACCAGTATCCAAAGGACCGCCAAGGAAATGTCCAAGTTGTAGTGAAACAGTTAATTTAAGCATGGAACGCTGCCCTAAATGCGGCGTACGTATAAAGAGCATGTTTCGTAGAAAATGTCCTAAATGCAACACATTGAACGAATTAGATATACAGAGATGCAGACAGTGCAGATATGATTTTGAGGCAGAATTGCAAAGAGCGAAAAAAACTTATTATGTATGCCCTAGATGTGGATATAAAATGGATACAATGTATACACGTTGTCCAGCATGTAATGTGCGTCTCGTGTGAGAAATTATGGAATCATTCAAACAAGAGAAGAAAGATGAGGAGGAAGAAAAATTCAAACCTAAATTCATCCATCTCCTAGATGAGGAAGAAGTAGAGGTAAAAAGGCTTGGAGAAGAAGATATTGAAGAATGTGTAAAAGTTATGAGAAAATGCGCATTTGATGTTACAGAGGCAGAAGTAAAAAGTATAGTGGATTATGAAAAAAGCTTTGGAGCAACTGTTAACCGCATGCTCATTGGCGTGGGATTATCATGGCCAGCCAGGTTAGATGCTGAAAAGATGATAATTATGCATGGCGATCCTAATGCACTTTATCTAGAAGATCCAGCAGTCCTGCTGGCTTACGAAGGAAGGGGCATCAGAAGAATATTATTGAAAGAAAGAGAGAAAGAAGCTACAGAATCAGAATTCAAGTATGTAATAAGCTATCTTTATGAAGATCTGCCAAAAGGGAATATTTCTGAGTATATAAGAGAGGCTGGGAGTCAATTAGAGAAATTATTTCTTTCAGAAGATTATGAATTTCATAGAACAGAAAAAGGAACACTTGCATTCAAAAAAATTGCTTAATATTTTTTCTTTTTTAATTTATCAACACCTAATTCTTTTGCCAAGAACTCTATCTCTGCTTTGGTAAGTCCGCATTCAAGAAGAGGGCACTTCACACCAATAATAAGTGATGCTGGATTACCTTTACTTATGCCAACTAGTATATTCTGAATATTCATACGTGTTGCAAGCTTCTTGAGTTGAGATTTTTTAGTAACTATATGTTTTATTCCTAGAACCTTGGTTACACTTTCAGTAATAGAAAGTTCAGTTTCTAGGTAATCATCAGGACATATGGTTACTGCAATTGCTTTTTCACCAAGTTCATCACGACAGATTCTTAGAAGAAATGCATCGTCTATACTGTCTGTATATGTAACAATTGCACTATCCAGCTTCCGTATACTTTTTCTAAGGTTTTCAAGCTTGCGCTCTAGTTGTTGATTCACTAGAATTATTGTTAATGAACATGTTTATTAATATAACACGAGTGAAAAATTCATGAGAATTGTTTTCCTCCTGTTAGTTTTTGCCACATTATCGTTTGCATGTGAAGGTGAAATATCACAGTATGTCCCAGCAGTAATAGGTACTGATGGCGGACTCATAAATGTAAGTGTGGAGTTAATACCCGGAAATGGAAATGTATATTCAACAGTATATCCAACAACAGGTCTGATGACACAACAATCAATAATTGAAGCTGTAAGTTACGCCTATTTATTATCAGGAAAACAGACAAGATGTAGCATCTTATTTACATTTGGCCATGATTATCCAACCAGTTATATTGAAGGGCCGAGTGGAGGGGCCGCATTTACTGTAATGGCATATGCCTTATTAGAAAATAAAACCATGAGAAATGATACAATAATAACTGGAAGTATAGATGGCGGGGGAAACGTCGGCGCTGTTGGTGGCGTTTATGAAAAGGTAAAAGGTGCAGCTGCAAAGGGCGCAACATACTTCATAGCGCCACAGGGCAATTTATATGAAACACTTCTTCTGAAAAATCTTGAGGACAAGATTACAGTACTTGAAGTAGATCGGATTGAAGATGTTATAGGATTCATGATGGATAATGAAACAATAGTACAGGAACCATTTAGTGCAAAAAAGCGTGAGATACCTGAACTTCCTGCCTATGATACTTCAAAATTAGAGGCATTTATTCCTATAGCTGAGAAAATGGTCTATTTTGAGGAAGAGGTGCTTGTATCGATCAGTGTAGAGGATAATGAAACTACTGCGATAAAGGAATTTTTTGAGAATGAGATACAAAGACAAGAAAGCCTGATGGATGATGGCTATGTTTTCAGTGCGGCAAATGAGGCATTTCTTAATTATATGGACATTTCAACAGTTGCAGCTATCATAAAAGGAAAAGCAGATTTATCACGCAAGAAAGGGGAAATAGGAATTTGCCTTACTGGAATAACTCGACCAAATGTAACAAATGAAAATTTTGAGTGGGTAGTTGGCTCAGATTTAAGGCAGGCGTGGGCATATGATAGATGGAATAAAACTAATACACTAGATGATCTTCTAACAGATGAAGAATTTGTAGTATACCATGAGTTATTATATGCAAAAGCTTGGTGCAATGTTGCAAAAGAACTTACTGCAGCAGCACCAGAAGGAGGAAATGCCATAAATGAAAGCAGTTGGGAGGGATTAGCAGAGGACAAAATTGCAGAAGCCAGCGAGGTTGGGATAACAGCATTAGATACACAAAATAGATTGGCTATTGCAGAAAAATCATATGAACAGGGCAATTATGGAGCAGCAATATTTGATGCAGTCTATGTAATAGCAATGGAAGAAGCAGATGCTGAGATCTTAAGTGGAGAAATGGATGATATTGAACCGCTTTTAGAGGAAGAATACGATTCGCTTTGGGGGGAGATATACCACTCCCATGCCGTTTTTCTTTATGAAATGAATGAATACGATGCAGCATATAGAACAATTAAGTTTGCTAAAGGATTGGAACAGGCAACAGAAGAAATGAAGGCAGAATTAGTAGTTGAGAAGACAGAAGAAGAGAGTGTTGATGTTGTATTTCTTGCTGGTGTAGTGGTATTACTATTTTTATTTATTATCATCGTTCTAATAATGAGAACATATGGAAATCAACGTAAAGGATATCGCAAACCTAATAGAGCTAAACAAAAAAAAGGCAGAGTTTGAGTTCAAGAAAGCGATATTAGATGGAGAGTGTGATGAAGAATTAGAGATCATTAATCAAAGAGTAACTGAATTGCAAAGAAAAACGGCAAAAGTAGAGATTGTTTGTCCTAATCAGAATAAATTAGATGATATGACTGGGAAACTAAGCGAATTTTCAGCAGAAGAAATCAAAGATGGGATTACTAATAAAACTGGCGAGGCATTTGATATACTTTGTGAACGAGGGGAAATAATAAAGAAAAATTACAAAAACCGCCTTGAAATTGCAAAGCTTTCTGTAATTATTTCAATGCTGAAAGATGAAAAAACAGCAGTTTCGGATGCAGTGAAATTAGGGGCTGTAGAGAACAATATTTCAATAACTCTTGAAGAAAAAGTTGCAAAGAATTTAGTTAGATTTATGAGAAGATGTGGGATAGGCTGCGATATTCAAGAGGGAATGCTTGTCCCTAATGACAGTAAGAACGAAGAATGTATAGAACTGGCCACTAAAAGTGTTTGGGTAGACCTAAATACAAAAGAGAAGCTAAGAGAGAATCTTGAGAAAATGAAGGAAGTTAATACAAAGATCCAGCTTATGAATGCAGTGCGGTATGTAAAAAAATTCAGTGAAGAAGAAGAAAAAGACTTTGAAGAATTCCAAGGCGCTTACCTTAATCTATTGAAAGAGCAGGATGAATTACTTAAGGAATTTAATGATGAGGAAAGGCTTTCAGTGAATGTCTGAGAGATTTAAAAAACTTAAGTTAGTTACTAAGGCATGAAAGCCAACATCATTATTCTGATACTTTTCTTAATTGGTGGTTTGAGTTTTGCTCTAACAGCATTTGGTCCTGGCACGGGACTTGATTGTGGTGCTCCAACAGGAACTATACTGATAGTTACTCCTGGAGAGTACATAGGTAACGGACTACCAATGTCATATGATGGAACTTTTTCTGGTAGTCCAGTTGGCCGCACATGTATGGAGGTTTGGACTTCTGATGTGATTATAGACTGTAATGCAATGCCCATTTATGGAAGCAGTTTAGGCCCTCTAAGCATGGGGGAAATCGGAATTTATATAGCGCCAGGAATGGATAATGTAACTATTAGAAACTGTAATATTTACGACTTTGGATGGGCTGTTGGAAGAAATGATGTTGGTAATATTTTTGTAGATGGGGCAACAAACGTAACAATTGAAGATAGTGAACTGTATTACACTGGTCTTTCTCCTGGCTATGGAGATCAAATAACTTATAGTAATGTACCAACAAGCGGATTAATTGTAAATAATACGTTGTTTAGTAGTGTTATTGGAGTAAGCCCCCCAGGAACAGCACTATCTGGGATTGCTGCGAGAGATATTTTAGGTGGAATTCAGCTTGCGCAGATTGACAATGTTACAATAGAAAGTTCTACATTCGAGAATCATGATGGATCTGGGGTATACATCACTGGTGACGATATAAATATAGTGGGAAGTGAGTTTACTGGCAATGTTGTATGGGGGGTGTATCTAGCTGGTTCGGATGATTATATTTTTGATAATAATTTCACTGACAATTATGTTGGTCTTGATATTGAAGATGGAAGTAGTGTGGAAGTTATATCTAATGTTATAGAGGGTAATGATTATGCTGGATTATATCTTGAAATGGTAACTGATGCACTTATAGAGGATAATGAGGTCTATCAGAATGATATGTTTGCAATAATGGCGTATGATTTAGATACAGTAACATTCCGAGATAATGAGGTATATGATAATACAAATAATGGTATTGAGGTACATGTATCTGCTTGGGGTAGTAATCCTGACTTAGTGTTTGATAACAACAGTATTCACGACAATGGATTACAAGATGGAATATATGGTGAGTATCTAGATTATGCTATAATTACTAATAATACGATCTATGGTAACGGTGATGATGGTATTTACTTATACTGGTCATATGGAGTAAATATAAGCAATAATTATATCTATGATAATCCTGATGATGGAATACGGCTTGATATTTGGTGTGATGATTCTTTAGTATATGAAAATAATATTATGGGGAATAGTAATGGTTTGTATATAACAGAAGCAACAAATGTAGAAGTATATGACAATAGTATTACTTCAAATGATGATTTCTTGGCTGCAGGTGTATACATCGAAGATTCTGATGCCATTGATATTCATGATAATTTAATAGGTGGCAACTATTATGGAGTGTATGCCGACCCAACAACAAACATTAATGTTACGAATAACACAATATTAGGTAGTACGGATAACGGTATTTATTTCCTTCAAGTATATCCAAGTTTGATAGAAGAAAACGACATTATCTTCAATGGCGGTGATGGTATTCGTATCTTCAATGGCGATACAAGTGATATAATCAATAATAATATTTCAGGGAACGGATTTGTGACTGGCATAGGCAGCGGAATAACAATAGTATCGACTGATTTTGTAACCATCAATGATAATGAAATAGGAAATAATAATGGTAGTGGGATAGATATTACTGATTCTGCTTTTGCTGTTATGGATCCAAATTATATATTTGAAAACGGTGATGAGGGGATATATCTTTACAATGCTGATAATGTAAGAGTAACTGATAACGAAATTTATGATAATGATTTCAGAGGACTACGCCTTCAATTTACTGATGACGGGTACTTCTCAGGGAATACGATCTATGATAATGGGGGCTCAGGTTATTGGTTGGTAAACTCATACGATAATGAACTCCAGAGAGAAACGTTATACTCAAACGGATATGGATGGAATCAATATGGGATACAAGGAAATGGCTTTCAGAATCTTATAATAAACGATACGGAAGTTTATGACTCTTGGGGGGGGATTTATCTCTATGATGTAGATAACGCAAACATCACAGAAACGATGTCTTACAATAATCAATGGGAAGGATTTTCTATTGTAGATAGTGACAATGCATTACTAGTAGATGATGAAGCATACAATGATGGAGCACGGGGTTATTACTTTGAGGGGACCAGTGCAACAGTTACTGACTGTACATCACACGATCATTCAACAGGAGTCTATGGATTTGGTGCCAATGGCGGAATTGTAACACTCGACAACTTCATGATTTATGGCAATGATGATTCTTGGATAATAGTTCGTGGTACAGTATCTGCAACTGATCTTTGGATGGGTTACAGTGAAACTCAAGGTGTCCTATGGCCCACAGTAATGCTTACCGGTACGGATGCAAATGAGGATAATCTTTTACTAGAACGCAATTTTGTTTCTCTAAATGATAGTGACATAGATGTAGACGAACTAAACACCGGAGCTGAAGTGAGTGTATACGCAGGCGGTTGTGACAATTTAGTATTTTATGAAGCAGCAGGATTCCCATTGACAAGACTTGATATTCTAAGCGGAACAACATTCACGCCAGCTTCTTCATCATGTGCAGGAGGAACAGCAACATTTGAAGTTGCTGGATTTTCAGGGTATACTGCAAGTGGAAGCACAGATAGTGGCGGTGATGAAGCTCTAAAACAATTGAGCGTAACAACAGAAACAGATTGTGATGGTGTTGAATTCACTATAACAAACAGTGGAAGTCCCGTAACTAATGTTGAGATAAAACTCACGCAATATACTCCGTTTGTAGGAGTAATAGCAACAAAATACACCAACAGTAATGGGGAGATAACGTTTGATATGCCAGCAACTGCTACATACAGAGCTTATCTGAGCAAAGCTGGGTATGATTATGCTAATCCGTATGTGATCCATTACACACTATGTGAAGAAGAACCAGTAGGTTGTACAGAAAATTCGGATTGTCCTACAACAAAAGAATGTATTGGGGGAGCTTGTGTTGCTGTTGAATGTGAGTGTGGAGTCGTGCAGAATCATGAATGCGTTCCATATGAATGCTGCAATGATGAAGATTGTGCTGAAGGGGAAGTTTGCACCAGTAATGGATGTATAATTGAGGAGGAACAACCACCTGAAGAATTACCTCCTGAAGAGGTAACACAGGAAGAAGCACAAGATGCACTTGATGATGCAAGTGCTGCGATTAATGCTGCTGAGGAAGCTGGCAAAAATGTTACAGCTGCCCTGGAATATTATGCACTGGCTGAAGAGGCATTTGAAGCTGGCGATTATAAAGCAGCAAAAGAATATGCAATACAAGCAATGGGTGCAATTGGAGAATCACTTGCTCCTGAAGAAAGTATTGAAACAGATAAAGCAACGCAACAAGAAGAAGAGTTCCCATGCATAACACTATTTTTAGTATTGGCCGTAGTTGTGGGAGTAGCATACTTAGTGCTTTCAAGAAGAGGAAAAAAGAGGTGAGTATGATGAAAAAATTCATTATTTTAGGGATACTTTTGCTTGCAAGTGTTGGATTTGCAAAGCCATTATTTGAAGACGATTATATGAATAATAAATATGGTAACATATATTGTTGGTATAATTCTGCAGATAATTTATTGGCGACTGCCCAAGGTTACTATTCGACTCCTCCGCAATCACTGCAAGATAAAAGAGATGCACTCAGTGATGCAATGGATGATTTAACTACTTATGGAGAAAGTGGTGACCGCGAAGGATTTGATGCCCAAGTGCACACCATAATGACACTTGTATTCGATGCGTATAGAACATTTAAAGATGAAGCAAGGTATGCATTTTCTCAAGGATGGGAAACAAGAGATGATATTAGAAATGACTATATGTTTTCAAGAATGTTCTTATCAATGTGTTTCAGCCCTCCAGACTGATTTCATAGGTTCCTACACATGTAAGATCCTGAAAATGAATAGCCGTATTTTGAGTAATATGGCCTTACACCCACGCCGCTAATAATTAGCATTTTTTCTTTTCCATTTTCTTTTGCTATTTCTTCAGCTTCTTGTAATAATTTTGAGCCAAAACCTTTGTGCTGGACTTTCCCATTTCCACTTATTGGAACTTCAGAACCGTAAACATGCAATTCTCTTACAAATGCAACTGAAGTTTCTTGAGGAAACCTTAATCTTAGAAACCCTGCAATAAGATTTTCATTTTCATATGATAAGAAAATTTCCTTACCTTGACTTGCTTCGTAATCTAATCTTTTTAGTTCAAAATCAGCAAGTTTGATGTGTTTTCTTTTTACTTCCCTATAACGTATTTCCTGCGGAATGATGCCTTTTTCTCTAAGTTTTGCTTCTACAAGCTCTCTTAGATTACTTTTTCTTACACCTGAATTTATTCTGCCAGCAGGAATGTCTCTTTGGATGCGCATTACCCTAACATATTTGGGGATATAACGGTAGAATTCAGAGATTACTTCTGCCGCCTCTTCTGTAGTGTATGGATTGTATTTACCTTCTTCAGCCCATTTTTGTAAGACAGTGCCACCCACAACAAGAGTAGGGTATATCTTGAGCATGTCTGGCCTGAAATTCTTATCATTAAAGAGTTTTTTTACAAAAGCAATATCTTTTTTCATATTAGAACCAGGAAGGCCAGGCATGATGTGATAAAGAACCTTGAATGCTGCATCTTTCAGATCTCTTGTTGCACTTATGACATCAGCAGTTGTATGCCCACGATTTATGATTTTATAGATTTCATCATCAGCATGCTGTACTCCTAATTCTACACGCGTAGCGCCATAAGAAAGCATTTCATCTATGTATTGAGAGCACATATCTGGTCTGGTTTCAATTGTAAGGCCAATTACCCGGTGTTTTGCTGTTTCATTTGTTTTGATTGCATGCTGAAGCGTATGAGATCTCTTTCCATTAAGGCCCTCATAAACGCCTTTTATGAAATATTCTTTGTAGTTTTTGTCCATACCTAGGAATGTGCCACCCATGATTATGACTTCGCATTTATCAGTTGCATGGCCACCCGTTTCAAATTGCTCTGCTCTGCTTGAAACTTGCATGTAAGGATCAAAAGAGAAATTTCTTCCCCGTAAAGCAGCAGGCTCATAACCTAGATAACTTTTTGCAGCAAGCCCTGTAAATGGGCAGTAAATGCAGGCATATTTGCAAGAATCTTGAGGCTTTATCATTACAGCAACAGGTGTGACTCCTGAGATGGTTTTTGTTGGTTTTTTTATCAGCATATCTTTTATTTTTGAAGTGAGTTTTGAAGCTGGAAACTGTGCAAGAATCTCTGGATTTGTTATCATTGATGAGATCTTGAATTTGTTTCCTGCTTCGCGTTTTATTTGCCCTAGATCCTCCTCTCCAGCAATGAGTCTGTCTATGATATAATCTATAGCCTCTCTTCTCGTCATTGAGGATAGATTGTTTGATTTAATTTAAAAGAACTATCCGAAGAAGTTGGAGAGTAAACCAGCTAAGGAATAAATAGGAAGCTCAAATATAGGGAAAACAATGGCTCCATTGTTTGTTGCTTTATAATCACCTAGCAGGTTAGATTCAATAGAAAGAGTTACGTTTTCTTCGTCTGCAATGTTGCTGCTTGCAAGAGAGACAATTTTAATAGTTGCAGCATAATTCTCCTCTTCAGTACCTACAATTTCGTAAGAAATAGTTCTTGAGCTTTTGGCAGGTACGAAAACAGGCTTTGTAAATTCCCATCTTCTAGCACCTTCGGCACTTACTTGAAAGGCATCACTTGTGGATGCTTTATTTTTGATGGTTATATCAAAAACAGCAGGTTGGCCAGGACCAACTGTTTGGCTGATTGGAGTAACTTCAAAATCTAGAACATCCCAGGTGACTTGAACCCTTAGGATAAAACTAACATTCCCAAGATTTTCACCATTGAATTCGTCAATGACATTTATTCTTACACTATAATTGCCTTCAGGGGTATCTGGATCGGCTGTAATAGTAACCTGGAGAGGGTTTTGGTAGAGCTTACTTTCACTTGATTCCCAGCCTTCAGGAAGGTTTTCTGCAACAGCCATATCATAGGTGCCCCCAATACCGTGGGTTCCACCGCTACTAACAATAGGATCAATTTGTACATAAATTGTCTGGCCTGGACCGATAATACCAAGATCAATGATATCACTTTCGTCTACATCAGCATTAACTGGAGAAACAATAGCGATGGAAAACGTTAATGAAAGCAAAATAAGAGATACGACGAACAATCTTCTGAGCATGATTCTATATCCGCATTAAGAATTAAAAAGTGTTAGATGAAGGCTTCAACCGCCTTTTCCTTTTTTTCTTGTTTTTCTTCGAAGTCAATAGCTTGGGTATGGAGAGGTGCACCTTTTTCTCTTTTTTCTGATTTTCTATCTCTTACGCTGATAAAAACAGGGTAATTGACAGCTGACCCAACTACTATTGCTTCTCCTACTTTAAGACCAGTTATACTTCTTGCTACTCTTGAATCTATCCCCTCCGAACTCATTTGAATGTGATCAAGATCATTTGGATTTGTAACCCTGAGAATTATGTGAGTATTGCATTGACTTAAGGCAGTAGTACTAAGATTTACTGGTCTCTGGCTTATCAGGCATAGTGATGCCCCAAATTTCCTCCCTTCACGCGCAATTGTTTCAATTATGCTTCTTGAGACTGCCTCACTGGCTTCGGCTTTTTCTCTTGCAAAATTATGGGCCTCTTCAATAAGAAGCAAAAATGGAGGAATTTTATTTTTCTTTCTGAGATTGAAAAGTCTTCGTGCTATTAGAGATACTAAGATTTGTTTTTTTCTAAGAGAATCTATTGTGCTGAAATCAAGAATCATGAGTTTTCCTGGTTTAATATCTGATAGTAGATGAGGTTTTTCTGTTTTTTTGGAGACGAATCGGTATCTTCTAAGTTCGCTTAGGCTGCGTTTAAGTGCACGTTTTACTTCATCTCTGGAAATATCAGAAGCATCGATTTTTTCTATAAGTTCTTTGAAATTATAACCTGTAGCATCTTTTTTCTCTTTTTTCAGAGTTAAAAGTGCATGACGTAGTACATCCTTTTGGGGTGAGGAAAGATTAGGTAACCACCCCATGATAAGTTCCGGACTTATTTTCTTGAGTGGAATTGCGATATCTTTGCCATCAATTACTTCAGTTTTTGATCCAAACACTGGATCGTGGGCAAAACCTATATATTCTCCGTGGATATCGATTAAGATAACTGCAATACGACCATCCTCTTTTTTACGTTCAAGTATTTCTTCGAGAAGCACACTTGCTAAATGTGATTTTCCTGCACCACTCATTGCAAGAATGGCCATGTGCTTCTGGAATAACCTGGTCATGGATAATTTTGCAGGAACATCATGATGTTCAATAGAGCCAAGATGAAGGCCGTTTTTATCAAATCCTAAGAAAGTGTGAAGAACATTGTTATCTGCATTGAATACTTGGATCCCTGGAGATGGTGGAACGAATGCCCTTTGAAATTGGTTATCCTTAAAAACTCCAAGAACTTTCACAGTTGCAAGCACATATTCCCATGAACTTGAAGGAAATGATTCCATGCCAGAATATTTTTCAAATTCTGCTACGCTTTCAGCACGTTCAAAATATCTATTTGCTTTTGTTATTTCAGAAATATAACCAAAAAGAATATCATCATTGTTTTTTACTTGAACATACTGGCCTTTTTTTACAGGATTTTTAAGGACAAATGAAAAATCAGTAGTAGAAGGAGTCCCATCTGTAACTATGATAGTTCCAAGTTCCATAAAAATTATTTGTAAGTGAACTCCTTATAAGTATATCAATCAAAATTCATTCTTCCGAATTTTATAAACAAAGGTTTGTCATATTCTGGATCAACAATCGCGATAGCGAGTTCCTTACGTAATTTTCCTGCGGTTTCCAAAGAAGGCAAAAGGGATTCTGAGCTGCATTTCCAGTCTTTTGGAACTACTTTAATCAGATAATAAGTTTTATCTTCACCAGGGCGATATCCTTTTCTATGGAGGCGAAGATAACCACTTCCATCAAGGCTTGGCCGAATGATATAGCCTTGGTCTCTGAGGTACTTTATAACAATATATTTTTCTTTTGCAAAGTCTTCCTTAACGTGTTTCAGGAGTTTTTCTTTATCTGCTGGAAGTACTCCACGATCTGCAAAATAGGCAGCTTCAAGATAGGTTATTTTTGTTTCATCTCCTTCTTCTACGCCTGCCCCAAGGCTACGGAGTTTAAGTATAAGAGATCGATCATTAATTACAAGATAATCCGTATCGAATTTCATTTAGTATCTACCTTGCCACCTTTCTCATCTATTTCACGAAGTGTCTTTTGGACATCGACATGACGAACATCCTGTACATAAATAGCAACTTGAGAGCCCCCCGCACTATCTAATCTTAACGTTCCAACCCCAAAAATACGTTGAATAAAGCCCTGACTGTAACTTGCTTCTGTGATTTTTTGATAAGGAAGAACAACGCTGCTATGAGAAAAAACGCCAACCCTATAAGTTATGCTATTTTTCTCTAAGGTTAAAACTTGATATTTGGCCATTAAGAATACAGATACTATTCTTAGTAGGGTCAATGCCCAAACGAGAATGATAATAATGAATGTCCATGGGCCAAGAAAGAATGTTACAAATAACAAGAAAATTGAGAAAAGTGCTGCTATAACAGCGGCTCGAACTGCTCCAACCACGGGGTAAGGATTGAAGGAATATGACATGTGAACACCTAACGACAAAGATTATAAAAAGCATGAGGCAAGGTTAAGATATGCTGATAATTTATACTGATGGAGCCTCGCTAGGAAACCCCGGCCCTATGGGAATTGGCATTGTAATTTATCGTGAAGGGATATGTGTAGAAGAATTGAGTGAGTATTTAGGGAATGGGACAAATAATATAGCTGAGTATACTGCAGTGATTAAAGCACTTGAAACTGCTCACCAGATGGGAGAACGCGAGGTACACATCAAAAGTGATAGTCAACTTGTGATTAGACAATTAAATAATGAGTATAAAGTAAAAGATCTGAAATTGAAACCACTCAAAAAAAGAATAGATGAACTTTGTAAAGGTCTTAAGGTACATTTTGAACATATACCACGTGAGAAAAACAACGAAGCAGATGAATTATCAAAAGAAGGTGCAAAACGAGGAAAAAGAAATGAAAATCAAACAAAATTATGATCTTGGAAAGTATATGACCTTTGAATATTCCAAGAGTAAACCAACACATAACTGGTTTTGGTATAAAGAAGGATTTGCTCCGGAGATAGTCGAATATGCAATTGGAAATTCAAAACCAAAAATAATCCTAGATCCCTTTTGTGGAGTTGGGACAACGTTATTAACTGCAAAACAGGGGGGAATTGAATCCGTTGGTGTTGATGCTTCTTCTCTTGCAGTTTTTATTTCAAAAACAAAAACCGAGAATTATAGTAAAGAAGATATTGAATCCGTTAAATCATTTTTAGCAACAAAGATAAAACCAGAAGAGGGCGTGCGTCCCCTACGTTGGGAGTTTGAGTTGTTTGATGCCCGTGCTGCATTCCCAAAAAGGAATTACAATCAAATTCTGGCATTGCGGAATGCAATAGAGCAGGAGGAAGGGAAAGGACGTGATCTTTTGCTCTTAGCATTATTATCTATTCTTCCTCAGGCAAGTATCATTGTAAAGGATGGCGGAGTTTTGAAAATAACACGAAGAAAGAGAGCGCTTCCTGCAAAAGAAATATTCAAAAGAAAAGTGAAAAAAATACTGGAGGATTTGGAACAAAACGAAGCACTTGAACCAGTTCCGCAAGTTTTCTTAGGTGATGCAAGAGGGCTGGATTTACCTGAAGAAAGCGTTGATTTGGTTGTAACTTCCCCACCATATTTAAACAACATAGATTATTCCAAAATTTATGGACTTGAATTGAGCTTATTGCATATGAGCAAAGCAGAGGCTGAAGAAACGAGAATGCGCGCAGTGAGATCATTTATTGGAAAGAAAATGGATGTCCAAGAAATGCCCCCAGAAGTTGGAGAAATAGGATATAGGATTCCAATAATAGGCACGTATTTCAAAGATATGGAACAGTCAATAGCTGAAATGTACCGAGTTTTGCAGGATGGGGGAAGCACACACATAATTGTTTCCAATTCAGTAATACATCAGACACATGTGCTTGTTGATGAGATTCTTGCTGAGATAGGGGAGAGGATTGGCTTTGAAGCAGAAATAATCATTGGTGCAGAAAGAATAGCAGATGTAAAACCACAGAAAATAAAAACAAGAGAGAGTATTGTGGTTTTGAAGAAGTAATTATAAAAGAAAATGACAAAGTGATTAATCATGCTTATTGGAATTGTTGGCAAACCTAGTACGGGGAAAAGTACATTTTTCATGGCAGCAACATCTGCAACTGTAGAGCGATCGCCACGTCCTTTTACTACAATAAAACCAAATCATGCGATGGCTTATGTTGAAGTAGAATGTGTAGATAAGGAATTTGGAAAGAAATGCAATCCAAGAGCTGGTTATTGTATAGATTCTAGAAGATTCGTTCCGGTTGAACTTCTGGATGTAGCTGGCCTAGTACCAGGAGCACATGAAGGAAAAGGACTAGGAAATAAATTTCTTGATGATTTGAGACAGGCAGATGTGCTCGTTCATATTGTTGATGCAAGCGGATCCACAAATGAAGTGGGTGAGAAAGTTTCTGCAGGCAGCTACGATCCATGTAATGATGTAAGATTTCTTGAAGAAGAACTTGATTTCTGGATAAAGGGAATTCTAGATAGGAATTGGAAAAAACTAGAAAAAGAAGCAAAGCACAAAGGCAAAAATGAAGATGCACTTACCGAACAGTTTAGTGGGCTTGGCATGAATAGAGAGATAGTTGGGAGAGTATTGAAAAGCCTTAATCTCGAGGAGAAGGCCCTGGAAGAATGGACAGAAGAAGAAAAGATGGCACTTGCAAAAAAATTAAGGCATATGGGAAAACCAACAATAATCGCAGCAAATAAGTGTGATCTTCCGCATGGATGGGGCAATTATCAGAAATTGAAAAAAGAATTTCCAGATTATCTTATTATCCCATGTTCTTCAGAAGCTGAGATAGCCCTGAAAGAAGCTGCTAAGCACGAGTATGTATCTTATCTCCCAGGCGATGAAACATTTGAGATAAAAAAAGCAGATGAACAGCAAAAAAAGGCACTTGGGATATTGAAAAATGTGTGTGATAAATGCAACGGAACAGGAGTACAAAAATGCTTGAATGCGGCCGTATTTGATTTCCTTCAGTATATAGCTGTTTTTCCTGGCGGGGTAGGAAAACTAGAAGATTCGCAGGGAAATGTGATCCCTGATTGCTATTTAATGCCACCAGGCACCACTGCAATTGATTTTGCATTCAGATTGCATAGCGATATAGGAAATGGTTTCATCAAAGCAATAGATGTAAAGAAAAAACAGGTAATTGGAAAGGAGCATGTGCTAAAGCACAGAGATGTTGTTGAGATTGTTTTCAAGAAAAAGGGGTAATATGAAGATTGTTCTTTCAGCATATCCGGATAAGGAAAAAGCAGAAGAAGTAGCAACGAATTTAGTTGAAAAGGAACTCGCTGCGTGTGTTAATGTGATCAAGGTTGAAAATTCAATTTACAAATGGAAAGGGAAAATAGAGAAACGTCCAGAATACCTCCTTGTGATAAAAACAACTGAAAAAGCATACAAGCAACTGGAGATGTACATCAAACAGAATCACCCATATAAAGTAGCTGAAATATTGAAGATAGATGTTGAGGGGGGCAATACTGAATATATTCAATGGATAGAAGAAAGCGTACTTTCTAAGCTCTTGAGAGTTCCGCTTGATTTTAGAGCCACTAAACGAATTTCAGAAAGTGCTAAAAAACCAAGAACTTTGTCTTTGTAATCCCTTTCGCATCGAAGTATTCCTCTTTTTGTTACTGGATTATACTCAATTAGTTTAAGCGCCGCATAAGAAAGGCCATATTCACCAAAGAATGTGAGTGCCTCTGTATAAATGGCATGTTTGAGTTCCTTTTCATTCATTTCTTTTCCGCGGAGCTCAAAGGCAATGTATCTTTTTTTCAAGGAAAGCACTTTTACCATAAAGAGACTCTGTTCAATGTTTTTAAAGAGTTTAGCATAAGACGTTAGTATGGAAAAAGTACTTATTTTAAGCGGGAGCAAGAGCGACGAGGAGATAGTAACAAAGGTAGAGGGTGTGCTGAGTGCTTTCGGAGTATCTTACAGATCTGAGGTTGCATCTGCACACAGAAATCCAGAGAAAGTTGAAATGCTTGTAAAAGAAAGTACTGCTGATGTGTTTATAGCAATTGCAGGTCTGAGTGCAGCACTCCCAGGAGTTGTTGCATCAAAGACAATAAAACCAGTTATAGGCGTTCCTATTGATGCTGCCCTTGGAGGACTTGATTCATTGCTTTCCATTGCCCAAATGCCACCCAATGTTCCAGTTGCAAGTGTTGGAATCAATAATGGAAAGAATGCGGCTATTCTGGCTATTGAAATACTTGCAATAAGTGATCCAGAACTAAGGCAAAAATTAGTAGAATTTAAAGAAAAACTCAAGGAGTAAACCTTAAGAAGTTTGATGAAACTTTAACATGAGAATGGCCGGAGGAAAGTTTCTATGAAGAAAACTGAATTTCATTTTCCTGCATTATTGACAAAATTGAAAAGAGGAGGCCCAGCAGTAACACAACCAAAGGATGCAGGATTGATAATTGGGTATACTGGCATTGGCAAAGAATCAAAAGTAATTGAACTTGGTTCAGGGACAGGCTTTATGACAGTCCAACTGGCCAATATTGTTAAAGAAGTCGTAAGTTATGAGAAACGAGATGAATTTTTAGCCCTTGCACAGAAAAATGTTGAGCGCAGCGGATTGAAAAATGTTACTTTCAGGCATAAAGATGTACTGGAGGGAATAGATGAAAACGATGGGTCCTGGGATCTTGTTTTTTGTGATATAGCAGAAGCAGAAAAAGTAGTTGAAATGGCAGACAAGGCACTGAAGAAGAATGGATATTTGGCAGCACATTGTTTGCATGCAGAACAGGCAAAAGCACTCCATATTGCTGCTGAAGGGGTTTTTAGTGAAGTGTTTACAATAGAAGGAATTGTAAGAGAATATGAGGCAAGAGAGCGAGGATTCAGACCCAAGCATTTTGGTCTTATGCATACAGCTTATCTTGTTTTCGCAAGAAAATGATGGTGTGATTTTATGGCAACTGTAGAAATCAAAAATGAAGGAAAAAAAATTGAAGTTCCCGATGGTTCATCACTTGTTGAACTAGAAGGAAAGTGTTCTATTCTTTTTGCATGTAAAGCAGGAACTTGCGGATCATGCAAAGTGAAAGTTCTTGAAGGAATGGAGAATCTTGAACCGGCCAATGAAACAGAAAAGGCAGGTTTGGAGATTTTTGGTGGAAGTTCTGATGAAAGATTGCTTTGCCAATGCAAGATAAAGAAAGGCAAGGTGGTTGTAGAGTATTAACTTTTATTTTTTCTTAGGAAGTTTGATGAAACTTTAACAATTGTTTCATCTAAGGAAAGTTTCTGCAGGAGTAGCGAAGTACCTGAACGGCAATCCGTTCACGATTCGCAACTCCAATCCTGAGGAAAACTCAGGAAGTTTGATGAAACTTTAACAATTGTTTCATCTAAGGAAAGTTTCTGCAGGAGTAGCGAAGCGGTCAAACGTGGCAGACTCAAGGGGCCTTTTGACCTCTGCCATTCCACGGCCAAAAACCCTGGAAAAAGGCCTGAGGAACAACAAACAAGGTCGTAAATAGTCGCGTTATTTTCCTTTTCCAATTGCGGTTTGGGAAATCTGCTGGCTTAACATGTAACTCCCCGTTTTGGGGTGCCTTTTACTAAAAGGCACATGGGCTACGCGCCTTCGAAGGTTCGAATGCACCTTTTTAGAAAGCTGCACCAAAAACTGGTGCTCTAAAATAGTGCCGTCAATCCTTCCTCCTGCATTGTTCTTTTTTAGGAAAAAAGAACCAAAAAACTGATTCTTGAAAAGTGAGGCAAAAAACTGACTGTAATGAAGCTTGCTTCGAGTGCCTTTCTTGCATTTTCTCATTTTTGTAGCAAAGCTTTAAATATGTGTTAGCACATAATACAAATAGGTGAGATTATGGTTAACATGACGCTTTCGATTCCAGAAGAACTCTACAAAGAGATGATTGCCCATTCAGAGCTCAAATGGAGCGACGTGGCCAGACAGGCTTTCGAGAAGAAAATTAGAGAGCTGCATTGGATGGACGAAGTTCTGAAGAACAGTAAGATGACTGAAGAAGATGCCGAGAGAATAGGCCATGACGTAAAAGCTAAAATGAGAAAAAGGTTCTCAAAATGAGGCTTGTTGTAGATACCAACAGAATCATCGCTGCCCTAGTGCGAGATGGGGTTTCCAGGAAAATCATCACCCATTTCGATGGAGAACTCATTACGATTGGCTTTTCAATGGAAGAACTAGGCAATCATAAGAAGGAGATTCTCAAGAAAGCAAAAATATCAGAAACAGATCTCGAGATGATTCTGAACAAGCTTTTTTCAAAAATGACTATTCTAGACGATAAAATAATTGTTATATACATGGGAGAAGCAAAGGGGATAATGGAAAAAATAGATTCAGCTGATGTCCCGTTCATTGCGGCAGCTTTGGCAACCAAAGCTCCTATTTGGAGTGATGATAAACACTTCAAGAAACAGAAAGGGGTAAAGGTTCTCACAACAAAAGAACTCATTGAAATGCTGGGGCAGAAGTTATAAACTCTGTCCTCGAGATTTCGGGGGTCTGCACTGTACTAATTACGAATGTCCTTCCTCCTGCATTGTTCTTTTTTAGGAAAAAAGAACCAAAAAACTGATCCTTGAAAAGTGAGGCAAAAAACTGACTGTAATGAAGCTCGATTCAAGCGCCTCCTGCATTATACTTTTAACTAAAAAATAAAACAAAATTTTAAGAATAAAGATGTAGTGATAGAACTATGGCCAAAAAGAAATCTGAAGAGGATGAATTCAAACTAGAACATTTGAAAAAACCTCTTCGTGCAGCATCATTGGCGATTGCATTTATAGGTTGCTTTATCTTGTTGGTATTGGTATTCATCATAAACGATGCAATGGACAAAACCAAAAACTCTCTTTTGAACAATCTTGAAGAAGCAAGACAAAATATGATTGAAATGGAAGAAACACTTGAAACATTGGAAGGCGGGCTAAATTCTACTGACACTGCACTTGAATCTCTTCAGGAATCGATAGAACCACTTTCAGAAGGGCTGCAATCAACTGCAGATGCATTGAACAGCACTGGCGAGATATTATCTGGAATTGAAGGCCTTGGAGTAGATATGCCTGAAGAAGAGTATATGGAAGCTGCAGAATCATTAAAAGAATCGGCACAGGAATTAAATGAAACAGTATCCGCATTTGAAGAGCAAAAAACAACAGTAAATGAATTGGGAGAAGACATCGGCGATATAAAAGACGGAGTACAATCCCAAAGAGAAACACTGGGGCAAACAAAGAAATCAGTAGAAGATGTATTCGAACTTATGAAATTAGCAAATATTTTTCTTTTCTTTGTAGTAGTTAGTATGTTTGGCATTTTGATATTGAATTCTATTGCAGGTTTGATTTGATGGATCCAGTAAAAATAACTCAAGACCTTATAGCGCTTAAAAGTTATGATGGAGCAGATGGGCCGTTTTTCTACATAAAGGAACTTCTTGAAACATCTGGAATAGAAATGTCAATAATTGAATCAAATGGTGTGAAGAATATACATGCTACCATTGGAGAAGGGGAGGCAGAGATAGGATTTAATGGACATTATGACACTGTGCCGCCAGGAACTGGGTGGGAAACGGATCCGCTTGAACCTGTGATAAAAGGTGGAGAGCTTTACGGGTTAGGAGCCACTGATATGAAAGGCGGATTAGCAGCTATGCTTGTAGCATACTTAGAACTTGCTGAAGAGGATCTTTCGAGAAAGGTAATTCTGCAGGTTGTTGGGGATGAAGAAAAAGGAGGAGAGCATGGAACAAGGACTCTTATAGAAAGAGGATTGTATGCAAAAAGAATGGTAATTGGGGAACCAAGTGGAGAAGGAATTGCATATGCGCACAAAGGCCTTGTTCGGGCAGATGTAAAAACATTTGGAAAACGAGCACACGGGTCACGCCTTTATGCAGGTGATAGTGCTGTTCTTAGAGCAATTCGTATCATCAACAAAATAGCTGAAGATAAAATACTGATATTGAAAGCAACTAGAGATGAATCAGTTAATCTAAAAACATGCAATATTGGACTTTTCAGAGGTGGAGAAACAATCAATGTAATACCTGAAGAGTGTTACTTTGGACTTGATATTAGAGTGCCAGTGAATGAAGATATGGAAAACGTTGTGAAGTATCTTGAGAGTCTCATGGATGAAAAATCAAAAGTTGAAATAAGTATGAAGATTAAGGGAATGTATACTGCTCCAGATCACGAATTAGTTGTAAATGCAAAAGAAGTAGCAGAGAGAGTACTTGAAAGGAAGTTAGAGCTTAGAATTAAATTGGGCGGCTGTGACGGGCATTTTTTCACAGAGAAAAACATTCCGACTATTAGCATGGGACCAACTGGTTATGATGAAAATGGTAACAAAGTAATTCATCGATCCAATGAACATGTAGGAATGAAAAGCATCAAAGAATGGAAAGATGCATATAAAGCATTGGCTTTGCACTATTGCAAAAGCAGATAAAGATTAACATATAGAATTTTTTATGTATTTGAAGATACACGAAACTCAAACAGGACGCATAGTTGCTATTTGTGATAAAGAACTAATTGGAAAGGTTCTTGATGATGGAACTGTGTATATGGATCTTGACAGGCATAGGGCATTTTACATTGGAGAAAGAGCAGGAGATGACGACGTTAAAAGTGCTTTAAAAGAATTTGATTCTGCTAATTTAGTTGGGAGTAGATGTGTAAGTATTGCTATTTCTATGGATATAATAGATAAAGAAGAAATTATGTATATAAATAAAATTCCTTATGTCCAAATTTATAGATTGTGAGAGGTGGTTGTATGAGAACTATAACTATAGTATCAAATGATAAAGTAGGTCTTTTGGCAGATATTTCATATGTCTTAGCAAAAGAAAAAGTAAATATTGAATCGATAAGTGCTGATGTCATTTCAGGAAAAGGAATTATTACTTTGACTCTTTCCGATGCAGAAAAAGGAAAAGAAGTACTTGAATCCGCAGGATTCAAGGTTGAAGAACTTAATTCAGTTGTAGTAAAACTTGACGACAAACCAGGAGAATTAAACAGAATAACTAGTTCACTGTCAAAAGAGGGAGTGAATATACAAAATGTCCACATGATTTCTAAAGATGGTAAAACAACAGTACTGTCATTGATGGTGGACAACCCAAGAAAAACAGCACTGATTCTGAAGGATAATTTATTGGCTAATGAATCAGTATACTAAAGGTCGGTTTCAACTGATTTTTCTTTTTTATTTAAATTTTTAATTTTATCCGCTTTGGCAGCTTTTATACTTTCTTCTACTTTACTGTAATTTTCATATATCAGATCGCCTTTCTGCCGATTTTCTTTTTCTTCCCCTTTCAAAGATTCCAATCTTTCTTTCTGTTTTTCTAGTCTTTTTTTCAGTTTTTCAAGTTGTTCATTTGGTGCTTCACGTGCATAATAAAACTCATCAATTGCCTCACTGAGAGATTGGAATTTCTTAGATTCGTGGGTTGAATAAGAGGATAGTTCTGTAAGTGAGAAATCAAATGGTCTTCCATCTTGAATGAACATGCAGGGCTGGCAGCTTTTTTTGATTTTTTCAATTTCTTTTTCAAGTTTAGAAAGTTGTTCTGTGTTAAGTTTGTTTCCAGGTGTTTTTTCATCTATTCCCAATCTTGCCAGTACTTCAAGTGCATACTCCTTTCCCAGAGGAAGTTTTGTCAATGATACTATGATATATCGATCTGAAACTTCGATTTCATCTGAAGGCTTCTTTGGTGGGGAGTAACCAAGGCCAACCTTAATTTCCCTGTCTGCCCATTTTTCATTTTTATAAGCACAGATGATTTTTTCATCTTTCAACAGGATAATGTTGCCTTTTCCAAACATTTCAAAAACTAGATTTCCTTTATCAAAATTGAATGAAATAATGCGATCGTTGTTTAGTTGTTCTATTGAGAGAAGCTTTGCATTTACAAGTTCTTTTTCTAATTTTTGTACAAATTTGTCATGTGGTTCTGGTTCTTCTATATATTTAGTTTTGTGGATGCGGACGCCTAATTGACAAAGAATTTCAATGTTTCCTATTTTCATACGATAGGTATCCTCGTTCATTTTGCGTATTTTTGAGAAGTGCTTACCAAGTAAAGAAGAAAGTTCTTTGACTATAAATGAATACTCTAGATTTGACATTTTTCGCATGTATGAAAATAGTCATTTACGTTTAAATTATTTGGGTGCAAATGCTTTTCATGGACATGGAGGGGGAACTGCTCAAATTAATTGAAAAAGACGAATTAGAGCAGTTGATAAAACAAAAAATTGCATCGTTTCATGGCCTGCTTACTCGAGAAGTTGCAGTAAGATTAATAGCAAAGGAAAGGGACATACTTAAACAAAAGGAAGAGACCTACAAACTTGGTGAGGCACCCAAAGGAATCAGAAAAATGGCTTTTAGAGCACATGTAAAAAAGATCTGGCCACTAGTAACTTACCCCTCAGGAAAATGCTCGCAGGTTGTAGAAGTGAAAGATGAAACTGGGGAGATGCCGTTGGTATTTTGGAACAAAGATACCGAATTAGTAAAGAGCGTTAGAGTGAATGATGAGATTAATGTAAATGGAGTATATGAAAAATCAGGAGAACTTCATTTTGGGTATAGCGGAAAGTTGACGATTGAGAAAAAGTCCCCATTTTCTGAATTAGATGAGCTGGAAGATGATGAGATAGTACATCTGAAGGGAATTATAAGCAAGATTGAAAGATATGACAAATTTGTAAGAGATGGGCGAAGCTCGATGGGATTCTCATTCATGATATCAAATGGAAAAACAGAACGAAGGGTTGTGATATGTGAAAATGTTGAGAGGGGAGAAAAGCTCAAAGAAGGTGATGAGATTTTGATTGAAGGTGGGCATGTCAATAAAGGAGACATAACTCTTGATCACTCCTCAAGAATAAAGACAAGAAGAAAAGAGAATATGCTTATTGGGACAGTGAAAGAGCTAACATGCAAAGATGAAATGCTCTCAGTGGATGTAAATAACAAAACTGTTTCTTTAAATCGTAAAAATGCCCTTAAGTTCTTGGGAATTAAAGTGGCTGATGATATTGCCCTTTCTACCGTCGTGGAACTTAAAAGAGGAACTTTAATAAATACTAGAATCGCAGTTAAAATAGAGGAGAAAAAAGGTCAAGTTTTTATTAGAGGTTAGAAAATGGCTGGGATATCACTAAAAATTGCTGAAGCATTCCAGAATGATATCGGAAGAGGAATTGCAAGGGTTGACTCCAAAGCAAAAAGTCAATTGGGAGTCTCTACTGGAGATATCATCAAACTGACTGGAAAAAAATCTGCACTTGCTATCGTTTGGCAGGCCCACCAAGATGACGAAGGATTAGATATGATAAGAATAGATGGAATTCTGCGGCAAAACCTCAGTATTGGACTTGGCGAACGGATAAGAGTAGAACCAATACAGGTGAAAAATGCGAAAAAGATTGTTCTTGCGCCTCAGGAAAGTGTAAGATATTCAGTAGGATTTGACCAATATGTAAAGAAAAGATTGATTGGCAAAGCAGTACTCAAAGGAAATCTACTTCCTGTTGGTATTTTCGGAACTTCTATACCATTAATAGTAGCCCAGGTCTTCCCGCAAGGGCCAGTAGTGATAAGCGAAGATACTGAAGTACATATAAACAAAGAACCGATTAAAGAGATGAAGAATATACCGAATATTACCTATGATGATGTTGGCGGCTTAAAGGACACCATACAAAAAGTGCGTGAGATGATTGAACTTCCTTTGAGGCATCCGGAATTATTCGAGCGTTTGGGAATAGAACCACCAAAGGGAATTCTGCTTCATGGTTCTCCAGGAACAGGAAAAACATTACTTGCTAAAGCCGTGGCTAATGAAAGTGATGCAAATTTCTTCTATGTTGGTGGGCCAGAAATAATAAGCAAATATGTCGGAGAGAGTGAAGAAAGACTGCGTAAATTGTTTGCAGAGGCACAAGAAACTGCACCATCCATAATTTTCATAGACGAGATAGATGCCATAGCCCCAAAACGTGAAGAGGTTGTTGGTGAAGTAGAAAAAAGAATGGTATCACAATTGCTTACCACCATGGATGGCCTAAGAGTGAGAGGGGAGGTAATAGTAATTGGGGCTACTAATAGGCCAGATTCATTGGATCCGGCATTGAGGCGGCCGGGTAGATTTGACAGGGAAATTGAAATAGGAGTACCAGACAAAAAAGGAAGAGAGGAGATATTGAATATCCATGTAAGATGCATGCCACTTGAAGAAAACTTTAAGATCATAGAAATGGCAAATGTTACTCATGGTTATACTGGTGCTGATCTTGCTCTGCTTACAAAAGAAGCTGCAATAAAAGCACTGAGGAGGATTCTTCCAAGTATAAATATGGATGAGGAAAATCTTTCTCCACAATTACTTGAAAGCATAAAAGTAACGCGAGATGATTTCTTCAATGCAATGCATGAGATACAACCATCTGCACTTCGTGAGGTCTTTGTTGAAAGGCCATCAGTCAAATGGGAGGATATCGGAGGTCTTGAAGAAGTGAAAAGAGAGATTCAAGAAGCAGTAGAATTGCCATTGAAAATGCCCGAAATGTTTGAAAAAATGGGTATCAGACCGATTAAAGGTATCTTAATGTACGGTCCACCGGGAACAGGAAAAACACTACTTGCTAAGGCCGTAGCTAATGAAACCGAAGCCAATTTCATATCAATAAGCGGGGCACAGGTGTTGTCTAAGTATGTTGGAGAATCTGAAAGAACAGTAAGAGAACTTTTCAAAAAAGCACGAATGGCAGCACCATGCGTATTGTTCATAGATGAGATGGATGCAGTTGCTGTGAGAAGAACTGGATATGGTGAGGGGGGCGCATTAGTAACTGAAAGAATAGTTGACACATTACTTACTGAGATGGATGGTTTAAGGAGCCTCAAAAATGTTGTAGTTATCGCTGCAACAAATAGACCAGATATTCTTGATCCAGCACTTATGCGGCCAGGAAGATTTGATAGATTTATAGAAATAAAGGCACCAGATGAAGCAGCAAGACTCAGTATATTCAAAATAGCAGTCAGAAATATGCCGCTTAGTAATGATGTAAATCTCAAAGATTTGACAAAACTTACAGATGGCTACACTGGTGCAGATATAGAAAATCTTGTAAGAGAAGCTGGAATGGCTGCCATAAGGGAAGGGGCAAAAAAGGTTGAAACAAGGCACTTCGAACTCTCGTTCAAATCAATAGTGCCAAGTATTAAGAAAGAGGATGTTGAGAGTGTGAAGAAATTCAAAACTACGGCATCTACTATGTATGGGTGAAACAATGAGAATTGCGATGTTCTTCAAATTGATGTTAATTTCTATTTGCATTTCATTGTTAGCGTTCGGGTTGCTGCCAGAAATTACTATCATTACTACGCTCAAGATATTTGCAATTAGCACTGTTATTTCGATAGGAGCAACAGCATTATATCCCGATGTTAGAGGAGTAAAATCAGGAGATAAGGTAGCAGTTGTCACAGATTCGGCCCTTCCTGGAATTATAGGGAGGGTTGGGAAGGCAGCTGCGAATGGAAGAAAAAATGACCAGATAAAGATAACACTTAATAATGGAACTGAGGTATTAGGAATTATAGAAAGTTATACGGGACTTATAACTCCTGCAAAAATTCGTATTATTTACGAAGAAAAGTTGGTTGATTGATTGCATAGGATATTTTCGATAGAAGCAGATGAGGCAATAGAAATAATCATCAGTGTAGTGGCTATTTCATTTGCATTAGGATTAGTATTCGCAGAAATTGGTGGAATGTTGAAGTATCCAGTAGAATTTTTCGTTTTCATGGCACCTTTAATGGTGACGATTGGAAGCGGATTTGTATTACATGAAATGGCCCATAAGCTTGTTGCCATAATGTATGGAGCAAAGGCAAAATTCAAAATGTGGACCCAAGGATTAGTGCTGATGTTGCTGATGTCTCTTTTTGGTCTGCTTTTTGCAGCTCCTGGTGCAGTTTATATTTATTCAAACAGGATAACCGTCAGACAAAATGGCATTATATCAATTGCTGGCCCGGTGCTAAATGTTTTGTTATTTTTCTTTTTCCTCGGTCTTGAATTGATTGCTCCAGTGAATCAATACTTTTCATTCTTAGTTGGATTAGGAGATGGATTTGGAGGACTTGGAATAAGTAACGGTGTATTCAAAGTATGGCAGTTCGGTGCTGCAATTAATCTTTTGCTGGCACTCTTCAATACTATACCGGCATTTCCATTGGATGGAAGTAAGATATTTAGATGGAGCAGGCTTGTTTGGACTGCAATAACATTAGTAGTATTGGCTTTGGGATGGATATTCATAAGCCCTGCAATGGTTCTAAATTGGGCTATACTATTAGTCATTGTACTAATTTTCTCTAAATTGGCTTTTGGGTGAAAAGATGAGGGGTGCTGAAGCAGTATTGCATAAAACTAGTCTTTTAGGAAAGCCAGTAGTGATTAAAGAGAGAATCGCAAAAGCTTACAGAGATAAGAATTTAGATGAAAAATTAAGAAGAGAAAGAACGCGCGGAGAGGCAAGGCTTTTGCATAAAGCAAAGATTGCAGGGGTCGCATGCCCAACAGTTCTTGAAGTAGAGGAATTTGCCATAACAATGAGTTTTATTGCAGGGAAAAGACCTGAGATGAATAATGAAGAAGCAAAAGAAGCGGGAGAGCTGCTTGCTAAATTACATACATCAGATATCATTCATGGTGATTACACCCCGGCAAATCTTTTTGTTGATGGAGAAATGTTTGTCATAGATTTTGGATTAGGATTTGTTTCTAATGATATTGAAGATAAAGCAGTTGATGTTTTTACTATGTTAAGGGCAATCTCTGAAAAAGAAAGTTTCATCAAAGGATATGAATCTTATTCTAAAGCCAAAGGCATATTGAAACGAGTTAAAAATGTAGAAAAAAGAGTTAGGTATGCGTTTTAAAAAGGAGAATTTCGTTATAATAATGGGCTAGAGCGGGGCTAGGGGTCCCGGCATCGCAAATCCCCTTAGGCGACTCGAAGGTCTGGGGCGTTTTGCCGTGGATGTATGCCCAGTATCTTAAGCGTTGACGTCCTGCCTTATGTGGCGGGATTATATATGAACCGGGTCAGATCGGAAGAAGCAGCCCTAAATGTATCGTTCCGTGCTTATAAGATCCAGGATTGAGTAGCGGATATTGGCTCCTTATATTCATGTCAAGGCTAACTGGAAAGCCCACTTTGCTTATGCAAAGTTGGCTGATCTTGAAAATTTATTTTCAAGCAGAAAGCCCACTCCAATTACTTCTGATTTATGTTATTCTAATGGCAAAAGTAAATGGGTCGCACTTGAACAAAGTTCAAGGCGCATATTGAACGTAGTTCAATAAAGTGGTCAATAGCAAAATAAATAGTAGCAATAATGCCGCAATACAGGGGGGTTCTGCAGGTTCTTCTTGAGAGACAGTTTGGTTTAGGGAAACATTGTTTATATTTTCAGGCTGTGGAGGCAATGAAATGCAGCTGTTATTCAGACATACAAAATTCATTTCACAACCCCCATCTTCACAGCACTCATATCCAATCCATGAATGATTTTCTGGATAGCCACATACACCAGTGAGATTGATGCAACTCTCATTGAAGCAATATTGATTATAGGTGCAATTCTCATCTGTAATGCATTCTGGCGGTGTGCAAACTATGTTTATAATTGATTCTTTGTAAACATATCCAGATTTATTTGCACGTATCAAAGTCCAACCTTCTTCAAGCAGAAAGAAAACAGTTCCAGTAGTTCCGGTGAGAGAAGACCAATTCTGTGTGTTTATGAAAACATTTTCCAATGGGATTCCATCTTTACTTGCAGTTATTTTGAGGATGCTGGCATTGCAATTTACTTCAATAGAGAGATTAAACTCTTCTGGAGGAGGAAGAGGACACATCTCAGAGTAATTGAACTCTACAAATGTATCACTATTGTAGTAATCGCTGTTTTCAATGTAGATACGATATTCACCTGTGTTTGTTAATTCTACAGATGCTGTCCCATTTTCATTAGTATGTTGAATAGCACGAAGGCCTTGATAGGGAATATGACGTACAAGTCGAAGTTCTACATCTGCTGCCGCTGTACCATTAGATAAGATGGTTGTTATGTTGAGGAAATTGCCTGGACAACTAGTTTCTAATTCTAAATTAAGAAATGGAGTTACATTTGCTGCAAATGTAAGAGAAATTAAGAAAAGGAAAAGAAAAATTCGCATAATCAAAAATATGGGTTTGTTTAATATAATACTGTGTTTGTATTCAGCAAATCCTAAACGGATTGCAGTTCTGGGATTCAACGCCAGGTTAATAAAGTACTTCGCACTTTTTTTCAAAAACAGTGCAGAGTACAGAAAAGAAATGTTTTTCTTCAACTGGTTTGAAATTAGCTTTAAGAAACATTTTTTCTGCAGGGATGTTGCCTTTAGCAACGTTTGTGATTAGTCGATTATAACCAAGCACCCTCGCTCTCTTTTCCAGTTCTGCTAAAATTTCGCTAGATAATCCTTTATGCTGGTAATCTGGATGTACCCTTATTCTCTTGATATTGGCGGTATTTGTATCAACTTTGAGAAGACCACCCATTCCTATTAGCTTGTCACCAACAAGCCATAGCAAAAAAGCACCATTATTATCCAAATATAATTCCTTTATTTTTACGAGATCATCGTGCCAGTTAGAGTCCACTGTTTTTCCTATGTATTTCGATCGTTTCAATGCAAGTTCGTTCAGTTCAAGCACTGCTTTCTGGTATTTCGGCTCGAAAAGTATGGCCTTCATTGTTTCAAAGATATGCCCTTACGCTATAAATAGTTTGGTACGGTTATTTTTTGAGCAAATTACATATTGGTGAATGGCATCTGCTATTCAAGAAAAAATGCTGCGTCTGGGATTCGAACCCAGGTCAATGGAGTTCTTCAAACTTTTCGAGATTTGGTTTTTGATCAAACTTCCCGAATGAAAACCGAATGGTTTTCATGGGGCACAAAGAACAAAGTTCTTTGCTGTTTTTCAAAAAGTTTGTGAAAGTCCACTATCCTTGGCCGGACTAGACGAACGCAGCTAAAGAAGTTTCATTATTTCTGCATGGATTGAATTTATATCCTTGCTAGCGTCAATTCTGTGCCAATTAGGTGTTAAAAACCTTTCTTCAGAGAGTTTCAAAAAATTTGATCTTACTTGTTCGAGGTATTCTGCATTTTCTTCATAACGATCGAGCTGTTTTTGCTTTTTCTTACGACTTTGTGAAGTTTCTGAGGTTATATCAAGGAGAAGAACCATGTCGGGTTTTAGAAAATCACAATCTTCGACAATTTTTTTTCCTTGTTTGTAAGAGATGCCATTAATTTCATAGGCAATAGTTGAGAAAACATAGCGATCCAGAATTACAAGTTTGTCATCTTCAAGGGTTTTTTTTACTTTTTTCTGCTCATTGGCTATATCTGAGAGAAATAAAAGGAAAAGGGCTTTTGGGTTTAATTCAGCTTTTTTTTCAAGATAGTCATTGAGTAAAGAATAGCGTTTCGTTGGGTATTTGAATACAACTGCGTTAGGGAACTTTTCTTTTAGGAGTTTTATCTGAGTCTCCTTCCCGCAGCCGTCTATACCCTCAATAACTACAAGCTTCATTTTTTGCCTCTTTTTCTCAAATAGAAGAATGCTGCTGCCAATATCAGGAGTAAAATCAAGAACCAAAGCCAGGTATAGTCAGGTGGCATTTCTTGTGTTGGTTTTGATGGTTCTGAAGGTTGGGCCTTTGGAAGTGCTTCAACAATTATTGTTGATACGATTGCACCATCTGGAGCAAGAAGACCAATGGAATAATTTCCTTTCATAGTTAACGGAAGATTAAGATCACCATTAGTATTTGTTTTGCCGTAGAGGGTTTCGCCCACAGGATTAAGTATGACAACATCACAAAGTGCACACGGCCCACCGTTTTCTTTTCCATTGAGTGTTACATTGTCTCCTACAAAGCCGGTTTCAGGACCAGTAAGTAATCTTTCAGCACATACATGATTTACGCAAACTTCTCCTTCTGGGCATGGCTGACATCCCACTTCATTGCCACATTCATATTGCACCCAGGTATGATTTTGTGGATAGCCGCATTCGCCAGTTACTGGTTCGCATGTTCCTCCGATTTGTCCTGCTGGAATATCACAGAAGTATGCATCATCGCAATCGCCATCTGAATAGCATTCGTATACTGGGGTTTCTTCACAATCTGCACTTGAGGAACAGAGGTTTTCACCAGCACCACTCACTCTAACACATGCAGAATTCACACACGCTAAATGTGTTTCATCTACTTCACAGAGTTCAAAAGTAAATGAAACGCTGTCATCGTTGTAACTGCTCTTTCTTGCAGTAATATCATAATCCCCTTCTGCAGTTAGCATAAGTTGATACTCTCCAGGTGCAGATGGAATAAGATCATAGAATAAACTATTGAATAAAACTCTAAATTCAACATTAGAAAGAACCGTATTGCCACGAGTTGCAGTTAATAAAACTCCATTTTCTGGACATTCCAGTCTTTCATAATCTAATGATATCTGATTCTCCCCATCATCTTCATCATCTTCTGGTCCAGCAACAAAATAGCCAGTAAATCCAGGAACTTCAAAGGTTGTTAGCCCGCCATTACAAGCTGAGATGATATTTGGAGTAAATTCTGTTGCGGCTGTGAGTATGGCTGCTTCAGTTGTTGGGAAACCAGTTACATTGTAATATGTCAAAGGACAGCCAGCCCCCAATAATGTAACATTCGCCGGGTTTTCGAAATAAGGTTCAACTGCAGGATCAGAGTCGTTTATCAAGACAATAAAGTCATCTAGTAAAACTGTTGCATTAAATAATGAAAGATCTTTTGGGACAAGCCATGTGAGGTTCATTGTACTTGATCCGCCGCCGTGAATTTCAAAGTATCTGTAATTGATAAGACCAGTGGTTTCAGTATAACCGATGGTGAAGTTGTTTGCGTAGATCGTATCTCCCCAACCAGGGGCCCAACCTTGATATCCAGTTGCATTCATTGCAAGAAGATAACACTCCTCCTGGTCATAGATTGAAAAATTATTGTACGTATTGTTGAATGCTGCTGTAATCAAACCGCACATGAAATAACCAAGATATGTTGACAGGTATGGGGTGATAACAGGATTATTACAGTCGCTAATTTCTACATTACTATAAGTAGAATTAACTGTTCCCAGGAATGCCCCCCAAAAATTAGTCACCATGCTTACATTATCAACAGTGACATTGACTGACTCGAGAGCAACTAACCCGTTAATATTATGTTCTAATAAGAGATTTTCAACTCTTGAATTATTTGTAAGAATTAAAGCCACATATCCGGCATCTGCAGGAACAGGATTGAAATTAGTATTTCCATCTCCAGTGGTCCCATTGACAAAGTAATAGATTGGCTTGCCATCAACTGTATTGTTAGTAGATATATTCTGGATATATCCGCTTCCAAAGGCTGAAAGAACACCAAAATTGAAGTAATTGTTAACAAGTTCATTGTCATACACAAACAATGTATTTTCTTCAAGCTCTAAGAAAGCCATTCCAACCTGGCAATCAGTTATGTAGTTCGAAAAAATATCTACCGGTCCTGAGGTAAAGCCAAAACCAATACAGGCTACAGCATCGCTGAAATAATTATCAGCTACAGTAAGATTGTACATATCATCTGTAACAAAATGGAATAATGTATCGCCAGTAAAACGATTTCCAGTGACATTTATAGGAGAAGACGGATCAATATGATCCTGATCCATTACAAGTGACAACATTACATTATCAGTGAAATTATTGAAAGCTATTCTTGCATCAGCCAGGTGTTCTCCAAGAGTTATACAAGGCCAATCACAGCCAGCAAGAAAACCAGCATCATTCTCAGAGATATTATTATACATGAAATCAAGATTTCTTACATGCGATTGTGACCATACGCCAAATCCACCTGAAATATCGAAATGGCCCGCATCACGATTGTTGGCATAAAATGTGTTGTTATATACAAATGTATAATTAGTTCTATAGAGCTTTAATCCAACTGCGTTGTCAGTCATGGTAGAATTAATTACAAACACATAATTTGGACCATAAGTAGTAGACAATGATGTTAGAAAAATGCCGATATCATTTCCATCTGCTGTTACATTTACAAGACCAACCAAAGAAACAGTATCATCATAAACACAAAATCCATTATCATTATCTTCTGCTATTACATTATAGACAGTAACATTTTCAGTATCAGGAAATTTGCCAGTTAATACTCGGCCTACTAATAATCCGCATGAATAATCACCAATGCCATCTGCACCAGTAACAGTAAAATTAGTAATGTTAACATTGCTGGCATAAGTAGTAATTGCAGGTAATGTATCATTGAAAGCTACAACAGTAACATCAGGAGTTTCACCTGATAGGTTTATCGATGTGTTCACTTCAACATTTTCTGTATACGTGCCATCACACACAATTACTACATCACCAGTAGATGCGTTATTTATTGCAGCCTGGATCGTTGTGAATGTTCCATCAGGAGAACCAACACAACTTGTGCCTGTAGTAACTTCAAGAGTTGCAGCAAAAGCAAAACTTGAGAGCAATAATACACTTAGAACCAGTAATAACAACGATCTACTCATAGCGCATCGTATAGATGACATACGTTAGATTTATATGAATTATGGGTTGGTAGCGGTATATAAAACTATATTCTCAATAGTCTATGGTGCTTATATGGATCTAATTTCTATAAGAGATGTTGGACTGAAAGATATAGAGGCCATTCTTGACACAACGGAAAAAATACATAACAAGGAACACGAAGTTGATCTGAAGGGAAAAATACTGGCAACATTATTTTTTGAACCATCTACAAGAACAAAATTATCCTTTCAATCGGCTGCAATGAGATGCGGGATGGAAATATTGGATTTTTTGCCTGAAAGCAGCTCTTTGAAAAAAGGCGAAAGTTTTGTTGACACTATAAAGACTGTGACTGGATATGCTGATGCTTTAGCAGTAAGACACCCAAAAGAAGGTTCTGCGAGGCTTGCTGCAAGTGTAAGTAATAAACCGGTTGTAAATGGGGGAGATGGAGGAAACCAACATCCAACACAAACGCTGATTGATTTATTTTCAATAAGAAAAAGTAAGGGAAGGATAAAAGGATTGAACGTTACTTTGCTCGGAGACATGAAACACGCAAGAACCATGAGATCACTAGTTTATGGACTTGCAATGTTTAATGCAAACATTACACTTGTTTCTCCTAAAGGACTTGAGATGGATCCCCGATATTTAGATGAAGTAAATAAGAAGTTTGGATTGAATGTAAAGATAGATAATACACCAAATTACTCTGATGCAGATGTGTTGTATGTTTGTAGGATACAAGCAGAAAGATTTGCTGACCCATATGAAGCACAACGAGTTCAGGAAGAGTTCAGAGTGAAAAAAGCAGATCTAAAAGATGCAAAGGAAGACCTGGCAATACTTCATCCACTTCCTAAAATAAATGAAATAGAGAGTTCTATTGATGAAATGCCACAGGCAAAATACTTCGAACAGGCGCATTACGGCATACCGTTGAGAATGGCTGTTCTTGAATATCTTCTAAGGTGATAACATGCTAAAGGTAGATACAATTGAAATGGGAACTGTAGTAGACCACATAAAAGCAGGAAAAGGAGGAAGGGTTCTTGAAGTTTTGAAAATAGGGGAGGATTACCCGCACAGAGTAGCACTGATGATGCATGTTCCAAGTAAGAAAGGAGGAACAAAGGATATTGTAAAGATTGAGGGAAAAATTGTTGGTGATGAAGCTGCAAATATTATTGCTTTGATCTCTCCCGGAGCCACAATAAATATTATACAAAATGAAAAAGTAGAAAAGAAATTTAGAGTTGAGCTCCCTGCTGAACTAAAAGGAGCAGGTAAATGCCCAAATCCAAATTGCATAACAAATAGCGAAGAAACAGAAAATAGATTTAAGATGGAGGATGGGAATTATAGATGTGGATATTGTGAAAAACTAGTAGAAGCAGAGGAGCTAGTATAATGAGATATAAAAAAGGCAAACATGAGATTGTACTGCGTCTTGATGAAGGAGAAGAAATAATGGAGATGCTTACTCGCATCTGTAAAAAAGAAAATATTGAAAATGCAATATTTAGCGGGATAGGTGCAACAAGAGAAATTGAAATCGCCCATTTTGACACTAAAGAGAAAAAGTATAACTCAAAAATAACAGAGGGTATGTTTGAGATTGTTTCATTGAATGGCAATGTAACGCTGCTCGATGATGAACCACTGGTACATGCACATATTATTGTTGCTAATGCTGATTTCACTTCTTATGGCGGGCATTTGGTAAGGGCAGTAATTAGTCCTACCTGTGAGATTGCAATAATCCAATTCAAAACAAAAATCAAAAGAGAAAAAGATGAAAAAACAGGATTGAACTTATTGAAATTGTAATTTTCTTAATTCTTGAAAAAATCTTTTTCCTAATGCTTCTCTTTTCTTATTATTTACTCGCATCCTTCTCATGGCAGCTTTAGTTAATGTCATAATTTCATGATCTTCCATACCACACATTTGTCTCTTAATTTGAGTATGGAGTTCTGCAAGTGTAATGCTTTTATTCATCATAGTTGCACCGTCAACCTCGCTCCATTTTATATCAAAAAAATCTTCATGTTCTTTGAATGCTCCATAAAGAAGAAGATCTCCAATTCCACCATTAAAAAATGGACTTGCACGAATCATATCTCTGCCTTGTTCAATTCTTTTTAGAACAAAATCCGGAGGAATGGTTGGATGAATCAGAAGCGCATGCGCAACAAGAAACTTCCAGCAATTGATACTGATTCCAAATGTGTGTTCATTTTCATAGATTTTTTGAAAATGGATAAATTTAGGTGGAAAAACACTCATGTGATTAGGGCCGTCAGCACAGAAAAAAAGAACATCTACATCTTTTGGTGTGTGATTTGGAACATAAACAGCACCTCCAAAAAATGCAAACAGATGCGGTGCATTCATCATATCTTCTAACCACGCAAGACCGCCAGCTAATCTTTGGCAGTGCGCTAATACTGAAGAAACAGTAAGATGATGATCAGGAGATGTGAAAGGTTGCATTGGTGGGTAAAGAGTAGTATTTGACTTGAGGCGTTCTAGAAGATCCATTAGCATAATTAAGCTGAAAATGTTTTTAAAGATGTATAAATGAGGTTTAACCAAGATATTTCAAAACAAGGAAAAGATGGTCCTTATCAAATGGATCTAATTTTATTTTCTCTAGGACTTCGAAATCTTTTTCCAAATTGCTTATCACCATTTCAAAAATTTCTTTTGGATCCTTAGTAACATCTATACTCTGGCTTTTTATACAAAACATCGCAATGCCATCTTTTTTGAGAAAGACTTTGGCGTTTTTTAGCAGAATATCATCTTGGTCTGGCTGCGCAACATCTTGATAGATAATATCAACTTCGCCAACTTCTTCATATTGGTCTGGTTTTCTTGCATCTCCATGTATTGGAATTATATTTTCTCTTCTCTCTGCAAGTTCAATCAGATCATGCATACACTGAGGGGCAAATTCAACAGCGTAGATTTCACCATCTTCTAGAATATCTGAAAGATGAGAAACAGTTGTGCCATAAGAAGCGCCAAGATAAAGGACTTTGCTGTTTTTGTTGAATGGGAAGGTTTTCAGCCCTTTTTTTAGAGCAGCTGCAAGTTTGCTGCGAAAGGCATCCCATAGGCGATATTCCTTGCCTTCTTTTTTGATTAATCTTTCATTGTATACTTTACGACCAGGATCAGCACTAAGAGTGGCCAGGGAATTGTCTATTTGATAAACTCCGTTAAGAATAGGTTTCATCATATAGAGATAGAAGCGCATATTTTTTAATAAGTTGAGAATATCATGTCTATCTATGCAAAGTAACACAAAAATGACTAATGGCAGTTATCGGTCTCTAGCACTGAATTATGTGTATATATTAGCAAAGAAAAAGAAAATTCCATTAAGAGATTTCTCACAAGAAGAATTACAGAAGTTAGGCATAGTAAAGATAACGAACGCCTTTGGCTGTATTGAATTAGGAGTTAGTATACCAAAAGATTTGGATGGTGAAACGGCAACTAGGAGAATCAGGGTATTTAGAGAATTAGTTGATGCAAATAGAGATATGTTAATAGAAAGACCAAGATTAGTGGTTGGGGCGCATAAAAGTGAAGAACGCACGATATTTGGAAGATTTAGCCCACTTGAAAGCGATATAATGGATTGTTGCCGGTCCTTGGGGATAAAGGATATCTTTTAATATTATTACTTATGTATCTTAACGTTAGAAGTATCCAATTTTTACATTTAGTATCATGGGTTGCAACAGTTGAGGTGTACAGATGGTTACAGCATTTGATGTTGAGCCGAATAAGCTCATAGAAATTACAGCTAAAAAGCTGAAGGAAATGAAGATTCCAAAGCCTGCATTCGTAGGGTTAGTGAAAACAGGGGCGCAAGCAGAGAGGCCGCCACAAGACCCAGATTTCTGGTATTTCAGATGTGCTTCAATTTTGAGACAGGCATATGTGAATGATAGTGTCGGCGTACAAAGACTCAGAAGGCACTATGGCGGTAGAAAAAGACGCGGAGTAAAACCAGCGAGACATAGCCCTGCTGGCGGTTCTATTATAAGAAAAGCTATGCAGGAGCTTGAGAAAGCAGGTTTGCTAGTCAAGGAAAAAAGCGGGAGAAAGGTTTCTGCCAATGGAAGAAAGCTCTTAGATGAGGCTGCTAAAGAGAGCGTTTAAGATGGACGACGAAGAAGTCGAAGATATAAAAAAGAAAAAGTTTGAAGCAAAAAAAGCTGAAGAGCAATTGAAAGCAACTTTGAGATATGCTCTTGATGAATCTGCCTATGAACGTCTCATAAACGTTTCGTTGGCTAATAAAGAGCTTTATCTTACTGCTGCAAAAAATGCTCTTATGTTGTTCAAAAGAATGGGTCGCAAAATAAGCGAAAGTGAGTTGCTCTCGCTTTTAACTGTAATAAAAGAACAGACTGAAAGAGAATCTACAATAAAATTTCAGCGGAAGTGATCATTATGAGTAAGAAAGGATTGACAAAGAAGATGAGACTCGCTAAAGAAAAGAGAAAGATAAGGAGAATACCTGCATTTGTAATGCTCAGGACCAAAAGAAAGGTTACACAGAATAAAAGAAATAGAAATTGGAGGACAGACAAACTCCGAATAGAAGATTAGGTGATTTTTATGGTGAAACTGGAAAGAATCTACACTGTTCCGCTTGGAGATGCATTTGAGGTCCCTAGAAATAAGCGTGTTCCGAAGGCAGTAAAATTGCTCAGAGAATTTATTTCAAAGCATATGAAAGCTACTGGAGAAAGGATACTAATCAGTGAAGCATTGAACAAAAGTTTATGGGAAAGGAGCATACAAAAACCACCAAGAAAAATCAAAATAAGAGTCATCAAAGAGGATGGCACGATAAATGCATATCTCTCAGATGAAGTGCCGAAGGAAAAACCTAAGGAAAAGAAATCCGAAGAGAAGGCTGAACCTAAAAAGGAAGAAAAGAAGATTGACGAGAAGATAGAAACAAAGAAGGTCGAAGAAAAGCCAAAGGAGAAAGTAGAATCAAAGAAAGAAGAGAAGGCTGAACCGAAGAAAGTAGAGGAAAAAACAAAGGAACCTGAAAAGAAGGAAAAAGTTGAGGAAAAGAAATGAGGACTACATACTTTGGAAATCCTTGGATAGGGATGTTTATCAAAACAAATGACAAAATAACCATGCTGCCGGTTGACAGCATGAAGAAGCTTGATGAAGCGATAGAGAGTAACCTAAAGACTGAGATAATAAAGACTACAATTGCAGATTCAAACCTTCTTGGTATCTATACTGCAATAAACTCCAATGGTATTATTCTGCCAAATATTGTAAACGAAAAAGAAGTGGATGCACTAAAAAAATGTGGACTTAATACGTATATATCATCGGAGAGGTATAACGCACATGGCAATAATATAGCAGTAAATGATAAGGGAGGCATAATCAATCCGAATATAAGTAAAAAAGAGATTAAAGAGATGGAAGAGGTACTTGGAGTTGAATTAGTGCCTACAACAGTCGCTGGGCATAGTACAGTTGGAAGTGCGTGTATAGCAACAAATACTGGATTCCTAGCACATTACAAAAGCAATGAAAATGAAATGGCAGTATTGAAAGACGCATTGAAAGTATATGGAAGTAAAGGAACAGTAAACACAGGAACTGGATTTGTATCTTATGGGATTATTGTTAATAAGAATGGTTATGTGGCTGGAGAGCACACAACAGCATTTGAACTTGGAAGGCTTGAAGAGGCCCTGGGTTTAATAAAATGAGGTGAAAACATGGAGTTTACCATCAGTGGAACATTAATGCTTGGAAAAGAAAGGCGGACATTTGCAAAAACAGTAGATGCCCAAACCGAAAAAGCGGCAACGGAAAGAGTTTATGCACTCTTTGGTTCTGAAAATGGAGTGAAAAGGAATAATATTAAGATAGAGAAGATAGAAAAGGGATAATATGGCATCAATAGAAGAAAGAGTAGCTCAACTGAATTATGAACTTGCAGTATACAAAGAACAGATCGCATTAATAAAACGTGAAACGGAAAGAATAGGATTAACAACTGTAGATTTGACAAACGCACTTACTACAATAGAGAACATCAAAGAAGAACCAAAGGAGAAATCAGTTCTTGTTCCGATAGGCGGCGGCGCTATGATAAAAAGCGCCATCAGCGAAACAAAAATCCTTGTTCCGATAGGGGCACAATATATGGCAGAGATGGATAGGGAAAGTGCCATCACAGAAATTGAAAAAAGAATAGAGGCAACAAAAAAAGCAGTAGAAAGATTAACAGAGGAATTCAACAAAATAACAACAAAACTTCATACCACTGCAGTAGAAATGAGACAAATACAAAATGAAGCAGAACTAAGTGAACGCGTAGATAGTAATATAAGAGAGGATTACATCTGATTATTTCATCTAGCAAGAGGTCAAAGTTTCTATGTTTGATTTTTTAAAGAAAAAAATCACTGGTTTTGTAGATAAACTTACAAAAAAAGAAGACCTCCCACCTAAAGAAATAGAAGAAAAGATTGCCCCTGAAAAGAAAGAAAAACAGGAAAAGATTTCTGAGAAAAAAATTGAAAAGAAAAAAGTTCTACCAAAAAAAGAACCTCAAAAGGTAGAAGAAAAATCACTCCCTAAAAAATCTGAAAAGAAAAAAGAAGCACCAAAGAAAACTGTTGAAATAGTTACTGAAGCTAAAAAAATCGAACCTAAAGAAGAAATACCAAAGGAAGAGCCAGTTTTAGTTAAAGAAAAACCAATAATAGAGAAAGTAATTGAAAGGGTTATTCCAAAAAAACCAGAAAAGAAAAAAGAAGAACCAAAAGTAGTCGAACCTAAAGAGAAGATAATCGAACAACAAGAAAAGAAAGAAGAACCTCCACCAAAAGTAGAAGAAAAAGAAAGAATCAAACTTGGTGCAATTAGTAAAATAAAGAGCTTTGTAATTCGTGAAGTAGAAATAACCGAAGGAGATGTAAAAGAATTATTAGAAAATTTAGAGCTTGAACTTCTCGAATCAGATGTTGAATTATCTGTTGCAGAAGCTATAAGACTAGAATTAACTGAGAGACTTGTTGGCGCAAAAATAAAGAAAGAAGAACTCCATGCTTTTGTGAGCAATACTATCAGAGAAACATTGATTCAGATGATAACAAATGAAAGAATCTTTGACATTGTAGAAAAGGTAAAAGTATCTGAAAAACCTGTAAAAATAATGTTTCTTGGAATTAATGGAGCTGGAAAAACAACGACTATCGGCAAGGTTGCAAGATTATTAATGGAAAATGATCAGAAAGTTGTGTTTGCTGCAGCAGATACATTCAGGGCTGCTGCAATTGAACAAATGGAGATTCATGCTGACAGGCTCGGAGTGAAGATGATAAAAAGAGAATATGGAAGTGACCCTACTTCTGTTGCTTATGATGCAATGAATTATGCAAAAGCACGCGGTATTGATGCAGTGCTTATAGACACTGCAGGAAGACAAGATACCAACATAAGCCTGATAAATGAAATAAAGAAAATGAATCGAATTATTCAACCTGAAATTAAAGTGTATATTGGAGAGAGTATTGCTGGTAATGCAATAATAGAGCAGATTCAAACATTTAACAAGGAAATTGGGATTGATGGGATAATACTAACTAAATTAGATTGTGACCCTAAAGGCGGAACAATGCTCTCTATAAATAAAACGACTGACATACCTGTGCTCTATGTTGGTATTGGGCAACGGTATGAGGATTTAGAAGCCTTTGATCCAGTTAAGATAGTAAATCGGATCGTTGAGTAAGTGTTAAATTTAAAATAACAATTGTTTTATTTAGTATAACATGTTAGAGAGATTATTGCGTTCAAAGGCTGAAGTAAAAGTTCTTGGGATTGTATTATTTGAAGACGGGCTTCATCTTAGAGAAATTGCAAGAAGAGCTGGAGTTTCACCTTATGAAGCAAAACGAGAACTTGAGATATTGACAGAGTTAAACATATTACTAAAAGAAAAAAGAGGGAATCAGCTCGCATTCAATTTAAACAAAGCATGTCCGTTTTTACATGATCTAAAAAAACTTTACCAAAAAACAGAGGGCGTAATTTTCAAATTACAGAGTGTTTTGCAAGCAACTGGTAGAATAAAATATGCCTTTATTTTTGGCAGTAGCGCCAGAGAACAGGAGAAAAAACATAGTGATATAGATATCCTAGTTATTGGAGATGTGAATGATGAAACTCTTGCAAATAGAATATTTGAAATACAAAAAGAACATGAAAAAGCAATAAATTTCATTTTATGGAGTGAGAAAGATTTCGAAGAAAAAATAAAAAAGAAAGGTTCATTTTTGACTAATATTTTAAAGAAAAAAATCATTTGGCTTGTTGGTGAGAAGGATGAATTTAGCAGAATTGTTAAAGAAGGATTTAGTAAGAAAAGTGGAAAGCGATAGAGAAAAAGCTAAAGAGATACTATTGATGGCAGAAAGAGACCTGAGGGTAGCATCAGATAATTTGAAAAATAAGAATTATGATTGGGCACTGGCAATAGCGTATAATGCTATGCTATCTGCTGGTAGGGCTTTGATGACGTATAAAGGATATATGCCAGTATCAGAGGCCCATCATCTCGCGGTAGTTCAATTCTGTGCAGCAGTCTTTCCAGCAGAGTCGATCGGATTAGCAAATACATTTAATCGGTATCGAGTAAGACGGCATGACGTCGTATATGGAGAATCAGATAGTGTAGGAAAAGAAGAAGCAGAAAAGGCATTAGAAAATGCAAAGAAATTCGTTGAGCTAGTTAAGGAAAGATTATAACCATGTAAAACCACTGAAACATACTTTTTTAAAGAGTTTTAGCCACATTATTTACTATTTAATGTAATAACTGGAGGCTTAGAAAAAATGACGGGTAGTGTTATAGATAGGGCTCAGGGAAGAGATAAACAGGCTGAGAAAGCTGGTATAAGGCAAAGAGTATTTGATTGGGCAAGAGGTGGAGAAAGTCGCTCTGCAAAGAGTTACAAATATATGGCAGAGAGAGTGCCCGTTCTGGGGGCTGCATTAAGTCCTGAATTAAGAAAAGATCATAAAGCTCGAAAAAGAGCAGATAAAGACGCAAGAATTGAATTTGCTAAAGAAGAAAGATTAAAAGAACTGAGAGGAGAACGAGGGCAAGATAAAGATACACGGCATGGTGCCGGAGGAACCCCGCAAAGCGGTGCTGATACAGCAAATGCAGAGTATTTGACTAAATTTACATTAGAATTGGTAGATGCAATACGAAGAGGACAGGGCAGGACAAGTTCTGGCTTTGATATGCTTATAAGAGAGATTGTATGCAGAAAAGAATTTATTGATGGGTTGAAGAAACCGACGGTGCCGACACCGCTTGAAGAACTTGATACTGCGTATGCAGAAAGAATGTATGCCGTAAGGCAAAGACTTGCTCAAGAGTTAAGTGAAGGAAGAGTCGAAGATTTTGATGCTGATAGAATTGATATTATTTATTCGCAAATGATCGGATCTAGATTTAAATTAGATGATAAGGGGAATCCGATTGAGCAAGAAGATGAACAAGGAAATTGTGTAAGAGATGAAAGGGGAGATAAATTATATGAATCATTGTGGACTCATGAAACATGGCCAGAAGGAGTAGCGTTACCTCCAGACGCATTCTTTAGATTTCTTGAAAATGTCGCACAAAGACTCAGCCCAGGAAAAGAAGGAGAATTCATAGGTAGTGTTTTAAAGCAACTTTCTGGGACCAGAAGCATGGACTCGGAGAATACTCAAGAAACTAATCGTCGTGTACTTGATGGAAGTTATGTGGATGCTTATCTTGAATCAAGAACATCTATAGCAATAGATATGGCTGCAGATAATTTCAGGCAATTCGTTCGTGCAATTCTTTTAACACCTACAAATGAGACAGTTGAAGGGCTAGGTATTCCAGGAACAGGTCATTTTGTTGATGTTGAAGGATTTGGACCATGCAGACCAAGCCAACGACAAACTGTTGAAGACATGATGGTACGGAGAGCTGCTGCTGAAAGCGTCATGGAAGAAAGTGCAGCAAGAGTAGATGCAATAGATGACGAAATTTCAGAATTTAGAAACGAAAGGGCAGATGCAGAGAGACTGGTTGAACGAGCCGAAGCAACTGTTGTAGAAAAAACAGAACAGTATGATAAAGTTGTAAAACTAAAACAGCTTGTTGCAGAAGGAAAGGCAAAAGCAACACAAAAACAGATTGAGGATGCAGAAAGAAAAGCTACTGAAGAGAAGGATACTGCAGAACAAGAATTAGTAATTGCAAGACAGCGAATTAGTGAATTTAATACCCGTGGACTGAGTTTGTCTGCTAGGGGGGCGAGAATAGAGGACGAGTATACTCAAGCAAAAGAAATATTTGATACACTTTCAGCAGAATTAGGTGGAATACAAGGAACTGAAAATGGCAGATTTGAAAATGTAGTACGGACATACTCTGAAAACTTCAAAAAGCATATGCTTGACTGCAGAGAAGTGAGTACAGAATTAATTCATGAACTTCCAAATAGAGCAGGAGAGTGGCTAGGCAATCCAGTTATCAGTGAATTGATGAAAGATACAAAGAAAGTTCTTGATCGTATGGACGACTGCCAGCAATTGTTTGGTATTCCTTCAACAGAACAAGGATTGAGAACAAAAACTGCAGAACAATTGGATGAACTGCTTAGAGCAAGAAGTATTACTAAAGCAGAATATGATGCAGTGATACAAGAACGAAAAGGTAAAGGTGAAAGCGAAGAACTTTTCAGATATAAGCTTGAAGCATTTGATACAAAAGCAACTGCATTAAGAACAAAAGTAGAAGGAGCAGAATTGCCTGATGAAGTAAGAAAAAGAATGCTGACAGTTGTAAAGGCAATAGAAACTAGAAAGTATCCTCGTGCTTCATTAGAAGAGATGCTGGTAAAAATAGAAAATAAGTATTCCAAGCCATTAGGAAAAGCAGCTGAAAAATCAGTTGAAATGCTTCATAAAAGAACTGCTGAAAACTTAGGTGAAATACCTCAAGGTCAATTTGTTATAGCAAGAACGATCTGGGAAGCTACAAAAGAAAGCTGGGATCCGTCTCCAAAAGTAACTGTAGGAAAATGGCAAAAGTTCAAAGATAAATGGTTCTGGAGATTATTTACAAGCGAAGCATGGATAGGAAAGTCACAAGGTAATTTTAGAGGTGGGCGTCTTAGAAGACTTTCAAGTTGGGGCTTTGGAGAAACAGTTGATGATCTTAAGAAACGAAATTGGAATAAGCAAGTTGTTGGTAGAAATCCAATTACAGGAAAGGCTCACACATACCAACATTACCCGAGATGGTTGAGGGGACTTTGGAAAGGAGCACTCAAAGCATACTTGATAGGATCTTTTGGTGTTGCATGGTTCACATCACCAAATGAATGGATGACAACAACACCAAACGGAGCATGGTACAAACCTTGGACCTATCGCATTGGTACATCAACTACAGGTCATTGGTACAATCCATTCTCATGGAATGCGATGCCATGGCGTTGGAGCTTTAATCATTTTGGAAACCACTTCGACCGAGCACCTTGGGAATGGTGGTCTCCGATGCAAGGTGAGCTCTCAAATAAGAGAATGATAAATGATAGTTACGACATTCCAGAACGACTTGCAGAAAGAGAGGATAGTTATTACACAACTGCATATGGAGTTACAGGTGAGGAAAGATTAGACTGGCTAAGGGATAATCAAGTTGAACATGATAATGAAGGTGTTCTTACATTCTTCCAAGAGAGAAGAACATTGAAACATGTTAGAGATGTAAACGAACTGGATGATGATGACATAGCTAATTGTTCTCAGGAAACAAGTGCAGGTTCTACCTCTAGAGCACAACCTCCGCCTAGAGAAGAAAATGCAGAAGGAACTGGCGAGGTAGCTGAAGGAACTAATGAAGTAGCCGAGGGAACAGGAGAAGCAGTTGAAAGGCCTCCAGCAACACCGGGATTAGTAATACCTAATTCATGCAGAGAACTTGGTATTGAAAGTATGGATGATGTAGAAAACTGGGAACCACTAGCAATTGAAGATGAATGGGAATCAGGAAATCAGTTCTGTTGTATAATCGATGTAGAATATACTGTGATAACCGATGGCCTTAAACTCAACAGGAATATGACAAATGAATTTGTTGATTATTTAATGGCACAAGAGGGAACGAGGGCAACAGTTGACTATGACTATATGAATGAACATACAAGGCAATGGGTAGAAAGAGGATTCCTCGTATCTGAGCAACAAGAAAGAGTAATGGATAATTATAATATAGCAGATCTTGGATTAGTGGATTTTGTCTTTGCACAAGGAAGAGATAGAGTAGGAAGACTTATGCTTCCATTAGTGGCTGAAAGGGGAGAGCATACCGAGTACCTCAAACCAGAAAATAGAGAAGCATTTGTTACTCTTTGGGAAGAAAAAACACAAGCAAGAGCTGGGGAAGGACAAACATTGCAAACAAGACGTGTTCCTGTAACTGATGTAATGTTAGAAGAAACATTCAATGAAGCAATGGCAACTGCAAGAACAAATGGATGGGTTGAAGATACCTCTGAACAATATGCAAGAAGGGAGTTAAGAAGAGAACTTTCTGAATTTGATATTTCAGATAGCATGGCATACACTCTTCTTGCGCCAACAAACCAGGATATAAGAGAGCTCCTGACAAGCTTTGTCGATACCAGAGGTGCACGATACAGACTCAACAGATACCGTCTTGAAGAATTTGTTGAAGAACTGCAAAGGCACAAAGCAGATGGTGGAAATGTATCTGACTATAATCCATTCTCAGATCCACAAGGTGTTCGTGTACAGTGGGCTGTTGATACAGGATACATCAATGAAGTAGAAAGATTTAGAGGAACTGGAACTGAGAGAAGTGGTACAGAATTGAACGCTGAGGCTCAACAGTTCTATACTATTGAAAATGACTTTAACAGCATGTTGGACGGAACCCTGGAAAGGCTCTTCACTGATGAAGGAGAAGACGGTCAATTGCTAAGAAGTGCATTTGAAGGGAACAGAGAACAAACTGAAATGGCAATAAGAGCAGAGTGGTATAGACTTCTTACAAGTGATATACGAAGGGACGTACAGCACCGTACTGACTATGGACTCACTGTAAGTGGTGAAGGCGAAGAGTTCGCTGTTCAAATAACAGATATGGGAAGAGCCAGAAGAGGCATAGAGAGACACACTCTGAGCTTTGTAGGCAGAGAAAATGAATAATTCTTTTATTTTTTATAATATTTTTCTAATTCTATGTGAAATAGTACAAATTTATAAAGTTGGAGCGCCATAAATTTTTAGGTGCTTCTGATGGCTAAGAAAAAATCTTCAAAAAAGAAAAAAATCTCCAAGAAGAAAATACCTGTTAAGACTGATGCTGCTTCTGTTGAAAAAAATACAATAAACAGGGTAAATCATACTATTACTGTAATAGAAAAATTCCTTGCAAAATGGGAGGCTTCAAAGGTAAAAAGCAGGAGTATGGAGCCACAGATAGAAAAAATAAGAAAATTCCATGATGAGCTGGTTGAATGGCAGAAAAAAGCAGTGAAAGGAAAAGATAATGAAAAGGCGAGACTTGAGAGGCTGCAGGATTTTGTACTTATGTGTAAGGAATATACTTGAGGTGAAAAAATGGGAGGAACAACAATAGAAAGACCTGAAGAGGAGGAGATTACACGATTACCAATTGCAATCATTCCAACAAGAATAGAAGCAATGGATGAACAAAGAAGAGAATTAGAACAGGGATTGGATGAAGTGCTTGGAGAGATTAGTGCACTCCAGGATCATGCGCGAACCTTAACTGTCAGGCCTGATGATGCAACTATTGAATACATTAATTCAGAAGTAGAAAGAACAGAAGAAACATTGGAACAAGTGAGATTAAGAGTAACTGCACTGCCAATACTTGGAGAAAGGTATACGGATGAACTCGATTTAGTTCAGCAGATATTAAATGATGCAAGAACAACTGGTGGAGAAGGAAACATTGCTGCATCATTCCACATGATAACAAGATCAAGGGCAATGCTCAGAACAGTCGGAGATGTATTTGATATAGAATTACATATGCTAACGGGGGGCATGCCTGAAAATATTCAGATTCCTGGCGTGGAATCAGAAGATGCACTTGAAACTATTTTTGATAGCCTGGAAGCTTCTGTATTAGATATTGCAACAACAAATCACGGCAGAGCAGAGGCAGTACTAAAAGCAGGGAGATTGTACGTTGAGAATATTCCTATTTACAATATCGACAATTCAGCTGTAGAAATGGAAAGAAATGCACTCTTTGGTTTTATAGTGGAGAGAGGAAACCAGGGGAGGCAAAGGATTGGGTATACTAGTGAACAGGAACATGAAGATAGACAATCGCTTTGGTCTTTTGAAGCTAATATAGGAACAATAAAGGACCAATGGACTGAGATAAACACAACAGTCTTCAGCCAATGGAGAGATGAGATAGCACTTGCAATAGAACAACAGACAAATGAACAGATGAGACAGCAAATGGAAAATCTCAGGCATGAACTAGATGAAATAATCAGAAGACTTGAACAAGGACAAATAATTGGTCAGTTGGAATTTGAAAGAATTACAACCAGCTATTTCATGACAATTGGAAGAGAGATGCCATTAAGCGAAGAAGAAAGAGATGCAAACCTGACTATGATTGCTACTAGTTTACGTGGAACAGGAAGAGTAACAGAAGAAAGTCCGGAATGGTATGGTCAACAGGCACTTGATGCACTGCAAAGAGGAGATAGAAATCTTGCAGCACTTGCCATTTCTTTAGGATTGCTTGAACGGTCTGCAAGACAATTAGATAGGCATGCAGTAGATTATCTGCCGAGTTATCAGACAATATATAATATAATAATTGAAGGAAGAAGCCCTACTTCATCAATGCTTGCACAGTATTCAACTGAAATGGACATGGCACACATGCTTGTAGATATTGAAGGGTTCCAAGCAATTACAGGAAGAAGAGGGCAAGAGAGAAGAGAACTTATCAGAAATGCAGCAGCCATTGCAGATGAAAGATTCAAGCTTGGTGATTTCGAAGGAGCAAGAAGATTACTTTACATGATTTCATTTTATTATGACAGAAATGAAGGGCATCGCTGGGGGGATTGGGAAGGACGCGAAACAATAGAACAAGCACTTCAAAGTGAAATGGCAGGAGAAGATGCCAGTGAGCAGTTCAATATAGGAATGATTTACCACCAGGTTAGAGGAGAAACAGATCAATTCAGAGAACTGATTGAAAACTGGAGTTCAAGAAGAATGACTTTCCAGATAGGGATAGTAAATCAAACACTTGAACGTGCAGAAGAACTTGCAAGACAAGGGAATGCACAAGAAGCAGCAAGAGTACTTACACTTCTTGCAATGTATGTTGATTCTGTGCAAAGGCTTGGAGTAGTAAGCAATGGAAGAGTCACCAGAATTACGGATGAAAATGCAATACACCTAAGTGGAATGGAGACACAATTGCAGGCTATGGCACAAGGCGAACCAGGTGATGATGGTGCCTTCATGGAAAGCTTCAACTTAGCGCAGATAGTTTACATAGAAGCAGAAGCAAACAGATTGGAGACATTTGCACAAAGAAGAGGAGTTGGGAGAACAACAATAAATGAAGCATTAGGAATTGTAAGAGAAAGAGTCGAAGCTGGAGATTATCGGGGAGCAAATCTATTGCTGCAATATATAAGAGATTATTATGGTGCAGCTGAAGGAGGAAGAGAGGAAGGCTGGAGATATGAACTATTTACTCATGAACGCATGATTCGAGAAGGAACTGAAGAAGTGCCATATGGATACAGAAGAGGCAGAAGGATAATGCTTGAAGCAATAGAAATGGAAATGCATGCAGGAACAGATGAAGAGCATTATGCAGCTGCACAACAGTTTGATAGAGGAACAAGAAGAATCGTACAAACAGAAATGCTTATTGCTGATTATAACAGATTAACAGGTATTTACTGGGGAAGAGAGCCGATAGCAGAAGGTGTAGAAGCCGGACAAATTCCACTCGGTGAAAGAAATGAGGATGGAACATTTCCAGCATATGTTACTGCTGAACAGATAAGAGGTTATGAAAGAAGTCATGGGGAGCGCGATTTAACAATAGCCAGAGATTATCCATTGCATAGCTTAAGAAGTGATCTTGAAGAACTTAGAGAAGCGGCTTTTAGTGGAAATTTAAGAGAATATGAACAAGCAAGTGAAACATATTGGAACCGATTGTCATTAATTGCTACAAGAGTGCATAGACGAAGTACAGTAGTAGATGCTGAAGTAATACTTAGGCAAGGAAATGATGCACTTACTGAAGCATTCCGAGCTTATGTCATAAACATGTGCGGAGGAGGAACAACAGGAGAAAGAGCTTGGCAAACAGCATGGGATTATGGCCATGATGTAGGCGCATTTACTACAACAAGCAATGGCCTTTCTTTAATGGCAGATTATATTGAACAGCATCCAGAGACATTTGGAGCAGTATCAGACCTTGAGATGGGAAGATTAAGGCAAGTGATATATCTTTCTACCGAAGTAGATGCTCTGCTTACACAGATGGATGGGATAGAATATACTACAGATGATCTGCCAATATATGGAGAGGGGCTAAGAGGCGGAACTGTGATGAGTTATCTGCTCGAATTAGTGCAAGGAGAAAGCAGGGCAGCCATGGCTTATTCACAGATAGGACAGCAGATAGAAGTAAACGATGAATATCTAAGAATGATAAGAATTGGGGGTGGAGATAGATTTAGTTTAGCAGAAGATAATTTAAGAGATTGTAATACTGATTTGCAAAGAGCTCAAAATCTTATTTTGGAGGGAAGGTTCCAGGAAGCTGAAGAAGCATATGAAGCTGCTATAGATCATAGGATAACTGCTATGGCATCATATGAAGGAAGAAGTGCGATGAATTTAACTGCTACAGGTATTGAAAACTTCCTTGAAGGTGCAGAACGATTAGGAGAGGCAATATTTTTCCCAGAAGATTTTGCAGAATTTATGAGAAGCGAACCAGATAGATCTTATTGGGATGCTTACAGAGAAATGCAAACAGATTCGATGCATTATATTCTCTTTGGTAGAGGAGGGTCTGGATCACAAGAGAGAATGCAGTTGGATTTGAATGGTGCAAGAATTGTTGAAGCATCAATATTCGCAATTCCTGCAGATTCAGGAAGCCAGATGTTTGCAGAGTATGCTGTCGATCAAGGCAATGTATATGCCCTTGTTGGCATGGGAAGATTTGATGATGCTAATGCAATCATAGATCGAATGCAGGAACGAGTAGCAGACCACCAATTTTGGACTACAGTTGGACTAACTGCTGTTGGGGTTGTAGCGTGTCTCGTACCTGGAGGACAACTTTTTGGTGGGTCGCTCTTTGCAACTATGGCATTTGATCAGATAGTTACAGAATACCGGGTACAAGGAGAAGCAAGTTGGACATCGTGGTTGATGTTTGGTGGGATAATAGCAACTATGGGTATCGGAGGACTTGCAGGCGTTTTACGTACAGAAGCACAGTTTGCACAAGGAACTGCATATGCTACTAGAATGACACAAGTGGTAAGAGCCCTTAATTATACAAACATTGGAATTGGAGTTGGTTTCTCAGGATATATGGGATATCATGCAGTTGATGCCTTTTCAGAAGGGAATATGCGGGAGGGAATTTTCCTAACTGCAATGGCCGCTTTCCCATGGGCACATATGGCAGGGTCACGTGGATGGCAAGCTATGAGAGCCAGACCAGTAAGAGGAACAACAGAAGCAAGAACAGAAACTGAGCTTGTAGCTGAAGAGATAAGGGCACCGGAACCGCGAGAGGTTCCAATTGAAATAGAACCTAATGAAATTCCTTCAGTTAGAGAAGCACAAAGACTTCGAACCCCAGAAGAAATGTTTGAATTCATGAGAGAGTTGAGAAGTGAAGACCCGACTGTAAGGGATGGTGCACAGGCACGGTTGAGAACACTGCCTGAGGAAGTACAAGGAAGAATAATGCAGTTTATGGAGACGGGCAGCATTGGAAATACAAGCTTTATGCATGTTCCAGAGGCCCTAGTAACAGGAGAAATGACACCACTTGCACGAGGAAATATGACAAGTGTAATTGATATGATATTCAGAGGCCCAGAACCTCCAACGCCAGGGCCAAGAGGCGGAAGACCAGTAACAGAAGTTGAAAGCACAGGAACATTGCAGCCAGGAAGATTGGATTGGCTGCTTGAGGGATTGCTAACACCTGAAGGAACAACAGCAAGAGAAAATGTAGTTCATAGAGCTGCAGCACAACAAACATTAGAGAATATAAGGGCAGAAAATCCTGAAGTTGCAGAAATAATAGATGGACTTATCAGGAATCCAAGTGTAAGGCATTACTTTGAAACTGGAGAAGCAACTCCATTTTCACAACGTGCTTTGGAAAATGCAAGATCACAAATAGAAGCAATGTTTGAACCTGAAGCTGTTGCAATGGCAGTGAATGATTACAACTATTACATAGAAGATGTTGTTGCAAGTGAAATGGCACGCAGGCCTCATCTTGTTGAAGGCGAAGGTCCAATGATGATAAGGCAGATGCCTGAAGTAAGAGCAATGGCTGAAGAGGGAGGAGCAAGGCCACCAGGAGTGCAACAAGGAGGAATAGGTCCTGTTGATACAACCGTTGGTGGGGGCCAGGGTGGAGGTGGTGGACCAGTTCGGCCAATACCAGAAGTAAGATGGGGACGCTTTGAACGAATGTATAGATTTGGAAGAGAGCGCTGGCAAAATTGGAGAAGCGATAGAGTAGAGAGAAATGCAAGGGCCGAACTTCCTGAAGCTGAAGAAGTACTTAGTACAACAGGCGAAGGAGTTAGAAATACTTTGGATATGGTATTAGATCCTGAATTGGCACAATTAGAAATAAGTAGGGCACGCACAAGAGCTACTGAACTTGAAGTCAGAGTAGAAGAACTTAGAGAAGGAGGGGCAAGACCAGAAGAGATAAGGGTTGCAGAGCAAGAAGCACAAACAGCAAGAACAGAGGCAGTAGAACTTGAAAACCTGTTGAATTCTAGTCCTCAGAGAATAGCAGATATCATGAAATCTTTATACGACACAGCACAAACGGCAAGAGGGGAGACTAGTGGCTATTGGAATTTATTAAGACGCATATACTCAAGGCCAAATGTAAGGGCACAACTTGAAACATTAGCTGAAACAGATCCAGTACTTAGAGATATATTAAATAGAACAGGAAGAACAATTGAAAGCGGGGCAAGAAATGCTGGAATAAGTCCTGAAGATTATATGGCAGTGCAAGCACGTGAAGGATTTTCTGCAAATGATGTAGAAGTGATGATAAGGGCAATTGAAGCACAACGGGGTGAATTGGCACCGCTTTTAAGAACACAGGAATTGCTTGGAATTGAATACACGCCGCTGGAAAGAGCATCATTATTGCCTAGATTAGAAGGTAGTGACATAATTCCGCCTCAGATGCTTGTTCGCGAATTGGCTGGAGTTCAAAACAGTGTGGAAGGAAGAATAAGAGAAATTCCAATAGCTGATGAACCAGTAACAAATGTAATTAGGCGTACTCTTCTTGAGCGTAGTTCCCAAGGTGGAAATGTTAATGATGTGTTAACTGAGATTCTGAGAAGTCCTGAAGTTGAAAGAGCAGTAAGGGAAAGATATGGAAGGGAAGCTGCAGAGATTTACAGAGATGCAGTGCAAAATAATAGAACTGTAGACGAGATATTGAATGTATTGGAACAAGGCAGAGCTGTAGAAGGAGCAGAACCACAGTTTGTGCCAAGAGAAATGAGAACTCCGTTAGAAGGTTTTGTAAGAAATATTAGTCAAGACCCGGCATTTGCACAAGAATTTTCAGCAATAAATGCATTAAGACCAAGAATAAATCAAGTTTTAGACCAAGCAAGCACTGCTGCAGATGTATTTGCAAGAGATACAAGACCATTAAGGGACGATGCAATAAATATTGGATGGAGAATTCTTAGATTTCTCAACAATTGGGAACCACTCACTAATTGGGGAGCAAGAAGATTTGTTAATTCCATAAGAAATGCAGTTCCGGGAGGGAGGATAAGAGCAGGATTAAGGAATTCTCCTTACTTAATACCGCAGGCTATAGCCTGGTATGTGATTGGAAATTACGCGTGGGATAATGTTCTATTGCCATGGTACAATTCACTTAATAGTGCCGGATCAGTTGAAGAAGGAAGAAGGCTATGCGAAAGAGACTTTGGAAATCTTTGTGCCGGAGCCAGTGATGAAGATTTGGAATGGCTTGCAACTGAAGAAGGGAGGCGATTCTTCTTCCACATGCCCAATGCTCTTCCAAGAGGTAGAGATAGGAGACCTGGAAATGTAGAAGATCTTAATCAATTGCTTCAAAGAACAGACATACTAATAGAACCAAGAAGACTTGGAGAGATAGTTGCTGACGGAAGAGAGATGGGCGGAAGATTAGATGACATAAATGATCTATTGAGTGATATGAGGAGAGGAGATGCAGAAGATAGAAGAGAGGCAGAGCTTGCAGCAATCCTTGAACCATGGGGATTGACTGTTGATGATGTGCAAGGAATTCTTTCGCAAGAAAGAAAAGAAGAAGTAGATATTACGGATTTATTTGATCTGCGTATACCACAATGGAGAGAAAGAGGACTTGTGATAGATTTCAGGGATGCAGTTGCAGATGCATTCTGTGTAGATACTGGTTTGATCAGTGAAGGGGAGGCGGAAAGCGGAAGATATACAAGAGAAGGCGGACAAAGAGTAGATTTCCTTACTTCAAACACAGATGTATTTGCCTACTTATGGGAAGCAGTACAAGGAGGACACATACCCAGTGTATATTTAGATAATATAATGAATGATCTTACAAGCGAAGGAAGGATAACAGAATTAAGGCAACAGGTTACTAGTGAAAGAGATATCTATCAGGTACTTGAAGCACATTTGAGATCACAGAATCTTTACATTGAAGTAATAGAAGAAGATGGAACAGTTACAGGAATAAGACAAAATTCATTCCTTGGATTGCTTGATGTCAGGGCATCACTTGATCCTGGATTCAGAGATACATATGAACAACTGCTCAATCAATATAGAGAAAATAATGAAGCCTTGCTTGCATTCAATGCATTTAATATTGAGGATATTAGATACGGAGAAGAGAATAGAGTTATTGGAGGAGACGCAATCTATGGAAATCCGCAAGAGCTTGCAGCATTAATATTAGAAAGTGAAACTCCAGGAGAAGCAGTTGAAGCAGCAAGACAACGCGGCTTTGTAGGTTCAGCAGTTCTTGGATATATGGAACCAAGATTGTTTGATCCTGAGAATGCACACTTAGTTACATTTATTGCAGAAAGATCAGATGAAGAAAGATTAGGTTTTGTGAGATGGCTGCTAGATCACAGAGACAATATCCGCGGGCATGTTTTAGAAATAATAGAAGATGCTTCGCAACATAGCACTGTCCCAGGACCTGGAAGATACACTGAAATATACGAATATCTAGACCGCAGGGCTACAGTGTACAGATCAAACGGCTGGTGGGATGGAGCAACACCTGCTGAAGAACAAGCCAGGGAAGAAAGAGAAAGAAGCAGAGGAACTGTAACAAGAGAAGAAACAGTGGAGCCGGTTGGAGAAGAATTTGAAGCACAATATGTTAGACGGCCTGGATTTGAAGTAATGACTCCCAGAAGAGAGGATCAGATTGATGTTGAAGAAGTTCATGCACCTCCAGCAACTTTATCACCTGAAGCACAGAGATTTTATGCAAATGAAGAAAGTACATTAACACCATTGTTGGATGGAACAATAGACAGAATGATTGAAGCTAGAAACGATGATGGAACATTAACAGAGGATGCACAGGCAATGGTAAATGCATATGGTCCTGAAATAAATTCAGAAGATGCTGAAACAAGAGAAAGAGCAAGAGATGTTGTAAGAGCAGATATCAAAGCAGAGATGTACAGATTACTTACTAGCACCATAGATAGAGACATGCAATTACGTGAAGGATATGGACTTACTGTAAGTGGTGAAGGAGAAGGTTTAAGTGTAGAAGTTGATAGAAGGACTGCAAGAAATGGCCTGCGTAATCATATCATGCAGTATGTTAGCAGAAGAGGGGAACGTTAATGGTTGATGCCAGAGTAACGCTTCGAAATAATACGATAGTAATAGTTTGTACAGGTGGAGAAGGAGAGGCAAGAAGGTATAACACAGGAGTAACTGTAAACGATCAAATGAGCGTTGAAGATCTGCAAGGAGAACTGAGACGCGCTAAAAACTGGGCAAGCGGAAGATGTGCAGATCAGGATTTTGATGCTATTGATGGATTAAATGTAGCGGCAATAGCTACACGTATTTATGGAGAACTGCACCCTCAGCCTGTAGTAGAAGAACCAGCTGTAGAAGAACCTGCACCAAGGCGTGAGAGAAGGCCCAGACGAGAAAGAAGAGAAGAAACAGTAGAAGAACAACCTCCAATACCAACAATTTCAACTGATTGGATTCAAATGCAATTAAGAGCAAGAGGAAGCACAGATGCATTGAATGCTGTAAATACCTTGCACACTAACAGAGATCGCATTCAGCAATTTCTTTCTACAGATGAAAACAGAAGAGGAGCAGCAGTTACAATTTTCAATGAATTTTATCAAATACCAAGATTCAGATTATTCCTTTCATCTGTTGCTGGAAGAGAAGGAGGGAATTATGCTGCGCTTCAGGCATATATGACAGAACAAGGAGAACCCCCAACACTTGCGATAAATGCAGATGCTAATTTGGTAAACACAGCACTTGCTTTTACCCGGTATTATCTTCTTGAATTTGAAGCAGCACGTGAAAATTATGCAAGATATCATCAAGAGATAGATCAATTACCAGAGATTCATACAAGAATTGGAAATGAGCAAAGTCTCAGAACATACCGTACTGTAGCAATGGATGCAGATACACTTACAGCCGCTGCATTATATTTGAGAAGATGGTATTTGGAAACAGGAACTGGTGTAAGCCAGGATAGTATTGATGTATGGCAAGCTACAGAAGTATTAGCAGTCGAAGTACGACAAACCCCACTGCAACAATTTGCTGAAAGCCATTGGGCCAATCTTAGTACTGAATTATATCAAGGAGTGCAACAGGGAAGGCCAGAGGCAATAATAACACTCATGCGCACTCTTCCGGAAGGATACGATTCCTTAGAAAGTGCATTAACTGAATTAGAGAGAACTGATGTATATGATGCTTTTATGAGAATATTCAATGACTACCTGCATGAAGATGAGGTGTTTTTAGCATTTGTACAAAGTCATGATGAATATGCAACTGTTGGAAGAGAAGCGACACGCTTAAGAAGTACCACATCAGACACGGATAGAAGATTAGTAGCAAGGGCAGTGCAGGCATTCATAAATTTCTCAGCAACTAGAACAGATGAAGAATGGTTTGACAGCCTCAATGGAGATCTTAACTTATTATATAACAGCATATTAGGAACTCCACGAACAGATCTTCATGTTAATGGAATAATAGATATGAGAACACTTTCTGCTATTTCTGTTTATACGTGGAGAATGAATCACCATACTTCCACTGTTGGGGATTGGGCAAGGAGCATACCAAACGTCACAGTGCCAGAAGCGCAACCACAAGATGAAGGGACAAGGCGCAGAAGAGTATTGCAAATAGAATGATAATGATTTTTAAAGAGCTGAATCATAATATAACTGTGAAATAAAATGGAGTATATCAAAATATCTAAGCAAGAGTATGAAGAACTACTTAAATGCAGAGATATTATCAATTACTTAGAAGAGGAAGTTCATGAAAGGTTGGGAGTAAGGCCACTTGAAGATAAAAAGGCAATAAAAGTACTTAAAGAACTTCATGAAGAAGCAAAAAAAGGAAAAAGGAAAACAATTGGCGATGAAGAATTTACAGGTAAATATCAACATCTTTTATAGATGAGATAAATGTACATCCTTGAATATGATGAAGCCTGGAAAAATTATTTTGACAAGCTTCCGCCAGATATCCAAAAGAGATTTATGAAACGTAGAGACAAATATAAAATATTCCCTACGCATGGCTTTAGACATGAAAAATATGGTCTTGAATTCTTTGTTGATGAGATCGGGCAATATCGTGTGCTTTTTGTTTCAGAAGAAAGAATAAAAACTCGGAAATTTTATTTTATTGGCGACCACAAAGAATATGAGAAATTTTTGGGGGTAGGATAATCCCTGAAAATCCTTATTGTGACACCTCTTTTTAAGCTTTCTTAACACAATAAATACAAAGGTAGTTAGTCAATGGCAGGAGCAAAACTTTGTTATAGCGAACAGCGAGAGACGATTCGCCGTGAAGGCATTCTTGATCGGGTAAAGCGTTCGAGATGGATGAAGTATTTTCTCTCTGCAAGCATTGGCGTAGGTACCGTTACCAATATAAACTACTTCGGGGGTAATGAAGCTATGGCAGAACAGGGACGTATTGAAGCAGAGGACGTCACGTATCTTCAGCAAAGAGGCACTGAAGCTGCTGACGCTTATAGGAATTATGTAATCACTGGAAACGAATCACAACGAGACTTGTTTTGGAGAATATATAATGAAGATTTCAGAGGAGCTCCATTAAATGAAAATGCTACTTTTATGGCTCACTTTTCTGAAGAAATGGAACGGGTTAGAGAAGATCCGCAAGTGAGTGCTCTTTTAGAGGCTTATAGAGAGGATAGAAGGCCATTAGAACCTGTTGTTATGGTTGACTTCATCGATACGTTGTATAATATAAGAGCTGGATTGGCAAGAAGTATTCCTAATAATGATGCAGTAGATGAATTAAGGGAAAGAGTAGAAACCAGCACAGCAGTAAGGGCAGATACTGATGTCGGAAGAGTAAGAGCATTGATGGAAGAAGGATATACCATTGATAATGCTGTAAGAAAAGAATTGCAAAGAGCGGCAGTAGAAGAACTTTCTGCACGATATGGAGAGAATCTTACACAATTAGTTATAACAAGCATGCCAGCAGAACAGGCAAGAATAGCAATAGATCATCTTAGGAATTTCATACTTACTGGCGATCAAACAAGTAGAGATGAATTTGTAAGAATATGGAATGCAAATACAAGTGATGAATTTACAGATGCATTTACAGAACAGTTTCGTGAAAGAATATACAATGATACAGCATCTGGTTTAGCAAGTATAACACAGAATTATAACAGAATTATGAGTGGGATAGAGCCCGGCGAATTTGCAACACTAGTTCGAGAAGTATATAATCTTGCCATAACTGGTACAAGACAGGATGTAGATGCGCATGTTCAACGCTTTATGCGCGATGTACTAAGGAGAGATGTTAGCGATACAGAAATAACGCAGATGAACGAGCAGGTAATTGGACCATTACTTGACATTGTTGCAAGAGGACAAGCAGGACATGCAATCAGATTAATGAATGAGGTTATTGCAACTGGAAGTCAGCAGGCAAGCAATGAATTTAGAGGAATACTCAATGGAAGATTCCTTGGTAGACCAATAGAGGAGAATGAGACATTCTGGAATGAATTCCAAGCATTATATAGGGCTGAACTAAATAATGATGAAACATTAGCAGCGATCATAAGAGGATTTGGCAGAAACATTCTCCCGATTGCAATAAGAGATATTTATACTGAACTGGCAAGAGAAACTCCAGATCTTGACAGATTAAGAACTGACTATGGACCTGAGCTTGTCAATGTAATAATACAAAATAGCAGAATTGACTGGTTAATGAGAGATGGAACGCAAGCCGAAAGAGAACTGAGTAGAAGAGTTGGGTTTGAGGATACACTAGCACTTCAACTTCTGGAAATAGATGTTGAAAATAGGGGAGCTGCATTAATAGAAGTTTATAGTGCCTTGCGTGAGGAGAGAATAAGAGGAAATGCAAGATTAGTGCAAGAAGGAACAATAGGGCATAACGTTGTTCAAGAAATGCAAACAGTTGAAGAAAATTTTGATCAGCTTTCATGGGTTGCTGACATGAGTCCTGCTGATGCCCAAGGAGAACTTGAAAGAAGAACAAGAACCCGCAGAGGAGAAGAAGCAGATCCGCTCGCAACTGCTCTGATAAGCAGATATGGTAATAATGCTGGCACTGTCCTCACGCAAGCATATAGTGAAGTACAAACAATGAGGGAAAGAAGGGCAGAACTAGTTAGCAGATATGGGGAAGAGTTTGTTAATTTTGTTGAAACAAATATAGAAAATCTTCATTGGTTAGTACTTCCAATAGAACAAATAGAAGAAGGTATGCGCACAAGAAGTGAAGACGCTGTTGTTACACAAATACAGCAAAACATTGGATATACCTATGGGACATTTGCAATTGCACTGCATGATATTTACGAAAATAGCACAGACAGAAGCAGGCTTGTTAGTCGATATGGGGAAGAACTTGTTGGTTTTGTTGAAACAAATCGCGCTGAATTAGAATGGCTCTCTGGGGATGTCCAGAGCATAGAAACAGCTTTGCAAGAAAGGACTGATGAAACTACAAGAGAATTGAGGGCAGGAAGAATTTACTCATATGGCCCAGTACAATTGGTGGCAGCATTAGCTAGGGCAAGACAATCGATTAACAGAGGAGGAGTTGCTCTTGTCGATGCAAGAGATGCACTTGGAACATTATTTGTAAGGCCAGTGGTATCAAGAGAAGTGGTAACTGCACCTACAGTAGTTATCGAAGGCGAGGGGAGTAGGGCAATAGAATCACGCAGCCACACTATTGCAAATGACATTGGGGATATTAGAAGACAATTGCAATATTCTGTTCTTGAACCAGCAAGGGCACTTTTATTGGAGCGTATAAGAAGGTGGGAGATACAAAACAGAGAAATAGTAAGAAGATCCAGACTTACATCCGATGCAGAATCACTTGAGAGATTGGAGCAAGAGCAAAGAACATTGTCTGACTCAATGTTAAATCCGCAAGAACTTCGCAGATCAGTTGAAATGGCATACTCCTTGATACATGTAGCGCAAACTGGTGGGGATTTAACAAGGGTAACCGGAGCGATTGGAACTGTAAGTGTAGATGTTGACAGTCAGGAGTTAAGAGAATTGTTAGATTGGTTTGGAAGTCTTACACCTGAAAAACAGGCAGTCGTAGAAGAGATTGTTGCAAGTGTTTTGCATGGGGCAGATCCTGAACTATACGAGTTTGTTGGAAGCATGAATGAAAGAGGATTCTTTAATGCACTTACAAGAACATATGCTGGTTTGGAAGAAAGCAACAGAAGAGACTTGGTCAGAAATTATGGAGAGGAATTCGTATTGCTTGTTGAAGCACATGCGCCACATTTACAATTCTTAGAAAGCCCAGGTACAACCAGAGAAGATTTAAGACAAGGAGAAAATGTTCTTTTTGCAAGTATTTTAATCAGATGCCACCGTGCGTTAGTAAATCCACAAGGAGAAGAAAACAGGGCAAGAATGGTTGAATTGTTTGGAGAAGAGTTCGTAGTTGCAGTTGAAGCACAACGAGAACATCTTGCACCATTATTGGAATCAGAAGTTGGTCTAGATCAAGTAAGGGAACTGCCAGAAGATGTAAGAGGAGAACTTATGGCAGCATATTCATCTGCATATTCAAGAACAATTGATGTCTTGACAAGAACATATCTTAATCAAGGAGAAGAGTTGTTTTATGCACTCGGAGCAATATATGCGGTGTGGTTGAATGAACCAGCAGAAGGAACAAGAGAATATGAAAGATTCCAAGAAAGAATACAGATGCTTAATGTTGCTTATGGAGAGGACCTTGTAACACTTGTACATGAAAATATGAATGCATTGAGATTTTTGGAAAGACCAAGCGCTAGAGTAAGTGAGCTTGAAAATATTCCTGAAGAAACTCTGGAAAGACTTTATAGTGCATTTGAAGAGGGTCCCGGGGCAACAAGGGCAAACTTTATGGAGAATTATGACCACGTAGCAAGAACATTGCCCGGCGTATATGCAAGATTAAGAAATGCATTGCTATTCTCTAATCCCAGTGATGAATTTGGAACCAATTTTGAACAGGCTGTAAACATATACAGACAAGAATTTGGAGAGAATAACTATCTTTTCAATCAATATTTCAATCTTGAACTTTTCAGAGAAAATCTTACACGCATTGGACAGCAGTATCACATCGATATACCAGACTATTTACAAGATGAGGTTACACCAGAAGAACTGGCCAGATTTTTCCAAACAGATGCTGGAAGACAATTGATAAGGGCCGGAAGAACGTTCTATGAAGGTATGGAAACTGAATACCTATTACAAAGAAATGAAACTGGTTTTAGTCCTGAAACAGGAGAATTTACAGATGAGAATGTTCAACAATTACGCAATGAACTTACAATATTAGATGCAGTATATATGGGCATAGCTCTTGAGGGCATTTCTGGAAGTGGATCAGCCTTCCAAAGAGCTGCAGCCACAGAATTAATGAACACGCTTTTAGTGATATCACACAGGGATCCTTATCTCGTTGGCCCATATTTATTGTATGTTCTTCCAGCATTATTAGAAGTTGCTCAGGATGAGCGGACGCTGATTGCAGGAATGACGGCATTCAGGCAAATGTTTACACAAAGATATGCTGAAGGTCAAAGATATCTGATGTATAGTAATGCAATAAACAGAGAATACTTCCTTGGAGTATTTAGACGAATTGGAGAACAACTTCCAGAAATTACAAGTACATTTGATCATCATAGATTAGAAGATGAAATGCGTATGGTTCCGGAGCCAATGACTGATGAGGGTTTCATTAGCCCATTTTTATACAGACAAAGACCAGGCTGGTGGCAATATGATGAAGAACAATTGCCAACACTTTATGGACAAAGTGGACAGCCACTCAGTTTGCTTCCACGCGTGACAATGCCAAATGGACCAATGTTAGGATTGAATGTACTTGATTCAGGTGCAATGGGATTATTCTCAAACATGTATGATCAAGTACGCCCTCCAACCGACAGAATGTTCAGAATGGGCGTGCCAGCACGATATAGAATTGGTGCACTTGGTTCATCTACAATCATAAGAAGAATTACCCAGCTCTTTGGAGCTATGCCAGTGAATTATCAGGATTATTGGTTAAGTGGCAATGCCGAAGGAGGAATGTACTACTCAGTAGAAGGAGAAGAAGGAAGTGTTACAGAACGTGGTGCTGCTCTTGGTGAAGGACAATTACGGGGCATCACTGGCGGAGAAAGATGGGAGCTGCAATATACTGGAGAAAGAACCGAAGCTGAAGAAAGTGTTACTGGTGGCCATAGGGTCGATTATACTGGAGAAGCAGTAGGTGTTCCAAGTCCATTAACTGGACCAGTCCCGCTTCCTTTACTTCAACTTGTTCCTGTTGATACGTTTAGAAGAGGAGAAGGAGTAGGAATCCACAGGGCACGAGAAGAATTTACTTATGAAAGTTCAACAGGCATGGTAGAAGGAGAGGAAGTAACAACTGCTGTGAGGACAGATGGACTGCTTGAGTCATACCAAAGGATAGCAAGAGAATCCGGAACAGATATGCTTTTCTTTGTTGCAGGTACCTATGTGCCAGAACTTCTTGGTCCTCCCACATGGAGATTAACATCAGATGATATAACAGATATGGGGGTCGAAAATCCTGAAGATGTTAATTATTCGCATATAAATACGCTTCTGGATACTTCAAGAAATGGAGAAACTGAAGAAGACAGAGAAGCAGCACAAGAAGAATTAGATGCACTTTTGGAAGGTTATGGAATAACAATGGAAGATATTGAAAACCAAACAAGAGACAGACTGCAGGAAGAACAAGGAGAAATAAGAAGCAGATTGTTTTTCATAACAGGAGAGGGAGATGTTTACCAGCTTGCATTTGGACGTAATACAGAAGCAGAGTTGATGAATTACCTTTATGGGGGAGTAAATACGCAGAATATACTTGCTTCATTAAGATTTGTTGGAAGTGAAATGCTCACAGAAGATTCGGCAGCAGCTGGATTTGATGGTGCTGCTGTTGGATTTACCATACCAACTGGAGATGACGGAGATACAGTTTCAGCACTTCTCTTTGGAGAGCTTGTAAGAAACCTAAGTACAATGGATCCTGTACACATAGAAGAAGCAACTGGCATGGCAGTGACAAACTTGTTACAAAGTGGAAGACAAAGAGATGTTTATGCAGCATTCTATCGCGGAGCCCAGACAGTTGAATTAGATCCTGAAAATCCCGCAAGAGTAACGGACACTCATTGGGCACATGGAAGCGGAGAACTTATGTGGAGGCGCATGCGCGTAGATCCATTATCACATTCATGGGAAGCAAGACTTATTGGTGGTTATCCGGCAACAATAGGAGGACGATGGAGGCATGAGGTACCAACAAGTGAACATGAAACATATGGGTATGGAGTAACAGTTGCATATAATGAAGTCGATCTTCTTCGGGAATACAGAGTAGTAGAGCAGGAAGCAGATGAAATGTATCAGAATATGACAACAATGTTCGTCGATCTTTATGGTTGGAATGAAGATCAGGCAAGAAATGCCGGATGGTTGATTGCAGCCAATTACATGTATGGCAGACTAGAAGGCTGGGTAGGAGAAAATGAACCAGAAGAATCAACAGGCGAACATTATGGAAGATTGTTGTTCATGTATTGGGCAAACAGACACAGGATGCTTGTAGGTGGAGAGAGAATTCCTGGATTTGCAAACTTTTATAGTAGAATAGAAGACGCAATGACACAAATTCAACAAAATCCACAAAGTGAGGCACAAGTGCTTGAAAATCTTACAGAAACCCTAAGAACTGAACTCCAAAGTGACATCTGGAGATTTGCATTGGGTTATGGATATGATGGAGAAAACGTCAGATTATACACTATTGGAAGTTTAGCGTTGGATGAAGAACGAAGCTACGGAAATCTCTATGGTTTATTCTTGTTTGGTAGGCCAACAGCATTTTACGCAGATATTCTTGGGCACTTCTATGGTTATACTGATCTGATAATAACAGAAAATGAGGATGGTACGCCACAAGTTAGTCGTGAAAGTTCAATTAGTCCATGGCTTGATCTTTACACCGGTATTGGAATAGTGGACTGGCCATCATTGGATCTTATGCGCTATGAAAGAGATGTTACTATAACGCCTGGAACAGATGTTGTTGGGGCACTTCAGGATGTTTACAGTGAAATGGGATCAGGAACATATAATGGCCAAAGACTTATACGTAATTATGGGCAACCACTAGTTGATCTTGTTCGAGAAAGAGGAGAGGAATTGACATGGATGATAAGGCCACAAAATGAAGTTGCAGGAGAATTAAGAACAAGGGGAGGGGATCCAGTAGTGGATTCAGTAATGGCATACACATTTGGGGATAGGATCGATGAGCTTTCGGATGCTGATTACAACAGGGCAGGTGAAATGCTCGTAGATATATACGGGGAATTACGAAGATCAGTTCCTAATCTGGAAAGACTGCAAAGAGAATATGGTCGAGAAGTTGTAGAAATAGTGAGACAACACAGTTCTGATCTGAGTTGGTTACTGCGTCCTGAAGATGACATGAGGGCAGAATTTACAAGACGGGCAACTGGAGATAGTTTAGAAGAAAGAATTGCGGGGATAGAACTTGCTAGCCCGGCTATCACAAGTGATGAACTCTCAGGAGAGGAAGTGCAGCTTCTGTTTGAACAAAATCTTACTGGAGTGTTGTTAGGGATTACTAATGCACAAAATGTACAAGGACTTGCTGCTGATGGTTATGATGTTATACTTGGAACTTACTTGAGAGAGGACGAAGAAAGACACGGAACATTCTATGTGATGATGAGTCCAGTATCAGAACGCCCTGGTTCCAGAGGATCGATTGTAATAGGTAATGAAGCAGATTATGAGGAATGGAGACAAAACGACAGATATATTGGGAGAGGCGTTGCAAGGCTTGAAGTAACAAGAGGAGAAGAGGGAGATTATACATTTACCTTCTCAGGCGATAGAAGACTCCGTGCATTTACCGCAGAACGAGTTATTGGCGGAATAACATTACCATTAACAGAAGAAGATTACGAAAATTATAGGCCCGAAAGAAACTGGACAGTAGGTGGAATAGTTCATTTACTTCAGGACCATCAAAATGACTGGCTTGCAGGAGCACTTTATGGAATACGAGACTATGAAAATGAAGAATGGAGACAGTTGACAATAAGTACTGCATTGCGCCATCAGCTGAGTAATACCGCAACGTACACAGATCAGATATGGTGGTATGTGTTCTTCAACAGAGCAACTGGGACTGTGGTGCTAGGATCAGAGGATGTATTTGAAAATGATGATGAACTCAGAGATGTGTGTGGACAACTTGGATGTGACATGGAAGAAATAAGACGCACAACAGCAGGTACTGGAATAACCTGGGCCCGGGCAGATATTATAACAGGGGAAAGATTAAGCCTGCACTTCTTCTTTGAAGGCGGAGTGGAAGAGATAAGGGATTACAATGAAGAAGGAGCTGAATGGGAAGAAGATTTCATAATGAGATCAGGATTGCAGTTTACTTATGAAAGACAACCAGAAGGAAGAGCTTATGGAACCAGATACTCAGTAGGTGCTGTTGGGGCAAGAGGCGAATGGCCAATAATTCAGGGAGAAGTAACCAGACCAGAATATCTGAGATCATGGAGTGAAGAAATAGTAGGCGCTCCGCCATCATGGTGGTTTGGATTATATGGAAGAATAGAATGGTAATTATTTCTTCTTTTTAGGTTCTTCAGTACTAATCAATGGTGGCATGAAAGGTGGCAGTAGATTGAATGGCCGTATTAAGAAAATACTATTCATACCTGCATTGGCATTTATCATGTTTATGACTCTTGCACCATATTCCATTGGAAGAATTTTCTTTTTCTTGAATTCTGCTTGTGCTTTTTTGATATTTTGTGGAGTGTCTTTGCAATATGCCTGTCCGACGATTTTGACTTGCCCTACCTGAGGTTTATAATCCACTGCATAAGTGAAATCCAAGATTGCAATGCTGGGTTCTTTTTGGGTTATTTTGCTTATGCTGACGTCTACTGTAACGGTCTCAGGAACGTTGTGTTTTAATCTTTTCACTTCCCCTTCAGTAAAAACAAGGTTTAGAACTTCGAACATAATCTCACGAGGAATAAAGACAGATATCAATTATAAAGTTATTTCTTTTCCAATACTTTGCCTCGAGCAGATGGTTTTATGCTTAATTTGCCTCTGAAATCTATCTTTTTTCCTTTATTTAGACGATCTAAAGTTATGGCAAGTGCAGCCACTTCACTATGCGGCTGGTTTGTTATTGAAATGTTGAAATCGGCAAATTCATAGATATCTCTTGGAACTTGTTCTGAGCCGACAATAATGAGTAATTTTTTGTGTAATTTTAGTGCATTTAATTTATCTGATAGAGAAATACCATACATGGTAAGGTGGAGAACAGTAAAGCCAGTATCTTTCATTTTTTTTATAAATGTAAGAGGATTTCGTTCGTATGAGATGTGGAATAATCCGCCCCAATTCTCACAGATTTTTTTTACACTGGCTTCCAAACCTGAATCGTGCTGACCAGAGTATATTATGGAATTTGCTCCAAATGCCCTTGCTACCAATGCTACGTGTGTTGAGATTCTTTCATCACGTGGAAGACGGTGGCCAAGGCGTAGAACTATAATTTCCATGAAAATGTTACGTCTAGTAAATCTTATTAAGGGAAAGTGAGAATTTTACCTATGGCAAAATATTTTGGTACTAATGGGGTCAGAGGTCTATTCAATGAATTGGGCCCTGAACTTACATTGAAAATAGCACAGGCAGTTGGTTTGAAAAAAGGAAAAATGCTGGTTGCAAGAGATTGTAGATTGACTGGCCCAGTGCTTAGTGCAAGTGTAGTGGCAGGACTATCAAGTGTAGGTTGTGATGTTATTGAATTGGGGATTGTAAGTGCGCCTACTGCAGAATATATGATCAAAAAACTCAAAACAGATGGATGTATGATAATTACTGCATCGCACAATCCCCCGGAATGGAATGCAATTAAGGTTGTTGACAAGGATGGGGTTGCTATTTCAAGTGAACGAGGAGAAAAGATAGAAAAGCTGATGGAAAAGATTGAGCTTGCTAAGTGGGATAAAACAGGAAAGATTAGTTATTACGATAGGGCAACGGCAGACCATATAGATGCAATAAAAAAATTAGTTGATACTGAAAAGATAAATAAAAGGAAACTAAAAATAGTTCTGGACTGTGGAAATGGAACTGCTTCTGTAATTGCTCCAAGATTATTCAAAGAACTTGGAATTGAGATAATAACATTGAATTCTCATATGGATGGAAGATTCCCAGGGAGACCAAGCGAACCAACAAAGGCAAATGTTGGAGAATTAATTGCTGCGGTAGAATCATCAAAAGCAGATGCAGGCATTGCATGGGATGCTGATGGTGATCGAGTAATATTTGTTGATGAAAAAGGAGGGTATGTGATAGGGGATAATGTTTATGCTTTATCAGCCATGTGGAAACTTGCGAAGGAAAAAGGAGATGTTGTTACAACAATTGCAACGAGCAAAGTTATTGAAGATGTGGCTGCTAAATTTGGCTCAAAAGTAAGGTACACTGCAATAGGTGCGCCGTATTTATGTGAAGAAATGATCAAAAAACCAGCAGTGATTGGTGGGGAAGAAGTAGGCGGAGTAATCTGGCCAGAATTGAGTTTAGCAAAAGATGGCTTCCTCACAGCAGCCAAACTTGCTGAAGCATTATGCGAAAAGAAATTGAGTGAATGGCTTTCAGAAATTCCGGAGTATCATAATGTTAAAATGAAGATCAATGCTGATGAAGAGAGAAAAAAGAAAATAGTAAAAAAAGTCTTGGAACACGCAAAAAAGAATAAACTAAATTTTGTAGATGTGGATGGTGTAAGAGTAAATATGAAGAATGCATGGGTAATTGTACGTGCTTCTGGAACAGAAAATTACGTCAGAATTTTTGCTGAAGCCAAAACAAAGGAAGAAGCAGAGAAACTAGCTGAAGAATATAAAAAAATAGTTAGTTGATCTCAACTGTTTCATAGCTTATCATTGTCCTTGTTTCTCCCACGGTTTTCTGCTTTCTTAATTTTTGGACAACGAGCTCATTCAGTTCTTCCATTGAAGAAACTTTTACCTTGAATAACAGATCGAATTCTCCAGTTATCATTGCTACTTCCCTTACTTGGGGAATTTTAGCAACTTGTTCTAGAAGGGCTTTTTGGTCTGCACTTGCAATTGCCTTAAGCATAACATAAGCGACAATTGATTTTCCAAGTTTAGCGTAATCAAGCTCAATGGTGTATTTTTTTATTATGCCATTAGCTTGAAGTTTTTTGATTCGATTATGCACTGTTGTCATTGGGATATTTGTTTTCTTTGCCAATTTTTGCTCTGAGAGTCTTGAATTTTTTTTCAGTTCATCAATGATCGCAAAATCCTTTTCATCTAGATTTACATTCATAAGTTCACCTAATAATGAAGTATATGCTCCAAAATGCTTAAAAATATAGCTAAATTCCGAGTGAATAAACCTAATTTTTGGAATAAGATTTTTATAAAAGTCTCAAGAAGTTAAGTCCTGGGGGATGAATGATGCAGTATACAACAGCAAAAAAAATCGAAACAAATGGGGAAAGGGCAAAGGCGGCCGAGTTAAAACCGGCGCCCCCTTTACATGGTTATTTCTTTGGATGGAAGGACTGTGTAGAGAGACTTGCAGATAATATAACACGTGGACGAGAAGGAAAACCACCGCAATTCAGGCAATTGTTTGTTGAAACAGTTAATGCCTGTAACTTCAGATGTCCTATGTGCTATACTGGCGCAGCAAATGAAAAAGGAAGAACAAGAAATGAATTCCTTGAATGGAAAAATGTCATAAGAACTGCAAAAGATGCCGGAGTTGAAGTAGTTGCTGTTGCTGGAAGGGGAGAACCGTTATTAGATCAGAACTTCTGGAAGCTTGGTGAATTTGTCCGTGGAGAAGGATTGGATTTCCTTGTATTTACTAATGGAACTCTTGTAACACCGGATATTGCAAAACGTCTCAAAGAAACATGCACTACCGTTGTTACTAAACTCTTTGCTATGGATCCGAAAATCCATGACGTTATGATTGGTATAAAGGGAGAGTATGTAAAGACAAGAAAAGCGCTTGTTCATTTGCTTGAAGCTGGGATGAAAGCTCCTAATCTTGGTATTGATCTAGTAATTACAAAACAAAACGATCAAGATTTGGATCAGATTTTAAGAATGTGTAGAATGCTAGGGGCAATCCCATATTTTGAAAGATTTGCGCCAATTGGAAGAGGAGAAAAGCTCAATGAAAAAGTGGTCTTCACAAAAGAGGAAGCAAATGCAGTTTATGAAAGATTGCGTAAAATTGATGAAGAAGAATTTGGAATAACCTGGGGCCTTGATGAAAATATGGCAGCACTTGCCCATGCAGAAACAGATAAGCGCATGGTAGCTTTACATGTTGATGTGTTTGGAAATGTTCAGCCTGGATTAGAAACTAGGCATGTAATTGGAAACTTCAGGGATAGAGAAGGAGGGGTTGCAGAGATACTTGCAGATACAGGTAAATGGCTTGAATATTATGATGGAATAGCAAATGAGATAGGATTAGAAATTGAAAAAGAACTAGCAGTAACTTTTCAACAGACTTATGCAAAGAGATTGAAAAATGCAGCTATTTATGCAAGAAAAATATGTGAAGAACATGGGTGCAGAGGAGCACAAGAAAAAGGAGAGGTTCCGGAGGCTGTTAAACGATTAGTTGGAGAAATAAGAAAAGAAGTTGGAGGTACTGGATATGAAGGAGCATTTGAAGAAATTGAAGGAATGGTTTTAGATAGGAGAAAATATGTACGTCTTGCAGGGGAGATGCTTCTTACTGAAGTAGTATATGGAACTAGACATCGTGATAATTGTGAAGAGCATGATCTTCAGCAATATGAATGGGAAGCTTGGGGAGTTGATGCTCACCTTGGTAAAGATAGGTTTTGGAAAGCATTCACAAGAGCTAATGGATTTGGTGCGATAGATGGAGATTACATTGTTGCTTGTGGAACTGTCAATAACCAATTGCTTGGTTTATTTTTAGAAAAAAAATTGGAATTTGCTGCTACTAATATTGTGAAGATGATGCTTCCTAATGAAAGGGAAGTCCCACAAGATGAGAATAAGAAAATGGCGGAGATGTTTGGAAGAACATTAGAAAAAGGAGGGGGGATGCCAATTTTTTGGAATCTTGCATACGAACATACGGGAGGAAGAAAAGACATTCCAAAAAATAATGCTTTTTTTGAAGTTGTAAAGAAAAAGGCTGGGGAAGAGATGGCCCATATAAGAGAAGAAATGAAGGCCACCAATACAATGGATTGGCTTAGGCAAAATACTGCATGTCTGTTTGTTGGTGCAAATGATCTTGCTGCGCTTGCGGGTTTTCTTTATTATGAAACTCAGGATGAGCAAGTGAAAGGAGCGGCATTAGAGATTCTTAGAATGATGAAAAATGATGGAGTTCTTGGCGGAAAAATAATGAGAAAGAAGGGGATCCCAAAGGATCAATTGTGAGGGGGAACATGAAACAAAGAAAATTAGCTGTAAAGGGGGACAAGGAGAAATCAGCAAAAGTATTTGGAGATAGAATTGAAAAACCAAAACTTATTGAAGCACAAAGAGCTGTGGAAGAGGGAAATCTTCTCAAAGCAGTTGACATTTATGCAAAACTTGGAGAGAAAGAGGAACTGAGGAAGATTGCTGAACTGCTTGAAGGGCAAGGCAGATTTCTCGATGCAGGATGGGCTTATGAAAAAGCAGGACTAGATGAAAAAGCTCTGGAAATGTATATACATGCAGATGCATTGGAACCATACTGTGGCCATGGCCAACGGATAGCACTAATCTTTGAAGGTTTAGGAAAAATTGAAGAGGCAATGCAAGTTTGTCTAGAAACAGCAGATAGGTTTGAAAAACTAATAGAAAATGACCAAGCTTGGATTAGGACTCTAATCAACTTTTACTCACAAGCAATGGAATATTGTGAAAGACTCGAAAAACCCAATATGGGAAAACAAATGAGGATAAGGACGAGACTTGTCGAATTATGCATGAAAGTCGATGGAGAGAAGGAGGACTTAAAATGAAAGAAAGGCGCAGATTATTACAATTAAGAAAGAAAATAGATGAGGCACCGATACCTCAAAGAGAAACAATGAAATGGATGGCAAGAATGCTAGGGCCTGAAAAGCTAAATGCTCCGCATGCACCATTTCCGGCTGGGAAAAAGGATGTCCACATGTCAAGATCAAGAGGAAAAAGATTTGAACAAATTTATTGGGAAGGATTGCCACCAAAATACATGATAATATTTGAAATGCGTAAGAAAGGCAAAACATATGCTGAAATAGGTGAGGTGTTTGGTCAGAGTACGAATAATATGAGGAGAATATGGGAGCGTACAATGAGAATTTTAAAGAATAGTTTGAGGATTTGTGAACCTGTAGACAAAGAGATGTTTGAAAAATTTGAGTGGTTGTTTGAACTGATGGGGATTAGAAAATATGAAGACCTAAAGTTAACAAAATAGTTAACCTTTTAAAAAGTTATATTCTGAATAATTATATGATGCTTGAAGAACTTTATCTCAATGCTTATGATAAATTTGGCAAGAAGAGATTTGGCATTGAAGAATTTGCACGATTAGGAAATTTGACTATTCAAAGTTCGAAAGTGTTAATTCATCGAATGAACAAGAATAAGCAATTGTTGAGAGTTGAACACGGTAAATATATTCTTATGAAGCCAGAAAATTTTCTGAAGCTTAAACAACTTAGGAAGAAAAATAAAAAGTTGTATGCCCTTGCTCTAGAACTTTTTGGTATATTTCCTGAATTAAGCGTATTGGTTCTTTATGGTTCACGAGTAAGGGGTGATGCCGATAAGTATAGTGACTATGATGTTTTGCTTATTCTTCCTGAAAAGAGGGTGGAAACCTCAGTAATAAAAGAGAAAATAGAAAAAAAACTTAATATAACACTCCATCTGACTATTTATTCTGAAAAAGGATATGAAACAGCAATATTATCAGAACCATATATACGATTCTGGCTTGCTGAAGGCATAATGTTTGATGAAACAGCTATAATGCAAAAACCAGTTCCACCAATATCAAAAATGGCATACATGGAATGGTGGTTTAGTGCAGAAACATATGTAAAAACAGCAAACGAAACAAAAAAAACTGAATATTATTTTACTGCATTAGAGATATTAGAATTGATTAATGCAGCACTGAAAATGGAATATGATTTCAAACCTGTGAAATCGGAAATTAAGAGACTTGTAGGTGAAAGAATAATAAAAAAAATAAGGATTGGCAAAAAACTTGACAAAAAAGAATCAAAATTACTTGAAAAGGTCTGTAAAAAAGAATTAAAAAGTGTAAATAATTTTTTATGTAAGATAGGAAAAAATGAAGTAGATTTGTATTGGGAAGAAAAAATTATTGGGGGGTAACATGAGCAAGAAAAAAGAGATAAGAGAGATGGCAAATTTAATTGGAAATTCGGCAGCTCACATAGCAATTCTGCCAGATAGTGAATTCGCTTTGAAAGAAGCAAGTACTTATACGGAAGATGCAGCTGAAACTGCGGCAAAGCGAACTTGGAACAAAAAAGACATAAGCATGTTCAAGGTGTTCGCTACAAATCGTGCAATTTCAGAAATAAAAAGAAGGATTAAGATATATGACCTATCAGGAAGACACTTGGAGAAGTTCATCATAAGAGCTGAAAAATATATAGAAAAATTTTCCTTGGAGCACATGGAAAGGAAATAATTAATGCAGAAGGAGCTCAGCTATATCTACTTCAGCTGCAGGGTTTGGAATTGAATTTGTAGTGAAAACTCCATCAGTTATTTTTTGGAGTTTTTCCAATGAATCTTTTAGGAAGAAACCATGGGTTGCAGCACAAAGAACTTTCTTTGCACCGCCTTTTTTGACATTTTCAACAGCACGAATCATTGTTCCGCCAGTTGAAATCATATCATCAATAATCAGTACGTTTTTTCCTTTAACATCAAATTCCCGTTCCATTTTTTCAATAGTACGGTGTGCCTCACCACTCTTATCATATTCGCCTCTCACTTTTTTCATACTCTTGCCGCCAAAATCAGAAACCAGATAATTGGCACCTTGATCTGGAGAGATAATTTCAATATCTTTGGTTTTGAGTTTTGTTTTTGCATGTTCTATAAGAAGTTTGTTTGCACTGATATTTTTTATTTTCAATCCATTGTATTCAAATTCTCCTTCTTTTTTCAGGAAATGGCAATCTAGTGTAATAAGTTGTGCTCCCGCAAATAATTTGCATAAAACTTGTGCACTTAATGCCTCACCTTCTTTGAATGTTTTATCCTGGCGGGAATAGGGTAAATATGGTACTACAAAGGTTGTTCTTGCACCAACTCGTTTGAGAACATCTAGCATAAGAATAGCTTTGAAAATGTTTGAATCTTGGTCAGGATATAATCTATGGAAGAGTTTTACTTCTTCTCCTTGTAATTCTGATATGTCAGAAATGCGGACATATGAATCGTCATCAGGAAATTTCTTTATTTCTATATTTGGCTTCCCAATTTCAGGAAAATTTGGACTAATTAGATTCATAAATAAACTTAGGAAGGTAGAGATTTAAAACATAGAGATGGCCAGGATTTGATAATAGAGATAAAGTGCATAATGAGAAACCTTTGTTGAGATATCACCAAGCCTATGCGGATTATTTTCCATAGTACTGGCATTTTCAGACCATCTGGCAATTTTACGTGCGTCGTCAGGATTAGTTTTACCAAAATCTGGAGGAGAGCGTATATCTGGTATGTGACCATTAAAGCCATCTGCAAGAAGCAAAGGGAAACCAGGGGCAAGTCCACCAAAATCAAGACGTTCAAGCTGTCCTGTAGACACTGCCATTCTTAGTGCAGATAAAATATCTTCACCTGAAAAACCATCAAAAGTCATCCATCTTGATACTGCTGGGAAAAATAAAACTGCATCAAGATCTACGCTGAGATGAAGGGGTGCACCATTAAAAGGAGCATCCAAAGGAACAGTTAACTCCTTAATTTTAGTGGTATTTTTTGATTTGGCAGCTGGGAGACGCGAAAGGAAATTTACATAGTCACGGCACCAGGTAGTTAATGCAAGTTGTATATCACAGCCAGAAAGTTCAGAGAAAAAGGCATGGTTTGCATAGGTTATATCTGAAAATCCATGGCCAGAATCGTAATCATCATGATTATCTATTATTCGTTTTGTTGCGCCAGGAATATCAAGGAATTTTGAGAGTAAATGACTATTGCCATCGTCCCAGATTAACACTGCCCTTCCTTTGATTGTTTGCAGGATGTCAGAAGCAGAAACTGGATTGCCAGGTATGAAACAAAATTCAACTTCATGAAGTGGGGGAAACTTTTTTAGAATATCAACTGCTGTTCGATTTGAAGTAGAATCTTGAACATGAACCAGTCTGGGCATTGGGTTTTTCATGATTAGATTGTTACGAATACTGTATTTAAATGTAACTCCTAGAAATGAAATATGTTTAAAATTTCTACTCGTCAAACTCCAAGCAGGTGAATTCTCTATGATTACTATAAAACACGACGGATGTATACTGTGTGTTGGGTGTTCGTCCGTCTGCCCAATGAACGCTATTGAAGTTGTTGGCACAAGGATGGAACATTTTCCAGAAAAATGCATTGATTGTGGTCTTTGTGTTCGTGGGTGTCCTGCTAATGTTATAAAATTACATAAAGGCGTAAAGGACTTGAAAGATATCCCAAAAGAAGAAAGGTGATTCTATGAAATACGATCATGATGTTATAGTAATAGGTGGGGGTCCGTCTGGATCTACTTTTGCAAGGATAGCCGCTGGCGCAGGTATGGACGTACTCATTATAGATAAAAGAAAAGAAATTGGAGTTCCTGTACGATGTGGAGAAGGATTAGGAGAAAGAGAAGTGATAAAGCAGGATCTTGAATTACCAAAAAGATGCTATTCAACAGAAATTGAAGGGGCAAAGGTAGTTGCACCGAATGGTAAGTCCATTGTATGGAAAGGGCCAGAAACAACTGGATGGGTGCTCGAACGAAAAATCTTTGATAAATGGCTATGTGAGCTTGCAGTAGAAAAAGGGGCACATGTAAAGGTTTACACCAGGGCGATAGAAGTATTGAAAGATGAAAAAGGAAGGCCAAATGGAGTAAAGGTAAGTCATGGTGGAAGAGAGCCACATGATATCAATGCACCACTCATAGTTTCAGCTGAAGGTATGGAGGCATTGATGGCAAGGCAGATGGGATTCAAAACTGTTCATCAGCTTTACGATGTTGATACCTGTTATGAATATGAAATGAAACCGTATGATCATGAGAATTTGATTGAATTGTATTTTGGAAATGAAATGGCTCCGCGAGGTTATGTTTGGATATTTCCAAAGGCTGACAAAAAGGCCAATGTTGGAATAGGTGTCGGTGGAAATGTTGAAAACGGAGAAAAGCAAAGCGGTATTAAAGGTGCAAATCCAAAAGTATTGCTCGACAGATTCATAGAAAAAAATGAACAATTGAAAGATGCAAGTACGCTACTTGATTTTGGTGGCGTAATTTCAGTCGGTGCACCTATCAATGAATTTGTAAAAGATAATTGTATGGCGATAGGGACAGGTGCTAAACAAGTAGACCCTATCCATGGCGGAGGGATTGCACTTGCAATGGAAAGTGCAGTGATGGCAGCAGATGTTGTTCTCAAAGCACATGAGAAAAAGGATTATAGCAAAGATTCTCTGTATGAATATGAAAAAACTTGGCGCGCTGGGCCGGGTAAAAAAGTTGCCAAAAGATTGTTGCTGAGAAAAGTAATGGAAAAAGTAAGCGATGATGATTTGAATTATATATTCAATACTATAACTGACGATGATTTGAAGCAGACAATGGATGGTAATTTTGCCTGTCCTGTTGCAAAGGTTGTAGCTGGGAGACCTCAATTGCTTGGGATCTTGAGTGGATTATTGTCAAAATAAAGAGGAGAGCATGGGATTTACAGAAGAAGAAAGGAGATTATTAGCGCCCTTTATGACTAATCTTGACAAGCCAATTTTTGTACTTGTAAATCTGCCCGAAGTAGTTAAAGGTGCACTTTTTTCTAGGTATAGCAGGACTTCGAAAAGCGTCCGCGAAGTATTGCTCAAAGAATTTCTCCAATCTCAGGAACTTGGTTTGCAGAATTTGGTTAATTCGCAAGAAAGTATTGTGCAGACTAAAAAGGCTGAGGAATTTTATGACAGGGTACTTGTAGGTTATGGGGATGATTCAGTTGCTGAACTGGCTGGGGCACATATTGCACTTGAAGAGATTTCGATCATTGCAACAAAAATTGTAGAGGATGCAAGGATTGGATTGTCACCTCTGGAAAAATCAACAAGATATGTTTATTTTGATAAAAAGAGAGAGGATGGAACCTGGCCATATTATCGTGAAAAAAGAATTATGGGGTCTGAATTTGCAGATATTTATACTAAAACATGTGATCTGTGCTTTGAAAGATATGCAGAACTTATTCCAAAAATTTCTGCATTTGTAATGGAAAGTGAACCAAAAAATGAACAAACAAGCGAAAGGGCATATCAATCAACAATCAGAGCAAAAACCTGTGATGTATTAAGAGGGATGCTTCCGGCTTCAACATTGACCAATATGGGATTCTTTGGTGATGGCAGGGCATATGAGTACCTAATCACTAGAATGTATGCTGATGATCTTACTGAAATTAATGATCTCGCGGCAATGATGCAGGAAGAACTTGGTAAAGTAATTCCTTCATTTGTGAAAAGAGCAAACAATAAGTATGGTATTGCTATGCAGGAACATTATAGAAAAGTGAGAGCTGGCATGGAGAGCATAGCACAGAGATTGGATGGCCCAAGTGGAGGGGAAGAAGTAAAACTAGTTGAATACGATAAAGATGCTGAAAGAAAGATTTTAGTTGCAGCACTTTACCCCCATCTTTCAAAGCCAATGAAAGAAATAGAAGAGATTGTAGATAAGATGGATGCTGATGAAAAAGCAACAATTATAGCGGCGTATATCAACGAGCGCGATAATAGAAGACACAAACCAGGCAGGGCATTTGAACATGTATTTTATACGTTTGACGTGTGTGCAAATTTTGGAGCATACAGAGATATGCATAGGCACAGGATGCTTACGCAACAAAGACAACTGCTTAATCCTTATCACGGGTATAAATTGCCTGAAGAAATTGTAGCAGCGGGTTATGAAACTGAATTCAACGAGGTGATGGAAGCTGCAAAAAATGCTTATGAAGAAATTGCAAAAAAACATAGAAAAGAAGCTCAATATGTTGTTCCATTGGCGTATAACATAAGATGGTATATGTCACTTAATCTGCGTGAGGCATACCACATGCTTGAATTGAGAAGCTGTATGCAGGGGCATGTAGATTATAGAAAAATAGCACAAGAAATGTTCAAAGAAATAGAAAAAGTCCATCCTAATTTTGCTGCAGGAATGAAATTCATGGATATGAATGAATACAAACTTGAAAGGCTTGAAGCAGAGAGAAAAATAGACAAAAAAATGGAAGAGATTGCGAAGAAGTATGGCAACTAAAATATACATTACAGGGGCCAGAGGAAGGCTCGGGCGAATCGTTTTGGGAGAGATAAAAGCGATCCCGATAGTGAGAAAAGAAACTGGCCTTGAAAATGAAATTGTAAGCGATTTTTCCTTGGAGAACTTGAAGCAGATTCTTAGTGATGCTGATGTAGTTATACATCTTGCTGGGTCTCGTGATTTTCTTGACAAAAAGAAATCATGGGAAGGAAATGTAGAGTTAACAAGAAGAATTGTTGAAGCAATGCCAAAAACAGCGAAGATAATTTTTTCTAGCTCAGTATCAGTTTATGGAAAAAAGCTTGCAGAGATCCCAGCAAATGAAGGAACGCCGGTGAATCCAGACACAGCATATGCAAAAACCAAATTAGAAGCAGAGAAGATTGTTTCCGTGCACCCAAACCATGTGATTTTGAGAATAGGCCCCGTTTATGGTCCAGGATTTGCTGAATATTTCAAAGTTCTGCATATGATAAGCAAAGGCAAGATGGCTGTAATTGGAAAAGGAAATAATCACATACCATTCGTACATGTTGCTGATGTTGCGCGGGCAATAAAAAATGCCATAGAAAAGGGATGTGGGATTTATGTTCTTGTTGGCGAATGCCTAAGCCAAAATGATATCTATGCTATTGCTGCGGGAAAAATGAAAGTGAAACCACCACAGAAACACATGCCAGTTTTGCTTGCTAAGATATTTGCCCATTTGGAGCTGCGCCGAACAACGCATTTTGGAGGAAAGGCACTATTTATACCCGAGGATATAGCAGTCCTTTCTAGTGATCGTATATTCAATTGCAATAAAGCAAGAAGAGAACTGGGATTCTCACCAAGGCCATTAGAAGAAGGATTGGCTGAAATGATAAAAAAGTACAAGGAATATAAAAGTTAGTTACAAGAGGATATGCATGAGACGGGAGATATTAGCTATTCTGTTATTATCGGCATTAGTAAATGCGACTATTGATCAAAGCTATGAGCAGGTAGTAAAGCGTGATGGAAGTTCAGTGATAATCAAAACTATGGAAATGGATCTGTTCATAACTGAATTGGGTGATGATGCACTTACAAAAATTGCTGAAACCTGTGCTGGCGGTCAGAGCATTAAATGTAACGTTAACAATACCACTATAACAATCGAAAAAGAATTTTCAGCCAGCGGGTATTATTGGTTTACAACCGAGTATACTCTCTTTTCTATTGATCATACCTTAACAGTGAATAAGATACCAACTGATGGCTTCAGTAATGCATTGGATCAATTACTTGAAGATGCTGGAGTCATAAATAAAACAGGAAGCCAGGCGCAGGCTATTGATCTGCTGGATAATGAAACAAATGCAGAAAATGCTAAATATCTTAGAATGTTTAAAGCAAATATAACTTATACTATTCATATGCCTGGAGAGGTAAAAGAAGCATATGCTGGCAGTGTTGTACCTGTGAATGGTGTACAATTTGATCTGATTGATTTGATGGAAGAATCACAGCCAATAATAGTGAAAAGCAGCGAAACGAACTATGCAAATATTCTACTGATTGCTATGGCGATTGTACTCGGAGCACTGGCACTTTCATTCTTCGGCGAAAAACGAAGACGAAAAGAAAAAAAGTAGGCTTTAAAAATCAAAATTGAGAGAGTAATATCCTAGAATTCTTAGAGGTTTTTAGATGAGCGGTATTATAGGTTACGGTAGTTATATTCCAGTATATAGGATAAAGACTGGTGAAATTGCAAAAGTATGGGGAGAAGAACCAGACAGGATAGAGAAGGGGCTTGGCATAACTGAGAAAGCAGTTGGTGGGGTTGATGAGGATACATCAACAATATCAGTAGAGGCTGCACGAAATGCATTGAAAAGAGCTGGAATCGATCCTCAGAAGATAGGCGCCCTTTATGTTGGAAGTGAATCCCACCCTTATGCTGTTAAACCTACTGGAACAATAGTTGCCGAAGCAATTGATGCTACTCCTAATCTCACATGTGCTGATCTTGAATTTGCATGTAAAGCAGGTACAGCAGGATTGCAGATTGCTCTTTCTATGGTTGATTCCAAAATGATAGATTATGGTGTTGCAATTGGTGCTGATACTGCACAGGGAAGGCCAGGCGATGCATTGGAGTATTCAGCAGCCTCGGGTGGTGCTGCTTTTATTACAGGGCCTGAAAACGAATCAGTAGCTATTGTTGATGCTACATTTTCATTTACTACAGATACGCATGATTTCTGGAGAAGACAGCATGCAGAATATCCTTCTCATGGAGGAAGATTCACAGGAAAACCAGCTTATTTCAAACATGTTTTGAGTGCTACTAAACTGCTTCTTGAAAAAACTGGAACAAAGATAAGTGATTACAATAACGTGGTATTTCATCAACCCAATGGAAGATTCCCAAGGGAGGCAGCAAAAAAACTGGAAGTGAGTGCAGAGCAATTGAAACATGGATTGCTTACGCCAGTAGTTGGAAATACTTATTCTGGGGCTTCGATGCTCGGTTTATCTGCAGTTCTTGATGTTGCAAAACCAGGAGAGAGAATTTTGGTTACTTCTTATGGTTCTGGGGCAGGAAGTGATTCGTTTGCTATTAGTGTCACTGATAAGATAGATAAAGTGAGGAATAAAGCTCCTTTGACAAGTGATTACATTAACAAGAGAAAATACATTGATTATGCAACTTATGTGAAGTTTAGAAAGAAATTGAAGACTTAGAAAAGAAAATTGGGCCTCTGTCTTGAAAAATCAAGACGCCCTGATAATAAGAAAATTGGGCCTGCGGAGATTTGAATTCCAGTGCGCTTTTTAATAAGACCCAGTTTTTGGGCGCTTTTTTTCAAAAAGCGCAACTCCGGACCTACGGCTTTCTTAGTAGGTTCAACCAGTCTTATACTGTATTAGAACGTGTCATATAAGACCGTCGCTCTAACCTGGCTGAGCTACAGGCCCAAGATGGCAAATATCTTGTGAGGATAACCTTAAAAAGAAAGCTTAAAACGCTTGCTCGGCATAAAAATTAACTTATGCCTTTCTTATTAGTCAGAGATACTGCTCTTAAAAAAGCGTCTTTAAAACCATTACTCGATAGAAGTCTAATTATGTATAATGTTTTATCAGGAAGAGAAGCTGCTAAAGCTGTACTTGAAAGAATAGAAGAAAAAGTAAGTAAAATGAAAACAAAACCGCATTTGGCAATAGTGCTTGTTGGGAATGATCCTGCCTCAGAAATTTATGTAAAGAAGAAAATAGATAGAGCAGCGAAAGTTGGTGTAAAAACAACTCTAAAAAGACTTTCTGAAACTGCAACCGAGGGTGCAGTACTCTCGTTAGTAGATGAACTCAATAATGATGGAGACGTTGACGGATTCATAGTTCAGGCACCTTTACCTAAACAAATAGATTATAACAAAGTACTTGAGGCGATTAAACCGGAGAAAGATGTAGATGGATGGACTCCGGCAAGTATGGGTAAGATGGTAAGTGGAGTAAAAACATTCAAACCAGCAACACCTTTGGGAGTAATGAAAATACTTGAACATTATAATGTTGAAATTTCTGGGAAAAATGTAACAGTAATAGGAAGAAGTAATGTCGTTGGAAAGCCTTTAGCATTAATGCTTCTTGAGAAAAATGCTACTGTAACTGTTTGCCATTCAAAGACAAAAAATCTTGTTGAGCACACACGAAATGCTGACATATTAGTAGTTGCTGTAGGAAAACCGGGATTAGTAACTGCAGATATGGTGAAAGAAGGTGCTTATGTAATTGATGTAGGAACCACCAGAGTAGACGATAAACTGAGAGGAGATGTGGACTTCGATAATGTGATAAAAAAAGCACATTGTAGTCCTGTTCCTGGTGGTGTTGGGCCAATGACAGTTGCTATGCTAATTAGTAATGTTGTTGAAGCTCATGAAGGATAAATGCGGTTTATCTCTTCTGAATGTTTAAGAAGTAGTTTGTGAACACCGGAGCCATATTGCATAGCTTTTTTCTTTCGCATAATGGCAGTAGATGGGACACCAAGGATTTTTGCTGCTTCGCGGAGAATGCCTTTTTTTAGTTCCCTCTCCTCCATTCGATCTTCAATAGGCACAGAAAAAATTAAGTCTGCGATATCTCTATTATATAATGGAAAACGTGCTTCAATATTGAATTTTTTGCAGATCTTTTTTATCCATGCGATTTCTCTTTGTGGAAGTGTTCTGAATTCTTCTTTGAGAATGGCATCAAGATCCTTTCCCTCTTCATGATATCTATAATAACGATCATAACCAATGAAGAGTTCCTCTGCACCAGCACCAAAAAGCATGACAGAATGGCCTTTTTGTTTAGCAGCTTCTGCGGCACAATAAACCGGAATTAGTATTTCAAGCTTTAGAAAATCAAGTGGAAGGAAAGAATGAATTTTTCCATAAGTGGATAGGGCGATTGTATCAGAAACCAAGACTTTATTCAACGGAACAGATAGTTCTTTTGCCACTTTTTCTGCATATTCTAGATCCTGGCTTTTTTCACAGCCACAAGAGAAAAGATCGGTCATGGTGTTTTTTGTTGCAACTGTTGCTATAGTAGTAGAGTCAAGGCCACCTGAAAATGATACTGCTACCTGATCTTCTAGGCTTTGTTCAACAGATTGCCTAATAAGGGATGATAATTCGAGAATCATAGAATCTATGTTCTAATTGAAAACAATTTAAAAAGCAAACTTAGCACATTCGAAGGTAGGGCCCGTAGCTCAGGAAACTTTTTGAGAAAACCTCGGACAGTTTGAGCACCTTGGACAGTTTGGATTAGCAAGGGCTATTCTGAGTCTCAAGCGACGCTCTCCTACTTATCTAGGAGAAAGGCGAAGGCCAGGGGTTCAAATCCCCTCGGGCCCGTTTTCCATGCTAGAAACGGGGTGTTTTGAAATTCGAAGAATTTCAATCTGAGGCCCGTTTTTATTTTTTTAATTTCCATTTTTCGATGATATCAAAAATCTCATTCTTTCTTTCAAAATTCAAACTAACCTCTAAACCATAACTCGTAGGCTTAGAAAGGATATAGCCATCTTTAATTAGTTGTTCTACTGTTCCTTTTATTTTTCTGCGCATGTGTTTAGGTGCACCTTTGGGTATAATTTGTCCAGTATCCAAGGAATTAGATCCTTGCCCCCCAATTCTGGCATGGTTGTCTACCAAAGTAGACATTCAATGTCTATATTTATAAACATTTCTCTTCAGAGTTTAAACATGGAAAAATCAGTATTTGTTCAGTTTTTAGGTGATGCGCCTTTGATCAGAGTAATTGATTTTTTGATTGAAAATAGCATTTTTGATTACACAAAAACAGAAATTGCTGAGAATTCTAGGATATCCAGGGCATCACTCTACAATATATGGTCGACTCTTGAGAGATATGAACTTGTAACAAAAACCAGGAAAATAGGAAATACTGTATTGTATAAATTAAATAAGGAAAATCCAGTTGTTCAAAAACTAATTGAACTTGATTTGAAAATTAGTAAAGAATATGCAGAGTTGTTAGATGATGCGCAAGCAGTAATTATTCCATAATATTTGAAAGTATCCTAAATGCACTTTCAGTATCAGCTTGTTTTATTACAAGAAGTGTATCAGTATAGCAAGAGATAAATTCTACAACATTTATTCCTTCAGAGGCTAAAGCACTAAGAATGTAAGAGATAACCCCCGGAACTTCTTCCAACTCTTCCGGGCTCTCTATTGTTATGAGATTCAGATTTTCTTCTGTTTTCCATATTAATTTGCTTTTTGGAAGTTTTTGAAGTTCCTGCTGTTCAACTATATATGTAATTATTTTACCAGATTTTGCAAAAGAAAGAGGTTTCAATTCTTCAAAATGTTTTGTTGCTATTATTACTGCAACCTTGTTTTTGATAGTCATTGAACTCTTTTTCATTAGGGCTAAGATTTTTTCTTCGAGATCAGTTTCGAGTTTTTCCATTTTAGAAGAAAGACGAATTAATGCCATTTTTACAGCATTTTGATGTTTTAAATCACCAAATGCATCTATTGAAATTTTCCTGGCCAAAGATGAATAATTCACCACTCCTTCGCGGAGAACTTCTTTGAGAAAAGGCCTTCTTTTGACGTAGAGCCAAACCAATTCTGAGATGTTTTGTTCCATATGTAACACATTTGTATTGATATGTAACATATTTCACAAAATGTTTATAAGTGTATTCCGTAGCAATGAAGTTGCAAAAGATGAGTGATAAATATGAAAGTTATCTTAGCATACTCAGGTGGATTGGATACATCATGCATACTGAAATGGCTAGTAGACGAAGGCTATGATGTCATTGCATATATGGCAGATGTTGGACAAAAAGAAGATTTTGAAACTGCAAAAGAAAAGGCATTGAAGATTGGAGCTTCAAAAGTTTATATTGAAGATCTGAAAAAAGAATTTGTTACGGATTTCATATTCCCAGCAATTGGCGCTAATGCTATTTATGAAGGAAGATACCTGCTTGGCACGGCATTGGCACGACCAATCATAGCTAAAAAACAAATTGAGATCGCCGAGAAGGAAGGGGCAGAATATGTGGCACATGGAGCAACAGGCAAGGGAAATGACCAGGTGAGATTTGAATTAACATATTATGCACTGAATCCAAAAATAAAGATAATTTCTCCTTGGAAAGATAGTGAATTCCTTGAAAAGTTCAAGGGGAGAACTGATCTTATTAATTATGCAAAAGAAAAGGGAATACCAGTCGATGCAACGCATGAAAAACCATATAGCACTGATGCCAATTTAATGCATATAAGCTATGAATCAGGTGTTTTAGAAGATCCAGCAAAAGTTCCTGCTAAGGAGATGTTTCAATGGACAAATGCACCAGAAGATGCACCAAATGAAGAAACAGAAATTGAGATTCACTTCAAAGATGGGTTGCCTGTGAAGGTTGTAAACAATGGAACTGTAAAAACAGAACCGTTAGAACTTTTTGAGTATCTTAATGAGATTGGTGCAAAAAATGCTGTTGGAAGAATTGATATTGTAGAAAATAGATACGTTGGAATAAAATCGCGTGGAGTATATGAAACTCCTGGGGCAACGATACTGCGTGCTGCGCATTTGGATATAGAGTCAATAGCAATGGATCGTGAAGTTATGCGATTACGAGATATGCTGGCTCCAAAATTTGCTGAGCTGGTTTACTATGGTTTCTGGTATAGTCCAGAAATGGATTTTCTGGCAGCAGCAATAGGAAAAAGTCAAGAGCTTATTGATGGTGTGGTTTATCTTTCATTGTACAAAGGAAATGTAACAGTAAAGGGCAGAGAATCACCAAGCTCACTCTATGATAAAGAACTCTCCAGTATGGATATAGAAGGCGGATTTAATCAAAAAGACTCAGAAGGATTCATAAAAATAAATGCAATCAGATTAATGGCACATAATGCAATAACACATAGAGGGAAATAATGCTTTGGAGAGGTCGTTTTTCCAAGAGTCCTGATAAGGATATACTGAAGTTCAATAGTGCAGAGAACATTGTGCTTGATGAAAAGCTGGTGCCATATGATATTCTGGGTAGTATTGCACATGTGAAGATGTTGAAAAAGCAGGGAATTCTCAAAGAGAATGAAGCTGCAGAGATAGTGAATGCACTAGAAGAGATAAAGGAGGCGTGGGAAAAAGGAAAGTTTAAGCTTGATGAAAAATTAGAAGATGTGCATATGAATATTGAAACTGCAGTGAGTAAAAAAACAGAACATGGAAAGAAAATGCATACTGCACGTTCTAGAAATGATCAAGTGCTTTTGGATATGCGACTATATATGCGGGACGAAGTAGCTTGCTTAAAGGATGAGATAAAAAAATTGCAGAAAAGTTTTGCTGATATTTCCAAGAAAGAACCTGTGGTTGGCTATACGCACACAAGAGTTGCGCAACCAATTACAATAGAGTTTTGGTGTGACGCATATACGAAAAGTTTACAGCGGGATATAGAAAGACTTGGCGATTGTTTCAAAAGAATAAATATGAATCCTTTAGGGGCATGTGCACTTGCAGGCACTAGCTGGAAGATAGATAGAGAGTATACTGCAAAGCTCTTGGGATTTGAAAAAGTACAGGATAATGAATTAGACACAATAAGCTCAAGAGGAGAATGTGAAGCAGAGCTTCTTTCAGCGTTGAGTATAATTATGGCAAAATTATCTGGCATAGCAGAAGAATTGATCTGGCTATCGCAAAAAGGATTAGTTGAATTACCAGATGAATTTTGCACAGGAAGCAGCATAATGCCAAATAAGAAAAATCCGGATGCCCTTGAACTTATTAGAGGGAGAACGGCTAGAGTGCATTCAAATCTTATGCATGTGCTTTCTGTAAAAAAAGCATTGATTTCTGGTTATCATTCCGATATGCAAGAAACGAAATTTGCAGTTATGAGTGGGATCGAAACAACAATGCAGTGTATTGCAGTATTGACAAAGATAGTAAAAAAACTGGAATTCAATCAAGAAGAAATATGCAAAGAATTGGATGAAGGTTTTGCACAGGCAACAAAGATAGCTGATTATTTGGCTATGAACGGAATTTCATTTAGAGAAGCCCATGAAAAAACAGGGAAACTGGTAAAACATTGTGAGAAAAAGAAAATTACATTGTCACAACTCGATCATAAAAGTGCAGAAGAATTGCTCGGAATTAATATAGAAAAAAAGCAATGGGATAAACTAATTTCACTATAGCCCAAACATATATATTTCTAACACGAATTAACAGGTTATGGCAAAAAAGAAATGTACATATGAAGCAATTGAAAGAGTTCCTACTGGTATTGGTGGATTAGATAAACTCATGGAAGGGGGATTTGTAAAAAATAGTACTATTATGATACGAGGAGACACTGGAAATGGAAAAACACTCTTCTGCCTTCAATATCTCTACAAAGGAGCAAAAGATTATGATGAACCAGGGGTTTACATAAGCTTTTCAGAATCAACAGAAACAATCTGCCAGCATGGTACTAGTTTTGGCTGGGACCTTAAAGAACTGATCAAAAAAGACAAACTAGCAATTGTACGATATGAGCCACATGAAATAGTTGGCATAATCGCCCAGGGTGGCGGTTCTCTTCGTGATGTAGTGGAGGATATGAAAGCAAAGAGACTGGTAATCGATTCACTCACTGCTTATGAAATGGTTTTTGAAAATCAATATAGGGCAAATGAATCAGTCCTCAATCTTTTTGAATTATTAAGAAAATGGGATTCAACAGCATTAGTAACTTCAGAAGTTGCAGTTACACCAGAACATGCAAGCGGCGGAAGACTTGGATTCCTTACAGATGCAATAATCAATCTCTACCATTGCAGAACTGATTCTACTAGAAAAAGGGCAATGGAGATATTGAAAATGAGAGATACCAATCACAGCGATTATCTGAATGAATTTGAAATAGGAAAAAATGGATTGAAGATAACTAAATTAAAAAGAAGGGGATGCCATAGGAGAAGATAGATCCCTACTTTAATAGAAAAGGATTTAATAGTACGATAAGTTAGGATAACATGCGTGCCCAGACGAGTATAGAATTTCTTTTGGTATTGGCATTAGCAGTTTTTATTTTGACTACAGTAATAATTATTGCCCTTCAGCAAGTCGGAGGGATCAGCGAATTGAAAGAGCAACACGATGCAACAAATTCTATCTTAGATATTAGTGCAGCGGCAAAAGAGGTCTATGCACAGGGAGAAGGAGCAAGAAAACAGGTTTACATAATTCTTCCAAGCAGCTATGAACCTGAAAATTCTTACATTGAAAACAGGACAATAAGATTGAAAGTTAGGGGAAGCGATTATGTTACTGTAGAATATTTTGAAGTGCATGGATCATTTCCTGGAACAAGCGGAGCTCATTGGGTATGGGTAATATCAGAAGGAAATAAAGTGCGCATAGGAAATGCAATGCTATCGCTTAGCAAGAATTCAATTTATGTTATTATGAATAGAAATGAAACTACCAATGCTTCTTTTTATGTTAAGAGTTTGTGGAATTCTAGTATCAATGTTGAGCATGCTGAGATATGGACCAGCGATAAAGTTGATATGGATATATCTCCTGGTTCAGGTTTTGTATTAGGCCCTAGTGATAAACAAACAATTGATCTTTCATTTAGTGCAAGTCCAACTGCAGTTGGTTATTACAATGGGGAGATGAGATTTACTGCTAGTGATGCAGAAAATAATACAGAAACTGTACGTGTACCAATAACAATCGAGATTGCAGGATATGCAGTTGAGGTAAGTGATGCATTGAATGTCACTCCAAATTTCTGGGCAGAAAACCTTCCACCCGGTGGTAGTGCAGAGGGAACATTCACTATATGTACAAATTATCTGACTGCACCAACAAGCGTTACATTTACTCCAAGTGTTGGGCCCCCTGGAAGCTGGGTAGGAAATACTACATCCCTTGGAGGAATGGCCCCAAGCACATGTGTGGAAAAAACATTGACTCTGACTGTACCTAATGAAACATCTGATGGAGATTATGAAGGTGCTATTATGGTAGTTGGAGAGGGCGAAGAAAATGCCCAGGATACAATTGCACTATATGTTGTTGTTGACTCTGGCTTTGGAGGCGGTGGCGAATCTGGTTGGGGTAATGGAAGTGGATTCTGTCATTGTCCAGTGAGTTCAGGATATATGGGTGTTCCGGTGTGCAATTGCGAATTTGCCACTATTTATGTAGTTAATGGCACGGTTGTAGGCGGACCACAAGATGGCCAGCCATATAATGGAACGCTTATGGGAGGACCAGGGCAGGATGTTATTGTAGGGACAAATGAATCAGATATAATTTACACTGGCTCGGGTAATGATAAAGTATGCGGGCTTGAAGGTAATGACATACTTTATGGTTCAAACAGCAATGATATTCTTGATGGCGGACCAGGTGACGATATACTTTATGGAGAAGGCAGCAATGACTGGCTTTATGGCCAGGGTGGAAATGATATTATTTATGGTGGGGATGCAGCTGATGATATTGATGGTGGGGATGGAAATGATGAGATTTATGGAGAACATGGTGATGATCTAATTTATGGTGGGGATGGAAATGATATTATTTATGGTGGGGATGGAAAGGACACCATTTGTGGAAGCTATGGGGCAGATACCATATATGGCGAAGTAGCCAATGACAAAATAGATGGCGGGTTAGATACAGATACACTTGATGGTGGCGAAGGAAATGATGATTGTTACAGGGGAGAAATAAATACAACATGCGAAAGCGAATCATCTGAGGGTTACAGCCAATGCGGCCCAACATAAAGGTAATATCATGAAGGCACAAGTATCAATGGAATTTCTCTTCGTGCTTTCAGCTCTTATGGTCATTTTTGTAGTATTTACTACTATTTATCTTGGTGAAAAAGTAAATCTTTTTCAAACAGAAGAATCATTGGCAACGTTGGGAAATGCGTATAGAGTATCAGCAGCAATAAATTATGTGCATCTTGCTGGTGATGGTGCACAATACAATTTTACAGTTGGAAAAATAGATAGGGAGAATATAACAATTGCAACTGTTTCTGTGGAATCAAAAAGACCATATGCAGCATCACAGGCACCTTTGCTTAATGGAAATGTAAACACGACTACAATTGAAGGAGGGCAAATGCTTATCAAAAATAATAACGGGGCGATAGAAATTGAGTAAAGGACAAACGTGGAGCGTAGATTTTTCAGCTGCTACGGTCGTATTGGCATTCATACTTTTATTCTCAGTGCTTATCTGGAATAGCCTTGCAATTCGCTGGAATACAACGCATGAATACAGGCAAATGCAAACTGATGCAATGTTTGCAGCAGAGGCACTTCTGACAACTAGTGGAGAACCAAAGAGTTGGGAAACATTATCTCAGTTGGATGGAAATATCACAAGTGTTGGTTTGGTAAATGGACGTAACGAATTGAATAATTTGAAAATAGAAAGATTAGTTTCAGCAAATGATACAGAATATGAGCTAGTGAAAACCAGATTAGGTATGCAGAAATATGGACTAGGAGTTCGGATAATGGAATTGGAAACTAATGAAACATATTATGAATTTGGAACATTTGCTGGAGATCTTGATAGTGCAATTGTCTACAAAAGATTAGGGATTTTGAATGAAAGTCCAGTAATTGTCCACGTGGAGGTTTGGCAATGAAAGGATTGGTGATAACTATTGATGCCCTCGTTGCTGTGGCATTTCTTTTCATTGCAGCTCTCATACTTTATACGCAGACGTTTCAACCTTATGCTCCAAATGGTATATATCTAAAGCAAATAACACTTGATGCGCTTACTGTGATGGAAAAAACAGAGATTTTGGATTCAGCAATTAGTGGAAACAGCAGTGGGATGCGAAGAATAATTGAAACTACACCAGAATTAGTGTGCATGCAGATTTCAATACTAAATAGCAGCGATGACCAGATTTTGATAATATCAAAAAATGATTGTGGAGAGTATGGACAAGAACTGCAAGTTGTGATTATGCCTACTGTGCGTGCAGGGGAGTTCTACACGGTCAAAGCAGAATCTTGGTATAGGAAGGAATCAACATGAAAAAAGGATTTGTAATAACGATTGCAACTGTAGCACTTATTACACTGCTCGTGATGCTTGCTACTGCACTCCATAACAGCTATCTCAACATGGAAAGAGCACTTTTAGAACCACAACCTCTTATGTATGCTGCATTTTTATCAGATAGTATTGCAAATGATGTCAATAGTATTGTTGGGCCAGAAATAAGCTTTGTTGAGACAAATACAAGCATGATTATTACAATTGAAGATATAATTCCAAAAGAAAATGTTTCTGGAGAACTTTCTAATTATGAAAATTTTGTGGACGCAATGATGACAAATGCACAATTAGATCTTAATTTTTCAAATATGAGTTCTACAATGATAATTAATGAGGACTACTACTATGAAACTGAAGAAGAAGCAATGTTGTTTACCTCATCTCCAGCAACGGATGCCATTGAATATCAGATAAATGTTAGTGTTTTTGGAACAAGAACAAATTACACTGGTTTTGCATTCAATGAAAGCGGTGATCTCAATGTTAGTTTGAGATACACTGATCTTAGTGGTACGATAACTGAAAGTGGGGCCATATTCTCAAACCAATTGAATAGATTTGAAGTGTATTACGGAAATGAAAGTTTTGTTTACATAGATGTGGGAGATGTAGGTGGGGGGGATGGCTCACTGCAGATTACAACACAAAATGCTGGCGCTTCATTTAGATGGAATGTAATGTTGCCTTTACCAGAAGAGGATAATAGAATTGGATATCAGTATGATGCTACTGTTGATTACGTTCAAGATAACATACGATTAACACGAATGATAGGCAAGTATTAAAATACTTATAAGAGATGAGCGATTATGCTCACCACAAGAATAGATGAGATGGTTAATCTTATCAGGAAAAAGAAGAAAATTAATTTTTATGAAATTGCACGAGAACTTTCCTGGAGTGAAAATTCCGTCGAGAAAATTGCACTAGTTCTTGAAAAGGCAGGATTAGCACAAACACATTATCCTGTTGATATGGTAAGAAGACCGTGGGTAGCTATAAGAGAAACAGAAGAAAAGAAAAAGGAAGAGAGTAAGAAAGAGAAAGCACTAGAAAAGTATGATATTGCTGGAAGAGAGGGAAGAATAAAAGGAACAGTGATGATCGTTTATTCTGAAGCAGAGAAAAGGCCAGTGTATAACATTACTCTTCCTGAAATTAGTGTTTATACAAAAGTATATCTTGAACATGTAAAAGTGGAAGCATCAAAAACACTGGCACTTGAAGTGGTAGAAAAAGGGAAAGAAGAATCTACTGCACGTTTTGAAAGAAGGCATCAGGTGATATTTGATATCATACAAAATGATCTTGGCCCAGAAGATGGTATCTTGGAAATACTGGCCGGGATAGCAATAAATGAAATGTTTGGATTAGGAGAAATGGAAGCACTTATAGGCGATGAGAGACTGGAAGAAGTTATAATCAATTCAACCCAGGTACCGATTTCTGTTTATCATCGAAAATATGGCTGGCTGAAAACTAATATTGAAGTAAAGAGTGAAGAGGATACAGAAAATTACGCAGCACAAATTGCAAGAAAGGTTGGGAGACAAATAAGTCTGCTTAATCCAATTCTGGATGCCCGTCTCAGCAGTGGAGATCGTGCAAATGCCACACTCTATCCAATTTCATCTTATGGAAATACATTGACTATGCGTCTTTTCTCAAAAAATCCATGGACAATAATCAGTTTTTTGAAGAAAGAAGCAAATACGATGACAACAGAAATGGCAGCTCTGTTATGGCAGGCAATGCAGTATGAAATGAATGTTGTAATTGCAGGCGGTACTGCAAGTGGAAAGACGAGTGCATTGAACGGACTTCTGGCACTTATCCAGCCATTTCAGAGGATTGTAACAATTGAGGATACGCGAGAACTTTCACTTCCAACCTATCAATGGAACTGGGTACCGCTTGTGACTAGGCCACCAAATCCAGAGGGATATGGAGAAGTAACTATGCTTGATCTTGTTGTAAATTCATTACGTATGAGACCTGATAGAATAATCATGGGTGAAATAAGAAGAAAACAAGAAGCTGAGGTGCTTTTTGAAGCAATGCACACTGGGCACAGCGTATATGCTACAATTCACGCAGATACTGGACCACAAGTGATAAAAAGGCTGATTGAACCGCCTATAGAAGTACCTGCATCAGAAGTAGAAGACATACATCTTCTTCTTGTACAATACAGAGACCGAAGAAAGAATATAAGAAGAACATTGGAAATTTCAGAAGTAGTTCCAGGAGTAGATAAACCTGACATTAATAGAATTTACAATTGGAAACCAAGAACAGACAGCTTTGAAATGGTAAAACAACCGCACAGATATACTGAAGAGATGAACTTGCACACAGGAATGACAGAAAAAGAGATTAAAGCTGATCAAAAAAATAAAGTAAACATACTGCAATGGATGGTAAAAAATAACATAGATACTGTAGAGGATGTAGGAAAGATAATGAAGATATATTATGCAGATGAAAGTGTTATTTTAAAGGCAGCAAATAAAGGCGTCCCCTTCTCTAAGGTGCTCTGAGATGATTGAAGAAAAAATACCAGTATTGCTCTTTCCTTGGAAAACAGTGAGACAACTAGGGAGGAAATTGAAGGGGTTGGGAGGAATACTTGAAAAGTTATCACCTGACATGGGCATTACACTTTCAAAGATTGGTGTTGATGTAGAACCAGGAGCGTATGCAGTAGCTTCATTATTGTCTTCATTTCTTTATGGCTTGCTGATTTTTGCAATAGTACTTATAATAATGGCAGCACAGGGAAAAGTAGATGGAACGCTTTTACTTGCTGTTGGAGCCGGGGCTGGAATGTGGCTTCTGTTTTTCATATTGCATATGATTTATCCTCCAATAGTACTGAAAAAAATCGCAATAAAAGAAAACAGAGACATGCTTTTCGCACTGAGGGAAATAATGATAGATGTTAATAGTGGTGTTCCTCTCTTTCAAGCACTTAAAAATGCTGGTGATGCTGGATATGGATATGTTTCACTTGATTTTGTAGAAGTAACAAGGGAAATAGAAAGAGGCGTACCAGAAAAAGAAGCACTTAAACGTCTGGCAATTAAAACTGAGAGTGAACATCTGAAAAGGGCGATATGGCAGATGGTAAATGCACTGGAATCTGGCGCATCATTGAAGGGTTCAATTTCTGGAATTGTAGAGTCAGTGGAAGAATATATTTACAGAGATATAAAGAATTACAGTTCTAACCTGAACTTCCTTATGCTCCTGTATATGTTTGCAGCAGCAGTAGTTCCTTCATTGGGCGTAACATTTTTGGTATTGCTCTCTGCTTTCAGTGATTTTGGGGTAACAGTAGAAACAGTAGGTTTGTTAGTAGGATTTTCAGCAATAACGCAAGTAGTTATGATAGGGTATATGGGGTCAACAAGACCAGAGATTTTTGGTGGATGATATGCAAGAAGGAGGAAAAACAATATTATTGCGGCCTTTCCGAAGAATCGGAGCAATCATGCCAGCAAGTGTTATTACATATTTTGAAAACGAACTTAGATTTGCAGGAATAAGGCATGAAGCAATAGTATGGTTAGGTCTAAGAGCTATATTCTCATTTATGATGGGCGGACTGGCCCTATTTGTATTTCTTATCATAGCCAATCCACCACCTACAGAAGAAAACATTATTATTGCCTCTTTCTGCTGGCTGGTTGGATTTGTTTTATCATTGATTTTATTTTACCTTTTGTTATACTTTAGAATAACAGATCGTGCTAGCGCATTGGAAAAGATATTGCCGGATTTCCTTCTTCTTACAGTTTCAAATCTTAGAGCAGGGATGACCCCCTCAGAGGCATTTCTACAGGCAGCAAGACCAGAGTTCGGAGATTTGCACAAAGAAGTAAGATTAAGTGCTGCAAAGGCAAGTGGAACCGTTTCACTTGAAGACGCATTAAAAGATATGGGCAATTATTTTGATTCCAGATTGTTCAGAAGGATAATTATATTGTTTACAAAAGGAATGCAATCTGGAGGCCAGTTGGGAACATTGTTACGAGCAGCAGCTGATGAAGTGCAGCATATGCAGGATTTAAGGGCCGAACTGGCTACATCAACAAGAACATACACGCTCTTTCTTGGATTTATTACAATTCTGGTGATGCCGTTCTTGCTTTCTATATCAACAATCTTTGTAGATGTTTTCGTCAAGCTACAGCCAGATTATAACGGAGAAAGCGGGATCCCGGGTGGAGTTCCCATGTTTTCAGGAAAGATATTTATCACACCTGATGAGATGAGGATGATGGCAATTGTAACGCTTGTACTGACAAGTTTGCTTGTTTCATGCCTTGCAGGAATAATAAGAAAAGGTAAAGCTCTTTATGGAATTAAGTATTTCCCAATCTTTGCAATAGCATCAGTAATATTCTTTTTCATTGCTTATCAGGTAATAGAGAAGATGCTTGTAGGATTCACGTTATAATGAAAAGCTTTTAAAGGTTAAAGATAAGGTATGAGACAATTAGTAGGTGATATGAAAATGTTTAAAGGACAAGTTTCAACAGAATACCTTGTCATATTAGCTGTAGTGCTGGTAGTGGCATTGGTAGTGGTTTTCCTTGTAGGAGGATTTTCCGGCTTGGGTGCAAGCTCTTTGGAAACACAGAGTAAGAACTATTGGGGAGGTGCATCGCCATTCTCAGTAACGACGTTTAAGGCAAGTGGAACGAGTCTGGAACTCCAGATGTCAAACAATGACCTTGAACAACTAACACTGACAGATATTAGTGTTGATGGTGCATCAGTTTACAACACAAGTACTACATTTGCAAGTGGTGAGTCTCAAGTTATAACTGGTACAGTAGCAGCATGCGGTGCAGCTGGAACCACCTTCCAATATGGAAATGTTACCATTACCTACACTAAAGGTACTGTGACGGGTCTAAAAGAAGTTGGTGCAAAACCACTAGTAGGAAAGTGCTCATAATCTGAGCATTCTCTTTTTTATTCTAATTCTTCGTTTATACTTTTCTTGAATAACATGAAGAGTACGCCAATTGATCCAACACCTAGAAATAGAATAATCCATATAAGATTCCCAAGTGCAAAATCAAATGCCCCAGGAGTTGCTGTATGTACATCTAGCTCATTTTCTTCAATTAAGATTACAGTTTCAGGTGGTAGGGATTCTTCCGCTGGTGGCTGGATTACTGGCTCTTCTAACTCATCTGAAGCAGCCTCGCCTACAATTACATAATAATCAACATCTCCACTTTCCTCTGGACTGTCATTTTGGCCCGGAAATATTTGAGGAGGGGAATTGCCACATTCTGCTTGTTCAGGGCAATAATTAGGCATCATCATACGAAGGCATTCCGCACCAAGTTCAGAAGATTGAACAACTGGACAGTAGATTACGCCACCATCAGGCTTGTAGAATGTGCTCCCTTCGCCAGGAACTGAAGAAACAACACGTACGACATTTCCAAGGCATTGATAGACTGCTTGGACATTTTCTCCTTGACATTGGAGTTCTATTGTCTCTTGGGCGAATTCTGCACCACCATCACCTGATTCAATAACAAGAGCAAAACTGGTGGAAAGCAACGTAAGTAAAAGAATAATAACTCTCGCCCGTAAGGTTCTCATCTACACACCTATACAAATTATGAAACAAATACATTATAAATCTTGCTTTTAGTTCTCGATTGAAGCTTTGCTTCAATTAGTCGTCAAACTTCTTGAGTTATGGCTGTACCCAAAACTTTCATCTGGTCTTACTTAGGTTAAAGTTTTATCAAACTTCTTGAGTTATGGCTGTACCCAAAACTTTCATCTGGTCTTACTTAGGTTAAAGTTTTATCAAACTTCTTAAGTCACGGCTGTACCCATTCTATTTCATAGTATTCGTATTCGCTACCAGGTAAATCTATGGCCTTGATAACATAGTATGTAACACTGCTCTCACGATCGCTTATGGCCATAACCATTTCAAGGCCAAAATGCTCGCATTCAGCCAGTGCCTTTGCAAGCTCTTCGCCGCCAATATACTCATCTTCAGTAAGAGAATACATCAGGTAGCGCGGCGTACCATCCTTAGGTGTTTCAATGCCCCCTTTCTTCCTATGATATAAAAGAAAATCAAGTCTTGGTTTTTTTGGATTTACAATAATTGGTTTTTTCTTACCAGGAATTGAGAGAATAAATGTTTTCTTTACACTGTGTGCCACTCTGATAGCACGTGCCCATTCTGAAATCAGTTGCTTATGCTTTCTTGGGAAGACGTGAATAACATGCTTTGAGTGCATCCATTCATCATTAGCACGTACAGGTGAGGCTCCTGGGAAATATAATCTAAAGTGAGTACCAAACTTGAAGCCTGTTTTCATCACATAGCCTCTGTTCCTCCAATCCTCATACACTGCATAAAGATCATCAAAGAATTTAATTCTCTTACGCGCAATCTTCCAAACATCCTCAAGTTTTACATTTCTGAGGTTAAGTCCACCATACTTAAGAAGGAAGATTGTTTCAAAAATATCAATTTTGGAGAGGTTGCCACGATGAGATGCCTTATAGGTACCAAACTGGCCAATCCAGTATTTTTCATAGAGATCCTTTCCAACAGTAATATCATCTATAATGGTTATCAGATCATGGGAAAAGAAAAGGCCTTCGAACGCATATGAGTCCAGCTTAAAGCTTGAACTTTGATATTTTTTGAGAATAGATCTACCATAATTCCCATCAGCTTCTGTAGATGGACGGACCATAAGCCCTTTATCTCGCCAGTCTTTGAAAGTAAGGTAACGGGCTAAAGGTTTCTTATTTTTCAGAAAAAGTGATGCAACATCATTGAAGCTGTATTGGTTGCATGCATCGTCATAGCATTTGCCATTCCGTATATCCATAATGTAGAGGGCTTCCTCTGGCTCAAGATCGATTATTCCCTTTTTCATTTTTCCATAAAAACCGTTTTGCAACGATGAAACATTTGACTGTTCCAAAACCTGGATTGTTGCCTTTTTCCGGTCCAGCTCAAGTTTTATCATGAACAACACCTCGAGCGGAAATTCCGAATGTTGTAGAAATTCCGACTATATGTTAATTGTATTATAAGAATAAAAATGCTTGGATTATTGGTGCTGAGAAACGATAGATTTAAATAGTCAAAAGTACACAGAACAGCACAGACATTACGACATGCATAGTTTGAGGGCCAGAGAAAATGAAGAAATTTCAGCTTAGAAGTATTGTTGGAGCCAGAAGGCAGAAGGAAGATCCAGCGCAAGTCATGGGGAGATTCCATAAAGGAGCCCCTCTGGATGAGTTCTCTGGTAGAGTGATAGCTGATCGCTACAACATTACAGAAAGAATAGGAATCGGGGGAACAAGTAATGTTTACCTTGCATTAGATAACGATACTGGAGAGCATGTAGCAGTGAAAGTTAGCCATGATCAGGAAAAGAATCGGTTTATCAGTGCAGAAACAGGCGTACTGAAACAAGTAAAACATCCTAATGTTGTTGAAATTAGAGAAGAAGGAACGGTTGATGGAAGATATTTTGTAGTGCTGGAACACTTGGAAATAGATCTTAGAAAACTGCTTTGTAGAAGAGAGATTGAGTGGGGAGAACTGCAATTGATTCTAACTCAGGTTTGCAATGGACTTGGTGCTATTCATAGAGCTGGATTGATACACAGTGATGTGAAACCACAAAACATAATGATTACCGTACGTGATGGGAAAGAGGTTGCAAAGCTTGTTGATTTTGGAGCCTCTATTTGGACTTGTGATGGACCAACATACAGTACAGTTGCTGGTACGCCACAGTATATGTCACCAGAACAAGTATCTGGAAAAGTAGATTACCGTACTGACATCTATGCGTTAGGAATAGTTATGTATGAAGCTATGTGTGGTAAGGTACCTTTCGAGGGAAAAAGTCCGTTAGAGACAGCAGTTAAACATATGGATGAAAAACCAGAACTCCCAAGTAGAATCAGGCCCGGTGTTCTGCCAGAAGAACTTGAAGCTATTGCTATGCGTGCCCTTCAGAAGGATCCAGGTGATCGATTCCAAACAATAGGTGAGATGGGAATGGCAATATCAAGATGTATGAAGGGGTTCGTAGCTGCATGGGAAGAAGAGATAACAAGAACTACTCTAGAGTTAGGACAAATAGCAAAAACGATATTTGAAAGGAAGCATCCAGCACACAGAACTACTGAATTAGAACTACCTTTAAATTGATTCAAAAAAAATCGAGAATTTTCTTGTCTTTGAAATCATCAACCACTAGATCACAATCAGGAGCATTCATAGATTCATGTGGCCGTACCCAAACAAGTTTCATATTTGCTCTTCTAGCTGCTTCACAACCAGAATAGGAATCTTCTATAACCAGACAGTTTTCCGGACTAACGTTAAGCGCTTTTGCTGCAATAAGGAATGGTGCTGGATCTGGTTTGCGTTCTTTTATTTCATCGGCAGAAACAATGAAATCAAATGAGATTCCAAGCATGTGGTTGAGTTTTTTTATATAACTGCTATGGCCGCCAGAGACAATGGCTGTTTTGATATTTTTTTCTCGAAGAAACGCCAAGAATGGTTTCAAACCAGGGGTTTCCGTTATTCCTTTTTTTATTTTTGCCATAAACAGATCTCTTCTTTTTTCCACGAGCTCTTTGACGTCGCCCTTGATATGGTATTCCTTTAGTAAAGCCTGGAAGATCTTTCCGGATCCTGTTCCTGCAAAATTATGATACCACCGATCCTCAACATCAATTTTATTAGGTAAAAGAACTTCAAGGAAAGTTTGTTTATGGAGTTCTTCAGACTGGACAATGACACCGTCAAAGTCAAATAACACTGCTTTTATCATAAACAGATAAATTGAAGGAACGTTTTTATATTGAATCTCCAAAAGTCATTTTATGAGACACATACTATTTGCTTTGATGATAGCATCCCTCGTTCTTTCAGGATGTTTTTTCTTTGGTGAAGAGGAGATGAATGTAACAGAAAACGAAACACTGCCTCCACCCCTGCCACCGACACCAATACCAGTCTTCTCAATAACAAGTCCTATGAGTGGTGAGGTATTGCTAGTAGATGGGGAAACTGGCGATGCGACGCTTACATTAAGTACGCAAAACTTATTGCTAAGGGCTCCAGGTACAGCAACAAAAAAAGTGGGCGAGGGGTATTTTGCTTTAACTGTTGATGGCGTATCACAAGAAACATTCTCAAACAAAGTGTATGTTGTAACTGGACTTGAATTAGGCGAGCATACAGTAGAGGTAGAGCTTTTGCACAATGATGGGACACCTTACATACCACAGATAACGCAAGAAGTATCATTTACACTTGAACAAGAAGAACCAGAAGTTTATGTTCCTCAACAATATACTGTAAAAGTAAAAGATTTTGAATACGAGCCAGCTTCCATAACAGTAAAAGTAAGTGATAGTATAACATTTGTAAATGAAGGAAACTTCCCAAGATCAGCTACATGCTTTATCGGAGGAAAACAAAAGTTCGATACTGGCATAATAGCATCTGGTAAAAGTGCTACAATAACACTTACAGAAGAAATGGAATGTGAATATTATGCTACAACACATGCATTGATGAAAGGAACAATTGTGGTTGAGAGCAACGAATAATTATTCTTCAAATAATTTTCTTTGTTTTATTCTATCTAGAGTTTTCCAGCGTGTACGAATGAAAGGTTGCAACAGTTTTATTTTTTCGTTATCTTTTAGTGCAGATATTGTTCTATGATCAGATGGATAACCACTGCCAAAATCTACAGATGCTTCTCTTATTTTAGCTATTTTTTCATCTCTTAGAACTTTGGCACATATGGATGCTGCCGCAACAATGGGGTAGTTCTCATCGGCCTTATGCTCTGCTTCAAAACGTTTTACACCAAATTTTTCCATCCGATTGCGAAAAACCCACGAATAGCGATCAGGCATATCTATCATAACATCGGCATTGTCTAATTTCTTAATAAGATCAGCAATAAACATGGCTTCGATGTCATTGAGCGACATCTGCTTCATAAGCTCATTGAGATCTGTTGCACTAACCTCAACAAACCTAAAATTGCAGATTTTTTTCAGCTCTTCGTAGGTTTCTCTTCTTTTTATTTCAGAAAGCGCTTTGGAGTCTTTGGAACCAAGTCTCTTCAGTTGATCCTCGTGTACACGACTGCAAAAAGCACAACATATAACAAGTGGGCCGATGACACTGCTTACAGCTGTATAACTCTGCCAGCCTCATCGACACCTGCAACAAATTCCAACCTCTCACCCATATTATAATCACTAGGTGGAATTAAAATAATAGCGATTAAAAGAGAGAAAAATTAGTATGACATATTCCTTTTTTCTAGAATGATGTAGTCGCCAACAGCAAGAACACTTTCATATGGAACATGGCACATGCCATCATCCTTTCTCAAGTTTGATGCTAAATCGCTATCTGGATTTGGCTCTGCGATGAGATATTCAAGCCGTCCACTAACTTCGTTGACACTTATATCAACAAGTCTTCCAAAGTCTTCGCCCTCATTAGTCACTAATTTTCTTCCAGACAGTTGTCTCGCTATAAGATACTTGGACATTATACCACCTTAATTAACGTTCAGTACGTACGAATTTGCAGTTTAAGTTTATAAAGATTCCTACCTCGAAGAATCAGCTTTTAAAATCAAGCGTACGCAGACGGCCATATTTTAGTTCGTATACTGGTACCATGGCTGGCGTTGGAACATGTCCCTGTTTAACCTGATAATCTGTTCGATCCTGGAAAGTACCGGAATTTATCACAAGTGTTCCACGATACTGGGTGTATCCATTTTTGTGTACATGGCCAGTATGGAATATATCTGGCGGTTCCTCGATTACCATATAATCAATATTCTCAGGGACAATAAGATTTCCGCCGTAAATAGGTGAGAGATGCCTACGTTTTAGATATTCAACCATAACTTGCTCTGGATGCATATATGAGAGATTAGGGATGTTTGAAATCATAGAATCAATAGACGTTCCATGATACATAAGATGCTTGATTCCTTCTATAGTAATGCTTGATGGGTTACCAACTGAGGTTATATCAGATGAAACAAGATCGCGGTCTAATGCAGGCTGCGGTTCACCTCTGCGAACTGCATCGTGATTGCCTGGCCCAACAATCACTTCGATGTGATCAGGCAGGTTCTCGAGAAAATCAGTGAACATGGCATATTGCTGATAAATATCCTTTACTACCAATTCTTTCTCTTGGTTTGGATAAATACCAATTCCATCGACTATATCGCCTGCGATATTAAGATATTTTACCTTACCTGCAAGCTCTTTTAATTCCCCTTTTCCATGAAGCCAGTCTGTAAATGCTTTTAGGTAATGAGCAAGAAAGTGTTTACTTCCAAAATGCAGATCTGAAAGGTATGCAGCGGCAAGATCGTTTTCTGAGAGTTTTTTCTCTCTTATAACTGGTAGTTCTGGCCATTCTACATCTTCAGCTATTAAGTATGGTTCAAGTACCTTGCCAGTTATAGCAACAACATCATCAAGAATAACTGATCTGGCTTTATCCATTACTTTTTCATTGTATTTGGAAGTGGATACAACAACCTTGAAAGACCCTGTGAGGTCCTCTACCTCAAAAAGAAGATTGCCTTTTTTTGTTTCTCTTTTAGCAGAGATAAGAACAATTATGCGGACTTTTTCATTCAGATGTCTTTTTACATCGCCTAAATCGATATTTGGGGTTGAGCCACTCCTTCTGAGCATACGGCCAAGTCTTTCGAAGCGATTTCTGAAATGGCTGATAAAATTATCTACACTGCCTTTTGTACGTGATTTTCCAGTGACATCAAACGTGTGATTGATTTTTATGTCAGCAGCATATTCTTTTGCCAAAGGTTGAAAATCAGACGTCCGAATAACCTCTACTTGTGGTTTTTTTATTAAAGGTTCAATATCTTCTTTTGAAATAAACGGCTTTTTGAGAAGAAGTATCTTCTGAAGCAATTCTTCAGACTTGTTGGATGATAGGATATCTTCTGCCTCGACTGTAAGTCTGATTCCTTTTCCAACAAGTTCTTCGATCATCCAGATCGCTGCTCATTCAGCGACTCTAAGGCGCTTATGATAGCCCAAATCTGTGTTCTTGCATGGGGAGGCATGTTTATATCCTCTGTAATTGATTCAATGATATAGATGGCTGCGCTAATTTTAACATTGTCTTCATCACTTCCATCTAAACGTACTTTTGCCTCAGAAAGTGCCCTTCGAATGTTTTTTGGAATAGCAGTGTCATCAAGTAGATCGCCAACCATTACACTTATTTCAGATACACTCATAGCCATAAAACCACCTAACAGAATTTAATTTCCCAGAATTTGATATGATAAATTCAGTTGAAAAGTATTTAAATACTGTTAATACTGCATGTGAATAAAAATAAAATTCGGGCCTCGGCCTTGAAATGTCTGTCATTTCAAGACGTCCCGAATTAATGTAAAAAAAATAAAATTCGGGCCTCGGCCTTGAAATGTCTGTCATTTCAAGACGTCCCGAATTAATGTAAAAAAAATAAAATTCGGGCCCGGGGGGATTTTCATCACCAATAACGACCCAGTTTTGGGCCGCCTACTTGTTCGGCGAACCGAACAAGGAGCACCAAGAACGAAACATCGTTCTCGATTGCCTTTTACTAAAAGGCGGATTTGAACCCCCGACCGTCAGATTAGAAGTCTGCTGCGCTATCCAATGCAGGAACCTTTCTGAATTGCAAACCTCAGGGCTTGTTTTTGCTCTTTTAAAGGCAGAAGTCAAAAAGGCTCTGGCTGCGCCACGGGCCCACGAAAATTAGTAAGAATAAAGGGTAATTAATAATCTTCGTCTTCCTCTTCTTCGCCCCACTCCTCATCTTCGAAGTCGTCTTCTTCCCAGTCATCTTCTTCATCAATTTTCAATGGTCTCATAGGTCCACACCTTATTTGAATATCTCAGGTGGTATAAAGGAGAAAGGCTTTTAAACATTTCCCGAAGGGTTTTTGCTATGGATTTGCTCAGAATAAGTTGGAATGCTGTGATAGAGTACTGTGAAGATCTTGCAGAAAAGTCAAAAGAGTTTAAACCAGATATAATTATTGGTATTTCTAGAGGTGGACTTGTACCTGCAAGGATTTTGAGTGACATACTTGCTGTAAAAAAAATAGGAATCGTTGGTGTTGCATTTTATAAAAGTGCTGGAGAAACAAGCGAACACCCTGAAATTATACAAGAACTTTCCATGGATGTAAAAGGAAAAAGAATATTACTTGTTGATGATGTTGCTGATACAGGAAAAAGCCTTGTTGCAGCAAAAAAATACTTAGAAGAAAAAGAAGCAGGAGAAATAAGAACTGCAACAATTCATTTTAAACCGCAATCTACTTTCAAGCCTGATTATTATGTAGGAACTACAACTGCATGGATTGTTTATCCTTGGGAACGGCATGAAGTTGAAAGGGATCTATCTTAATCTAACTGCTTCAAGATCAGCAAGTGCTCTTGATTCTTTTCTAAGCATCATGCCACTCGAACGTGCAAATTCTTCTGTTTTGCCCCAATCACCGTGCATAGTAAGAACACGTTCTGGTGTTGGTCGAAGATTTTTAAGAAATGCCATCAACTGCGCTCTATCACTGTGTCCACTAAATCCTTCGGCAGTTTCAACACGCATATTTATGTTAAGGGCTTTTGTTTTACCGTCATCACCTAGAATAGGAACTTCTCTCATGCCTTTTTGTATTTTATTTCCTAGGGAAAGTGCACTTTGATAACCACAAAAAATGAGCGAATTCTTTTCATCATCAGCCATCATTTTCAAGTATTCATAAGATGGGCCGCCAGTAAGCATACCAGAAGGAGCAAGAATTACACATGGATCTCCGTTTACTATTTCTTCTTTTGAAGTACCTTTTGCAACATTAAGTAATGGTGATTCAAAAGGACTCCTATCTGATAATATTCTTCTCTGGAGTTGTTCTCTAAGATATTCTGGATATGCAGTATGTATGGCAGATGCTTCCATGATCATACCGTCAATGTATATAGGAATATTAAATTCTGGATCCCTTCTGGCGTATTCTTCAATTACTAGCATTATTTCTTGCGATCTTCCAACAGCAAAAACAGGTATGAGAACCTTGCCGCGTTTTGCAATAGTTTCCCGAATGATGCTCATTAACCTCTTTTCACTGTCAAATCGATTTACAGAAATATCATTCCTTCCACCATAGGTACTTTCTACGAAGAGTGTTTCAAGTCTGGGGAATCTGGTATGTGCAGGATCAAACAGTCTTGTGAACCCGAATTTAATATCTCCAGAATAAACGAGATTGTGGGCACCTTCACCGATATGTAAATGTACGCTTGCGCTTCCAAGTATGTGCCCTGCATTGTAAAGCGTCATTTTCATTTCAGGTGTTATATCAACTACTTCCTCATAGTCAACTGTAATGATATTCCTTAATTCCCTGTAAATGTCTTTCTTAGTGTATGGGGCATCGATATTGAATACTTTTTTACAAAGATTAAGATAATCCTGTTGTAACAATATCATAAAGTCTCGTGTTGGTGGGGTACAGTAAACTGGTCCATCATAACCATAAGCAAAAAGATATGGAAGGAACCCCATGTGATCCATATGTCCATGACTTATTACTACTGCATCAAGCTCTTTGAGTGAGAATCCTGCAAGGTTAAGGTAAGGATAGGTCTTGGTTGGGTCAAAAGTAGCTGGATTAATCCCACAGTCAATGAGTACTTTGCTATTTGGTGTTTGCACCAACAAACATGAACGGCCTATTTCTTTGAAACCGCCGAGTGTCACAACCCTTATCCAATCACTCTGCGGTGGATCCTGACATATTTTCTTTCCAATGTTCACTAAGAATTTTTTTCTTTCTACTGCTTCAACAACTTGTATTTTCCTAACGCCATCAAGAGTAGACGAAGGCATCGTTGGGGCCCTTAGTGTTACTGGCGCCCAATTGGTTCGCAGCATGATTTCTTTAAGTATAGAACCTCCTTTTCCTATTACAAGGCCGGGTTTTATTGCCTCTATACGTACTTCGCACATTTCAGGCACAAATGTAATATTTTTTATTTCTGCATCTTGAGGTACAAGATTTACGATTGCTTCTTTGGCTCTTTCAATATCCATTAATTCGGTTGGATCTACTCTAATAGTTACTTTCTTTTTAAGTGCACCAGCAAGATCTTTGATCAATCTGTCATTTGAATAAAAGGCATTGATGTCCTTTATGTAAATCACTGTAGAAAGCCCTTCAGGTTCTACTTTTGTTACCGTGCAATTTTTGGGCATTATCTCATTTATTTTCTTAATCATATCTTTATAGTGCAATAAAACACCTCGTAAAAAAGTGGGAAGAGAAAAAAATTGAATTAGGAGTGTACAAACTTTTTGACTTCTTCTTTATCTAATCTTTTGAAACCATCTTTTGTTACAACTACAATATCAACTCTTTCTCCGCTTGCTGCATCTCTTTTCATGGCCGCACTTACGGCCTTGGCAGCTATTGGGAGATTATCTTCAACATGCTGGGATTCTTTATACAATTCTTCAAGTACACCATAAGCAATAGGTGAACCGCTTCCAGTTGCAGTGACGTTTTCTTCAGTTACGCCTCCAAGCATATCAACAGAGAATAACCGTGGTCTTTCATCCATACCGCCGATGAGAAGTTGCACATAAAACGGGAAGAATTTATACTGCCCGAGAATGTTTGCAAGAAGTGATGCTGCAGCTTCCACACTAGGGTGCTGTTCATGCCTCAGCTCATAAAGTTTAAGCTCAGCATTCATCCATCGGACTAATGTCTGAGCATCACCTACGCTTCCAGCGATAGTCATTGCAATACGATCATTTATTGGATATATTTTATCTATATCTTTACTTGCAATAAGATATCCCATTGTTGCTCGCCTATCACTTGCGAGAACAACACCATCCTTACAAACAAGACCTACGGTTGTGGTACCAGTTTGCCTTGCTTCATGTTTAGAATTATCCATGATAATCACTTGGGAGAACAAGTTAATAATTATCTCTGTACTAATATATTTTTAAAGGTCTCTAAAAGATTCGTGCTAAATATATTGTGTGCAGAAGCATTTATAAAATAACGCATTAAACCAATTTCTATCACTTCGTTCTTTTGAGAATGTCCAACACTCGTGGTTCAACTTTCATAGCAAATGCAATAATAGCTGTCAGGACTATGCCTGCAAAGATAATTGCGAACCAATCAAACAAATTCAATGGTACAACCTGGAACCATCCCCCAAGATCAGTATAAAGAACTGCTAGCTGTAAGGCAAGAGAAACGAATATCGCAAGATGCAGCCATTTATTAGAGAAGAATGTAGTTTTATATCTCCAACGAACTAGATACACACTAAAAACTTCGAGTACAACAAAACCAGTGAACAATATGGTAAATGCCCGTACGGCTTCTTGTGTAGAAAGATAATATGCATAGAGCAACAGAAGGAGAAGTGCTTCTATAACGCCTAACCATACAATGAAATACAGCGCCCCTTTATTCAGAACATGCTCTGATTTTGGCCGCGGTTTTCGTTTCATGATATCTGCTCCGGATTTGTCAGCACCAAGAGCCAGGGCCGGAAGGCCGTCAGTAAGGAGGTTTATCCAAAGAAGCTGAACTGCAATTTTAGGCGATATGCCAAGCGTGGTAATAGTTGCAAGGAATATGACAAGAACCTCTGATGTATTTGCACCAAGAAGAAGAGTAACAAATTTCCTTATGTTGTCAAATGTTCCCCTTCCCTCTGCAACTGCATTCCTAATACTAATGAAATTGTCATCAAGAATTATGATATCGCTTGCTTGTTTTGTAACTTCTGTCCCTCTGATACCCATTGCAATTCCGACATCAGAATTTTTCATCGCAGCAGCATCGTTTACGCCATCGCCAGTCATAGCAACAATGTGATTATTTTTCTTGAGTGCCTGAAGCAGCATTACTTTGTGTTTAGGGCTGGTGCGCGCATAGATATCAACTTTTTCTATAATTTCAGAAAGTTCTTTTTCTGATAATTTGTCAAGTTCTTCGCCATTAAGAGCCCCAGCCTTAAATCCAAGTTCTCTACCAACAGCCTCTGCAGTATATTTGTTGTCACCTGTGATCATAATTACTCGAATACCAGCCTTTCTACAATCTTCAACGGCTTCTCTTACACCAGCACGCGGAGGATCAATCATGCCCATAAGGCCAAGAAAGATCAGATTATGTTCGTCATATTTTGTAGATTTGGTTTGTTTGTATGCAAGGCCGATTACACGCAATGCTTCTGAGGCCATTTCTTTATTGTGCGCAATGATGGCTTCCCGATCTTTTGTAGTGAGTTTCCTTGATTTTCCATCTGTTATTATGTGAGTACATTCTGAGAGTACAACTTCAGGAGCGCCTTTTACAAAAACAAAATTAGTGTCTTTATTTTGATTAAGAGTAGACATCATTTTTCGATCAGAGGAAAATGGAATTTCATTGATGCGTTTCATTTTTCCGCGTATTTCTTCAACATCAAATCCTGCTTTATAAGAAGGGATTAGAAGTGCAATTTCTGTTGGATCTCCTTTGAATTTTCGACCGGATTCACTTTCAACTTCTCTTGCATCATTGCAAAGAACAGCACATTCCAGAAGCAACTCTAAATCTGCAGGGCAGCTGTCTTTGGTGCAAACAATCTTTCCTTTTTTCTCAAGTCCATTGCCGCCAAGAGTGAAATATTTGCCCTCAAAATAGATCTTCCTTACTGTCATCATGTTCTCGGTAAGAGTTCCGGTCTTATCAGTGCAAATAACATCAACAGAACCAAGATCCTGGACAGTTGAAAGCCTGCGCATCAGGGCATTTTGCTTCAGCATGCGGTTAGTGGCAATTGAGAGCGCAAGTGTAACTACAGCGGGTAATCCCTCAGGTATAGCTGCCACACCTAATGCAACAGCTGCAAGGAAAATGAAAAAGAGATCACCAGTTCCAAGAATAAATTCTGTAATTATAATTACAATTAATACTCCAAGAGTTATGATTGAGATTTTTTTGCCAACATCTTCTATTTCAATCTGGAATTGGGTTACTTTTTCAGGTGCTTCTGAAATTTCTTTTGCTATTTTTCCTACTTCTGTTTTCAGACCAGTTTCTACTACTATGGCTTTGCCGTGGCCCCGTGTTATCACAGTATCCATGAAAACCATGTTGCTTCTGTCAGCAAGAGGGATGGTAGTTTCGAGTATTTCTAATTGTTTAGCTGCAGGATAACTTTCACCAGTTAGCATTGATTCATCAACCTGCATGGAAAATGTCTCTATGAGCCTCGCATCTGCAGGGATTTTATCGCCTTCATTAAGTAAGATAATATCCCCGGGAACAACTTCCTCTGAGGATATTTCCTTTTCTTTTCCATTTCTAATAACTGTGGCATGCGGGGCACTCATTTTTGTGAGTTCTTCTATTGTTTTCTCTGCTTTGTATTCCTGCGCAAAGCCAAAGATGGCATTTGCTATAACAATAACGAAAATAAGAATAGCATCGATAAAATCTGCTTTTTCAGGGTTAAGATAGCCAATAACAAGAGAAACCATTGCTGCCAATAAAAGAATAATAACCAGGAGGTTCTTGAACTGATTAACAAAAATCTTAAATGGAGAGATTGGCTTTTTGACTGTAATCATATTGCGTCCGTATTCATCTAGTCTCCTTGCTGCTTCTTCATCAGTAAGGCCTTTAGTATTGCTCTTAAGCTTTGCAACAGCATCGTCAGACGCAAGTGTATGCCAGTCCATTTACAAATCATCAGCAGCTAACTGTTATAAGGAATTGCATCAAGCAAAGTAACTTCAAAGATTAATGTCTTGTTAGCAAGTTTATGATTTGCATCCAGAGTAATATTCTGCTCTGTTTTGTTTGTTACTAGGTAAGATGTCGGAGCTCCAGTTTGAGGATGTGGAATGACATAGGTTGAGTTTTGTTTGAAAGTATATTCTATCGTTGCTGTGAAATTTGTTAAGTTGACAACTTCCTGGGGAATTCCATTGAAAGTGAATTTTTGTCCTGGACTTAAAACATAAAATAGCGTGGCATTTTCCTCATTAGTACTGTTAATGAAAACAGTGCCATATGGAGTATCAAAACCTGTGCCAACACTTGTATTCAATCCCTGCTCTTCAAAATAAGAGAGCGGTACTGTTTCAAAGAGGCTTTTGTTATAGTAACGCGGAACAGTAATAACCTTGGTTTCATCATAGTACCCATATCCTCGATCAGGGGTTACTGCAAATGAGATCGTTTCATTTATTGTCATGCCGATAACATTTGCTACAAAGCCATCGATTACGCCTTGATTGAAAATCACATCAAAAACAAATGGACCATAAACTCTGTATGGATTGTATATCCCGGATTCAATTGCCAAAGTTTCATTATTAGTATCATAGACTTTTCCATCAACCCAAAGCGTATAGTTTACTGATATTTTATCGCCAAGATTTACAGAATAATCAGAAGGAAGGCCTTGGGGTGAAGAAGGGATAAGAGTGGTGTTATTTGCTGGGACAATAATTGGCAAACTAGTTGTGTTGTTTGCAGGTTGACCTTCTTCAGTGCAACCAAAAACCATCAATCCTATAATCAAAAATGCAAGATACAATCGCATAATATCACATTCAAATGGGGCCTACTTGAAACAGTGTTTCAAGGGGCCCTTTGAAGCTTGGCTTCAAATGGGGTCACGGAGATTTGAACTCCGGTATGCAGGTTACGGCTCTATGTGTCCTATAAAGGACTAGATCTGGAGCCTGCCGTACTACCTGGTTATACTATGACCCCTTAAATTAGTTTCTTCTTTAGTAAGAGGCATTTATATGGATTACGAAATAATGCGACAGGTGAATATGTTTATTAATTTTTCCGCATAAAGTATGTGTATAAAGAAGTAATAAAATGGTGAATATATGGCAGCAACAGGAAGAATGAGAAGACAGGAAAATGTTGAAATTGGTGGTCAGCAATATGTTTTTGATACAAGACTTGATCCAGGAACAGCTACCAGAGATATGTTACTTGATCGAAATACAACAATCACAAGACCTGATGGTAGTACTATCAATGGTGGTAGTCAAGAAGCCAGAGATTTGGCTGAGACTATGGACAGGGAAGGGGCAGAACGCAGTTCTATAAGTGAAGAAGCACCAAGAGGAGAAGTTACAGTAGGAGAAATTGTTCCACGACGTGTTGAAGAAAGAAGATCAGAAGAAGCACAAGAATGGGTAGGAAGAAGAACTGAAATCAATGGAAGAAACTATTGGGTAGAATTGCCACGAGAAGTTGCAAATGAAGTTACTGGAGACATCACTCAACATCTTCATCAAGCAAGGATTTACAATCTCACAAATGATGGAGAACGTGGAGAGATGATATCAAGAACCGAAAGAACAGACTTGTTAAGAAGAGTAACTGGCGGATAAAATGCGGATGCGTAACGCCAGAAGAACAAATATTCTAGCAGCTGGTTTTTCTGCTGCATCACTACTTTTTGCTCCAACAGATACTTTGGCAGGGATTCCACAACATCATTTTGAAAGACCGGGAGTATCATATCAACAACAAATTCTTGCACGAGGAAACTGTTCATTAGATATTTCAAATAGTAGGATCTCGTTTTTATCAAATGGAATAAGATATGAATCAATAGAACTTGCTATTTCACCAACTACAGTAGCCGGAGAATATCTTGACATGGTCTGTGGTGAAAATAGGACCCTAATTATAGCCGAGGAAAGAGTGATAGTAACACTTGGTACAGAAGCAATACGCAGAAGAGAAACAACATTACCTGGAAGAAGAGAGGATACATTTAGTGTTGAGCATGATGAGTTTGGTTCTCGAGCGCTAACATGGATAGCTGGAGATAATGCTGAATATTTATTTTTAATCAATGAAAATGGAACTTTAGTATATAATGATCTTAGCAGAATGGGGAATACATTTCTGAGAAATAATATTGATGATCTTCTTGAATTTCCAGCATCAAGACATACACCATTGATGAGATATCATGAGGGTTTGTTATTTATTTTCCAGGAGGGTTCCAGAAGGCTGATTGAACTTTCATTTAGCCAAACTGGTGTTTCGGCCGCTACTTATGATCTATCAAATTCCTGTCCTAGTGCACCTGTTTTTTCAGAAATTGGAAATGTACTTAGGGTTGATTTTGGCAGCTCAACTGTTATGATAAGCATAAGTGATGGGAATTCAACTGTAAGAGAGTTATAAAATCATTTGCCAGCAATTGAATAGTTATGAATACTTTAGATCGTCTTATAGAATCAGCAAATGAAAATAGAACAATCCTCTGTTTTGGAATTGACCCGGTAGTATCAAGAATAACAAAAGAGCCTGAAGAAGAAGTAGAAGAGTTGATCACAGATTATTTTTGTGAAATAACAGAAACACTGCTTGAAGAAAATGCAATATCAGCAATAAAGCCGAATTATGCATTCTTTGCACAATATGGCTTTGATGGACTTCATGCTTTAGGCAATATCATAGAGGAATTCAAAGAGGAAACTCCAGTAATAATTGATGTAAAGAGAGGGGATATAGGGAAAACAAGCGAAGCATATGCAAAAGAGGCATATGATTTCTGGGGTGCTGATGCTGCAACGATTAATCCATATATGGGGGAAGATTCAGTAAGACCATTCCTTAGAGATGATAAATTGGCTTATCTTTTATGCAGAACCTCCAACAAAGGTGCAAAGGATTTTCAGGAATTGAAATGCGGAGAAGGATATCTCTATGAAAAAGTTCTTGAGAAAGCAATAGAATGGAAATGCGGCATTGTTGTTGGGGCTACAAGCGATGCCATAATAAAGATTGTGGAAACTACAAAAAACGAAGTGCCTATGCTTATTCCTGGAATAGGAGCGCAGGGCGGCGACCTTGGCATGGTAATGGAAGTAATAAAGGAAAATGCTGCAATCCATAGGATAAATGCATCCTCTTCAATTGCCTACGCACATGAAAAGCATGGGGGAGATCCAGCTGAGGCGGCTGCAAAAGAAGCAGAGAAACTGAATAGTGAGATAAGAAAATACTTTGAGGAATAGTTTTAAATCTGAGATAAGAAAGTAAATCATGAAGCTACATATTCCTGAAAAAGATTCACATAAAGGAGAAAACGGAAAGCTATTGATAGTTGGTGGGAGCAAAGAATATCATGGTGCTCCAATGCTTGCCATATTGGCTGCACGGCGCTTTGTAGATCTTATCTATTTTTACCCCGGAGAAAATGATCACCATCTGATAAATGCAGTAAAAACAATTCCGGAGGTTATTGTGCTTCATGATCTTAGAAAAATCGATGAAATGGACTGTGTTTTATCTGGAGTTGGTTTAGGAAAAGGAAAGTTTAATGCAAGACAATTAGAGGCAAAGAAACTTGTGATTGATGGTGATGGATTGAAGCGAATTAAAGGAAGGGTACCAAAAAATGCAATCCTTACGCCACATGAGGGAGAATTTAGAATGCTTTTTGGTAGAAGTGGCACTGAGAATAATGTAAAAGAAATGGCAAACCTGCACAAATGCATCATTCTGAAAAAAGGTGCAGTAGATATAATCAGCAATGGAAAAGAGATTGTCACTAATACTGTGCATAATGTTGGGATGACTAAAGGCGGAACTGGCGATGTGCTTGCAGGGTTGGTAGCTGCCCTCGCATGTAAAAATGATAGCTTCACAGCAACTGTTGCGGCTACGAAAATAGCTGGAAATGCAGGCAATAGACTCAAAAAAAGATATGGGTATAATTATTGCGCTAGTGACCTTGCAAATGAATTGGCAGTGAGAAAATGAAGATAAACGATATCAAATTAGGAGAGATAAATCCAAAACTCAGTACCGGGTTTCAGGCAACTAATATTAGCAAAGCGATTGAGATAATTGAAAGGATGAAGAAGGAAGATGCAACAATATTTCTTACATTTACTTCGAATATGGTGGCATCAGGATTAAGAGGTCTGATAACAGAACTGTGCAAAAGAAAATTCGTAGATGTGATAATTACAGCTGGCGGAAGTTTGGATCACGACATTATTCGGTCAGAGAAGGATTATCTGTTAGGAGACTTTGTAATGAATGATACTGAACTTCATAAAAAGCAGATTAATAGAATTGGAAATATTCTTGTTCCAAATGAATGTTATGAGTATTTGGAACTGTTTATGGCAGAGATATTCAAAGAACTGAAAGGAAAAACAGTCTCGCCTTCAGAAATGGCAAAGAAGATTGGAGAAAAAGGAAAGCAAGATTCTTTCCTGTATTGGTGTGCTAAAAATGATATTCCAGTATTCTGTCCCGGGATTACAGATTCTGCCATAGGTTTGCAGACGTATTTCTTCAAACAGCAGAATAAAGACTTTGTAATAGATGTAACAAAAGACATGGGAAGATTAGCACAGATGGCACTTGATGCAGAAAAAAGTGGCGGGATAGTACTTGGGGGCGGAATTTCAAAACATCATGCCATAGGAGTCAATCTTCTTAGGGGAGGATTTGATTATGCTGTTTATGTTACAACCGCATCACCCTGGGATGGCTCTTTGAGTGGGGCAAGAACCAGCGAGGGCATTTCATGGGGTAAAATAAAAGAACAAGCAAACCATGTAACAGTAGACTGTGATGCAACTATTGCATTTCCATTGATAATGGCACCAATATTGGGTGATTAATATGTTGATGTATATTTTGGCGTTTATTACCGGTCTTTTGGTAAAAACAGTAGATTGGTTAGATGATGATAAGAAGAGTAAACATCCGTTGAAATATTTTCTTGCGGTTATTTATGGCGTTCTGATTGGTTATCTAATAAGTGTAGCTTCCTTTTCAGTACTTTTCCTTGGTGCGATTATTGCTCAGGTTTTTGCAAGGAAAGTAGATACTGTTGCTCATAGAGTGGGCTTTCTAGTTGTTGCCTTATCCCTACTGTTTCTTGGAATGCCATCCATAGACATGGTACTGTTCTGTTATTTCCTAGTACTGGCATTTCTTGACGAAGTGGATTATATAGGAAAATGGAGGCCTTTGGAAACATACAGACCAATACTTCAGATTGGAGCTTTGGTTCTTGTTGTATTTGGAAGATGGGACTATTTTGCAGCAGTAGTAGCTTTTGATGCAGGTTATCTTCTTGTTACAGCTATTGGGAAAAGGCATAAAAAAAGAACAAGAAAGAAATGATTATGGAGGATTTAGACTTTGCACTCAAATATCCATTCTCCAGCGAAGCTAAGAGAATTATTGAAGATATGGCACTTACAGACCAGATAGTGATTCTTGGTGTTGAGAGAATAAAAAAAAGCTTGAGGGGGGAGAGCACCAAAAGGATGGTGCTACATGAAAGTGGAAAAAAGGAAGAAATTGCCTCTTTTGCTGCTGCTAGAATGATTCTGGGTTATTTGAGAAATTCGTTCATAACAAGCAAATTTTCAATTAATGAATCTAAACTTGTGAGAAATTACATAGATAAAGAGAGTAAGGGAACGATTGAACGTGTTGCATCACGATTTGATATTGTGCCTCTTCGAAAGGATGGAAAACTATTGCTTGATCTTCCGACATACGTATCATACAGCATCCGCTCTACGCACTACCGATTGATAAACAGAAAAATAACAAATGGATTTGTAGAGATAAATGATAATGATTTCAAAAGATTGGTAGAGGAGGCAGTGAGAAAACACATCGAAGATATTCCGCTTGTAAAGGATGCACCTGAAGCAATCAAAAGAGCTGGAGAAAAATTAATTGAAGAACTTCCAAAGAGCGAAACAACAATCGTAGTAAAAAAAGGAGATCACCCGCCATGTATTCTAAAGCTTCTTGAAAGTGCGAAAAAGCATGAGAACCTTAATCATTCTGCAAGATGGTATCTGGCAGTTTATCTTAATGGTATTGGAACAGGGGAAGATGCAATAACTGGAATATATACTCAATTGCCAGACTTTAGTGAAAAGACAACAAGATATCAGATAAAGCACCTGAAGAAGAAAGGATATAACGTGCCTTCATGCGCCACAGTAATGAGTTATGGGCTTTGCTGTGCAGTATGCAGGGTTGGTAATCCAATTCGCTGGCATAAATTAAATGAACAAAGGAAAAAGGAGATTTTGAAATGAACTGGGCAAAAAAGATATTTGCATCATACTACGAGATTGCAGAATTTAAAATACCTGCAATAGAACAAAGAGAATTTGGAATTGGTAATATTAAGAAGATCGATGCCAGACATCTTGATTTTGCAAATGTTTCTGCATTCAGAAGTTATTTATGCAATAACACGCCGATGTTTGTTTCGCATTCAGCAGCCTATTATGAATTTCCAGGAGCCACACCAATGCAGAAAAAACAATGGAAAGGAGCAGATCTGATATTCGATTTAGACATACATGCCGAAGGAAAATACGGCCAGTATAGCAAACTTGATGAAGTAAAAGAAGATTTGAAAAGATTGGTAGATGATTTTTTAGTGAATGATTTTGGCATAAAAGACATTGTTGTTGTTTTTTCGGGGAACAGGGGCTACCATGTACATGTCAGAGATGCAGATTACCTGAAACTTGGTGGAGATGAGAGAAGAGAACTTGTTGATTATATCATGGGACAAGGACTTGATTACCAAGAGTTCTTTCAGACAAGTGAAACCCATCCACCAAAACTTTTTGGTCCAAAGCCAAGTGAAGGCGGGTACAGGGGAAGATTGGCACGTCGCACCATCAAATTATTAATGGAAAAACCTTCAGAGATTTCAAGGGTTTTTTGTAAGGAAGAAAAGAGGAATTTCTTCATTGGGGGTGTTGAAGAGGGGAATTGGAGTAAAACCTCATTGAAACTAAGCGACTTGATTAGTAGATTGAAAATTGTGGCTGATACACTGCCAGTAAGCTCGGTTAATACTGATGTGGGCGTTACGCAAGACCTTAGCAAACTGATAAGGGTACCAAATAGCATTCATGGTGAAACTGGATTAATAGCAAAAATAGTGGATGATGTAGAATCTTTTGATCCTTTGAAAGATGCGATGCTTGAAAGCAAAGAAACAGTAAAGATAAGATTTACAGAAGATGTACCAGAGCTTAAGCTAATTGGTGAGACGCATTCATATAAAAAAGATGAGATAAAGGAGCTGCCACAGCCCCTTGCTTTATTTTATGTGCTGAAAAAAAGCGCCCAGTTAGTTTGATTTTTCAGCTTTTGAAAGCTGGATTCTTGGTGGAATCAAAGGTGCTGTCAAACCAAGCACTCTTGCCAGCAAAGTACCATTCGCACTTCCACTGTAGTTTACTGCACTTAGTACTTGTGTTGCATAGTCTTCTGGGATTTTCTTTTCCTTTTTCCATTTGTCGACTATTTCTTTCACGCGCTTAGCTTCTTCTTTGGCCATAAGTAAGCCTTTGATTTTGATCTCACCAGCATTTTCATTGTAAGAAGCAGTATAAACGTAGGTTATTTCGAGGTTTTCCTCTCCTTTCGCTACATCTTCCAATGAGATGTTTATGCTTAGCCCTTTTACAGGTTCGCGGGTCGGTCTATTTCCACTGACTTCAAGTATCCTTTCACCAACTATCATGGTTTAACCTCCATAAAATAGTAAGGTTTACTCTATATAGGAAATTATTTAAAGACTAGGCAGAACAGGCGGTTGTTAAAAAGACTTTCCAGTAAGAGTAGCTTATGACTTCTTTTGACAAGATATTGTCACAAAAATCCATTTTCAAAAACCTCTCAGTCTTATCCCCTCATTATGTTCCAAGAGAGCTACCATTCAGAGAGCAACATATAAACGAGATGATGACAGTAGTTTCTCCAGCACTCAAAGGTCAAAAGCCAAGAAATTTGTTTGTATACGGCAAAACTGGCAGCGGCAAAACCTGCTGTATGAAAAGAGTTATGGAAGATTTTGTCAAAATAGGGAAAGAGCATGGTGCGAGCATGCACTATGTAAACTGTAGAATATATAATTCACGATATAGAATTATGCAGAAGATAATGAAAAATTATGTTCCTGAGCTTGAAAAATCTGGCTTTGGCCTTCCTTTTCTTTATGAAAAGATGATAGAGGTATGCTCAAAAGGAGAGCAAATGGTAATCATACTTGACGAAATAGATATGACTAGAGATCTTGATGAACTAGTATACACACTTACCCGTTCTAATGATGAAATAACTAATGGCGGGGTGAGCATTGTTGGGATATCCAATAAACTTTCATTCAAGGATTCATTAGATCCAAGAAGTAAAAGCAGCCTCTATGAAACTGAAATGATATTCCAGCCATATACGGCAGAGCAACTCCAGAAAATACTTGAAAAACGTGTGGCAGAGGGATTTGAAAAAGACGTGGTTGAATCATCTGCAATAAACCTTACTGCAGCCATTACCTCTCAGGAAAGTGGCGATGCAAGATATGCACTAAAATTATTGAATAAGGCCGGTGAAATGGCAGAACAAAGCGGAAAGGAAAAAGTAAGTGATAAAGACGTAGAAGCTGCACGGAATAAGGTTGAAACAGATCTAACAATTGAAACGACAAATACATTGCCCCAGATGCACCAGGTTGTGCTCTATGTAATATGTGATCTTTCTATTTCAGGAAGTAAATATGCACGGCTCGATGGAGTTGACAATAACGTATTGTTTTCTGGGGAAGTTTATGAAGAATATGAAAAGGCATGCAATAGATTGAAGAAGCGGCCCAGAAGCTCGCGCTGGTATAAAGAATATCTTAATGATCTTGAGGTACTTGGTCTCATAATAACAACACCAAGTGGAAAGGGTGTAAGAGGCCAGACAACTCTAATTAGATTAGGCCATGATCCAAAAACTGTGCACGAAACCCTTAAGAAAAATCTATTTGGTTCTAATTAATTATTTTTCTTCTCTCCAAAGAACTTTATCAACAAACCCAAATTCATCAATAGCAACAATGTAATAACGACCGTATCGTATCATCAAGTCTAAGCCTTTGTTAAAATCCCTGCGTTTTACTCCTCCAGACCGCCCTAAATTTGCGGACTTGCTCAAATGATGGGTTTCCATCATACTGGCTGCGTGTTTAAGATTTTCAAATTGTCCTGAAGATAATTCAATAGGTGGTTCTTCCATTAGATGAAAAATTGTCCTATGTGCATCAATTTCTTCCCTTGTTGTAACTTCTACCATAGATGGAACAAAATCGGTATCATCCGGTGGAAAAATTTCTTCGAATGGTGCTTGTTTTTTCATCCTAAGTATGAAGGTACTCCCGTCACCTTCTGCTTGATAAAAAAGTCCTTCAGTAGTTCTAAGGAATTCTCCTTCTGGAGTTTCACCTTCAAAATCTTTCAAATGAATAGGGGATCCACTGACAAATTTGGTACCACCTAGATCCTCTACACCAAAAGATACGTGCTCTGTTAAAATATGTGCTTCTCCTTTTGGACGAAGAACATACCAAACATTTTCTAATCCATATAACTTAGGTAATTTTGTATATGTCAGTCCAGCACTTCTTGAAATAACTGAATGAAATCTATTTTCTCCCAACTTATGTAGTTCTTCTGGAGTTAATTGATGATACTGGCAACTGTCAGCGTCTATTCCTGCTTCTTCTGCAAGTTGTTGGAATTTCTCTGGAGGATAAATATCTGTTTTGACAACCTTTACTGTTATTCCTTCTTCCCCAAGTCTTTGAATAAGCTCTTCACCAACTGTACTCATACCAGATCCTTCAATAAGCACATTAATTGGTTCTGGGGTTTCTTTGTGCATGTTTCTAATTGATCTTAGTAGATTAACTTTCAATACTCTACACGTTGTTCCAAGAGAATGTGCATCACGTAGCATGGTTCCCCAAAAATGACCTGATCCATGAGTCCAAACTCTTCTGGAAGCGGATTCTTTAGCAGTTCTAATTTCTGCTAGATCACTATGCCTTAATTTTCTAGAATACATATGGGAGAACCTCGTTAAGTATATTTTTTCTTCTCATAGTAATATTAGAATTAAACAGTTTAAAACTCTTTCTATAACAACTATTTGATTTAATGAAGATCAGATTTTCTGTCCTTTTACAGGATTAAGTTTTGATCCAACTTTTACTAAAAGTTGGAAACGCTGAGGGGGAGATTTGAACTCCCGCGTGCAAAGCACACAAGGTTTTCACAACCAAGAGAAGACCTCATGGTTTGGGTAACCCCTAGCCTTTGCCCTTAGAAGAACAGAAATCAAAGGCTTGAGTTAGCAACCTTGCGCCCTACCGAACTAGGCGACCTCAGCTTATGAGCAAGATGAAGGACTTTGAACGGAACGCCGTTCAAATGTACCTCAGCAATGAACGCTAGTGAAATCAATAGTAAAACAAATTTAAATTATTATAATATCACTTGTAAAACCGGAAGACCTTTGATGAAACTTTGACCTAGGTAAAATAATTGCAAAGTTTCAGATGATTTCTCCCCATGCAGAAAGACGCCATCTTTGACCAATTTTCTTCGAAAGGGCAACATGCATTGCCTTGTAAACCACTGTTCCTTTCTTCAGTTTTATTGCTGCAATTCCTTTCGAAAGCTTGGTAATCAAACCAACGCCTGTCCAAGTATGGACATTTACGACTATGGGTTCGTTTTCACGCAAAGGTGTATTTTGAACATCAGTTCTTTCAAGCATGCGGTATTTTACATTTATAGTATCGGTAGGCTCTGGAACTTCTCCCTTCCGTCCAATTACAGAACCAACAAATGCATCTGATTTAGTGAGAGCAGGATCAAGAGTGGTCCCTATTGCTACGAGCCCTCCAGGTGTGGCTAAATCCAAATGTTCCCCGCCTTCCATGAGTGCCTGAACCTTGCATATAAGGGATGATGGGCGCCCACCTTCTTTTTTGGCCACACCTGGTCGGATTTCTATCTCTTCTCCTTTTTTCAAAGAACCCTGGACTATGGAACCGCCAAGTACGCCACCACTAAGACTGGGTATTTCAGTACCAGGGCGATTGACATCAAAAGAACGTGAAACATATAATCTAAGTTCGGCTTTTTCATTGCGCTCCGGAGAAGACATTACTTCATTGATTGTTTTTAATAAAACGCCCATGTTAATGTTATAGTTGGCAGCAACAGGAATAATGGGTGCATTTTCTGCTGCCGTGCCTTTAAGAAATGTTTTTATCTGTTCGTAATGCTTTATTGCATCTTCTTTACTAACAAGATCAATCTTTGTCTGCACAACAATAATTTTTTTTATTCCAGTAGAATTAAGCACAAGAAGATGTTCAGCTGTTTGTGGTTGAGGACATGGTTCATTTGCAGCGATAAGGAATAATACACCATCCAATATACTCGTTGCAGCTATTACAGTTGTCATAAGAGTTTCGTGACCCGGAGCATCAACAATGGACATTTTTCTCAAAAGTTTTGGTTTTCCACCATCATTTTTACAGGCATCTTCAGTAGAATAAAATTTTCCGGTTTTTTCGCATTTATAGATAAATGCATCAGCATAGCCAAGTCTTATTGAAATGCCTCGCTTTATTTCTTCGCTATGGGTATCGGTCCATTTTCCAGTAAGCGCTTTTGTTAATGTAGTTTTGCCGTGGTCAACATGGCCAAGCATCCCGATATTCATATCTGCCTGCATTATTTAGTCTCCTTTTCCTCTTTTTTGAAGAGTTGATCTAATGGAGTTGCGCCGGCTTTTTTCACTCTTGTATTGACCTGCATGATCTCAGCAGAATAGGTATTCCCTCTCACATAATGCCTTCTTCGTTCACCTTTTCGCTTTGTGTAAAAACCAACGCCTTTTGCTGTCAAGATATTTTTCTTTGCAGCACCATAAACTTCTTTGCGCATTGGAAATCCGCTTCCATCACTTCCACCTGTCAGCTCCAAGAGATAACCTGCAGCGCCAATAAGATTCCCGTCAAGATCGTCGCCAATTTTCTTGCCAATGATGTTGGCTTCTTTTTCTTTTGCAAGTTCAACTTGATAACTTTTTCCGCTAGTACTCTCTGATATAACTATTCTCATATATACACCTCATAAAAAGTAGAGAAAAATAAAGAAAGTTTTATTTAAAAAAGGATAGGGAAGATTAGGCATTCTTAAGTTTTGTTTCATATACAAAGCCATCGCTTCCGAGGTAGTACATAAATCCTTTTCTTTTGTCTACTCTCTGAGCACCAACTTTCTTTTTCCTGCCTTTCTTGTTGTGCTTCATAGGAGCAGCCCAAACAAAACCATCTTTTCCTACATAATAGAGATATCCGTCCTCCCGACTTATACGTTCAGATCCAACTTTTTTTGCCATAATAGTTCACCTTTCAAAGCCCAATAGGGCATTCTCGTCAATAATTATTATTGACACGACTATATTCTCTGGATATTTTATAAATCTATCGTCGACTTAACGACGGTAAAAAAATAGGTGTTGGATTTTTATATGTATTGAACGATATGCGGCTTATGCTTCAGGTATTTGCAAGACCAAAACCATGCAAGATTATGACGACGTTAAAGGATACTGAAAGTACGTGGCACCTTTCAAAAATTGCAAAGACAACTGGTACTACTTATGTATATGTTACAAAACTCATTTCAAAATTAGAAGAAAATGGATTGGTTGCAGTAGAGAGTAAAGGAAAGAAAAGAGTGGTAAAACTTACAGAAAAAGGAGTAAACGTTGCAAATGCAATAGATGAATTAATGAAAAGTCTAGACTATTCTAAATGATGTTTTCTTTTTTATGTAGCTTAGTACTTTATTATAACCAATGTAATGTGAGAACACAGTTACATCAATTTCGTATTTACCATCTTTTGTTTGATTGTTTGCCCAAATAGGTAAAGAGACCGTAGTTGTTTCGCCCGGTTTGATTTCACCAAGACGTTGCTCTGTTGCTTTGTTTATTCCTGGTTTATCAAATCCAATCATCACGTTCTTTGGAAGAAGTGCGTCGACAGAAGCTAGCTGCACATCAGAAGAAATATTCTTTATCTTAACAATTAGATTGATAGAATTAGCAGCGTTGGCTGAAAGTCTTAATGGATGAAATGAAAGAGAGATAGCAAATGGATTTGCTAATGTTTTGCCCGACGGAAGACTTGTTTCTTCTTTGCCTAATATTGAATCCCAGAATCCCATAATAACACCACCTTTAAAAATCCCAGATTTTTATTTATATTGTAATGAGAACCGAAAGGTTTGAAATTACAATACAATAAAAAGACCAAAAGAATATTTATAAGAGTTATAGATGCTAATTGCAAAGAGGTTTTATTATGGAGTATCAGCAGAAAATCGTTCTTTTAGTAGTTGTGTTGTTAGTGGCACTGGCAATTTATTTTACTATTACTATAGAAATGCCAGTAACAGAAGAAGCAAACACAACAGAAGTAAAGGAACTTCTTCTGAAAGGGATGGAATTTGGAAAAGGATTAAACGAATATACTTACGCATATACAGATGTATCAGATGGATATAGAGTAGGATATGTCATTGCGATGAGAGGAAATGATAGTAGTGTTGAGGTTACGAATCCGCTCTCATATAAGAAGATATATTTCCTTAGCAATGACACGATACTTTGTATCGAATATCCGCCAGGTGACGAAGCATGCTCGTCAGTGCAAAATAATGATCGAGTTAAGAACTACATTACTTCCATCAGTGTAAAATTCTTCAATGATACGCGAATTGAGAAAAATATAAACGATTTGAACTATCTAATATCAAACAATTACATTATTCTTCATTCAGAGATAACAAACAAAAGCAAGTGTAGGGAGATAACATATACTCTTGATTACAGTAATGCATCTGTAATGGATGCTGCACGCTTTGGGATAGGGGCCACGACACCTAAGGTCTTTGAATGGACAATGTGCATAAACAATGACAGTGGTTACGTGTATGAAAAATCATTCACATACAATTATAGCAATATGGAACATTACTACGAATTCGAACTTAATACATTCAGCAAATATGCCGGTCTCATAATGCCACCAGAGAACCTAAGTGGTGGTGCTGTTAATGCGTTTGAAAAGGAAAGAGAACAACAGATAAAACTCGCAAACTGCTACACAACAAAACAAGGTAATGAAAGAGATAAATGCATAAGCGACCTAGCACTAACATTAAAGCGCAAAGACATGTGTGAACTTGCTGATGGTAGAAGAGATAGATGCTTCATTTCACTGGTTCCTATTACAAAGGATGAAACAGTATGCCCTCTAGTAACTGATCTTGCTTTCAAGGATGATTGTTACATAGAACTTGCAGGTGCTTACAAAAATACCACATACTGTGAAAACATACAAAACGAGAGTAAACTAGAATTTTGTATGGAAGTAGGGACGCCTGTAGATACTGGTAACGAAAGCGGAAATAATGAAAGCATAGACCCATTAGAGATACTAAATTACATAGAGAACCATGGCACACAAAATAATGAAACAGAAGAATAAATCTTTTTATTTTTAAATTTTAGCTGAGCAAGATTAGATATGAAAATAGCCGTTTTCACTGATACATACTTTCCACAGATAAATGGTGTGGTTAGTTATCTTTCTAATTCTCTAAAGCTCCTTGCAAAAAATAATGAGGTAGTGTTGTTTGCCCCAGGAGATAAGATATTGAAAGTAGAGAAAATTTCCAAAACATTCAAAATCTATTGGATTCCTGCAAAGGCATTTCCATTTTATGAAGGTTATAGGATTTCATCGATGAACTACAAAAGAGTAAGTGAATTGCTCAAAAAAGAAAACCCAGACATTGTTCACGCCCATGCGCCAGTAGTATTGGGTTTAGAGGGTATTATATCTGCAAAAAGAAAGAATATTCCAACAGTAGTAACATATCACACTCATTTTCCAGATTATGTCCCTCATTTGCTTAATGGAAGACTTCCTGAGCCATTTAGTAAAATAAGCGATTACACTGTAAAAAAAATGATAAAGCATGTATTCAAGATGGTGGATGTAGTAACTGCGCCAACTAATGAACTTGTAAACGAACTGAAATCTTATGGGCTTTCTAATGTAATTTATCTTCCTAATGGCGTAGACTTGAAAAAGTTCAGAAAAAATGCAAAAAAAGCTGCACTGTTCAGAAAACAACACAAGATTGGGAAGAAGAAAATGATATTGTATTTAGGAAGAGTAAGCTTTGAAAAGAAAATAGATGTTCTTTTGGAAGCATTTAAAATGATCGAAAATGACGAGAGACTTTTAGTGATATGCGGTGGGGGGCCATATGTTGATGACTTCAAAAAACTAGCAGTTGCACTTGGGATTAAAAATGTAATTTTTACTGGCTATTTGGATGATATTAATAGTGCATATTCTGCTGCAGACATTTATGTATCTGCATCAGACACCGAAACATTTGGACTTACATTTATTGAAGCTATGTATACTGAAACCCCAGTAATTGGTGTTAAGAGACTTGGACCAAAAGAACTAATAAAAAACGGAAAAACAGGAGTTCTTGTAGAACCAAGTAATATTGCTGAACTTGCTAACGCAATGGAAAAATTACTCAATGATGCTAAATTATGCAAACGAATGGGCACGGAAGCACACAAAACTGCTAAGAAATATTCATTAAGAAAAAGTGTTGAGAAAACAATTGAGATATATCGGGGATTGAGAGGTGGATAGATTTATACGATTGTAGGCATTGATCCGGGCATAAAAACAGGTTATGCAGTGTTAGATCTAAATGGAACTCTAATAGCATCTGGCTGTGAGAAAGAAGCCAGTGATGAAAAAATCATAACTATTATATCAAAGTTTGGAATACCTGTTCTTCTTGCTTCAGATACCTCCCCTGCATCGTCGTTTGTTCAGAAGATGGCCGCAAGGTTGAATACACGGATTTTTTCGCCCAAAGAAAGTCTTGCAAGATCTGAAAAAAGAACCATTGGAAGACATATTGAAGATCCGCACATAAGAGATTCGTACGCAGCAGCTGTGAAGGCATATCGACGTTATCAAAATCGTCTTAGGCAGATTGAAGGTATGGATGTGCCAAATAAAGATGAACTCAAAAAGATGATTATCGTTGGAAAGAGGATAGGGAAACTGGCAGGTAGCCAAAACATTTAAATACTCCAAATGCGGAATTATAGTGTTATTGAATGGAATGGTGGTAGCGTGATTAAGAAAAGGGGCACAACTAAGAAGGTAAAAAAGATTACTTCTAAAAGGAGTAATAAAAAGGTAAAGGCTAAGGATAAAAAGAAAGTAAAGGTAATCAAAAAGGCCCCAAAAAAAGAAGAAATCAAAGTAGCCATCACAAAACCCAAACTCAAAGAAGAAGAAATTAAAATGAGGCAGAGAATTTCAACAATACTGAGTGACGCCCTCGTAAGACAAACACTCATTGAGATTGGAGGGGAAAATGCCCTCGCCATTGTAAGAAATTTTCATAGTAACCATAGTGATGAAGAATTGGCAAAGAGATTGAAAATAAAGATAAGTGATGTCAGAGCAACGCTAAATAAATTGCATAACGAAGGTTTGGTTAATTATCTAAGAGAAAAAGACAGTGAAACTGGCTGGTACTCTTATAGTTGGTCTCTTAATCAGGAAAGAATGGAAAAATGGGCTGATGCACAAAGCAATAAATTGATCTCATTGTGCGGAAGCAATGAAGGAGAACACTATTTTTGTCCCGCTTGTGGGATGTCAACCATTATAGGTTTTGAAGCCGCATCAAACTGGGAATTTCGTTGTGAACAATGTAACAGACTTTTGGAATATATCGACGAGAAAAGGATGAACGAATTGATTGAAAAAACGCGGGTATGATTTTTTTGAAAATGCAGGAACTAAATACTTATATTGTTCTGTTTAATGGAGATAAATTGCTCCTTTTAAAGCGCAAGAATGGATTGTGGGAATTTCCAGGTGGAGGAATAGAATGGGGAGAAACACCTGAAAAATCTGTAATTAGAGAAACAAAGGAAGAGACCGGACTTTCTGTAGAAAATTTATCATTTCTTACAGTTACTTCGGCTATTTATGAGAAAGAAGGCAGTGAAAAGCACTCTATTTACATTGTGTACAAAGGCACCACCACAGATGAAGATGTAAAACTCTCAGAAGAACATGATGAATATCGTTGGCTTATGCTCACAGAAGCTAAATTTATGAGGAACATAGGACTTAATGCCGATGGAGTTTTGGACTGCCTCTGATTTTACATGCCTTTGAACTCTTTTATCATCTGTTCTAATTCATCAACAGTATAAAACAACAAGGATTTGCTCTCAGACTCCATTTTCAGTATAAGAGGAGCAATAGTTGGGGATGAATCAAGAATTTTAACAAAGGTATCTTTGTCTATTCCATTCTGGAAAATTACTATTGTTATACCCTTATTTATTGTATGCAGCATCGTCGACATAAATTGTTTCATATCAACTTTTTGTTCAAAGAAATGAAGGAACATCTGCTGACCCACTACAGTAATAATGCTATCCGCTTCTTTCGATTCATCAAGTCCTGTAAATGGAACTGCATTGTTAACGCAAATGTCTCTTAGATTGCGCAGGATAGCAAGATATGTGAGACTGTGCTTTGATCTTTCTTCCCAAACAGTAAGGCCATAATACTCAAGTGCCTCACCAACAGAACCTCTCTTTTTGAGATCCTCAAGTAAATATTCTATATTATAATCAGTTATATAGATCGGTTTTCCTTTGTAGAATATGTCTTTGAAGGCATTTTTTATCTCAGCTGTAGTTAAGGGTGTAAACTCCCACCTATAATTTTCATTAACTTTATTGAACAAGCTGAGTATGACATCAGGTGAAAGTGGGATCTTCGTCCTAGCAATAGGTGGAAAGTCAGGTATATCTAAAGAGAAATAAATTTGTTCTTGCCTTGCAAAGAAAACTCCGAGTCCAACAATTGCAACAGTAAGTATGATCACAATCCAGAAGAATGGATCCCTAAAGATATCTTGCGGCGGGATATGATCAACCGGAACATTTGTATTGAGACCAGCTGAAGTAAATGTGAATGTATGTTTGCCCTCTGGAAGTGAAGACCCCCCAGTATACTCTTCCAGATCAATTTGAATACTTGAAACATCTGTAAATTCATATGTACCATATTTGCCATCATCAACAGTAACACTAAGTTCTGACAAAGTAATTGGTCGATTGTCCATTGTAATATCAAAAAGATAAACTGAGTCTTTCTGTCTGCTTATGCCTTTGTAATCTATTTCAATAGAAACAACGTGCATGTATGTGCGAGCATACGCCTTGCTTTCATCATCAATCAATTTCACAATGTATTCGCCTTGACCTACATACACGAGAACATCAAATGACCGATCAGCTTGTATATTTACATTACCTTGCGGGAATGTCTGGACTTCTGTTCCATTTTGATCTACGAAAACAAGATACATGTTGGGCTGGCCAGGACTTGGTTCATTCATTTCAGCATTCATTCTAACGGGATCATTTGTGATATTGGTTGGAACTACTTTTGCCCCGTTTTCTATGTAAAGATCACTATTAACAGTTTTTACAAGATGGATATACTTTATTTCTTCTATTGGAAAATTGGAAGCAGATGAATGCCCGGTAAAATCTACTCTGACTGATGTGCTTTCTGGTTCAAAGGGTTCTGTAAAGAAATAACTAATAGCATTTGTTTGATTCGTAAATTGATAAGTTTTTGGTTCACCCACTGCTTCAGCCCAAGGAATCTCAAAAACAATTCTAGCAACATCATATGCTGCGGTTTCATAATCTCCTCTCCAACCTCCATCAAGGGTTTGGGGTAAGAAAACGAATGCACCATCACCTTTTTTGACAATGCTTACAGAGCCATAGACCATACTGCTAGCCCAACCAATACCCCCAACACGATAGAGAGGTTGGTAAAGACTGAAATTTTCTTCTGACCCTATATTTGTTAATTCATCAAATGAAACAGGAAGATGTTTTACAGTATCTTGTGGAGTAGATACTGCAAGAGTTCCATCAAGCATCTTTGTGAATGATTGGCCAATGTAGATAACAACAACACCGCGTTCAGCAAGTTTATCCATTGTAATGGAACTATCAAAACCCAATAATTCTTTCGGGACTACGCCACTAGGAACAATAACAATAGCGCCTTCTGGAATAGTTTCAAGTTGTTTGATAGTAATATCATTGAGCATCATGTTTTTCTTGGCAAGATTAGCACGAAGTTCACGAATGAAATCAGAGTAAGTTGTTGCTTCTACTTTTTCGCTGTTGAGAACATAAATTTCAGATGGAAGTTTTTCTTTATAAGGTGTTAATGTTATGCTATAATTGTTCAGATTGTACGTGTTATAATTGATCAAAACTGCTGCAGTATAATCTGTTGCACCTCGTTGTCCAGAACTAAGAATATCGCCAGAGAGAATTACATTTTCAATAAATGGTTTTTCAACTGGAGGTTGGAATGCGCCGGCATGTGATTGGAATTGAGTAATAAGATAAAGCCAGCCAATACCAAGGATTATGATGGCTACAAGAATGGCCGCTCCGAAAACAGCAAAATTAAAACCACCTGGAGGAGCAGTTGTAACCTCTTTCTTTTCTTCTTTTTTTGGAGTAAGTAATTTTCTGAATGCATCTTTTAATTTTTCAAGTGGCGGTCGTTCTTTTATCTTATAATGTTTGAGACTTTGATATCTGCTTTTGATCTCGAAATTATAGACTTTTTTCTTGATTTTGACTTTTCCCATGTCGACCATAAAAACCCTACTTAACTACTTCAAGATAGCCTTCGCTTACTAGTCTGTTGAGTATTTCTTCCACTCTTGTTTCTGCAACCTTATATAATCTACTGAACTCACTGACGTTTATAGAACCATTATGCTCAATTACCCATTCTTGAATTTTAGTTTTTAATGTGTCTTCAGAAAGAGATTCAAGTTCTTTAATACGTAATTGTAGTTCATCATTTTGTGCTTTTAGATCGAAGTTTTGGGTGGAAAGTGCTTGAAGCTGCTCTGTGAGTCTGCCTAATTTTTTCCTATAATCACCAACTTCTTTTTTGAGGGAATCGTACGACGTATAAAGTTTATTGTAATCCATGGTAACAGAATCAGATATGTCTTTGATAGAGTTTTCAACAAGCTGGTAGAGCACTTTGTTTTCTACTTCATAACTATTAGCGATGAGTGAAAAAACATTAAACAAATATCTAATAACATCCATACGTCTTTTTCTAGGACTTATTTCTGCTGGTATTGTATATATCACTTCAACTTCATCTTCCTTTATTTTTACAATTGAAAAAAGATAAGGATTTTTGTTTATATCTCTACTCTCTACATAGATGACATTCAATAGATCTTTTTCAGGTGCTATTTCAAGAAAGGATATTGAACGCAGAACTGAAGTGAGGTCCTTTAGTTTCCCCTTTTTCAATGTACCTTTTAATTTGAAGCCGTCAACTTGAGGGGGGTGAGACCCAACATCAATTATAGGCTCATCTGTTTTTCCTCCTTTTTTCTGCGGTATTCCTGCCATCAGTTGTCACCTTTTCCTGGTTGATTTCTTTTTTGCCTTCTTTTTAGGCAGTATTGTTGCCTCTTTCTTCATTGCTGGGGTGATTAAGTGTGGTGGCGGCACGGCAATTTTAGGGGCTGCACGTGTGAGAGTTTCTTCAACAGAGGGGGTATATTTGAAAAGCGGAAGTGCAAGAACAAATGTTCCAATAATAAATGCTGAGATGATTGCCCACACATCAAATCTGCCTGAGAGTATAAGTGCTACTAGAACAACGACGACAAGAAGACCTGCAAGCACACTAGCAAAAAGGATGCTCTTTTCAAATGAGCGTCGCCGATTCTTATGTTCTGGTAGATCAGATTCGCACACATAAAGCTCATTCATTTGTGCGATGCGCAACAAAGTTTTGATTGATCGAATAGTCTTAATAATCCGATCTTCCTTCACACGTACTGCCTTCATACCCTCAATATTTTTTTGACATGCGATACAAATTTTCATTAAATCTACTCCTCCAGTACAACCTGACTTATTTCTCTTGCAATGCCCCCACTTTTCTTTAGATCTACTTTACCAAAGATATTGATTATGGTTATGTCATCAATACCTGAATCTTTCAGGAAATCGCTTATGTTCCTTCTGGCTACGCCATCTCTTTCAAGCAATATTACAAAGGATATAACATCCACCCGCCTATTGCTCTTTTCAAATGTTTTCGTATAATTTTCTAGTTTATCATCAGTTAAACCAAATTGCCTTAACCTTCTCCTGAAATCCTCTTTCAGGAATGAAACGCTTCTTGACACTGCAACATCCCTCCTCTGTTTTTCTGTAAGTACATCCTTTAAGTCAAGGAAGTACTCCTTACTTGGCTCCTCTCCCTCGATCTTTTCCAAAAGGAATGTAGATGGATAAGGAGTAGGAGTGGTAAGAGAAAGATTTACTGCGCATTGACCAACACCAAGACGGGTTATTTCATCGCGCATATAATTGCTGAAATTAAGAGAACCTTGAAGATAATCAAGGAATCTCTCAAATTTAACTTTAAGAATGAATGTAGTACCAACGTTGCTGAATATCGCTTCACTTATATCTGTAGGATTTTGTGACGCAATAATCATTCCAAAGTTATATTTTCTACCTTCACGTACAATCATAACAGCATCAGAGTTATTGTCTTTGCCGATTTTCCATGCTTCATCAAGCACAATGATAAGACGCAAACCAGTTCCACGTGCTGTTTCTAAGGATCCTGAAAGTCTCATTCTTTCTTTTATGAACTGAAGAATAGTGAGGGCCGCGAGGGCACGTGAAGTCTCGTCAGGTAAACCAACAAGATCAAGATCAACAAGACCTGAGGTTGCAATTTCATCAAGTTTAACAGTACTTTGTTGTGCAAAGAAATCCTCGCCAGGTTTAGTGAATTGTCTAAGGCGATAAATGGCGTTCTCTAGTTCTGCAGGAAATTCGTAGCTACCCATCTGCCCTTGTTCTGTAAGAATACGGACAACATCTTTCAACGTCGGTGGAGTAAGCGGTTTACCAAGTTCATCTTTCTGTTCATGAACATCCATTCTGAATTTATTTTCAATATATGCTTTCTCAATAGCTTGTTCAGTAAGTCTTCTTTGCTCTGGATAATTTGCAATATCAGTGAGAAGTTCTAAAGTTCTCATAACTTGTTTTATACGATCATATGGTTTCATACCACCTAAATCAAGGAGATTAAGGTAGGAGCCCTTACCAAGGCTGATAATCTTACCTCCCGTCTGTTTTACCCAGTCTCGATATTCACCAGCCCAATCAATTATGAGGGCGTTAGAATTCCATGTAAAGGAAGCTCGAAGGAGAAATGTTTTGATGAAATAACTTTTACCTGAACCAGAAATACCAACAATAGCCATATGTGGATTTGCTAGAATCTCGTGTGACCAGTAAAAAGGAATATTGAATATCTTCGTCCTCCCTATATATACTGAGTTTATTGGATCAGCAAAAAGGAGATGCATGGGTGGCTCTGGAGGATGAACAAGTATGCTACGTCTAGATATGTCACGATTAGGTACTTTAGTTAAGACAAGTTTTCCTCCAATTGCCATAATTAGATCACACTCTCCTCAAGTTCTTGGGAAGTGGTTGGGTAGAATTTCTCCCATTCGAAGCATTTAAGCATTTGGTCACCAATCAAATGAACCACTTCAACATTAAGAGCATTTGCTAATAAAGTTCGAAGTTCGTTTGCCTGAGCGCGGGCAGTTGCTATAGCCGCATCTTTACTCACACCCACTGCAGTAGTTTGAGCGTATGCAATTACCCCCATTGGTTTAATTCCTTTAATTAAACGTTGGAGCTCCATATCCCTAATTGCAACCTCTTTTTCATATTTATCAATCTTAAGAACATCTGGTTGAGGTTTGTCACGTTCTCTTGCAAGGCGAAGCTGACCTTCTGCACGCTTAGCTTCTATAGTTTTTCTTTTTTCGCCAACATCTTCCACATAAAGTAGATATGCCACTTTTGTAACATATTTTATGTTTGAAATTGCTCTTTCAAAAAATTGGCTATATGCTATCGTTTCCTCAGTTGTTTTTTCAGTCATTGATTCGAATATCTTAAGTCCAAGAAATACTGAAGCATAGTAAACCCCATCAGCATTTCTAACTATAACATCTTGACTCGGTGGTATTTCATAGCCTGCCTTATCTATTAGAACTATGTTGGTTCTCTGGGTAATGAGTGGAATGATAAGATACCCAAATTTCCAGAAAAGCATCGCGCCTATTGACCCTAGAAAAGCTATAAGACCGGCAATGATCACAAAGGGACCAGAACCGATTGCTCCGATAACGATAGCTCCGATAATACCTACGGCCATAGAACCATATATATAAGTTTTTGCTCCAGTACTCGCCATAACCTATCCCTCATTTATTCTAAGCACAATAAGAGGAGAAAATATATAAAAACTGCACCATTCAGATTTCTATATCATTTCTACACAAAATAGAAAGATTTAAATACATGAAAAGTCATAATTGATAACAGACAAAATCAACTTCCGAGTGTTAAAAATGATAAATCAAAAATTATTAGACCGATTGCAAAATGGAGATGCAAATGCAGTAGCCACAGTTACTGATCTAATTGATAGAAGGCACTTGTCTCAATCTCAAATAATTCAACTTTGGGAATGTACTATAAAAGCTGCATTAAGAGGAGTAGATGCGGTTAACCCAGTAGGATTTAAATTGGCAGAGACTGGTGAAGTAGAAATACGAGATATTTATGAGGATCTATTTGCATTGACTATATTTTCACATCTTGGAAGTTCATTTAGACAAACAATAAGCACTGGAGCAAATGTTGTCAAGGTGCAAAATGACTGTATAAAATGTCGTGATTTCGACAAAGAGAGATACCTCGAATTAGCAAAAAGATGTCTTATCAACGTCGTAAAAAATGGACATGAGAATTCACAAGTTTTTGCTGTGGAGGGATTGAGAAATTTTGAAGACCGCACAGGGATAAGAGAGGAGCTTTTAAGAATCGCGCAAAGAAAAAACGATGCTCAATTGATGAAAGCTATAGAAGGGAGTCTCGCAGAGATAAGGATAAAAAATGAGATAGAGATTGCCCACGCTGACAGAAAACTTATTCTTGAAACAGATTATTACGACGACACAACTCCAGGAAAATTGTATATTGATATAATATTTGGGGCAGTTGAAACAGTATTTACAGATATGGGTAAAAATAATTATGCTGTGATGGGAGCCATAGTCCAATTATCAAGAGCAGGAATAAAATCGGCAAACATGGATGGTATATTGGATGTGGGTACTCAACAAATAATTGCAAAAAATATTGAAAATGCGCTATTGCATGCACTTACACATGGAACTGAAGAGATGAGAGAAGAGGCAAAGCAAGGTCTTGTTGAAATCGGAAGTGATCGGACCATGCAGATATTGGATAGGATTGCAGAAAGAGAGAGAAACGAAATAGGAAAAACAGCAAGAACAGCATTCGCAAGAATTCATAGCAAAAAATATCCAGGCATTGCGCCCCCTCCTCCACCATCAGCTAGAAAAGCAATTGCTAACCATTAAAAGAGGAAGTAACTACATTTATTTATGGCCAAAGTACGAATTTTGAAGAAGCAGGGAAAGGCCTATTTAGAATTACCATCAGAGACGCTGAACTGTGATGAATTAGAGCTTTTTTTATTAAAAGAAGGGTATTATCTTCTTAGTATTCCCCTCGGAAAAAAGGATGAATTAAGTGAAGCTGAAAAAGAGTTATTGAGAAAACTGCTTTCTATAAGATTTGAAAAACGAACACCTCCGTATGTAGCAAAGGTGCTTTCTGATGCAGAAAAAGAGATGCTCAAAAGCCTAGAACAGAGGAAACATGTGAATGTTTTCAGAGGGCAAAAATACAAACAAGGAGTATACAATATAAATGATAGGACTTACCCATTGCTAAAGGAGATTGCGGTAAAAAAAGTTGCGAGTGACCCCATCAGTCAATTGAAAGCACAAGGATTTTTGATAATAAAGGATAAGAGAGCAGCATTTGAGCTGTCCAAAAAATTGAATCAGGAAATGAAAGATGGGAGAGTTGCAGGGGTAAAGGGTTTTGATGGAAACTTCTACTTAGTCACACGAGAATATCTCGCAGCAGCTAAAGCCACTATCGCATCAATGCTCACAGAAGAAATGGATGTCGGTTTGATAGCATCTGCTTCTAAACTTGATCAGGATGGATGCACAGCAGTTTTACATCTTATGGCAGAAAACGGAGATATCATAGAGAAAAAGAAGGGCATTTTTGCCCCTATATGATATACTGGGGGATTTTCACAGTATTGTACTACATACCTAAGATGGGGATCGAAAACCCCTCTTAGAAATGCAGAGAGGGTTTTCACATGATGATAAAGGATGAAATTCATGGTACTGTTGAATTCAATGAATTAGAGGGTATGATAATTGATACCCCTGAATTTCAAAGATTACGAAGGATAAAACAAATGTCTATAACATACTTGGTTTATCCAGGGGCCAATCATACGCGGTTTGAACATTCATTAGGAACTGCTTATCTTTCCTGGGTAATTGCAAATAGATTGGGGTTTGAAGAAGATGAAGCAAGAAAGGTAAAGCTAGCAGGGCTTCTTCATGATATAGGCCACACTGCATTTTCACATGAAGGAGAAGATGTCTTAAAGAAGTACATTGGAGACCATGAAAGAATAGGGAAAAGAAAAATAGTCGAAGGTAATATCGCGGATATAATTTCAGAAAATTACAAAGTAGATGAAATACTCAATAAATATGGGAATATAATTGAATCTGATCTAGGTTCTGATAGAATGGACTATCTGAAAAGGGATGCACTCAATACAGGAGTCGCATATGGCATAATTGACATTGATAGAATTGTACACACGCTATGCATAGAAGAGGATGAACTTTGCATAGGAAAAGGCGGTTTAGAAGCTGCAGAGTATTTGCTTGTTGCTAGGTTTATGATGTTCTCTACTGTTTATATGCATAAAACAGTCAGAATCGCTACTACTATGCTTTACCGGGCTATAGAGGGGGCAATTTCAGATAATACCTTAAAGGCAAAGGATTTCATAGAATTAGACGATGCAGGTGCCTTAGTTGCCATGTCTAAATCAGAAAAAGGAGGCAAATATGCTAACGCCATACTTCAAAGGAAATTGTACAAAGAAGTTTGTAGTTTTCTAAAAGAAGGATTCGAAGATCCGAAAAGGATTGAAACAGAAATTTCAAAGAAACTGGGTTGCGACATTATAGTCGATTATCCCCAGCAATTTTTCAAACCAATAGAACTAAAAGTAAAGACTAACGACGGCCTTAAACCAATTACAAAACTTTCTAAATTAGTACAATCACTCAAAAAAGCAGAGGAAGAACGTATGAGGGTGCTTGTTTTAGCTGATGAAAAAATACGAAACGAATATGGAGACAAAATAAGAAAATTAGTAAGTAACGAGATGGGTAGCAACTAGAACAATTACGACTAATAATGCTGTTGCCGCTATGAGTATCTTTGGTTCAATCTCTTTCCCCTCAATTCTAACATCAGGAGAAAAACCGATCATGCCTGCAGAGGCCATGGGCATGGATACACTTTGCTGTTTCATAAGTAACTATGTGATACGAATGGTATATAAGTTTTTGTCATACCATACATATCATGGGAGACGTAGAAATACACTGTACTGCTGATCTTAAGAAATTGAAAACCCCACTAGTCATTGTTGGGTTTCCAGGAACCGGGCTTGTTGGAAGTGTAGCTGCATCACATATCGTCGATGCACTTTCAATGAGTTTTGGTGGGTATATGACAAGCGCTGAATTTGCCCCCCTGGCAGCGATTCATGATTATCAACCTATGCCGGCTGCAAGAATACATTATTCTGAAAAGCACAACATAGTAGTTATGATATCAGAAATGTCAATACCAGTATCGTCATCGCTTGAAGTGGCTGATAAGATATACAACTTTGCTAAATCAGTTAATGCATCGTCTATAATATCTCTTGGCGGGATCTCATTACAAGGAGAAGAGAAAGGCGTATATATAGTTTCAAGTGACCAGCAAATAGTGAAAAAAGTAACTGCAAAAAAAATAGGAAAGCCAATAAGAGAAGGGGCAACTACTGGGGTAACTGGAGTACTTCTTACAAAAGGAACTTTGGAAAAATTCCCGATAACAACAATACTTGCAGAATCATCTGAGGAATATCTTGATCCAAAGGCAGCATCTAATGTCGTTAAAGCGCTTACAAAAATGATAGATGTGCCGATAAAAACCACTAGATTGGATGAAGAAGCAGAAGAATTCGGCGAAGGAATCAAAGAAGCTGTTACAAAAGCAAGAATATCAAAGAAAGGGCCTTCAACAAATGAAGGCGGAACGATGTATGGTTAGCTAGTCCACAAACCATGAAGATTGCAATATTCCCTTGCCTTAATATTTTCTGATTTTATTGGAAATTCTGCTTCTGGTTTATCGCCTGGCTTCAGAAATTTTCGGTAAACTACTCCATCAGCTATTACCTCGATCCATTCGATATAATGCTTTTCTTCCATAGGATGAGGTACTGAACCAACTTTTACTTTAACACCACTTTCTGTTTTTTCCATTACTGGAACGTGTTTTTCATTACCAACATCTGTAGTTTTTTCTTCTAATAATTGCATTGGTTGGCCACAACAGACGAGCTGCCCACCACCAACATGTAGCAATTCGACAATATTGCCACAGATATTACACTTGTAAACCTGCATCTTTTCACTCCTTGAGCCAGTCAAGAAGATTTTCCAGCTTTTGTTCATGCTCCTGCTCTTCTTCCATGATATGCAGCATCAGCTGATAGGTCACTGGGTCGCTTTCTTTTGTGAGTTTTGCCACTTTGTTGTAAACACGTATAGCACACCCTTCGCCTTTCAATGCGTCATGAAGCACTTTTTTTGTGTCTTCAACAGGCACTGCATAGCCACAATTAGTTTTCTCATAGAATTGCTTTGGATCAGCTATTGGTTTTCCACCAAGTTGGATTATTCTTTCGGTAAGCTCTTCAGCATGCTCGAGTTCATCTTTTGCAATGCTCTTCAATTCGCCTTCCACTTGAGGAACCTTGACAATATTGGCAGCAAGCATATATTGCATATAAGCTAGCCATTCATCTGCTAATGCCTTATTTAGTTCCTCGACAATCTTGCCTACATTTTCTCCGACTATTTCTTTAGTAACTTTTGCCATTTTTTCACCTAAAAATACTCTAATCCATATTACAGACCTTAAGTCTATAATACTTAACAAATGGTTCATATTTAAAACCTTATGGTTCGAAATTAGAACATGGATGAAAAAGATGGGCTTATTCTTGAAGCCCTTATGAAAAATAGTCGGATTTCACTAACCCATATAGCAAGAGAATTAGGTGTAACAGAAACTGCAGTAAGAAAAAGAATCAAAAAATTAGAGAGAAAGGCGATTATCAAATCATATACAACGATAATTGACCCTTATTACTTAGGATATGAAGGGGTTGCTTTAGTAGGGGTAGACAGCGTCCCAGAACAAATGCTTAATGTATTTGAACAAATTAAAGTGCTCCCAATCACTAGATACAGCGCACTGACTTCCGGCGATCATATGATGATGTTCGAAGTATGGTGTAAGAATTCTGAAGAACTGAATAAATTCTTGAAAATAATGGAAAAAATGAGGGGAGTAACGAGGGTATGTCCTGCAATATTTTTGAAAAGAGTGGAATAATTCTTATAAAAATTGAAGATTAATAGAAAAAGATCGCATTTTAAATAGTTATAGAAGACATATTATTGTAAGTGGTGGGATGTTAGTAGAAGAACAAAGAAGAGAGCAATGGCTAGCATTATTGCAAACTCCACCGGCAGGTACGAGTGACTGGTTCTATAATTTTTGTGCTGAAATTTTTGAGTGCACCCCATATGACGACGAGATTGATGACAGAAAGACACATGAGATTATCACAGAAATGCTTGACAGTAAATACCCAAACGTTAGGTTGACATTCGCACAAGTAGTATCATTACGAGCACAGTCTCATTGTGGTATCAGCCCCTTAATTAAAGCAATACGAAATGCTTTGCTAAAAGAGGAAAATGTAGTCATAAGAAAACATCTTGTCTCAGCATTATCATATGCCAGCAAAAGGCCAGAAACAAAAGAACGGGCATTAGATGCTATTGCAAACTGGGTTTGGCATTCTGGCAGTACATCCAGTATTGAGATGTTGAGTGTATTGAAATTTACTACTAATACTAAGACGGATATTGTAGACATTATAAGAAGAGCCGTAGCTCAATGTGAGGCAAGTGGCCAGTTCCAAAAAGCCAAAAGGTCAAATGGAGAAGTAATGGAGGAGACAATAATGGGAAGTGGAAATGATCAGTACGAAGATAGAACAAAATTAATAAGACGACTTCATGTATTTGATGGCATATTGGCTAAGGAATTAGATGCTATTCATAGATCTATGATAAGGTTGAACAGAAAAAGATTTTCTTCTCTAAGAGAATGTTCTAAATTGGGAGGCAATATGTTAAGATTGAAAAATGAGCAGATAGCTATTCTACGATTAAGCAGTAAGATAAATGAAATGATCAGAGTACTCGGGGGAAGTGTAACACCAAAACCATTTAGAGCACCCACACAATCAGAAGCAAGAAGAAGTGGGTGGACTCCAAATACATTGAAATCATAGCTGCTAATTTTGCAACTAACCGATTAAGTTTTTAAACACCACTTATCATAATGTATAACATGAGTAAACCACAATTTAGAGATATTCGTAAGGAGCAAGATACTACACACATAGGTTATAGACTGCCAAGAATAGGTAGGAATGGAGTCCTTGAAGAGCCTGCTGCAGTACTGAGTAACAGAGTAAATGATTCATTAGTCTCCCTAAGAGCACTTAGTAGACAATTCATTGAAAGATACGGAGAAGAAATGCTCGCGAAATTCGAAAAGGTTTTTCCAGATAAATATTTTTCTGCTGAATCCATCAAAGATCTTGCTGCTGGCGGATCTGGTAATGTAGAAACTAAGTGGAGCACAGATATTACAGCAAGCGGCTTAGACAGAAAGATAAATTATCTTGGTACGGCATTAAGTTATTTACTTGAATTTGATTCTGTTAAAACTGTCTCAAAACTATTGGATATACTTGATGTGCCAAATTGGCCCGAGACAACTGGATCACCTGCCAGAACAGCGAATTTTTATGTTTCCATAACTACTGGAACAATTGGCGATGTGCTTTATGAGATTGAAAAACGCAGATTGGAACAGGTAGAAGAGGTCAATCCTAGAAAACAAAAAAGAGAAGAGAGAATGCAAAGGCAAGCTGAACTAATGGAGACTATCAAAGGTAATGAACTTTTACTTTCGTTATTTGAATTGATGGGATCAAAAATGGTTTATGAAATTTTCAGAGAGCAAGATGAACGTGTTATGAAACTTCTGAATAATCCAGTCTTATGTTTAGAGATAATAAGTTTAGGGAGAACTATTTCCGGAGTTTATATTCGCTCTGAGTCTTACATGAAAAAATCAAGAAACCTTTCGACAAGATATGGATTTACTTCAAAAACCTTCATGACAGCCATAAATGCTAGGGACTTTTGGAAAGGGAAAATAAGCCAAGAGGAGCTTGAAGAAAGATATTCTGCTAATGGCTTAGATATTACATCAATATCTAGAGAGAGCATAACGACAAGATCACAACGCTCGAGTTTAACACAAACCTTTTTTTCGGATGGTGTTGATAATACCATAAAGGCAGCTTGGTTAAAAATGAGAGAATGTGTTCTTGAAGTTGCAGATATTGTCAAGAAGAAATATGAAGCTTGGTCCGGCATGCAAGTTGGTAATTGAAGCTTTTATTTTAGTTCTTTTTTCGAGAATTAGTTTTTTGGCTCGCTTTCCGATTGTTCTCTTGAACAATGGGCGCAATGAATGGAATTCAATGCCGTTTTCTAAAAAAGCGAGTGCATGGGTTTGATTCACCACTACTGGGAAGGGCCTTATTTAATCTCCCCATGTTGGTTCAAATTGGGGTCTTTGGCCATAACAGAAGCCAGTCGTGAGCGTTTTCAGAAACCCAGTTTGAATAGGCCTGTCCTTTAACTAAGCTCCCGGCAGATTTATCCATAAAAAAGCGCTTAAGTTAATAACTTCATATCGGCCTGCTCACAAATGGCCGTGCAATGATCAATGTGGATGGTTAGGAGAACCGATGCTTTATTTTCAATCTTTGCTTTAGAATCTTTATCTCGCGCTTCCTTTCCTTTTGATATTTGGTATTATCTTTTCCTGCTTTTCGAATAAGCTGTGCAGCGAACTCACCCCCTAAAAAGTGGGGCAGTATCACATATGTTGCGCCAGCATCATACAACTCCAGAGCATCCTCGAGCTGCCTTGCGGTTAAAATGACAATCGGTTTCGCATCATTCCTATCCAAAACCTCCAAGATTAACCTATTCGTTTCTTTTTCCGGGATTGTGGATACAACTACTGATGTTTTGTGGATGTCCAAATCCGCCAGGAATTCTGAATTGTCGACATCACCATAAACCGCATCAATACCTTCGTTTTGCAGCTCTTTAACCACGCCCGGGTTATAGTCAACAACCACGAATCGTTTTGTTATTTTTGAAAATGCCCTTATTATGGAGAACCCGATTCTGTTGTATCCCAGAAGAATATAGTCGTGCTTCTTTTTTGGGATGTTGTTCTCCCTTGCATTCTTTCTCTCGAAAATTGTCAAAAACCAGGATATTCTTTTGAATAGGGAATCCGAATATATAATCATATATGTCGAGCCGGCAATTGTCAGCAATCCGATTATTGTAACGAAAGACATGATCTCCTGGGGCAAGGATCCCGATTTTATACCAAGCGCAATAAGAATCAAGGAGAATTCGGAAATCTGGGCAACTGTCAGCCCAGCCATAAACCCGGTTTTTTTAGTATATCCCAGCAATCCCATTAAAATCATCACAATGAAGGGATTGCCAATCAGTATGAATGCTGAAAAGATTATGGCCGGCACTAGCAGGGAGCTTATGTCGCCAAAAGCCATTTGGCTACCTAAAATGATAAAGAATGACATTATGAAAAAATCCCTCAGGGGCCTCAACTTCGAGCTAATCTCATAACTGTACGGGGACATCGAGAGCATAACGCCTGCAACCAGAGCGCCTACCTCTATTGAAAAACCGGCGTACAGGAACAGAAGGGCAAGGCCGAATCCCCACGAAATGATGAAAACAAACAAAAACTCCTGTGATTTGGCAAAATAGTCAGTCAGCCTTGGGAGGATATAGATGCTAAATGGGATTAAGATGAGCGTAAGGAGCGTACCATTCATGAATGATGATACTATCGCATCCATCCCAGTCCCACTTGCCATGGAGGAAACGATCATTAATATCAAAATCGCCACCAGGTCCTGGACAAGGAGGAACCCGATCGATATTTTCCCATAAAGCTTTTCCAAGGCATCCTTATCGGATAGCAGTTTCATGATAATAATTGTTGAAGAGAATGTCAGGGCTATTGCCAGATATATAGACGTTATGACCGGAAAACCAAGGAGCATGCCGATAATAAAGCCGATAATTGATGTGAATGCGATCTGCCCAATCCCAGCCACCAAAGATATTTTGCCCACTTCTCTTATTACTTTGGGGGAGAGGTGCAATCCGACTATAAACAGGAGAAACGCGATGCCCATTTCTGAAAAAACAGATAGTATCTCGCTTTCGTGGACCAAATCAAGAAAAAAAGGGCCCGCAATAATCCCAGATAGGATATAGCCTATTATCAACGGCTGTTTTAATAGTTTCGTGATTATGGATACTCCCAATACGAGTAGAATTATCGAAGCAAACTGCATAAACGGATCCATCATATCAATCTCTTCCCAGTCGCATGGTAATGCAATTTCTAATAAGCAAACTTCCTGCTTTTTTCAACTGGTCGGTACTTATCCGATTACATATTATTATTTATAGGGTTTTGGTTTGAGTTTCCGCTGCGTTGATATTACTTCTGCATATTTTCCTTTAATCAAGAAAGCAAAACTATGACAAGAACCACTTCCAACTAGCCTCAAACTCCTGCGGAATCCTTGAACAAGTTCAAGATTCTCGATGAATATAGTTCATCAAGAACTACTTTCTATTATCTGTGTGAAAAAAGCACCGCAATAGCTAATTTTTCAGGTAGGAACTGTACTAAGTACTAAATGCAGGAGGAAGGATTTGAACCTTCGAACACACTAAGTGACAGGATCTCTTTGAAGTTTGATCAAACTTTACCCTTGGAAAAATTTGGAGAAAGTTTGCTTAAGTCCTGCGCATTTGACCAGTCTTTGCTACTCCTGCATAAGGAAATACAATTACTTGATATGTTCTTTAAAAACCTCGCTAAATCGCTTTAGTGTTTTTAAACAAAAGAGCATTTTTTCAACGTCATAGAATAGACGTAAGAATTTTTCCGAGGTAAAGAGAAAGAAATAAAACTGTATCGACGATAGTCTATGCAAAAGGTGAGAATATGGCAAAGAAAGCTAAAGCAAAAAAAACTAAGAAAACTACGAAAGGAAAAACAAAGAAGAAATCAGGACGCAAATAACCTGATTTCCTTTTTTCTTTTTATAAAATTCTTGATTTGTTTCCTTTGAGATAAACTGTTTCTTCGTAACGCATACCATAAGATTTCAAATAAAATGCTGGTTCTATTGCAAATGTTGTATTTGTTATTTTATCCTTTGAACATGAATTTAATTTTGGCAACTCGTGAATGTCAAGTCCGACACCATGGCCGATGGAATGGAGCATTTTAGGAAAACCTGCTTTTTTCATTTGTTTTTCTGTAAATGTTGCAATATTTTTACCAATTTTTAGATTAGGTAATTCATCTATGATTGTATGGCAAATGTTTTTGAGTGTCTCATATTGTTTTTTCTTTTTCCTATCCCCATCGAGGATAAAACAACGAGTAATATCAGAGCAATAGTGCTGATAACGAACACCAAAATCAATAAGCACTACTGAACCTAATTTTCTTTTACCTCCAGTATAGTGGGGATATGCAGTGGATGCATCTGTAGAAACAATGGGATCAAAAGCCGGTTCAAGACCATGTTCTGCACTAGCTACAAGCAATTGTTTTTTCAAATCAAGCTCAGTTTTAGCAGCTTTGAGATCCAAAGAAGCCAGGATTTCCTTTGTAGATTTTACTGCTCTGTGTATTTTACTTACTTCATCTGATTTTTTTACTGCTCTTTGTTTCAACAATTCTGCTGAGTGGTTTTTAATTTTGCAAAAACGCTTAAGGCCTGCTGCAATGTTGTAAGTTAATTTTTTTTCATCGACGAAAACAGTTTTATTTTTAATATATGGTTTAAGGGTAGCTAACGGATCATCAAGCACAACTACTTCGCCATCAAAAGAGTCACGTGCAAGTGATTCATTCATTTTAAGGGTAAATAAAATTTTTTTATTATTGTCAATCAGAAGAAAGCAGTGGTCTAGATCAATGCCTGCATGATAAAAGAAATTGGCATCAAATATTTCACCCCTATACAATAGAAGCATGGACATCTTTGGAAGAGATAGGTTAAAAGAATGCGGTTTCAGCAGGAAAAAAAGAGAAATGATATAAGTATGTACGTGGGATAGTGTTGGGTGGTTTGTTTGAAAAATGCTCTGTTGATCGCGTTCGTATTGCTTCTTGCATTTGGTTGTTTGGGAGAATACGAAGGAAAAAGTGTTGATGAATCAGCTCTTTATGCGCCTAGTGCTTATGGCGGAGGCGAGTATGTAACAAAAGAAAGCTTCATAGAAATAGAAGTCCCGGAAGGAACACTTCAAACAAAATATGAAGAAATGAGCAGCTTGCTGGAAACTGAAGGAGCTGAGTTGAGCAGTATAGAGTATTATGAGTATAGTTACAGAAAACAGTATTCAGTCACTATAAAAGTGAGGCCAGCCAAATTTGATGAAGTAAATAAATTATTACAAGAGATTGGAGAAGTAAAACAACTATCAGTAGAATTAGAAGATGTTACTGAAGAGTATGTAGATCTTGAAACGCGCATTAATGGCAGAGAAATAGAGCTAGAACGACTTTATACGCTTTACAATATGACTGATGATGTGAGTGAACTCCTTGAAATCGGAAGTGAAATGGCAAGGGTTGAAACTGAATTAGAACTATTAAAACAGGATGAGCATGATTTGATTTCAAAGGTAGAGTATTCCACAATTACAATAATTTTATATGAAGAAAAATCCCAGGTTGAGCAAATTGCAATTTCTCTCGAAGATTTAGTCGGAATATTTGTTGGTGCTTTTGTAGCGGCTATAATGCTCATAGTGGCTGTAGCTGGATTTATAATTCCAATAGCAATTGTCTTCGGTGGATTATGGTTTGCGTATAAGAAGGTAAATGGGAAAAAAGTTAAATCGCGACGGTCTGGACACGACCGGATTCCTCCTCCACAATAAGTTTTACAGATTGCTTAGTGGAGGGATAATCAAACTCAACAAACTGCCCTTTTATTATCCTTTTTCTTTCAAATGTTATGTCACCTGCAACAACAGATACACTGGCGAGATTTTTTCTAGCAACAACAGTAATGGAACTTACATCGCCTTTGGTCTTTTTTGAATAATTAAATGATTTCGAAAGGAAAATGATGTAGAACATTATTAGTAAAAGCAAGAGGATGCCCACACCAACACATATTTCAGTTATCATACAAACCCTAGCCTAGATTTTGACTTCATGGTTATAATCTTTATCTTCATCGATTTCAGTTTTCTGCGTAATTTCCCATCATTTGTGCATACAATTGCATTTTTTTCTGCAGCATACTCTAGTATCCAGTCGTCCACATGTCTGTTATCCTTAATTATTTTAATATCATTAGATTCGATCAGTTTCAATGCAAGACGTGCTGCAGCTGCATGTTTACCAACCGTACTTGTTAGCTTTTCAAGTTCATCAATAGTTTTTGATGAAATTACATAATAATGACTAAAATCCAAGAGGTAAACGAGTTCTTTGATTATATTTATCTTGAATTGAAATGGTACAAGTAAGAAGTTGGTATCTAATATCACTGGTCTGGAAGGCATAAAATAGATAGGACAGGTTGCATTTAATAATTTCTATGGCCTAAATGTGGGAAAAAGTGATTTAATAGGAATATTTATAAACATTTAGTCTCATAATTTGATTTATTAGAACACAATAGGGAGGTCTAAATATGGTAGAACTTACTAAGGAAAATATAAAAAATAGAAAAGATGGCGTAGAAAAAGATGATGGTAAATTAAAGGGAAAATCTGCGCTCAAAGAAGGAATTATGGTTCTTAGTGCAGTTAGTGCACTTGGATTGGCTGCATGTACTGAAGAGAATGGAACAAGAAATATTCCTGAGCCTGATGCTGATGTTGAACAAGATGGTGACGTAGAAACCGAAGATGGTAACGTACCAGATGCAGAAATTGAGCTTGATGGAAGTTTAGATGCTGATGATGGTGGTATGCCAGATGCAGAAATTGAGCTTGATGGAAGTTTAGATGCTGATAATGAAGAACAACCACTCTGCGGAGAAACTGAAGAAGAAACCTGGGAAGGATATATCAGAGCAGGCGAGGAACAAGAAGTAGGTGGATATGTTTTCGCATACCTTGGCGAAGGCGGAAATCACGATGGTAGATATACTATAAGATGTGTAAGAGGCGATGCAGTTGTTGTGGAGAATGAAGTCTTCGAAGACAGAGAAACAACAGTAATAGAAGTTCCTGAAGATGGGAAGAAGATCTCTGTATATCCGCGTACAACTAATCCTGGTTCTGCAGAAGTAACAATAACTGTCGAAAACCTTCCGTCAGAGTAAATCTGACGAACCTCCTTATTTAATTCCCAAAACTTCTCTTGTTTTTTCTAAATCTTTTTCAGCTGGTCTTATAGCAACTTCGGTGAAATCCTGCTTTCTGCTTACTATATACAAGCTCTCAAGATTTATACCTCGATTAGCAAGTTTACGGGTAATTTTGCCAAGTTCACCAGGGCGATTGATCATTTTATAGATAATAGTATTGCCTTCTTGAATTTTAACATCAGGCAGCTTAGAAAGGACTTTCAGTGCAGTAGTAACGTCAGTAGTTATAATCCTAAAAACAGCCTTTCCATCAAGTCCATATGCGGAAATGGCCTCGATATTAACCCCAACAGAACCAAGTGCTTCAGCAACTGCTGCAAGAGCACCGACGTCATTGTCCGATATTACTAATATTTCTTTCATTAAACCACCCATACATAACTCAACTGAACTTTAAATAAGCTTTTCCAAAGTAGTCTGTATATGGTGACAAAAAAGGAGATTCTTAATAAACTAAATCAAGTAAATGATCCTGAATTAGCTGTAAGTATAGTAGATTTGGGACTTATTTATGAAATAAAAATAAAAGAAAAGGTATACATTAAAATGACATTTACCACTCCTGCTTGTCCTATGATGAATTATATGCTTCAGCAAGTAAAGGAAAAATTAGATGAAATAGAAGGTGTTGACATAGAGGTAGATATTGTTTTTGACCCTCCATGGACACCAGAAAGAATGAGTAAAAAAGCAAAAATGAAATTGGGAATTTTATGAGATTAACATTTTTTGGAGGCGCACAAGAAGTAGGTCGAGCGAGTGTCCTCCTTGAAGAAAAAAGAAAAAATTTGATGTTCGACTGCGGAATAAAATTTGGAGAGAAAACAGAATATCCTTTAATCCACGACGATGAATTGAAAAGAATCAGAAATATAACTATTTCACATGCCCACCTTGATCACAGTGGCTATCTGCCGCATGTTTATTCCAAGAATATAAAACCGAAGATATTTTTGACAAAACCAACGCGAGACCTGATGGGAATACTACTCGCTGATTATCACCGCCTACATACGAGCGGAAGAAAGCGATTGTTCACCATAAAGGATGTTGAAAACGTGATGAAAGATGCCCGCATTGTAGAGTACAATGAACCATTTACTAGTGATTTCAGGATAACATTTCATCCTGCTGGGCATGTTATGGGAAGTGCAATGACACTGGTAAAAGGCGATGAGAGAAACGTCTTATTTACTGGAGATATTTGCATGAGAAAAACACGTGTTCTTGACCCTTGCGAAAAGAATCTCACTGCTGACACACTAATAGTTGAAAGTACTTATGGCGGCAGAGAGGACATTATTCCAAGTTACAAAGAAAGTTATCAGAAGCTTGTAACTTTGATAAACCAAACATTAGATCGTGGTGGCCATGTTATTATCCCAAGCTTTGCAGTGGGCAGGGCGCAAGAAGTATTGCTTGCTCTTGATGATTATATGCGCTCTGGAACATTGAGGCATGCAAGAATATACATAGAGGGGATGATAGGAAAAACAATGAAGGTTTACCGCCACAATGCAATATATGCTAATGATGATATCAAAAAGAGAATATTGATGAGTGAAGATGATCCTTTCAACAGCCCTAATTTCCACAGAGCGCGCACAAAAACAAGGGAGGATGTACTGAAAGAGCCAAGCATCATAGTAACAACATCAGGTATGATTACTGGTGGACCAGTTCATTTCTACCTCGAAAAATTAGGAAATGATCCGATAAATAGTATGATATTTGTAGGATATCAAGCCCGGGGAACACCAGGGGAAAAGATAGTAAACGGAGAAAAATGTATACGAATAAGAGATAAGGAAATCGAACTAAAACTAAAAGTAGAAAAAGTAAGAATATCTGGCCATGCTGATTACAACGAACTTTTGCAGTTTATACGATCAGTCAAAGGGCTAAAGAAAATATTTATCATGCATGGAGAAAAGACTGATCTTAAGGATGCGCTTGAAAAAGATTATGAGGTCACTATACCGCGACTTCTTGAAACTTATTCTATTTGAAGCTTTCCTTATATTTTGAATTTAGAATAAGTTCACCGGACAGGAAGTTTGATTGAATTTACCACTTGTTGCAGTAGCAACAAGGGTTGTTTTGTTGCTTTGCAACAAAAACATGACCGGAGTAAGAATAAGGAAAGTTTATGAGAACTCCCAACAATCTGGAGTACTGATGAAAAATGGTTTAAAGCAGCTTTCATCCTCGCCAACAACAGCCCATATTATCCCTGATTCACCTGGTGAGCCAGTTATTGTTACATCTGCACCAAGATTGTTGCCGCTTACTGAACCAACATCAGGAGGATCTATAGACCAATCAACACTACTGCATGTTTCATTTCCATCAGGACCGCACTTAATTGATAGCCAGCTACTATAACCAGGATAGACAGTAAGAGGGCCGTCACCAATAGTGCAGAATTCGGTTGAACCATCATCGTCTCCATCAGTTTCATTCGATGCACCGATGGTTATTGGCGCTAATGCAACTGCACCCAAAACTGGATCATCAGTTGGATCATCCCATTGGGCAAATCCTCTGAGATCACCGCTGCTTTCAGCACCTGCATTGAATGTTGTTCCAGCAGTGCTTGAGCCGCTAGTACTTCCATCAAGTCCATTGATAGCATCATAATCTGCATCATCAGGTTCAGATGCACTGCCACCTACAAAACAATTAAGATCAAAGTATTGTGAATCACCAGTATTCATATTTGCACTTGGTGGTATAAATTCGCATTCGTAATTTGGAGATACTACATCTATATCAGAGAAACACAGTGCAATGCCAGATCTGTAATTTAATGTTCCAGAAGAACCTGGAGGAGATGTTGGATAAGCAAGGGCATGTGTATTGTCTCTTTCTATGAAATCTCCGGAAATGGTTTCCCAATACCAATCATCACCAACACATGATATTGGATCTCCTGCAAGATCTTCGCATGATACAAGGAATTCTGCTACTTCTAATGTTCCATATTCAAGTTCTGGTGGTTCTATTTCACATGTGATTGGACCAGTAAGGCTGACAAGCTCACTGCATGTTCCTGCACCACCACATGAGTCTGAAACGGTTTCTGCATCAAATGTCAGAACAGTTCCACCACTTGCCCCTACACCTCTTTGTATAAGAACATAAAGATCTTTTTCACTGCCAGTATTGATTGGTTCTTCAAATCCATTTGAAGCAGGACAAATTGATTCAGGGAAACCAAGAACATCGCATAATGCTACTGGGAATGGTTCCACAGTATAATCTACGTTTGAACTTGATACATCTGTAATGAGGATTTGAGCACCATCATTCTCCATAGTTACTCGGACCATTATCAGATCATCATCAGTAGATCCGCTTGCAACCACATCGGTTTCATGGAAATCGCAGGTTCCACCGCCTTCTTGGACAGTAAGTGTTTTTGTAGTTGTACCTAAAGGATTTGAAAGAGCTGATGGAGGGCTGTGAGAGAAATAATCAAGCCAGAACCATGGTGGATCATCCAAATCAAGAGGGTGTTTTACAACAGCCCCGAAGCATTCGGTTCCAGTAATTCTAGTTGAAATTGCATGTGAACCGCCACCATCTAAAGTAATATCAACAGAACTTGTAGTTGGAAGTGATGAAGTCCCTTCTTCTGTAGTGCCATCGCGCGTTTGAAGAGTTCCTTTACAGAAAAGATTTGCCCCGCCTTTTTTGTTTGAGTGGAATTGGCCGGTTGCATTGTTGTAGGTTACACTTTGATCATAAAAAATGTCAAGTTCTTCATATCTAGATATATCCTGTGAGTAATCATTTGCATCAGCAAATGTTTTGTGATTATTGAATATGGATGAGGAAAGCCATTCTATATCTCTATTAGTATTGACTGTACTATAGGTAATCATAGCTGGATAGCCTGGGCCCCAAGCTGGATAAAGGGCAACAACATCAAAATCAGGCGTTGCCCATTCTGTATTTATTGTCGGGGTAACTCTTACTACTGAACCCATACATACAATGTCGCCAGTTTCAAGATCAGCTGGATCACCAGTGGCTACACTACCGCTAACTAAAGATAATGTAAAATCAGTAGTAAATTGCATGTCTGTTTCAAAATACCATGTTGACATTGTTCCTTCGAATTCACCATTGTTTATACTGGTTGCATAAACCGAAGAAAATAAAATTAAAAGAGAAAAAAGGTATTTATTCATCTCGTTCCTCCTCTCTTGCCCTTCTTGGGACAGTATCACGTGTAATAGGAGTGTCGTCTGCAGATCTGAACCAATCGGCTGGTGTGAGTGTAAGGTTAAGTCCACCAAAACCTGTTCCTGGAACACGTTCGCCTTCTGGTCCGCCTACTCCTTCTATATACCCTCCACGAAGATCAAGCTCAACTCCTCTATCAAACCTAAAGCCTGCACCCATATACGCTTCGAAGGTATGTGAATCATTCCCGATGTTATATTCGTATCTAAGTCCAGGACCGAAGTAAAGAGACCATTGTGGATCCAATTGGAATGTAAAATCTGCAGGTCTTATGTCACCGCCCACTCTGTGTTGTCTGAGGAAGTGAGAGTATTGTGGAGTTACAAATGACTGGATTCTCATAACATTTCCTTCTGTCCATGTACCTGATAGGGTCAAGTAAGCAAGTGCATTTTCTGGATGTCCTACTGCACCAAGACCAACACGTTCCAATCTAATCCTGGAACGTTCGCCAGTCCTGCCTGGGAATCTAACTTCAACTCCCCAAAGACCAATAAAGGCACCATCATCACCGATTTCAAGCCTTTGAGTTGAACCATCTTGCATTTCAATGTCAGCACCCATTGCCCATTCTCTATAGCCAATATCTGCATGGAGAACAATTTCTATAGGATGGCCCCATGCACCCGCTCCAATGGCAATCTCGGGCCTAACACGGAAAACATTGCCGGTTCCGCTGAGAGGCGTACTCCCAACTTGTGTAAGTGTAGGTTCTTCACCACCAAGTTCAAGCTGGAATTGCTGCAATTGGCCACTCATCAAGAGATATTCATAATGAAGACCTAATGCAAGCCAAATGAATGCAGGTTCAAGTGTACCTTCACGTGCACCTGCCATAAATTCCTCGAATCGTTGCATGTTGTCAGGAAATTCGTATCTAACTGTAACACCAGCACGCATAACAGCTACGGCAGTTTGGTTCACCGAAATCGTATAGAAATTGTTCAATTGGCCATAAACTGCATTGAATGAAGTTTCCTGGGTTAATTCAGAAAGTGCAGTTCTCAGATCACCACGCTGCAATGCCTCCATGGCAGCAGTAAAGTGCGGATGAACTGATGAATTCCAAATTTCTTTGTCTTGAGGAATTTGGTTCAATGCTTCATACAATAGATTTGCTGCTTGTTGATGCTGGCTCAGATCATTTGGATGGTTTGTCAAAGTAGCATATGCATTTGCCAATTGATTCAATGAATTCTGCGCTATATCTTGACCACCAAACATCGACGTTAAAACTGGAGTTACCTCAGCATTGACTGTAACAATTGTTTCATCATCTGTACTTGATATAAGATGAATTGCTCCAAGATCATGAAGCGGCATATCTATGAATGGCAATGCTCTTTGCCCTGTTGCCTCATCCTGTTCTCTTACACCAGCGCCTATACTCCCACCTTGAAGAACCGTAAGCAAACTCGTTATTGTATTTATGTGCGGATCATAGGCCAGGTAACGATCAGGATCAGTGTCTATTCCTGCATTTATGCTATTGAGCAATTGTTCAAATCTATCAACACTTGCACCAAACCCAGCTCTATCTGTAATATCGCCATCGCGAATTCTTTGTTCAAGAGTTTGGAATACGCCAATAAGCATGCGATCAAGAGCTTGCAAAGCAGCATCTCTTCCTTGTCCTTCTCCAAGAACACGCACTGCTTCATCATAAGTTCCGCGCATTGCGTTTCCTTCAGCAGGTCGTTCACCACGAACTAATTCCATAAGCTCCTGAATTCTCAATGCATTGTCAACCAATATTGCTGGTGCTTCAGCACGTGTTGGATGAGAATCAGTAATTTCTCTGCTTGGATCAAGTGCTCGTATAAATGATAATGTATCTGTTCCTTCTTCTCTCGGGGCTTCTTCAGCCTGTGCCAGGGATCCTCCCATGTTTAGTCACCTATATAGTGAATACTAATGGTATTGGGATGTCTAAATTTAAAAATTGTCCCTGAGATCCGGCAAACGAATAAAGGCCTAAAGCCGCTGCTGATGCCCATTTTGCAACTCTGTGTTTAGAGTTTGGTGCATCCCTCTGCCTCAAACTGTCTATTTTTTTAAGTTCCACCCATTTCACCTCCCATGAATATTATTCTTGAAGTGTCATTCCTGTTGGAGACACAATAACCACTGGTATTGTAGGACCATATTCATTGACTGTGTTGACATTGCTGGTACGTCTTCTGGCGACTTCATCAAGATGTTCATTGAGTAAGCTGCCTCTCATAGGTTCAAGTGTGCCGTCATAGAGCTGATACAATACATTTTCAGGCCGCACCCTTCCATTCAATTCTGTCAGAGGTAGCCATTCAGGACCTTCTGTAGGTTCCATGCCGCTTGGTCTTACCCGCACAACAAAATCTCCAGTAGTTCCATCTGTAAGTGTTACGTTTCTCATTACCTGGCCGATATATCTTTGTTCGCCTTCTGCAAGATAGCTGGGATTGAGCAGATAGCGTGTAGCGTTAACATCTTCGCTTTGGCCAAGGCTCTGATAAATAAACCAATTATATGTTAAAGTTATATCTGAACCTGTTGAACGCTCATATTCTTCAAGAGAAACTTCGGCACCCTCATCTTGCCTGACCATTACTTGTTCTGCTGTAAAGCGCACCCGTACTGGTCTTGAACCAGACCTGTCAATTCTTATGTCAGTACTGGGAACATAGAATGAAAGTTCCTCAAGTGTTGCAGTTATTTGTTCTTCTACATCTCTAACTGGTATACCATCCACAAATTCAGGAGAAAGGCTTGCAATTGCAGCTTCAACTTCCATGATTGCCATCCTTGGATCAACTTGTCCTTCAAAAAGATCTGAATCTAGATTAGTATTGAATCTTTCCAGGTGTCGTCTGCCATTTCTTTGTGCTTCCTGTGCCCTTACAACATAATATGCATGTGGATCATCACTGCGTGTTGGAATGGTTGAAATAACGACTCCATCTTCTCTGCGAGATCCGAGTCTGGTTTCAAGTTCATCCAATCTTGTTCTCAGTATTTCGTTGAGAAGAGCATTTGATTGTGTAAGAACCTGCGGCTGATCATATCTTTCTGCTATGCCATCCAGGGTAGTTCTGAAACCATCTGCATTCATTTGCCTTAGAAGTGCTGGTGCTCCTTCATCAATATGAAGCAATGTTTGCCTGTGAATTTCTGCAAATGCATGACCTTGTGGATATAGTGCAGCCAATTCCCTACGATATTGCCCGCCGCCTATAATAGCACGTCCAGGATCTGCAGGAGCTAATGTGAGTCTTGATCTCTCGCCACCAACACTTATGAGACTGATATCAACGCCAGAACCAACTACCTCTGCTCTTCCTAGTTGTGGACTTAGAACTTCTAAATCATTTTCCCATGTAGTTGGTACAAGAGGAAGAGGCCCAAAATCACGATCAGTTCTTAAACTTACGAGCATTCTCAAATGGTTTTGTTCGCTGCTAGTTGCTGCAATAAAGGCCGCTTCTCTATCAGCTATTACTGCTTCCCTATAAGCTACAGGATCTTCATCAAGTGTACGTTCTTGACCTTCAGGGAATAAATAATCCATAACATTGGATTGTGCATTGTCAATTGCGGTAAGAGAAAGATAGGTTGCATGAGATTCAATTGAAGAAAGTGCAAATGGAGCGAGCAAGGTTGTTACTTCATCAGCTATATTCCTAGATAAGAAAGAATAGAATGTTGATTCAACTTCAGGGTGTGAGAAATTCCATTCAAACACCATTCTTGCTTCTGTTATTAGGCCACGTGCTCTATCAAGCTCTGGTGCTGTACGACAAAGATCAGGATTTGCAAGCCAGAGTTCTGCTTCTCTTATTGCCAAAAGATCCAATGACATTGCATAGTATCTGTCAGCCAGATTTTGCAGTTGTTCTGGAGCATAATCATCAGTATTAATTGCAAGCTGGGCTCTGGCATATTGAATTAAATCATCTTCAGAAGACATGCCAGATTCTTCTGCTAATTGTACTGCATTAGTTAAGAAATAACGGGTATCTTCAAGCCTTTGAGCATCAGTTACACCACTGTATCTATCGCGGATGTATGGTTCATATTCTTCCATATAAACCATTCTTCCTGCTCTTAAACGGGAGATTGAAGTTGCAACATCACCAGAAAGTTCAGGAGCAAGTGTTGCACTCCATTGATAAACACCAATTAAAGCATCCTGAACTCTTGTATGATGAGAACGCATAAGTGCAGCCATTACATCTGCATCTGTTGCATCTCTATTCCCAGTTGCTTCTCGATACTGATCAAAAAGTAATCTTCTAAGTCCTTCAGGATAACTTGGATATGGATTAAACTCTGGATCAGCAAATGTTAATGCAGCAACAGCATATGCCTGCATGAAGTTTCTTCTTACTTCCACAGGAGCATCATTGATTCCATGGGCCTGTGCATAATCCCAAACATCAATAAGGAATGTTACTGCTTGTCCATTTGTCTGAAGAGACTGATAAAGATCCCAGACATAATTGAATGAAAGATTTCCTTCATTATGTTCAAGATATTGGGTTGCTGTAGTGAGTAGAACGTTTGTAGGATTTACCAATTGTTCTCGTCCATTGTGTATGCCATTTGAAGTTCTGTAATATCTGTTTCTTTCCATTCTTTCGCGATCACGTGTACTGGTTCTTCTTCCTGGAACTTCAATTTCATCTCTTGTTTCAAATTCTTGCATTTGAGCTTCAGTAGGAACAGTACTTCCTGCCAGTGCTTCACTGTAAACTGTTGCACCAGGAATGATAACCTGTCTTAAGAATAATGCATAAAGTGTTTGTTCTCTTTGATCAATTGCGCGTGCACTTTCAACTCTTTCTCTTGCTTGAACAAGATTTGGCTCTTCAGCAGTTAATGCATTGCGTGCTTCTCCGAGGAATCTGACATATTGTTCTCTTGTGCCTGGACCGCATAAATATGCACGTGGAAGCATAGTTAGAATTTCAGCTGCAATGGGTTGACTGTCTTGAATAGCTTGAAGATCTCTTTGAATTTGTAGTAAATCACCAGTAAGTGCAAAAGGTCGACCTTCTTGTTCTTCAGCCTGATCAGCAGCCTGCGCGAGTTCTTGTTGTTGTGCTTCATCACGATTTGCTTGAGCGGCAGCAAGTCTACGATCTCTCAAACTCTGACTATTTGTTTCAACTTGTGCAAGCGCTTCTAAATCAGGATTATCACTTGCTAATTGTTCTCTAATTTGATCACGATATTGCCCTGCTTGTGTTCTATCTTGTGTACGGCCATATTGTGCAATAACATCAAGATCTGCTGCAATACTCTCGTAGTGAGTTCTTTGTTCAGTATTGATAACTACTGGTGCTTCTTCTTCAACTACTGGAGGAGCTTCTTGCGCTACAACTGGTGCTTCGCCACCAACAGTAGCTACAATTTCTTGTGCACCGCCAACAGCAGAGGCAAGGCCCATAACTTCCATAGTTAATCTGGCTTCAAGAGCACTAAGGGCATCAAAATCTATTGGAGCAGTTTCATCTCTGCCTAACCAGCGATTCAATGATTGGAATTTTTCCTGATCAGTTGTTCCGGTAAGAGGAACAACATCTTGACCACCGTTGTGTGGCCTCAATTGTTCATTAACACCTTCAATTGTTCGAAGTAGTTGTACGACATTTGGATCAGAATAGCCAACACCAACGGGCATTTCTGCATCTCGCTGGTCTATTAATGTTCCTCTTATTCCATCCAATCCGAGTGCAAGATTAGTTTGTGCATCTCTAATAACACTAAATTCTACTCGCTGCTCTTCAGCACGAGCTTCTGTTATAACACCATTTCCAGTCATAAAAGCACCTAGTGCAGTAGTAGTTAAAACTGCATAACGGGCAGCACGCCTGAGAAATCCATCTCGGCGACCCGTAGATGATTCTCTAGAACTAGAATTAAAAGGTTCTGTATACCTCAGCGATGATCCTCCCATTTACCCATCCTCTAATAATAACACTGCTATATATTATTTGAAACACAATTCTTATAAACCATTGTTTTCCATTTTTCACAATCTATTATGCTTCTTACGACAGAAAGAGAAAATATGGATGGGAGTAATATATTACTACTAGTGTTTAAAAATATACAAGCAAGTTTTCGTCCAGGAAGCTGGTGATGCGTGTTTTTTTGTGTAAACTAGTGGTTTTTTAAACAATTATGCAGTAAATATAGTTAAAAGACCAAAATGAGAGTTGAATTCATGTCTGATTCAGTTATTTTTGAGGTAAACGTAAACCATCTTTGTTGGTTCTGTGACGTTACTGAAAAAAATAGAGACGCTTCATTAGTATCAACAATATCGTCAATTCACGGCAATAATATAACTAATATAGTACAACTTAGTTCTCCAACTCCAAAAAAAGACATAAATTTCATAAAAAATCACCAGCTTGTTAAAAGTGTGGAAGTATTAATGTTACAACCAAATAATGCATTGCTAAAAGTAGTTTCAAGCTACGAAGCTATGACCTACAAAATTCTTCATCAGACAAATGTTACGTTGTTAGAATCCCCAGTAACCACTGATGGTATTGATTCTGAAATTCTTCTGGCTGATTCACATAAAGCTATGAATGAATTGTTAAGTAAATGGAAGGACCAAAAAGATTACTATGAAATTAAATTAAAGAAGAAGAAATATGTGAAGCCAGAGGATGCGCATGGCCTTAATGTATTTAGTACAAGCGGATTTTTCGACCTTAAAGCTGCAAAAGAATTGCTAAGTGAAAAACAGCTTGAAGTATTCAGGCTTGCATGTGATTATGGTTATTATGAAATACCAAAAATGGTAACTATAGAGCAGCTTGCAGAAAGAACCGGGATAGCACCGTCAACTCTCGCAGAACATTTAAGAAAAGCTGAAACAAAATTATTGCCTATTTTTTGGAAGGTTTTGAAAAAAATGTAAATGAAGAGCCGCTCTTCAACGGCACTAATGATATATAGGGGTCAAACCCACAAACCACTATATGCAACCAGAGCTTTATGAGAGATTGAACAAAGGCTGGAAAATAACAAGCAGAACACTGTTTGGAGAGGAAATTGGTGACCTTAACGGGTATGAAGAATGGCTCGGGGAATATTTGCCGTCATTTGGAAAAAAGGGATCATCAGTTTCCGGGAAGCCAGTTTTGCTTGAAAGTAACCAGTATTGCAATGCAAAATTTATTTCAGCTGATGAGATCAAGGAAGACGCCTTGACAATTAATGAAGTAAAGGATATTGATTCCATACTAGAAGCTCTTGCAGAAAAATGGGAGTATACGGGAAATAAAATTTTAGGAAATTCCAAGTCTGTGGAAGCATCAGATCTTGTGATGGATTCACAATATGTTGCAGATTCAGCAAATATCCAGCAATCTTCTGACGTTTTTTTATCATATATGATACGAAAAGGAAGCAGATACGTCTATGGCGGAGGATGCTTTGGGATAGGAGAATTTATAGTAAGGGTTTTTGCTGCATACAACATAAAGAGAATCCTTGAGAGTTTTTTCATCACAGACAGCAGTGATATTTATTTCTCATACAATTGTGCTGGATGTACTGAATTGCTTTTTTCTTTTTTTCAAAGAAACAAAAGATATTGTATTGGAAATTTGCAGCTTCCGAAAGATAGATATGCTAATCTCAAGAAGAAACTTTTAGCAGAAATCGCAAGTGAACTAAAAAAATCAAAAAGATTTCCGTCACTTTTTGAACTATGTGGAGATATGCACGAAGATGTTGAACTGAAAATTCCAAATAAGAAAAGCATAGTGGATAAAGAAAGCATAGAAAGGGCATTTTCATCAACCTTCAGAACAATATTTAGAAAAGAAATAGATGGAATAGACCAGTATGGAAAATGGCTTGCAAAACACACAGTAACAATAAAGAGAATAAAATCACCATTTGGAATTGAAACTTATGTTCCAGAAAGCAGGCAATACTCTATTTTCTCACGCTTTCCAGAAAACAGAATTGTTTCATTTGAAGAAGGAATGGAATTAGGCAAGATGACATTAGATGAAAAAGATTTGGATTCACTTGAAAAAATAAAAGAAAATTTAACAAAGATAGGGTATGTTAGTGCTGAATTTGTAAGTGGTATTTCAAAAAACAGGATTGAAACGCCAGTAGTATTCAATGCATCAAACATATACAAAACATATGATGGTACACATTCTGAGTATGTTGGATTTAGTTCTATGGCCGGGAATTCAAAATATATTTTTGGCTGCGGTAGAATACTAGAATCTCAATTTTGTATTAATTGTTATAATTCTCTTTATCTCAACAGATGCTTTGAGGTTGATACGTCAAGCAAATGCTCTGATTCATTTTTCTGTCATAATTCAGAGGGCCTTTCAGATTGCATCTTTTGTTTCAATGCAAAAGGAAAACATTACGCAATAGGAAATCTGGTTTTGGATCCTGAAAGATACCGTACATTGAAGAATCAGCTACTAGGGCAGATTGTAGAAGAATTGAAAACAACTGGAGAGAGCAAATTGGATATTTTTAATATAAATTACAGAGGAGGGAGATTATGGTATTCGAAACTTATGAAGTGCTGAATAAAGCATGGAAAACAACCGGTAAGCTTGTTTTTGGCGAAGAGATTGGAGAATTAAATGAATATGAAAAATATCTAAAAGAAGGATTAGTTGGAAAATCAGTAACCTCTTGCTTTTCAGGTGAAAAAGTGCGGGTTGTATCTGAACAATATAATGAAAATGCCAAATTCTTTGATTATGAAAAAGAAGGCATAAGATTTGCAGAGCTCTCAACGCCATTTGACATAAACAAAATAAAGGATATTGATTCCCTGCTAGGAGAAATAAAAGAACGATTAATTTACAGCGGAAATAAAGTATTGGGAAATTCAAAGAATGTAGCTGATTCTGATGCTGTAGTAGATAGTAACAATATCCTGAGTTCTTCGATCATGATGAGAAGTAAATATGTAGCATATGCCATCCTCATGCAGGATAGCGAATATGTTTTTGGATCTACCTCCAGCGGGCAATCATCCCATATCATCCGATGTTTCAACAATAACAGTTTGAGACGCTGCTTTGAATGCTGCACATGCGTCAAAAGTGCTGATTGCTATTTTTCTTACAATTTAATGAATTGTGGTGACTGCATGTTTTCATTTAACCTCAGGGCTAAGCAGCACAGCATAGCAAACGTCCAACTGGAAAAAGAGAAATATCTTGAATTAAAGAAAAAATTGATTGGGGAAATTGCTTCTGGATTAAAACAGAAAAAACGATTCGAATTTTCCATAATTGATGTTATGAATGGGTGGGAAAATGAATGAAATAGAAAAAGAATTTGAAAATACCAGTAAGCTTTTACTTGGAACCGGCCTGAGTGGATTGGAGGAATATGGAGAATGGTTAGGAAAAAGAGTGCCGCTTCCAAAAAAGACAACTTCGGCCATTACAGGGAAAGAAGTTTGGGTTCCCCCATCATTTATCTACATGGGAAAAAGTTTCAACTTAGAAAATGTCATATCATTAGATGAGATGAAAAAAATAGAAGAATCTCCATACAAAGCAGATGATTTGGCTGATGCTTCGATAAAACAAGTATTAAAACTGCTCAACCCCGTCCGGTATCATTGTGGAAATTTTCGTTATCGAACTAGTGAAAACATTCAGAAATCAAGTGGGGCAGGGGATGGAAGAAATATTTGGTATTGCGAAGATGTTTATCTTGGAGTGAAAAATATTGCTTATGCCAATTATGCATTATTTTGTCAAAATGGATTTGGATGCCATGGAATCATACGTTCAAGCTTTGTCATTCATGCATATAATTCATCCCAGGTAACGAGATGTTTTGAGGTAGATGGATGTTCAAATTCCAGTGGACTTTTATTCTGCCATAATTGTGAAAATGTACATGATAGTATGTTCTGTTTTAATGCAAAAAATTTACAGCATGCTATTGGAAACGTTCCTTTCTCTCCTGAACAATACAAGAAAATAAAATCCATGATTTTAGCTCAGATTATAGAGGAACTCGAGAAAACAAAGAATCTGAAATATGATATTTTCAATATAGGGTGAAAAAATGGATGAAACATATAACCAACTTAACCGTGCATGGAAAAAGACATGTGGTGTTCTTCTTGGTCGTGAGGTTGGAGAACTTCAAGAATTTGAAGGATATCTAAAAAGATATACGGATCCAATTGAGAAAAGAACCTCCGTAATTTCAGGAAAGGAGATAACGATCTCATCTAATCGACTTTCAAAAAATACTAAGGTCATTGGTTATAATGAAATAAATGAATATGCAAAAAGAGATTTTAAGTTGGATATTAACAAGATAAAAGATATTGATTCAATTTTAGAAGAATTGAATGAAAACATATGCTATGCTGGAGATATTGTACTTGGAAACTCTCAAAATTTCTTAAACTCACATCGTTGTATGAATACATCATATATACTTGGTTGTCAGGATGTTCATGATGGGAAGTATACAGCATATACAACATCAATAAGAAATCCAGAATATTCATTTGGCTGTTGTTTTGGAGGGGACATACAGTTTTGTATCAAAGTTTTGGATCCGTATAAACAAACCAGATGTATGGAAACTTTTCATTGTAATGTTGTTTCAGACAGTTATTATTCTGCAAGTCTGGAAGATTGTAGTGGTTGTCTTTTTTCATTTAATCAAAAGAACAAACATAATCTTATTGGAAATATTCAACTGGAAAAAAACAAATTTGCTGATTTGAAATCAAAATTACTTAGTGAAATTGCAGAAACATTAGAGAAGAAGAAAACTATTCCATCAGTAATTGAGATTATAAGTCAAAAAGGTGATTGGATTGGATGAATATGAAAAAATATTCCAAAAGGTTACGTCGATAATTTTAGGAAAACCATTAGAAAACTACAAAAATTATGAGAAATGGTTATTCAAAAATGTTACCAATTATGAGTATGGAAAATCAGTAATAAGCGAAGAACATATTTACCTTCCCCCATTTGATTTCTATAGTGATGTAAAGCACAACATAGTTACCATAGAAGAGGCATATGGCACATTAGGAAAAAAGCAGATTTCTCAACAAGAGCTTGAATCATTGTCTTTTAGTAATGCAAAAAAAGTTCTTAGTAAAATAAGCACAACTACCCCGAATACAATTTATGGTGAGAGTAGTAAAATGAAGGATTGCACTTTTTACTATAGTTCTCACTCGTGCTATAAGACATGTGGCGGCAACCGTTCTAAAGGATGCGTTTGTTCTTTTTGGCCAAGAGCATCGGATTATGCCATTGGCTGTTATTACGCTTTTTCATGCCAGTTTTGCTTAAAATGTTACAACTCAAATAGCCTAACAAGATGTTTTGAGGTTAGTGATTCCAATAAGTGCAGTGATTGTTATTTTTGTCATAACTGCGAAAACTTAGTCGATTGCATGTTTTGCTTCAATGCAAAAAATCTAAGATATGCAATAGCTAATGTACCGCTTGGACCAAAGAAGTATCAAGAGATAAAAGAAATGATCTTAGATGAAATTGTAGAGGAATTAGAGAAAACAAAGAATCTAAAATTAGACATATATAGCATTGGAGATTAAAGCCCCATTTCTTTTTTCCTAAGGGTTCTTTTTCGTCTTTTGATTTTTCCTTCATCATCTGAAACTGAAACAGCATAGCCAACACATGGGTATTGTTTATCAATTATTGGGTCTGGCAATTCTGGTTTTTCAACTTCTTCAGAAGAAATAGGGTCGTCAGTTGTAGGAAGTTCAGCAGATCCATCATCTGGTTCTTCATTTTGGGAGGGTTGATAAACGCCCTCTTTCAGCCCCCATTTAGCTGCATCAACAATTCTGAGTTTCATTGGAAGAAGGTATTTGACACCATCAAATAACCTTACTATGCATTCCCTTTGATGCAACCTGACAAACATCTCTTTCTTTGATTCTTCAAGCTCTGTCTGGCCTCTGCTTTTTTTGAAATATTCCTCTACTTTTATTTCCATAATAGAACTGAGCATGGCCGCATCCTGTCTGGTAAGCTTAAAGGCCACGATATTCCTTACATTGGAGATGATGGCATCAAGAACTTCTTTACTGAGTTGTCCGAGATATTGGCAGGAAAGATAAGTATAAAGATTGAACTTTCTTGTTTCAGAAAGAATATCTCTTGCAACACTAGTTTCAACACGTGGAAATTCGTCAACAACAAGTACGGTTGGCTTATCCTGGAGATTTCCAGTAACAGCAAGGATATACATTTGGTTGATTATCGCGCCGGCAAGAAATCGTATCATTCTTCTCCCAAAAAAGTGTGGATCAAATGATACAACCGTTACACGGTTTTTTTTCAAAGTATTCATCAGGTTTTCGCGCTTTTTTTCTTTCCCTAAATAAAGTTCATATTCTCCGATAAAATTAAGGATTGGGAGAATAGCATTGTTGAAATGATGAATGTAAATATCGTTGAATTCTTCATCAAAAAAGCGTTTAACCTCAGCATTATCTGACATACTTACAAATTCGGCCTTGGCTGAAGAATCAGTAAGAAGCCGACTTATATTACCCAGATCAAGCTTATCAATTGAAGACAGAAGATGAACTGCATAAAACAATACGCGCTCTGAGTATTTATTTTCTTGGCCAATAGCTGAGGTTATAAGTTGAGAGATCAATTGAGTAAGCATTGGGGATTTTTCCCCGCCAATGTCTAAAGGTTCAATATAATTATCTACAAAGTTTATGATTTTAGAATTATGCATCATCCTTGCAAATTCTCCATGAGGATCAAGAATGATGATTCTTGCATTGTCCTTATGTTTGGCCTCGATAGCCTTTAGAAGAACATAAAGTGCTTTGCTTTTACCAGACCCGGAAGTACCAACAACAAGACTATGTTGCAGTGAATCATAATTGTCAACCCCAATGCTCATGCCAGTTTCTTCAAAAACAGGATAATTGGAAGTCATGTGCATTTTCTTTGGCAATGGTTCCAAAAGTTCCATGTAAATTGAGGGGTTTTTTTCAAGATCCACCCTAAGGAATTTCTGTGGACTGAAAACAATGACCATGCCCTTTTTTCCATTAGTATCTGTTACTGTGCCATGAGCAATGAATCTTCCGAAGAACTTTGTTACGCCCAGGGAAAGCTCATGGATGTCTTCCTTAAGCACAAAATCAAGAATATCGTGGGAAAAGCCATTTATGATATAAACTTTAGGTAATGGCAGGAGTGACCCTTGAACAGAATCTAAATTGGAGAGTTCACATAATCTGAAGGGAAAAATTAGGGCAGAAAGATTTTGTAGGCAGAGTTTTTCTTTGACATAAACTCTTAAGGTATTTTCTTTTCGTCTGAGAACTAGATTGATGGAATTTAATGAAAAAATATCTGAGAAATCAAGAAAACCAAGGAATGGAAATCTGGATTTGACTATTAGATTGAAGAAATTTTCTACATCGGCCTCCTCTACTTTTGGAGAATAGAGGTGCATTTCTCTTGCATCCATAATTTTCACTTAAATAAAGGGGTATGTCTGAACTGCCCCTTTTTACACACTATTATATCTGCTGTAACTGATATATATCGCTAGAGCCGTTCTGGAGCGGTTGAAGGTTATAAATATTCAAATCTAAAGAGTGGCTTCTCTCAAGATGATCTAAGATGTATTTTTGGAGTTTTTCCTTTGTTTTAAGGAATTTTTCCGATGCATTGTGGAGTATTGCAAAATCATAAAGAAACATTTAAAAACACAAATAGGCATATAGATATCTACAGATACTATGGCAGGAGTAGTAGTTGGCAGGACGCCTTTGCTTAAATCTATTGAACTATGTGGAAAATGCAAAGGAGCAACAGTACTTGTCAAGGATGAGAGCAAAAATCCATTCGGAACTTTTAAGGATAGAAGATGTGCTGCACTGCTGGAATTGCATGCAAGCAAGCCGGAAGTGATTTTTGTTCATGTAACGTCTGGAAACTCTGGATACAGCCTTGGAATGATGGCAAAGCAATGGGAAACAGAAACAGGGCATAAAAGAACCGTAGTTAACATAGTTCCAAAAGGTACGTCTAAAACGATAATAGAACGATTAAAGGCATGTTCCTTAGTGCATGAAATGGAAGTTGGAAAAAGATTGATAACACAGGAAGAAATGCATAGGATTGCAAGAGAGCTTTCAGGCCATGAAGGAGAGCATGTGGTGGGGGTAGAGGATTATGGCCTTGAAGGCGGCTACAGACAAATAATAGGGGAAATAGCAGATGCCGGGATTAAACCAGAATACATATTCTGCCCTGTTGGCGAGGGGGAATTGGCTGTTGAATTGGCAGCTGCTTCTGAAGAAAAATGGGGAGAAAAAAGCCCAAAGATCGTAGGAGTAACAATTGATCAAAATGTCATAGTCAGACAAGAAGATTTTCTTGAAAAACCAGGAAAAAGCATAGCAGATAAGCTGCTCAACGGATATTCAAAATTCAAGAGGCTGCTTTTGAACTTTGTCGATAAAGGGCATGCTGAACTTATGGTGGTTGGAGAGAACGATATTGCAAAAGAGTATGACTATCTCAAAGAAATCGGAATGACAGCAGAGCCGTCTGCTGCTGCGGCATTTTGCGGGGCAGCCAGGTATGACTTAAAACCACAGGACGTAGTCGTGATTATAAACACGGGAAAAGGCATTTATGATCAAAGTTCTGTTGAAAAAATATGGAAAAAAAGACTCCTGAGAGTGGCAAAATACGCCGCAGTATTTCTTGTTGGTGTAGCAATAACAGCTGCTGGACTTATAGGTTACTGGTATAATGAGATGCAAAAAAAAGCTCTTGAAAGAGAATTGGAAAAAGAAAGACTTGGAGCATTGGTCACAGAGGCCTCATTCTATGCCAATAGAGATGGGGATACGTTTGTTAGTTCTGAAGAATTGTTGAGTATATGTCGGATTATTCCTGAGAGAGAGTGTAATGGAGAAGAACGGCCTCTGGCGATTTATGATTTTTCTGAAGTAGAATTAGATTACTATGTTAGGTTTAGGCGGTTGGAAATGGACCATGGAATGTGGGCACGGCAAGTTCCAAGCTTAACAGATGAATTCCGAAGAAGGAGGCAAATAGATAGTGAGGAAAACAGGCCCTTGCAGGATAGATTTTTTGATATGTATATGGAAGAACGGTGATTATGGAATTTGTTTCCCCCAACTGCGAACCTCTTGATCTAATTCAGAAGTTCCTTCGCATAGACTTCCAAGAATTCTCATAACATCTTCGTAATTACCTACATTCATTATTCTGTCAAATGTTCCAAATCCACCAATTCTGTCAACCCTTATTTGCACTTCAGAAAAATCTCCTGTCAGATAGGCTTCTGCAAGAGTATCATCACCTACAATTCGGGCAAGGTAGACTGTAGAATGTGTGTAACGGGAATATGTATCGTGGCTTGGCGATATTCCATTTCTTCTGCAAAATGTTTGTGCTAAGTATTCTGTGCATCCTTCATCAAGCCAATGCGGAACATCTTGTTGTCTGAATGCCCGTGCAATGTAATGTAATGTTTCATGAACCATTACTGATTGAAAATCATCTGAACTCATTTCCCGGTATGTACTTTCTCTTATTGCAATAACATTTGAATGGTCAATTGCCATTGCTAGTGTGTGCTGTGCTCGACTGTTGTCAAGATATTCATCTGAAACAACAACAAAAAATGGAGGAAATCTTTCAAGCAACAATGATGTTTTTGTTGAAAATCTCGGAGGCAAACCAATGGATTCAAAATTAATTAAAGAAGAATCAAATGGCTGTTCTGGTTGATGGGGAGCAAGTTCATCTGCAATCCTGTCAAAATCAGGAAGTTCACCAGTTGCATGATCACATATATAACACCAAAGACTTTCCCAACCTGCACTGAATTCGTTAGGTGGAATCCTGTCGACATATCTAGAATAATTTGCTGCAACTCTTTCTGAGAAGTCGTCTATTCTTTGCCGTAAAACATCAGTTGCCTGTTCCAAAGAATTGGCAATAACCATGCCACTATAATGTTCTTGTTCTCTTTGCATATCACTGTTTCCAGATTAAGATTAATTATTTTTACTAAAGTTTTCTCAAAGATCGATCTAAGCAAACCGAACAGGATATTTGATTGAACTTTGACAGCTGTAAGAACTAAGTAAAGTTCACCGGACAGGATGTTTAATTAAATTTACCACTTGTTGCAGTAGCAACAAGGGTTGTTTTGTTGCTTTGCAACAAAAACATGACCGGCGTCTATAAGGAGGAGACCTTGAAATTTCATTTCAAGAACCTCTCTGCATAAGTATGTACGGCTGAAGTTTGATTAAACTTTAACTGAAGTTGAAACTAAGGAAAGTTTATTGCAGAGGAGGAGATTCGAACTCCCGAACGGACTAACCGACCAGGCTTCACAGCGCTTTTAGCGCCCGTTTTTTGGGCGCTTTTTTTCTAAAAAAGCGCACCTGAACCTAGCGCCTTTGACCACTGGGCGACCTCTGCGAACGAATGTAAGTTTTATTCTTTTGCAAATTCCATCTGCTGCTTTACATATGCTTTTGTTTTAGAAGGGACGTTTTTGTTTACAATAACGCCGGAATAAATCCAGCAATCTGAACCAATCAATTTTCCTGGCATGGTACAGGAAAGCACACCAAACTTTGTATGATCACCAACAAAAACACCCAGTTTTTTTCTTCCTGAATTTACCCAACCTTTTTCTGTAAGAACATTGATTGTACTTCCATCAAAACGGAAATTTGCTATTTGTGTACCTGAACCAAGATTAACATGTTCCCCAAGTATACTATCGCCAATATAAGCAAGATGTTTTGCATTTACATGATCAAAAAGGATACTGTTTTTTAGTGTTGAACTTCCGCCAACAGAACAGTTTTTTCCAATAGAATTTGTTCCACGAAGAATTGCATTTGGACCTATCACAGTATTTGCGCCGAGATAAACATGCCCTTCAACATAACTATTGATTATTTTTGCACCTTCTTCCATTATCACTTTTCCTTCAATAGTAGAATTTTCTATATGCCCATTTTTTGATTCCATTTTTGAAAGTAAAAATTCCAATGCATCAAAAAGATCCCACGGATAGCCAATATCCCTCCAGTAACCTTCTACTTCAACAGCCTTTGCACCGATAAAAAGATCGACAATTTCATATTCCCCCCGATCTGATTTGCCAAGAGATTGCAATTCACCAAATACTGTAGGTTCCATGCAATAAACAGAGAGGTTTGCAAGATCGCTTTTTGGATGCATAACCTTTTCTTCAAAAAGACTGACTTTGCCATTTGAAAGCTCCACAACGCCATATTCACGAGGGTTGGAAACCTTTTTTACAGCAAGTGTGATGCCGCCTTCATGTGCATCAATTACACTTTTTATTACTGAAGCTTCTGTTACAATATCTCCTGCAAGGGCAACAAATGTATCCTTTATTTCATCTTTTGCATAAAGTAATGCCGCACCAGTTCCATCATTTTCCTTTTGTTCTATGAAGGTTAGTTTCATTCCAAGATCAATGGCTGAAAAATAATTGATTATGCTGTCTTTCATATATCGAATTATAATTACGGCTTCTGTAATTCCTGCTTTTTTTGCTTCAAGAAGAAGGTGATGAAGAATAGGTTTACCTGCTAATGGCAACATGACCTTTGGCCTAGTCTCCGTAAGAGGACGAAGGCGCTTTCCTTCACCTGCTGCAAGCACTACTGCTTTCATACATCCTTTCCTCGGTTATTGTTTAAGTTCTTTTTGATTCACAAACAGAATATTTTATAAACTGTAACAATGAAATAGGATAGACATGCACCTAACTAAAAAACTTGCTTATGGAAATGAAAGACCTGAACAAACAAAAAAACTATTTTTCTCTGGAGAGAATCGTAGAAAAAAACTTGGATTTTCGGCAGCATGTGTTTTAACTGCTCTTTCTGCTTGTGCGGCAACAGCAATAGGACAAACAGAAATCGTACCAACAATACAGCAACGAGTTTGCGGTGAAGAAGTAGAATCTTTACTGCGTGATGGAGAGGTAGTACAAGAGATTGTCTGCAAAGATGATAAAACATTTGTTCTGACAAACACGAGTTTGCTAGTATTACATCATGTAAATGATATGACTGATGAAGATGGAATAACATTTAGATTAAGTTATACTCGAACGGATATGCAAGGAATATTAAGGCATGGATTAATTGCCTGGGCACAATCAGATGATAATTGTTACTTCTTAACTCGGGACAATATGCTGAGGGTCATTCCATTAGAGAATATGGGCGATACGATTTCTGCGTATGGGATTCCTCTGGATGTCAGCACAGCAGATATGATTTATTTTGACAATACGCTTTTCATTGCTGCTTCTGGAAATGTATTGATGATAGAATTTGGTGCTGTTCTAAACGTCAGGAGAGGATTGCTTCTTTTGGATGTTGAAAATCCAGCATTCTTTATTATAAATGATAGACTATACTTTGGGGATCAAAATGGAGAAAGAATAGAAATAACAGGAAGAGAGAATTAGGTTCTCTCAGATCTCCTGATAGTTGAGATAGCTATTCTGTCGCTACTTTCACCTCGTTCTATTTCCCGGTCCATCTGTGCATACGCATCTCTATAAAGGCTTCTGAAATCCCGATAAGCTGGATCTGCAGGTGTGAAACTAGATCCATCCGGAGCTGTAATAGCGATGATAGCGTCAGTATTAAGCAAAGTATAAAGTTGGCCAGCTCTACTAGCCCTAAGTGTAGTGCTGCTTCCTGCTTCAAGTTCTCGGTTCATTTCTACTTGGTATGTTTCGCCATTGATTATGACTTCATAAGCATGTGTTGTAATGGGGGCAGGTTCACGCTCTGCAAAAACTGGTATTTCATGTTCTGGCCCTACAAGCATAAGACCACGAAGAATCTGATGCGCATCATCTTCAGTTAGTTGAGAAACAGATCTTGCACTGATATCTCCGCCCTCAGCAAGCTCCGCCCACCTACCTGAAACGCTGGTCAAATCATTTGCCATGTTTTCTGAAGACATGGTTGGATTTCTTCCGCGTAACATAGTGTCAAGATAAGCCACCATGTTTTGGGCCTGTTCATTCGTATAGCCCGCAGCAGTAAATGCTCCCATAAACACCTGTTCAGCTGTTTCTTCTCTTACAACTTGTCTTCCTACCATAGTTATCACCTGGCCGCGCGGTATGTAATTGTTACGTCCGCACTCGCCACATATTGATCTTGATTATTTGTTAATGCGAGATAGTGATCTCTAAATATATCTAAACGAGCATCCTGTGATTGGCGTGCAAATTCTTCTTGCTGTGGAGTGAATGTCACATATTCAACATTACGTTGTAGTTGCTCTTCTGGCGGTAATGGAGTGCCGCGCGGTATTACTGTAACATATTCATTAGCCCCACTAGCAACAAGACGATTGTGCAGCAGAAGATCGTGTAATCTCTCTCCATCAAAAGTTCCATTACGAAGAGCTTGGCGATCTTCTTCTGTTAGATTAGGATTTGCAGTATTGAAATCTAGCCAGTATCTATCACCGTTAATGTCTACTTCATATACATAATGAGTTAGTTGCCTTTGGGGGGCTTCCTCGCTTCTCCTTGGAATCAAATCTGGAGATACTGATTGCGGTGCCCTCATCTGCTCAAGTGCACTTTCAAGCATATCAACGAGATATTGTTGTTGTTCTGGAGTGAGGTTCATTTGTTGAAGTCTTTGAAGCAAATCGTCTAATTCTTGTAAAGTTGCCATATCCCTTTCAGGTTCTCTTGTTATTGGTCCGGCCATATTCACCACTTTCAGTAAGTTTTTTAATGACTTTATTTTTAAAGATAGTATGCTTAACAGAGGAAAAGTAGAGGAAATTTTATCAGATTATAAGGGATTCAAGATAGCTACCATATGTTCTCATTCTTCTTTGCAGATATTCAAAGGAGCTAGAGAGGAAGGAATCAAAACAATAGGTATTGTCCAGAAGGATAGGAGAAAGGTATATGAATCATTTCCACTTGGAAGGCCTGACGAATTTATAGAAGTGGATAGTTACGAAAAACTTCCTTATGAAGAGCTCGTAGAAAAGGAGGCAATAATAATACCGCACGGATCTTTTGTTGAATATGCGGGCAAGAAATTTGATGAATTGCCAGTGCCCATATATGGAAATCGTGCAAGCATAAATTGGGAGCGCAACAGAGAGAAAATGCTCTCGTGGATAAGAAAAGCAGGCGTAAAAACTCCAACACTAATGAAAACACCTGATGACATAGACAGACCAGTGATGGTAAAGTTTCCCGGTGCACGCGGAGGACGCGGGTATACTATTGTAAAATCAAAAGAAGAATTTGACAAACGGGTAAAGGAAAAAGAGTACATCTTGCAGGAGTTTATAATTGGTGTTAGAGCATACCCGCATTACTTCTTCTCAGCATTCAACAATCATGGATACAAAACAGAACATGGATGTTTGGAATTATTAGGTGTTGATAGAAGGGTTGAAAGCAGTGCTGATGAAATAGCCAGGGCGCATTCTATCGGAATGGCAAGAGATATGGCATTTACAGTTATAGGAAACGAATCGATGGTGTTGAGAGAATCACTATTAACTGAATATATGGAAATCGGAAAGAAAATTAGTGAAAAATCATTTGAACTTTTTGGCGGTCTTACTGGTCCATTTTGTGTTGAGACTATCATAACAGAAGATCTTGAGATATTTGCTTTCGAAGTAAGTGCAAGAATAGTTGCTGGAACAAATATTTATCCAGAAGGTTCTCCATACTCATGTTATTACTACCATGAACCAATGAGTGTTGGCAGAAGGATTGCAAGAGAATTGAAAACAGCTGCTAAAAAGAAAAAGCTCACTAAGATAGTATACTAGGTGCAAAAATGGAAGACTCAGTACCTAAACATATCGCTATTATACCAGATGGAAACCGTCGTTGGAGTGAACAGAAGGGTATTAGCAGACAAGAAGGATATGCAACAGGCATCAGAAAGATAGGTGATGTGCTCAAATGGTGCAAAGAGCATAATGTCCAGATGCTTACAATGTGGGGATTTTCTACGGATAATTTCAAAAGAGACAAAGAAGAAATTGGTGGTCTTTTCGAATTGTTTAAGGAGAATTTAAAGAAAGCTATTGAAAGTGATGACAAAAATAAAGATGAACTTAAAGTAAGATTTTTTGGTAGATTGCACTTGTTTCCAAGAGAAATACAGATGATGATAAAAAAGGCAGAAGAAGTGAGTGCTAAGAATGGTAAGTATCAGCTCAACCTGCTTCTTTCATATGGTGGAAGAGAAGAAATTGTTGATGCAGTCAATAAGATAATATCGGAAAAGCTAGAGAAAGTTGATGAAGAAATAATCAGTGAACATATGTATACTCGTGAATTGCCTGATCCGGATTTGATAATAAGAACTTCGGGAGAACAAAGGCTTTCAGGCCTTATGCCATGGCAATGCTGCTACAGTGAATTTTATTTCTGTAAGAATTTATGGCCAAACTTTTCCAAAGAAGATTTTGAAGCTGCTCTGGCTGAGTATAGTAGAAGAAAGAGGAGATTTGGAGTTTGATTTTTTCTTTATATCCATTAATATTTTCTTTATACACGTCTAAGATGCTATCCAGTCTCCCAACTTGATCCATTGTAAGTAAAACTTTTGAGATCATGTCAAAGATAATAATCGGAAGAAGAAGTAGGGCTCTTTTTGACAGGTCTTCCTCTACGACCATCATAGCAACAAAAAGAAACATTATAAGGCCAAATACAAAGTGAAGCTTTGGTATTATTGCCGCTGAGGACATCTAAAATTAATGTGGTAATACGACTTTAAAAATGCTTGTTTTTTCTTATAAAATAAGGCTTTGTCCTAGTATATAAAAACCTTATGTCTGAGTATAAACTTTATTGCCGCAGTAGCTCAGTGGGAGAGCACTCCAGATTCCTTTTGAAAAAAATGAATCGGTGAAGCTGAAGAACTCTCAACTGGACAATGCCCAGTTTTGGTGAAACTTTTTTCTAAAAGTTTTGAAACGGAGGGGTCGCTTGTTCAAATCAGGCCTGCGGCATTTTTATTCATAAAAATGTTGCCACTTTGAACTTGGTTCAAACGTGCGGCATTTTTTCTATTACTATTGTACATCAGAATATGTTCTATTTTTGCTTTCTTATATGGATTTGAAGATCCAATTAATGAATCCCATTTCTCTAACATTTTTCTACCATATAACGAAATTTTATAGCCTCCTTTTGATGTTTTTCTGAGATTAGAAAGAAAACCAAGTGCCTTTAGAGCACGATCAATATCTTTTAAGAGAACAAAATTTGAATTTGATATCTCCAAAGTAGGATAATGACTTATTCCTGGCTTTTTTGAAGTAAACACTGAACCATCAGTATCAAACATACCACGTATGAATCTCCTAAGAAAAAGAGGATTTCTAGCAATAAGTAAGGGAATTCCAGACTTTCTCTTTAGCATGCCGCTTGGAATTCCAAGTGTTATTGTCACAAACATGAAGAACTTTTTTGAGTAAATGGTTAATCTACGACCACGACCTCTGATTCGATAGTAAGGTTTTCTCTTGATATTCGCATCTATGTAAGAATACAAATCATCGAAATATAGCTTGTCGTCAATCTTGTGTCCAGTAAATGTTATTTCATATTTCCTATTATTAGTCCAAAGATTACCATCACCCATTATGATTCCGCATAATTCAGCCATATCAGCATCTAGTTGAAAGTTTTCCATGTTAAAAAATTTCTTCCAGGATTTTTATTCATACAGACAGTTGATTTCCTGGGAAATAATGTTATCTTAATTTTTCCATTAATTCAAGAAGTTTCGGATATTTTGTAAAACCAGATCCTTCATTTATATGCCCGCCATTATGTTCTACAATAAACTCCGCACCAAGAAGTTTTGCCATTCTTTTTCCTTCTTCTAATTCAATGAAAGGATCGTTATCTGAATTAATTACAATAAATTTGTTTGAACCTTTTTTGATTTTCTCCCAGTTAAAATCCTGATCTGTAAAATTTGCTATTTCTGGAATTCCAAGATCTATTGCAAATCCAGCAACAAGAATTACTGCTTTAACTTTTTCATCATTAAATGTTTCCAAAAGATGAAGTATTGTAGGACAACCAAGGCTATGTGCAATCAACACCCATTCTTCATTGAATTTTTTTACATGGCTTCTTGTTTCATCCAACCATTCTTCTAATTTAGGTTCCATTGTATTTGGAAAATTAGGTGCAACAACTTCATAATTTCTATTGCGTAACTCATCTGCAAGCCAGCCACGCCAGCATGCTCTTGAATCCCCGCCCCAGCAATGGAAAATAAATGCTTTCATTGTCTCACTTGAATAGAATATTGAAGAGATAGGTTATTATTAGTGAAATTAAGTAAGAGGCCATTGTTCCGATTATCAATCCATAAACAGGATATAATAGATAAACGGCAAAGGGATAAATTGCAAATCCTAAAAATCCATAAACAGTATTGGCTGCGATAGACCGTGCAAAATTCTTTCCATAATCTTTATACGCAAGATAAAAGGTAGAGGTATACATTGCTGGAAAGATGCTGAAAATGCCTCCAAGAACCGGGCCGCCTAATTTTGATACTATAATAGTAAAAGAAATAAGGGAACCAACAAGAATAAAGCGAAAAATATTTTGCCTTGTGGTGGATTTCATTGTTGTTTTTTCAGGTTTTACTTTTCTCAGGATCAGAAAGCACGGGATAAGTGCAATTATGGCAAGACCAAATGAATAGAAGATATCAAGTTGAAGTGTTGAAAGGAAAAATGCACTAATCGCCCAGAGAAGTAGGGCAAGAAGTAATGAGAGGAAGGAAGTTGATAATACGAAAGTAAGGACAAATACAAAGATGCCAATAAATCCGATCTGGGCAATAAGAGCAGCATCTGTTGCAACCGTAATACCGCTAGTCCATCCAATAAAAAGCAATGAAAAAAGAGTGGTGGATGGCAGAGAAAGGATTATGCTTCCCAATTTTGTCCCCACTTTTTCTGCAATTCGAAGAATGAGAACTAGATAAGCACCTGAGACAATAAATGAAATAAATAATTTAAGTAGAAAAACGTCATCAAACATCAGATCACAATAATTTCAAATCTCTGAAAATCTTATCCAATTCTTCTTCTTTCCATGGCCCGGCTGCAAAGCAGGTGATTGTTCCTGATTCTAATTGCGTATGCCCAGCATCACGGATGAGTTCGCATGGTATGCCTGCATCTTTTGCCTTTTGGAAATACTCAAAAAGCTCTTTTTCACTGTTCACCTTAAGAACTACTTTCTTCTGGCCTTCTGTTTCCCATGCCTTTGCAATAATAAGATGAGATTGTCTAACTTTATTGTATGCAGTAAGGGAGGCGTGTGAACATTGCGCAGCTAGTTTGCCTTTCCCCATGCCAAGATCTGCACGAACTACGATTGTCTGTTTATACATATGAATAAGATAAAAGGAAAAGAAATAAAATCAGGAAGTTCTGAACAAAGGAACAATGTTGCTGCGTGGTTCTGGTTTTTCTTGCTCTGAGGGGGTATAAGATGGCGGCAGTTTCGAAAGAATTGCTTGATATTCTGGTTCTCGGAGTATTGCAACAAGTCTCAAAAGATCTTCAGCCATATCCACAATTCTAGCTATATTGTGCTCTTTTCTTTCAGTGATAAGATATTTCTGATCATCTGAACGAATCTGAAGTGTGAGATCAAAACCCATTCCAGTAACGGTGCGATGTAATTCTCGATCAATAGTTTTGTTGGTTGTTGGAAGTTCTAATCTGATTTTGATTTTCAGACCACATTCTGTATCTACCAATTCGATTGTTGCCACATGCTTTTGAAGGGTGGCTTTTGCATCAAGATAACGAGAAAATTCACGATCAACAGTGCCTCTTCGATTGTAACGTGATAACAAATCTCTAACATCGCTATCAGGAAGTGTGCAGGTATGCAGAACAGGCACTTTGAAACCACTTCTTTGTAAAGGAGGCGGCTCTACTCGTTTTGATGTAGCACGTTGCATGGTGGTCACGTATGTAGGAATACGGATAAAATTTATAAACAAGTGTCACAAAATTCACTATATGCTTCTCGAAGATGGAACAGCTGTCAAGTTAATTGCTGCTGCATTGGTCGGACTTTTGATTGGATATGCAAGAAGACAAAAGGCCGCAGGTATGCGAACATTTGCTCTACTCTGCCTCGGTTCAGCAATTTTTTCAGTTATATCTATTACAAGCAGTTGGGATCCGATGAGAGTTATAGCGCAGATAGTTGCTGGGATTGGTTTTCTTGGTTTGGGGGTTATATGGAAGAATGAGGGAAAACCAGTAGGTCTTACAACTGCAGCAGCTATTTGGGTTACGGCAGCAATAGGCGTTCTTATTGGTATTGGGATGTGGATGGAAGCTGGTCTTGGAACAGTACTTACATTAGGAATTGTTTATTCCAAAAAACCATTGAATAAAATTAAGATTTAAAATTTCCAATATTTTTTATTTTTTATGAAAGATTTTTGTGCTTCAATCAGATCTAGATAAAATGCATCATCTTTTTTCTGAAGTCTTTTCAATACTCGATCCGCAGTTGAAGGGCCAATACCATAGGTAGAAAGGGCAATCAATGCTCTTTTTCCATAACTTCGTATCAGGCCTGCAGAAAATTCAGCTTCTGGCATAAGCTTTCCGTCTTTAAGAAGAGAGAATGCTTTTTCACTGCATCTATGGCACTTAATATGTTCTGGAGCACCAGCCAAATGAAGAAATCTTGTCGCCCCGCAGTTTAGGCATTTCAAATGAAGGGTTTTGGAAAGTACATTTTCTTTGAATGCTGCAATTATTCTTTCTCTTGGTTCAAACATGCCAATGGATTCGCCGCCTGATGCTCTTTCCAGTCCAATACGTGCAAAAAAGCTTGGTTTTTTCCTTTGATCTATAATGAGTTTTATTTTTCCCATCCTTAGATCTTTTAATATTTCTTCAGATTTTTCTACATCAAAGTATCTGAAAAAAATAGAACGAACAGTTTCTTCATAAACAACTGAATACTTCATAGCATTGACAAATCTGCTATTTACGTTTGCATCTTCAGAAAGAAGGCCAAACATTCTTCCTACATGAAGAAATTTGAACCTCAGTAATGGAGAATTAGCTACTGATTCCTCCAACTCCATCCTAATATTCTTCATAGTTAGAAAAGCATTCGTTAGGTGCTCCTCTTTGAGTGGGAATGGTACTTTTACTATTATGCGATAGGGATCTGAAACTGCCCATACGCTTTCACCAACAAGATGGGAAAGTTTTTTTGAGAAAATACGGGCAAGTGCTTCGTTGACCTTGCTTCCAAAACAGGCATGCACAACAACAATGTCATCAAGTATTTCAAGTATCATTGTTTTATCATCAGGTAATGGGGAAACGTCATTTCTTATTTTACGCATCTTCCCTACTTCCTGTGCCACTTCAAATGAAACTGGAATATCTTCACCAGTCCAGGAAGGAACCATGATGTCAGTTCCTGAAGTTGACTCTGCAAGTACTGCATCATCAGTAATATCAACAACATGCCAGGGCATGCCTTGAGAAAGAAAACTTGCACCAATTTCAAGATTAACAACAAATTCCTCATCAAGATTGGAGATTATTTTGTTTGTAGTTATATCTTTCATAATGAAACGTTTTGTTTTGGGGATAGTACTTAGGAATGTGTAATAGTATTCTCTTGCGCGTGGCTTGATTTTTACAAAAACATCATCACCTACTTCATCATAGTAAAGAATACTTTCGCCATAAAGCTGAAGAGCAATCATGCGCAGTTTATCATAGGATATGCCATAAGCATAAGAACTAGAAAGAATTGAATGTGCTTTTGAAAGAGGCATCTTTCCAAAATCCAAACATAATCCAACAAGCTGATGCGCAATAACATCAAATGCTCCGCGTTCTGCTTTTTTTTCTTCAATCCAACCATTACCAGCAAATATTTTCAGTACAGTACTTTCGAGCATATCATCAAAATCAGAAGTAAAAACAATTCCTTTGGGCGTTTTTTCCATACTGTGGCCGCTCCTTCCTATTCTTTGGATTAAACGGAAAACCTGATGCGGAGAGCCATATTGAACTGATAAAGAAACATCCCCAACATCTATTCCAAGTTCCAATGATGAAGTACAAAGTATTGAATTGATTTCACCAGATTTGAATTGATCTTCTGTATCTAATCTGACGTCTTTAGCTAATGAACCATGATGAACTGCAATAGGTGCTCCTGCTTTCTTCAGAGATGCACCTAATTCTTCTGCAGTACTTCGCGTGTTTACAAAAACAAGGCTTCGGTTTTTTTTCACAAGATCAGTGATGTATTCAATGCTTTTTTCCTGAGAACTGACGTTTTCGACAGTGATATCCATTTTTCTATGCTTTCCAGTTTCACAAATCGCAAACATTCTTTCTCCAAAAGCGAGTTTGGCTGCTTCATTTTCATTTGCAACAGTAGCACTGATTGCAATCCTTTGGAAATTAGCTATTTCGTTTAATCTTTCAAGGCCCAAAGAAAGTTGTGCGCCTCGCTTGTTATCAAGAATATCGTGGACCTCATCAATAATAACAAATTCAATATTCGCAAGATGTTTTCTCATTACACTTCCTAGTAAAAGTGCCTGTAGAGATTCAACAGTTGTTAATAGTATTTTTGGGGGATTTTGTCGATGTTTGGTACGTGTATGCTGTGAGGTATCACCAGTACGGATATCGTGAGTTATATTGAGACGATCACACCACCAATTGAAACGCTCTTTTAGATCTCTTGAAAGCGCACGTAATGGAGTGATATAAAGAGCACATATGCCGTGCTTGCGATCTTTTATTTTTTCTAGAATAGGGAGAAGAGCGCTCTCAGTTTTTCCTGATCCAGTAGGTGCTAAAATGAGAACATTTTGTCCAGACAGTACTTTTGGTATGGCAAGCTTTTGAATAGGCGTAAGCTCCCCAAACCTTTCTCTGACAAGTTGTGCTACACTTGGCATGTAAATAGTATTGGTTACATCTTGATTATAATTTCATTATCTGAAGGCTCTTTTGGAGGGATAATAACAACACCACGATCTGGATCTTCTTTTTTGGGTCTGGGGGTGTTAGGTTCATCAGGCGGAAGTTTATGGGGAAGTTCAACAAATGGCCTGTCATCTCTTTTTTGTGGTTTTTCTCTTTTCCAAGGTGGAGGGATCCAGGATGGAACCGGCCTCTTTGAACAGTCAGCAGGTGACCGTATCATAATAAGTTATTAGTTGACACTTTTTTTAAATTTATAAGTTTTTGCGAAAGAAGACCACCGTTTTCAAACGGTGGATGAATTTCGCTCCTGTTCACGGATATGCCTCTCAATAGTATCTGCTGAGACTTTTCCTGCCGTTCCGACATAGTAGCTTGGCGACCAGATGTGTCCATTCCATAGCTCTTGTTTCAGTTCAGGAAACCGTTTGAATAATTGTAATGCTGAAACTCCTTTGAGGATTTTCACTATGGCAGTTGGACTATCATACGGATGTGGGGATAAGAAAAGATGGATATGGTCTGGCATCACCTTGAACTCATGGATTTTCCAGCCTTTTGTTTCGGCTATTGTTTCAAAGCATGTTTCAAGGAATTTTTTAATATCTCCTTTGAGGACTGCCTTCCTGTATTTCGGGCAGAAGACAATGTGATAGTTAATGTTGCAGATCACAGAGCTTGTTTTGTTTTCCATAATTTAATATTAAACATAAGGTTTTTACCCTTGTGATGGCATAATATATACTATGCGTTCAGTAGTTCAATGTGGCATTGTAGCCTTGACAAATATCAAGCAGGATGCCTTAGACACAGAATACGACAACCTTCAGAAAGTCCTTAAAGGTGAGGATGCACCACTCTATTCCGCAAACAAACAACAGGCATTCAGATTCTACAAGAGGAAAAAGCTCAGAGAATACCCTCTCAGCATCAGAAACGACCTCTTGAAAATAGAGATAAGAGATACCAAAATAGCCGAGTTCTGGGTCAGACTTCCAGTCAAAAAAATCAGAGGGGGCATGTGGGTTGCTGTGAAACCCCATAAGCCAATAGATTTGGGAGCTAGGGTATGCGAAAGCAAAATCATACGAAGAAAAGGCAAATACCAATTGCATCTTGTTTTGGAGAAAGAGGTTGTTTTCAAAAAATCATATTCCAATATCCTTGCAATAGACTTGGGGAGCAGGAATGTAGCAACGTCTGTGGCGTTCAGTGATGGACATACTACGTTCTATGGCAGGGATGTAAGGAAAATAAGAGGGCACTTCTTCCATCTGCGAAGGAAGCTTGGAGAGAAGAAAGCATTGAAAACTATAAAGAAGATTGGCAGGACGGAGCAAAGGAAAGTCAATGACTGTCTGCATAAAATCAGCAGAAATATTGTAGACTACGCAAAGAAAACCGATTCTCTGATTGTCCTTGGAATCCTGCAAAATGTCAGGAAGCGGAAAGGGCAATGGAGAAAAAAATCTACCAGAAAAGTCAATTCAATGCCGTCATTCAAGCTCTCAAATATGATAAGATACAAGGCAGAACAGGAAGGGCTTTTAGTAGTAGAAACCTATGAGGGATTCACCAGTAGAATCTGCAATAGATGTATCAGAGAAGGCAACAGAAGAACACAGGGATTGTTTGAATGTTCCTGTGGCTACTCGGATAATGCAGACAGAAATGGTGCAATAAACATAGGAAAACGACTGCTTGGGAATCTCTCAAGCATAGGGGCATATGTGGACATGCCCGAACCGAAGCTTTGGCAATCAATGACTTTGGAAGCCACCTATTTTAATAGGTGCTAGTTCACGTCACATAAAAACTTATAATCTATTGATGAAAGGGATAGGTATGGATGATATTGAACTTGAGAATTTCAAAGAGGCTGGAAAGTTAGCTGCCAGATTACGTGAGGAAAGTAAAAGCATGATCATGGTAGGGGAATCGTTGTTAGATATAGCTGAAACTATAGAAAAAATGATGCTAGAGGAAGGGGCAAGACCAGCGTTTCCTGTTAACATCTCCATTAATGATATTGCAGCACATCACACTCCAGAATTTGAATCAACAATGACATTGGGAGAAGAGGACTTGGTAAAGATTGATTTAGGAATTGAGATGAATGGTGCTCTTTCGGATACTGCTTATACCGTAGATTTAAGTGAGAAGAATGAAAAACTGGTAGAGGCTGCTGAAAAGGCATTGGAAAAAGCAATAGCAGTAATAAAGGCGGGAGTAGCTGTTGGAGAAGTAGGGGGAAATATAGAAGACGTGATCAAAAGCTATGGCTATAAACCAATAGCAAATCTCTCTGGTCACATGATAAAATCCAACGAACTTCATGCAGGTGTAGAAATACCAAATATCAGAACAAACGACCCATATACACTGCAGGAAGGAGATATATTTGCAGTAGAGCCTTTTGCAACAACTGGAAATGGGTACGTAGAAGATCTTGAACAGGTAGAAATATTTTCCATTTATTCACCATCTAAGGTACGGATGAGACAATCAAGAAAAATCATAGAATTTGCTATTAAGAATTATGGAATGCTTCCTTTTGCTGAGCGTTGGATAAGAAAGGAATTCAAATCAAAACTTCTTGTAAGTGCAGCATTGAAAGAATTATTGCAAAATCATTTCATACGAGGTTATCCAGTGCTTAGAGAAGTTAGCAGAGGACTGGTTTCCCAAGCAGAACACACAGTGCTAGTAACAAATGATGGATGTGAAGTCTTGACAAAATAAACCGCTACTTATTAATAATTAATTATCGACTTAGAAACATGTCCAAGATATTGGTTGGGGAAGTAGTACACTTTTTCAGCAAAGTAAATGCTGCAGCCCTTAAACTAAGCGGAGATTTGAAGGTTGGTGACCGCATATCAATTGAGCACAAAGATGGTGCAGTTGTTTTGGAACAAACAGTAGAATCAATGCAAATTGAACATGATGCCGTACAATCGGCAAATGCAGGTCAGGATGTTGCTATTGGAATAGATGGCAAGGTCCATACCGGAAATCTTGTATACAAAATTGAGGTGTAATAATGTCAAAACTATATGCAATACTGTTAGTTTTTGTTTTATATGGTTGTCTTAGCCCAACAATGGGATGTGAAGACGATTTTGACTGTGCAGACAATCAGATATGCGAGAATGGTGCTTGTGTGAATGTTAGCACTGTAGAATGTATAGATGATGAAGATTGTGAGATGGATGAAGAATGCTTAGGTGGAGTTTGTACTTCAGTTAATGTATCAGGTACTATTTGTGAGATGGATGAAGATTGTTTGGAAGATGAGTATTGTAATGAAGAGGGATATTGTATGCCTATCCCCAGTTCATCTTGTGTAGAAGACTCTGATTGTGCTGCAGGCCAGGAATGTTTACATGGACTTTGTGTTGCTATTGAATATGAATGTCTGGATGATCTTGATTGTCTGGAAGATGAAGAATGTCTAAATGGAAGCTGTGTTCCAGTAACTCCACCTATAGAATGCATAGATGACTTGGATTGTTTCGAGGATGAATACTGTAATGAAGAAGGATACTGTGCTAAGGTATTAGCAGGCTGTGAACCAGACTGTGATGACGGAGATCCATGTACTGATGATTGGTGTGAAAATAATGCGTGTGTACATGATTTACTTCCGAGTTGTACGGCATGCATAGATGATGAAGACTGTGAAGTGGATGAGGAATGCATAGAAGGGGTGTGCACACCTATTGGATCTGAAATTGAATGTGAAGTTGATATGGATTGTTTGGAAAATGAAGAGTGTATAGATGGAGAGTGCATTCCAACTGGTTCATCAAGTACTATTTGTGAGATGGATGAGGATTGTTTGGAAGATGAGTATTGTAATGAAGAGGGATATTGCATGCCTATCCCCAGTTCATCTTGTGTAGAAGACTCTGATTGCGCTGCTGGGCAGGAATGTTTACATGGCTTATGTGTAGCTGCTGAAATTGAATGTGAAGTTGATATGGATTGTTTGGAAAATGAAGTATGCATAGATGGAGAGTGCATTCCAACTGGTTCATCAAGTACTATTTGTGAGATGGATGAGGATTGTTTGGAAGACGAGTATTGTAATGCGGAGGGCTACTGTGTTCCATCTACATAATTTTTTTTTGAAAGAAGCAATAAAAGCTAATCTAAATAAGAGTAGATAAGGGCCCGTAGCTCAATTTGGACAGAGTGTTCGGCTTCGGAAGCCTTCTCCTAAAAGCTGGAGAAACCGAAATGTTGCGGGTTCAAAAGCTTTGGTCTGGCGACCAAAATTTGCCAGCAAAGCTGACAATCCCGTCGGGCCCGAATTCCCTTTGTTTGCAGTTGCCAGTTCTGAGTTTCGCAGTATGGAATTCGGGGCGACTTGACCGAAGGTCAAGCTGAGGCCCGAATTTTTATTTTTATTACTCGGCCGCAGAAGTTGCAATTTTCAATTTCAATTGATGCAGGACATATTCCCTGTATCTCTGACCAATCTGGAATGCAGTTTGGCTTGCTTCTTGCTCAATCGCTCCCGGTATGGCCAGCATTGGATTTTCCCTTGCCGCCCGTTCTACATGGACTCTGAGATCATTAAGATAGATTGCCATCATTGTTTCTGCAACATCTTGTGCCAAGAAAACTAGTGAATCTCCAATGAAATGACAACCAGGCCAAACAGTATGGCAATCGAAAAGAGCATCCGCAACACGATTTAATTGATTTGTTGTTTCATCTTCTGAAAGTGTTTTGCCAGTGTTGAGCTGTTGAACTAGTTCCAGGGTTAAATGTTTTACTCTTTGTTCTGCATGAATAGTGGAAAGAACGCCCATCATTGCAGTATCACTTATTACATCAATTGAAGCCATCGGAGGATGATCACGCATAAGAGCAAATGTTGTAAGCGGAACGTCCTTAGTAAGATCGATTAAAGTCATGAGAGGCACATATCTTTCTTCTCCATAATCAATAGGCAAGATTCCAAGTGCGGGATAAGCATGAAGGTCATTTCTTCTAAGAACACTGGCAGCAAGAATAAATGGCTCCATCATATGAGCTAAAACAATGGTTTCTCTTCCAGTAGAACGATTCATATAATACCTATCTTCATGGGCTAAAATTTGTCCTGCTGTTGGTGCTTCATCAGGAAGCATGCCAAAATGTTCATTTAATTCAAAAGAGTATTTTCCACTCACATGAACCCTGGGAAAACGTGCTTCTACTTCAGTGCCAACAACTGGTCTAAGAATGTCAATAATGCGATCTACAAGATCTAATGTATCTTTTGCACCCTTTGCAATTTCTCTTGCAAGTTCTGCTACAAGGCCATCTTTATCAGCATATGGTCCTTCTTCAAGAGGCATAGAATAAAGGTCTAAATAGGCAACAGCAACTGAAAGTTGTTGAAAAATACTGTCACCTGATTTTTCCATGTTCTCTTCTGCACCAACCTCTCTAAGGTGTGCAGCCCGGACGTTCAGTGGTTTTTTACCGAAACCAAGAATATAACTGTGCTCTCCACAATCATCATGAGTAGGAGCAGTAATAACCCTGCCAAAATAAATTCGTCTGACGGTATCGGTTAGTATGATAGGTTTTTCTGATTTATCTTGACTCCTCTCTTCTGAATGTCCTTTACAAGCAGTTGATTCTGGTTTAGAGCCAGTTGCTATCCCGAGAGATTCTACTAATGGTTCTGGGGGTTTTGGTTTCAGAGGTAGTTTTATGACTTTACCCTCATCTTTAGGGGCCTGGGCTTCTTTCATACGTTTTAGTAAATCAGTAATTTTAGTAGTCATACAATATCATAATATAAATGTTACAGAAAGTATAAAAATGTATTGAAAATGACAAACGACAAGCGACGGGACTCATTTCGTTAGGGTTAAAAAACCTTTTTCAGTAGCCTTATGCCCAGCAAAGTGATACGATGTTATTTAGTATTAGAATTGGCGCCGAAGCTGGCGCAGGAGTAATGGTTACGGGAAGGATGATGGCCAAATGTTTTACGCGAGGCGATTATCATGTTGTCTGTTATCCTGAGTATCCCTCATTAGTGAGGGGAGGACATAATGTTGTACAGGTTAGTATAGGAACTAGTAAGGTTTATTCTCCTCCGCAAAAATGCAACATTGTAATGGCATTGAACAGAGATGCAGTATTTTATCATAAAGACTTTGTAAGTAAAGGAGGAGTAATAATATATGATGAAGCGCTTGACATTAGCGCATTTAAAATTCCAAAAGGAGTCGTGGTATTCCCAGTGCCTCTGGCAAAACTTATAGAAAAGGCAGGCGGCAGTCCAAAGATGAAGAACACTGTAGCGCTTGCATGCGCACTCGCTATGGCTGATTACCCTTTTGATATTCTTGCAGGTGTTATAGAGGATGAATTTGGAAGAAAAGGAGAAGATGTAGTAAAAAAGAATATTGCTGTTGCCAAAGAAGGTTATGATTACGTAGAAAGCAAGAATTTTGAATTTGATATAAAGCCATTATCAAAAAATCGAAAGATGTTATTATCAGGCAATGAAGCAATTGCACTTGGTGCTGTGAAAGGCGGAATGAAGTTTTACTCTGCATATCCAATGACGCCTGCTTCAAATATCTTACATTATCTTTTTACTAATGAAAGAAAATTCAATATTGTAGTAAAGCAAACTGAAGATGAGATTGCTGCCATGAATTATACTGTTGGTGCATCATATGCAGGTGCAAGATCCATGACTGGAACTTCTGGGGGCGGATTTGCACTGATGGTTGAGGCACTTGGAATGGCTGCCTTAGCTGAGACACCAATAGTTGTTGCACTGGTGCAGCGTATAGGACCAAGCACTGGTATGCCAACCTGGACAGAACAAGGAGACCTGAGATTTGCATTGCATGCATCACAAGGAGATTTTCTCAGAGTAATACTTGCACCAGGAGATTTGGAAGAATGTTTTGAATTAGGATTTGAGGCATTTAATTTAGCTGAGAAATATCAGCTTCCGGTGATAATAATATCAGATAAGTTTCTCGGTGAAGGTTTATTTTCTGCAGACAGATTTAATGAAAAACTGAAAATAGAAAGAGGAAAAATTGTGAAGGGTCTTCCTGCACTTGCACCAAATACGCGCTTCAAGAGATATGAACTTACAAATGATGGAATATCCCCAAGGGTATTCCCAGGTACGCCAAATGGTATGCATGTTGGAACATCGTATGAGCATGATGAAACTGGCTTTAGTACAGAAAGTTTTATCATGAGAACAAAGCAGGTTGACAAAAGAGCAAGAAAGATAAAAAAACTACTCAAAGATCTGCCAGCACCAAAATTGTATGGGCCAAAGAAAGCAGATGTGACGATTGTGTGTTGGGGTTCTCAGAAACTCCCAGTCCTTGATGCAATTGGCATTTTCAAGAAAGAAGGAATTGATGTAAATGTGATACACTTTACATATATTTTCCCACTTGATAAAGCAGCTGTTGAAAAGGCATTCAAAGGCTGTAAGAAAACAGTTATGGTAGAGAATAACTCGACTGGCCAATTTGCCGGAATACTTAAAGAGTATTGTGATTTCCAACCAGATTTCTTGTTATTAAAATACGATGGAAGGCAATTCTTTGGAGAACAGATAGTAGAACAGATAGAAAAGATAATTGCCTCGAAATACAAAGGAAAACGGGAAATTAGAATACACGAAAAAGAGGATTTGGAATATTACAATCCTCAAAGACATGGCCTTTAGGTGATGGGATGACGACTACAATAAAAGATTTTGATGTTAAGGAAAAAATACAGTGGTGCCCAGGCTGTGGAAATTATGGCCTAATAACGGCACTCAAAGGAGCAATTGCAGATCTTGGATTATTGCAACATGAAACAGTAATCACATCAGGAATAGGCTGCTCAAGCAAACTTCCACATTATGTAGACACTTATGGCTTTGAAAGTATTCATGGCAGATCCCTTCCAGTTGCATCTGCAATAAAACTAGCAAATACAAAACTCAATGTCATTGCAGTTGGTGGAGATGGTGACGGTTATGGAATTGGGGTGCAGCATTTTGTACACATAATGAGGCGGAATTACAATCTGACTTATGTAGTACATGATAATCAAATTTATGGCCTCACAACTGGCCAGGCATCACCTACAAGCCTGCTTGGCATGAAAACCAAAACAACGCCCTGGGGGGTAATTGAACAGCCATTCAGGCCGCTTGCAGTTGCAATAAACGGTGGTGCCACTTTTGTTGCAAGAGGTTATGCTGGAGATCCAGTGCATCTTAAGGAATTGTTCAAAGAAGCGATTCAGCACAAAGGATTTGCATTTGTAGATGTTTTCCAGCCATGTGTGACATTCAATAAAATTAATACATATCCATGGTTCCAGGAAAGGATCTACAAACTTGAAGGGCACAATGTTGAGGACAAATGGGCTGCATTGAAAAAGGCGTATGAGGATGAAGAAACTGATTATAAAAAAGTGCCTATTGGTGTTTTCTATAAAGTGAATAGACCAACATATGAAGAGCAGTTGCCTCAGATAAAAGAAAAGGCTCTTGTGGATCAGAAGATTGGAGAGGTAGACTTATCAGGTGCGTATAAAGAACTGAAATAGAATATAAACATCCAAATGATTCTGGGTGATAAGATGGTCATGAAACAAAATTCAAAACAAGCATCAGAATCATTATCATTGCATCAAGCAAACGTATTGTTAGACAGAATGGCAGAATCAACTCACATATTCAGCGAAACAGCAATGGGAATTACTTGTAGGGGAGGAACTGGAAGGGCAGTTGAAGTTGCAAGAACTGCAATACAAGAGGCATATAGATTGTTTCTAAACACACAGGGAAGGCAACCAGAGAGTGTTGATGAATTGTTTCGAGCAACTGCAAGATCGCTGGCATTGGAGAATGGAGTTGCAGACTCCTACAATCAGGATGAACGAATATCTGCAGCAAGTATGCTTATGTATATGGTTAGACTTAGGGCTGGATCTGAGAGTAGTGAATTGGACTTGGGTGGTATCGTACCACGCAGAACTGCATAGAACATCTGATTTTAAACAGAATTAGAAAATAAATAAATGTGAAACTCACACCAAGGCAATACCAGCTTGCCATATATAATTCTGTAATGAAAAATGGAAATACATTAGTTGTTTTACCGACGGGTTTGGGTAAAACCCTCATTGCACTAATGCTAATTAAAGAGAGGATGAAAAAAGGAAGATGCCTCATTCTTACCCCAACCAAACCACTTGCCAAACAGCATTATGATTCTGTAATCGACACTTTGGAGCTTACAGATAAAAACGTGGTATTGGTGACTGGAGAGATAACACCCAAAAAAAGAAAAGAAATGTACAATACAGATGTGATCATTAGTACACCACAAACAATACGAAATGATATTGATAAGGGCATTGTTGAGCCTAGTTTTTCATTGATAATATTTGATGAGGCTCATCGTGCGGTTGGGGATTATGCCTACACCACTATTGCTGAGAAAGCGCACAATAAAGATGCTTTATTTGTAGGGCTCACTGCATCGCCAGGAGGGAAAAAGACGCGGATTGAAGAGGTGATGGGCGCCTTAAAGATTGAGAATGTTGAGATTAGGGGGCATGAAGATCCAGATGTTTCTCCATATGTACAAAAAAGCTCGCTAACTTGGGTACCGGTAATGTTGTCTGATCATTTCAAACATATAAAAAACGAACTTGAATTACTCACAGCAAAATATGCAAAGAGATTAGCTGGAATGGGATTTGTTCCTCCATTAAAACATAAAGGACGATTTATGGCCTTAAGAGAAAGGATATTGAATACTAATCACAATATCAAATTCCCAGCAATGATACAATACTCTGTTCTGCTCCATTTGCTTCATATGAGCGAACTGCTTGAAACACAGGGGATTTACCCTTTGCGGGAATATGTTTCAAAATTAGAGGCAAAAACAAGCAAATCAGCAAAGCTTTTGTTAAGAGAACCAGCATTCGCAAAAATAAAACAGCTCTGTGAAAAGGATGAAGATCATCCAAAAATGCCAATTTTGCTTAAACAAGTTGAGAGATTGCATGGCAAAAAAATGATAGTTTTCGTACAATATAGATCACAGATAGCACGTATTGAAAATTTCTTGCAGGAGCATGGCATAAAAGCAAGAAAATTTGTTGGAAAAAAGGATGGGATTACTAGAAAAATACAAGAAGAGACCATAGCAGATTTTAGAGAAGGTAAATTTGACGTGTTGGTTGCGTCATCTATTGGTGAGGAAGGTTTGGACATTCCGAAAGTAGATGCTGTAGTATTTTATGAACCAGTACCAAGTGAGATAAGAAGCATTCAAAGAAGAGGCAGGGCAGCAAGACTGAAAGAAGGAGAAGTAATTGTACTTATGACTAGGGGAACAAGAGATGAATATTACCACTATGCTTCTGCTAATAAAGAAAAGAAAATGAAAAGGATATTGACTGGAATGCAGAACAAAAAAATATCAAAATTAACTGGACAAACAAAAATAGAAGATTTTAATTAGTCTTTTTTCAGCTTGTTTACGCTTGTTCCTAATATAAAGGCAAGTTCTTCTTCAGTGAATTTATAGAAGTCTATCAGTTCAGAAACCTGAGTTTTGCCAAGATCTTTTATTATAGGGAGATAGATAAGAGAATACTTGGCATTAGTATGGACTTTACTACCTATTTTGAGTCCTATTGATTTCAACATTGCCCTTCTTTCAACTGTTCTTGACATTTCTCTAAGATAGGTTGGAAAGTTGTATTTAGTAAAATGTCTGTAAACACCTTTTTTGGCTAATGCAACACCGACAACAGACAAATCTATAGAATATTTGAGCAATTTCCAATGGGTTTTTCTTATTCTACCGTCAAACACATCAGCTTTAGAAAGTGCATCATATGCTGCAGCAATATCTTCAGAAGTTTGATACTCATTAGGGATGTTTTCATCTAACCAGAGTTTTATAGAATCATAATCAATGTCTCCTTCTATTGCTTCGCGTGCAGTTTGATAGCTAGTTGCTTTGAGAATATTTCTAATCATTTGGAATATGTCTTTCTCATGCATTCGGGCTGAAGGAGATAGTGTTTGGAGATCATTAAGTGCAGCACGCATATCACCATTTGCATTGTCGGCTATTTGTTGGATGGTATCATCAGAAAGATCTAATTGTTCGGCTTTGGCTATATCTTTCAGTATTTTTCTGATTGAGGCTTTGTTCACTCTTTTCATCTCAATCTTTTCACATTCATTTCTTATGGAAGCAAATTTTTTGTCCCAAATGTTAGTGGCAGTTACTATCACCGGGCAGGACGGGTCCTTGAGGAATTTTGTTATGGCAGTCGATCCACCAGAATCTTTTCTGCCAGCAAGGACATCTGCATCATCAATTAGAACAAGGCGCTGTCTGCCGAAAAGACTACCAGCTAAAGATGAAGCACCAAGGATGCGTTCTACACGTGCTTTATTTCTAAGTTCACTGGCATTCATTTCAAGAATATCTAAATCAAATTGTTGCTTGAGAACATAAACAATACTTGTCTTGCCAGTACCTGGAGGTCCCCAGATCAACAATGCCTTTGACTTTTTTCCACTGAGCCATTTTAGTATCCATTGTTTGACCTGTTCTACTTTGTCATTGTTTCCGACAATTTCGTCGAGTTTTTTAGGGGCGTATTTTGTTGTATAGAGCATGACTAATCCTCCCAGAACATTGCTATATGTTTTTCAGGTATATTTGTTATGATAGTTCTCTCATTTCTATTTAAAATCCAATTATATTTTTTCCATTTGAATCTCTCGTCCATATAAACTACTGCAACGCGATCTGATTCTTTTCTTCTTGCCCTTCCTGCTGCTTGGAGGGCTTTAATTGTACCTGGGTAGAGGTATCCGTAATCCCACCCCCTTCCAAATTTTTGATCATAATAATCTATGAGGGCTCGTGTTTCAACATCCATTTCTTCGAGGGCAATACCAACAATGACAACGGTCTTTATTTCACCTTGGGAATAATCAACGCCTTCGCCAAGAGATCCACCCTGGACACCACACAAGACTCCGCCTGAACTGAAACTACGGAGCATTCTTCGAATATCTGATGGTTTCATACCAGCTTTTTGGATGAGAAGCTCTTTTGGCTTTAGAAGTGGGAGAACACTATCCATTACACCATAGGATGGGAAAAAGATTGCGGTGCCCCCAGGTGTTTTTTCAATAATAGCATCAAGTTTGTTTGCTATTGCAGTATAATTTTCAAGATCTCTTTTGGTATATTTGGTTGTAAGATCTTCTGTAATAATATTCACAACATTTTCAGCGTTGAATGGCGATGGATAGGAACGCATTTCTGTTCTTGATTTGTCAAGACCAAGAATGTCGCGATGCATTTCTAGTGGAATCAGTGTGCCACTCATCAGGATAGATGACGCACAATCATTGAGAATGCGTGTTACCGGAGAAGGATCAAGAAGTCGTTTTGAAAGGAAAAATCTGCCTCCTTTTTGTTTGAGTACCCGTACACATTCAAATGAATCATCATCCCAATCAAGCATGAATTTAGCAAGCCATAGGCAGGCACTCTTTTTGTTATATTTCTCTACATATGTTGAACCGACATCGCGAAGCCGTTCTATTGTATCTTCCATTGTAATTCCAAAACGCCCTACAAATTCATGAAAATTGTCAATAGGAATTGTACGTTCTTTGGTGTTGCCAAGTAGTTCTGTTGCCCATTTTTGAAACTCTTCTTCAATCGGACCGGCATCAAGACCTAAAAACTGCATTTCTTTGGAAACTTTAGAAAAAGTAAAGGAATTGATGCTTTTTGACATGCTATCCCTTATACGCGGGGCGAGATTATGGGCTTCATCTATTATTATAATAGAGTTTTCAATCCTTTTTTTTGTCTTTAAAAGGAAAATGTCTCTTATAAATGGAATCATAAGATGGTAATAATCTGCAATTATTACATTGGAAATCGTAGCCAACTGAAGTAGCCACTCATAAGGACAGCATTGTGCCTTTATTCCTAATTTTATCACATCATGATGGTCAATGCCTGAACCATACTTTTTTAGCATTTGTTCAAAACGTACTTTTGCTTTGGCTTCATGAAATCTACTATAGCCTTTTGCATTAATGTAAAATTCGCATTGTTTTTCTTTGATTTTCTTGCCGCAACTAGTTTGGAAACTATCATTATCAAGATTTTGTAGATCAGAACTAATACAACAATGGCTGCGGCCGACAAGATCAACAGCACGAACATCTAAAGAATGTGAATCAGTTATGCCTCTGACAACATCCATTGCAATTTTATGTTGGGATATCTTTGGTGTTAGGAAGAATATGGTTTGATCATTTTCAACAGCACAGCTTATGGCAGCAGAAAGTGCAGCATCAGTTTTTCCAGAACCGGTAGGCGCCTGGGCCATGAAGTTCTGTCCATTTAGAATGGCATTGCAAATATCCGACATTAATTCTTTTTGATGTGGTCGGACTTTTTCATGCCTGAAATAGAGCTGCATGCAAAGAGATTGTGCAGGAATGGATTTAATGGCTTACAAGCTAGATAACTGCATGAAATTCCTTTACAATGCTCCAGCAATCCTCCACAAAGGGGCATTGATAGTAGGAGACACGCATTTTGGAATGGAAATGAAATTAAGAAATAGAGGAATATATGATGAAGGATTTAGTTTGCGGCTTTTTGAAAAATTAAAAGAACTGGTGAAAAAACACAAATGCAAAAAAATTATTTTTCTGGGAGATGTAAAAGAAAACATAACCATACTGGATGATTGTACAAAAAAAATTCTTTCAGATTTGTCAGAATTATGCGATATTACGATAGTAAGAGGCAATCATGATGGAAGCATAGAAAGATTTATGCATGCAGAAATAAGCGGATCAGGAGGATTAGTTTATGAAAATCTTGGTCTTGTGCACGGCCACTCATGGCCTGATGAAAAACTTATGTGCTGTAATTATTTAGTAATGGGACATCAGCATCCAATGATAAAAATTACAGATACAATTGGAAAAAAACATATTGAACCTGCATGGATAATTGCATCATTGAACGGCGAGAAAATAAAAGAGCATTACAAAAAATTCAATAAAAAAATTAAATTGATATTAATGCCAGCATTTAATCCACTTGTTGGATCTGTAATTAATTTTACAAAAAAAGAACAACTTGGGCCAACTCTTAACAACAAACTATTTAAAGTCAATCATGCATTAGTATTTCGCTTGAATGGCACCTGTTTAGGAAAATTAGAAAACCTAGGTTGAGAGACATGGGAAAAAAAAGAAGAGGACGCGAAAGACTTGAAAATTGTTCTAGTTGCGGTAGGGCCGTGCCACGAGACAAAGCTGTTGAATACAGCAAAAGAACTCATTTTACTACGGACATGAAAGGAAATGACAATGTAACTTATACAGAATTCAAAGATTTGTACTATTGTATAAGCTGTGCTAAACATCGTGGGATATTTGAAAAGAAAAAACAACAGGCGCGCCGCAAAAGAGAGAGGGACATGTATGGATGAAGTATCCTTCGATGGAAAAAAGTATATTGCAGTAAAACATGAGATAGGAAATTTACCGCTAATTGTTGTAAAAGCAAAGAAAGGTTATGTCGCATGCAGTTATATAGATAAGGATACTGCAGAAAAAGTTGGAGACATAGCTGCATTTGTTTCTGGTGTAAAAGAATTGGAAGATTTGAAGAAAGCAAAAATAAGACACACAACAAGCTGGGCAGAAGATCTAGGTATAAGGGAAGGAATGAGTGTTAAAAAAGCACTTGAACTTATGGACCTTTGAAAGCACCGATAAGTAAAAGTGGAAGTACAAAAATTATTGCACAGAGATTGTCTTGTCCAGTTTGATAATAATGTTCTGGAGCAATTTGTGCAAGTCTTTCAGCTTCACGATAACATCTGTCTTTAGTTACTGCTTCTCCCAAAAGACCGCTAGTTGCAGCAGAAGAACCACGATTTGAACTTATATAACCGCAGATAGTAGGATCGCGTGCAATCATCGCAATATCATAGAAACAAGTATTTGAAGTAGTACCTGCTTTTACAACTATATCACTGTCAGGATCAGCAGCTCCCAAACCAAAGCGTTCCCAGATGTCAAGACATGTGGACCTGGCTGTAGATGTAGACCCCAAGTAAGCATATGAAATAGCGGCAGTGTGATAACATTGCATTAATTCTGCATCACGTGTAATAGTTAAATCATTATTACATTCTGTAATTGATTTGAAACCTAGGATTGCAAAAGTAGTAGATGTTAAAAAAATAAGTAAAAATAATAACCTCACTTTGATCGCCGTTTCTCGGCATATGGAGCCAGCATCTTTTTTGCTTTATTAAGTGCTTGCCTAATTTCTTTTTCATTTTTGGCTCCGGCGCATATTACCTTGCCGTTTTTGAAAAGCAGGAGTGACGCCTTTGGTTCTTTGAATTTTAGTATGGCACCAGGAAATTGTTCTGGCTCATACTCAACATCACTTATTTTATAGGCAATCTTGTAAAGATCAAGTTCCATATTCAAACTTGCTGAAGCAACAATGTTGGTTATTTCGATTTTTGGTTTTTTTGTTTTAGTTATTCTTCTTGCATATGGAGTAAGCTTCTTGATTGTTCTTTGGATTACCTTTTCGATAACTTCTCTTTTTTTGCAGCCGACACAAACAACCTTCCCGTTTTTGAAAAGCAGAAGGGATGCCTTGGGATCCTGATATTTCAGTATAGCACCAGGAAATTGTTCCGGCTCGTATTCAATCTCTGGAATCTTACTAGCAAGAGCATATAGGTCGAGTTCAAGACCAAGCGATGCAGATGCAACCATATTAGTAATTACAAATTCGGGCTTTTTTGCCAAATGACCACCTTAATAAAGATTTATAAAGGGGGCATTTCTTTAAAAAGACTTTCTCTCAACAATTTCTCAAGACTAATGCTTGTGATTGAGATGGTTAAGAGGTCAAAGGGTAAATTAAGCGGACAAACAAGAAAACTTAGGGGCAAGAGCAAGGTTAGCATTGCCAATACAGTAAGATCATTTAAAATTGGTGAAAAGATCCGTATATGTCCAAAAGCCAAACGCGAAGGCTTGCCACATCTCAGATATAGAAACAGGTATGGTGTCGTCGTGGAAAAACGTGGCAAAAGCTATGTTGTTGAAATACAGGATTATAAAAAGAAGAAGCAACTAATAGTGGGTTCAATCCACTTAAAGCTCGCATCGTAGGTGATTTTTATGGAGATAAAATCCTCAAAAACAATAACGGTTTCAGAAGTAAAGGAGATTTTAGAAAAGAGAAAAGAGGATGGCGAGCTAGGCTATGAGCAAACACAAGCTCTAGAACATGCAGAAAAATTCTACAAGGACAGCAAAACAGTCCGACAAATTATTGCTACTCTGACAAAAAATGAAAAGATAAACGAAGAAGTTGCAGCAAAGATAGTAGATGTCTGGCCAAAGGACCCGGCAACTCTCAAGGCCATTCTTATAAAGGACAAAATAGAATTGTCCGAAGAAGAAATTGATCAAATTATAAAAGAACTCTCTTGAGAGGAGGTGGAGATATGGAGGATTATGCCTGGGTTATTGAGTATTTGCCAGCAGGGCACGCTCGTGCTATCAAAAGAGAACCTACAGTGCAACTACTTGGAACTAGATTCTTTACTCTTCTTGAAGCTACAGTACAGCCAAATGCAAGTATAGTGCTAGGACAAAAAGTATATGTTGGCAAGGAAGGAAGAGAAGAAGTTGCACACATAAAAAGCAGGCTCAAATATGATGATCTTACCAACGGAGCAAGAGAGTTTTTACCAGTAATGGTCAAAAAAGGAGTAAAAGAAAGAGAATCAGATTTTGTAAACTTCGTAAATAATGCAAAGCCAATCTCAATTAGGGTGCATACACTAGATTTGATGCCAGGAATAGGAAAAAAGAGCATGGCAGCATTGTTGAAAGAAAGAGAAAACAAACCATTTGAGTCATTTGAAGAGATGCATAAAAGAGTTCCTGCTCTTTCAGATCCATTGGGGATATTTGTTCACAGAATACTGAGCGAACTTATGGGGAGTGAAAAATACTACTTGTTTACCAAACCCCCAACTCCACCAAGAGATCAAAGAAGATACTGAATGGGCCTATTACAAAATAAAAAATATGGGCTCGCGCGGGATCGAACCGCGAATCTTTCGCGCTCTTATTAAAAACTTGTGATATTTTATGTTTTTAATTGTAAGGCGAACATCTTAACCAAAGTCGTCGCTTTTCTTGAAAGCGAATTCGACTACGAGCCCATTTACATATAAAAAAAGAAAAAGTTGTGGTTAAGCTTAAACATTGAAGTATTTCTGGAGTTCCAAACCAGAAACGCCTTTCATTGCTTCTCTATGTTGCCTAAGCTTGAGATCCAAGTAATCAGCGAGAAGCTCTGCAGGGACAACTCCTTTGATAAACTTAGTATCGCTCTCAAGGGCTGAAATTGCCTGATAGAGATTTGTAGGAAGATCTTTTGCAACACGCTTTTTCTTTCCCTCTTTCTCAACCGGATCTCCTGGATCAATTTTATTCTTTATTCCATCAAGACCAGCCGCAGCAACAAGGCCAAATGCAAGATATGGGTTTGCTGATGGGTCTGCACCTTTATAGGTTACTCTTTTTACTTCCTTTATATTTTTCTTTGCATGTGGTACGTGTACAAGAGCTGTTTTATCCTGAACGCTCCACCCCACCTTATAGTTTTCCATAGCTAATCTATGATAGGAATTTGGAGTTGGCGAAGTGAAAAGTGAAAGTGCTTCAGCATGCTCAAGAAGTCCACCAATAAAGTAGAGGCCAGTCTGACTAATCTGTGCATAATCCTCTTTTCCATCATAGAATATATTATTTTCACTTGTTTTCCAAAAACTGGTAGAAATACCAAGTGTATTGCCTCTTTCGCCCTCGACAGGATAGGGCATAAATGTAGCTGAGGCATTTACTGCAGTTGCTAAATTCTTGGTAATGAATTTCAATGTGTTTACTGCATCAGCTGCAGATTTTGTGGTTCTTGGAGAGAGCTGGAAAGTCTGTTGTGCTGTTGGGCATTTGCCATGGTGATGTCCATCAACTAACATACCAAAGCTATCTTCCATTGTTTCAGCTATCTGTGTTCTTGCTGAATACATTGAATCATATGGTGTGGCAACATAAGCCCCACGATCATTAGACATTGGTGATGGGCCCCAGGTTGCTTCTCTTGAATCCATAAGCAGACCAACACCTCTTGATCTAGTAGTTTTATCTGCTGTTGCTGTATCAAAGACATAACAATCAACTTCTGTTCCGATAAGACCAGTTTTGATGCCAGCAGCTCCAAGATTTGTTTCCATTCTTTCGGCAACATAACGTGGATCTTTAAGGAAACGTTCTTGATTTACAGTTAGAACATCACAGATAAGCCTTACTGTTGCAGGTTCCCACGGAAGTCTTGCAAGAGTATCTGGATCTGGAAGAAGGACAAGTTCGCCTTGATCGCTTTTACCGAATATGTCATCAAGATCAGCGGCGTGAATGCCTTTTCCAAAGCTTGCTTCTTCTAATTTCCTGTTTGAAACACTAATGCGATGCATCTGTCCTTTGATATCAAAAAATTGAAGATCTATCCATCTAATTTCATTGGTAGCTACATACCTCATTACATCATCTATTGCAGACAAAAAACCACCTATATTACTCAATTTAATCCAGTATACAAATAAATACGTTTCGAAGGTAGTGTATTCTGGTATGTTTGGCACTTCAGGGATTAGAGGCATATATGGCAAGGAAATTACAGAAGAACTTGCATTTGGAGTGGCTAATATCTTTGTAGAGAAAGAACTTGTTGTTGGCAGGGATATTAGAAAAAGTGGGGCCAGCCTCAGAGATGCTGTTAGTAAAGGTGTTTTAGAAGCAGGTGCGGATTTTATTGATTTAGGGATTGTACCAACGCCTACAGTAGCTCTTGCAGCTAAGAAATGTAGAGGAATCATGATAACTGCTTCTCACAATCCTCCAGAGTATAATGGGCTAAAACTAATAGAAAAAGGAAAAGAAATATGTAAAGAATTAGAAAAAAAAGTTCAGAATGATTTTGGAAAAAGGAGAAGAGGAGATGGAGGACAATATTATTTTGACTGTGATGCAGTAGATTCTCATAAAAATCTAGTAATGTCTCTGGTTGATGGAAAGTTGATTGCCAAGAAAAAACCAAAAATTCTTGTTGATTGTAATGGGGCAGCTTGTGTGATAACCCCTTCTATACTTACAGATTTAGGATGCAGAGTTACGAGTGTAAATGCCTCATTGGATTGTTTTAATCGGTTATCAGAACCAAGTAAGGAAAATATCACTTATCTTTGTGATCTTGTAAGAAAAACAAAGGCGGATTTTGCAATAGCACATGATGGCGATGGGGACAGGTGTGTAATTGTTGACGACACTGGCGAGGTATTGCCCTTTGATGTGCAGCTCGCCATGATGATAGAGAATGAACTTTCATCTAAAAATAAAAAAATAATTTCAACTGTTGAGGCGTCATTAGCAATACGTGAAGTAGTTGAGAAGAAAGGTGGGAACATAGAAATAACACCCGTTGGCAGTACATATGTAGGGGATGCACTAGAACGTACAAACGCTATTTTTGGCGGAGAGCCATGTGGAGAGTATATTTACAAGGACGGAGTCCATGTTCCAGATGCTGTCCTTGGGGCTGCAAAATTTGTAGAGATTTTCTGTAAAAAAGGGAAGTTTTCAGAGTTAAAGAAAGCATACAGACAGTATTTCATAACAAGGGAAAAATTCCCTGTAAAGGACAGATATAATATTATCAAGAAAGTAAAGAAGAGCGTAAATATTGAAGGAAAAATAAGGGATGATGATGGCATTAGGGTAGATGAAGAAGATGGGTGGTTCTTGATAAGGGCTTCGGGGACAGAACCAATTATCCGTCTTACAATGGAGTATAAAACCAAAGAGCGATTAGAGAAAAGAAAAGCTGAGATTACTAAGCTTTTGAAAGGGTTTTTAGTATAACCATAGCCTCATCCTTTTTCTCATAAGGAACGAAAATATGATCATGGTGATATGCAGAAAATGCATTCACACTTATTTTCTTGGCTGCCAGGACCTCAGTCATTTTTGCAAGAAAACCAACTGCCATAAGATCAGAATAAACGTTTAGGGTGATCATTGCAAAGGGGCCGGCAATTTCTAAATCAGAAAGCTCTTTCATCTCATCAACAATACTTTCCATGAAAAGAATGCTTATCCCTTCTTCTTCCCTAAAAATATCCACAATATATTCAAGATAATTAGCTACTGTCATGATAGCAGATTCATCAACTGAAGCAATGAAATATTTGCCTTTAACCAAAGAAGGCTGCATATTTTTGAGAAGCTCTTGTAAATCTGAAACTGTCACAACAGTTCTCCTCTTGCTTGTTCGATTTGGCGTCTGGCATTATCCTGTTTCTTGCGGAATTCAGGCAAAACTGCATTGGAAAATCGTAATGGAAGAAGTTCGTCGTAGATTTCCTCCATTAATTTGAAATAGAACTCACCTTCATGTTTGTTGCCGCGTCGCAATGATTCATACATTTCTCGTTTTAATTCTCCCACAGCATCAAGCAAACCAAGTAAATATGGAATTTCAGGGATGTCAAGCTCAGTATAACCTGGAATTTTCTTTGATTCAATAGCTGAAAGTACAATTTGTGCTTCTGCATATTCCTGATAAATGTGATTAAGTTGTGAAGGAAACTGAGCAGCTGCTGGTTTCAATTTTTTAAGGCACTTCCCAGCTTCAGTAAGATGTTTTTTTGCAGTTTTCAGATCATATGCATGCATAGCTTTGATGGCATTTGAACACATGCGGACGATCTGCCTGTTTTCTGTTAGTACCTTATCCAATTGTTCCTCTTTTTCAGAGAGTTTTTCCTGAATCTCGTTTATACCAATATGAAGAGCCAAAATATCACCAAATAAAGTTTATCTAAAATTGTTTTAAATGGCCTCGCATAAAAAGCCGCCCCATTGTACTTAAACAAACCCTGATTTTGCCTTTATGGTCTTCTATATCAACAAGCTCTAATTGCGAAAGGCCCTGGGATTTTGGAGTACCATGAATATGATAGGAAAGCAGTTGTAATGACATATTGGTTTTTTTTGCAAGTTCATCAAGCGAACCAGAACAGCCTGCTTTTTCCAGTTCATGTAATATCTTCATCTTTTTTTGGGAGAGTATAGAACTGTAAGAGAGTTTCAGAATAGGAAGCATCATAATTTTGTTATCAATTATTGCAATTGCCTTTAGACCATTAACATGTGCAGCATTGGTAAGGGCACACTGTGAGATTCTGTCAGCAGTTGAAATGTTGATGATTATACTGTCTTTTTCTTGGCCTTCCATGAGATCAACAATGGCAGTAAAAAAATTCTCCCACATGTTGCCGGGTTTTATTTGTATAACAGATGCTGGGATGCTCCATTTGTTTAGTTCCGTCACAAATTCCTCAGCCTTAACTATACCATCAGAAGATGTGAGTAGAACCATCCTCTCTGTAGGAAACTCCCGCACAGGTAAGAATAATGTACTCATCTCAGATTCAGAATTGATCGGTGCGATAATGATTTTCTTATGCATAAGACTACCTCAAAATCTATTTTGATTATAAAAACGAGATTTATTATAAAATGAGTGGGTTGGTCATTTGGTGATAAAGATGACTTATACAAATTGTAACAGAAGCAAATGTTGCCTGATTAAAGTTGAAGACAATGGAGATGAAACGCAATTAGGATGCAGATGCGATCACCATTATCCTAATTGTAAAAATATAAAGAGGTGAAAAAATGACGTATCGTAAATTAGTATGCCAAGGTGAAAACTGCTATCTGTCCAAAGTCAAAGATAGTGGATTGGAAACAATAATAAGCTCTAATACACATTGGCCAAGATATAAATTAGATTAACTTAATTATCTGACAAAGATGGCGACTCTGCTTTCAATATCATGTAGGACTAATTGGACTGTAACAAAAAGATGTGTGGCTTCTCTTGTGTGTGGATCCTGAAGGGAAAAAGCAACAGTGTTCCTTTCATCAATTCTGCGATTTTCAACTACTTGTACGCAATTAACAAGATCATAAATGTCAATAGTTGTGTGCTTAACGTCATTATTCTGTCCTATACCCTTAATAAAAATAGCAAAATTACCGATAGTAATCATGTCGCCAAGATTAGCTATTTCAACGCGATGGTCGGTATGATCTTGTGGTGCAGGACATGTAAAGGCTGAAGCGGGTTCGTTGTTTGAAATTATAGTATGATTAGCACTACAACCCAAAATAGCTGGACCTGCAAGAAGTACCGAGAATTTTTTGATAGTAGTTCCAAGTTGAGTTTCTTGTCTGGAAGAAGTTTTTTGCAATTTCATATTCTGTAACATTCAATCAGAAATGTTTATAAAAGTGCACAAATGAGGTAGCGAATGCCATAAAAAACTAATCCCCGAGAGCTATGTATGCACGTTGTATTATCAATAGGAGGAAGTGCCATAAACCCGAAAGGAGAGCCAGATCTGGATTTTCTGAGAGCAATGGCACAGATAATTAAAAAGAGCAAGAATAATTTTGGTATTCTTACTGGTGGCGGATCCATGGCCAGAGTCTATGCTAAAGCAGCACGTGAACTTGGTGCCAGTGAATACGAAGCAGATAGCATAGCTATAACATCAACAAGACAAAATGCACAGCTCCTTATTGCAGCACTGCGCGGGGCTGGATTGAAAACACATAACAGAATAATAACTGATTTTGAGGAAGCAAAAGAACCTGCTGTTGAGAATAAAGTTGTAGTAATGGGTGGAACTATTCCTGGGATTACAACAGATACTGATGCAGTATTGCTTGCTGAGGCCATTGGGGCAAAAAGACTAGTGAATATAAGCAATGTAGATGCAATTTACGACACTGATCCTAGAAAAAACCCCAAGGCAAGGAAATATGCAAAAATGAGTTATGATGAACTGAATAAGCTTGCTGCAGAGAGTGACAAAAGAACTGCTGGAACGCATTTTGTATTTGATATGCTTGCCTGCAAATTGATAGCACGTTCAAAAATAGAAACACATTTTGTTTCAGGAAAGAATAAGAAAGATATAGAAAATGCAATCGAAGGAAAAGGACACAACGGCACAATAGTCAAGTAACTATTTGCCGTGTTTTGTCAGATACTTTCCAATTTGTTTATCGGGCAACACTGTACATTTCAGTGTTTTTGTTGGAACGAATGAGATTTCAACATTTTCAGGCTGAAGTTTTTCTTCCTGAGTTTCTCTCAAAGCCTCAACACACAATCTGATCCCATCATCAAGAGTAAGTTTATCATTGTATTTTGCTTCAAGATATTCATCTACTTCTTTCTTGTTTGCACCTATGGAATCTGCAGTATATGCAGTCATTGCACCGCTTGGTTCTGCTTCAAATAATTTTGCTCCGCCAGCATCTGCACCAGCAATAAGAAGAGAAACACCAAACGGTCTGATGCCACCGTACTGCGTGTAAACCTGCATAAGATCGCAAACGCTTCTGGCAATGCTGTCAACAGTTGGTGCCTCGCTATAGGTTATTCTGTGCCTCTGTGCATCAACACGTGCAATGTATACTAATCTTCTGGCATCGGCAATAAGACCGCTTGCAGTAACACATATGTGCTGATCCACTTCAAAGATTTTTCTAAGAGAATCAGGAACAACAAGGCGGGAATGAATTGATTTGAAAGCTACAAGTGCAACACCTTCTTTTGTTGTAATGCCGACAGCCGTAGCGCCTCTTTTCACTGCTTCTTTAGCATACTCTACCTGGAACAATCTTCCATCGGGGCTAAAAACAGTAATAGCCCGGTCATAAGCTTGAGGAGAAACACCGTACATATATACACCTTTGATTAGAATTTTATTAATTAACTCCGAGAGGTATTTAAAGGATTGCTACATGGCCCTAAGGCGCTTTACCCTGTCTTCGATAGAAGGATGGGTGGAACCAAGGAAGCTCATCTTCTTTGGAAATGGATTTGAGATATATAAAGAAGCCGTTGTATCAGACGCATTTTTTGTTGGCATCGCATTCCCTGAGATCTTTTCCAATGCGCTTGCAAGTCCTTCTGGATATCTTGTAAGCTTTGCAGCGGTAGCATCGGCAAGATATTCTCTTTGGCGTGAGATTGCAAGACGAACAATCATAGCAAAAACAGGTGCAAGAATCAGGAAAATTAAACCTAATATTGCAAGGCCACTCCCTCCTTTTCTGTCTCTATGATTGCCGCCAGTCCAAAGGAAAGTTCTTACGCCGATATTGGCAAGAAGTCCAATTGCACCGACAAAAACTACTGCAAGCATCATAAATCTGATATCATAATTGCCAATGTGAGAGATTTCATGAGCTATTACGCCTTCCAGTTCCTGACGACTCATAATATCTAAAAGCCCGGTAGTAACAGCAACGGATGCATGTTTTGGGTCTCTGCCAGTTGCAAATGCATTAGGAGCGCGATCATCAATTACATATAATTTTGGCATGGGAATCTGGGATGCAAGTGAAAGGCCTTCTACCACGTTATACAAAAATGGATAGTCTTCTTTCTTTGCTTCTTTTGCCCCGCTTAATGCAAGGATAACGCGGTCACCTGCAAAGTAAGTAATAATAGCATAGAAAAACAATGCAAAACATCCTATTACCGAAGTAATTATAGGGTTGATACCAAAAAGAAAAGAAAAACCAAAGATTGCGCCAGCAAAAATAGCTGACATAACAAGTATTAACAGTACTGAATTACGCTTGTTGCTGTCAATAGCATCAAAAAGACTTACGCGTTCCATCAGAACTTCACTTTTGGTGCTGCTTTTTCTGCTTCTGGTGCTTCAAAATATTGCCTTGGCTTGAAATGGAAAATACCTGCAATTACATTACTTGGAAACATTTCAAGTGCATTGTCATAGTCAAGAACAGAATCATTGTAAGCTGTTCTTATGTATGCTATTTTGTTTTCTGTGCCTGCAAGCTCCTCTTGTAATAGTTTGAAGTTTTCACTGGCTTGCAGCTTTGGGTAGTTTTCTGCCACTGCGAATAATGATTTCAGGGTTTGTGTGAGCATGTTGTTTGCTTTTGCCCTTTCTTCAACAGAACCAGTTACTATTTGTGCACGGTATTTGGTGATGTTTTCAAAGGTTTCTCTTTCATGTTTAACATAACCTTTTACTGTTTCGATAAGGTTTGGAATAAGATCGTACCTTCTTTTGAGCTGGACATCTATCTGAGCCCAGGCATTTTCAACCCTGTTTCTCAATGTAATAAGACGATTGTAAGTAAGGACGATGTATAGTAAAGCAAGTAGAAATAAACCTCCAACGCAAATTAGTACTATTTCAATCATAATAATTCACCTGAAATAAAATAACATCACAGATTTTTAATAATAGCTGCTTCCCATTCTTTTTCAGTTATATTTATTTCAAGGCGTTTGCGTCTTGATGTATGCCCCGAGACGATGCGAACGTCCGCATCAAGAGCTTTTGAAAGTTCCTTAATAAGCTCAATGTTTGCCTTGTTTTGTTCTGGGGGGCTCTTTAGGAAAATTTTGATTTTATCGTCCTTTTTGATGATTAGGAATTTTTTGGAATTGGGAACAACAGTAATATCAAGAATCATTTGCGCCACTTATAATTGCTTTGAGCTCATCTGCAGTATGATAGCCAGCATATGTTTTTCCATTTATAACAATGCTTGGGTAAGTTGTGATATTGTAGCGGTCCATGAATGCCTTTGCAACCGGACTGCCTATTTCGCCATCAAACGAGAATAGCCTCATGCTTATGTTTGATTCATCTCTTGCCCTGAGGATTTCGATACCCTGCTGCTGGCAGTCATCACATTTAGTATTGGAGTAGAAATGAATGAGGAGGATGCTTTGTCCGCCGCATAATTTCTTCACTTTTTCTGAAAGAAGGTAGGACTCTGCTTCAAGTACAAAGTATTGCATTTTCAGATCAATATCCTGGACGCCTTTTTCTTCTTCCAGATAGCTTAATCTGTAACCAAAGTTCTGCACATCTTCATCAATTGAACTTAGTTCAGAGAAATAAACCGGGCAGAATGTTGATGAGTTTCCTTCCATCAAAAGAAGGAGTTGTACTGATGAAACCTGTTGCGAAACATCTGAGATTTCTTCTGAAATATCTGAAATAGATGCACTATCAAGAAGTGTTCCTACAAAAACCCCTGCAAGAAATATGATTAATGATATGATAAAGGCAGTTGCATAAAGCGGGAAGGATATTTTTCTCTCCATAAGATCACCAGGTACAGCTCTCTCTTCTAAGCTCTTTGAGAATGAAAAGGGAATTGTAACCTATCATCAAGTACCAATAAAATACTATAAACGAAAGGAGGTATCTTAATTTTACCTGTTCTCCTTTGAAGCTTTTTACCGACAACCAGAGGAAAAGAATGCTGGTTGCAATGACAAACATTCCAATGAAAGTGAAAAATCCAAGGCTCATGCCAAAGGCATCAAACCAGATGTATTGGGTGTAATAAGGGGTTGAAATGACTGAATGGGCCATAAGACCAAGCAAAAGGAAGAAGGCAGTTATAGTTGCAAAATTCAAGGGAACAAAGTACATGCCAAAATCTCCATACTCCGGTTTTATAAGAGATTTATATCTCCAATAATTGCGGAATCCTCCTCTCTGCCAGCGTACCCTTTGTTTTAATAGATCTCTTAGGTTGTCTGGCGGTTCTGTGTAAACATCAGCGGTCATTGAGCTTCTTATTTTGTAATGGTGAGATTGGATACGCAGGGCAATTTCCTGGTCTTCTACCAGATTATGTTCGTCGAAATAACCGATTTCATCAAATACTTTAGTACGAAACATGCTGAATGGGCCAGGCGTTACTGGAACACTATCTATAAAACTTAGGAGTTTTCTGGAGAAAAGAATCATAAGATACTCTATCCTTTGCAGTTCCTTTATCCAGGAATTGCTGGCCTTTACTTTTACAGCAGGTGTTACTGCCATAACCTTTTGATCTTCAAAATATGGAATAAGTTCTCTTAATGTGTTTTTTGTAAGAAAAGAATCTGCATCCATTGTTGCAACTAATTCTCCTTTTGCCTTTTTTAATCCAAAATTGATAGCAGCTCCTTTGCCTTTGTTCTTTGTTTTAAATGCCTGAATTTCTTTGAATCCTTTGGCGATTTCATAAGTATTATCAGTCGAACCATCATCCACAACAATGATCTCAAGTTTCTCTTTTGGATAATCAACAGCAAGTACTGTTTCGATGCATTGCTCCAGGTACTTCCCTTCGTTATGTGCTGGAATAACAACTGAAACAGTTGGTTCCCAATCAGTTTTCTGAGGGGGTTTGAGGTAGGTATCCTTGTGCTTGATATAGAGAAGGATGAATACGTTTACTACAAAGAGTGAAAAAAATGCTATTAGGTAATTAAGAAGCATAACTAAGTCCATCAAAAAACCTTTGAAGACAAGTAATTTAAACCAGAAGGAGGTGCCTGGCAAAGAACATGGCTAATAACATTCCAGCCAGTATGAATGGAATAAATGGTGGAAGTTTGGTGTATACATAAACATCTGGCACTTTGCTCTCTTTAAGGCGTTCAATCTCAGCCAGCGTTAGCAATCTTGGGAGTTTGTAGCGTTCCACCATATCTTTATTCATTATCTCAAGGGCAAGAACATCTTCAGGTTCAAGTTGGGTAACAGGAAGTTCTTCGGAAAGTAGTGTAGTAAGGGATTCCTTGAACATCATAAAGAAGATCGTGGAAAATAGGAGTACAGTAATGAAAGCAAAATAGATTGGAGAGAAAAGGAATGAATTTACATATACATAAGCAAAGAGAAAATATGGAATAAGCAAAAGGCCATATACAAGCTTTGCCTTTGCTTCAGTTTCATAGAGCTTCCAGCCGAAATAGATCATAACATAAAGGGCGAATAAAACTCCTGAAAAGACTATTACTGAGAATATGAAAGGCATGTTAAAGGCCATGGCTGCAAAAGATGGATGTAGTGGTAAGAGAAGCATGATTGAAGCTAGAATGAATACATCTGCACCACCAAGCTGACCGACTCTGTAGAAAACATAGCCTATTGCTGATAAGAATGCTGCGATAACAATTGAGAAGAGGAATAGATTTTCCTCATAGAAAACGAGATTTACCAGAAATGCTACAGCAAGAAAGCCATAGAGAAAATTGTCTGGCACATTTTTCTTGTTATAAAGATCATAATATGTAGCTACTAATGTGCCGAGGAAAGCAACAAGAATCCTAAATATCTCTCCGGGCATTGTAATCTGACCAAAAATAACCTCCTCTAACATAAAGTGAAACAATGGTCACAATCCTTTAAAAAGTCTATTTCTGTGTGGTTAGACCCCTTGAAGCGAGGTTTTCTGCTATGTTGATTATGAAATGAGGTATTTTGGCTCTTTTCAGGACTTTTTTCATAAGAATAATATCTTCCTTTTCAAAGCATTTTGTAAGCAACGAAAAGGCTATGAAAAGCGCCATAGATATAGAGACAAGAATACCCAGGTATGACAGATAAATTAGTTTTGGTATGTAAGTAACAATTCCATCACCTTCAAATTCAGGGATATACCCTAGCAATGAAGATGCAGTTGGCTGGATCGCAAAGACAATCAGGAATGATATAATGCCTGCAACAAACATTTTGTAGATTGCAAATGGCATTGTGAAATTGAAGAATTTTTTGGAATAATGGCAGAGCAAAAGGAACATTAGGAATAAGCTCAGGAAAGAGGCAGTAGCAGCGCCTTCCATCCCGTAATATGGAATGAGAAATATATTCAGAAGAACATTTACAATGGCAACAAGAACAGAGATTTTTAGCTGAATTTTCACAAGTTTCATTGCAGAAAGGGTCAGAGAAAGCATAGTAAATGCAGTATTGAAAAGAAGACCAATCGTGAAAATAGACATTGCAAGGGCCCCTGGGCGATACGAGGCACCATAGAGTACACTGAGCATGTCAGCTGAGAATGCCAGCAGTACAATGGCTATTGGGATCGTTATGAACATGGTCCAGCGCTGTGATGTTTCAGTTACTTTGCATATTTCACTCAGATCATTTTTCCCTGCAATGCGTGATAGCACTGGAAGAAATATTGTTCCTATCGAAGCTGGGAATATTAGGAGTACAGTAGCCAATGTGGTTGCAATAGAATAGACGGCCACAAGTTCAATAGCTTGTGATGGATCGGTTAGGTATCCTAAAAGAAGCTTATCTGAGGCGCCTATGATTATAGAAAAAGAAGATAAAAGAGTGAGCATAATTCCAAATGGAAATATTTCTTTTAGTAGTTGGTTTTGTGGAATGCCCTCATCTGATTTAAGATCAAGGGTTTGCTTGCGAACAATGGGAAATGAAATGAACGTAGCAAAAATAAATGAAGCCATATATCCGCCTATAAGGGCAAAGACTGAGGGGCCGTAGAAATAGAAGAATAGAAAAGTGAAAAGAAGTTTGGAAATATTTTCAACATTCTGTATAAACTGCATTGATTTGATATCTGCCCTGCCTTGTATGTAACGAAGATTTACATTGTAAAGATTGCTGAGTAAAATGAAAACAGAGAAGAATCTTACAGCTTCGGGAAGAAGTGCATTTTGATATATTGCTCCGACAAGATCTGCTGAAAACCAGACAACGATGCTAAGGATAATGCCAAGAACAGTTGAAACAAGATAGCTCAGTTTAAGCATATGCAGCATTTTGCCTTTTTCTTTTCTTCCTTCAAAATATGGAATGTAACGAGTGAGAGAAGCAGGAAAACCTAAATGGCTGAAAACTGTGGCCATTCCAAGTATGCCCATGGCAAGGTAGAAAAGGCCGATATCATCCTGGGAGGCCATGCGTGCTATTAGAATTACGTAGAAAAATGAGATGAATTTGAAGAAGAGTTGGCCGAGGAGTCCCCAGAAACTGCCTTTGGCAACCTCCTTGGAATATTGGGAAAGATCTTCTTCGCCATCCATACTTTAGCCCTAATAATACTGGATAAGTTTCTCTATACCTTGTTCTAGATTGATTTTTGCCTTGAAGCCAAGCTCTTTTTCTGCCTTGGAGGTGTCTGCCATTGTATGCTGGACATAATTCTTGATTTTATTTGGCTCATATAATGGCTGGAGATTAGTATTGAGCTTTTTGTTGAGCAGTTTGACCATGTCATTTAATGTGGTGCTTGTTCCTGTGCCAATATTGAAGATACCAAAGTTTTTGTATTTCAAAGAAAGAATGTTAGCTTCTACAATATCATCAACATAGGTAAAATCTCTTGTTTGTGTTCCATCACCAAAGATAACTGGTGCTTCATTTGTTTTCATTTTCCATAAAAATTGCGTAATAAGATTTGCATAGTTTTGCTTTGCCTTTTCATGCGGTCCGTAAACACTGAAGTACCTTAGGCCTATTATTGGCATTGAGTAGAATTCATTGTAGAGCCTGGCAATGCGTTCCATTGCAATTCTTGTTTCACTGTAAAAATCTGTTGTGAACGGAATCATAACTTCTTTATGGGGCGGTTTATGGCCATTGTAAAGAGAGCTCGTAGAAGCAAAGATAACTTTTGAGTTATTTTTTCTTGCATATTCCAATATGTTTATCCATTCCTGTAACACTTTAGCTGTGAGATGTGGATTCTTTTTGTACATTGGAGAAGAAGAATAAATCCCATTGTGGAATATAACGTCATATTTTTCCCCAGTTTTTTCAATATACCCTGCATCTAAAACAAAAATCTTGATTTTATTTTTGATTTTTTCTATGTTATCTTCGCTTCCTGTATTAAGATTATCAAGAGCAGAAACAGTATGGCCTTCATTTACCAATCTTTCAGTTAAATTAGAACCAATAAACCCCAAAGCACCAGTAACAAGAATTTTCATAGAATAGAATTGTGTTGCCCAGATTTTTAAGACTGTCTCTTCTTATCAACTGTATGGTATCTGAACTTGAAACAACAATCATAGAAATAGCTTATCAGGTTAGAGACAGAACAATAGAATTAGTACTTGCCCCTCTGAACAATGAGAAAATGTTATGGATTGCAGTTCCACTTGTTGTTGCCACGTTATTCATGACACTTTATTTTGCCAGGTACAAGAAAGAAGAGCTTGGCTGGAATACTGCATTTGGAAATACAATGGTGTTCCTTTTTGTTGCCCTTAATATAATCAAAGAAATGTATTATCAAGATGGAGTAGGATCGATGGAAAATATTTACTCCAATAATTTATACTTTTCAATATCTGCTGGATTGGTTATAGCTGGAATGTTGTTGGCATTTGTTACCTATTTCCATCTTTTACCGAAGAGATTAGCATTCTTTCTTTTTGCTGCAGCGCCGATCAATGTAAGTGTATATGTGGTAATGGCAGTAGTTTATGCTAATCTGGTTGCTGATTATCTGACAATATTAGCAGGGATCGTATTTCTGATTTTGATCATAGTGGTGTCAAAGATTTTGCAGGCAATATTGAGATTTATTGGATTGGAATACGAAACAACAATTGTAAGTATAGAACTGCCTGAAGAGCTTGCAAAAAGAGTAATGGAAATGGAAAAAGAAGATGAGGAAAAAATAAAAGAGATGGAAAGAGAAGAAGAGAAAAAGAAACTTGCCAAAATAGTACAAAAAATCAAAAAAGATAGTGGAGAAGAGATAAAATAAAAATGAGAAAAAAGTAAAATCATGACCTGCTTAGTTCTCTTGCCATTTCTTCAAATCTTTTTAAGAAAATTTCCCAGGTGAAGTCTCTTTGAACTTTCCTTCTGCCGTATTTGCCCATTTCTTCGCATCGGTCCTGATTATTTGCCAGCCATTCCATTTTTCCTGCCATATCCCATATGCTTGAGACAAGGAAGCCATCTTTGTTATTAAGTATTGTTTCGGTTGGTCCGCCTTCATTCTTTGCTATGCATGGTTTTGAAGATGCCATGGCTTCTAATGGAACAAGGCCATAATCTTCATCTACTGGAGTGAAGAGTACTGCATAGCAACGGGAATAAAGATCAAGCAATCTTTCTTCAGTTACATTTGTTTCTATTGTAATTTGAGGGGTACATAGAGACTTGAGTTTTTTGAAGTAATTTTGATGATCTGAACGATTAGATAGAGATCCCGCAATTATGAATTTCCAGTCTTTGAAGCGACTGGAGAAAATTTTGAATGCCTTTATTGCATGTTCAAAGTCTTTTTCTGGAGCTATTCTTGATGGGTAGAAAAAGAACTTTTCATAGCCTTTGCAGGAGAAATTGTTTGTTTCAATCCCGGGATGAAGAACTTCAGAACTTCTTTGTAAATATCTGCTTATTCTCTTCTGGCTGTTTTTGCTGTTGGTAAAGATATATTCAATGTTTGGGACTGTTCTTGATTCAAAGAACTTGAATGCCTGGATTGATGCCCAGAAGATTGGTTTCTGGAGCAGGTTGCGGCGCTTCATTCTCCAATTGTAAAGGTCAAAGGCTTCACGATTTGGTGTATGACAGTACCAAATTACCGGGGAATTTTTGTTTCTTATCCATTCTGAGGGGGTTTGATGGGCATTAATAACATCAAAGTCTTCCAGTTTGAGGTTGTAGAAATAGCTGCCAGCTTCTATGGCAGATGTTACACGGTTCATAACTGGGATTTTTCTTAGCAGTCCCGGTTTGGCAACTTCTATGTTGAGATTTTTGAATTCGGGGAATGTTTTTTCAGGAGAATGGTTGAGGCAGTGGATTTTTGCATCAAAATGCTGGGCTATTTTGAGGACTACACGATCAAGTCCGCCGGTGCTTTCTAGGAAGGGGGTGACTAGGACTAATTTCATAAGAATAGAGAAGGCAAGAAGAGATTTAAATATCTCTATAATACAAAATGTGGCTTTTATTTTGAATCATTTGTGGGTGAATTCATAAACCAAAGGATCGCTTCTTTAATTTCTTCGGCAATTTCATCAGGATTTTCACTTGTTATGACGTGACCAGAGTATTTTTTTAGAAATTGTGCGTACGAATCTTCATCTATTTGATAATCGCCACTGTGAATTTGTGAAAGTATTTTTGGTAATTCATTTAGGTCTTTCACATCTAATCCTACTTCTTTATACACTTCATGTCCAGTAACGACAAGTGGTTTTCCCAATGCGAGTGCTTCATAACCAACTGTTGAATTTGTTACAATAACCCCTAATGACTTTTTTATTAGATCGATGGTTTTTTCTTTTGGGCCGATTAATCGTACATTGCTTTCTCTACTGAGATCAAATGAGGGCAAAATATCTTGATCTGCATTTTTCCAATGCGGATGTATTTTTACATAAAGAAAGGTATTGTGCGGGAGAAACTTTGAAATTTGTTTTGCAAATTTCAATTGATTAAGGAATGGCTCCCGAAGGGTTATTTGTGCTTCCCACTGAAAATGTAATGGATATAAGAAAAATTTTTCACCTGGCCGTGATTTATCAAAGAAAAATTTATGCAAATGCGGATATATGATATATCTCAAAGCAGTAAAAGTAACACGCATAAATTCTGGTATCGCAGGGGGGATATCAACATCAATTGATTTTCTTTTATCTTTTATTCTTATAGAAATACGATTAAACATTTTTGGAATCTTATTTAGAACATCTTGAAATCGGTTCACTGGCCGCAGTAATTTTACTGTTTGTACTTGATGGGTTCTTTGGAGTAAATGATTCAATGCATCTGTTTTATACTTGCTTTTATAGAATATGGGGATGTGATCCTTATCCCATAGGATTAGGCCATCAGCAACGATTCCAGAGCCAGCTACTTTGATTATCTTGATCCCCATTTTGTCGGCAACTAGATCAGCCAGATTGGTAAAATACAAGTTTTCCATGTAATTAATGACGATGTCTGTATCTTTGAACAATTCTTTCCAAGCCCAGACATATTTTACAAGTTTTTCTTTGAAATTTTTCCTTTGTAATGAACTCCAACGTCTCTTATTAGAAAAAAATAGGTAATCAAAAGTTATTCCAATATAGTCTTCAGCATCTTCAATATCTTTATCAGAAACTTCTCTAGAGAAGATATCAGAATCAAAAAAATCCGTGTATTTAAGATCTAACTTAGAGGCGTTTCTAAAAGTATCTTCAGAAGTTCTTCCGATTATTTCGAGGTCAAACTCTTGAGAAAGTTTTGCGCATGCTGGAAAAAACTTTTTGAAAAGTATTAGATCGTTAACAACAGTATCAGTAATTGCTGCATCGGCTAAATGAAGCACCTTTATCTTGATTTTTGGATTCTTAATAATGATCCCTCGGATTACATATCAAAGTATTTCATCGAGTATTTTATTTATTTGTTTTTTGTTGAGAGGATTATGTTCGCTCGATGTCATATTTGACGGATCCATTGGTTTTAAACTCTTATAATATTTAGAGGTTGCAGTATCAGGATTCATTCTAGAATAATACGCACTTATTGATGGAACCAAAACTAGAAGGTCATTTATCTCCTTAAGATTTTCTCTTTCGTAATTAGTTACTAAAAACTCGTGTAACTTTTCTCCTGGCCGTGAACCAATTATCTCAATTTTGATCTCATTGCTGTTAAATCCATAAGCAGGCGCAACTCGGTCTATTAAAACTTCTGCAAGATCCATTATTTTTACTGTTGGCATCTTAAGAATGAAAATTTCCCCACCATGTGCAAGAGAAGCCGCTTTTAGGATTAAACCTATGGCTCTATCAGATGACATAATAAAACGGGTCATCTGAGGATCTGTAATTGTAACTGGCCCACCTTTTTTTATTTGATTAATAAACAAAGGAATAACTGATCCTCTTGAGGCTAAAACATTTCCAAAACGAACCGAGGAAAAAATTGTTCTGTGGGAACCTTTTTGATAATTGGCAGCAGTGGTTAATTTTTCTGCAAGTAATTTTGATGTGCCCATAACACTTGTGGGATTAACAGCTTTGTCAGTGCTGATGAATATCACTTTTTCAACATTATTCTCAATTGCTGCATCAAAAAGATTTTGTGTTCCTAAAACATTTGTTTTAACAGCTTCGAGTGGGCTGTACTCATTTATATAAACGTGCTTAAGTGCGGCTGCATGAAATACGAAATCAATGCCTTCCATAGCTTTCATGAGTCTATCTTTGTCTCTAACATCCCCGATGAGTATGCGAACTTGTCGCTCGTATTCTTTGTATTCCTGTTCTAAGTCAAATAGCCCGCTTTCATTAATATCAAGAATACGAACAACTTTTGGTTCATACTTAAGAAGATGTTTCACAAGTTCGCTACCAATAGAACCGGCACCGCCAGTAACCAAAATATTCTTTCCCTTAAAAACATTTTTGAGTTCTGCATCGTTCACAAGATCACTTCATAAAATTTTTTATAGCTCCAGATATTATTTTGATCTCTTCCTCGTGCATACCAGCAAACAAAGGAAGAGTCAAAACTTTATCGGAAATGTTCTCAGTGGCTGATAGTTTATCATTATAATTCAAAACAGTTTTATAAAAATGTGTTTTATGTATAGGATCAAAATATACTTTACTCATAATGCCTTGTTTTTCTAAATATTTCATTAGTGCATCTCTTGTATCAGCAGTTACTTCTATTGTATACATTTGATAGACGTGATGGATAAGTTCATTTTTTGGTGGGTGCTTTACATTTATATCCTGTAGATAATTATCGTATAAATCAGCAGCTTCTCTTCTAAGAGAGATAATATTATCTATTTTTCTCAATTGAGAAAGAATCAAAGCTGCAATCAATGTAGGCATTCGATAATTATAACCCAATGAAACATAATCCATAGTTTTATTCGATTCAAAATAATTTTCTTTTTCTTCTCTGCCATGAGAACGAAGTAGTTTAAGTTTTTCATAAATTTCTTCTGAGTTAGTTGTAATAGCTCCCCCTTCTCCGCCAGTTATAATTTTATTAGCACAAAAACTGAGCATAGACGAATCCCCAAAACTACCGGTTTTTTTTCCGTTTATTTGTGCACCCAAAGATTCTGCATTATCTTCAAGGAGAAGAAGGTCATTCTCCTCGGCAATCTCAGCCAATTCACGTATTTTGATAGCCGGACAGCCACCATAATGGATTGGCATTATAGCTTTTGTTTTGTCAGTAATTTTTTTTCGCACATCTTCTGGATCAAGACCGTAAGTTAAATTTTCTATATCAGCAAAAACAGGTTTGGCTCCAGTAAATAGAACAGAATTAGCCGTAGAGATAAATGTAAATGATGGAACAATAACTTCATCAGCTTTGCCAATTCCATGAGCAAGCAACATGGCATGAAGGGCAGAAGTACCATTAGCAAAAGTTAGAACAAATTTCGTACCAAGATAAGAAGAAAGCTCTTTTTCAAGTTGGGTATTTTCAGGACCATTAGTCCAATAAGTGCCACGTTCAATTACCTCGGTAACTATTTTTGTATCTGCTTCATCATGATATATCTTGTAAAGAGGAATTTTCCATTTCATATAAATCACTCTTTTTTCTGTATTTTTACTGGCACACCAAAGGCAATTGCTCCATCAGGAATATCCTTATTTACAAAGCTGAAGGCACCAATCAATGCAGATTTTCCAATAGTAATTCCAGGCATCACTATTGAATGGGTCCCAATCTTTGCATCAGTTTTAATTACAACTTTTCCTTTTTTATTGTCTATAGTAGAATGTGAATAAATTGAACAATGGGAACCAATTTGAACATTTTCTTGTATTTCTACGCCATATTTAGCATTGATGTACGTAAATGCTCCGATATCACAATTTTTTCCTAGAATCAGACCTGCCCGATGTTGACACATCCAATTCCACTGTGTCAGATCAAATTCGTTAAATTCTGGTGTTTTCCACTCTTTGAAGCGTGGTTTATTCATATAATAAATTATGTTTGAGATGGTTTTTTAAGTAGCGTATTGAGGTCTAACTCTTCTAAAATTTTTACAATTTGATTAGATGCCGTCCCATCCCCATAAGGAGATAGGCATTTGTTGACTTCTACAATAAAATTAGTGTCGTTCAGGGCTCTGTTTATCGCAGTTGAAATGGTGGTTTCATTAACGATAATAACATCTAGCACATTCTTTCCTTTTTCTCTGCCTTTTTGTCTTGAACCTATATTTACAACTGGAACACAAAAAGATGGTGATTCAATCAAAAAACTGCTTGAATTTCCAATTAATAAAATACAATTGGCCATTATAGAAATAAAATCTTCGTGTGGAATATTTTTGAAGCAAGCATACTCTTTCTTGTTGCTTACCTTTTCTATTTCAGATATTATTGTAGAGCCGCCAACATCAGCATTCGGATAAATTATTATTTTTTGAAGATTTGGATTATTTACAGATTTCAAGATTGCACTCATTTCTTTGCCAGCCAATTGGGGAATCAACGTATCGGAGTGGTATAAAATTAAGACCCAATCCATATTGGCGTTGAGTCCATATTGTTTTGCAAGATCAGCCTTTGATCTTATTTTAATAGAAAGCACCGAATCAAGCCCTGGAGCCCCAACAGCATAAATTCTTTTTGGATCTTCGCCAAGAGCAATTATTCTTTTTGCACTCAAATTTGAAGCTGGAAAATGAATAGATGCCATTTTAGTTATCATATTCCGAAGATAATTGTCAAGACCCCCGGAAATATCCCCACCGTGTATATGAGCAATTGGAATGTTCAAAAATAAAGCTGCAACAGAAGCAGCGAACTGTTCGATTCGATCACCAAGAACAATAATGGTATCCGGTTTATTTGCACTAAAAGATTTAGAGAATCCGGTTATTCCAGTAGCTACAGAAGATAGCATATCTGTTTGAGAATTTTGTTTTTTGATTTTCATGTCAATTTTCGAAGTTATTGGATATTGGATTTCCTTGATTGTGTAGCCATAAAATTTGGAAAGATGCATTGCAGTAACATAAAGCTGTAGTTCAAGTTTTGGATTTTCATGAATTTTTTTTATAAGAGGTTCAAGTATAGCATACTCGGCACGTGTTCCAGTCACCACAGCAATTTTCTTTTTCAAAAGAATCATACCTCCACATATTCCAAAAGGATTGGTGCATCTTTTTTTATGACTCTTTTGGATTTTTTTCCAATCAAACTATTAGCAGATGAAGGATCGAGACCAATTGAAGATCTCTTAAAAGATAATGATTCAAAAGATAAAATTTCCCCTTTTTTTATATCTTTAACAGCAACGATTTTTTTCCTTGCTATGATACGGAGATCTTTTTCTGATAGCATAGGTTTTTTATCAGATGAACCAAGAGCAGCCTCCACGTTTCTTACAGATCTTATTAATAATTTCAGCTCTTTTGGTTCTATAGAAGCTTTGTGATCTGGTCCATCCATAGACCTATCAAGAGTAAAATGTTTCTCTATTACAGAGGCGCCAAGAGCTACTGCAGCTAATGGCACCTCAATGCCAACAGTATGATCAGAAAAACCAACTGGAATGCTGAACTTTTTTCTTAAAGTATCCATAACTCTGAGATTTATTTCATCAAAAGGTGCAGGATAGGAAGAGGTACATTGCAAAAGAATAACATCATTCTTACCAGTATTATGGATCGATTGGATTGCACGTGAAATTTCATCTATAGTACTCATACCAGTTGAAAGTATTATCGGCTTTCCTTTTTTGGCAACATACGATAAAAATGGATAATTATTCAGATCTCCTGAAGAAATTTTATAAGTTAAAATACCCAAACGTTCAAGTAAATCTGCACTTTGATAATCAAAAGGAGTTGACAAGAAAATAATTCCTTTCTTCTGGCAATAATCATAAAGTTCTTTGAACTCTTCTTCGCTAAGTTCAAGTTTTTTTAACATTTCAAGTTGACTTTCATTTTTTTCGGTAGATGATTTTTGATAGTCTGCTTTTTCTACGTGTTCTGTTGCAAGCTCTTCTGCCTTAAATGTTTGGAATTTTATTGCATCAGCTTTGGCATCAACTGCTGCATCGATTAGCTTTTTTGCAAGTTCTACACTGCCATTGTGATTGACTCCGGCTTCTGCAATAATAAAGCAGGGGTAGTTGGTCCCGATTTTTTTTCCTGCTATGGTAATGTAGGATTTTTTTACCAACAGGTCCACCCTCCATCAACGACCAAATTTGCCCCAGTCATATAAGAAGAAGCATCAGAAGCTAAAAAAAGTATTGCGCCCTTGTAATCTTCTCTTCTTGCCATTCGACCAAGGGGTGTTTTTTGACTATAGTTAGAGACAAACTCTTTATTTTGGTTCCAATACACTCCACCAAAAGTGATTGTATTGACGCGGATGTTCTTTTTGGCCCAATAAGTGGCAAGATAACGGGTAAAATTGAATACCGCTCCTTTACTAGCTGAATAAATCGCAGGCGTATTTATACCAGAATCTTGAGGGTAGATGTTCTGATTTGGACTTACCATCCCATAAATGGAGGAAACATTGATTATTACGCCCCCACCTTTCTCAGCCATGTAGGAACCAATTTTCTTAGCACATATAAACATACCAGTAAGATTAACATCAAGAACCTTGTTCCAATCTTTAAGAGGAAAATTTTCGAATACTTCAAAAAAATGTTCAGATTTGGTAGCTGCATTATTAATAAGAACATCAATCCCACCAAATTTATCGATTGATGTCTTAACAGCATTATCTACATCATTTTCATTAGAAATATCGGCTTTAATTCCAATTATTTCACAATGTTTTTCTTTTCGTATACGTTCAACTTCTTTTTCTAGATTATCTGAAACATCTACAAGAACAATGTTGGCTCCAGCATCTGCAAGTATTTCGGCATGCATGGGCCCTAATATGCCGGCACCTCCAGTAATAAATATGGTTTTTCCTTCCATGTTAAAAAGTTTAGTTACTTCATCCATCCTAATCTACCCTAGTTTTACTATTTTATTTTGGATAAGAAATTTAGCAAATTGAAAATCAAGTTCATTATCAATCATAACTGACCTTTGCAAAGGCATGACAAATGCTTTTACTTTATTAGTATATAGAGAATTCCCTTCAAGTAAAATATTTCGTCTAGTGACTAGGATGCCTGCAGTAAGTTGATATACTGTAGGTGCATCTTGTCTTCTATTTAGACTACTTTGCGGTTTTTTGCAGAGAGTAAGATAACCATGCTTTTCTTCCATCATATTGAAATAAGGATTGTGATCTGAAACATACGCAGCTACTAGCGTATCGGTAGCTTGGTCATCTTTCATCATTTGTATAGCTTTTGTTATATCGTCTTTCGTAGTGAAGGGTACTGAAACGTCAAGATCTACGATTATATCATAGCGTTTATTGAATATTTTTTCTGATTCTTTGAGAGCATGCTTTAGAACTGGAAATTTAGGTGCGGTATCAATAGCTAAATTGGCAGGTCTCATGAAAGGAACTTTGGCCCCAGCTTTGCGTGCAACATCTGCAATTTCATTATTATCTGTTGATACAATAACATCAATCGATTCTTTCAAAGCTAAGCCCTTTGTAATTGCAAGTTCCAATAATGATTTACCATCTAATTTCAGTAAATTTTTCTTTGGAACACCTTTAGACCCGCCTCTTGCACAAATTGTGATTAAAATATTCATAATTTTACCTCAACTACCTTATTTTTCTCACTGGAGTGTTGAGCTGCAATTGCTAGTTTCAAGACATTTAATCCTTCTGACAAAGTAACTAAAGGTTTTGCCTTGCCATTAACAATATTAAGAAAATGTTTCATTTGAGTTGTATACATATCATATTCTTTGAAATGAAATGTTTCAGTGGTGCCTGTGTTAAGTTCAACTGAGCCGTTTAGAATATCAAAGGAGATATCCCCTTTAGTTCCGATTATTCTTCCTGTTCTTGATGGTTTTCTGAGTAAGAGATCTAGATGTATCCTAGCAATAGTGGAGTTATCAAAACTAATAATTACTTCAACGATATCATCTGTTTCTATTTCGAGATCAGAAAATTTTCCTGAGCGACAGAAAAGTTCTGATGGATAACCAATCAGCCAACATAGATAGTCTAATTCATGACTGAGTTCCAATAGTGTACTGCCACTTAATTCTTTTTTAGCAGTATGAGATTTGCGATAATCTATGTTTGGTCGCCAGTACGGTAAATATTGTCCAACTGAAGCTTCTGCATAGATAAGTCTGCCCAACACCCCACTATCAACCAATTCTTTTACTTTGGTAAGTACTGGGTGGTAGCGAAGTGAATAACCAATCAAAAAAATATTTTTTAATGAACTTAACTCTGAGGCGTGGTTAAGATTAGTGGAGAGGGGTTTTTCTACAAATATATAATTGGTGTGATCCTTGACCTTTAGAATAGTTTTCACATGTTCTGAGCTTGGATTCGTTACAAAAACAGCATCCAATTTTTTAGTGAACGCTTCATTTAAAGAGGTGTAATATACGACCCCCAATTTATCTAACAAATCTGAATTGGTTGTACTTGTTCTGTAGGCAATGATTTCTAGCTTTGGATCTATTTGCCTAAGAATGCCTATATGGCGTAAACCAATAGATCCGCAACCTATGAAAAGAACCCTCATATCATACCTATTTTTTATCAATATAGAAGTTGCTTTAAAGGTAATAGAATTATTTCTTTTTTCTTAGTTTTTGTTTGAGTCTGTCAAGAGTGTTATCATAAAACTTTTTGTTGGGATACTTTCGGCCTCTTTTAAACATTTTTTCATGAACTTTCCCATCCATCTTAGATGGAACTGGCATATCAAACAAAGTAAAAACCAGGGAGGCGATGTCCCAGATAACAAGATCCATTTTCTGAGCTTCTATACTATTACCAAGGACAGCATACATACCAGTTAGATTGTGTGCCCCACGTGGCATATTAGTACTAGATATATCTGCTAACAATTTTTGTGAATAGCCTTCAGCGATATAATAGCCAGAATTTGGAATAAAAATAAGATCTGGAGCATTAGTTAAATGTTGGCCCCAGAAAACCTGCTCTTTTTTTAGAATTTTTTTGAAAATGGGATTACCATTAGACGGATCGCAGAGAGAAGTTAGTTTTTTGATCAATTCTTGCAGATTTGTGCCATTCTTCACAAAAAGGCCGTAAGTAGTGGAAGAAGGCATCCAACACTGGCTTTGTTCGAAATCAATTTTTGAACTATCAAAAACATTTACAGGTAATTTTTCTTTTGCACTGGAAGGAACAAATCGTCTTAAATTCAAAGAATCCAATGCTCTAATTGTACGGCGTGTGATACCAAATGTTGAGAGCATACTTTTGAGTATGTTCTTCTTGATACGTAGATATCCTTGTTGTTTTAGGTATGTATTGATATAACAGATACGATTAATCTCTTGAAAACCATGATCAGAAATTAAAATAATCGTAGTGTTCTTATCATAAAGATTTTTTAATACCCAAAAGAGAAAGTCATCAATTATTTTATAGACTTGGTAAATTGATCGTTCATCTCCTTGATACCAGTGCTGTACCCAATCAGAGCAAGAAAAAACAGTTATCAACAGATCCCAATCTGGATATTTATTTACAAAAAGTTTAGTAATCTCAGATTTTTGATTTGCAATTTCAATTAGTTCTTTCAGATAAATATCTTTGCCATTTTCATAAACATGATTGGGACTTATACGGTAATTAGGAAAAAAATTGAGAATTTCATCTTTAAGATTATATGGGTATACAAAGTCAACATGAGTTCCAGGTGCACCAAATCCAGAAACCATTAAACCGTTTATTTCAGTTACTGGATATGTGAGTGGAACGCCAATTACAATCGATTTTTTATTCATATTTGACAATGTTTCCCATACTAGAGAACTCTTGATGTCAGATGAAGTGACAAGTTTTCTAGAATAGTTAGGATATTTGAAGAAATCAAAAATTCCATGTTTACCTGGATTCATACCAGTAAAAGCTGAGGTCCATGCAGGTGCTGTAACATACGGAAATGTACTGAATAGAGTACCGCAGCATCCATTTTCAGTTATATGTTTAAGAGTTGGTAATTTTGATAATATATTATAGAGGATATTCCAATTGCCACCATCGATTCCAATAATAACAACACGTTTTTTCATTTACCAGCCCTCATCAGAGTATCATGATCTGCTTTCGAGGAAGCGCAAGTATCTCTTCATCCCTTCTTCAAAGCTTACTTCTTCTTTCCAGCCGAGTTTTTCTAGCTTGGATGTGTCTAACAACATAACTTTAACATCTCCAACCCATCCCCTTGGAGTACCAGTATACTTGAATTCTGGCGAAATATCCATTATCCTGCACATCAGCTCTGCAAGCTCTTTCACAGTCGTTTTTTCCCTACTCCCAACATTGAAAACATCATACTGTGCATCCTGATGCTGCCAGGCTGCTAAAATAGCCGAAACGCAATCTGAAACATGCAGATACGATTTATCCTGATTGCCATCCCCTAAAATTTCAAGCTGATTTTGACTCTTATTTAATTTATGGAAAAAATCAAACATAACTCCATGGGTGCTGCGCTCGCCAAAGATGTTTGCAAAGCGAAGAGAAGTGCCTTTGAATCCATAAGAAGCTGAGAAAGCTGAAATATATGCTTCGCACGCAAGTTTGCTTGCGCCATAATTGCTTATAGGCATACAGGGATAATCTTCTGGAGTAGGTATTGCTTCTGCTTCACCGTAAACTGTAGACGTAGAAGCAAATAGTATGTGCTCTATATCCGCTCTTCGGCAGGATTCCAATAGATCAAAGGTGCCTTCTACATTCAGATCAAAGCTAGTTCTGGGAGCTTCTGCACTTGCACGCACATCTGGATCTGCTGCCAGATGGAAAACAGCCTCTACGCCTTCCAGATCTTTTGAAAGATTGTGACGAATATCTTTTCTGACAAAAACAGCTTCCTTATTGATATTTTCTTCTTTGCCTGAGAGCAGATTGTCTATTACAACAACTATATGGCCTTCTTCTATTAATTTATCAACAAGATGAGAGCCAATAAAGCCTGCCCCTCCAGTAACTGCGACCTTCATAAATAGAATTAGCTAGGAAAACCGTTTAAAATTACTCACAATAATGGTCAAGACTCTTTGACCAGGATTTTTTTGGTTTATGGGCCTTTTTGAAGTAATTTTTCTTTGATGCAGCACGCATATACCTGCAGATATTTGCTGCTGTCTGGAAGTTTTCAACACCATGCTTGTTCCAGTCTTGTTTGCGTTGTTGCCAGGTTGTTCCATCGCCGGTATAATTTATCTCAGGCCAGTCTCTTCCAATAACATGGGAATGGTTTCTGTCGAATTGATCAAGTTTTCTGAATTGCATATGTTTTGTAAATGCCAGATGAAACTCTGCTATTCCCTCTGCCTCCTGTACTGAAACGCCTCTTTCTGTAATTGAAACTATCAATTCTACTGTTGAGTGGGGCATTATTTCAAGGAGTTTTTGTGCCTTTTCCATCGAAGGAAGAAACTCGAGAATATCAGTAGATATGAGAACTGCACGCTTTTGTGAGATATCCATATTGCGCTCTTTTCCTGCAACACGGTATTCCAGAACATCTGCAGCCTTTCCAAATCCGTTATCACGAAGGGCTTGAAGAGATTCAGTATAGTTTAATACTCGTGAGGTTTTCTTAGGGGGCGCTTTCGTAAGTGGTGCTTTAGTAGATTGAACATCTTTTTCCAATGTGTAATAGGGTTGCTCAATATCTTTCGAAACCGCGCTTTTTTGTATTGGAGGTTGTTCTGGGAGGGGGCTTGGATCATTGCAACGTGAGAGTAATACAGCACTTGTTAAAGAAACAACGAGTGGTGCTTTTTTTGTAATGTGGTGATGCAACTGAGTACGTCTAAATCTCATATGTTATAGTGTATGTAAATGTCTTTTTAAGGATTGCGAAAATGTTAAAATGCTTGTAGTGGAAATGAACTGGGGATGGATGTGTTAGGTTGGCAGATTCTGAAGAATGGGGAATATGAAATAGACTTGCCTATTTTGAGCAAGGATGAGGAAGAGCTGATTATTGCAACTGAAGAACGCTTCAAAGAGGCTACACGCAGAGAAGAAAGCGAACTTTTGGTAGAGAAAATATTGCTTAAAACTGCAGAAGAAAGTGGTATATACCTGAATATGAATCAGCAGGATTATCTCTGCAGAATTGCTACAATGCATATCTGTGGATTTGCATTCATGGAAAATTTAATCCAAGACCATGAGATTGAAGAAATAAGCGTTATAGGGCCGGGTAAACCGATTTATGTTTATCTTAGAAAAAAAGGCTGGAAAACAGTAAATGCATGCTTTGAAAATGAAAAAGCAATAGCTGATATGATAAACAAAATGGGAAGAAGTTTGGGGCGGCACATTACAATGCAAAATCCAAGGCTGGATGCTGCACTTGCTGATGGCTCCAGACTGCATGCTTCATTGCCGCCGATCTCACAAGGAGAAATAACAATCAGGAAATTTAGAGATATCCCATTTTCACCAAAAGAATTAGTGTTAAATGACACAATCTCATTAGACTCTCTTGCAGTGCTGTCAATACTGATGCAATGCGACTGCTCGATAATTATTGGAGGTAATACAGCAAGTGGAAAGACAACAACCCTTAATGCACTTTTTTCATTTGTACCTGCTAATGAAAGAGTTATAATTACCGAAGAGACCCCTGAGATAAATATTCCCCATGAGCACCAGCTGAGACTTATAGCAAATAAAGAAATGGGCATTCATCTGAAAGATCTGGTTTATGATTCTTTGAGGATGCGGCCGGACAGGATGATTGTGGGCGAAGTGAGAAATAAGGAAGAAGCAGAGGCACTTTTTGATGTATTATTAGCCGGACAAGCAAGGGGAAGTTATGCCACACTGCATGCACAGAGTGTTGATGAGGCAGTTTCAAGGCTGCGCTCATTTGGCATAAATGAAAATGATGTCAAATGCATTGACTGCATTGTTATTCAGAGGAGAATGCTTCTTTATGATTCTAAAAAAAGGAAAAATGTTGAAATTAGAAAGATAATTGAAATCAGAGAATTAGGAAAAACTGCATTGATGGAGCAGGCAGCAGAAAGTTTTGGATTGAATAAGCAGGAGATGGAAGAAGAGCTGAAGAAAAGAAAAAAACTGATTACCAAAGCAGGATTGGAATACATGGAATTTTACAGTCATGTACAAGAGCAGTTGTTTGGGGGGTAATATGATAGAATATTTTCCAGCAATTGAGATTAAGAGTAGGTGTAATAAACCTCTGAAATCTCTTGGGATAAATCCGGCTAAATATATGGGAATGGCCATACTAATGTCGGTCATAATATCTGTTTTGAGTTTATTGTTTTTGGAGATTTTGTTTGTTCCTTTGGTTTTTGCCATAATATTCGGATTTTTTCTTATACTTCCAGAAATAGAGCTTAGGAAAAGAACCGCACAAATGGAAACAGAAATGCCGTTTTTCCTTAGAAATATGGGAATGTTTCTTGAGATGGGCATTTCTTTTGAACGTGCACTGGAACTAGCATCAGAAGGCAAATTAAAGGTAGATATAACGGTTCAAAAAACACTCTCATCCTTTGCTGCATCAAATTCGCTAATTATCAAAAGAGTGGCTTCACAGCTTATTTCAGCTTATGAAATTGGAAGTTCTGGAAATGAAATGAAAAAAATAGGGGATGAATTACTATACATTGAACAACACAAGCTGAAGCAATATTCTGCAAAAAGTGCGATGTTTGGACTGATGTTCATTATTTCAACTGCAATTTTCCCCACTTTCTTTTTGGTTTATGCAGTAATAGGAAGGGTTGCATTCAATACAGAGATAAGTAATACTGAAGTGATGCTGGCTATGCTGATTGTTTTTCCACTCATCAGTGCAGCCATCATAATGGTTTCTAAAGCCAGTATGCCACATTCGGTACTCTCAAAAGGAACAGGTTTTGATGTGAAATTTATATTACCTGGACTGATATTTATAGGTGGATTTATTGTTCCTGGAATACAGTTGATTGCATTGGCTTTTGGGATTGGGATGGGTGCATATTTTGTATACACAAATTACAACATTGAGAAGAAACGAGAAGAGATAGAAGAGATGCTACCTGATGCACTTTTTGCTGTAAGTGGAATGCCTAAGGCTACAAAACCTGAAAGGATTTTTGAAAAACTTGAAAATGGATTTGGGGCTTTGTCAGAAGAGGCAAAGACATCAAGAAGGCAATTGGATATGAATCTCAGGATTGATGTAGTGTTAGATGATTTATGGCAACGAAATAATTCTGAAGTGTTGAAAAGAGTGTGTAAAATGATGAGACATATGGTTCATACCAATAAACTTAACAGATTGGATATGCTTGCGGATGACATCATAAGATATTTTCAGATCAAAAGAGAAAGAAGCCAGGTATTTGCACTACAGAAATATACGCTTTTATTTGGAGCAGTGTTGGTGCCATTGATAATGAATAGTACATTACATCTGCTTGAGAGTATGGGTGGGCTTCTGGATGATTCATCAGTAGCAGAAGCAGTTTCATTTTCATCTTCGATAGTTCCACCATACTTGATTTTATATGCAGTAATATGCTCTGCAGCTATAGCAGATGCGGAAGAAAAGAAATCAACAGCTGCTTTGTATTTCCTTGGGATGGCTGCTATTGGCCTCTTCACGTTTCATTTTATAAGTTTGTGAACTTAAGAGATTCAGATGGACACGATCACATCAATAGCAATGTCAGTAGATTGTCCGGGAATCAATGAAATCGGGATGATACTCCAAAACCCGGCGGTATACTTAGCAGTTATAATAGCACTTTTATTGATTGGTGAGAGAAGAAATGAAAAAAGAGTAAAGGTCTTGTTTTCACTGATATTGACGTTCCTGTTAGTAACTGGAATAAAGTATGTAATGGCAAAAGAGCGGCCATGTGTTGAGGGCGAATGGTGTCCGGATGGATATTCATTTCCAAGCACTCATGCGGCAATAGCATTTACGCTTATGACAGCATTTTTGAATAAGAAAAGTTACCCTGCTTATCTTTTATTTGCACTCTTTGTGGCATTTACACGCCTAAATCTTGGAGTGCATACGTTTTACGATGTTGCAGGCGCACTGCCAGTGGCAATGATTTCATATTACATAACTGATGTGGTATGGGGAAGGATAAAATGAATGAGGAAACACAAAGACAGATATTCCACATAATTCTTGGTATTGTCACCATAGCAATTCTGCTTTATTACAGCAAAGGCTTCATGATAGCCGCAGTGTTCTTCACTATAATCGCCGGAACAATAGTTATAAACATGAGATTATTGAAGAAAAAAATAGCATTTGTGCAATGGTTTGAGAAGCATTTTGAAAGAAAGAATATATGGTTTCCGGGATGGGGATCTGCATGTTATGCTGCAGGTGTGCTCATACCATTGACATTTCTGACCAATAATGCTGAGATAGCTGCGATAATATTTATGTTGGCAGTTGGAGATGGTTTTTCAACACTGATTGGAAGAATAGGGAAAACAAAATTACCATATAATAAGAAGAAAACATTGGAAGGAACGGTTGCATTTTTTGTAGCAACACTTCCGGCCTATTATTTCGTAGGGAGTCTAATCGTTCCACTGGCAATTATAGGGGCAATTGTTGAGAGTATAGATCTCAAAATTGATGATAATCTTACTATACCAATAGCAGGAACTGCATTTTTACTGGTGGTATAAATGATTCTTTTATTTACGTCAAAGAATGTGGCAAGCAGAAATATTGCAAAAAAACTTATTGAGAACCATGGATTTGAAAAAAAAGGAGAAAATGAATGGGAACGAGATAATGTGAGGTTGATTGAAACAAATGCAGAAACTGTTCTTGATGTGCCAACTGATTTTGATACTGATTTGATCCTTGTATTAAGTTCACATAAAAGCAAAACTGGAGGAAAAATGATTACTGCCCATTTCCCTGGAAATTGGGGAGATGCAAAAATGGGTGGAGAGAAAAGAGCACTCAATATTGCATTTGGAAGCAAACTGAAGATACTGATGAAAGAATTGAAGAAAGCAAATGAACTTGGATGGCCGTTGTTCATAGAAGCAGATCACCACGGACCAACATGCAATATCCCAATTATGTTTGTTGAAATTGGAAGCACTGAAGAGGAATGGGCAGATGAAAAGGCTGCTGAAGCTGTTGCTGAGGCTGTTTCAGAGTTTTTGAAAAAAGATGAAGCATACAAAACTGTGTTTGGTATTGGCGGAGGTCATTATTCAAGAGAATTCACGAAATTGGTTCTAGAAACTGAATATGCAATAGGTCATATTGCCCCGAAGTATGTGTTAGATGATTTGGATGAGGAACTGTTCAAACAAGCCATAGAAAAGAATGTTGATAAAGTATCTAAGATAATAATATCAAAAAAAGAAACAAATGCATCACAAAAAAAGAGGATCATAGCTTTTGCTGAAAAATATGGAATAGAATGTGAATTAATCTAGAGGAACATTTCTCTCAGCTTTTGAATTTCTTTTACATTGAAGAAATCCACACCTGCAGCTAGGGCAGCTGATTCATCATATACAGAATCTCCTATAAAAATGGCTTCTTCTTTGGAGATATTGAGCTGGGTGAGTATTTTGAGAAGTTGTTCCGGATTTGGTTTGTTCTTTTCAACTGAATCTCTTCCGTAAATTACGTCAAATAGTGTTGCTGCATCAGAAAGAGCATTTTTGATAGTGAGGGTGCAATTAGCACTGGCGATTGCAAGTGAATACCCTTTTGCTTTGAGCTCTTTTACTAATTTCAGCATCTCTGGATAAAGTTCAAATGCCTTGCTTTCCACACACCTACTCTCATATCTTATGAACATCATATGGATGGCATCGCGTGTGTCGGGATATTCGGAAAGAATGTTGCTTATGTCCATCATATGGAGATTTTTATCAATATGAATATCATAAACCTCTGCAAGGGCAAGGGCTTCTTTTTTCACCTCATCCCATGGGATATCAAGCTTGCCAAGGGTGCTGTCAAAATCGAAGATTACTAGCCTTTTTTGCATGGTAAATAGATGGCCGCTAGCTTTTTAATGATAAGATGAAAGATAATACTATGAACGAAGACCTGCTATTCAAGCCCCCGATGACACCAGAAATTTTAGGGGTAATTCTGGCAAGAGGGCCTTTGGAAGAGTCAAACACCCACGTCTAAAAACATGGGCTTGCTGCTAGAGAAATATAATCCTCCGCAACAATAGGCTGATTGACAAGCAGCCCCAGGACATTACGTAATACGTTTGTCCGTCCTCTCAGATTGAGAGAAGCATTAAGATCAGCATTACAGGAGTACCCGCAATTCAGGCATTTGAAGAAACCTGCATTCTTGGGTCTTTTTGTGTAGGTTTCATTGCATCTGCTGCAGGTTTTTGAACTGTGATGGGAAGGAATGCTGATGAAGATTGCTCCTTTTCTAAGTGTTTTGTATTCTATGAAGTTCTTCAATTGATAAAATGCCCAGTTAGAAATAAGTCTATTCAATGCTCTTCCTTTGCTTTTGTCTCTTATTCCATACAGGTCTTCCAGAACAATAATATCTCCTGCATTTGCCCTGCTGACAATAAGCTTGCTGATTTCATGATTGATACTCCGCATAAACCGGGTCTGTCTGCCAGAGAGTTTTTTTAGATGCCTTCTGGCAGATGCTGTGCCTTTTGATTGGAGCCTACTTTTCAATCTTTGAAAGTTAGCAAGTTTATCTTTCACACCTTTGAAAAATTGTTTTTCAGAGGTTGTAGCAAGATTATTTATACCAAGATCAATGCCGATTACTTTGTTATTAGATGTATGGGCGGCAACATCAACATTTCTTGTTACTGTGATGTTAAGGGAGAGATGCTTTCCTGATTTGGACAAAGTGGCACTTCTTATTTCCCAATTCCTGTAAGTTCGAAGATAGTACTCTGGGACATAAAGAGTCTGTCTGATTCTGCCATAAATAGTAGAAAGAGAACATATACCTGAAAAATCAAAAGAATAAGAACGATGATCATATCTGATGGACAACTCTTTTGAGAAGTTGACCTTTCTGTTTCTGCAACCTTTTTTGGTTTCAAGGGCATATTTGATTGCTTTGCAGCTGAGTTGGGAAGGAAGCTTGGAGAATGCCCTTATCTTCCTGTAGGTTTTCTGATGTAATATCTTCCATGACCTTATCTTGTTTTTAACGGCATAATTGTAAGCAAATTGGGTAGCTTTGCTGAATTCGACCATTGTATCTATAAGCTCTCTGGAAGGAGGAACGTTCAAACGTATGGTGGCCTGAACTAACATAGATAACCCACTACAAAAGGCGTTTATAAACAAGAACCAGCATAGTTCATTTCCTAGGAAATTTTAAAAGCTTAATAATAGATAGATCATAATTGCAATTTCTCCAATCTCTGAAGAGGTTGGTTCTTTGCGATAAATATGGTGATGATATGGATAAGGATAAATTCGGAGCACCAAAGCCTGTAGAAGCCAAAGATATACTAGAAGTAACAATAGAAAGTGAAAATGAAAAAGGAGAGGGAATTGCAAGGGTTGAGAATTTTATAATTTTTGTCAAAGGTGCTGAAACGGGGGAGAGATGCAGAATAAAAATAATAGATGTAAAGCGCACTTATGCAATTGCCAAGAAAATCTAATTTTTTACCCAGAAATTCAAAAATGAAAGAAAGAGAATGAGTGCTACAAAACCAAGGCCAATTTCAATAGGAGTAATGGTCTGCCTTGCGAATGAGCTGCTTTTGCGTGTTATAGTTTCATTTGCCAGTGTCCCTTCTTCAGTGTAAGTTCCATTGTAGGAAAGCATTTTGCTCGTAATTACATCACTATATTGTGCAAATCCAAGGAAGCTGTCATTGACTAAGATAGAAAGATTGTGCTTCCCAAGTGCAGAATAGCTATAATTGAACCCATAGATAAAAAAGAAAGAGTGATTTTGGTATTGAAGGGAAATTGGATTAGTTAGATTTGTATATTCAAAAGTTTCATTGGTTTTATTGGAAAGGATTAATTGAAGTTCATACTGATTGGTGGCATTGTAGAATTCCCGTATAGTGATATTTTTAGTGGAATTGCCATCCAAGTAAATTGCTGCATGGTAAAGTGGACTTTGGGATAATATAATAGTATTGAATTTATTATTTCTAAACCATTGTTCTCTCAGGATAGGAGAGAGAAGAAAGAAAAGTTTATGGGTGCCAGCTACAACAAATGAACGATTAAGAAAAATAGGAACTGATCCTGAAACATTGTAATAAGAGCTGACACAATCAAAGCCATCAAAACCGCGATCGTTTATTTCATAGTTGAAGATGACATCCCCGGCTACAGTTATTGTAAGATTATCCTGACCAGAGGAATCTTCCATTGCTTCAAGAATGTCTTCTGGAATCAGAATTCTGGTAGAAGATGATGGAACAACAACGGATGTATCTTTGAAAGTGAATGTAAACTCCAGATCATAGGAAACTGAAGTACTATTTTCGAATTCTGTGCAGTCATCTTCATCAAAATCACAGCGCCATGCATACTGCATTCCACCATAAAACCAGTCAGCATCACATGTAAAATCAGGGTAGCCTTCACTTGGACGTGAAGTGAGATGTTCCTGATCATAGCCTCTAGCAATCAATAAAGCAAGATCTGCAGTAGGGTGGGTCATGTTATCTAATAAAAGATTAAGTCCTGCGACATCAACACTTGCAGAAAGAGAAAGTTCCTGGTCATAATCACCAAAAGAAAGCATAATTGTATTGTTTTCTGCAATTGAATTGTTGTAATAATCATTAAGTGCAGATGCCCTAGCATCATTATGATCCATCACTTCATGTATTGGTGGGGAAGCACATGCAATAGAAACAATAAATAATAGAAGAATGGGCCTCATAGGACATCTTCTAAACGATCTATAGCTACAAATTCTACCATATCATTGGCTTGCATAATTTCCAGTTTTGCAGTTTCATCATCATTGAGATGGGAGATAATGCGCCTTGCTTCTGCCTTGTCTTCAACTATTATGATGCCTTTTTTGGTGAAACGTTGGCCAAAGAAACCAATTTCACAATCTTTTGTTACGAACTTGCCTGCCCTTTCATCAAACATTGTTCCGTTTTGGATAAGTTTTTCTCTTATCATGCGGCAAAGTGCATTTTTCTTTACATTGCCTTCGCCAGAAAGTTGATAATAATCTCTATAGTTTTCCAAATGACCAACTTTGACAAGTTTTTTGAGGATTTCATCTACATTTCCCTCAGTAATATCAGCGCCATTTGTAAGATAACGCTTCAGTGAAATGGAAAATTCTTGTGGGGTTATTGGTGTGCTGCCTAAATTCATATCGCGTCTAATCTTGCGGAAACTTTCAAGAGCACTGGCTGTTGGAATACGTATTTCCTGCCTGATAAGGGCCACACCATCACCAAAACGAAGTCGATATGTGGGCCTTTTGCTTATTCGTGCTCCGAAGTAAACTATTACAATTACAAGAAGACCGGGGATACCATATTTGATATAAAAGTCAAAAAGATTTTCTTGTCTGTTTTCATATTCCAGAGGAATGGTAGTGCCAAGGATATCAATATTGAAAGTGTTAATGCCGGGATCAAGTTTTGCATTTATAACAAGTGAACCATCTGTAACAAAGTATTTCTTTTTTTGTTCAGAATCACCAAGACTAATATAAACGTCTGTGTTTTGGACTGGTTCGCCATCTATAGTTACTGAAAATAGGTACGATGTTCCGCTTCGTTCTACAATGCTTATATCAAGATCTTTGACATGGAGATAGCCAGTTGCAACTGTTCCAGAATTATCATCTACAGAAATAATATAGGAACCAGGCTCCTCATATTGAAGTTTTTCTAGGAAGACGTTTTCATCAGTAACTCTCCTAAGTAGATCGCGTTTGATTTCTTTACCATCTTTTTTTATGGATAAGAATGCAGTGCCATTAGTTTTGTTAAGGGAAAAGAAAAGAGTGGCTTTCTGCCAAGGAAATACTTCTTGAGGTTCAGGGTTTACGACATCTTCTGTCAGAGTAAGAGGCTCAGAATCATGGATGCCATAAAGATCATCAATTTCATAGATAATTCTAAGATAATTATTATTTTCAATGGGAAGTACGGCGGTGGTTATACCATTTCCAGATAAGGCAGTGGTAGAATTACTGTTTCTAGTCCAGGTCATCATAAGTATTTCTTGTGCTAGGGAAATGCTTCCATCATCAATAAAATCATCAAGTGTTCCATCATATTGAACAATGCGCTCAGCTTGCCCTTGGGAAAGAGAATTGTACCATGCTTGTTGCTTTATTCCTCTACTTAAAATAAGATCTCTTTCACCAATGTAGATAACAGTACCATTGGAAGTATTTTGCTGGAGACTAAAGAGAGTAGAGGCTGGAATAGCACCAGTTGGGATCACATAAAGCTCATCACCAATGGTTGTTGTATTGGTAACAACAACCTCATAGCCATACTTTTCAAGTGTTTTTATATCATCAACAAGTTGTTGGAATTTGGTAGCTTGGATAGCCTGGCTATCATTGAGTATTGTAACACGTTTATATGGCTCTGAACGAAGGCCAACTAATGTAATATTTCCTTCTCCACGATAATTGAAGACTGTATATGCGTTATCTGCAGCCGTCCCTATTTCTATGATAGAAAAAACAGATGGAGATGTTTCAGGGAGGATATCTTCTGGTTCAATAGATAGTAAGAGAAATGCTACAACTCCCCCTAGCAAAAGCATGAGAATAATCAACAATCCGATGACAATGTTAAGGAGTTTCATAAATCCAACCTTGATGAAATAAGAAAATCTAAATCATTCTTATAGAATGTACGGATATCATCTAATTCAAGTAAAAGCATTAAAGGCCGTTCAAGACTAAGGCCCCATGCAAGAACAGGGTAGACACCTGCAAGTGGTATGCTAACCTCAGGTCTGAAAATTCCTGCACCGCCTAATTCAAGCCATTGTTTTTTTTCTTCAAAATAAACTTCAACTTCGAGACTTGGTTCTGTATAGGGGAAATAACTTGGTCTAAATCTTATCTTTTCAAAGCCTAGCTTACGATAAAATTCCTTGAGTATCCCCAACAAATCGGTGAAGCTGGCATCTTCCCATGCAATGATCCCCTCCACCTGATGGAATTCAGCCAGGTGTTTGTAATCAGTTGCTTCATTTCTAAAGACTCTGCCAATGGCAAAGTATTTACGTGGTTTTTTATCTTTCATTGCAGCCAGGTAACGTGCAGAAAGAGCAGTAGTGTGGGTACGCAAAACAGCCTTTGATGCCTCTCTAGGATCCCATTTATATTTCCACCCATGCTCATGGGCTGCTTTGACCCGTTTAACAAGTTGGGCATCTTCTGGGAGAGGCATATTCTCATCAAGATAAAATGTATCAGCAAGCTCACGTGCCGGATGATCCTGAGGTTGGAAAAGTGCATCAAAGTTCCAAAAAGAACTTTCTATTATACTGCCATCCATTTCTTGGAAACCTAATTCTGACATTATTGATTTGATTTTTTTGGTTATTTTGGTTATTGGATGATTTTTTCCAAGAGGAGCATTGGCTGCAGGAACATTGATATCAAAACCGGCCTCTAGCGGCACTTCTTTCCCAGTATAACTTACAGATACGGTCCGCTCAGTAATTTTTTGAAGAAGACGGCGTTCAAATAGTTCTTCCATGATCACAAGATTTTCTGTAGTGCCAGATTGCTTAAGTTGATTGCATGCAAGGCGCAATGAATCTAAAAGTGGGTTGATTTCTTCTTGTTTTTTTCGTGGGACTAGTTTTCCATTTTCTATATCAACAAACCCTTTGATTTTTGCCCATCTGATGCCAATAGATTTTTCCACTGGAGAAAGGGCAGAGATTGAAGCGCCTGAAACAGCTTTTTTGAAAACAGAAAACTCAGGAAATTCAGAAGTACAATAATTAAGAAGTTCCTGTGTTGGTTTTCCTTTATGTTTTTCTGAAACAGTAGTTTTTACGTAACCGGCTGTTTTCAAAGATTCAACGATTCTTCGAAGGGTGTCTTCATTGAATTTGGTTGTTTCTATAATGGCAGCAAGGGTTAGCTGTTTCTTCTTTGAAATAAGGTCAAGTACTATTTCTTCTCCTTTATACATTAATCTTCCCCTCTTCTTTTTGCCATTACAATATAGAGATAAGAACCGATAAGAATGGCTATCAAAATAATTAATGCAAAGCCTTCTGCAGTACTTAGTGTTTCGCTGATGTTGAGACTTATATTAGTGAAAAAATCTGAGATTTCTTTATCTATGCCTTCTTCTACATCAAAAACCAGAGAGAATTTTACAAGAACGATATCATTCCAGGAAAGCTCGGATATATGCTCTGGAAGGTCTAGATCCTCTTCTGTATAAGGATTGACATCTAAAAGAATGCTATCAACAGGAAGCTGAATAATAAGATTGGTGTTCTCATCAAGAACAACACTTCCTTCTTCAGTTGTTGTAAAAGAAAGTGAAGTTGGATTGAGGGTATACCGCGTAGTGCGTGGTTTATACTTATCCAGATTAAACAAACCAGTTCCAGGAACTGGGGTAGAATCATTAATGGTGGGGTAGGCCCAATAATCAAGTATTAATTCGCCGTGGCAAGTGCCTTGGATAGGGTTGCAACTGGTGCGTGGCTGGGGGCGTAAACGAAAATCTTGAATGTGAACATTAGCAGTATTTACATGCATTTTAACATCTTTAAGGCCAGTAATAGAGGACCAGTATGATAAACTATTTTGAGAGATGCCGCTATCATAGAGAGAACTTGAGTAATCACCAAACATCAGAAATTGGACACTCTCATGAACCCGTGCGCCCCCATCACTCTGGATATCACCTATGGTAATCTCTACATTGCTAACAAGAAATTCCGCATGAAGTATAGTTGTTAAAAGAAGGAAGATAAGCACAGCTTTCATAAATTTATGTCTTCACGAAGCTATATAAATATAGTTTAAAATCAAGGAGGTTAAAATATACTATGAAAATTTCTACTTTGGGGAGCCATTCTGCTTTGGATGTTTGTGAGGGGGCAAAAAAAGAAGGATTCAAGACAATGGTAGTGGCACAAAAAGGCAGAGAAAAAACCTATGCTAAAAATTACAAAACAAGGAAGCGTAGTAGTGGAGAGATTGGGATTGTAGATGAAGTACTTGTTTTAGAAAAATTTAGAGATATTATAAAAAAGCAAGATGCATTGAGTGGAAGTATATTTGTACCTAATCGTTCCTTTGCTGTTTATGTTGGCTATGACGCAATAGAAAACAAATTCAAAGTTCCTATTTTTGGCAATAAACACTTGTTACGGGCCGAAGAAAGAGATGTAAAGAAAAATCAGTATTATCTCATGGAAAAAGCAGGAATAAGAATGCCCAAAAAATTCCAGTCACCAGAAAAAATTGATAGGCTTGTCGTAGTAAAAGTAAGTGAAGCAAAAAGAAGATATGAGCGTGCATTCTTTCTTGCAAGAAATCCTGAAGAGTATCGCAAAAGATCTGAAGAGATGTTGAAAAAAGGAAAGATAACTGAGAGTGACCTGAAGAAAGCTACAATAGAAGAGTATATTGTTGGTGCACACTTTAACTTCAACTTTTTTTATTCTGCATTACATGAAGAGCTTGAATTGTTGGGGATAGACACAAGAAGACAGACAAATATAGATGGGTATCTAAGAATGCCTGCAGATGCACAGCTTGAACTTCTAAAAATATCACAACCATCAACAATAGAGGTTGGGCATATTGCATGTACTCTCAGAGAATCATTATTAGAACAAGCTATTGGATTGGGAGAACAGTTTGTTGAGGCAGTTCAAAAGGAGTATAAGGATGGAATAATAGGGCCTTTTGCTCTGCAAGGTGCATTCATTGAAGAAGATGGAGAAAAATTCGTATGTTTTGATGTTTCGCTAAGAATGCCCGGTTCACCCGGAACAAGATTTACACCATACTCGGAGTATCTATTCAGAGAAAGTATGAGTTTTGGAAGAAGAATTGCAAAAGAAGTAAAAGAGGCAAAAGGAAAAATAGAAAAAATAACTACTTAGTAAAAACTATCAGGATTGGCATCATTACCAATGAGGAATGGAGCCAGCATTTTGGCTGCCTTGCGTGGTTTATCAACATTTACAGCATAAACTGTGGTTCTTGCATCTGAAGAAAGAGTTGTCATGTCCTGGATATGGACCTTTTCACCTTCTAAGAGTTCGGTAACCTTACCGACAGAGCTATTGGCAACTTTAATAACAATAGCATCTGGACGGGCTGTGGCAAAACCATTGCTTTCTAGAACATCCTTGGCTTTTTTAGGATCTTTTACTTCCAAGGAGATTACGGCCCTGCCGCCCACTACATCTACAACCAGGCCTTCGATATTAACACTTGATTTGCCTAGGATGTATGATATATCAGCCAAAAGACCTACGCGGTCATCAGAAATTATAGTTACTGACTTCATTTTTTTCACCGATTTAAACTTTAGAGTGGGTAGGGGGAACTATCCACCCATATTCCTCCTAAAAACATATGCATTAGGAACTATTTATATGTTTCGTAAAAATTTGTGTAAAAAACACAAGTTTCTTTATAAATTTAGTGTTAAAATCACCGTAATTTTTGTTACAATGGGGCAAAGATACATTTAAGGGTAGGGAAAGTAATATATCTATTTTCTATAATAAATATTAAAGCTTGATGTATCAATTTCGATTATGCGAATTATCGTTGCTGACAATATGGAGGAAGAGGCATTGGACGAGCTACGTGCGGTTGGGGAGGTTATTTTTAAGCCAGAAAATCTAGAGAATGCCATTGTTGACGCAGACGTATTGGTTGTAAGGAGTGCTACAAAAGTAACAAAGGAACTGATAGCACGGGCAAAGAAACTAAAGATAGTGGCAAGGGCAGGAATTGGGCTTGATAATGTCGATCAGGCTGCATGCAAAGAAAGAGGCATAAAGGTTGTAAATACGCCTGGGGCATCTAGCAATGCAGTAGCAGAATTTGCACTTGGACTCATAATAGCATCATTGAGGAATGTTCAAAAAGCCCATTACCAGATGAAGAATAAAAAATGGGAGAAAAAACAATTAACTGGAAGGGAAATTGAAGGGAAAACGCTTGGGATAATAGGATATGGGAGGATTGGAGCATTGTTGGCTAAAAAAGCGAAGGCTCTTGGAATGGATGTTGTCGCCTGTGATCCACAAGCAAAGGAAGATAGTCAGGTAATATTCCTTAAACTTGATGAACTATTCCAAAAAGCAGATGTTATTTCGATTCATGCTCCATTGGTTGATGCTACAAAAAACCTGATTAACAAAGAAAACATAGCCAAAATGAAGGACGGAGTTTGTATAGTTAATACCGCACGCGGGCAGATAATTGATGAAAATGCACTATATGAGGCTTGTAAAAGCGGTAAAATCCTGGGAGCAGCAATTGATGTTTATTGGGAAGAACCATATCACGGGAAATTGCTTGAATTAGATAATGTATACTTTACTCCGCATCTTGGAGGGAGTACAAAAGAAGCGCAGATTAAGATAGGAAAAGAAATAGCACTTATTCTTCAATCTCAGCTTCAATAGTATCTGCTTCGACGCTTAGTCGTGCTGGTTCAGTGCCAGGTTCAACAAAATCCTTGGCCATTTTTCCTTTTGGGAATGCAACAACATTCTTGTGTTTAACAGGTAATTGGAATTCTTCTGCAAGCTTGATGAGTTCCTGTCTAGGGATATAGTGCTGGGCAATTAGTACAAGCATAAGGCCCTGGCTAGTTTGTTCTTTTTTAAGATGGAGCCTGTGGCTTTGGCGCATGCCAGTAACGCGCACTTTAACGTCAATGTAACCTTGTTTTATGATGTCATCCTTGTTTATAGTAACCAACTCCTTCAAAGAATGTAATGTCCTCTCCTTTTTTTATTGATATAGTTTCGCCTTTTAGGTTTTGCACAAAGATCCCATCTACAATAAACGCGCAGTCTCTATTGATTGTTATGCCTATGGCTGCATTTTCATCTAACACGGTCGGTAAAAAGGTACGTCGATATGGACATATGGGAACGACACTGATCTTTCTTTCCTCTGGTTTGAGCATTTTTCCCCCAGCAGAATATGCATAGCCTGCAGTTCCTATTGCAGATGAAAGAATGATGCCATCGCCACTAAATGTGTGTGTTGTATTACTAAAATTGACATTTATCTTTACAACACGATAATCAGAACTATGTAAAACAAAATCATTGATAGCTGTAATAGTTCTTCCATTGATGATGGTTTTAATTGTCATGATTTTTACTGTTTTTTTGTTTTTCAATATATTAAGAAGTTCTTTTTTCCATGTGTGCAGAGTAATCTGGCATATATAGCTGGTTTCAGAACCTATTCCAAGAACCGGACCTTCTAAGAAATGTTCATGGTTGGAATATAGAATTGTTCCGTCTCCGCCTATACATATAGTTGTATCTGCACCTTTATTCACTACTGAATAATTGTGCTCAGTAAGAAAATCAGCGAGTTCTTTTGACAATGCTACTGCCCAGGATTTTTTAGGATTTGGAATGAGCTTTATTTTCATAAAGAAAAGATGAAAGCTAACAAATTAAACACTACATGAAGCCAAAAATTCCGGCATCAATAGGGTAGGGCATGACAGCAGTAGTGGCAGGTTTCAAAAGAGTGGGCATAAAATGAAGACTTGAAAGTTTATGGGCTGGAATTTCACCTGAATACCCTGGAACAAGATGAGCAAAAAGTTCTTCTAGAGATAAATGATAAGAATCTAATTTAAGAGCAGTCGCATGAATTAGGGCAAGATTATTTCTTGCATCTTCATTGTCAGGCATGTTTTCGAATACGTGTGTTGCTGCTAACATTAGATCAAGATTAGCGACTTCAAAAAAGACAATTTTACCGCCTGTAATATGATAATTTGCTTCAGGGTGCGCAATAATAAGCCCGGCATCGGCTAATCTTTGTACTATGGATGCAAGGCCAGGCGCTAGAGAATGTTCTATGTGTTCAGCATGTCGTCTTATTTTCTTTTTTTCTTCATCAGAATCCATAGAAGCAAACCTTCGCCGGGCATCAGCAATGCGAGCGATAACCCCGGTCTCATCTGGAACAAGGTCAGAATATGTTAGGTATCCTCCATCTGAAAGATGTAAACGTCTGACATTGACAAAATGATCTGGAAACATGGCTCTGCCCAAACGAAGAGCCTGGAATTTATAGACATGATAAAGAGAAGAAATATCGTAAACCCTAACTTCAAAACCAACACCAAGACTAAAGGCAAAGCGGCCATCGGTTGTTGGCTTTTGGAGTCTTTCCACTAAGACTCCTGCCTTTGTGCGAAGTTTGAATACAACCGCTTCACTCCCCTCACATAAACTGGTTCTTTTGCCTTCTAAAGGAGGTGCAACTACAATAGTCATTAGGTTATAATTCGTGAGTGAATGTTTAAAAAGAAGATATTATCTTTTGAGATAAATAACAGATCCGCACTTACATGCATTTCCACGAAAGCCAGGCGAACCACATGTAGGACACCTGCTTACTGGATTGGATTTAGGAGGTCTAAATGCACCGGCCCTTTGCATAAGCTCCCCAACGAGATCATCAGCAACTCCATTGGGAGTGAGTAATGTTTTTTTGTCGCGAAGTAAGAAAGTGGTGGTAGGTTTTGATTTGGCATAGCTGGTTAATCTGGAATCTGGTGTGAAAGTAACTGAATATTGAGCTTCCCCATATGGTGCAATTGAATCATCATCTGCTCTACTAATCTGTTCATTGTAACCACCAGCAGTTCTAATGGCAGTAACAACATCACTCTGCCAGACATTGCTCGGGGCGATTACAGTAAGTCGATATACTGCATCATTAAAGGTCGCTGTGCCAGTCCATTTGGTAAATTTTTCTATAGTTGACATTGGAACGCATAAGTATAGTTTGTACGACTATTTATAATAGTTTTGAAAAGAAGAAGAAAAAGAAAAAATTAACCGAGAACCTCAAGGTCTCGGGAGTATTCTGGTACAGTAGACTCTTCAGTTGTGATCATAGAGCCACCTGCAATTGAAGCGCCTTTTACACCAGTTACAATGGCAACAATTTCTAGTTTGCCCTCGTAGTTCTGCATAATTCTGGCACCCCATTTCACATTTGCTTCAGCATCCATTTTCTCAGTGATCATTTCTCCTGCCTTGATAGCATCACCAAGAGTAAGGTCGCTTCCACCTGTAATGTGGATAATGGCTCCTTTTGCTCCTTCAAAGTCAACGTCAAGAAGTCTGTTCTTTACAACACCTTCAGATGCTGAGCGAACCTTGTCGTTGCCTTTTCCTTCACCTACTGCAATGAAACCAACTCCTCCGCCTTCCATGATAGCGCGTACATCGGCAAAGTCGATGTTAATGAGAGATGGTTGTGTTATTGTCCAAACAAGACCGCTAATTGCTCTCGAGAGAATCTCGTCAGCAACAGCAAATGCTTCTGCCATTGGTAGGTTTGGAACAAGTTCTACTAACCTGTTGTTATCAAGAATAATTACTGAGTCGCAGCTTTTCTTAAGTGCCTTAATACCGTCGTCAGCCTTCTTCTTTCTTGCTCTTTCAAGAGAGAATGGATAGGTAACCATTGCTACTACAATTGCACCCTGTTCTTTTGCAATTTGAGATACAATTGGGGCAGCTCCACCACCAGTTCCACCACCCATACCTGCGCAGATAAATACGAGGTGAGCACCTTCTAATTCTCTTTCAATAAGTGGTCTGTCAACCTCAGCAGATTTGGCACCAATGTCTGGATAACCACCAGCACCAAGACCTTTGGTAACAGACTTTCCTATGAGCACTTTTTTGGCTCTTTCATGAACTATGTTCAAATGTTGTTTGTCTGTGTTTACAGCCACAAGTTCAGTGCCTTTTACGCCTGACTTTATAAGCCTGTTTATGGTGTTGTTTCCTGCACCACCTACACCGACAGTCACAATCTTGATTGTCTCAGAGCTGAGACCTTCACTACTTTCCTTTACTGCTTCTGTATTTTCACCCATAACGGATCTTACTAAATCTTCCATTTTTTCACCTTTTGGTCGCCTTATGCTCTCTTTCGAGAGTAGAATGATGCGTTATCGAGGATTTAAATAAATTGCTTTTAACGACTGAAAAGTAAAATCATAATTATACCTTAAGAAGAACAAAGAAGGGATTTTCGACGAAAAGATTTAAATGCATTTAATGAATGTATTGATTTGGTGTTCCTATGGTTAAAGTGATCACAATAATGGATGACGTGTATGCAGAACTCTATAGTTTGAAAAAGTCAAAAGGCATGAGTTTTACTCAGGCGATAAGGTTTTTGCTCAAAGAAAGAAGAGAAGAGAGTAGAGGATTGATTAATCTTGCTGGAAGTATAGAGGATAAGGATATTAATCGAAGTGCTGTTGAAAAAATCAGAAGAGAGTACAATAGGGTGAGATAATAGAAAAAATCTGCATGGATTTTGAGACTGCTTTGGATTTTCTTCGTGGCGATCCAGCTACGATTGAAAAATTAAAGTACTATGCAGACAGAGAGGAATTATGCGTAACAAGTCTTACTATGCTGCACCTCCTTGAAACAGTAAATAAGAAAGAGATCGTTATGAAGTTTGCTAATAGCGTAACTGTCCTGCCATTTGATAAAAGAGCAGCACAGATAGCGTCCCAGATAAACAAAGGACTTATGGAAAAGGGCGAGCTTCCAAAAATGATGGAGAGTATACTAACGGCAGCAATATGCATGGCTAACGACGCGTTTCTTTTTTCACGATCATCATGGAAATTTGATGGGATAAAAGGATTGAAAAGAGTTTGATTTTTTGTCAGAATTAACCTCAATTGCAGGAATGGCTGCAGGCATCCTGGGTCTTGCGGCATTTGTTCCATACATTATTAGTACCATAAAAAGAAAAACAAAACCAAATAGAGCATCGTGGTGGATTTGGACTTTTTTAGGGGTAATTATTTCGGCCAGTTATTACGCAGTAGGGGCAACTGATACGGCGTGGTTAACGTTAAGCTATGTAATAGGGCCTTTTGTAATTGGCCTACTATCCTTCAAATACGGTGAAGGTGGATGGAATAGATTTGACATTTCTTGCATCATAGGAGCGATATTTGCTGCGGCGATGTGGTGGGCATTTAATGCTCCGATTATTACATTAGTATTGACGATATTCATAGATGCAATGGGCGTATTGCCAACAGTAAAGAAGGCATATTTCAAACCACAGAGTGAAGACAGGGTATCGTGGTTGATATTTTTTGTTGCTGCATTGTTGAATCTTATTGCAATAGAGAGTTGGATATTCGAAATAGCAATTTATCCCGTCTATATGTGTATCGTTGAAAGTGTGGTGCTTTTCCTTTTAATGAGGCCACAGAAAAAAAGGAGCGCTTTTTTATTTTTTGATCACTAATCTGTTTCATATGTTGAAAGCACTAGTGCTCCATGGTTATGGTGTAAATTGCGAAGCTGAGAGTAAATATTCGATTGAGAAGAGCGGCGGCAAAGCAGATATTGTTCATTTGAATAAAGTTCTTGATAATCCGGAAATACTCAAAGAGTACAATATGCTCATGCTTCCTGGCGGGTTCTCTTTTGGCGATGATCTCGGTTCAGGTAAGGTTTTTTCTAATAAGATGAAATTCAGATTGCGTCAACCACTTCAAGAGTTCATAAGTCAGAATAAGCTCGTTCTTGGCATATGTAATGGATTTCAGATGTTAGTAAAAATGGGTCTTCTTCCGGAGCCTGATTTCAAACAACGGATTACGCTTATAGCAAATGATTCTGGCCATTTTGAAGATCGGTGGGTAATATTAAAAGCAAACAAGAGCTCGCCGTGTGTATTTACAAAAGATATTGATTATCTACTTGTTCCTGTGAGGCATGGAGAAGGGAAATTCATACCAAAGGATGTGAATGTACTAAAGGAATTGAAAGAGAAAAATCAGATTGTATTTCAGTATACAGATAAAGACGGAGAATTGGCGGGCTACCCGCATAATCCAAATGGTTCAGTTGAGAACATTGCGGGAATCTGTGATAGGACAGGACGGATTTTTGGTATGATGCCACATCCAGAGGCATTTAATATTGTTGAAAACTGTCCATACTGGATAAAAGGAAATGTAAAAGAACCGCTGGGATTGAGAATATTCAAGAATGCAGTAAAATATTTTGATTAGAAGCGGCCTTTTGCGAGAACTGTTTTTACAACCATTGCAATTCCGAATAGTACTAGCAAGAGTGGCCATGCCTTTGCCCATTCTAGGCCTGGAATAAGACCAAAGTTAAGAGGCAATGCCAAAAGGCCAAATGCGATTAGAAGATAGCCTGGTAAATGGGGATTTTCTCCGCAACATTTTGGAGATGGTTTTGCAACTTTTTTAGATTTCTTTCTTGGAGGCATAAATATCACCGTATAAAAATACAAACAGAAACCTTTTATAACATATGGGGATTTAACCGCCAACAACCAGATATCCCAGTGAAGGAATCACAAGAATTACCAGTACAATGTGGAAAATAGTATGCATAAGATCAAGAAAAGCGTGTGTAAGAAATATGGTTATTGAATCGTGGGCCTCTATCCTCTGGAAGATTCTTTTTAGAAATCCTAGAGCGATTATCAGAGGTATTACTACCATAAGTATTAGAAAGAAGGCAGTAATACCGGGGGTTTTAAGGAATAGAACGATATTGGTTGCATTGGTTAATAATACAAAAAATATTGTTGCAATGCCAATTACAAAAAGAGTAAAATCAATAACACGTCCATTTTCTGGATAAAGCCCTTCAGTATATTCTTTGGAAAGTATACCAAGTGAACGTGGAAGTTCCCATATCACAAAACAGATTATTAGAAGAATTGTTGCATTGTCAAAAAGAGAAATATCAATCATATTAAAGAAATCAGCAACAATATTGTATCCCATAATTACCCTCTACCAGTATTTGTTTATAAAGCTGGTGGATTTAAAATTTACGCTAGTTTAAATTTAGCATGTCATCAAAAATTTTATTCGTCTTTACGGCTTTTGCAGTGATATTATCAGGGTGTTGTTGTTTGGCAACAGAAGGAGGATCCTCTGCATTCTGTACTGGGCCCACATATACTCAATCATGCCAAAAATCATGCAATGTAATTTCTTCTGGTGACTACCAAGCATGTGTAGAGCAATGCGAGAATATATTCGCATCAGAAGGCGTTGACCCAAACAGCTGTTGCCCATATGAATATACGATTAGATATGTCTGTGAAGAGGAATGCACATATACAGATTATTCAGGTCCAGGCACATGTGTTGAGAACTGCGGTCAGATAATGTACAATGAGATGGGGCTTAGTCTAGACGACTGCATAGTGCCAGCATAACTGCCGAACATAGGAGTGGCAATAGACGAAAGAGATATAAAGATTTGTGATATAAGCTGCTATGTTAGGTGTATTGATTGGAAAAGATAAAAATGGAAATTTGTTTGAACTTCGTTCAAAGCATTCCATTTTCTTGGTGTATTGATTGGAAAAGATAAAAATGGAAATCGCAGGAGAAATTGCACTTTCAGAAGACCCAGGCGCAACTATGAGAAAGTGGAGAGAAATTTTCAATATTTCTCAGATTGAATTTGCAAAATTTCTTGGGATAACTGTTTCAACTATAAGTGATTATGAAGGGAATAGGAGAAAATCTCCTGGTGCCCAGGTCATCAGAAGATTTGTGAACGCACTTTTTGAAATAGATCAGATGAAAGGAGGAACAATAACGCAGAAATTCAGAGAAAAAGAAAAGCCAGTAAATGAATATTTTGAAGTGCATGAATTTGCCCGCTCAATATCTTTGAAAGATTTTGTAGGACTCATCGGTGGCAAAATAATTACAAATGCGGATATGATTGAATCAAAGAAAGTGTATGGCTATACTTTGATAGATAGTATCAAAGTGATACTTGATATGCCATTCTCATATTTTCAGAACCTTTATGGAAATGTTAATGAGAGGGTGTTTATTTTCACGGGTGTAAGCACAGGCAGAAGTCCATTTGTAGTGGTTCGGGTAAGTCCGACAAAACCATCTGCTATAGTTTTGCATAATATTAGCCCAGAAAAAGTAGATAAACTGGCAGTAAAGATATCTGATCGTGAACGAATTCCAATGATTGTGACAAAAAAATCTATTGAGAATATTAAGGACGCACTGAACAGAATCTAATTTTCTTTTGAGCGTACCTTAGTGAGATAGTAGACTGCCGCAGCAAACCAACCGAAGATTAGGGTGAGTACTACCCAGATTGCTTTTTCACTAGATGGTTGTTCTGATTTTACTACATCAATTATCGTAAGTGCCATTGGGATAAAAGATAGCAACGCCGCGAGCACAATAAAGATCATTATAGTTACGCCAAGAAATGATTGAGTACTTGCACAAAGGTTGAAAAGAGCAAATGAAATATTAGCGGTTGTACCTGTGTTGCTGGGAGGCTCACATGGATTTGGATTTGGATAGGAATTTCCCATAAGTGCTCCGATTATAGTGGGAGTGAGAAGGAAAATAACTGTTGTAAGAATGGCCAGAACTATAAAAACGAGTGGTGCGATTAAAGCCCATTTGAAATGTTTTTTACTCACCATGGATAAACATCATAAAAAAGAATTAAATAGTAGTTACTTGAAGCCCGAAGATTACAACAAGATAGAGCAGATAAATGAAAAGGAAAAACAAACCACCAAATCTTTCTATTTTCTTATGAATTGCTGCAATGTAAAAGAGAAGACTATTAGCAACAACAGCAAAAAGAAGGGCTGCAATGAAAACAGGGAGCTGAACATTAATCGGATTTATTACTGATGCTGCACCAAGAACAAGAGTAAGATTTGTCATATTGCTTCCGATAACATTGCCTAGCACCAAGCCATAGTGTTTTTTTCTTAGGGCCTGAAGTGCAACACTTAATTCAGGTAACGAGGTTCCGAGAGCAATGATAGTCGCACCAATGAAACTTTGGGCTATACCAAGTGAAATGGCAATTTCAACTGCAGCATCAACAACAAATGCAGAGCTTATGATAACTAAAAGTATACTGGCACCAAAAAACAGAAATGCCCTTAATGCCACTTCTTTTGTTATATTGAATTTTGGCCTCCCATCATCAAGCTTCTTTTTTCTAAGAATATCCCAAACATAAATACAAAATATAAGTAGTAGTATGGCACCTTCGATGAAATTTAATGCTTTGGACTGGACTGAACTATTGAAAACAATATAAACTGAGATAACAGTCGTAAGAAGAACGATAAGAGCGATGTCCTTAAGATTAGAAGGACTTATTTTTATCCCATAGAAAAATGCTCCAACTCCGAGAATGACAAGAATGTTTGCTATGTTTGAACCAAAAACATTACCAGCAGAAATACCACCTTCACCAATCATAGAAGAGGTAATAGAAACAGAAAGTTCTGGCAGACTTGTGGCAACAGCAACAAGAAGAAAACCAATGGCAAGCTGATTTATTTTGAAGAATCTGGAAAGTTTTACTGCACTATCTATAAGTACTTCAGAAGATTTAGATAAAACCGCGATAGAAAAAAGAAGTGTGATAAGTACTATAATCATCAGATCACTTCTTCAAGCGCGGAAAACCAACAATGTCAATTGTTGTAGATGCAATCTTCACCTTTTTAGATTTTTCTATTGCCTGAAGAATAAGTCTTGACAGATTTGCATTTGTCTGTCTTCTTTCTCTAGTATGGGTTACATATCTAACATGAAGACTGATCCAATTGTCTGTTAATTTCATGAAAATTTGAGGCTCTACTGGTCTTTTGGAAAGATAATATTGTTCTTGTATGTGGGTTAGGTCTTCACTAGCTTTTTTGGCTGCGTTTTTTGTTTCATTTTTGACAATTTTTGTGATCATATCCGAAGCTGCCTTCCAATTGCTGTCATACGTAAGTGGGATCCAGATTTCGTCCCAGATAAAATCATTATCTTTTGTGTAGTTGTTCACTACACCTGAGAGAACGTAATTATTAGGTATTATTGTGAGTCTGCCAGTTGCCTGATCACCTTCAACCCATTCACGAATTTCAAGAAGAGTAGTATATAGAATGTCGATATCTATAACATCGCCGTGTTTGGAATTTATTTCTATTCGATCTCCAATTTTATATGGATGAAACAGCAGGAGTATGACGCCTCCGGCAAGGCTCTTGAACAGGTCCTGCAAAGCAACTGCAATACCTGCGGCTATAAGACCATAAGTAACAAGCAATGCTTCTGGACTCTCTATCCAAACAGCAACTAAAGTAATTATGACTACAAAAAAGTAGATAACAGATACGGTTTTCCTAAGCGAATACCTTGCTTTTGATTCTTTGATTTTCTTTATCAGAATTTCTTCAAAGACGAGTTTAAAGATGAAATATAATATTGCGAGCACAAAAACTGTTGAAAAACTTTTTTCGAGATAGGTATTTTGATACTCTAAATTAACAAACCATAACAGAATTGAAATGGCCAGAAGAAAAAGAAGCATGATTATTCTACCGATCATAATGAGTCTGCACCTACAATGTTTATAGCCATTTCTTTTGGCGGAAATAAAGAAGCATTAATACGGCTAAGAGAAACATAAGAAGAAGGGCACTGGGATATCCTAATGTGTGTTCAAGTTCTGGCATGTGTTTGAAATTCATACCATAAACTCCAGTTATGAAAGTGAGGGGTATGAAAATCGTACCAACGACAGTAAGAACTTTCATTATTTCATTCATCCGATTGCTAAGGCTGGAGAGATAGATATCTACCATGCCTGAGATTGTATCCCTAAATGTTTCAGTTGTATCAATGACCTGGATGGTGTGGTCATAAACATCACGAAGATAAAGTGCGGTTTCTTTTTTTATCAGTGCCCCTTTCCCAGTGCTTTCCCTTTCAAGATTGAGAAGGAGCTCTCTCAAAGGCCAGACAGATTTTCGTAGTTTTAACATTTCTCTTTTAAGAGCACGAATTTTGAAGAGAGATTTCGGTGAAGGGTCTTTTACAACGCTCTCTTCTAGTAATTCAACTTTTTCACCTACTTTTTCAAGGATAGCAAAATAGTTGTCTACAATTGTATCAAGAAGAAGATAAGCAAGAAAATCCGGGCCAGTACGACGAATCTTTCCCTTTCTTATGCGTTCGCGAACATTATCAAAAAGATCGCCTTCTTTTTCTTGTATTGAAAGAATGTATGTCTCCCCGACTATTATGCTGACTTGTTCGCTTTCAATGCTATTTGATTTATCAGAGTAAGACAACATTCTAGCAACAATGTAAAGATAGTCGTCATAATCCTCCATTTTGGGACGTTGGCGAGTATGGCAGATATCTTCTACTACAAGAGGATGCAGATTAAGATTAGCTCCAAATTCTTCTAAGAGTTTGGTATCCTTTAAACCGTCGATATTTATCCACGTTGTTGATTTTTTACTTTTTACATGCGGCATGCATTCTGCAACTGTTTTTACTTCAGATTCTTGGATATGCTCAGTGCTGTAATCAATAACTCGGATTTTGGCTTTGTATTGTGGTTCTTCATTTGGCATACTAGAGAAAGGTTGTTAAGTTTAAAAAAACTAGTAGACAAAAGAATCCTATGCTAGAGAAAACTCGTTTTATCGTAATCACTGGATCAATAATGTCTGGCCTTGGAAAAGGTATTGTAACCTCGGCGATAGCAAAACTACTGCAATCAAGAGGATATAGAGTTGTGCCGATTAAATTTGATGGTTATTTGAATGTTGATTGCGGCACAATGAATCCATTCAGACATGGAGAAGTTTTTGTACTGGATGATGGCAGAGAAGTGGATATGGATTTTGGAACTTATGAAAGGTTCCTGAATCAGTCTATGACAGGAATGTCCTCTATTACTGGTGGGTCACTTTTCCAAAGAATTATTGAAAAAGAACGAAAGGGAGAATATTTAGGGCGGGATGTGCAGTTCGTCCCACATCTTACTGATGAGATAAAAAGAAGATTCACGGAAGTTGCTGAATAGAGTAATGCGGATGTTGTTTTGGTTGAGATAGGTGGAACAGTTGGGGATCTTGAAAATGGTTATGTGCTTGAGGCAGTGAGGCAACTTTCATTTGAAAAGAAAAATGTTGCATTTGTTCAATTGACATATGTGCCAAGTTTGAGTCCTGGGGAACAAAAAACAAAACCAACGCAGCATGCAACGAGATTGTTGCAAAGTCTCGGTATCCAACCAGATATGATAATTGTGCGGGGGCAAGAAAAGTTAAGTGCTGATGCAAGAAAGAAGATTAGTCTTTATTGTAATGTTGATGAAGAAGCGGTAATTGATGATCCATTACTTCATACAGTATATGAACTTCCACTTGTATTGGAAAAACAAAATGTTTATCAGCAAGTGGCAAAAAAATTGGAACTTAAAGATGGTAAAGAAGCAGAGCTTAAAGAATGGAGAAATAAAGTTGGCAAAATTATAAAACCAAGAGATGGGCCAATCAAAGTAGCAATAGTTGGAAAATACACTGCAGTAAAAGATGCATATGTAAGTGTAAAGGAAGCATTGGTACATAGTGCGGCTGAAGTAAATAGTGGTATTGAAATAGGCTGGGTAGAAGGTGCAGAACTCGAGAAGATTGATGATGTTGCCACAGTACTTAAAGAATATGATGGCATCATTGTGCCAGGCGGATTTGGAAGTAGGGGAATTGAAGGAAAGATTAAGGCAATAGAATATGCAAGAGAAAATGGAAAGGCATTTCTTGGCTTGTGTTTGGGACTTCAATTGATGGTAGTTGAGTATGCACGTAATGTTTGTGGAATGAAAGATGCCAATTCTACTGAATTCGATAAAAAAACAGAACACCCAGTAATTGATCTTCTGCCTGAGCAGCAGCAGATTTCAAAAATGGGAGGAACGATGAGGCTTGGAGCATATGAATGTGTGCTTAAGAAAGGGACGATTGCACACAAAGCGTATAAGAAAGATACTATATCCGAAAGGCACAGACATAGATTTGAAGTAAATCCGAATTATGTTGCAAGATTAGAGGAAAAAGGACTTGTAATCTCAGGGGTTCATCCGACCTATAATATAGTAGAAATTGCAGAATGGAAAAATGGTTTTGGAATAGCAACACAGCCACATATAGAATTGAAAAGCAGATTAGAAGAGCCAGCACCTATTTTTGTTGAATTTATGAAAGCATGTAAAAAGTGATGGGCCCACGCAGGTGCATTGACGGTGCATAACTAAAAAACCTCCGCGGAAATGACGTCTGTCTGAAAGTATTAATAAGGCCCAGACGAATCGTTTTTATGGAACTGGATTTGGATGATGTAGCATACTCGGAATATGACCTCAAACGAAAGATCAAAATTCCAAAAATATTAGATCCGATGCTGGCAGAAGACTTGGGTTTTCATATAGGGGATGGTTGTATGCTCCTAAATGTCAGAAGTGATAATGGTCGTTTGAGGCATTATTTTAACTATACTGGAAATAGAGAGAAAGATAATGATTATTTTCAAAAAAGATTAATTGTTAGGAAGATGGAATTGTACAATTTAAAAATAAAGATTAAAAAAAATTCGAAAAATAATTCTATAAGCGCAACATTTCATTCGAGAGCAATTTTTGAGTTTTTTTGTAGATTGGGGGTTCCATACGGTAAAAAGAAAGACATTGAAGTTCCACAAAAAATAAAACATAGTACTCTAGAGGTCAAATCTGCTTTTCTTAGAGGTCTTGCTGCGGCAGATTTTTGTGTAAGTATCAAAAACAGAATGAATGGAATGTATCCCACCATCCATTTTGGAACGGTTAGCAAAAAATTATTCGAAGGGGTTTGCAAGCTGGTAGAAGAATTTGGAGTTCCATTTACAAAATTTGAAAATACTAAAATAGATAAGAAACGTGGGACTATATCGACTTCATATTGTTTAGATATTAATGGCAGAAAAAGATTGAAAATGTGGTTGGATAGAATAGGTTTTTCTGATAAGAGAAATTTAGATGCAGTTATGAAAATTTATAGTGGGCCCGGCAGGGATCGAACCTGCGAGCTTCTGCATGTCAAGCAGACATCCTACCATTGTCCAGCTTACTGATATCGCCAGATCAAAGCATTAGACCACGAGCCCTTGGTTGGAAATACTATAGAAAAGAATTTAAAAAAGTGGAACTTTGCTGTGGACTATCTGATTTGTTATTTCAGTAATGTTCTCAAGCCTAGAATCAACATCTCTTCGGATGGTCGTGCGTAGCCTTTCAAAATCACTTTCACCACAGATAAGATTTACAGAAGCAACCTTGGGCTGGTCGATTGGTTTGCCAATTTGTGAAAGTAGTGTAATTGTAATGTCTTCTAATTCTGGATGTTCTTTGGATATCGAACTGGCCATTTCTGTTGCAAGAACAGAGTAGATTTTGCCAACATGGTTTACTGGATTTTTGCCTGCGGCAGCTTCCAGAGTCATAGAACGGAATGGAGTGATAAGACCATTCACTCTATTACCTCGGCCAACACTGCCATCATCACCCATCTCTGCACTTGTCCCCGTAAGTGTGATGTAAACAGAATTGTTTTCTACACTGTCTCCAGTATTGACAAAAACATCAACTTCCATATCAGTAATTTTCTTAGCAGTTGCAATGGCATCTTGTCTTACTCTTTCCCTGCATTCAACATATTGATCCATGCTCTGAATATGTCTGGATACAAATGCACATGCAATAGTAAGTCTAATTTTATTTCCCTCACGAAGGCCCATGACTTTGATATCAGTGCCAACTTCTGGATGAACCGCTTTGTATTCCGGAGAATTCAAATGGGTTTCAGCAGCAAGAACAATTTTTTCAAGGTCAGTAAATGGAGCAAAGCCAGTACCAAAACTTGTGTCATTAGCATATGGAATCTTTGGTCCACGAAGGAAAAGTTCTACAAGATCTGCAGAACCTGCAGATATACGTGATTCAATTTCTACATCACAACAAACATCTAGAGGAGGGACTGCCTTTTTGAGATAATTATGTGCTGTGGATTGGGCAATGTGCTGTACTGGAATTGTTTTTCCTTCTGCTTCTTCAGTAGCACGGCCAGTTAATAAGATGTAAATAGGTTTTGTAAATGAGCCGCCGCCAAACTCTACTCGGGTTCCGCCACCACAAATTTGTCCTTTGTCAACATTATGATGAAGAATTTTTCCAAATTCTTCCAGATAGGCTTTGCTAAGTTCTTTACTTATTTCTTCCATGATGCCATCGATTAGACTGTCTGGATGGCCAATACCTTTTCGTTCTACTAATTCAACTTCCCTGTCCTTTACTGGGACATACCTTCCTTTTTCTATCACTATGTTTCTTTCCATGAAAATCAGTAGCGAAACAAACGTTACTTGTATTTATATTATTTTGTGAAAGAAATATTCCAATCAGAATAAGTAGGTTTTTTCCCAAACACGCGGATCAGAAACAGGGGCACCAATGCGATAGAACGCTTGTTTAGCTAAATTTCTAACAGTATAAGAAGGATCATGAACAGAAACATAATGTAATGAAAGGCGGGCTAGATGTGCTTCTTCATGATGAAGGTAAGCACTAAGTTCCTTTATGGCTTTTTTTCTCTCCATCACACTTTTGCTTGAGAGTGTATGAAGAGTTTTTTTTATTTTATCCTTCATTTGGATCACGTTTTTTTGCAACTATTACTTTAGCAGGTTTAGGGGGGAGAGAAACTGAATCAGTATCGCTAACTGGTTTTGGCGGTGCTTTTGTTTTGAAATTAACATTAAATCCAGGGGTTTTGATACCTGCAGTTGCTAAGAGAACTATAATCTTAGTTGCTTGTTCTTTTTGTCTAGCTTTTTCTTCTTCTGTGTTGCCGCCCGGATCACGAAATATGTCTGCCATTTCTAAAGAGATTTCAAACATTGTTGGAAGAAGATAATTTTTGCCTCTTAGGTACATATTAACTAGGTGTTCAGCCGCTACAAATTGAGTGCCGTCAGCTAACATAAGTTTTTCTTTGAGATCAGTAACATACAGAAATTCTTCTGCTGCATTTTTTGCAGGCCCGTCTACCGCAGCGGCTGCATCTTTAAGTTCTTGAGGAATAACAGGTAAATTAAGCGCTACTTCTAATCCATCACGTACTGCAACTGGGTCTGTATCTTGGATCATGCTTTTTATGAAGTCAATCTTTTTCTCAGAAAAACTTAGAGCAATTGCACGGCCTATCTTGAGGACATTTCTTTTAAGGATGGCATAATCACCAGAATCAAGTAATCCATCTACTAAGGATTGGATTTGGACATGCTGCGATGTCTGGCCTTGGAATTTTATTGCAGCAAACTGATTGAGTGTTAGGAGAGCATTTAATCGCTCTTCGGGCCAGCCATCTTGAGAAGTTTCAAGTGTTTTTATGTAAAAATCTTTTATGAGAGGAAGAAGATAGGATCTTTTAGTTTGATATAATTTGAGTAATCTGTCTAGTGCATATGGTTGTTTTTTCGGATCACGAAGTTGTTTGCTAAGTTTTAGAACCTCCATAAATTCAAATGCAGCTTCAAGCAACTTCTGATCACGCTCTGCATCTGGAAGATGCACTTGTGTTGCTGCCAACTTGTGTGCAATTTCAACAAATTCTCCTAGGTCCTCATCCAAGTATAATGCGCTTCGAAAAGCACTCTTGGGTTTAGTAGCTATCATTTCTCTAAGGAAAGCAGACTTGTTTGTTGAAATATTTTTGGCTAAAGCAAAACCAATTTGAGGCAAACACTCTCCAAGAAGATGCCATCCATGTGCTTCAGCATTTTCTGTTCTTGGCATATCAAGCATAAATGTTATGGCCATATCTTGAGTTATTGGATCTACAACACGATCTTGCCAGAAATAGAAATATGCATATGCAAGTTCCCAAAGAGCATGTGTGCATGTAAGAACAACATGAGCATTTCTAGAACGGGCGTTTCCAGGTCCATCGCTTTCAGCAATCCTGGCAAGGGCATCAATTGTCTTTTGATATGGTTTTGAAATAGGATCGCCAAATTCATCCTTTGGAAGACAGTGGGCTGTTTTAGCAATAAATTGAGCGATTACATGGGCTTCTCGCGCCTTATAATCTGATTCTAAGGTAAAGTGAGAAACGCTTACGAGGTTTTTTTCAATTTTTAAAAATACTTTGTGTTGTTTTGATGGTTCTAGTTGCTCGAAAACAGAAACTGCACTTTCAAAGTTCTCTCTTGCATTACCATTCCCCTTTATGGCCGAATTCAAAAGATTGAGCACTTTGGCAGGAGTAGGACGAATTTTCCATCTTTCTATCAGGCCGGGCTTGGTCTTAGGATCTTCCTTTCTAGTGGTGGCCTGCTCTAAAGGTTGAGATTTAGTAATAGTCATATTATGCACAGTATAATTGTGGGCGGAAGTGTTTATAAATGTGATTATTAATAGGTTTCTGGATCGTAAAGGATTAGAATATAGCAGCCCCAACTATATTAGAGGCTTTTTTATGAAATTTATGCGATCGCCAATTATATGTCTTCTAGCTCACGTGGACCATGGCAAAACCACCCTTCTTGATCACATACGAGGAACGGCAGTAGCAAAAAAAGAAGCCGGGGGCATAACACAGATGATTGGAGCAAGTTATGTTTCCAGAAAAGAGATAATCAACATTGCAGAGAATATTGCCAAAAAAATGAATGTTAACATAACGATCCCAGGCCTGCTCTTCATAGATACCCCGGGCCATGAGGCGTTCACAACGCTCAGGGACAGGGGAGGAAGCCTTGCAGATTTGGTGATACTGCTGGTAGATATAAATCAAGGATTTCAACCACAAACTGTAGAAAGCATAAAGATACTGAAACAACACAAAACGCCCTTTTTGATTGCAGCAAACAAAATTGATGCATTGGGGGGATGGAAGGGGCAGGGCACTCAATCATTCCTTGAATCTTATGCCAAACAACCAGAACACATTCAACAACGTTTGGATGAAAAATTATACGAGATGATGGGAAGTATCTCAGAATATGGATTTGACAGTGAACGATTTGATAAGGTTACTGATTATACGAAACAGATCGGGATAGTGCCCATTAGTGCTAAGAGTGGAGAGGGACTGAGCGAATTATTAGTATTGATAAGCGGCTTAAGTCAAAAATTCCTTGGAGAGGGGCTTGAAATAGATGAAAATGGAAGAGGAAAGGCAAGTATAATAGAGGTAAAGGATGAGAAAGGGTTGGGAACGACTGTTGATGTAATAGTATACGAAGGTATAATGAGAAAAAATGATGAAATTGCATATATGAGCCATGACGGGATAAAGAAAACAAAAATCAGAGGCCTCTTTGTACCAAGTAAAGGGGCGAAAGAAAAATATTTGCATATTGACGAAGTGGTCGCCGCTGCAGGGGTAAAGATTCTTGCTCCTGGATTGGAGGATGCTATCCCCGGATCCCCATTAGAGGTAATAGAAAATTTTGAGATAGACCGAAAAGAGATAGAGGCGCAATTCAAAAGTGTAATTTTCAGCAAAAGTAAAGAAGAGGGGATCATCCTAAGAGCAGATAGTCTCGGATCAGTAGAAGCGTTGTTACAGGTATTGAAAGGGGCAGGGGTAAAGGTAAAGGATGCTGCTGTAGGAAATGTTACGCGAAAAGATGTTATGGCTGCTGGTGCAATGGAAGAGCGCTTCCTGGGCGTTGTAATGGCATTCAACGTAACAGTATTGGAAGAGGCATGGGAAGAGAGCAAGAATAGCGGTGTTCCTGTAATTTATAGTGATATTGTATACAAACTTGTTGAGAGGTATACTGAGTGGATGAGGGAAGAAAAAGAGAAGATGAAGAAGGAGGCACTCGTTAAACTTACATGGCCTGGAAAAATCAAAGTACTAGATGGATATGTGTTCCGGGTGTCTAAACCAGCAATATTTGGTATTAATGTTGTAGAAGGTAGAATAAAGAAAAATTATAGACTCATGAACAAAACAGGAGAGATTGTTGGGCAGATAAGAGAAATACAAAAAGAAAAGGAGAAAGTAGAAGAAGCAGGTACTGGTGATCAGCTGGCTATTTCATGTGATGGTATAATGATAGGAAAAAATGTTCAGGAACGAGATATTTTGTATACCTACATGACATCAGATGAGATAAAACAATGGGTAGAAAAATCAGAGATGTTGGCTGGTGCTGAGAAAGAAGTGTTTGAAGAAATCAAAAAAATATTAACAAAATTCTTCTGAGGGGATGGAATGATTATTGGATTAACTGGAGAGAATTGTGCTGGAAAAAGCACGGTTGCAGAGTATTTGAAAAAGAAAAGTTTCTACTATTTTTCTCTTTCCGATGTGATAAGAGAAGAACTCAAAGCAGAGGGAAAGGCAGTAACGAGGGAAAAACTTATAGTAAAAGGTAATGAACTTAGGGAACATTCTGGGCCCGGAGTATTGGGAAGAAAGATTGCTGAAAAGATACAAGAAGACAAAAATTACGTCGTAGATTCCATTCGTAATCCTGCAGAAGTAGAAGAATTGAAAAAATCAGGGCGTTTCTTCTTATTTTATATAACTGCACCTGCAGAGGTGCGTTTTGAACGAGTAAAGGCAAGACAAAGAGAAGAAGACCCCCAGACATATGACGCATTTATTGAAATAGAAAAATTAGAAATGAAAAATGAGGAAAAAACAAAACAAAATCTCAAGGATACATTTGTATTGGCTGAAAGAACCATTGTAAATGATGGTAGTCTCCGTGAACTTCAAGACAAGATAGATATTGCATTGGCAGAAACATCGGATGAGTTTAAACTGCATCGACCAAGCTGGGATGACTATTTCATGGGCATAGCAAAGGTTGTGGCATCAAGGGGCAATTGTATAAAAAGAAAAGTGGCGGCCATCATTGTAAAGGATAAGCGAATAATCTCAACTGGATATAATGGTACTCCACGTGGTACAAAAAATTGCTCTGAAGGTGGATGCCCCCGTTGTAATAACTTCACTGAATCAGGAAAAAACCTTGATGAATGTTTATGTAGTCATGGAGAAGAGAATGCGATAGTACAAGCAAGTTACCATGGAATTAGTATAAAGGAATCCACACTATACACGACATTTTCACCATGTCTACACTGTACAAAAATGATAATCAATGCAGGCATTAAAGAAGTAGTTTATAATGTAGATTATCCCATGTCAGAACAATCAGTAACGCTTTTGAGAGAAGCAGGAGTAAAAGTAAGACAACACACGGTGGAATAATGGATGATGAACAAGACATGCGGCCATTGATGAGGTCAATGGCATTATCTGCAACTGGAGAGGTTCTGTTGCTTATCGGAGTTTTGTTTATATTATGGGGAATAGCAAGTATTATCAGTGAATATATTGGAATATCCGGGGTTGGACAATTCCTAGTTGGGGGCTTTCTTGTTATTATTGCTATCATACTTGTGATGCGTTCAAAAGCAGTAATGCCAAAACCAATGGAAAAAGAAGAGGAAGAGACTTCGGACTACCGCTAGAATTAATTTTAAACATGATTCTATAATTATTATTCTGGCAACGATGACGACACCGTCCCAGACTGATAAATGATGACAAGAGTAGCTTCCGAGTTGCCGCGAAAGACTTAATTAGGCTATTGTTCCAAATAAACCAGGGAGGTTTATATGAAACTAATTGTTCAAGATGCTCCAGCATTGAAATCGGCGATAGATTCAATTGTGTGCCTAGTTGAGGAAGGGCAGATCGAGATCAAGAATGATGGCCTGTATTTTAGAGCCATGGACCCTTCACAGATCTCAATGGTATCGTTTAGAATGCCCAAAGAGGCATTTGTTGAATATAGTATACCTGAAGAGATGAAGTTAGGATTAGATATTGGTCAGCTTTCCAATGTCCTGGCAAGAGGAAAGAAAGGAGAAAGTGCAGAATTGAGTGTTGAGGATGGCCGCCTAGTAATAAAATTTGCTGGCGAAAAGCACAAGAGAACATTCAAAGTATCGCTTATTGAAACAAGCGAAAGGGTACAAAAAGAACCAAAAATCGAATTTGGTAATTATGCAAAAATTAGAGCTGATGCAATAAAAGAAACCCTTAAAGATGCGAAACTTTTGAGTTCTCATGTAAAACTTCAGCTTACTCCAGAGCAATTCGGCGTAGAGGTAAGAGGGGATAGTGGGGACCTCAAGGCAGAGTTCCAGAAAGGGAGCAGCGAGGTAATTGAGATAAGTACTATTAGCGGTGCTAGGGCAACATTCCCATTACAATATCTAGAGGATATGGTAAAGGCAACAAACTCTGCATCTATTGTAACAGTAAACCTAGAAACAGATAAACCGCTTAAGCTTGAATATGAGGTAGAAGGAGCCAAAGTGGTTTATTATCTGGCGCCGAGGATAGAGACTGAATAGATGAAACATAAATTTAAATAGAGATAGTGGCATAAAATATATAATCGTAGAGGTACTTAGACCAGTACGAACATGCGCGGCGATGCACATGAAAAAAACTGAATACTCTGGTGCGTATAAGACAGAAGACGGAATAAGAGAAACGCTCGATGCGGGCAAGCCAGATGAACACATGCTTCCCGATTTTTCCAGAGAAGTCCCTTCTTCTAAAAGAAATGAAGATGTTAATGGCATTGATGTTGAATATGAATGGAAAACTGCCTCAGCGTCAGATATAATAAAAATTAAGAAAATTGTTTTCCGCAAAGGAGAAGATCTCGAAGAGTTTTATCGCATTGCGGCAAGGGATGGCGCAGATAGCATATGTTTCAGACACAATAATGTTACCTATATAATGAGAAAAACAATGAAAGAGATCGCCCAGGCGCTTTATAACGCATATGGAAAAGTAAAGGGTGCACTTGAGAATATTGTTGGATACCTAAGAACAGTACTCGGTACCAACTACGTAATCTCCAAGGTTGAAGGGGAGGCATGGTCATTTGATAGAAGGATCGCACGTGGCCACATAAATTATGTTGATGTTGATACCTTAGAAAAAAACAATAAAAGCAAGCTCTCTGAAATGATAACTGAAAAAATAGCAGAACTCCATACAAATAATCTGATTATAGGAAGATTTAGCCTGAATAATGTACTTCTCAATGGAAAAGAGATTGTTTTTACAGATCTAAGAAGATTGAGAGTCTCAAGAAGAAAACCATTTGTAATAGAAGAATTCAAGAGTGTATTACAGTACCTTTTTGCTATTGGTTTTGCTTCAAAAGAAGATATTTACTGCTCTATTGCTTATTATGCTGCACAGAATGAAGAAAGTTGTCATGAATGGTACCAAGAAAAAACAGGAAACACGGCAAAGGATCAGTTGGATATAGTAGATAGGATGGAAACAGAAGTATACAACTAAGCGACTTCTATTTTTGTTTCGCCGTTATATTGTTTATCCCTAGTTAGACGATAACTTGAGGCAAATTCAGAGCCCATAAGGCCTTCTTCATGTGTTATCACAAATGTTTGTTTTACAACTTCTGGCACTTTGAACTGAAGGGCATGAGAAAGAAGTTCTATAGCCTCTGCATCAAGGTTGTGGGTTGGTTCGTCTAGAACGAGCCAGCTGAGTTTTGGGGTGAGGATCATTGCAAGGGCCACACGAAGCGTTAACGCAGCGCTAGCGCGTTCGCCCCCACTGGCCATTGCTTCTAAAGGCCTCCAGTCACTATCATTGACCTCAAAGATATAGTCACGCTCAGATGCATTTAGACGCAGGGCATGGTAATTACGATATGGATAGAAGATAGGCCAGATTTCATTCATAGCACTGTTTATGGCATCTATCAAAGTCCTACGTAAACTAGTTTGGGTTTCTAACAAAGCATTTTTGTAGATGTGGAGTTGTTCTTCCAGCAAACTGCATTCTTGGATGTTTTTAGCTAAATTGTGTATTTCAGAAAGTTCAGTTTGCATCATTGTTAACATATCCTTATTCACACGTAGTTGTTCTTCTGTTGATTTTTTTTGTGAGAGTAAACGTTCTGACTTTAGTTTTGAATCTTCTAATGTTTGACGAAGTTGTTCGAAGACAGCAGGATCAAATTTTATTGATGTAAGTTTTGTCTTAAGTCCAGCAAGTGTTTGTTTTAGTTGTTTGAGTTCTTTGTCTTTTTTTAAGAGATTTTCACATTCAGTTATTTTCGATCGAAGCTGTTCCAATTCTTTATTCATAGTCTCTAATGTATTTTCTGCCCCCTGTTTTTTTTCTAATAGAGCTCTAAGATCGGATTCAACTTGTTGTTTTCTACTTTCAGCCTTTTCTAAGTCGCAGAAATCTTTTTCAAGTGAGGTGAGTTTCTCATTAAATAATGAAATTTTCTGTATTTTTTGTTTGAGTTCCTCGTATTGTTTTTTTACATCAACTGAATTTTTGGAAAGTTCTGAAATGAGTTGTTTTTTCTGATTGATAAGGTTTTCTTTCTCTGATTTTATGTGAGAAATGCCAGCCTCAGCAAGATTCGACGAACATAACGGGCATTTTGAAAGCCCTGGTTTGAGTTTGTCCATTAGATCGATAGCTTCAGTTAATTCATGCTGTAATGTCTTGAGATCTGATTCAGTCTGAAGGAGAGTTTGTTCAGTTTCTTGTTGGTGCTGGAGAAGTTCTTGTTGGGTTTTTCCTGCAAGAAGATCCGCAAGCGTCTTTTTCAATTCCTCAGAGTGTTTCTTTGCTTCAGATCCTGTTTTGAGACTGGCTTCTAATGAACCTAGTTCTTTTGATAGTATTGCCTGTTGTTCCCCAAATGACTTTATAGAAAGAGAAAGTTTTGTACCGTCTTCTGAAAGAGTGTTAAGTTGCATTTTTATTTTTTCATAAGAAGTATTATCGAACTTGACTTCCAGATCTTTTTCCAATGATTCTGCTTGCCCAGAAAAACGTAATATCTCTCTGTCCCACTTTTCATAAAGTTCTTTGTTTTTGCGCATTTCTTCAACATTTGAAGAGATTGTTTTTGATTCAGAATTATGTTTCTCATATGATTCAATGGTGCTTTTGAAAGTGCTTTCTATAGTGGAAAGCTCAGTACTGAGTTTTTGTTCTTTTGCTTCAAGCTCGGCTAGTTTGTCCTTGTTAAAACGTTCTTCCATTACTTCTTTTTTGGAGCGAATGCGGCCGATTACTGCAACTATGTTTGTTCTGGCGAGTTCAAACTTGTCAAGACCAAGTAAAGAATCGATTTCTTGTTTCCTGCGGCGGGGATCTAGGGTAAGAAAATAATCTATGTTGTTTTGCTCTGAATAGATTGCGCGGGTGAATAGGTCATAATCCAAAGAGATAAGATTTTCAATATAAGTAGTTACGGCTACTGGCCCACTTTCGACAAGAGCATTGTTTTTGTATATTTCCGCATGTGAACTTTTCTTGCGGGTGATTTTTCTTTCTATCTTATAGTTTATTCTATTCCACGTGAATTCAAGAATGATTTTGGCTTCTGGTTCGTTCAAACGAATGATATCTTCCATTTTCATTTTTCGTCTTTCTAAGGCTGGAAAGGTACCAAAGAATGCAAAGCTTATGGCTTCTAGAACCGAACTTTTTCCACTCCCCATAATTCCAACGAGGATGTTGGTACCTTGGTGAAATTGGAGATATGTATCTGCATGAGAACGCCAATTGATAAGTCGGATAGATTGAAGCATTGGAGAATAATTAAGGGAAAGGGAATTAAAAGAATAATTAGGTAAACAAGGGGCATGGTATTTGAAAAAGCACTTGTCCAGATAGCAAATAATGCAGACTTGATCATTAATCCATCTTCTGAAGAATTGCGAGAATTGGCCAAGAAAGAAGGAGAAGAAACAGAGTATGGAAGTGTCTGTTATAAGACGAAGGTGAGGGGAAGAAGTGCCAAGTTTACTGAAATTATAGAGAAAGAGGCAACAGAAAAGCAAAAAGAAACCATAGAAGAAGTCGTTGAATATTTGAAGGGCAAAAAACTAATTCAGCTTGACAGGGAGATGTGTTCAGCAAAACCAATACATTGCAGGGCACATGTGTCCGCAGATTATGCCCATATTGCATGTATGTGGGGGGAGATGCTTTTCATACCAACGAAATTAGATTATCCTGATTTTAACAGTGTCCAAATTCCTGAGTGGCCAGAAACTAAGATTATAGTGGATGCTGAAGCTGGGATCACATTTATTCTTGGATCAGATTATACGGGGGAATTGAAAAAGGCCAACCTGCGGCTAGCAATGCACAAGACAAAAAAGGAAGGCGGACTCGGATTGCATGCAGGATCTAAACTAATAAAGGTAAAGAAAGAGGGAGAAATAATTGAAAAAGGGGCATTGCTTTTTGGGTTGAGTGCAACGGGCAAAACTACACTCACTTGCCACCACCATTGGTTGGATGCATTTATCGGCGAGGGGGTGGCAATCAGACAGGACGATGTAGTACTTATGCAGAAAGATTCATCTTGTTTAGGGACAGAGAAAAATTTCTACATAAAAACAGATGGATTGGAACCAGAAAATCAGCCGGTATTGTATGAAGCAGCAATAAGCAAAAATGCACTTTTTGAAAATGTAAAGATTTTGCCGGGAGGAAAAATAGATTTTTTTGATAATAGCATTACTTCGAATGGGCGGGCAGTAGTTCTTAGAAGGGAGATGAGGCACACGGACTTGGGTATAGACATACAGCACGCAGATATGGTCCTTTTCATAACAAGGAGGGATACGATAGTTCCGCCAGTTGCAAAATTAAACCGAGAACACGGAGCTGCATTTTTTATGTTGGGTGAATCCATTGGAAGTTCTGCATCCGATGTAGATCCAGGAAAATCAAGAAGAGTGGTTGGAACAAATCCATTTATCATAGGTTCGAAAGATGAGGAAGGAAACCGATTTTATGATATTTTAAGAGAGAATCCACACATAGAATGCTATTTGTTGAATACAGGAAGTGTGGGGGCACAAAATGGCGGGCCAGGGGAAAAAATAACCGTACATGATTCTGCTACTATCATAAAGGAAATTGCAAGAGAGACAGTAAAATGGCAAAAAGATCCTGATTGGGGGTATGAGATAGCAGATAGTGTACCGGAAGTAGAAGTTTCGAAATTCCATCCTGAAAAACATTATACGAAAGAGAAGTATGCAGAACTGACAGAAAAATTAAGAACAGAAAGAAGAGAGTGGTTGGCCCAATTCAAGGACCTTTATCCAGAAATAAAAAATGCAATATGACGTTATTTAAACCTTAAAGTCTGAATGAATTTTATGAAAAAGTCCATGAGTGTGATTCTTTTATTTTTTATTTCAGTTAGCAGTGCTTTTTCTATCGAAGATTACCATACCAAAGCAATAGTTCAAGAAAACGGGGATCTTCACATATATGAAAGGATGGTTTTTGATCTTGAACAAGAATATAATGAGGGCTATAGAAGCATAAGAAAAGAGGATTTTGTTTATCTTTCTGATATTGTTGTGAATAGTGTAAAGGTAAATGGGGCAGATGTTCTTTACGAGTTAACTCTGAATGGTGATCAGGCTGAGATAGTCTGGAAAAAAACATATGTTGGAGAGAATGTTGTTGAACTGGATTATGATATCAAGGATAGAGTTCAGCTTTACAATGATTTTGCAAAGGTCTGTTACGAATATTATGGAGCAAACTGGCCTGTGAATGCTGAGCAATTCAGTGCAAATACTACCTTGCCAGCAGGATCTGCAGGAAAAACCATGCATTTTGAAGTCTATTCAGAAAAAGAAGGCAATGCATATGTGGATGGTCTTAGCATTCTGATTAGTTTGGAAGATGTGCCCAGTGGAAATTATATTGGAGGGTGTTATCTCTTTGATAGAGGGGCCGTTGAAACAATAAATACAGTGAATGCATCTGCTTATGCGATACTAAAAGAAGAACGAGAGATTTATGGATCAAAAACAGTTTTGGAGCCAGAGCGCCCGAATACAGAATACTGTTGTTTCCCTTTATTCATAATTTCTTTTCTTTTGGCTGGAGCTATGTTTCTGAAGGAAAGAAAAAGGCCGCAGATTCCAGAAACAATTCTTCCTCCTGGCAAAGAAGAGCCAGCAGTCGTGAGTTCACTTGTTAGAAATAAATACGAGATAAAAGAACTTGTTGCAGCAACGATAGTAGATCTCATCAACAGAGGAATCATTGACATAGTGGAGTTGGAGAAAGATGCCAAGAAAGGAACTGAGATCAAAAGAGAGAGAACAATATTAATTCTGAAGAAAAAATCGACCACTTTTAAGGATTATGAAAAATCAGTGATTGATCTTGTATTTGTTGAAGGGAATGAAGTTGATTTGGATGAAATGATGGAAAGATATAATGAGGTTAAGAACAAAGACAATGCAAAAAAACTGAAGATAATAGGAGCAGTAAAAAAATTCAATAATGTATTTTCAGCTCAGATAAAAACTGAAGTTCTCGGAGATAAAGAAATAGAAAAATTAAGTAGAAACGCTTCAGAAAAGAATGTGTGGTTGAGTGGGTTTGGGGTTTTTGCAGTATTTGTATTGTTTGTCTTATGTGCGAGTACGGGCTTCAGCACAGAATGGTACTTACTGCACGGAGAAGAGATGTTGTTATATGCAATCTTTTTCAGTGTGATTGGATTTATTGTTTGCTCTGTTTATGTGGCGTATGTTTATCGAAAACCAGAGCTCCCGAAGGACATTGCCAATAAAGAACTGTACAAAAAATGGACGGGATTCTACAATGGTTTGAAGTCTTCCCGCATAAAGGAGTACCCCCCGTCCTCAGCAGTAATTTGGGGAGATATTCTAAAATACGCAACTGCATTGGGTGTTGCTGACAAAGTAAAATCACATCTTTCTGAATTGGATGTAGTGACTAAACACCAGATTGAAGTTATGGATAATGTGGCGATTTCATCTATGGCATATTATACAAGTACTGTAGCTGTTTACAATCTTGGAACATATGGTAATAGAGGAGGCAAAAGCCCATCAGGCGGATTTTCATCTCATTCTTCCGGTGGTTGGAGTAGAGGCGGGGGAGGATTCTCAGGGGGAAGTTCTGGTGGCGGTGGATTCCGATAATAAAGTTGCCTCCTGTTTAGAGAAAGCTTAGGGATAAAAGGATAAATGTGCTTATTATTTATGTGAATGATGACAACGGTGATCACTGAGTTGATGCCCTAAGCTAGTGTCTGTAAACTTTGTCAAGAGTTTTCAGAACAGGAGAGATCCGGCCACGGTGTACAGCGATGACGATTGACGTGCGGTCTGAGTAGTTTTCATTAGCCTGACCAACATGGAAACTTAGGCTAATGACGAATTCTCCTAGTGAAAACTTAGTCGATTGCCTAGATTTGAGTTTAACGGTTCAATTCCTAAGGAAACGCTCGGGAAACCCGAGCTAGAACTTATTTTCCATTCGCAGAGTGGTGATAGTCAGACAGTCTAACTAGAATTCGTCAATCAGCTCGGCAAGCTATAAATAGTACTTCGAGCAGACAGGCAGGTATGAAATTTACATATGGAAGGAGCCCGAAAAGGTTCTTTGAAAACGAAGTGAATTGGAAGGACGTCGCACTGGAGAATAAGCGGATTTTGGCTGAATTTGACCTGGAAAAGACGGCTCAGGGCATGAGTGAAGGGGCACGTTATATGTACCTCTTTTGCCTCGTAAAACTCGCCAAACACTTCCCGAAACGCTCTTTCAAGAAGATAACGAAGAAGGACATGATCGATTTCTTTGAAGTTTGGAAAGATTACAAAAGTCCTAGCCTTAAGATCTCAGTCAAAGCGTTCTATAAGTGGTTGTACGGTGGAACCTATCCAGAAAGCGTTACATGGATAAAACCACATGGCTTTGAAAAGAGGAAATTGCCTGAGGATATTTTGGCACCTGACGAGATAAAGAAACTGGCCGACTCTGCGCTGAACCCAAGAGATAGGGCGTTGATTTTGCTTCTTTATGAGAGCGGGTGTAGAGCCGGGGAATTGATAGGGCTTAACCTGAAGGACGTTAAATTTGATGAATACGGCGCGGTTATCCTATTGAACGGTAAAACCGGCATGAGAAGGGTTAGGATTATTGATTGTGTTCCTGATTTGAAAACTTGGTTGAATAACCACCCAAGGGCAACAGATCCGAATGCTCCTTTGTTTCTGGAACTACGGGGTAAATTCAAAAACCTGGGGAATCATGCAACTTTGGCTAATATTCTCAATGCAGCCAAAAGAAGGGCGGGTTTAACCAAGCGAATTTACCCTCACTTGTTCAGGCATTCCAGAGCTACTCACTTAGCTAAGTATTTTACTGAACAGGAATTGAAAATTATTTTCGGCTGGACTGGCGGCTCCCGTATGCCTGCAACATATGTTCACTTATCCGGAGCTGATGTTGACAAGAAAATG
>JAHJCT010000016.1 GCA_018812715.1 Microcaldota archaeon | reverse complement strand
CGCAGAGATCATGATAAAGTAAGGAGAATGTACTTTGTCAAGGACTCTGGATTCGCACTGACAAGAAGCGACATCCAAAGTCTTGGTCCATTGAAATGATTATTTCAAAACAGTGGTTGACAATTCCTTGTTGACGATAAAAAGAAATTCCTTGCCTTCTCGTTTCAAGGATTTGGCAGTAGTCATGGCCTCGTCTAGTCCCATCATGAAGAATTCCCAATTTCCAGATTCGTCATATGCGCTCATAATGTCGCCCATGACAATGATCCCCCTAGTTTTGTCAACCAGTAGGCCATAGGTTATCGAGCCTCTGGCATTGATTTCGATTCCATAATCAGGAAGATTTTCTGGTATCGGCATGCCTGTTAGAAGAGCCTCCATAAGACCGACCATGCTCCCTTCAGGTTCAGAAGTAAATGAGAGAACACCTGGCTTTGCATAAAGTTTATTTGGCAGATTTAGTTTTTTTCGAAGTTCATCAGATATTGGACCTGAAATCTCAAGTGCCTCAATACAATTTTTCTTAGATATGCTTGGTTTATGGTTATTGTCTGGACCGGAGTTTTTTGGATTGAACTTGCCTGTTCTTGTACCATTAGCACGAACAGTTTTTTTCTTACTAGGCATGATTACTTTTCCTCAGCAATATTTATAGCAGTTATTCAAGTTCAGGACAAACAGCAGTTCCAGCTTTGGCCAAACTTTCACTTGTAGGTATAGTATCAACATATCTCTGAAGGCTATCTGTAGCCATTTGGGAAAGATGATTTGGTAGTGGAGATGCATCCATCACATTGACCATGCGTGGAATAGCCCCCGGAAACCACCAGGCAAAATTAGATAGGCCCTCAAGACGATCATCGCTTGGCTTGGAAAGATACGCACTAAGAAGGATTCTCATTCCACGAACAGTGCCGATATTGTCAGCAACATGGAATAGTTGATCTAGTACTCCTTCACATCTGCCATATAATTCGTAGCACATCTTGAGGATGCCAAGACCTTCAGGCTCACCATATCGCCCAACATCTTCAATCAGGTATCTGATTCCATTCGACCGCACTTTTTCATCTTCAAATGTGCCAAGTTTACTCAACGCAAAGCTAATCTTCCTAAGAACAACGAGGTTCAAATCCCCGTTGACAATGTCAACGCGAATATCCGCCTCAGCCATGGCTATCCTACTCTTTTCATCGACCCCGAAGGTATCTATACCAAATGGCTTGACCGGAGGTTCAATCATTGGCCTCCTATCATAAGAATATCTTCTTGCCTTTGTGAGGTAGACAACTTTTCCTTGAGACGGCATCATATTTGCCCTAAGGGGCTTAATCATGCATTTAAAGTTATTACGCAGTTTTTAAAAAATAACCACATTATCAGAAATTCACATGTTTAAAAATAGAATATAGCCCCGGGCGGATTCGAACTGCCGTCACAGGATAACTTCGGTTATCTTCTAAGTTTGGAGTTAAAAGATCCCTCCAAAGTCCCGCATCCTTGACCACTGCCAACCTTCTGGCTGTTACGATCTCAGAGAGTATATCAGCCAAAAGATTCTAGACGACGGGGCTATGTTAAGAGGATATCATGTAGGGAGAAGTTTAAAACTTATCCGAAATGAAACTACTAATCCTCATGTTTTGAAGTTTCGTTTTCTTTTATAGTTTCATTGTCCAGATCAGTTATATTGAGTTCTGGGATTACAGTTTCATTAACTTCAAACTCGGTCGTATTGGAGTTGTTTTCCATCATTGTTTCGTTTATATAAAAGTTAATTGTTTCATTTTTATTGAAAATTTCACGAACATCAAGACCTGGCGGAGGTTTAATGCCACTTTCCAAGGGGCCAACCGGTTTTACTAAACATCCAAACATCAACAAACTAAGTAATATTGCAAAAACTAATTTCATGAATTATTCCTCACATATCATTTGCCTCAGAATTTAACTTCCAAGAAGTAAACAAAAAGTTTACTTATGTAAAAGTTTCACTGGCAATGAGATAAGTAATTAAAAAATTTAAATAGAGAAATTTAAATCAGTATGTTTTACTCAAGAAGAATCTATTACGCCCATCAAACTCTCATTGACAACAACATACTCTAATTTTCTGCATTTTTCCTCGAATTTTTTGACAGCTGCAAGAGCCCCATCAATGCTTCTGAAAAATGTATCCCAGCTGCCTTGATAAGCATACATATTGCTTATAGAATCTACAATCACAATTTTTCTTTCCCGACCTACAAGAATGCAAAAAGTATTGCTGCCTTTTGATGTTTGCTAGTACTGCTTTGCTGCATAAAGATAGAGGGTTGCATCATTATCGCAAGCAATGCATTTTCCTTTTGGCTTCATATCAGAACCAAACAGAGACCCGCGCATATTTGCAGCACACTTGTCTTTGACAATATCTGCACATGCTTTTCCATCAAGATCATCACTGCAAAATGGAACTCTAATGAAGCCTCCTTTTTCTACTGCTTTGCAAAGTTCTTCCATGGTCTCTGCAGAAGAACAGGTTTCAGCAAACCATCTGTCTGCTTTTTCTTTTAGATTTTTCCGAAGAGATTCTGAAACTTCTTCGATTTTTTCTATAAGGTTTTCTGGTTTTATCTGCTCTTTTTCTTTTGT
>JAHJCT010000015.1 GCA_018812715.1 Microcaldota archaeon | reverse complement strand
GCATTAACCAAGCCACTGTATTAGGCATAACCGGTGATCTTGGTGTAAGTGGCAGAAGAGTTCCTAGCCCTTCAGCTCAATGTACCTGGACAATAAGGTCCTCAGCAAGATAAAGAGGCTTTTTATTTTCTTTTTACCAATACCTTTTTAAACACATTTATATATTAATTAAAACACTATTACGTCGGTGTTGGGATGGGCAAAATACAAGATATACTTAAAAGGCAACAAACAGGTTTACCCAAGCCAAAAGTAACTGGACCCCCTCCTCTTCCTAAACCAGTTGAAGAACCCCCAACTGTTAATATTCAATCCAAAATAACTGCTATACCACCATCCAATAATCTACTTACATTTGTTGAAAAAATTCGTAGCTCAGATAAGCCCACTAAAGAAAAACTCGCGGAAGTATCTATTCGTCTAAAACAACTTCATCGTGAATTGAGAGGAGAATTTGGCGAAGATGAAATTCTAAGATTGATAAAAGCTGCTTCCCAAAAACCTAAAGAACAAAGAACTGAACAGGATATCCGTATTCTTGAATTAGTACAATTAGCTCAACTGCAAAAAGAGCTTAATGTGAGTCGACTTAAGAGCCAACTAAGAGAAAGACAAAATGGTGAAGAACCAGAACCAACAGTAAATTGTCGTCCTGAGGCACTTGAGTTCAGTGATGAGAGGTCAGCTCCACTAATGGTATCTTCACCCAAAACATCAAGTAAAGTTAATCGCTTTTTTGCTAATCCATTTACTTGGGCAGTTGGTGGCATTGGTGCATTTACAACAGCCATGTTTTATACTCATTCTTTTCAGCAACTTAGTCAAGCCATTGAAAGAATTTGGAATGCTGTACCTAATGCCCCTCCTCTACAATTATCAGCAAATGCAGTTGCAATAGGTTATGGCATATTAGTTGGAGGCGTTCTTGCAATCACAGAAATTTTTAGATCATTAAAATCAAAGAAACAGGCAAGAGCCGTTGAAGCATATCTCGAAACAGATCCAAAATATGCCGAACAAAAATCATATGTAATAGAAAAACTTACAGAAATTTTAAGACAAAGTCCAGACACAGAAACCCAAGCAACAATGATCGTTGATGAAATGAGTAAAAATGAACGTTTGTTTACTTACATAGACTTTTTCTCAAGTGATTCTTATAAAATGAAAAGACTTTTTGATGCACTTCGTTTGCATCCAGATATTGTCAAAAACTTTGATCAAATGTGCAAAATTGCAGAGACAAGATTGTTAATGCGTAAATTCTTTACGCAACTTGCCCCACACCTGAATAACAGTGATGTAAGATTAGAAGTAGTTAGGGGGATATGCAAACAACATCCAATCTTCAAGAAAAAACTTACTGAACTTTTTGAAAGGAGTGCCGCTGGTTCTTTAGTGAATTCAGAAATGTATACTCGATTCCAGAATTGTAAATTTGATCATGAAACAGAACCACGGCTTATGTCAAATCTTTTACCTGAATTAGAAAGAGATTTTCAGATTATGATTAATGAATAAGGTGTTCATATGCAACTTAAAAAAACAAGAAACATTGGAGAACATTTGAAAAATAATAAAGCAGCATGGTTTGCCGGTACAACAGCAACTGCATGTACTGCTTTAATTTTATTCTTTAGGCAATGTGGTGGGCCAGCAGTTGAAGGTCCGATGCCAAATCCACCTACTCGTGGGGATGCCATCTGCGATCAATCTGAGTATTATCCATATTTACGCAATTCTGATGGCACTATCAAAACAGACGGAAACGAACCAATCAGAAATCCATATTATTCAAAAGAAGATTGCCATCGCGGAGATAATGTATGCGATGATGATCCAACCATTGTTTTAGATCCTGCAGGAAATACAGTCCAGCTTCTTGGCGGGTTACCGCTTCCTCTTGAAAGTGCTGATACTACTGCACCAAACTTTTCACCAGATTGCATTAGATTACAATGCGGTCCACAATGCGGAGAAAGCGGTGAGGAAATGTGCCCTGAAATTACTCGTTCTATGATAACTGAAGCGCTTTCTTACCTGAGGCAAAGAGGCCAATCAGAAATTGAAATGTTACATGCTCAGGATGATAATGATGGTGAATATTTCGTAGTTATCAGTGTGTATGAGGAAAGCTGTAATGGAAACCTCCCTATGTGTAGCTCTACAAGTGAAGGAGAATGTTTCTGCCCTAACCATAGTGATTGCGCTCCAAGAGATCCACCGGCCCCAACTGCAGAATGCGGTAATGGACGCGTTGAACAAAGCGAGGAATGCGATCATGGCAGCAGAAGAGGAAGGCAAGCATGCGATTCTGATGAACGCTGCAATAATTCATGCCAATGTGTTCAAAGAGAAGCACCAACTCCATCAGTAGAAACACAAGGCCCAGCAGTTGAAATCAGAAGTTGCGGTTCTGATGTAACAGGCTCCGGTGCTGCTGAAGGAATAGAAACAACAGTTCGTGGGGTAGTTTCAGGAAGAGCCAATGCTCTTAGAGAGCAAATGGGTGCATCTTCTTCAGCTAATGTTATGGTCAGTGTCACTCT
>JAHJCT010000014.1 GCA_018812715.1 Microcaldota archaeon | reverse complement strand
TGGTACAGTTATTGTAGAGGATGACATTTTTGCAGACAGAGAAACAACAGTAATAGAAGTTCCTGAAGATGGAAAGAGGATACTTGTTTATCCGCGTACAACTAATCCTGGTTCTGCAGAAGTAACGATAACTGTTGAGGATCTCTAATCTTTTTATATATCATAGTTAAATTCACAACATGAAGATTCCGGAAAAGGTAAGAAAACAGCTAAAGAGACCGTTAGGGAAGCTTCATAAAGATTTTAAGGAGATAAAGAGACTTAGCAAAGATTATCGAATTATAGCTATAGGCGATGTTTGTACCTTGGGCTTGCTTGCCATGGGCATCCAACCTCATCTCGCTGTTTTTGACTTCCGGTTTATGAGACGCGAACTCGACCCTGGAATGAAAAATATCTTAAGATTATATTATAAAAGACCTAAAAAATACAAGAATCCGCCAGGTATGCTATCTGAGAGGATACTCAAAGAAGCGGGGCACCTTATCAAAGCTGGTGGCGCTATTTTGATAGAAGGAGAGGAAGACCTTACTGCCCTTGCCTTTATAAAAAACGCGAGTTCTAGGGAGATTATAGTCTATGGACAACCACATTTAGGCATGGTAATAGTAAAACCAGATAAGAAGATAAAGAAAAAAATTGAGAAATGGTTAGTTGTTTCCTTTGGACATGAAATAAAGGGCAACAAAGGCAAATAAGCTAAGTACCACGCCTATAATTATGCGTGTTTGCTCATCAAGAAAAGGTAATAATTCCGGAATAATGTATAGGGAGACGCCTATACCAAGAGCAACTGCTATGATAAGCATAACAACTGCAACTAATTTTACCATAGGTTATTCCCTAACAGAAGTTGGACCTTTTGATACAACGATAACATCTTCTACAGATTTGACATTGCTGTAAAGGATACTTTTATCACGAAGGGCTTTCTTAGCGTCATCTTTATTCGAGGGTAATGGTTCTATAAGAATTCTAGATACTTCTCCACTCTCGAGGTCAATGATGAAATCCTGTGCATTGCCAATGAATTTCCCTGAGTCAGTAAAGATATCCATTCCGTACAATCTTGAAAGTTTTGTGCTCATTTAAGATCACCTTAAGAATTAATTCGTGAATCCAATTAAAAAACCTTTCTCTCGAAGCTAAATACGAGATGGAAGGAGAAAAAATAATATACGCGATTTACACTCTATTTTTCCTTATTTTGGTTGGTTCGATAGTCTTAACGCCACTTCTGGCATTTGATAACGACGTTAACAGTATATATAAGGCATTTTCCTATACTTGCCACCAGAAACTCTCTCGGACATTGTGCGTATTCAAAGATGTAGAGAGCTTATGGATTGCTGATTGTACACCGCAAACAGGGGATTATACACCAGGATTTGATGAGAGACGAGAAATAACGGTTGAAATGGATGGCGCAATCGGATACAAGATGCCCGTCTGTTCACGAGATTGGGGATTATATGCAGCTATGCTCCTCGGGACCTTAGTGTACCCAATAGTACGTGAAATAAAAGAAAGGAAAATGCTGCCGCCAATTTTACTTGTAATAGCAATTATGCCATTAGCAGTTGATGGTGGATTACAGCTTATATCAGAGATGGGTTTCTTACCATTCATATATGAAAGTACAAATGCAATACGACTTTTCACAGGAATCGTAGCAGGATTTGCAGCATCACTTTATGCAATTCCAACATTGATAAATATGTTTACTAAAAATCGCTGAGGTTTTTCTGCTTTTTATCAACAACATTTTTGTGTGGATCTTCATCAAGAATGAGTTTTCCAAAAACGCCATCATAACCTGGAATCCACCTCACACGACCTTGCATGGCCTTTAGAATGCCATCAGCTACTGCAGGGCTTGCAGCAAGGCGAATTTGTTCTGGATTTGCTTCAAAAACAGCGAATTCACTGCCAAAATATTTTATCAGTTTTGCATATTCTTCTAAAACAGCCTTTGTGTTTTCACCTTTTTTCAAGCATTTTGAGATAATAATTGAAAGTGGAACAATGTATTGAAATGGTGGGGCTGTTTCAGGTTTGAAACCAAGTTTTCTATCTGCTAAATCGGTTATACGATGCGCTACTCCGATAGTAAGCTTTCGTCTGCATACTGGGCAAATCAGCTTATTGTTGATAGCCTCTTGTGGAGACATAATAACGTTACACTTTCTATGACCATCATAATGATATTTCCCTTCTTCAGGATAGAATTCGTATGTTTTAACAAAGCCTTTTTTTGTTTTTATAGCTTCGATAATTGAATCATAATCTAATTTCTCTAAATCAAAGACATTCGCCTCTCGCCCTAATTTTTCAAGGCTGTGCGCATCGCTATTTGATACTAAAGTAAATTGGTCTAATGAGCTGAGAGTCCAATTCAGAGCTGGATCACTTGAAAGCCCAGTTTCTAATGCAAAAATTTTATCAGAATGTTCTTGAAATGCCTCATCAACGGAATCAACACCTGATTTTGAACCAAATATTGAGAACCACGGCGTCCATACATGTGCAGGAATAATCGTTATCTTTCGTGAAATAGAAAATAATTCATCAGCAAGTCCGGCACTTGAAAGAGATAACATTGGACGCCCATCAGCCTTCAGATTGCCATGTTTAGAAAGGCAGTCATTTATTTGTGCTGATATTTCAAGCGAAGGAGAAAGCAGAATGTGGTGCATTTTTTTTGTTTTTCCTGCAAGTTCAAATATAACACTTACCTCAGTAGAGAGGATAAAATTAGTGTGTTTGTAGGTAAAAATACCACTTTCATCTTCATCAAACTTTTGTTTAATCTCATTAAAATAAGCCGGATGAGTGAAATCACCAGTTGCAATGAGAGTAATACCTTTTATTTTAGCGCCTTCGGCAAGCCCAGGAATATCACACCGTGGGCTTGTGCCTCTAGCATATTTGCTGTGAACATGTAAATCTGCTACAATACGCATGAAAAGAACTAAACTTTAAATTTAATTAAACTGCCCCTCAAAAGAAGATTATGTACAAAGACGCGCAGAGGTTATGGGAACGGATCATAAGCTTATTTGATTATAGTAAAGTTGAAACAGTGCTAAAGGAAGAACTTCCAAAAGCAGAGATGAAGACAGCATTGAGCCTTATTCTGATCGCTGCTGTTTTTGGATCATTAATCTCAGTATTAACGCTGTTAGAGACAATGCAACTGGTAAACTTTTCTTATGATATGGCATCAGATTTAACCGTTACACAACAGCCGCAGATTACAATAAGCGAACTGGTCCCGTTTATACTGTTCCAATTTCTCTTTAATGCGCCTTTCTTTGTTGTGTTTGGTTTAGTATATGAAGCAATTAGCTATGGAATCATAAAAACAACAGGAGGAAGAGGAACATTTACTCAGCAGTATCACTTATCAGCAATTGTAATGTCAGCCTTGATGTTAACTTCAACATTAAGTTTTCTCTTGCCATTGCCATGCCTTCAGATTTTCGCATTCCTGGGCTTGTTACTCTTGACGCTATATTTCATATTCTTTGTAAGTGTTAAGGCATACGGGATAGTGCATGACATTTCATTCCTTCATGCATTAACCATTGTAGTGATCTTAACAGTGCCAAGATTTGTATTGCTGGTAACATTAACAAATGAAGCAGCAATGCTTTTCGGATTGCCGCAAACAGCAGGTGTTTAATATGGCATTTAATCCAAAAAAATTCATAGAACAGACGACTGAAGAAATAAAAAAGCAGATTGGCAAAGAGCATGCAATAACTGCAGTGTCAGGTGGGGTAGATTCTTTTGTAGCAGCAACCTTGGCGTTCAAAGCTATTCCGAATCAAATGCATGTAATATATGTAAACAATGGATTGATGAGAAAAAACGAAACTGAGAAAGTAGTAGAAACTGCAAAAACGGTCGGGATTGAACTCAACGTTATAGATGGAAAAAAACGCTTTCTTGAGGCATTGGAAGGAGTTACTGATCCTGAAAGAAAAAGAAAAATAATTGGAGAAGTATTTGTGCGTATTTTTGAGGAAGAAGCAAAAAAACAAAATGTGACATATCTTATTCAAGGAACAATTGCTCCTGATTGGATAGAAAGTGGAGGGATGGGGAGGGACACAATAAAAAGTCACCATAATGTTGGCGGTCTTCCTGAAGACATGAATCTTAAACTCTGTGAACCACTTCGCGAACTTTACAAACATGAAGTGCGTGCAGTTGGAAAAGAATTGAAATTGCCTGAGGTAGTATATCAAAGACAGCCGTTTCCTGGTCCTGGTTTGGCAGTAAGAATAGTTGGTGAGATAACTGAAGAGAAGATTAAGATAGTACAAGAGGCATGTGAAATAGTAGAGAATGAAATAGAAAATGCTGCTAAATCAGGAAAAATAGAAAAACCATGGCAGTATTTTGCTGCATTACTTCCTTCTAAAACAGTTGGTGTGAGGGGGGATGAGAGATCATATCAATATACAGTTGTAGTGCGGGCTGTGAGAAGTTTGGATGGGATGACTGCAAATTTTTCCCATATACCATTAGAAGTACTAGAAAAAATATCAACTAGAATTACTAATGAAATACGTTCAGTAGGACGGGTGGTTTATGACATAACAAACAAACCACCAGGAACAATAGAGATGGAATAATTAACCAAATGCTGCATCCAATATTCGTGCAAACCTGGATGAAAGAGGAGATGATTCAAGTCCCAGGGCATTAACATTTCTGGAGATAACATTAGCAAAATTAGCTTCAATTGAAGAGAGATAAGTACCTTCGGATGGTATATGTATATGATCTGCCCCTCTACTTAATGAATCAATTGAATGATGGATACTCTCAAGGCGTTCGATGTGTGGAAGGGTAGATTCTTGCTCTCTTTGTTTAAATAGCTCTGCCATAACAATCACTTTCTAACACATAATATTAGATCATATTATTTAAAATGGTATCGAGAGAGAAATGTTTATGGATGAACTATCCAAAGCTAGAGAATACCTTGTAAAACAAAAATACAAAGAAGCAGAGGAGATACTAAGCAAATTACTTGCAGTAGATAAAGAGAATGATGAGATATGGTATCTGAGAGGGGTACTATCACTGAAATTGAAAAATTATAAAAAAGCACAAGAATGTTTCGAAAGGGCACTTTTGATAAAGAAAAAAGCTGAATACTATAAAATGAAAGGAATGTGCCATTTTGAGGTTTATGAACTTGAAGATGCAGTTGAATCATTTCTTGCGGCCGTAGAAATGAAACCGACAGATGCAGTATCCTATTTTTTCATTGCAATGTCTTACATGTTGCTGGATGATGATCGAGCAATAGAGTATATTAGAAAGGCAAGAGAAATAGATGCCAAGAAAACTAAACAATTACTTTCTAATTTTTACACACTATTTCTTGAACGTGATCCATATATGACTGATTCCCAGAAAAAGCGAATAGTTGAAAAGATAAAATCAATAGAATAACTATTGTTCTAAACGTTTTTTCATTTCATTGAGCCAAGCACGTTCCTTGACTTTATGTGGAGTGATGGTGTTGACAAATTTTTCAAAAGCACCATAACGTTCACGTGAAAGCCAATGCTTTTTCTTTTTCAATGATCTTAAATAATCAGGATTGGACAATAGAACTTGTGTAAGCATTTTTTCATAATGTTCTTTTTTATGATTGATTTTCTCCAGTTTTCTCAATGCTTCTGTTTCTTTTACTGTTCCTTTTCCCCGCGCCCTTTGGAATTCGACCTTAGCAACAAGTTCCTTAGAACGCAGATCCTGGATTTTATTCATAAATTTAGTAACTGGAATTTTGATGAGTGAATCGCTAATAAGAAGAAGCCAACCTTCTTTAAGAAGAAGCTTATCCACTTTATCAAGAATCTCCATTGCCTCATCTTTTTCCAAATTTCCTTGGAGATGGCCACGTAAGACAGGATATGTTGCTACAAAGGCACGGGCATTTACTTCACCAATCCATGACACAAGAGTTTTTTTTGCATCTTTAAGTTGCAGTCTCCATTTCCGCAATTGTTTTAGTTTTGCTGCTGCAAGTTTTGTAGGAACTGACCTGAAATCAAGCAACCACGCTTTTTTTGACAGAACAGGGCCGACATATTCATCTTCCATAAAAACCTGCAACATGTCTGGGAAGTATTTGTGCAAACAACGAAATTCTTCAAGATTGAGTAAGAGATTGTGTTTTACTTCGCTTTTTTTTGCTTTGATTTCTTTCTTGATTAGACTCATTTCTCTTCTGACATCACGATCATAACAAACACGATATTGCTGATCAAGTTTTTGCAATCTTTCTGTAAGTTCACGAAGGGTTTGTGCAGTTTCCTCAAGATAATCAATAAAAAGCATTATCGTTTCCTCTTTTCATATTCTTTCATCATCTTTATTGCATCAATATCTAGTTTGGGAGTTTCGCAAATGACTGTGCCGGAATACCCATTTTCTGCAAGAACTTTCATAAATGGCTTGAATGGGGGTTCGTTATTAGTTCCCAGAACAAGGTGATTGCGTTCACCTTTTTCACTATATTCTATTTCTGAGAAATGGCAATGAAATCTTTTTACATAGTCTCCAAGTTCTTTTTCAAGCAGATTGAAAATTCTCTGATAATCGGTCTCATCTTTTAATTTGAAATCCCCTCTTGCATGTAAATGGGCAAAATCAATGCATGGTTCGACCATTTCAAGTTCTTGTGATAACCTTATATTTTCCTCAAGACTGCCAAAAGCAGATTTTTTTCCAACATTTTCTGCTCCAAGCCTTACTTGTATGTTATTTTGTTTTAACTGTGATTCAATTTCTTTTAGTACTTTTTTTGCTCGCTCATATGCTTCTTTAGGCGACTGCTTTTGATAAAAACCAGGATGAAAAACTGTAATTATACCGCCTGCAAGAAAGGTTGTGCGGGCAGCTTGGAATATGTGTCTTTTTGAGTTTGTAATCTTTTGTTTTTCTTTTGAGCAGAGATTTATGTAATACGGGGCGTGTGAAGAAAGAGAAATGTTCAGGTTTTTGGCGATTGGTTCTATTATTGTTGCGCTGTCATCTTTCATCCGAACGCCATGGACAAATTCCATTTCCATAGCGCCTAGACCAAGATCTGCACAACATTTTATGCCATCCAAAGTGTTTCCCTCGCACTGAATGGGAATGCCTGCAGGACCGAATCTTACAACCATGCTAAAAATGAGGAACTAAAAGGATAAAATGTTACCGAAGAATGCCCACATTCAATAATAACATATAATCAGCATTAAATGATCCGGTCCCGCCTAATTCTAGATATACTCTATTGGCTAAAGTGCCTGAAAGAGTGGCGCCCAGGTATATGTCTCCTGCATCGGCATTAACCCCATTCTGAAAATCAGAGTCCCATCTAAATCCTGCCAGTATACGGGGTAAGATTGGCCCCAGGTAAACTACAGGAACTGAAAGGCGGGTATCAAAAACGAATTCATTTTGATCAAGTGAAAAATCAATTCCTTCTTCACTAGTATTGGATCTCATAAGATGCAACCACCTGGCATCAACATCAAGACGCGGATATGCATCTTCAGCCCATGTATATGGAACAGATGCATAGAGATTCAGTGAGCCAACACTAAGTGGATTGGTTCCTCCTTGCAGCATCAATCCAAACATATTATTATAATCATAACCAACTCTGCCAGTAAACTCTCCTTCTATAGCAGTATACTCAGAATGTTCATCATCTGTTCTGAGTTGAGGAGTCAAAATGTTAATGCCGCCAGAAATTGCTAAGAGAATTGTATGATTGCCCGGGGTAATAAGAAGCCCGCCATCCAGTGTTACAGAAATAGACCTGATTGTAATTTCGTTATTAGATAGGGCTATATTATTCCAGTCCATCGAAGGCCCTACAATAAGTCTCAGGGTATCGTTCAATCTAGGAGTGAATGGTATGTCTACCCCATTAATATCAACAATGTTGTTATCCTGACCAAGCGCAGTAAATGTTGTTCTTCTGAATTGAAGTGAAACAAATGGAGCTCTTGCGTCCTCAGGCTCTTCGCTGGTAGGCTCCCGCTGAGGTGTTTCATCAGCAACTTCCACATCGATATCTATTGGCGGTGGACCTATTGGAACTAATGGAATTTCTTCTTCGACATCGACAACTTCGAGAAAACCATTAGGATATACGACAGAAAATCGATATCTTCCAGCAGGAATAGAAAGGGCAAGTTCTATTGGGGTGCCTATTACAAGTGTCGCTTGATCTATTTCGGATGTGGTGAATGCGGAGAGTCTGATTGTTGCCCTGTAATTTGTAATGTCCTGGGGCGTCCCAACTTCATTCAAAGAGTAGTCTATAGACCATGGAATTTCAGAAGTTGATTCAGTAAATCTGTCGCGACGTACAACAGGATAATAATTTACTGTAAATGTTGCAGGGCCTTCTATCTCCAGAACTGGGAAAAGATCGCTTTGCCTAACAACAGCATAAGCAGTAACAGAAGAAGTGCCAGCAGTTAATTGCACTTGTGTACCAACTACTGTGTGCTGAGCTTCTTCAGCCATTGATTCATGAATAGGAGAAAGTGCGGCAAAACCTGAGATGGCACAGACAGCTAATCCACGTTTAATATTGCTTGGTGCTTTTCTTTCAGTTGAAGGTTTATTATAATAACGAAGAGTATGCATGGAACGACATTAACTAAAACAGTTTAAAAACATGTTGTTTGTCAAACTAAAACTTACAAATCGACTGACATTATAGATTTAAAGACTTACGAACACAAAATGTAACATGCAAAGAGTTGCGAATGCAATATCGGGCTCAACAAAGCAGGAAGAATCGAATGCATTTAGAGGTAGGACTTTAACTGGCATACCAATCGGAAAAATTGCAGACCCATTGATAGATAGAACACAATCACGATTTGCTAAAACAGAAAGTTATTTGTTAATAGGGAATGAAATCGGAAGAGGTGGGATGGGGGTAGTGTATAAAGCAACGCAGGTTGTAGAAAACAAGGAAGGCAGAAGGGTAATAGAAAAAGAAGTTGCTGTCAAGGTAATAAATCCTGATGGAGATTTCGGTACTGATCCTGAAACAAAAAGAGAATTATATGAGAGTTTTATTACTGAGGTTCGATTGGTTTCGAGATTAGAACATGAGAATATCGTTAGAGTTGTTGATTTTGGCGAGACTGTAGATGGACGGCCTTTTTATGTCATGGAATATCTTGAAGGAAAAAATTTAGATGAAATACTCAAAAAAAGAGCACTTGCGTGGGATGAACTAAAACCGATTGTTATCCAGGTTTGTCATGCACTCCAAGCAACTCATGAATATCGAGAAAATGGCAGTATAAGTCCGATAATCCATCGGGACATCAAACCAATGAATATTTTCATAACTACGAATAATGGGGAACAACGCATAAAAGTACTTGATTTTGGACTTGCTAAGATTTTGGCAGCACAATCATCAGAAAGCAGTGATACAACCAAAGGCACACCAGACTACATGTCCCCAGAACAAGCCAGAGGCCAGGCTTTAGATCATCGCACTGACATTTATGCTATCGGAGTTGTAATGTATCAAGCACTTATTGGGCGTACACCATTTAGGTTTGGAATTGAAAAAAATGTTGAGGATTTTGAAAGAATTGAAGAGTATGAAGAATATTTCAGAGAGGAATGTGGAAAGTTTCTTCTGAGGGTAGTTGCTGAAAAACCAAAACAGCTGAGAGAGATTAATCCTGATATCTCTCAAGAAGTTGAAAGGATAGTAGCAAAATGCCTGGAAAAGAATCTAGAGGATAGGTATAATTCTGTTAGAGAATTAATAGAAGATATTCGAAAATGTAACGGAAAGGAAATATCTAAAGTAATTATAGACCCAGAGTTCTTAGAATTAATAGAAGAAGAGGAACGAAGATATACTGAGCAGCCAAAAACAGAAGTGGTCCCTAGCCCCAATAAAAAAAGTGGTAGAATAGTTAGAGGGCTAATGTATGGAACAGTAGCAGCAACAATCATTGGAGGAGTTCTTTTTGGACTTTCTCATAGAGAACAGATATCACCACCTCAAAGACCTCCGGTTGCTCCGGAAGTTATACAAATCAGCTCGCAGGCTGTGGAAATGCCTATGGTAGAACCAATAAGAGAACCAGAAAAAAGAGAGTATGAAATAACCTTAAGAACAAATGTCGATGACGTTGGTGTATTTTTAGATAGTGAAGAAATGTGTACCATCGCTAATAATCAATGTTCACTTAGATTATCAGAAAGTAGTGAATCTGTAGAGCTTGTGTTAAGAAAATCTGGATATGTTGAACTGCGTCAAATAGTTTTCGTGAATCAAGATCAGACTATTGATGTGGAGATGGAAAGAGTGCAACAACCAAGAAGAAGAGAACAAAGAAGAAGGGCCCCTTTGATAACCTCTGAATAATTATTGGCAGTAATGATTGGCATCATTGCATACTTCGCCTGAAACACAATCAGCATCACTATCACAATAACCTAGCATTGCATTGCAGGAATGAGTGCTGTCGCATATTTGCCAATAACCACAATCTTCATCAGAATTGCAGCGATCTTTGGACGGAGTACATTGGTGTGTCTGACTGGCACAATATTCCCATGTATTACATTCATTATCTGCACCACAGTAGCCTTGTCTTGCAATGCATTTCTTGGAAGTGGAATCGCATCGCGCCCAATCTTCACAATCATCATCATTTACACAGAAACCAACTTCTGCTTCGCAATAATGGGTTTTGAGATCGCATATTTGCCAAGATTCACAATCACCATCAAGATCGCATCTGCCTGGAAGCATATAGCATCTTTTACTTATTATATCACATTTTTCCCATGCATCGCAGTCCAAATCACTTAAACAATAACCTGGTGCAGGGCTACAATCATGCGTCATAGGATTACAATATTCAAATTCTGGATCACACTGTGCATCTGCATCACAATAACCAGGTGCTGCTCTGCAATAATATTCTGAATCACAAACCTGCCATGGCTCACAATTAGCATTAGTTTTGCATCGGTTTTCTTTGTAGATGCATAGGTGAGTATTAGTTAGATCACACTGTGTAAGATTATCAGCACAATCATTATCTGAATCGCAATAGCCTGATAATGTTTCACATACGCTACTGGAAGTGTTGCAGAATTGCCATGCTTGGCATTCACTATTTCCAGTACAGCTGGTGGCGCCCCGGTCACCAGTACAACCAGCAGAAATAACGATAAGAAATACAAGTCCGAATAAGAGTGATCTCATGGAAAACTATTGGGTTGATGGTTTTAAAAGGATTATGAGAAGCTCTTTCATATTTTTTATGACGTAATCAGCATCAGATGGTGTCTCAATATGTTTGCCTTTTAGAATACGGATTGTGGTGATGCCAATATTTTTTGCAGGAGTTATGTCTGTATCCTCTCTATCTCCGATCATAATGCAATCTGATGGTTTAGAACCAAGCTTTTCCAATATTTGGCGATAAAATTCTTCATCTTTTTTTTCTTCGGTGACAAAAACACCGTCAAAATAAAGACCGATACCTAAACGTATGAGCTTGTCCCATTGTTTTATTGAGCTGCCAGTTGTAGCTACATAAAGATGATGGCCTTTTTCTTTAAGTTTTAAGAGAATAAATGGAACTTTAGGAAATGGTTGTATTGAGGTTTTTGTATCATGATAGGCAGCTATTGCAGCAGCTATGTATCTGACGGGGTTTTTGATGTTTAATCTGCTGCAAAGTTCATCAAAATGTTTTTGATAGTTTGAGCCTTTTTCTTTTATTATTAATTGTAATTCTTTGTCGAGTTTTTCATAATCTGTTTCTAATCCTTGTCTTATCATTGCATTTAGAGCATTTTTTCTGGCAAGAGAAGAGAAATCAGTAGACGGAAAGAGAGTATCGTCTATATCAAAAAGAATAATTGCCATAAAAAATCATTGGTAAAAAGAAAATAAAAAGCCTCTTTATCTTGCTGAGGACCTTATTGTCCAGGTACATTGAGCTGAAGGGCTAGGAACTCTTCTGCCACTTACACCAAGATCACCGGTTATGCCTAATACAGTGGCTTGGTTAATGC
>JAHJCT010000001.1 GCA_018812715.1 Microcaldota archaeon | reverse complement strand
GATCATACTTGATTGCCCCAAAAACAAACACCGCATCTGCCCGACCATTGGTCTTTTCTAAAGCAATGCCTGCTGCCCTTGCCCCTGCGGCAAAGGAATCCTCTTCTTGCGTTCCCTGACAACATCCAACAGCTGCCTCTAACCTCATAACCTCACACCTCCTTGCATAATATGAACGCTCTCGGCTAAAATTCCCCTTAGTCTTTATTAGGGGTTAACCAATTTGTCATTTTTCATTCCCCCCACTTTTTCTCTTTTGAACCCACGCACATGTCACAATCAAGTGCAACATTATTGCTGTTAGATCATCAACTAATAATTGGGGATATCACTCTATAAAAGCCTAACCAAGCTGTTACGGAATAGAAAGTTGCTTATGGAGAGGCATACAATATTCTGTGGTTACAGAGAAAGAGATTACAAAGGGTGTAAATCCTAAGGAATACAATCTTTGTCAACGGCTCTTCTCGTTTGCAATTACTCATGTTATATCGCTCGAATTATTTTCCCTAAGTTTACACCCTTTGTGGTTCTTTCCCTTCTTGCTCGCAATAACTAATAGCTAACAAGCCCTTCATTAATTATTTTCCAAAAATCTACATTTTCTACTTGCTTTTAGCCATTTTTTATGGTAAATATTAATTAAGAACATACTTATCCCAGTTTACCCCCCAGAAAAAAAAAGGGGGTAAACTATCATGAACAGATGGTACACACATTTTCAATTTATTAACTTTGTGGAAAAGAAACTTATCGAATATTACATCTCTCCTGGACGAATTTATACTCTGCTTGTTAATGCACAGTTCATAGCCAAAGTTTTCCTTATGGACATTACTTCTGTCCGCAAAATCATTCGTCCCGAATATGCTAAAAAACACCGTGGCTCAAAGCCTCGTGATCCTGCTGCTATGCTTAGATCGCTTCTCCTTATGACTCTCTATAAAACATCCAGTATCGATAATTGGGTCAAACAACTGCGTTCATTTCCATTCTTTGCCATTCTCTCTGGCTTTGATCCTGATGATACACCTGGTGTTGGTACTTTCTACGATTTCTTCCATAGACTCTATACCGAAGACAGTTCGCATCAAACAAAACAACAAAAGAAAAAACACATATTCAAACGCAAACCATTGAAAAAACTCAAAAAGAATGAAAAATTACCTCCCAAACATCCAGGCATTGTTCAAAGGTTAGTTGATCGCATTATCAAAAATCAAAACAAACCTTCCATTGCTCGTTCCACAGATATTCTTGGGCTCTATCTTCAAAGAGTGTTTTGTTACGGTTTCTGGTGCTTATGGTATCCTCGGTAATACTCAAAAACTTTCCCTCTCTGGCGATGGCTCTTTAATCAAAACAGGTGCTTCTTCCTATGGCATTAAAGAATGTACTTGTAAATCCAAGGGTATCTACAATTGTACTTGCCCAAGAAGATTCTCAGACCCTGATGCTTCATGGGGCTTTCGATTCTTACAGGGAGCGATATGTTTATGGACATTCTATTTACGAAATCACTGCTGCTGACTCTCCCTATGATTTGCCTATCTTTTTCAAACTCGCTGCTGCTCAAAGACATGATTCTGTCCTCTCTGTAATTACTCTTGACGAAGCAATAAAATTCTATCCTGAATTTAGCTTCTCTAATTTTACCGGCGATACTGCCCATGATGCTTATGCCGTATATTCTCTTCTGCATCATTTCAATATAGATGCCATTATACCGATTAAGGAAAATAATAAAGGTAATCCTAAGCATCCTGCAGCACTTACTCTTACTCAAGAAGGCATTCCTGTTTGTATTGGTGAATTCCCTATGATTAACAGTGGATTCTGTAAAGATAGATGCCGCATCAAATGGCGTTGTCCATTGATTGCCGGCAAAATCCCTGCCTGTGCACATGCCTCTACTTGTTCTCAATCTCCTTATGGCCGCGTCATCTACACTAAACCTTCATGGGACTTCAGACTTTTTACCAGAATTCCAAGAGGTTCTCCTTTATGGAAAACCATTTTGGCTAAACGCACTTCCTCTGAACGCTCTTTCAAACGCAAAAAGATAGACTATAAATTAGAAAATGCCAGGGTACGCAGTCGTAGTTACTGGTTTATTCGCTCTATGCTTACTGCTATGTGTCAGCATGTTGATGCATGGTATTCTGAGTTTGATTCTGTCATTCAAATAAAGAAACTTATCTATAGCTGGAGGGATACTGCTACTTAATTCCTACTTGTGAATATCTCAGCAACTCTTCCAACTGTGGCGTTTTTCAGCTCCACTTTTACGGCACGGATATTTGTCTTCTCTTCTACTTATTCCATCCCTCCATTTACCCTTTCTATTCAATTTTTATCAGAAATATCATCAATTATTGCTAAATGTTGCGTTTTACAGCTTTTTGCTGTGTGGTTAGCCGAGAGTATACAATATAATCAGGGACAAGCCCAATACTGTTCGGAATGATTTGGCATGATTCTTGCTTGT
>JAHJCT010000013.1 GCA_018812715.1 Microcaldota archaeon | reverse complement strand
TTGTGAGGTAAGATTTCCTAAAGGCATTCCTTTGCCTTGAAGTTGAGTCTTATGGTTTTTCAGGATTATTTCAATTAGTTGCATGACTTTTTTATCTTTGATTTTCTTCTCAAGAATGGAGCAAAGAATCTTATGGTCAACAGTATCAAAGTAATGGCGAATATCAGCTTTCAAGACATAACTGGTGTGTGTGAATCCTTTTGATACTTTTCTGGCAAAATATTCAAATCTTTCAATGGCTTTGAATGTTCCTTTTCCTTTCCTGTTTGCATAGGAATCTGGAATGAAAGATTTTTCAAAGAAAGGTTCAATGATGTTGCAGACAGCATGGTGGATAACTCTATCACGAAAATCTGACTTGCTGATTTTTCTTGTTTTTGGATCTCTGAGAATGAAGGTTTCCAGAGGTCTGGGCTTATATGTTTGGGTTTGTAATTCAAGTTGAAGCTGTTTTAGATTATTTTCTAGTTCAGATTCAAATTGTATAACATAAAGTTTGAGTGTTTTTCCTTTCCGTGCTTTCTTGAAAGCTAATTCTAAATTTTCATAAGAACAAAGAGCATCATAAATATTTTTTGAGGCGTGTGCCCCCCCCCCCAGTGACAACAATTTCTCCGTTTTTCATAGATTCAAACACCAATACAAAAGTAAAATGTCCCAGCAGTAAGATTTGACTTATTCCGGCAAGGCGACCATTATTGTTGTTAAGGTTGTTGTTACCATTAACATTGGAGTTGTTATTAGTTCTATTAACAACCACAGACCGCCTAGAGTAGCTCTTTCGCCTTTGTTAAGAGCACCACTCCTTCAGTGCATACTGCATCAAGTCGGAGTTGAATTTTATAACAGCTAAGCTGCCATGGCGAAAGGGCATGTAGGCCAACTCTCTTAATCAACTTGATCTTAAAAAGATTAAGCGAGCTGGGACAAAACTTAAGTAAAAAGAAGAAGTATAAAAAGATAATGAAAAATTAACGTGAAGAGCGAAGAGCATCTTCTAATCCTTTTCTTGTAAGACTCTTTCTTACATCAACACTTCCTAAGTGCTCCCAAACTGCTTGTGCTTGCTGACGAGGTGTTGGAGCTTTGCCATTAGCATTGTCGAACGCGTCAAGCGCCTCCGGCGCTACCCCGGCAAGGCGACCATTAAGGCTGAGAAGGTTGGAGTTACCATTAACATAGGAGAGGCTATCAGTCCTATCAACAACCACAGACCGCACAACAGCAGAACCATGATTAGAACTATCAAAGTATAAATTCATAACATTATCAACAGCTGTTTTGTATCTGAGACTTGTTTCTTCAGCAACCCTGCCGGCATACTCAGAAAGATTAATTCTTCCTTGATTCAGGAACTCATGAAATTCTTCTACTTCACCATTTGCAGGAACAAATAAATCAGATCCTTCTTTACGCACATATCCTTTACCATGAAGTTTAACAACTTCGTCTCTTGGAACTTCTTTTACTCTTTTTCCAGAGATTGCTTCATATTGCTCATCAGATATTTTTGCTGCGCCAATACTAAGGTTCTTAGCATTAACAACTTCAACATCTCTAAGAAGTGGAGACCGTAAATCCCACTTATGATTACCTTCTTTATTTTTAGCCGCGCCAGCAGAAGTGAAGAAATAATTGTCTCTCATGATTGTCCTGAAAGGTTCCAGCCCATTTTCCCTTTGATCATAAAGGAAAGAAATAGGCATAAGTTCTCTTTCTATATCAACTTGTTGGCCATCTTTCATACCTGATACTAATATGGGCATAGTATCTACTATTGCGCCATAAAATTCCTCAATTGGTCTTGCACTTAATTGTAATGTCATTTTTATTATTCCTCTTATTGATTTTATAATGCTTAACTTTTATCTTTCATTTATAAAACTTTCGCTTGTTTGTAATACTTTAGTATCCTGAAGTAGTTGGTTTGTTTAGGATATCTTTCAACCCTTCAAGAACATTCTTTCCATTCATCCTCAATGTTTGAGTTACTGATAACAATATTGCTGATG
>JAHJCT010000012.1 GCA_018812715.1 Microcaldota archaeon | reverse complement strand
GTCAGAATCATATTCAAGCATTAGGAATTCGTCTCCTGCAATCACATTGTAGAATGAATTGTTCTCAATCAGGTTGTAATCTGAATACTGAATATATGATTCATCATTTCCATTTGCAAATGTGTTGTTCAGGATGCTGCTGTTGAACACATATGACATTAATAAACTCTGATCAAACTGATCAACAGTACAGTTCTGAACAGTAAAGTTGTAGATATATCTAATGTCAAGTCCAATGCCAGTTATTAATCCATTGTCAATTGTTCCAATGTTGTTGCACTCAAGAGTTACGTTGTCGAGATAATATGCAGCAACCCCACTAGTTTCAGTTGCGGAAGTGGTAACATTTACAAGAGCTCCATGTGGCGCGTTTGCAAGAGCATCTTGGATGCTAGTAAAGTTTACATCGGTGCCGCTTGTTGTCCCGTTCCATTCCCAGTTTCCATCATAAGACTGGTTGACGGATATAACGGAGATATTAGGGAATGGACCGCAGTCAGAAATAGGCCTCTCAAGCCCAGACGCACTTAGAAGATCAAAATACGCATTTCCAATTCCATCAACACAGTAATTATTATTTGTAATTCTTCCATCAGTTCTCCCTGCAAGGCCAGTTCCAAGCTCTATTCCACGCCCATAAAATTCATTTCTCCAGATATTGTTATTCGAAGGAACTGTGTCTATTTGGATTGCAGGCTGTCCAGTGTAGGTGATATTGAATGTATTGTTGGTTATGTTGTTATAGGTGGCAATATTGTAAACACGAATACCTGAATCAGATGTGGACTGGAAATAATTATTTGAAATTGTGTGATAGTCGCTCTGGTAGATATAAAGCATGATATTTCCAGATGATGAATCCTGATAGAATGAGTTGTTGTCCACAGTAATGTTGGAACTTGCAGCTCTTAGGTAAACAGAATAATAATCAATTTCACTGAAGGTGTTATTGCTGATTTCTCCATTGTCCCAGTCAGTCTGGATGTCAATACCATAATCATAATCAGTAATATTACAGCCAGTTACTGTAATGTTTGTCTGGGATCCCATAACTCGAATTGCATAGCCAGTACCATCACCATCAAGAACAGTATTGTTGCATGTGAGTGTAAGGTCAGATGCATTGATTTTGATAAGTCCATCATTTGCTGCATCGTTCACATTGAATGTTCCCGAACAAAGAGTAGTGTCATTGTTGATGAAGAGCTCATCTGTTGCATTCACACAGGCATCATTATATGCATAGTCAACATCTTCGCCAAATCTGAACTCAAGATAATGCTTTCCTGGAGTCAGAACTCTGCTTGTTTCACTTCCGTTTTGAGCGCAGCTGTAGTTTTCATAAACTGCAGTATTTGTTGCGCTCTCCCAGGTGTAGCTAAGAGGAGTTGCTCCGCACATTAAATTGAGAAGCCGAAGATCTTCATTGTCATTCGAGTCGCTCCAGGTTGTGCCGCTAACTGCACGAATTCTAAGATCAGCAGTTCCATAGGTCGTAAAGCCGACAGTCCATGTTCCGCCAACTGTTGGATAAGACTGTACATTAATAACAGAAAGATTTGCTTCTCCAAAGCCTGGATCATCCGGAGTAATCGTCAAAGTATATTCCTGCCCAGGAACAAGATCTGTTCGAATAAGTTTCCAATTGCCATCAGTACAAACCCTTGAATCAAAATCCCATGCAGCGCATTTGTAGAGAGAGTTGCCGCTTGCGACCATTGTTACTGCTGCTGAAGTGAAATCAAGTGCAGATGGATCAATAGCATAAACAGAAAGCCATGACACCCCTTCAGGAGCCGAGATATTCTCAGGAACATCGTCAATTCTAAGGAAAGAGTTCTTTGATTTGAGATTCTTGAATATGATCTTCTTGAGAGGACCTTTTTTCGGAACAACTTTAATATTGCCTAGTTCAGAAGTGAGTTTCTTGCCAATCTTCTTTCCATCTTTGTCGAGTATCTCAAGATCACTGTCAAGGAGAGCTCCGGCAATAGCAAGTTCGCCGCCCATTTCTTCTTCGATCAAAGGCTCTTCTGGGCCCACACCAGTGCCACCTACTTCAGGTTCTTCTTCTGGTTGTAGCTCGGGTTCGGGCTCTGGATCAGGTTGAGACTCAGGTTCAGAATCTTCAAGTTCAATTACTTTTGCAAGAATAGAGATTGTTTCTCCTGCCCTCGGAGGTCTTTCTAGTCCTATGATTACCCAGTTGCCATCGCTTTTACTTACAATGGTATATGAAATTTCTTCTGGATTTCCATTATAATCAATAAATTGGATAACTAAATTCGAAAAGTCATTTGAAAGGCCAGGCATATAACTAATTTCAAGTATAGATGGATCATATTCTGAATCATAGGATGAACCTGCAGTAGATAGAACATTGAGTTTGTAGTCTTCTTCAGGAACAGTAAGATTTACAACAATCCAATCCCCAGCTTGCATTTGTGATATCGTATAGATAGCTGGATAGGTTGAATTGCCGGTTGCAATCTCAAGAAGCATATTTGAAAAATCCTGATCTATTCCTTCGACATGACTGAGATTGACTAACTGTGTGAGTGCAGCTAGCACTAAGATTACTCCGATGGGGGTGCTTTGGCCTTTCATTGTGGGATTCCTTTCCTTTTTTTGTCTTTTCTTCTTCTGTAGATTATGAGTAATATCAAGATAACCAATATTATAAGTGCAAGAGGCCAGCATGGAAGCTCAGGCTCTACACGGATTGGAATTATGTCTTCTGGAATGATTGGCTCTGGTTCATCTGGAACTATTTCACCACATTCTTCTACTCTGTAAACTTCAATTGTCGAGCAATTATTCAGATCGATGCAAGTTTGGTATCTGTATCCGTCCTCGCATGGACCCCATTCCTGGCAATAAAGTTCAATTACACAGGAAGTGTCATTTACTGCTGGAGGGGTTGGTACTTCAGGCTCTGGCTTAGTTTGATTGTAAACAGGAATGCCGCTTCCGCCTCCGCCGCCCCCTCCTCCAGGAGGTTGTGTTGGCGTTGTTGGCTCGCTGCAATCAAGATCAACAGTAACATAGTAAGTTGTATTTGTCATGTTCATGGTCGGAAGCATTAATTGGAAATCAAATGAAGAAGCATTGAATCCAACCTCATCTTCAACAACACGGGTGATTATTACAATATTGCCATCTTGATCCTGAAGATATCCCATCCTGAAAACTGATGCGATCTGTGAGTTGGTATATGTAGTTGGAACACCTGTAATCGTTCCGTAGTTGTTTGTTTCAAAGGATGTTGAGAATACGAAAGTGTTTGATGCGCTTTCAGAAGTTCTGTTAATAAAAACGTCAAGGGCGGAAAGATTCCCCCTTGACAAAGAAGTTATTGTGGTGGACGAATTTGAGAATAATAAGTTGATATATTCGATGCCATCATCGCAAGTCTCAGAGCTTGTGTTGACCGGCATGCACTCTACTTCGCTAGGAACAGCAACAAATGAAAGAGGAACTTCTGGGTCTGGGTAGACCTGACCGCAAGTGCCATACCACACAGAATCAGCTTCTGCGCTGGCATTTGCCCCACTAACATTGCCGCCTTCGCTAGTAGCCTGGGCAAAACCAATGCCGGATAGCAAAATAAAAAGAAAAATGAGATTGAATAGTCTCATCGTTTCTTACCCGCTTTCCTTGAACCGACCAGATATACTGCTGCAAGTAATACGATCACAACCAGAGTAACTAGTGCAATCAGTAGCAGCGGGAGTCCTTCATCCTTTGCCAGATCTACTACAAAAGCAGACTGTTTTACAAGGAAACCGGGTCTTGCCCCGTAATCAAGGAAAACAGTAACATTCTGATTTGCCTCCACATCAGCTTCAGCAAGTTGCAGAGGAAATTCCTCTACGATCAAAGAACCAGGTTCAATTGTCCTTGTATCAGCTGCGCTAATATTGGATAAACTGCCGCCGAACAAAAGACTAACTTTGGAAAATACATATGCGGTTTGATCTCCATTGTTTCTTATAGTAACAAGAAGATTTCCTTTTTCAGTGTCATACTTTGCACTTTGTACAAGCACTTTTGAATTATCGACATAATCAATGCTTTCGAGAAGACCTTCTGATGAGGTGAATTCTTCAAGAGAATTCCTGGAACTGCCGTATTTCACTATAACAAGTGCAGTTACTTCACCTGATGAGATCTCAGAAATATCAAAGTCATAGCTTACAGGAATCTGTTCTCCTCTCTCGATAAGCCGTGTTCCTCCTTCACCAAATATTTTATGATCAACACCATCCACTTTTACTCTGACTTCAAGAGAATAGTATGCCGGGCCTTCTCCGATGTTATCTACACTCACCATAACCTGTTCAGATTGAGTATTGTAGAATACGTCGCTGATTTCAACATTTGGCTGGTAGGATGGCATTGGGAATTGATCTAGTACAAGCACACCAGTTCCTTCAGAAGGAAGTACCTGGGCAAACTTAACAATAATTCCAAATGACTTGTTTAGGCCTTCTTCCTCGAATTCTCTCTCCATCTTTTCTCTCACGTCATAAATTGGAACAACAAGTTCGTTTCCAAGAAGCAGAGCAGATGTAAATTTGCCAGAGCGAACATTTTCTTTTAGGAATGAGTAGGTTGTAGCTGGCATGATTCTTCCGGTTAAAAGTATTGGCTTGTCTCCTAAAGTCATACTTTCTTCAAGGAATGAACCATCGACAATTATGGCACTGGTAAGGGAATTTTCCTTCATAACTTTTTCTACTATTTCAAGATTATCGTCGAATTTATCCTCGCCAGTTCCAATAAATTCTGGATTGTAAGCTGAAAGTGCGTTTTTTACTGCCTGATCAACATAACCATATATTGTTACTTTCTCAGCACCTTCAAGAACAGAAGCAACATCTTCTGCATTGTTTTTATTTGAAAGAATAACATACGAATCAGTTAGAGCAGCATATGGAATGACTGAGATTGCTCCGTCTGAAAATGCAGAATCAACGATGATAAAGCGCTTTGCACCGGATTTTTTTGCAAGATCCAGATTAGTTACTGCTGCGTCGCTAGACTCGTAAACTTCCAGAGTATTGTTCTTTAGCGTTAGGTCATTTTCAACAAATGAACTGACAGGAACTTCTGACTGTATAAGAAGTACATCATGGCCTGAGCCGACTTTTGCTGCAAATATTGAACTATCCCCATTGGGAGGAATGAATTTCATCGGAACATTGAGTACATTGGCATAATAAACGCCAGATAGGACATCTCGTCCATCCATAGAATTAACTGCAACAAAATCCTCTGCAAAAGCAGTAGTCATGAGTAGTATGAGCATGAAGATAGTGATATTTCGCATATTTTGACCTCCCTCAATAATGGCGTCTTTCCCCTCTCTCAACGGCGTAGAGCCACATTCACTAATATCGGAAATTCAATGAATTTCCATGATTATAAAAATAAAAAATAAAAAAAATTCATACAACTTCAGTTAAGTTCAACGAAGAAGTAATATGTTTCTGTGTCGGTTGGTCCATTGCCTGTTGGAACCATAACCTCGTAGTCAGCTGCTTCACTATTGTAGTTTGTACCAGCACCATTGATGTCTACACAGAATGCAAGATCATTTTCAACAGCAGGACTTGCTATGTCTGAAACATAACATGTTTGGAAAGTACTGTCAAGTACAACTCCTACGGTTGTGACTGCAGCTGCAACATCATCAAGGTCAACTGTGCACGCACTAGTTGTTGTTGATGTACCAGAGTCTGCATCAGCTGCTGTGAAACCAAATGCAGTATCAATATCTGCACCAGCTGCAGCTTGGGTAGATGCCCAATCAAACGCTGAGTCTGTTGTAACACATACTTCACCACCGTCGGTTGTTGCCCATGTCCATGAGTAAACCTGGTTTGCTGAAGTGTCTGCAAGTACAATAGAACCAACAACATCACCATAAAATGATGCCCACTTTTCAGTTGAGACACCTGCGCTGACGTTTACGCCAGATACATTACCACCTTCAGTAGTAACGCTTCCAGAAGTATTTCCGGCCCATTTGCCTCTCTCTACCTCTGTTCCAACTGTTGCTCCTGAAATAGCGAAGGCCATTCCACTGAGCAAAACAATTCCGAATATAGCATATATCCATTTTGGATTCATAAATTTTTCACCTTTGGGAAGTAACGTTAATTTACCTCTGCAATCGATAGAACATTAAGCTTTATAAATCTTATGCGATTTTTGGCGATTTTTCCTATCTATTATATTAGTATGATTAGTTTTTGGATGTGGTTTTGGACTTCCCATTTGGCAGGAGCTCGAGCAGTTCATCAGGGTGCACAGAATACCTTTTTGCAAGAGATTTTGCAAGAACCCCTTTTGTTTTGCCATATTTTGATGGAAGCAACAACAATTCCTCCTTGAGCTCGGTTTTGGAGATTTGCGGCAAAAGTACAACATGATCATCCAAAATGCCGATCTTCAGGGCAAGCTTTGTTCCGCGAAACCACTTCCGCTCACCTTTAATGGCAAAGGCACCAGATGGGATAAAACCACCAGTTGCATGCTTTGAAACCTGATCCTTGGAAACCGCATAAACATCAACTGCGGCATTTGCATTTATCCAGGCCTTGGAATAGCTTGCTGTAAACTGCGCAGCTTCATGTTGCTCTTCTTCTGTTGCAGCCTGCCCGTCTTTTAGGATAACTGCTGCACCTCCCTGGATATCGGCATGGAAGAAAAGATCATTGGCTTCAAAATACTTTGATACAACAATATCATTTTGTTTGGAGTTTCGCCCGCCGATCATAAGGTGAGGTCCTGCATAGGAAAAATGGAATTTCTCAAACCATTCTTTTTGTTTTTTTACTCTCACTTCTTTTTTTGTAACAATCGATGCTTTTTCAATCTCTTTTTCAGTTTCTTTTATTGCTTCTTCTGCACCTGCAAGTTTTGCTCGCGCTTCTTTGGCTAGCTCATAGTAATAGGCAGCATTGTCATTTACTGACTTGTTGTAGAAAAGCTTGATGCGCATGTAATTGATTTTAACTGTAAGGCTCTTAATATTGACATATGAGAATCCGCTCAATTGATGTGTTTCGGGGCATGAGCATACTGCTGATGGTCTTTTTTACACTGATTCTTAGGTTAAGTGATTCTCTGCCAGAGCTGATCATACATAATGTCAGAGAATCAATACATATTGGAGACTTTGTTCTTCCAATGTTTTTGTTTGCAAGCGGAATTTCTCTTGTCTTTTTTATAAAAAAACGAAAAGACCTTGAATCCAGGATTCTTGATATTGTTGGACGGTTTGGAAAATTTGTCATGATCTCTCTTTTCATATCTTCATTTTCAGCAGGAGAACTTTTTGGAATGGATGAGCTTATGCTCAGTGCAGTTTTGTTTCTTCCAGTAGTCCTTCTGATCAGGTTTTCAGATAAAATTTTAGCTGGAATTGGAATTGGAATATTTGCACTGTATTTTGTTCTTCAGTCTGCAATGCTTCTTCCTGATTTTACATTACATTATCTTGGAGGATATTCTGCTGCAATATTTTATCTTCCCGTAATGCTTGGCGGAGCAATAGTTGGAAAGAACCTGGATAAACTAAAGGAGATTTTTGTAATTTCAATTCTAATCAGCATAGTGCTGCTTGCAATAATTCCACCATATAAGATGTCAGTCAGTCCATCTTTCATGGCTCTTTCTATTTCAGTTTCTCTTCTGATATTCATACTAGTTCAAAAAACAGGAAATGATGCTCTTGAATATCTTGGCAAAAAACCAATCAGATACTGGATTTTGATGTTTGCAGTTTTGATTGTTCCGCTGGATTTCTATGCTCTTTCAATTGGAGAAGATAGGGTATCGCTCTGGTGGTTTGATGGTGTTCTTGCAAGCTTGATGGCAATGGTGCTGCTATTTGTAGTTTCAAAAGGAATTGACCTACTTAAATCGAAGCTTGAGCATGGCAAGGCCCATATAAGGAATATCTGAAAGAAGATTTACTTTGCTATTTTTTTTATCAGTCCATTTGACTGGAATTTCGATTATTTTTAGATTTTTCCTTTGAGCTAAAATCAATAATTCAGTATCCCAAAACCAGTGTGGATCAGAGATTTCAGGAAGTAGTGGAAGTATGGATGATTTTTTGAATGCCTTAAATCCGCATTGATGGTCCAGAAGACGACTCCCAAATAAAATTCGCAAAAGAAGATTATAGCCATTGCTAAAAAAATTTCGAGTAGTGCTGCGATTTGATACTTGTGATTTTTTCATAAGACGCGATCCAGTTACTATATCTGCACCTTGTTCAATTTCTTGAATCATGGTTTTCAAATGAGGCAAATTTGTTGCTAAATCCACATCCATATATACAACTATTTTTCCCTTTGCAAATCTGATTGAATTGCTTAGTGCAAGTCCACGACCAAGTTTTTGTTTAGATGAAAGTACTTTCAGTTTTTCAGATGTTAGCGACCTTGCAATATTTACAGTATTATCCGTACTTCCATCTTCTGCAATGATGATTTCATACTTATGATTCAGAGTATCCAAAAATTTTGTAAGCCTTTTTGTACTTTGAAGGATTGTGCTAGCTTCATTGTGTGCAGGCAGGATTACTGAGATCATTAGTTAGAGATTAATTAGAACAATATAAAATAGTTCAGACGATTATTCGATTGAAGAATACACATTGAATTTTGAAATATTTTTAACAAAATTAAAACAGCTTGGGATTTCAGCAGGCCCATCTGTAATGAGATAATAAGAGCAGGGAACAGTATGAGAAAAATTAAGATATTTGGCAGAAAAATTCCCATAATCTTTTGTTTCATTGAAACGATAATATACGATTCCAGGATATATCTGCTCAAGAAGGATAAATGATTTGTTCGTATCTTTGTAGTTCTGATTGATCATTGCCCAATTTTTTGATGGAGTTTTAGTCGTATAAAAAGTAACATTTTTTCCTTTCATAAATTGAGTGATCTCCGAGATATCTTCAACGGAAGATTGTATTGGTGGAGAAAAGAAAACTATAGTACCAAAGAGTATCAGAATGGATAGGATCACAAAAAATAATTGGTCTTGGGGAAGATGTTTGGCTACAAAAATCACTATGAATGGCAAGGCAATAATTGCGTACCACCAAATGAAAAGACTGGTTAGTGGTAAAAGAAATGCCATGAGTCCAAGAACGATTAAATGTTTTTCAGCTAGCATATTTTTTGAAGTTAAGAAAAAATACAGGAACATTGGAAGTAGTGGAAACATCACCCAAAGTACAAATGCTTCAAAGAGAACAAAGTGTAATAAGTTGAATGTAGGTGCAGTTCTTGAAATATCAAAAGAGAATGTCAAAAATAAATTATTGATGTCTCCAAAAAAATAAGACGTAAGAAAATACAATAATAGAGCAAATGGGATACAAAGAAAACTTGCATAAACTTTGATTTCATATTTTTTGAAATAGAGAACAAGAAAGAGAACTGGAGCGATAACATAAAGCCATTTTGTTAGAACCAAAGAACCAAGGAAAAGCATTCCATAAACTAATTTTTTCTCCATATAAAAATAAACTGCTGAGAGTAGAAGAAAAATTGAGAAGGCTTCCATCATAATAGAAGTTGAAGCAAAAATCATGATAGGAGTAGTTAGGAAAAGAATAGCAGAACCAAGAGCAATTTGGATATTGTTAGTAAGTTTATTTGAGATCAGATAAACAAATAAAACGCTTAGAGAACCAAAAAGAATGGATGGCAATCGAAAGATCATTTCTATTGGAAGATTGAGATTTGTTAGAAACATAAAAAATGCAGAATAGACCCAAAAGAAAAGAGGAGGTTTGTATTCTGCTGATTCTCCGGCCATAGTTGGAATTATCTGCAGTGGATTTTCACTTAGTTCAAAAACCATCATTGCATACGTGCCTTCATCAAAAATGAATTGTGATTCAGAAAAAAAAAGTAACATAATAAGATAGAAAACAAAGGAAACGGGAAATATCCATTTCTTCATGATGCATTCCTCTTATGACTTTTTTCTGCAATGGAAAACACGCTCACGCCAAATGGAAAGTTGATATATTCAAGAAGAAAGTTTTCAAAGAAAAGGAGTTTGATCAGGAGGAAATTCACCAGCGGATTTGATTCGTATAGCTGATCGGTAGTTTTTTTGGAAAACTTCTGGAGGAATTTTAGCAGAAATGCCGGGATAAATAAGAAGAAATTCCAATAGGATGTTCTGCTGATCTGAAACCCTGCAGATTCTAATTTGTTATTTAATGTTTGGGCAGAATAGCGCCTGTAATGAAGATTAACATCATCATGTCCGCTCCAAAGAAAATCAAATGCAGGAACAAAAACAATAATTTTTCCAGAAGACTTGAGAATCCTGAAGGACTCGGATAATGCAGCTTTATCGTCCTTGATGTGCTCCAGAACATCTGAAACTATAATAAAATCAAATGAATTGTCCTTGAATTTCATTTGCTCTCCATTCATCAAAGAAACGTTTGGAAGTCCACTTGACTTGCATAGTTTTATCGCATTTTCGCTAAGATCGATCCCGTGAATATTGGAAAAACCTTGCTTTTGAAGAGATAACAGGAGGGAACCGCCGCCGCATCCAAGGTCAAGTATCTTTAGATTTTTATTGGAGGCTTTGAGAAGTCTTTTGATGATATCGCAACGTGCAATAAACCACCAGTGGGTTTTCTCCAGAGCATGATGTTTTTTTTCATATTGCTTATCCACGGATTACACCTTGAAAACTAGGAGTTGTGATAAACAGATATCCCGGAGTTGTTATAAATAAGATCTCCATCCAGCACGATGCCGTGATTGACCAAAACAATATAGTCGAAATCCGAGATATCAGTGTCTTTTCTATATATTACATGATTAGTAAACATGCTACTAAAACTGCCATCAATCACTTCATACTTATCAAGATAATAATCATCAACATATTCCAAAACAATCTCATCTGAAAGTTCGTCACCAGGATCCAGAATCCAGCCAAAATCTATAGTTTGCCTATTTCTTTTTTCAGTTAGAACTTTGTAGGCAATAATGCCAGGGCGATAGTTGCCTAAGATCATAACATTTTCCTTCCCACTGAGAAGTAAACCAACTTCTTTCTCTGGATATTTGTACGAATATAAATGATCATACCACATAAGCGGCGGGATTATTGTTGCGATTATTGTAAGTGCCAGGAAAATTGCAAAGAAAGTATCAATTCGTTCCTTGCCATCATGTTTGATCAATGTCAATGATGAGAAATATGCAATTGCAGGAAATACTGGAAGAAAATACCAGGGCATAAATTGACCACCTAAAATGGCAACTGCAGTGAACAAATACCAAACAGTCATAAACTTGTTTTCTCGCCAATTTTTCCAAAATCCAACAAATGAGAGAGCAAGCCAGAACCCAGCTCCGATTAAAAGAGTTGAAATTGAACTGGCAACCTGATATGCCCCTTCAAGAATCCCACCCTTAGCAGAAAGATGAGCCTTCATTTCAGAAAAATAAAACTCTTCCGCAAGACCAACGGAATCAAGAAGCATAAAATGCAATACTAGAGCAAGCGGAGCAGCAATTAAAGAAATGAGAAATATGGGATTTTTTAGGATATCTTTTTGATTAAGATAGAATACAACTGCAAGAAGAGGAATCATAAATGCCAGTACGGATTTTACGAAAAATACTGCAAAAACAAGAATACCTGCAATTAGAAATTTCCAATTCCCATATTTTTTCTCAGTATAGAAGAATAGAGATGTAATTATCAAAAGGAATGCAAGTGAATCTGCAAGTAGTGCGGTTTGGGGATAATTAGAAACAAATGAAAACAGAAATATCAAAGTTGAGAAAAAGGCAATATTTCTGCTGCAGCCGGCATTTTGAAGAAGATAGAATAGTGGAACAAGAGAAAAAAGCCCGAAGAGAAGTGATGGCAATCTGGAAACTAGTTCAATTGATAGTGGCAATTTGGAAAATAAAGAATAAACAATGTGAAAGAGAGGTGGCTTCCAGCTGACAGGCTCTCCAAAAAATGTTGGAGTAAGCCCTGGAGAATCAGCCATCTCAGAAATAATCAATGAATAAATGGACTCATCTTGAACAAGAGGAAGGTATTCCAGGAAAGGTACTCTTATCAGAAGGTATACAATTGCCAGAAATAAAATTAGTACATAATCCTTTTTGGGAAGAGAAATGGTGGAATTCATCGTACTTTACCACCTATATAAACCTTTATAAATATTAACATATACAAAAAACTCTAAACATGCAAAAATAGGTGAACAACCAAATGGATATGTTCAATGTTATTAATAAAATCAGAAGTATTGGAAAATATGTATTGACAGTTGTACTTGTTATGAATGCAATATCAATATCATTTGCATCATCTAATATTACACAGGCATTGTCTGAACTTTGTACAATTTCTCAGACATTCCTTGGTGGAGCAATTATGATCATGATTCTGCTTGCAGGTGCAACTTACGCAATTGGCCAGGTTCTTGGTGCTGAAACCAGAGCAAGGGCAAGTGTTTGGGCAACTGCAATGATGACTGGTGCTATTGTCGGCGCTCTTATCTACATTATCACACCTGCTTTAATCGGAGCACTTCTTGGTAGTGGAGATTCAGGAGATCCTTGTTCATTCCAAATAGGTAGCGCATAATTTTCTTAAATTTTTTTTCTCTTTTTCTATTAAGGTTTTTAATACTTACAAGCTAATTGTAAACTCATGAGCCTTGGCGTAGATGAAAAAATGCATATCCTGAAGAAGAACAGATTATCTACAGGAGTTGCTGATCTTGACATAATACTGGAGGGTGGATACCCAAACCCGTCTAATTTCATATTGCTCGGTCCAACTGGAATGGAAAAAATTGCATTTGCATACCATTTTGCAGGATCTAGCAAAGCAGACGAAACTTCATACATCGTTTGCGGAAACTCCTCTCCAGAGGATATTAAGAGCAAAGCATCCACCATGGGAATTGATCTTGGCAATGTTCATTTTATTGACTGCTACAGCTCAACTCTGGGAAGAGAAGTTCCAAATAATTCTGAGAATGTAACTATTGTTTCAGGACCTAGCGCGCTAAATGATATTTCACTTGCAATAAATGAAGCAATAGGAAAAAGCAGTGGAAAAAGAATGAGAGTGGTTTTTGATACACTCTCGACATTTGTACTTTACAATTCCAAAGATTCGATAAAGAAATTCCTAAGTGTTATTGAGGGAAGACTTCGAAATGCAGACGCAACAACATTATACCTAGTAGATGAAGGAGTGCACGACCGCCAGCTCTTAAGCCTGATCGAACATGGAATGGATGAGATATATACGATTGTCGATAAGGGCGGAAAGTTTGCAATTGTTATGCCTAAGATAGACATGAGTTTGCCTATTAGAATAGGACCTTCTGGGGTGAATATAGTATGAGCATTGAAACGATCCTAAATGAAATGAAAGAAAAGGGCATTGGTGGAGCGGTAGTTCAGGCAGATGGGATTCCTATGGCATCAACAATTGCTCTGAAAGAAGTAGATGCGAGTCTTTTTGCATCAATTGCAAACGTAGCTGAAGCAATTATGCAAAGAGAGGATGATTCTCCCCAGGAAATGGAATTGTCATTTGGCGGACTTCTTCTGATCATGGTTCCAATAAACCACCATATCTTCTGCGGTTTAATAAAAGACAGAGAAGAAAAGAAGATTGTTTTGGAATATGCACAAAGAGCTAGG